>NZ_CP009277.1:0-530000 GCF_025370035.1 Fervidobacterium riparium
CTTGATTATGCTCAAGTATGCAATTGTATGCTCTGCTTTGCCTGACTTTATATCGTAAATCGAATACGCTATAATTATCTAAGGGGTGGGGTGTATGAAAAGGATTTATATCTCTTTCGATTTCGAAGGACTTGCTGGTATAACAAGCTGGAGCGATGTCGATAAGAGGAGCCCTGATTACAAGAGAAAAGAAATGCTAACTCAATTACGCGCATTTTTAAGTGGGCTTGGTGACTGTGAGATAACGCTTGTAGATTCTCATGCCAGTGGTGACAACATCCCTTGGGAAATAACAGATGAGTTTCCAAATGTAAATCTTGTAAGTGGTGGTATTAGACCTTACTATATGATGTACGGAATTGATAGTTCTTTTGATTTTGCCGTTTTCTTCGGCTATCACGCCGGAATTGGAACGTTGAATGCAAATATGGATCACACTTATTCAAGTTCTTCCATACACAACATATGGATCAACGGAATAGCGATGAACGAAGCTTTAATAAATGCAGCATACGCTGGGCTTTATGGTGTGCCTGTTGGATGTATTGTTGGGGATGACAAAGTTGTTGAGCAAACCAAACCATTGCTGAATAAGACGATTTATATTCAAACCAAGACATCTATTGGACGACACAGCGCTATTATGAAGCCTATGAAGAATCTTCTTCAAGAAATAGAAGAAACAGCAAAGGTACTTTCAAAGAAAGAACGAAGCAACTTTGAGATTTTCACATTCAAATCGCCAGTAGAAATGCTTGTAGAGTTTTCTGACACGCTGAGAGCAGATTTAGTTTCATCAATGCCACTTGTGGAAAGGTTAGATGGCAGAAGAGTAAGAATTATGAATGATGACTACAAGGTAATCTTTGAAGCGCTTCTCGCAATGACGTACATATGTGCTGCTGCTCGAATACTCATTTAACGAAATTATTTGCTAAGACTATACAACTTGGAGGTGTTGTTGAATGCTTAGGAGCCTAAACGACATCATTGAGATGGCAAAGGGCAAGAATAAGGTAATTGCGATCGCTGGTGCTGAAGACAAAGAAGCTATAAAAGCTGTACATGAAGCTAGTGAGCTCGGCGTTTCCGCACTGTTGTTTGGTAAGAAGGAGATTATAGAGAAGAACCTGGCAGAAGTCGGCGCCGATTTTCCAATAATAGACTGCAGAACAGACGAGGAATCTTCAAAAGAAGCTGTGAAAGCTGTTGTCGAAGGAAGAGCGCACATAGTAATGAAAGGGCTCGTAAAGACTTCAACGCTTTTGAAAGCTGTTCTTGACAAAGAATGTGGCTTGAGAACTGATAGGTTGCTCTCACACGTTGCAGTCGTTGAAGTGCCTGGTGTGAATAGGTTGATCTTCATAACCGATGGCGGAATGGTTATTAAACCAACTTTGGAGCAGAAAGTTCAAATCATTGAAAATGCAGTTTCAGTGGCAAAAAAACTTGGATACGAGATGCCGAAAGTCGGGCTCATCGCTGCTGTTGAGACTGTAAACCCAGATATGCCTGAGACACTCGAAGCATCTGTAATTGCGAAGATGAATGAAAGGGGCCAGATTAAGAATTGTAAGATAGATGGGCCTCTCGGAATCGACAACGCTTTGAGTGTCTACGCTGCGGAAGTAAAAGGTGTTAAGGGTGATGTTGCGGGACATGCTGATATATTGGTTGTTCCTGATATACACAGCGGAAACTTCCTCGGAAAATCCGCTGTATATTTTGCAAACGGCAGAATTGCAGGTATAATAGCTGGAGCCAAAGCACCTGTAATCGTCATATCAAGAGCTGATACAAGCGATTCAAAGTTTGCTTCCATAGCTCTTGCTATCGCTCTTTCGTGAACTGATATAATAATCTGATTGATAACCACAGAGTACACGGAGGTGTTTCGATGAAAAAGTTGGCAGTTGTTGCAATAGGTGGTAACGCGGTAAACAGACCTGGTGAAGAAGCTACGGCGGAAAACATGATGAAGAATCTTTCAGAAACGGCGCACTTCTTGGTGTCGATGTTAGATGAATACGATATCGTAATAACTCATGGCAACGGTCCTCAAGTTGGCAATATACTCGTACAACAAGACCTCGCAAAACATGTTATACCACCATTCCCACTTGACGTTAATGATGCGCAAACACAAGGAAGTCTTGGTTACATGATAGCACTGACATTGGGCAACGAGCTTAGGAAAAAGAATATCGAAAGGCAGATTGCTGCAGTAGTAACGCAAATCGTTGTTGACAAGAACGACCCAGGTTTCCAAAAACCAAGTAAGCCGGTGGGACCGTTCTATTCAAAAGAAGAGGCGGAGAAACTCCATCAAGAGAAAGGATGGATAATGAAAGAGGACGCTGGTCGTGGTTGGAGAAGAGTTGTTCCATCTCCAATTCCTCTTGATATAGTAGAGAAAGATGTCATAAAAACGTTGGTCGAAAAAGATGTTATCGTCATCGCAGCTGGTGGCGGAGGTATACCAGTCATTCAAGAAAATGGCGCGCTTAAGGGTGTCGAAGCGGTTATAGACAAAGACAGAGCAAGTGCACTTTTGGCAAAAGAGATCGAAGCGGATATATTGATAATACTTACAGGCGTTGAAAAGGTATGCGTAAACTTCAAAAAGCCAGATCAAAGAGAACTCGACCATCTGACAGTTGAAGAAGCAAAGAAATATCTTGATGAAGGACAGTTCCCATCTGGAAGCATGGGTCCAAAGGTTGAAGCAGCTATCGATTTTGTGACCTCTACAGGTAGAGAATGTCTTATTACCGATATGGCTGTTCTCGATAAGGCTTTGAAAGGTCTTACAGGAACAAGAATAACAAAATAGTATGCTTAAGTAGACATTTTACAACTAAAAGCAGGGCAGGTTAGCACCTCCCTGCTTTTTTGTTTTGTTCATCAAAATACCGTTAATCTCAAATGTAAACATTATGTTAAATTATACTATACTTCAGTATATATCTCATAAATGTCTGAAAATAGCATAAATACTATATTTTCGAACGTATACTCAAATATATGAAAATTGCAATTTGCACACGATTTGTTCTACAATGTAGATAGGTTTTTTCTAATTAGCGGAGCGGAGTTGAGTACAGAAGATATGAATAGGCTGTATAGTGAGCGTCACATCCCGGTTTTGTTGAACGAAGTTGTTGACAACTTAGTGTGGAAGCCGGACGGGGTGTACGTAGATTGTACGGTAGGAGAAGGGGGACACACCCAAGCGATAGCGGAGCGGATAGCAGCAAGTGGTGGTAAAGTTATTGGTTTAGACGTTGATAGCGAAGTGTTGCAGATAGCGGAGCGAAATCTGGAAGCCCACCCGAATGTCCAGCTCTTTAAATTCTCCTACGTTGAATTGCCCGTCTTGCTGAACCTATTGCAAGTCCATAAAGTTGATGGACTTCTTGTTGATTTAGGGGTGTCTACCTACCAGCTTAAAGCAGAAGGTAGAGGTTTTTCGTTTAACCAAGACGAACCTCTCGATATGAGGATGAACCTCGAAAATGACTTGACCGCCTATGATGTTGTTAATACCTACCCGGAAGAAAAATTAGCCGATATTATATATTCATATGGCGAAGAGAATTTTGCGCGCAGGATCGCACGCTCCATTGTGCAGAGTAGGCCTATACATACCACTCGAGAACTTGTTGAAGCGATAAGACGCGCTTTGCCATACAAGGAAATTCATGGTAGAAAAAGGCATTTTGCAACAAAAACATTCCAAGCAATTCGAATAGAAGTGAATAAAGAACTGGAAAATATAACGAAGTTTTTGTCTTTTGCTCCAGACTTTTTGTCACACGGAGGAAAGCTTGCAATAATATCGTTCCATTCACTTGAAGATAGGCTTGTTAAGCATGCGTTTAAGGATGATCCGAGACTAAAACCATTGGGAGATTTCATTGCACCAAGCTTGGAAGAAATATCAGTTAATCCAAGATCCAGGAGTGCAAAACTCAGAATAGCGGAGAGGGTATAGAGGATTATTTCTTAGAAAGCTTTTTGTTTTCTTTTGTTTATTGAGTGTTTAAGATTAAAAAAGAACTTTCAGCGGAGAGGGTGTTTCTGCCATCTTTGTTTTTCGGCAGAGATTTTGGGTACTTAATTAAGGAACATATCAGCGGAGCGAAGGGGGATATGTAGTATGACACTTGTCAGGAGCAAGCGGAGAGAAGAAGCTCTGGAAGGTTTGCGTGAGGAGCGAAGGGTTCTCGTAACTTTCAAACTTGTTTTACCATGGGTTTTACTACTTTCACTTATTGTCGTAACTTATGCTCTAAACGTCAAGACAGCCGAACTTTCGAGGCAGGTTGAGATGTACAGGAAGAACTTAGGCGTTTTAGAAGAACAGACAGAGGCACTTGATGTACAGATCTCGAAATTAATCTTAGGACGTGATGTGGTAAATTGAGCAGACTTCGCTACAAACTCGTATTAGTCTTACTAACAGCATTTATATCGTTCTTAAATCTAAAGGTATATATTAATATCTCGACTAATCAGTATGCCGTTAAGAGCGTTACGCCTGCTCTACGCGGGAGCATTTATGACTCACGTGGCCGATTGTTAGCCACTAGTGAGATAGTGTACACCGCATACCTTGATTTAGATTATCTAAGAAGTTTTGCCGGTAATGGTTTCAAAAAGGATCCGGATTTTGTAAAGATGCTCATGAATTTTGGAATTGCTGAAAAGATTTCCGAACTCGACAGCAGAAAGATCTTGCGCCTTGGAAGTGTCCAAAAAAGGGAAGAGGCTATCAAAAAGATTCCAACCATATATTTAAAATTCGTCTCGATAGAGCCGGAAGAAAGGCGGAACAGTATTTCAGATTTTGGGCTTTCAATGATTATCGGAAAGACAGATCAAAGATATGGAATATCTGGAGTTGAAGCGTACTTTGACAAGATATTGAGACCTGTAAGAAACGGTATAGTCCAGATGAATTACTCAGGTTTCTTGGGTAGAAGAATAAACACTTTGTCCATCGATCCTCAAAATGGAAAGAATGTGCGGATTACAATAGATAGTGGTCTCCAACGCGAACTGTACAAGCTCGCCAGTGATTACAAGGAAAAGAAGAAAGCAACAGAAGTTGGAATACTCATAATGGAAAGTAAGACAGGTAAACTCCGCGTAGCACTCACCACTCAAAGTTGGCCCACATACTACATGGGTTATATAGAACCGGGTTCTACGATAAAACCTATCCTCTTCGCATCAGCTATAGAGCTCGGATTGGTCAGTAGTGATAGTCAGTTCTACTGTCCGGGTTACGTCCAGCCAATTGAAGGTCTTGATCTGAAAATAAAAGACCTCGAAGTGCATAAGGACATTAACCTCTACGATGGTTTAGTCCATTCTTGTAATGTTGCCTCCGTTTTAACGGTTAAGAAGATAGTCGATACGTTTGGTACCGAAAAACTGTACGAAATCCTCTCATCATTCGGCTTTGGAAAAGAAACAGGAATAGAGCTTTCAGGAGAGATACCTGGCAAACTGAATCCACCCGACAAGTGGTACAGAGCTGACTGGGCATTTATTGGTATAGGTCAATCCATAGGTGTTACACCAATTCAGCTGCTCGCAGCTTTTAATACGATCGTAAACGATGGCGAATATGTCCAGCCAACGTTAGACGATGAGAAGGTCCCAAACAAGAAAAGACTCCTTTCGAAAAACACCACTGACATAGTTAAAAATATGCTTTTTGATGTCGTAGAGAAAGGTACAGGTATCAATGCGAGAATTGAGGGAGTCAAGATATTGGGAAAGACGGGAACAGCTCAGAAGAATCAGAAGAAAGACGTTACAGCGATCTTTGTCGGGCAAGTGTATTTAGATATACCCTATACTGTAATGGTATGGGTTGATTCACCGCAGAGCGAAAAGCTAAGCAGTATAGTCGCTGCACCGTTTTTCAAAGATGTGGTACTGAAAATCAAAGAATTTCAGGATAAATATGAGAAGAAAAACATCAGCGATTTTTCCTCTCTTCCGGATATGAAAGGCTGGACACTTAAACATGTAAATGAATTTTTGAAGTCAAGCACAACAACGGACATAGCAGTTCGAATTCATTCGCGTGGCCTATATGTTTCCAACTATACATTATCAACCACGAACGAAGCAACGGTTATCGACCTGTGGTTAACACCCACCCCACCAATAGATTAATAATGACTTCTTGTTCATCAATATCTACGATTTACAAAATAGTTACACAATTTTCACCATGAAAATTCCTTATTTGATAAAATATCCAATGTATATTGCCGTAGATTGCAGGTAAAATAAAGTCCACTAAGGACGCCTGCAGGAGGCACAGAAGGTTGGAACTGCTCAGCACTTCATATAGTGTGGCAGTTTTTGTATCCTTCTGTATGCCTCGAAAAGAGGCATTTTTTATTTCTATGGGAGGTGAAGATGTGCTTAGAAGACCTGAAAAGGAGCAGTTAGTTAGTGAATTGACAGAAGAGTTTAAAGGTGCTTCCTTGGTTCTTTTTACCGATTTCACAGGACTGAGCGTTGCACAGATGACCAAACTTAGAAGAGCTTTAAGAGAGAGGTTCGGAAACGACGCGAGGCTCACAGTTGTAAAGAACACACTTTTGAGAATGGCTCTTAAGGATGCAGAGTACGATGTTGAACACGAAAAAGTATTCTTCGGACCAACAGCTGTACTCTACGTCAAAGCCGGTGACCCCGTTGAAGCTATAAAAGTTTTCTACAACTTCGTAAAAGAGAACAAGGGTACACCTGTCTGCAAGGGATTGTATCTCGAGAAGAAGTTCTTCGCGGGCGAACAGCTTGAAGACCTTTCAAAGCTTCCTTCAAGAGAGCAGCTCCTCGCAATGGTCGTTGGTGGTATCCAAGGTCCAATCAGAGGGCTTGTCAATTCTCTCGCAGGTGTGCTTAGAAGTGTGCTTTACGCTCTTAACGCAATTAAGGAAAAGAAAGAAAATCAGTAAGTGGTAAGAAAAATCAAACCTTAAGGAAGGTTCAAAACTTATAGGAGGTGTATATTATGACATTGGAAGAACTCGTAAAAGCTATTGAGTCTTTGACGGTTGCAGAACTTGCGGAACTCGTTAAGATGCTCGAAGAAAGATTTGGCGTAAGCGCAGCAGCTCCAGTAATGGCAGCAATGCCAGTGGCAGCAGCGGCAGCACCAGCAGCGGCAGTAGAAGAAAAGGATACATTTGACGTTCTCCTCAAGAGCTTCGGTGCAAAGAAAGTCGAAGTCATCAAAGTTGTAAGAGAAATCACAGGACTTGGCCTTAAGGAAGCAAAAGACCTTGTTGAAAAAGCAGGCGCAGCAGATGCATTCATTAAACAGGGTGTAAAGAAGGAAGAAGCAGAAGACATCAAGAAGAAGATTACAGAAGTCGGCGGAGAAGTTGAAATAAAGTAACAGATTTTTCTAAACAAAGAATATTATGTATCAAACCCCGCACAAGACTGTACAGTGCGGGGTTTTTGTGTTTTAATATATAATTGGCATATTATTGACCTCATAATCTGTGATTTCTGCCACAAGTAGTTCAGATATCGCTTAAAAACACAATCCTTGAAATTTGCCGTTCATAAGTAAGGCATTTTTTCTGACGGCTTTTTATTTTTTGAGCAATTCTTTTCCCCCTCAAAATGTAATTGCCAACCACTTACGTATCGACACTAAGGAAGAGGTGATCGTGTTGAAAACCTATCAAGTTGGTAAGAGAACAAGGTATTCCTTCGGCAGGGTAGATGAGATTATTGAAGTCCCCGACCTCGTGGAAATCCAGCACAAATCCTTCAAGGAGCTCTTAGACAAGGGCATTTTGCGCATTCTCAAGAAGTTCAGTCCCATCACATCAGCAAAGACAGAAGGTCGACGCGAAAAAGGTTTTAGTCTCGAATTCGTTGGATTTCGTGTGGGAGAACCACTTCACTCTGTTGAGGAATGTAAACAGAGACTTTTAACATATGTTGCCCCATTCTATGCAACAGTCCGCGTGACAGATCTTTCAACCGGTGAAATGCGTGAAGAGGAAGTTAGTCTCGGTAATTATCCAATCATGACCCAAAACCAAACATTTGTTATAAATGGTGTTGAAAGAGTTGTGGTGAGCCAGCTCGTCAGGAGTCCTGGCGTGTACTTTGTAGAAGAGCCTACAAAGAACATCGGTTCGAAACCAATATATTTAGCTCACTTCTTGCCGGTAAGAGGTGTTTGGCTCGAAATATTACTCAACCTCAACGATGAAACGCTATACGCTCGAATAGATAGAAGAAAGAAACTGAATCTTTTCTTGGTTTTGAAGACCTTAGGTTACCAAAATGACTTGGATATTCTTTCGTTGTTCCCAAGCTACATAGATGTTGAAGATGACTATACTTTAAAACATTCCGAAGGAATAATCATTTTGGAAAATGTTGTTTCCAAATCAGGTGACATCCTTGCGGAAAAAGGTTCTATACTTACCCCTACACTTATAGATGTGTTGCGTGAACATGGAATAGATAAGATAAAAGTTGTTAACAAGTACATTTTTAAGACATATGCGAAACTGAAAGAACGCCTGAAAATGCCGTTAGAGGAAAATATAAGCGAGCTGAGGGCGTATATGGAAATATACAAGGAACTGCGCCCTGGCGAAGTATTCAGATACAATGCAGCCAAGTCTTACTGGAACAACCTTTACTTCAACGATGAGCGCTTTGAGTTGACAGAAGTCGGACGTTATAAGATGAACAAGAAACTTACAAATAGCTACAGAAAGTTCCTTGTAGAAATTGAAAATAGATCCCCGAAGAGCGTTGAGAATATAGAGTACAACGAGAACTCCAATGCCTTGACACCGATGGATATAGTACTCGTTGTAAGAATGCTTCTTGATGTAGAGAAACATCCAGAAACTCTTGATACGAAAGACCATTTGGCAAATAAGAGAGTTAAAGATGTCGGTGAACTGATAGGCTCTGAATTTGAAAGAGCGTTCTCTAAGTCGGTCCACCAGATACAAGAAAAGCTTGCAACTTACACAAGCTTAGATAAGATTTCTATTCCAAGTCTTATAAACCTTAGAAATGTAATCGCTTCTTTGAACAGTTTCTTTGCCACGAATCCGCTGTCTCAGTTCATGGACCAAGTAAACCCGATCGCTGAATTGACACACAAAAGAAGGCTTACGGCTGTTGGTCCTGGCGGTTTGAAGAGAGAAAGGGCGAGGTTCGAAGTTCGTGACGTTCACCACTCGCATTATGGAAGAATGTGTCCGATCGAAACGCCAGAAGGTGGAAATATAGGTCTTATTACATCGCTTTCTGTTTATGCGACAACCGATAAGTTTGGTTTCTTGGTAACACCGTACAGACGCGTTGTGAACGGTAAGATTACAAATGAAGTTGTCTATCTCGCAGCGGACGAAGAAGAAAATTACAAAATTGCATCATCAACAATTGCAAGAAATGATGAAGGCAACATTCTCCAAGAGAGAGTGCCGGTCAGGTACCTCGAAAAGATTGTCTACGTGCATAGAGACGAGGTTGAATTCGTCGATATTTCACCAAAACAAATCGTCAGCGTCACAACTGCTCTTATTCCGTTCCTTGAACACGATGACGCTAACCGTGCCCTTATGGGTTCAAACATGCAAAGGCAGGCTGTTCCTCTCATAAAACCGCAAGCACCTCTCGTAGGAACTGGAATGGAATATCCTGCAGCTATCTACTCAGGACATGTGGTACTGGCGAAAAACGATGGAATAGTTAAAAAAGTCGACGGAAGGAAAATAATTGTCCACAGAACGGATGAAAACGGTAACCCAATGTACGATAGAAACGGTAACCCGGTTATAGATGAGTACACATTGTTGAAGTACGTGAGATCTAACCAAGACACATGCATCAACCAAAAACCTATAGTAGACGCTGGAGAGTTCGTCAAGAAGGGCACGCCGATAGCCGATGGCCCAGCGACAGATAACGGAGAACTTGCACTCGGTAGGAACGTGTTAGTCGCGTTCTTGCCATGGGAAGGCTACAACTTTGAAGACGCTATACTCGTAAGCGAAGAGCTCCTTGAAGACGATGCATTCACATCTGTACACGTTGAAGTTTACGAAACAACGGCACGCGAAACGCGAGTCGGTCCAGAGGAAATAACCTCAGAAATACCCAACGTTTCAAAAGAAAACCTCAGAAATCTCGATGAGAACGGAATAATAAGGATAGGTGCTTACGTTGGTAAGCAGAAATACTTTACATCGCAAGACATCCTTGTTGGTAAAGTAACACCAAAAGGTGAAAGCGACGCAAGTCCTGAAGAAAAGATAATGAGATCCGTCTTCGGTGAAAAAGGTAAAGACGTTAAAGATTCTTCATTGAGAGTCCCACACGGCGTTGAAGGAAGAATCATTGGCGTTCACGTGTTCCATAAGGAAGAAGTTGGAGACTTAGGACCTGGTGTGAATACGCTTGTTAGAGTCTATCTGGCAACTAGGAAACCGCTTGACGTTGGTGATAAGCTCGCAGGTAGGCACGGTAACAAAGGTGTTGTATCGATGATATTACCGAAAGAAGACATGCCGTTCTTACCAGACGGAACTCCGGTCCAAATAGTGCTCAGTCCACTTGGCGTTCCATCACGTATGAACATCGGTCAGGTGCTTGAGACATCTCTCGGTTGGCTTGCCAAGTTGACGAACAGGCACTTCGCGACGCCAGTGTTTGACGGTGCAAAAGAAGATCAAATTTTGCCTGAACTGTACAAAGTAAGGGAACAGCTCAACTTGCACCATGGTGATGATCCAGCAAATCCTACGGGTAAGGTGATTTTGAGAGATGGAAGGACGGGTAAAGAATTCGATTCACCTGTGCTCGTCGGCTATATGTACATTATGAAGCTCATACACATAGCAAGAGACAAGATACACGCACGCGCAACAGGTCCATACTCACTTATTCACCAACAACCACTCGGTGGTAAGGCTCAATTCGGTGGTCAAAGGTTCGGTGAAATGGAAGTTTGGGCACTTGAAGCTTACGGAGCATCCTACACGCTGAATGAAATGCTCACGGTAAAAAGTGATGATATCAGAGGTCGTACAGAAGTTTACAAGGCAATCATGAAAGGCAAGAACTTGCCAGAACCAGGATTGCCAGAAAGCTTCAAAGTTCTTGTCAGAGAATTGAAAGGTCTTGCTTTGGATGTGCGTGTCTACGATGAGCATGGAAATGAAATAGATGTCGAAAAGCTATAATATATTGTTCAAAACACGAGTCTTTTAAAAGGCGCTTGTAAATAGTAACTTCTTAATCGGAAAGCGAACCGTTTAACTTTTTTACCCGACGTTAAGAGGAGGGAAAATGAATGAGTTCTTCTTTTAAGAGAAAAATCGCAAAAGTGAAAGTTTCCGTAGCATCGCCCGATGTTGTCAGGATATGGTCAAGCGGAGAAGTTAAGAAAGCCGAGACGATCAATTACCGTACCTTTAAGCCAGAAAAAGAAGGTTTGTTCTGTGAAAGGATATTCGGACCTGTAAAAGACTACGAATGTGCTTGTGGAAAGTACAGCGGAAAGAAGTACGAAGGTACGGTTTGTGAAAAGTGTGGTGTAAGGGTCGAGTCAAAAGAAGCAAGAAGGAGAAGATTCGGTCATATAGAGCTTGCTGCACCTGTTACACACGTTTGGTATCTTAAAAACACCCCAAGTGTCATAGCGACACTTTTGGATATGACCGTAAAAGATATTGAAAACATAGTCTACTTTGGCAGCAGGCGTGTGAATGAAAGGGTCGTCATCGTAACCGATCCAAAAAATACGTTATTTGTCAAAGGTTCCATACTGAACCAAACGGAATACGAAATATATGCTAAAAAGTGGGATTTTGAAGTCTCGCCAGCATATATTGTCAAAGAACCAAGGACACCGCTTATCTCTGATATAGACGGGGAAGTCCACCTCAAGCACGTAAGAACGCACACAGACAGGGATTTAACTTGGATCACAGTCAAGAACGTTATGCGAACTGAACTCAGGCTTTACACTGGTATGGAATTGAAAGTAAAAGACGGGGATTTTGTAAACCAAGGTGACGAGATAGTTCCAGAAAAGCACGTTAACGCAATATTTGCACCATTCGACGGAACAGTTGAAGTGGATCAGTTCTCAGAAAGTGTAACGATTAATCCTTTGCCAACGAGTAAGAATACACCAATAACGTTCTCTTTACCTTATGGCGTAAGAGCTCTTGTCAAAAACGGAGATAAGGTAAAGAAAGGGCAGCAATTGACAACGGAAACGATACTGCCAAGGTTGATAGCACCTGTTTCCGGTACTATTAGATACAGTAAGCAACTCAATTTGAGGCCACTGGAAAATGGCTCGTATGAAGTTATAACCACTGGTGAGCTGTACATAGAAAACGTTCAGCATACAAAGACCTATCCCGTCTTTGAAGGTGCTCTTGTCTACGTACAAGACGGTGAAACAGTAAGAGCTGGCGATGTACTGGCTGATAGATTCTTATTTGAAGATGAAAAATTAACGGCAGAGGAGTACAAGCTTTTCAGCCAGCACTACCATGGAATGTTCGTTGTTGAAGAGCAAATCGAAAACGATAAACCAATAATGGTAATTACACAAATAGACTCAGACGTTGCACAAGAAACAGGATTAACGAAAGGGCAGATAATTACTCAACAGGACTACGAAGCATACAGCATGATATACCCTGGGAAGATAGAAGCAGAGACAGGTGCTGCCGCAATTAAGAAATTACTCCAACAGCTCGATCTCGAAGTGATGAAGGCAGAGATAGAGAACGAACTCAACAACATACCAAAGAGCAGTGTTAGGGCTAAGAAGTTATTGAAGAAATTGAAGATAGTGAAGGATCTTATCGACAGTGAAACGAAACCTGAATGGATGGTCCTCGAAGTCTTGCCAGTCGTTCCACCGGAAATCCGTCCGATGATTCAGATCGACGGTGGAAGGTTTGCAACGACTGACCTAAATGACCTTTACAGAAGAGTACTGATGAGAAACAACAGGCTCAGTAGATTGTATGAAATGAACGCACCTGAAGTTATAGTAAGAAACGAAAAGCGTATGCTTCAAGAAGCTGTCGATAATTTGATCTTCAATGGAAAGATAGGTAAGGCTTACGCAGATAGAAATGGCAGACCTTTAAAATCGCTCACAGACTTGATAAGAGGTAAGAAAGGTAGATTCAGAAGAAATCTCTTAGGTAAGCGTGTCGACTACTCCGGACGTGCTGTCATAGTCGTCGGTCCGCACCTCAAGATACATGAGTGTGGTTTGCCAAAGAAGATGGCACTCGAGCTCTTTGAGCCATTTGTGATCGCAGAACTTTCAAAAGAAGAAAACGTTGAAGCAACACAGACAAAAGTCAAGAAATACAGAAAAGAGCTCCAAAGAGAAGACCCGAAGGCTTGGGAAAAGCTCGAAAAAGTTATCCAAGGTAAGGTCGTCCTTCTCAACCGTGCTCCAACACTTCATAGAATGTCAATACAAGCCTTCGAACCGAAATTAATTGAAGGCAATGCTATACAGCTGCATCCGCTTGTATGTCCACCGTTTAACGCAGACTTCGATGGTGACCAGATGGCAGTCCACCTACCACTTTCACCTGCTGCACAAGCGGAAGCAAGGTTATTGATGCTTTCAAGGTACAACATAATCTCTCCAGCGCACGGAAAACCGATATCGATGCCAGGTAAGGATATCGTAGCTGGTGTTTACTACTTAACGATGGTCGGAAAAGACTACGACAAAATTCAACCAGAAGAGATCAAATGGAAATTCGCAAGCTCCGAAGAAGCGGAAATAGCTTATGAATTTGGATATATAAAACTACACGAACCTTTACTAATTAACATCGATGGCAAAGTAATAAAAACAACGTTTGGAAGGGTCATATTCAACGCCATATTGCCAGAAGAACTCAGAGACTACAACAAGACGATTGGTAAGAACGGAATCAAGGATGTCGTGTACAAAACATTCAAAACGCACGGAATCGATAGAACAGCGGACTTGCTCGATGACATAAAAACTCTTGGTTTCCACTACGCAACAGTATCCGGTCTTACTATAAGTTTGAAAGACTTCTTGATTTCGCCTAAGAAAGACGAAATAATAGGCGAAGCTATGAAGAAGATAGAAGAAATAGAAAGGCTCTACGAAGAAGGTCTTCTTAGCGATGATGAAAGATACAAGGAAACGATCAAGATTTGGACGAAGACTACGGATCTTGTCCAGGAAGAAACATACAAATACCTCGGTGAGAATCCGTTCAACCCAGTATACATAATGGTCGATTCTGGAGCAAGAGGTAACAAAGACCAGCTTAAGCAGCTTTCAGGTATGCGCGGTCTTATGGCTGACCCATCAGGAAGAACGATCGAGATTCCAATTATCTCTAACTTCCGCGAAGGATTGTCAGTTCTTGAGTTCTTCATCAGTACGCACGGTGCAAGAAAGGGATCCGCAGACACGGCATTGAGGACAAGTTCTGCAGGATATCTTACAAGAAGGCTCGTGGATGTTGTTCAAAGTGTCGTCGTCTCACAACCTGACTGTGGTACTCACGAAGGCGTTAGAGCTTCCAAGATGAAGAGCTCTGACAACTTCGTAGTTGAAAAGATCGAAGACTTCATATTCGGCAGATTACTCGCAAAACCTGTTTATGATCCAGGTACGGGTGACGTACTCGTTAATCCTGAAACAGGAAAAGTGTATGTCAAAGATACTGTTATCTATGATGAAGATGCTAAGTTCCTTTCAAATTACAAGAAGCGCGTGCCAGTTGCTGAAGAAAGAATCTTAGATTTGACAAAGGTAGAATTGCCTGAGGTATATGCTGAGCTCGCAGAAGATGTCGATCTGGGTTCTGAAACGTTAGTTAGCGAAACAGAAATTGACTGGGAAGTAATAAAGAAACTTAGAGAAGCGAATGTAAAATCCGTAAAGATAAGACTCTATCCAATCGTTGGAAACGTCGTTGCAGAAGAAATCATATGGGATAAAGATAGAAAGAGACAATTAGCTGTTGAAGAGGAACAAATCGATTCGAACCTTGCAAAATTGCTCGCAGAAAACAACATCGAAAGCATAGTTGTTAGGCCGGAGATATACGTCAGGTCACCACTTACATGTGAGTCAGAGCATGGCATTTGTGCTAAGTGTTACGGATTGGACCTTTCAAACCACAAAGTTGTGAACGTTGGCGAATCAGTAGGTATCATCGCTGCACAATCAATCGGTGAACCAGGTACACAGCTCACAATGAGAACTTTCCACACTGGTGGTATCGCAACAACAGCAGACATCACGCAAGGTTTGCCAAGGGTCGAAGAGCTATTCGAAGCTCGAAAGAAGACAAAGGATCCAGAAGGTATATTCTCCAAAGTAAAAGGTACAGTTGTCGACATCTCTCAAGACGAACCAAAGAAGATATACGTACAAGACGAACTTGGATCCATACATGAATACGTTGTACCTTCAAGAGTGAGAATTAACGTAACCGTTGGGCAAAAAGTTCTCCCTGGTCAGTCACTTACAAGCGGCTCACTCAAGGTGAGAAGGATACTTGAAGAACTTGGTGTTGAAGACACAGCAACGTATCTGCTTAAAGAAATCAAGAAGGTTTACGTACAACAAGGTGTCGATATTCACGACAAACACTTTGAGCTTATAATCAAACAGATGCTCAACAAGGTCGAAGTCATCGAGTCCGGTGACACCGACTTCTTGCCAGGTGATCTTGTGCCAATCGCTCTGATCAACAAAGTGAACAAGGAAATCATGGAAAACAACGCAAAGATAGAGCTTAACAGAAAGAGACTCATTGGAAAAACTATAGCAAGGCACATATTAATAAAGAACGAAGAAGGCATTGTCGAAGAAATAGCCAAAGAAGGCGATGAGGTGACGGAAGAACTGCTCGAAAAACTCATCAACTTCGGAGTAAAAGAGGTTGTTGTACTAAACCATGACAAAGAGAAAGAAGTATACCAGATACTTCCAAAAGAAACAGCAAAATACAGAAGGAAATTGCTCAGAATCACACAAGCATCGCTTGAATACGAAGGCTGGCTGAGTGCGGCAAGTTTCCAGCAGACACAACAGGTCCTTACCGATGCGGCAATCAAAGGTGCGTTAGACACGCTAAGAGGTCTCAAAGAAAACGTCATCGTAGGACAGCTGATACCAGCAGGTACAGGATTTGAAATCTTCGCAAACGTCCAGTATGAGGAAACACCAAGACATGCAAAAGAAGAAAAGGAAAAATTAGCATGATTGACACAACAACTTTCGAAGAAATTTTAGAGCAAAAAATTAAAATTAAGCGGTACCCAGCAGGGTACCGCTTTTGCTCATTTTCTATAAATTACAAAAGAAGTTGGCGTTTCCCATAGTCTTATTTCTGAGAGTTTGTACCTTTCATTGCTCAGATGTGGTTCAAGCTTTTTCCATATCCACTCAGCAATATTCTCGGCACTTGGCTGAGGGATTATCTCATTTATGTACGCATGGTCAAGATAGTTCAGCACTTCTCTCTTAACAATTTCCTTAAGCTCGACAAAATCAATTACCATACCCTCTCTGTCTTTTTCACCACACACCATGATTTGAAGTTTGTAAGTATGCCCATGCAATTTCTCACATTTTCCGTGATACTCAACTAAATTATGTGCAGCATCGAAAGTGAATTCTTTAACCACGCACAACATAATGTCCATTCCACCCTTTCATTATGTTCGTATCGAACTCGAACGGGAATTTAACAGGTGCATTCTCAAGTGCCGATTTGTAAATTGCGAGGACTATCTCTACTGCCTTTCTTCCTTCTCTTCCCGGTATTTTCGGTTCCCTATTGTATACAATAGACTCGTAGAAGTCTCTGTAAAGCGGAACGTGTCCTGAACCGTAAACTGTGTCTGGATCGGGTAGTTCCATAAAAGGATGAGAATTTTCATCTGGGAATTTCCAGACTTGTATTCTATTTACAGCGAGCCCGCCTATAACAACGGTACCGTACTCGCCAAAGATAGACAACGTCTCTTCAAGATTGCGCGGGTAGATTGTCGATGTTCCTTCTATGATTCCAACACTGCCATTTTTGAACTTTATGATAGCACCGCCGAAGTCTTCAGCTTCAATGTACGGGTGCTGGAAGTTGCGAATAACACCGTAGACCTCTTCAATTTCACCACCGAGCATCCATTGTAGAAGGTCGATGTTGTGTGTGCATTGATTCATCAGAGAACCGCCATCAAGTTGCCAAGTCCCCCTCCAGTTAGCCTGTTCATAATAATTCTTATCTCTATTCCAGCGTATATTTGCAATACCATAGTTTATCTTCCCAAAAGACCCATTTTCGACCTTTTTCCTCAACTCTTGTATCGGAGGGTTAAACCTATTCTGGAAACACACTCCTAACTTCACATTCTTATTCTGTGCAGTTTCTATCATCTCATCGATGTGCTTTGTCGACAAAGCCATAGGTTTCTCTACAAGTACGTTTATTCCTTTTTTGAGGAACTCCATCGAAATCTCGTAGTGATAACCGCTCTCCGTTGCTATCGCGACAAAATCTATCTCTTCATTATCTAATATCTTTGTATAATCGGTGTATATTCTTGGTTCGTATCCGAGAACATTCTTAACCTTCTCAGCGCACGCTTGCGCTTTTTCGGGTACGATATCACAAAAAGCAACAGCCTCAATGATATCAGCATTTTTCACTATCGCTTCGACATGTTTCGAAGAACCTATCCTTCCGCATCCTATAAGCGCCATCTTTAGCTTTCTCATTACTCCACCTTCCTCCAGTGCATACTCTCAGTGCATCTTTTCACGTTTTTTCATTCACTGAATGAATTGATTAACTAAATTATACCACAAAAGGCGGAGCGTTCAATATTCCAAACTTTGCTTTGAATAGCTCCGCCTTCGATAATTTGTCGATTTTTATTATCTTATCGGTCTTTTTTCTGGAATTCCAACCTTCCTTGGGTATTTCTCCGGAGTCTTATCAAATTTTTCAAACACAATTAGGAATCTGTCCTTACCTTTTATAGTATATTTTCTCACTTCCGAGAGCTTGACGCCAAGTTCCTTCATTGCGTTCACAGATTGACCGAGTTCTTCCGTATACCCTGGACCTTTGTACAGCAATATCTTTCCACCGACTTTTACATACGGAGCTGTTAATTCAAGTACCGTTGCTATTTTCGAGACAGCCCTCGAAACCGCGCTGTCAAAATATTCTCTGTACGGTCCTTTGTCCTTTAGTTCCTCAGCTCTTATGCACAAGAACTCCAAGTTCTCTATCTTTAGTTCTTCACATTTATTCTTTACGTATTCTATTTTCTTGCAGACACTATCTATCAAAAAGCCGGATGCTCCGAATTCTATGGCCAAAAATACACCGGGCACCCCACCACCAGTGCCAACGTCTATGAACTTCTGTCCCAAGTCCTCCGCCTTCATGGGAAGTGTTGAATCTATGTAGAGAAAATGATAAGCCTCTTCAAAATTATCGTACCCAACAAGATTTATTGGCGAACTAATCAATGTTTCTATGTACCGTTTTACAAGCTCCTGCTTTTCCATCGAGGACCACCTTAAAGTAGAATTTCATAACGTCAACGGGAACCCTTGAACGAGAAATAGGCTCTGTGAGCCATCTATAAAACCATTCAAGTCTCATCTTCTGAAAAAAGACTGGTGCACGTTTTTTAACACCAGCAATGACATCAAAGCTTCCGCCAACACCCATTGCCAACTTAAAGGGTAGATGCATGTGCTGTGCAATCCACAATTCTTGCCTCGGTGCCCCCATACCGACGAAGAGCAAGTCTGGCTTCAACTTTTGTATTTCTTTGGCTGGTGTTTGGTCTTCAAAATATCCGTGGTGATATCCTACGATCTTAACTCCGCGCTTTTTTAATATGTCAGCAGCTTTTTTCACAACGTCAGGCTTTGCACCCAGAAGATAAACGGTCCAGTTCCTCTTAACAGCCTCATCGCAAAGGTAATCCATTGTATCTATTCCAGGAATCCTATCACTTTTTATATTGCAGTGTTTCTTAATAGCCCAAACTATTCCAGCACCGTCTGGTAAATGGAAGTCCGCTTTTCTTAAGGCTTTCATGTAATCTGGAATCTGCTCGGCTCTCAAGAATATCTGGCTGTTCAGTGTGACTATGAAGAGCTTTTTACCATTCTCAATTTGTTCAATAAGGTAGTTCCTGACTTCATCAGCTTTTCCACAAAGTATGGGATAGTTGTAGAACTTAATCTCTGTCAAGTTTTCACCACCGCTTATCTATGAAATACTGTAATTTCACAGTTTTTTTAGCCTTTAATACCAGTCTAAGTTATTTTACCATAAATTGTGAATGATTAAAAGAAAAAATAAAAAAGGAGATCAGTTTGTACTGACAGAAAATGAAGCCCCGCAAGCCAATCTCCTTTAGAGGATTGGTAAGGGGCTTAATTAATGAGCAATACCTTTGGTATAATTCTTGTAGAAGGTGAGAACAAGGAATGTCGGAATGCCATGTTAGAACATACAAGTTGGCTGTTCCGTCTGAGCTAAATGCCATCTGTGAAAGACTAAACAAAGAAGCAGCAAGAATATACAACAAAACCATGTCGTTAATCAGAAAAGTTAAAAATAAAAAAGGCTTTTGGCTTTCAGAAGGCACTGTTCAAAAGTATATCCTTAGATGGTACGAAGGCATCGATATGCATACTCACTCAAAGCAAGCTATAATGCAAAGGTATTTCCAAGCTTTGAGGAGCTATTTTGCAAACATCAAATCAAATCCAAATGCTAAACCACCTTACAAACGAAGAAGATACGTTCCATTCGTTTGGAAGTCGACAGCAATCAAGCTATTAGAAGATGGAACACTCAGACTGTCTATGGGCGGGAAAGCTGAGCCATTGGAGATTAAAACAAACCTGTTGCCAAGCACAATTATCAAACAAGCAACGCTTGTGTACGATTCTTGTAGGTATTATCTCCACCTTGCGATAGAGGTGGAGAAGCAAGAGCAGGCAGGCTCGAAGGTAATGGCTGTAGACCTTGGAGTACTCCGTCCCATCACAACTTTCGATGGTGAGCAAGTTGTTATCTACAGCGGTGGTGCACTTAACAGTGTTCTGAGATATCGCAACAAAGAATATGCCAAATTTCAGCAGATGCTCAGTAAATGCAAAGAAGGTTCGAAACGATACAAGAAACTCAACAGAGCTAAAAGGAATATGCTCAGAAAGACAAGCAACCAAATAAAAGACATCATGCACAAAATCACGAGCCATTTCATAGGGATGTGTCTTAAGAAAAACGTTGGAACTATCGTACTTGGCGAATTAACAAATATACGTGAGAATGTAGAAGGAAACGACAATGCGAGGCAAAAGATTCACCAGTGGCAGTTTAGGAAACTAACGCAGATGATTGAGCATAAAGCTGAGTTATTTGGCATCTCAGTTATCAAAATCTCAGAAGCATACACAAGCAAGACATGTCCAGTTTGCGGAACACAGAATAAGCCAAATGGAAGAAACTACAGATGTCAATCTTGTGGCTTTGAATACCATCGGGACGGAGTAGGAGCGATAAATATCTACAAAAGGTATCTGGGAGACATCCCAGTAGTTGAGAGATTGGCCTCCTCCGTGGGTGTAAGATACAATCCACACCTACGTGGCCATGAGTTTAACACGAGCCCATGGAGGGTAGCCATGAGCTACTAAGAATCCCATCCCCTTCAGGGGATTGGGAGTGGGTCAACTCCTGCGCTTGTTCCTCAACTGGTGCCGAGGGCGGGATTTGAACCCGCACGGGAAACCCCACATGATCCTGAGTCATGCGCGTCTGCCAATTCCGCCACCTCGGCATAACCATCGGCATAATCAAAATCTGATTTTTGCACAAGTATTATATCACGAATATCGTTATTTTCAAGTCTTGAATGTATTAACAGCTATAACGTTGTTGATAGCTCTCTAAGGTTCGAGAAGCCCGACAATTATTTTAAAATTCCCTCCATAGTACTGACCTTCTAAGTAAAGTTTGTCTCTCATTTTCATGCCTGGTGGGTCTGGAACATAGAACCTCAACACTGCAAATATACCTTTTGAAATGTCTTGAAATTGAGTAAAATCCGTTAAATAACCAATCTGAGCGAAGATTTGTTTTGTAGTAAAGCCAATAACCGGACCGTAGATGACTGAAAAGTCATTAGCGGAAATGTTGTAAGTTCCAAAGATGAATGGACCTACTTTAAACCCGACTTCTGTGCTGAAGTAAACACCGCCTATGATATTCCATGAGTTATTTATTAGGTAGTCAGCATTTAGCGAAAATGTCTCGTCTTCAATTCCGATCCGAAGTGTCCAGCTGTTTGCCGTTCCGTACACAAAACCTGCACCAAAATTGAAGTATCCAAAACTTAGCGAAGATAGAAGTATTGCGATAAGTAGTGATATAATCTTGAAGTTTCTTACAGCTTTCAATGTTCATCCCCCCGTCAACATCAATTATGCTCCACTTAATTGCTCACGTCGAATTTTGGAAATTCCATAGTTATCTTTTCATCGCTTTTGTCGTTGACTATTTCTATCTTTTTCGGTAGAGATCTTTCTATGTAAAGTTTCACGGTTATGGGCTGGACTCCGAACCTCGCAAGGACTGCAGCGTTCTTCGGCTTGAATTCAATATGTCCTTCCTTTTGCATTGTTTCGAACAGAGGTGATGACAAGAAATCGGTAATTGATGTTAAGAGATCCCCAACTTGCTGTGAACTGAGCGATGCATCTCTCAGCTCTTCAGTCGAAGAGAATTTCTTGTATGAGTACGTGACCTTTTTCGATATGATGTCATAGTTAATTACTATGTCTTCAAATACTTTTGGGCTTTTGATATAAAATGTGAAAATCTCAAGATTTTTCACCTTCAAATCGAAGGTGATTTCAATTTTCTTCCTTTGTTGTCCGTCCTGCACATCAAATGTCAGAATAGTTGAAATGAAGTAGTTTCTGCTACCGGATATTTTCTCTATAAAATCGTAAACACTTATGGATAAATCATTCACAGAACTTTTGGAATTCGTTTGTGCAAAAGCAAACTCAACCATTACGAGAAAAGTTATTGAGATGATAAGAATAGTCACTGTCCTGATGAATTTGATACACATCGCCTAATTAACACCGCCTTATTAATCTACTTTCAGTATGCTTCTTGCACTGGCTTTTCATTTGAGTATTATCAAGAAATCGATTGGAAAGACTATTTTCTTCCCTTGTTTTGTGAGTTCTCCAATTATGGTTATGTATTTACTTACGTATTCGATATTGTTTTCCACGTAGACTACATTGAATTTTTTGTCAGGGAAGACCTGAGAAAGCATTTGGTCAATGTATTCGTCAAGGGATTCTTTTTTTGTTAGCACGAAAACCGTATCTTTTCTAATGTCAACGTCTACGCCTTCGTAGAAAATGTTATTCGGTTGGTATCCTTTTGACTTGAACAGTTCTTCTATCCTCTTGCTTTCACTTGCCGTTCTTTGGGAAGAATTGTTTATCACATAGAAACGGTATTTTTCCTCTAATTTTTTATCACCTGACGAAAAACTTGCTATGTAGTCTTTGTGCTTTGATTCATCGATGTACAAGTTGCCGTCATCACCTATGAAATACGGAAATGGCACGGTGTCTATCTTGAAGTTCGTTTTTACCTTGGAGAATATATAGACGACCTCGCCTATGTCCATGTTAAACTCAGTTCTTTTTCTGATTTCCCTGTAAAGCTCAGTTAACGAGAAAACATTTTTATTCAATGCTTTCTGAGCCAATTTTTCTATGATCACTCTTTGTTTATCTAACCTTCCGATGTCACCTTCCGCCGTTTTTCTAAATCTGAGATAGGCAAGAAGCTCTTTCCCTTTCATTTTGTAGTACCCGGGTGAAAAGTTTATTTCCAATCCTTGTGCGGCATCTTTGTAATACATCGGTCTGTCGACAAAAACCTCGATAGGTCCGAGCTCGTCACCCAGAAATTTGAATATTTCGTAATCTACGATGAAGTGTCTTTTAATTTCTAAACCTGTCAATTTCTCAATTCTTTCAGTAAACTTCTCAATTCCTTCAGATTGATAATAAGCGTTTATTTTCTTACCATCTACGATAAGGTCTCGCGGTATGCTGGACATAAGCATTTTTTTATTCTCGAGATCTATGCTTGCAACAAGTATGACATCGGTCCTTCTTGTTCTCCCAATGTCTTTGTCAAGCCCGAGAACAAGTATATTCACCGGATCTTCCGTTTGGATAAAGAAAATGCGTATGAAGACCTCTATCCAAATCGCCGATACAAAGAGAGCGGCGGCAATACCTGTGAAGATAATAAAGACATAAAGCACGTTCTTCATTTTACTTGATTTCCCCTTTTACCCACCCTATGTAAGGAAGATTTCTGTATTTTTCGTTGTAGTCGAGTCCATAACCGATAACAAATTTATCCTCAATCTCGAATCCAACAAATTCGGGTTTAACCTGCGGATTTCTTCCAAGCTTCTTTAGCAATGTTACTACTTTCAAATCGGCTGGTCTGTATCTTCTCAGGTAATCCAATATGTAAGAGAGTGTAAGTCCAGTGTCGAGGATATCTTCCACAACTATGACGTGCCTTCCTTCTATCGGCTCGTCTATCCAACTCTTCACCCTTATTCTACCCGTTGAAGAAACACCTGAATAGCTCGAAACTTGGATAAAAGAATATTCTACATTCAAGTCTATATTCTGAACAAGCTCACTGAAGAAGTGGATTGAGCCCTTAAGCACACACACTGCATGGAGTGTGTCGGTCTTATCTTTGTAGTAGTCCGTAATTTCTTTACCGAGTTGTTTGATCCGTTCGTTAAGTTGCTCTTTTGATATCATAACTTCTATCAAATAAATCCCCTCCTAAGGATTGATTGATTTCTTTCTCTTCTTTCCCTATTTTTCAATTACCCCAGCGCAGATAACTCTTGGACTATCGTAAAAAACCGCAATCTGACCAGGAGTTACAGCAAAGGCGGGTTCTTCAAATTGGACGTAAAGTTTATCATTTTCTACAGTCACAGTACATTTTATCTCATTAAATTTCTTTCTTATCTTCACCGTTGCCTCGAACTTTTCTGGCAGTTCTTCGTAGGCATTAACGTTTGAAACAACCATATCCTTTTCATAAACCTCATCTAACGGTGTGGCAAGAATAAAGTTTCCTTCCACGTTCTTTGATTTTATGTACAACCTACCCCCTGTGGCAATTCCAAATTTTCTTTGACCAATCGTGTAAAATGGCAGTCCTTCATGCTTTCCAATTATTTTACCATCCGTTGTAATTATATTTCCCGGCTGAACTCTTATACCATTGTCTTCAAAAAAGCCCTTCAAGTCGTTGTCTGGCAGGAAACACAAGTCCTGAGAGTCTATTTTCTGCGCAACATGGATGCCTTGTTCTTGCGCTATTCTTCTTATCTCATCTTTTGAGTAATTGCCATTTGGGAGCAAAATTCTTGAAAGTTTTTCTTTTCTTATAGACGCAAGGAAGTAAGACTGGTCCTTGCTTTCATCAACCGCTTTGTAAAGCTTCCCGTCGATTATCCTTGCATAGTGACCTGAGGCAACGTAGTCCATTCCGTCCGATAATGCAACATCCATCACAGCACCGAATTTTATGTAGTCGTTACAAAAAAAACATGGGTTTGGTGTCTTTCCGGCGAGATTTTCGTTGATGAAATAGTCTATGATCTTCTCTCTGAAAGTGTCCTCTATGTGAACTATCTTAAATGGCACGTTGAATTTTTTCGCAATTAACTGTGCATCGTAAGTATCGGATGGACTGCAGCAGACTTTGTGCTTAATTTGTTTAGTCAAATAGAGTTGATCGCTAACTGTTTTCATGTGGTATGCCGTAACATCAAAGCCTTCTTTTAAAAGCAAGTAGAGTGCTACAGCGCTATCTACACCACCGCTGAGAAGTATACCGACTTTTTTTCCATTGTTTATATTGTTCAAACAAGATTGCACCTCGCTTTGTAATCTTCTATTAGGTTTTTCAACTTAATGCTTTTGAGAGTCCCTTCCATCTGTTCAAGGACAACTTCCCATATTCTATTCACCGTACAAGCTTCTGGTGTTGTTTCATCTTCGTCTACGTTTACAAAACATTTTATCGCATCAGTAGGGTTGTCGACAGCAGCTACTATGTCGTAAACTGTTATATCATCTATGCTTTTCGAAAGTTCGTATCCACCGCCTCTGCCACGATAAGCACGTAATATCCCGTTCCGAGCTAAGTCTGCTAAAATCTTTTCTGCAAATTCGAGTGGCAATTTCGCTCGGCACTTTTTAACAATTTCGCGTGCGTTAACACGCTTGTTTTCAAGGCTTATCAATATCATTATCTTTATAGCGTACTCACTCTTCATTGTGATTGCCATATTCAACCTCCGTGATCACACTTTCTTATCTGTTCGTGACAGGATTAATTACATATACAGGATGTGGGGTTATTCCCTGACTCAACGCAAGTCTAACATCGCTTACGTACACGTCTATCCTATTACCCTTGATCGCACTTCCAGTATCTTCGGCTATAAATACCGTATTTGCAAGTGTCGGTATGTAAACAAGTGAACCGAGCGGTATGACAGCTGGGTCAACTGCTATCGACAAGAATTGCTGAGGTACTCGTCCGTTCCTCGCTATCCTGAACGTTGGGTGCATCGGAACTTTCCCGTCATCCCACTCAGAATAGAATGTGACGGTGAAGACACCTTTATACTCCGTGAATAGCCTTAACGGGTCTCTAGGCTCGCCTTCTATGTATAATTCAAAATGAAATACATCCAGACACTGCCCCAATGGTTTATCGTTTGATATAAATGTTCCTGTCTTGAGCGACGTGTTCACTCCACTGTACACAGCCATAATCATGTTGCCGTGGTCAACTGTCACAGTATTATTCTCAACTTTGAGAACTTTTCCAGGTAATATCGGGTATATATCCTTGCCACGTGCGTAAATGTCCATGCCTATTTGCCTTATTCCGTTCTTATCTTGTCCATGGTACGAGAGAATATCGGCTGGATTAATTTTCACAGGCACTTTCACGTACGATTTCGGATCATTTACGGGAATCTTTACCACCTGTCCAACAGCTAATTTCGATGGGTCGGCAATATTATTTAATTCTACAAGAGAACTCAAATTGACCTTGTAGGCTGATGCAATTGAACTAAGTGTATCACCAGACTTCACAATGTAGTAAATGTAGCCGGTATCAAGTTTTAAAAGTGATACGGGATCTAAGTTTTGAATTGTGGCTTTTATTTCGCTGATTTGCTGCTGGAGCTGTTTCAAAAATTCTACGTCGCTTTGATTGATCTGCGTTGGGATACTCTGCTGTACGTTCCTCAACTGCGAACTGAGAGCATCTAAATCTTTACGAACAACATCGATTTGCTTTAATTGACTCTCCAACGTCGCAACTTTGTTCTGTATCGACGTCTGGGTTTTTGAAATTTTGTCTAAATCGCTCTTTATCGATGTTAGGTTCTTTTCCAAGTCGGATACTTTCGTGCTTGTTTTTGTTAGTTCTTGGTCGTACGATTTTACCGAATTGCTAATGGAAGTCACAGTTTGCTCGAGTTTTGCAACTTTTGAATCCACATTTTTGATTTCTTGCTTAATCTCTTGCTGATCGCTGGGTTGAGGTTGTGGTTTTGTGCTTGAACGCTCGAGTTTATCGACCTTCTCCTGTATATCATCGATCCTCATCGAAAGCTCAAGATAATTCCCGATTGGAAGACAAGAGTTAAGCATCAATAAAATAGCAATTACAATAAGAAAAGAGATTTTAGTAAACAAAGAGTTTCCTATCCTTTTATTTCTTGCCATCTATCTCTCCCTGCCTTGACATAGAAAGAATTCGAGTTTTTGTATTTAGTAACCAACATTGAAAACCATTTTCGAGCTTCCTCCATCTTTCCGAACCTCGCTGAAAGCTCTCCAAGATAAAAGAGTATCATGGGTTCTTTCTCTGTATCTATGTACGAGTGCATGAAGCATTCTTCGAAACTCGCCAATGCTTTTGCAAGAGCTTTTAGTTCGTTTTCGGAATCGGAAAGTTCTCTGTAGAGCCAGCCTATTCTCAAATACAGTTCTGCAACTCTGCAGATCTGCTTCTTGGCTTTGTAAAAAAGCGTGCCGAGCGCACATGAAAGTATCGCGGTTCTGTGATCACGTTCTTTTGAAAATTGTACATCCTTTGGAACTTTCAATTCGTTTTGTATCTTCCTGATCTCTTCCATGTAAATTGGCGAGATGTTGTTTTCAAAGTCCGATTCAAGTGCAGAATAATGACAATTTTCGCAAGTTACTACTGAGTACAGCATTGGATTAATTCCTTCGTAATTCGGCTTCATATCAGGATCATAATTTTTTACCCTGACTCTGTCAGTTATTACTTTTTTGGTTGTCACGATACTTCCACAAGCTGGGCAGGTGTACTTCTTATCCCACAGCTGAGGTACCTGTGTCTGATCCATCGCTTTCATCTCCTGACATGAGAGCTTCGACAAAGTCTCTGGGGTCAAAAGGTTTCAAATCTTCAATACCTTCTCCTACGCCAATAAACTTTATCGGTATACCGAGTTCTTTAGCTATCGCAATAGCTATACCACCCTTTGCTGTTCCATCGAGTTTTGTAAGAACTATGCCTGTCACGTTTACAACCTCTTTGAAAATCTTTGCTTGCTGAAGTCCATTTTGTCCGGTTACCGCATCCATCACCAATAGAACTTCGTGTGGAGCATCTGGCACCAATTTTTGAACAACTCTGTTGACCTTTTGGAGTTCGTCCATAAGATGCTTCTTATTATGCAATCTTCCAGCCGTGTCTAAGATCACAACATCTTTTCCTTTACTAATTGCGTGATTCACAGCATCGTACGCGACAGCACCTGCGTCTGCACCTTCCATGTGTGCAATGAAAGTCGCACCACTTCTATCTGCCCAAACTTTGAGTTGATCAATAGCCGCTGCTCTGAATGTATCACAAGCCCCGACTACCACTTGCTTACCTTCGCTTTTGAATATATGCGCCAACTTACCACATGTCGTCGTCTTACCCGAACCGTTCACTCCAACCATACTTATGACGAAAGGTTTAGTCTGCGGTATGTTAAGGTTATTGTCCTTTGAAAGTATCTCAACGAGTATTTCTTTAAGTGCTCTGAATGCATCCTCAGGCTTCATTTCTTCAAGTCTTTCCAGTATATACTCCGTCGCCTCAACACCTACATCTGCTAATATCAATAACTCTTCTATTTCCTCGCGAGTTTCCTTGTCAAACTTTTTGATCTTCAAAATCTGTCCTATTTTATTAAAAAACGTATCTCTACTCTTCTTTAATCCTTCTTTCAGCTTATCAAAAAATCCCATACTTAACCTCCTTAGTTCGTTCTTTTGAACTAAACTAAATCTATACAAGCAAAGATTAAACCATTCTTCTTGCTCACTATGACTCTGTCAAAATTAATTCCCTCTTTATTTAATCGCTCCAGTAACCCATCCTTTGCAAGCGTTTTTATCACGACTCTTTTCTTAGCTATCCTTATCAATTCGTTCACTGTCGTTCCATCTATTGTATCGTAACTTGCCAAAGGACGTATGGGATTGAGTGCGGAGCTCTCAAAAACGGGATTTTCGAACATAGGATCGCAATAGACTATATCGTAACTTCTATCAGGTTGCTTTTTTACAAACTCTTTCATGTCTTCATTAAATAAGACAATCCTTTTCAACGCTCTGTTGATCCACTCTTCTTTTGATTTGTAATTTGCAATTCCGTAAGAAACGACACGGTATATATGTTCAGATACTTCCGTACCGACGACCTGACTCACGAAATTGGCTATAAACACAGCATCCATTCCGAGCCCGAATGTACCGTCGTAGACTATATCTGTACTCTCTGGTCTTAAGGCTTCGAGGAGAAAATCTCGTCCTTCCCTTTTATAATTTTCCATCCTTATTTTCGAAATCCCTGGATGAAAGAACAACTTTTGGCCATCTATAACAACACTCAGGTTCTTATTGCTGTCTACTACGTAATACATCTTTAGCGTACCATCTTTCAGTCTCTCGGATATATGACGTCTGTTGTAATACGGAACATTAAACTTTGCGGACAACTCTTTAGCAAGCTCAACAGTTTCCTTAGAGGCGTTGTGTGAAGTCGTGATTACAATACTAACGCCGTTTTCCATTACGTGATTAATTCCCTTGTGTGCTTGTTCCATCTGTTGTGTCTGTTACCTCCTTGTTCTCTTCACGGTTTCCGTTTTGGTTTTCATTCCTCTCGTTTTCCATATTATTTTCAACAATTCTTTGGAGTTTCTCTATCATTTTTTCGAGTTCCTTGTACTGCCTTCTTTCCTGTTCATACGCATTTTTCAGTGTTTCGTATTCTTTCGACAGTGCTTTGTATCGCAAATAGCTCGTCATAAAATACGACAAGAAAACAACAACAAGCACTATATACGAAATTACAAGAATGTTAATCTCTTTCTTTTTCGGTTTTTCTCTGATTTTCATACGAGGCACCCCGTCGAAAAAAGAAAAAATCTTTACTTACTGTCCCGATAAATCTACTATTTCTCCATCCTTATCAGTATTCTGCGGGACTGGTATCGTTTTTTGATTACCAGAACTTTCAAAAGTGTAGGTTTTCCCTTTCTCTCCAATAAAAACACACTGGTATTTTCCATCGATATTCTCTGATATAAGCCTGTAACCCTTTTCATTGTCAAAAACGTCTACATAATCGCGCTTTGAAGTTATAACAGTAAATTTGTATCCTTTGGAATAAGGGACAACAGTTAGCATCCCCTCATCAGAATCTGTTGAGAAATCAAAGATCATGTAAAATTTTCCTTCAGATAGTGGGAAACTTTTTTCAAACTCGAAAGATACACTAGATGAAGCAGCCGTAAAAGTCGTATCGGTGCTATAAGTTATTGTGAGGCTACTTGAGATTCCTATACTTCCAGTAGGTTGAGTAATAATATTAATATTATCCTCTATAGGTTTGTTGAACAAGTCGTTAAGATCTTTTCTTGGTACTTCTCGTTTTAGAGCTGATCCAACAAAAAATTTTGCCGAAAAAGAACCTTTGTAGCTCACTTCTGCTGCTGTTGATAAATTCAAATCTTCTACCATCTTCTTCGGCATGCCGTTTATATATACCCATACTGTGTAGGTCACATTTCCGCTGCCCGATACTATATTGCTTAGCAAAAAAGCACAACTTGAGAGGAATATAGAAATGATTACTATAACTAACAGCGTAACACTAAACATGATCGATAATCTCAATAAAATCCCCCGCCTATGTACTTAATCGCTTACTTGAAGTTGACATTAGTCACAATTACTACATAACCATTCTGTTCATGGTAATCCACTCTGACTTTTTCAGGTGGGATGTTGAACCTTCTCGAAATCGTCTCGATAACGGCGTACTTAATCTCTTCGGAATTGGCTTGGAATTCCTCTATCGGTATTCTCTGGACGAATTCTCTTCTTCTTGTAAGCATCGTCTGTAATCTTTCGGCGGCTTCTTCCTTTGGTGATTTAGTGTTCTTATGCTTTTTCTTTTTGAATATATCTACGATCCACATCACTATCACCTCTTCTTAAACATCGAAAGCAACGAAGAAATGAATCCCTTTGAGACTCCCTTTAAATCTTCATCGATGGGAATCTCTTCCCCCTTCACCCGCTTAACGATGTTTTCAAAACTTTTACCGATTACAACGCCATCTTCCAATACCGCTGGAATACCTTTGTTGGTTGCAACGATAACTTCTTCGGAATCCGGGATGACTCCTATCAACCTCATTGCCAAAGCCTTTTCAACGTCCGTCTTATCAAGCATATCTCCACGTTTTGCCATGTGAATCTTGAATTTGTTGAGAACTATGTACATTCTGTCTTCGGTAAAACCATAGTTTTCCAAGAGCCCTATAACTCTGTCAGCATCCGATATAGCAGGTAATTCCGGTGTTGTAACTATGAATGCCGCCTCCGCTGGTGCCACGGAATTTCTAAAACCTCTTTCGATACCAGCCGGTGAGTCAATAAGTATGTAATCAAAATCATCGTATAACTCTTGAACAATCCGCTTCATATCTTCTGGAGAAATCATTTCTTTAGTGGCAACTTGAGAAGCTGCTAATAAATACAGATTCTTTAGCTGCTTATGTTTTACCAGTGCTTCTTTTGCAGATACTGTCCCGTTTACAACGTCAAACGACGTGTATATAATCCTGTTTTCAAGTCCGAGTACCACATCTAAGTTTTTGAGCCCTATGTCCGCGTCGATCAGACACACCCTTTCCCCCATCTTCGCCAGTGTACAGCCGAGATTGGAGGTGAATGTGGTCTTACCAACCCCGCCCTTTCCAGATGTTACGACAAACACTTTTGGTCTCATTCCGTTCGCCACAAACCCCACCCCTTTGGATTCCTTATTCATTTATCCCAAGCTTTGCGTAGTAAACAAGTTCGCTTTCAATGAATATATCAATTTCTCCGTCCATGACAGCTTCGATGTTTCCAGTTTCAACATCGGTTCTGTGGTCCTTAACCATCGTGTACGGCTGAAACACGTAGGATCTAATCTGGTTACCCCAGCTGATGTCTCTGAGTTCTCCTTGAATCTGCTCTATCTGTTTCCTACGCTTTTCAATCTCAAGCTGATAAAGCCTTGCTTTAAGCATCTTCATAGCTGTTTCTCTATTTTGGAGCTGCGATCTTTCAGTTTGACACGTTACAACGATACCAGTTGGGATATGTGTAATTCTTATTGCGGATTCTGTTTTGTTGACGTACTGTCCGCCAGCTCCACTCGCTCTGTAAGTATCAACCCTTATGTCTTCAGGTCTGACTTCTATATCTATATCGTCCTCTATCTCAGGTAACACGTTGACAGATGCGAAAGAAGTATGCCTTCTTTTGTTCGCGTCGAATGGTGAAATTCGAACAAGCCTGTGGACACCCCGCTCATGCTTCAAATACCCGTAAGCGAAATCGCCTTTTATGTAGAGCGTCGCACTCTTTATACCAGCTTCTTCACCTTCTTGATAATCCACTATTTCAACTGAATAACCCTTCTTCTCAGCCCAGCGCATGTACATGCGCAATAGCATAGATGCCCAGTCCTGCGATTCCGTACCGCCAGCACCTGGGTGGATAGAAAGGTATGCGTTTGAACCATCGAATTTCCCATTCAGGATGAGTTCGAGTTCGAACTCTCTAATCTTTTTCGAGACTTCTTCAATAATCTCGTCCAAATGTTCTTCCATTGAAGGATCCTCTTCAGCAAGTTCTATGCCGACTTCGATATCATCAAACAAGTTCTTTATCTTCTCCATGTCTTCGATGATCTTTCTTATCCTTTGAATCTCCCTGTTGACTTGCTGTGCTTTCTTCTGGTCGCTCCAAAAGTCAGGCTTCAGGCTCTCTTCTTCCAACTCTTTGAGTTTTTCTCTCTTATCTTCCGGATGGAAGACTTCGATGATGTCATCGTACTTCTTCTTGAGTTCTTCGATTCGTTGTTTCTGCTCGTAAGTAATCACAAGTTACACCTCTCTTCAAACCGTATCTTTCTTATTTAATCATCTTTCTAATCGTACATTTAACAAACTACATACTACTCCATATCATATATCCTATGAACAACATCATTCCTATAATTGTTCCGATAACTATCTCTTTCTTGTAAGTGTAGACACTTCTGTCTAAGGATGTCTGTGCTACTCGTTCTTCTGTAGCTATACCATCTGATAACAAAACTTTGACGGTATATAGACCGTCAGCCTTACCTTGTCCGTCCCAATTAATTTGTGTTGTTCCGGCACCAACTTTTATTGATTTCTCATATACAATTATACCAGATGGATCGAGAATTTGAATACTGCCAGTTGCCGGTCTTGAAGAGTATATTTTGATAACACATTCATCTTCGTGCCAGTCGCCATTGGGTGAGAATTTATCCATTACAACCAGTTCAAGCTTGAAAGGAACAGGCTTAAACTCGAGCCAGACAGGTGTTTCTTTCGCGTAAAGCACGTTCACTGTTTGCTTCTGGTCGGCAAAGCCTGGGCAAGTAAATATCAGTTCCTGATTTCCGAGGGGTGCCAAAACCTTTTCACCGTTCTTTTCAACTGTTCCGAGCAACTTGCCACTCGTTGTGTAAACCGAAACGGGATATACATTTGAAAAGACTGTGACTTCACCCAGTCTTGTAGAAGGGACATAGACTATTCGTGGAGTCTTTTCTACACGGAAGTAGTATCTGTCATAAATCACGTATTTGTTGGAAGTAACTACCCAGACTGTGTGGTATCCTTCAGTGCTGAATCGGACAACCAATCTGCCAAACGAATCCGTTGTCCCTGCGTAAGTTCCGTCGATATACACCGCAGAAAACGGTTCGTCGGTATATATGACAACAGAGTAATCTGGCAGGTCACCCAAGGAAATAGCCGGCACATTTCCAAATCCTATTATGATTTGAAATGAAATTTCTGCGAGTCCAAAAGAAGTTACTAATAGCAACAAAAATACTAGAGATATTTTTGAAAGCCTGATTTTCATGTCAACCCCTCCTTTGAGAAACATTACTTTTCCAATCCCAGCTGGATAAAAGCAAGCACTTCAGCAACAGCTACATAAAGTTTTGTTGGTATCGGCTCGAGTACTTCGAGTTTGAAAAGTTCTTTCACAAGCTCTTCTGATTTTACGATTGGAACATTGCTCTCCTCAGCTTTCTTGATTATAAGCTCTGCTAAGTGACATTTGCCTTTTGCAACCACAAAGGGTACGTAATCCTTTCCCGGTTGATATCTCAGAGCAACAGCAAGTTTCTTGGTGCATTCTTGGTTGCTTTTCTTCGCGTCTGAATCAATAGAACCGAAAGTGTCGAAGTTATCGAAGTTATCAAACATAGGTTCCGTCATCCATCCCTTTAAGTTTTATGTGTACCTGTCGAAATACTCTCTTCAACCTTCTTTCTAACTGCTCAACTCCATCCGGTATTTTTTCAAAATACAAAGTTAGGTTCTGACCATCAGTTTTGGCAAATATGTGGTTACCAACAACAAATACTTCGAACGTTCCTAATTCGCGGTCTACGAATACCAAACCTTCATTAATAATTAGACCATATCTCCCAGACAGAATGTTCAAATACTTTTCGAACTCAGCGTACTTATCGGCCTTATCTGAATTATCAGCATGATTTCCAGGAAATAATATACCTGTTCCACCGATAACTTCTCCTGAATCACTTCTTCTGCCTATTCTTTCATTAAGTAGTGATTTGAATCTTGTCAGCAATTTCTTGTCAATGTCTCTTCTCTTAGATACCTCTTCAAGAAAAAGGCCTATTGCAATAGCTAATCTGTTTTTCACATGTTCGTTCCAAATTTCTTGACTAGCTAAGAGTTCTTCTGCCATTTGCACGAACTTCACACTTGGCAGCTCGTTGAATTCGTAAGGCTTCTTTGCGACTACCTTTGCAAAGTAGTCACCGCTTCCAAAATTTTTTAGCTCGAGCTTCGTACCCTCTTTTGGAGGTCTTTTATCACTCTTGATTATATATTCACCATCTTGGGTTCTGACCTTTACATATTTTCCATAAGATTCAAGAACGTAGCCGAATATTTTCACATAAATTCACCTTTCTGAATACAAAGGATCAATTAAGTTTTCAACACAGTACTCCGTGTATTTACTAATTCATCGATGTCCATAAAGAATATATACGTGTCTTCCTTCTCGTTGTATATGTACCTTGGCGACAGCTCTTCGAAGTGTGCTTTCTTAAATTTTACCACCAAACCAACGTCGGATATCGTTGCTTTTGAAACGTTCTTGTTCCACAACATGACTCTCAGATATGCGTACTTTATTAAATTATTAACACTTACAGGCAACTTGCCGAACCTGTCGACAAGTTCCTCTTGTATGTCAGTAAGTTCCTCTTCAGTGATTGCCGACGCTATCCTTCTGTAAAATCTCATTCTCTCAAATGGATCATATATGTAGCTCTCTGGTATGACTATACTATCAGGTATACCTTCGATTTCTGTATCGATTTTGCTTTGAATATTACCGCTCACTTCCTCGACAGCTTCATTAAGAAGGTCTAAGTAGTATTTTAAGCCGAGGTCGTTTATGTAGCCGTGCTGTTCAAGTCCGAATATCGCACCAACTCCACGAATTTCCATGTCTTTCATCGCTATCTTCATACCACTTCCTGGTCCTTGATAAGACTTTATTGCGTACAACCTTTCCAAAACCTTATCGTTGACATGTTTTGGGTGCAAAAAGTAGGCGAACGCCAATTTATCGCTCCTACCTACCCTGCCACGTAATTGGTATAGCTGAGCCAAGCCATATCTGTGCGCATCGTCTACTATCAACGTATTTGCATCAGGTACATCAATACCATTCTCAACAATAGTGGTACACAATAGAACATCAGCATGCTTGTGATAGAACGCATCTATAACCTTTTTCATTTCACTCTTTGTCTGTTGTCCATGAGCTATTACTATCGATACTTCGGGTATGAGCTCTTTAAGCTTTTCATATACGCTGTAAATCGTATTAACGCGGTTGTGGACGTATATAACTTGTCCGCCCCTTCCGACTTCCCTAAGGATTGCGAGTTTTACTATCCTCTCGTCGTAAGGACCTATATGAACTTGTATTTCTTTTCGTCCAAGCGGTGGGGTCTTTATTTCTGATAGATCTTTTAGATTGGAAAGTGCCATATGTAACGTTCTTGGAATCGGCGTTGCACTCATCGAAAGAACATTGACGTTCACGCGAAGCTTTTTGAACTTTTCCTTTTGCTCAACACCGAACTTCTGTTCTTCGTCAATGACAACAAGCCCCAAATCTGCAAATTTTATATCCTTCAAAATGCTATGAGTACCGATCAACACATCTATTCTACCTTCTTTTACACCCTTCAGTATTTCCTCTCGTTCCCTTTTAGTCGAAAATCTGTTGAGTAGTGCTACTTTTATACCAAAAGGCTCAAATCTTGCCGATATGTTGTCGTAATGCTGTTTTGCGAGAATCGTAGTTGGAGCTAAAAGAGCTGCCTGTTTTCCCGAAGCAACAGCTCTAAATATCGCTCGTATCGCAACTTCTGTCTTACCGTATCCAGCATCTCCGACAAGGAGTCTGTCCATAGGCTTTTCACTCTCGAGGTCTTCAAAAACTTCTCGTATAGCATTGAGCTGGTCAGGAGTTTCTATAAACGGGAAAGTCTTTGCGAATTCCTCTTCAAGCTCTGCTTCGCCAGGAAGTGATACGCCTGTAATTGTATTTCTAACGTGTTGGAGCAACACGAGTTCTCGGACGAGCTCTTCGATGTTCCTTTTGGCTCTTTCGACTTTTCTCGACCAAGTTCCCTTCTTTAATGAGTCAAGTTTTACGTTGATCTCATCACCTACATATTTTTCAACAAGGTCTATGCGCTCTATCGGCACGTAAAGTATGGAGTCTGCAAAATTGAGCACCAGAAATTCTCTCTGTTTTCCGTTCGCATCCACCTTTTTGATTTCGTTGAACCGTGCAATGCCGTATTTTCTGTGGACAACTAAATCACCGACTTGCAGTTCATCTTCAGAAAGAATAGGCACTGAGAGGTACTCTTCTTCGGTAGGTTTAACTTGGACTTTCTGGAGTGGTTGAGATGGATACGCCTGAGCTTTTGAAATTACTTCCTCATAATCAAATATCCCATATTTCTTGTAATTAAAGAGCCTTTCTGCATCGGAAAGTCCCTCGAGAGACTTTCTCAATTCCCTTTCGAAAGACGAGAAGTGCTCAATTACAGACCTTCTATCAGTAGTATACAGCTGAACATCATAGTCAAGAAAGGTGCCGCTGACGTATTTGCCTGTTAGTTGTTCATCGACTGGCTCGAGAGGATTTTCTCTATCTTCGTATACAAATTCTCTTGCAGGTAAAATCAGAGCTGATTCAAGGCTCACTTCACTTCTTTGCGTTTTCAGGTCAAATCTGCGTATATCTTCGATTATATTTCCGTACAATTCTATCCTTGTAGGTATGTTGTTCGGTCCAAGGTAGTCAATTATTTCTCCCCTTATTGAGAATGTCCCGCCCTCTCTGACGTTGAAGACCCGCTCATATCCAAGCCTCGAAAATAGATTCTCGAGGTCTGGCACTTCATCGCCGATTTTGAAAGTGTAGATTTCGTTTTTGAAAACTTCAGGCGGCATTATGTAATGTAATAAAGACCTCAGTGTACAGACTGCTTTCAATTTGCCTTGGAGCGCCAAGTAAAGGGCGTAAATCCGGCGAGATCTGACATACCAAGAGGGTTTGAGATTTTCGTAGGGGAGCACATCGTAGTCGGGAATGTAATAATAACCTTCTATCTCACAATCTTTTTCCGTAGGAACTATTAAGATTTCGTTCATTAAATGATTCGCACACCTCCACGAAACGCACTAAGATTTTCTACGTTTTCAAGTTATATTCTTACAGGTTGTTCAAAGTCCATACCGGCGGTTCGAGTAGATTTGTTTGGATACAAGAATGTATATATGTCACTTGCGAGTAAATCCTTTTCAAACTGCCACAGATACAGTTCGCTATCCACGTCCCACAATCTCTTCTCTTCTGTTATATCCTTTTCTACGCCTTCAAGCACTTGTTTATATAACGAAGCGGTCGATATTATCGGTATAGATGAGTTCTTCTTAATCATCTTCAAAAGTTCTCTGCCTTTTTCATTAAATCCCAGCACTCTTAAATATTGAGGACCAAGTTCATTGCTTTTTTCAACGTGCTCTTTGTCCATTTCGAAGAGAACATGCAATATAGCGCGTCTAATTCTTGAGTATGTAAATCTTTTCGCTTTTACGAGCTCAACAAATTGTTGCAAATCGCCGGTCTCCCTTGCCGATTCGTAGAACCTCAAATCAAGTCCCTCGTTAAAACTGTATATCTTTTCAAAATCTTCCCTTTTCAACTTTCTAAAGAGTGCAATCACAAATTCAAGATTCTCCCAAAAGACGGGTCCTCTTCCCGCTTGGAATTCCTCATGGATTACCTCGTACGTAAATTTCGGCATGGCTTCTTTGGAAGTTTCGAAAAGTCCCTCTTTAATTGCTTTTCGTATAGCACTTGCTGAAGAAAACTTCCCTCTGAACGTTTCGTCGTTGTAATCCGCGCCTATTCGGTTTATCACGTGAGGTGTTATATTGCTGTTGTATCTGATCAGCGCTTTGATATACTCTATTCCAAGTATATCGTTCGACTTTGAAAGTTTGTTGACATCTTTATCGAGGACATCCATTAACGCATATTTCCTCGCATTCGGATACGAATAGCCCAATTTCAATTGTTTCTTAAATGCAACTTCGAATTCCGGAGTCTGGTACGTAAGTAAATGTGCAACTCTTTTCAAAAAGTCTATATCCCCACTCTCACTTCCAAATACTATGTCCGTGACAACCCCCGTCTTGTGAAGGATACCAACTGATCCAAGCGCAAAGCCTCCGGCATCTTGGACGGCATAAATTGTCGGTAACTCGAACACGACGTCTACCCCGTGCATCAGGGCAATCTTCGCACGGGCGAATTTGTTAACTATCGCAGGTTCACCGCGCTGGCAAAAATTGCCGCTCATCACCGCGACTACGTAATCCGGATTAACAAGCCTTATCGATTCGTTCAAGTGATGAAGATGTCCGTAATGGAACGGATTGTACTCAACGACCAATCCCAAAACTTTCGGCACTATTCCTCAAACTCCTTTTTCATTATTGTGTACTGCAGTATGAAGAGTATAAGATTGTAAGCAAAATACACAGCTGATAAGTACATCATCTCAACTGTGTTTCCATGGTCTTTCAAAAGGTCCAGCCCTATCCACGTGGGACCAAAGAACGCAAGTTTGTAAACTTGGACGCCAACTGATATTCCTGATGATATGAAAGCTAAAATTATAAACAGTGAAGAATTACCACCAACCGCTTTAGAATAAGGATAAAGGCTCATAAAGAAGCCACTGACAGTGATCATAACTAATATGAAGAGTAAGAAGCGCGAACCGAGAAAAGTAAGTCCAGTCAGGTTAGAGACTATAGGGGAAATATACATCACAGCAAAATATACGGCGAGCGATATGAACCCAAAGACGAAAGTTAAGAACCCGACTAATATAACGAAATAAAATTCAAAATTATGTTCAGCACCCCTTTTCTTTTGAATGCCTGATGCCACTGGATTTTGCTTCTCCTTATGTTCAAACTGACTCTGCCTTATCAATCCAATTACCCCCTTCTTCTTTCTGTTCACTTAAATTATACCAGATTTATCCTAATCGGTCTATCAATAACAATTATTAGCTTGCTTTGATATACTCTTTCTTGCTTCCAAATACAGTACTTTATACTTTTTACAAGCGTGCTATAATTAATTTGAAACGTGAAAACTTATTTTATATTGCTTCTTCAAGAGGTGAAACAGATGCCAATATTATCAATGTTCACAGACACAACTTTCAGGGATGGACACCAGTCGCTTATAGCCACAAGAATGCGAACAGAAGATATACTCGGAATAATTGAAGAAGTTGATAGTCTCGGTTTTCAAGCGCTCGAAGTTTGGGGCGGAGCAACTTTCGATGTTTGTGTCAGGTTTTTAAACGAAGACCCTTGGGAAAGATTGAGGCTTATAAAGAAAAAGCTAAAAAACGGCAAAGCCCAAATGCTACTGCGTGGGCAGAACTTGGTTGGATACAGGCACTACGCTGATGATGTTGTCGAATTGTTTGTAAAAAAAGCGGTAGAGAATGGCGTTCAGGTAATGAGGATTTTTGATGCTCTCAACGATATTAGGAATTTGGAAAAGAGCATTGAGGTTGCCTTAAAATGTGGGGCACACGTCCAGGGTGCGATATCTTACACCGTAAGTCCATTTCACACAGTAGAGTACTTCGTAAATTATGCAGAGCAGTTGGTTGAACGTGGAGTCCATTCACTCTGTATAAAAGACATGGCTGGGCTGCTAACACCAAAAGTAGCGGGCGAACTTGTTAGCGCCCTGAAAAAGAGATTCGATTTGCCTTTGGAAGTACATTCACATGCCACTGCTGGTCTTGGAGAACTCGCCTACCTCGCGGCTATACAAGCGGGTGCGGATATCATAGACACTGCGTTTTCACCATTCGGAATGACGACAAGCCAACCTGCATTTGAGCCGATATATTATTCTTGGAATGAATACAGACCACTTCCTGAGATAGATTGGCACAAAGTGGACAGAATCGTAAAGTATCTAACAGATGTTCGAAATAAATATGATGCGTACGATGTAAAGATGTACAGCATTGATCACAGAGTGATTACTTCACAAGTTCCGGGTGGTATGTACTCTAACTTAGTTAAGCAACTGTCTGAACAGAAGATGTTAAACAAATTGGATGATGTATTAAGAGAAATTCCGCGCGTGCGTGCAGACCTTGGTTATCCGCCACTTGTAACGCCAACGAGCCAAATTGTGGGAGTTCAAGCTGTGCTCAATGTAATAACAGGTGAAAGATACGCTAAGGTCACCAGGGAAGTAAAGGATTACGTGAAAGGACTTTACGGAAAACCACCAGCGAAGATCGATGAAGATCTTGCAAAGAAAATACTCGGCGATGAAAAACCGATTGAAGGACGCCCAGCTGATTATATAGAACCAGAACTTGAAAAGAGGAAAGGTGAAATTGGGCTACTTGCAGAGAATGATGAAGAGCTTTTGATATACGCTATACTGGGCGAAGTCGGAAAGCAATATCTGAAGAAAAAATACGAAGAAAAATTATACATCGACTGGAACTTGGTTGAGAAGTTTGAAGGGGGTTACCCTGTTTGATAGTCGGTCTTGGAAACGATATAGTGGACATCTCGCGTGTTCAAGTTGACTTAGCAAAAAGAATTCTCACTCCGAGAGAGAAAGGGAACAAAAACAGAATTACTGAACAGTACGTTGCGGGTAGATTCGCATTGAAAGAAAGCTACTTTAAAGCTCTCGGAACAGGTCTTAATGGAAATTCGTTTCAAGATATTTCTTTTCTCAACAGGAATGACGGGAGCCTCTATTGTGTGATTCATAGGTATAGACATGCAAAACACGGGGCATATAATTACATACACACAACGCTGTCTCACGATAAATTCGCAGTAGCCGAAATAATATTAGAAAAGGTCGAAGGAAAAGTTTTTGTAGGCATCGGGACAAATCTTGGAGACAGAAAGAAAAACATACAAGAAGCCATCGAAAGAATTGGAAAGGTAGCGAGCGTAATCTCAACTTCCGATGTTATAGAAACCGAACCTTACGGTAAGACAGATCAACCGAATTTCCTAAATTGCGTAATAGAGATAAGCACTGCCCTATCACCGGAAGAGCTTTTAGATGCTCTGCTGAACATTGAGAAAGAGATGGGAAGAGTTAGAAATGAAAAATGGGGACCAAGAATTATAGATTTAGATATATTGTTTTACGGTAATATAATTGTGGAAAGTGAAAAATTGAGAATTCCGCACTACGATTTTGAAAACAGGATTTTCTTCGTAAAACCGATGGCCCAGATCGCTCCTGACTATATACATCCAATAAGCCTCAGGAAGGTTACGGAAATACTTGAAAGTCTTGAAAAATGGAATGTGGAGTGATACTATGGCAAACAGTGGAGAGAAGGACATATTGAATATCGAAGCTCAGATAGATGAAGCGATAGAGAAAGAAGACTACGAGAAACTGAATCAGTTACTCGATGAGAGAGAAAAGCTCCTTTCGAAGTTATCGAGCGAAGAGTTGATAGAGATATACAAGCGAGACGAGGAGCGGAAGAAAAAACTCGAGCAGAAACTCAATGAATTTAAAGAAATGGCGCTAAAGACCATCGAGGGTGAAAAAATGATGAGATCCTATCTGACGGTTGAAGATAAGGGGAGCAGCATAGACAGGAAAGGTTGAGTAAAGATTAAATTTTTTAAATCGAAGCGAAGGGGGAGTTGGAATGAACGAAAGATTTGTAAAGGCAAAAGCAAAATACGAAGATGTTGTTGCAAAATCGGTAGCAAAGGTACCTGAAAGAAAACCAACTTTTACTTCAACGTCCGGTTATGAAATCAAGAGGCTCTACACTCCAGAGGATATAGAACACATAGATTACGTGGAAGAAATCGGATTCCCCGGTGAATATCCTTACACACGCGGTGTTCAGCCAACAATGTACAGGGCAAGGCACTGGACGATGCGCCAGTATGCAGGCTTTGGAACTGCCGAAGAATCGAATAAGAGGTATAAGTACCTCCTCCAACAAGGACAGACAGGACTTTCGGTTGCATTCGATTTGCCAACTCAAATTGGATACGACTCAGATGACCCAATGGCTGAAGGTGAAGTTGGTAAAGTCGGCGTTGCAATAGACTCGCTTGAGGACATGGAGATACTGTTCGATGGTATTCCACTTGACCAAGTCAGTACTTCCATGACAATAAATAGCACGGCGATGATTCTGCTCTCAATGTACATAGCCGTCGCGGAAAAACAAGGAGTATCGCAAGACAAACTGAGCGGTACGATACAGAACGATATACTCAAAGAATACATAGCAAGGGGAACATATATTTATCCACCTGAACCATCTATGAGGCTTATAACAAACATCTTTGAATACTGCTCGAAGTACATGCCGAAGTGGAATCCGATAAGCATAAGTGGGTATCATATAAGGGAAGCCGGTTCAAGCGCAGTACAAGAAGTTGCGTTCACACTTGCTGATGCTATAGCGTACGTAGACACAGCAATAAAGGCTGGGCTTGATCCAAACGTCTTTGGAAAAAGATTGTCTTTCTTCTTTGCAGCACATAACAACTTCCTTGAAGAGATAGCAAAATTCCGTGCAGCGAGAAGACTATGGGCAAAGATAATGAAGAAAAGATTCGGTGTGACTGATCCAGAGGCATTGAAGTTGAGATTCCATACACAAACCGGCGGTTCTACACTCACAGCTCAACAACCACTTAACAATGTAATCCGCGTCACGATACAAGCACTCGCAGCCGTTTTGGGTGGCACTCAGTCGCTCCACACAAACAGCTACGACGAAGCTCTCGGACTCCCAACGGAAGAATCCGCAAGAATCGCTTTAAGAACGCAACAAATAATCGCTTACGAATCGGGTGTTGCGGACACGATCGACCCACTCGCCGGTTCTTACGTAATAGAAGCAATGACGAGCGAAATTGAAAAGAGAGCGATGGAGTATATCGAGAAGATAGATCAGATGGGTGGAATGATAAAGGCAATTGAGACTGGATACGTACAGAAAGAGATCCACGAAAGCGCTTACAAGCACCAACTTGCAGTTGAAAAAGGTGAAGAGATAATAGTTGGTGTGAACAAATTCCAAATAAACGAAGACTTGAAACAAAAAGAAGTGCTCAAGGTAGATCCAGAGCTTGAAAGAAAGCAAAAAGAACGAGTTAAGAAGCTCAAAGAGAGAAGAGACAACGAAAAAGTGAAGAAGATTCTTAACAAGATAAAAGAAGTTGCGCAGACCGATGAAAATCTCTTCCCGTACGTTCTCGAAGCTGTTAAATCGTACGCAACCGTTGGTGAGATAAGCAACGCACTGAGGGAAGTATTTGGAGAATACACAGAGACTGTAATCATCTGATAAATTGAAACACAATTGAAAAGGAGGGCGATAGATATGGAAAAAGGAACATGGGAAATCAAGAAGGGATTTGCGGAAATGTTCAAAGGTGGCGTCATTATGGACGTCACAACAGCTGAGCAGGCAAAGATCGCAGAAGAAGCAGGAGCGGTTGCCGTCATGGCACTTGAAAGAGTTCCTGCAGACATCAGAAAAGCCGGCGGCGTTGCGAGAATGGCAAGCATTGCCAAAATAAAGGAGATAATGGAAGCAGTTTCCATCCCTGTCATGGCAAAGGTAAGGATTGGACACATCGCAGAGGCACGTATCCTCGAAGCTCTCGGTGTTGACTTCATAGACGAGTCTGAAGTTCTAACGCCTGCAGATGACAAATACCACATAAACAAGCATGAATTCAAAGTCCCGTTTGTTTGCGGTGCAAGAAACCTTGGCGAGGCACTGAGAAGGATCGCAGAAGGCGCAGCGATGATAAGAACAAAAGGTGAAGCTGGTACCGGTAACGTCGTGGAAGCTGTCAAACACATGAGAACAGTGATGGCAGAGATTAGAAAAGTCCAGAACTTGCCATACGAAGAAATAGTAACGTATGCAAAAGAAATAGGCGCACCTGTAGAACTCGTGCAACAAGTGAAAGAACTCGGAAGACTACCGGTTGTGAACTTCGCAGCTGGCGGCGTCGCCACGCCTGCTGACGCTGCACTCATGATGATGCTCGGTGCAGATGGTGTTTTCGTTGGTAGCGGTATATTCAAATCAAAAGACCCAATGAAGATGGCAAAATCGATAGTTATGGCAGTCACGTACTGGAACGACCCAGAGATGCTCTTGAAGATATCAGAAGACATCGGCGAACCAATGGAAGGTTTGGAAATTGAAACGTTAGAAGTAAGGCTCCAAGAAAGAGGTTGGTAAGAAATGGTAATAGGGGTATCAGGCATACAAGGTGATTTTAGAGAACACAAATGGGCGATAGAAAAGCTCGGGGTCGAAACATACGTCGTACGAACTCCAGAAGACCTGGAGAAAGTTGATGGGCTTATCATACCAGGTGGAGAATCTACAACTATGATCCGCATAATGAAGCGCATAGGGCTTTTCGATGCACTGAAAGAAAAGATTTTGAAAGGTTTTCCAGTATACGGAACTTGTGCTGGACTTATAGTCTTGGCCAAAGAAATAGAGAATTACCCGCAAGAGTCCTTAGGGGTAATCAACATCAAAGTGAGGAGAAATGCATACGGACGGCAAGTAGACAGCTTTGACGAAATGGTAGAAATCAAAGGTTTTGACAGACCTTTCAAAGCGATATTCATCCGCGCTCCAAGGGTTGAAGAGTGGGGAAATGAAGTTGAAACATTGGCTTTCTTAGACAAGCACCCAATTATGCTCAGGCAAAAAAACGTGCTCGTCACATCGTTCCACCCAGAGCTAACAGACGACACAAGAGTACATGAATACTTCTTAAGTATGGTTAAGGAGTACAGGAAATAAGCATATTTATCGAGAATTTATAAAAAATTCACAAGGGGCGAACAATTCGCCCCTTTTTTGTTTGAAGAATACTAGATTGAACGCAATTTTGTTTTTAAAAACAATTTTGCTATAATACAGGTGGTTAGTCGCCCAAAATTTCAAGTGTTGTCTCACCATCCAGAAAAACGAATATGAACGATTTGGAGGATATTTTCGAAGATATCAATTAATTTAGATTATATTTGTCCAATTTTTCTATTTGACACATTTGTTGTGTCTGGTAGAATATTAAAGAAAAAATGGAGTATTTTTGTCTATTTTGGCACAAGAACAATAATGCAAGTCTTGCGATCTTGTTCATTTTTATATTCAATACTTTGTGAAAAAAATATCATCTATTAAAGGGAGGGATGTGCGTGAATTTTTCGGTACTCATTGTTACTTTTTTCACATGGTTGTTGTTAACGTGGTCCCTTGATGTTCAAGAGGTTATTGTTGGATTAGTGGTATCGTTTGCTATTTCCATTATTTTCAAACGCTACTACAACATCAAGTTCAACGCCAAGTTCGTACCCGGACTTTTCAAGTTTTTCTTTGTTTACATACCGGTTTTCGTTTGGGAGATGCTGAAAGCAAATTTTGACGTCGCTTCAAGAGTGTTGGACAGTAAAGTACGTGTTAAACCGGGGTTTGTTAGAGTTAAGACATCTTTGAAGGGTGATATTGCCAAATTGACGCTCGCCAATTCGATAACCCTAACACCAGGAACGATTGCTGTTGACATGAAAGATGACGAGCTTTACGTACACTGGATAGAAGTTGGAGGTACCGATGAGAACTCAAAACGCACGTTTTATGGTAGACTTGAAAGGTTCTTGAAGGGGGTGTACGAATGAGTGGCTCTCTTTTAATCGATTTAATTGTCTTTGGATTCACTGGACTCGGTATTTTCTTAACGCTCATCAGGTTCTTGCTCGGTCCAACGAGTTTCGAAAGATTGGTCGCTGTGGATATGATGAACGTCATGTTCATAGGCGTTCTAGTTATGATTGCGTACATATTCAAGAACAATATGTACATGGATATTGCTTTGCTATACGGTTTACTCACTTTTATCGAGACTTTAGTCTTTGCTCGCTATCTTGAAAATCGGGCAGCAAAGACTGCGGACGGTGATAAGAGATGACTGAGATAATAAGAGAAATCGTAGGCTATACGCTCACCGCGCTTGGTGCGTTTTTCTATTTCCTTGCAGGTTTAGGTTTGATTAGAATGCCGGATGTTTATACAAAGCTCCAAGCTTCAACAAAGGCAACGACTCTCGGAACCTTTTCTATCGCGCTTGGGATAGGTATTCTCAATCCAGAATTCTTCGGAAAGTCGATTATATTAATCGCCTTCGTAGCCCTAACAAACCCTGTTGCATCATCTGTAATGATTCGAGCAGCTTACAAAAACAACGCACCCGCATGCAAAGAGACTTGTATTGATGAAATAGCAGAACTAAAAAACAATGCGGTAGAAAAAGCTGTTACGGGTGGTGAGGGCAATGAGTAATTTGAAAGAGTTTTTAACAAGTTTAGAGCTCATCGATTATGTATCTTATTTGGTCGGCGGATTGATGGTAGTCTTTGGAATCTTTGCCGTTGAAGCAAAAAAGATATTCGATTCATTGCTTGCACTTTCTGCTTTAAGCATGTTGTCAGTATTGATATTTGTCGTATTGAAAGCACCAGATGTAGCAATCACGGAAGCGGCAGTTGGTTCAGGACTTGCAAGTGCTGTGATGATTTTTGCACTATTTAGAATTAGCAATCCGGAAAATAAACGAGGCAATAAGAACAAGGCAGGTGAGGAAGAATGAGGCGCATATGGGCAATCCTGCTTTCAGCTGTATTTTTATACTTCTTCTTCACAGTCTATGCTCCAACTCTTCCTGAGTTTGGCATGTTTGACATGTATAGGAGAGTTTCGTTTGATTATATAAGCAAATCAACGACAAAAGAGTACTCACCTGTGGAATTTAAGAAGTCATCCAACCTTGAAGAAGGCAGTGCAAATGTTGTCACTTCAATTGTTGTGAACTACCGTTCTTTCGACACGCTTGGAGAAGTCACTGTACTATTCACAGCAGCACTTGGTGTCGGTTTGCTCGCATCCTACAAGAAAAGAAGAATAGAGTTCGAAAACCACAACGTTCTTTCAACCGCAACAGGTATAGTGTTACCGATAATTTTACTCTTCGGGGCTTACATCTTTATACACGGGCACCTCACACCCGGTGGTGGATTTCCAGGCGGTACGATAATTGGGCTTGGAGTTCTGTTGTTAATTCTTGGAAGAACGGACTTCAAAGTATCCGAAGTGGCTAAGTACACAGAAGGTGTAGCAGGTGCCGGGTACGTTCTCGTTGGATTGGTAGGAATAGCTTTGGCAGGAACGTTTTTGGCAAATTTCCTCCCAACAGGTACGGTAGGATACTTGTTCAGCGCAGGCGTTGTGCCGATAGTCTATACTCTGATAGGCTTCAAGGTTGGAGCAGAGCTTTCGAATATAATTTCAGAAATGAGGGAGGGATAAGATATGCTTTACTACATCTCGTTTGTCCTCTTTGGCATAGGTCTTTATGGAATCATCTCCCAAAAGAACCTTTTTAAACAGCTTGTATCTTTGACAATAATTGATACCGCTGTCAATATTTTCATTGTCTCGCTCGGCTATCTCAAAGGTGCGGAGGCTCCTATCTACTCTGTGATAACTCCTGTCGCAAATTTCGTTGATCCTCTCCCGCAAGCGCTCGTCCTTACAGCAATAGTTATCGGCGTTGGAACTTTAGCTCTTGGTGCAATGCTTTTAGTACACATCAACGAAGAATACGGCTCTGTTGACCCAGATGAAATTCGCGCAGCAAAGGAAGTGATAGAATGATTACTTTGCTAATTGCTGTCCCTCTTGCCCTCGCTTTTGCTACGGTAGCCTTTCCAAAGGCAAGCAAGTACATCTTACCAATCGCCCTTATATTTAATCTAGTTTTGCTTTTCGGATTCTTGAAGCCAGGCACGTTGGTTCAAGTTGGTAATTGGCCCGCTGCTTATGGTATAGCACTTTTGCTTGATAATGTGAATTATCCATTCCTTTTATTCGTGAATATCCTTTTGCTTGCAATATCACTCACCGCAGATTTTAAAGAAAAGCATGGGATTTTGCTCCTTGTGCTTACAGCATCGTTAAATGGGCTGTTGCTCACAGGTGATTTCTTTAACTCATTTGTGTTCCTTGAAATCATATCCGCAATAGCTTACATACTTGCAGCTGAAAAGAAAAACTCTTATGCAGCGTTCAAGTACCTCATTTTCGGTGCTGTTGCAGGAACCCTTTATTTGATAGGTGCAGTAACAGTGTACGTCTATGCAGGTACTTTGAATATGGGATATGCAAGTTTCATCGTTGCACCACAGTATATGGAAATTGCCGGCATTTTCATGCTCTTGGCTCTATTGATAGAGTTGAAAGTCCTTCCTCTTGGACTTTGGGCACCCGATGTGTATTCAAATGGTTCTTCTCTAACACCTGTTGTGCTCGGAACGGCTGTCACCGCTTCGATTTTCTACCTTTTCGCGAGGATTTTCTTTACAATAACACTTCCTGTCAGATTTGAATTGGTCTTCATCCTTTCAACGATTTCAATCATCGTAGCTCAGTTGGCTGCCTTAAAACAGAAAAATCTTGGAAGAGCACTTGCTTACATGGCAATAGCTGGTGCAAGCACGGTAGTGGCAGCACTGTCTGCCGCAGTTCATGGAGAGGATACACTACTTTCAGCTGCTTTCTTTTATCTCTTTGCCGATGTTGTATCAGTATTCGTGCTCTTCTCAATTTTCGCTTACTTGTCACACAAGGGCTTTAAAGGAAACACCACAGTAGGTTTGGCATTTACAATCGCTTCACTTTCGATAATAGGATTACCTCTCACAGCTGGATTCTGGGCGAAAATCAACCTACTTCAATCACTCTTTGAGATGAATAATTTAATTCTTCCTGCTGTATTATTAATTTCAACAGTCATAGAGGCTGGTTATCTCATCAAGTGGAACGTCGAGCTGTGGTACAAAGACCAAGAAGAACAAGAAGATGAAAGCTACATACCATTTGGTACGCAGCTTGTTGTGCTACTCTTAGCTCTTGTACTTATCATCGTAGGTTTCATGCCACAGCTAATCACAGACAAGACTCACAGCATAGCTACGTCGTTAACAGATTTCAGAACCTACTTCGATACTCTCCTGAAAGGAGGTATGTGACAATGCAAAATCTGATACTATACTTGGCTGTCGGAGCACTCGGAAGTTACTTACTTTCCAAAATAGCTAAGCAGATAGGGCCTGTTATATTGTTCGCTCTCTCGATATTCGCTTTGTACATCCTTTGGGGTATGCCAACAGGAACGGTTGAAGGACTATTTGGCCTTGAAGGTATGTTGAAATACACCGCTTTGGCAAAATACTTCTCAATAGTGTCGCTTATAGTATTTGCATCTTTCGGTTTCTTCAATATCTCGTGGATCAGCAAGACAAAAAATCCGAGTGCATTTAACGCTCTTTCGATACTCACATTACTTGGCACACTCGGTGTTTTCTTCTCTTCTAATTTACTCGCATTATACATATTCTGGGAAATCGCCGTTCTTGGTTCGTTGTTCATAGTGCCGATGGGAAAAGAGGAATCTCGTAAGGCAACTATATGGTATATCGTGATAAGCTCGATAGGTACATACATGTTCCTTTACGGAGTGTTCATGCTGTATGCAAAATATTCAACTTTTGACATATTTGAAATCGCTCAGTACTTGCCAAACGAATCACTTGGATTCAGATGGACAGTAGTACTTCTGATGCTTGGTGCTGGTATTGCAAAGAGCGGTATATTCCCGCTCCATACATGGCTGAGGAACGTGCACGGAAACGCACCCGATACGTTCAGTGCAGTACTTTCCGGTCAGCTTGTGAAGATGGGGTCTTACTTGCTCGCTCTGGTTTTAAGCGTATTTCCAATCGCTAATATGTTCTCTGAATTTTACAATGGGATAAATATTCTCTCTTACTTGTTGGTCTGGCTTGGTAATATATCGATCCTCATAGGAACGCTTATGGCCATAAAGCAGAACGATATGAAGATGCTCATAGCGTACTCGACAGTGGCAAACGGTGGTTACATACTTATAGGTCTTGCCACGCTCCATCAAGTCGGATACGCAGGTGGACTCTTCCACGTTGTAAACCACGCCCTTGCCGCAACTATGATATTCCTTTCATTTGCGGCGGTTACATATAGAACAGGTACAACCAAGATCGACGAACTCGGTGGATTAATCCACAGGATGCCGGTCACGTTCGTTACATATTTGGTGGGAATCATCTCGCTTGCAGGTATTCCACCAACAAGCGGATTCATATCAAAATGGATGATATTCCAAAGCTTAGTGTCAAAGGGTATGTTCGTAACAGAACTTTTCGTATTCGTTGGTAGCATCGGTTCGTTCTTGTACGTTTTTAGGCCTCTTGCAGGCGTATTCCTCGGGCAATTGAAGAGTAAACACAAAGATGTTAAAGAAGTGCCAGTAATTATGCAAATTCCTATGATCATCCTCACAGCTTTAACCGTGCTCTGGGGTATATTCCCGCAACAAGTTTTGACATGGATAACCGATGTACAGAAGGAATTTGGCATGAAGCCTTTTGAATTCGAAGGCACGGTCTTAAAGACAAGTTTGGGATACTGGGACACATGGGTAGTCTTCGTGATGTTTGCAGTCGGTTTCATAATCGCAGCAATAATCTACATACTCATGCCAAAAGGCAAGAGGATACCGCTTGAAGATCAGTATACATCTGGTGAGTTCTTGCACAACTATGATCTGTACCATTATGCTGGTAAATTCTATGCCTTCCTCGAAAGAGAATACGAAGGTCATCCTTCATTCGAAGATTGGTACCTGTCTATAGTTAACGTGCTTAAGGCTATCGGAAAAGGTGTCGACTATCTTGCAAGACGCACAGCCTCGGCGTACCTTTTCTGGACTGCTTTGGTTGTTCTGTTGATAATGTGGTGGAGGTGGTAAGACATGGCTATGACGATAGCAAGAGTTGCAGGAGTATTGTTTACAGCCTTCTTCTTTGGCCTGACATTTGAGGGGCTTGGAAGAAAAATTACAGCGCGTATACAAAGAAGATACGGACCACCTTGGTATCAGAACTTTATAGACGTCTTCAAAACTTTGACAAAGCACGGATGGACTCATGGCTGGATATTTGACTTCGGCGTGCTTATGGCTCTCGGTGGAGTCATTGCAACGCTCTCATTTGTTCCACTTGGAAACTTAGTTGCGTTCCCTGGATTGGATAATTTCTTCGTCATAGCTTACTTATTCACAGTCGGTGCACTCGGTATGGCGATGGGAATGGTTGGTACTGGCAACCCGTGGGCGTCCATAGGTGTGGCAAGAGCGCTAACACTCATGCTCGGTTACGAAGTGCCATATCTTATAGTTATCACAACACTTATGTACTTCTACAAAACTGGAAACATATCAAACATCGTAGCAGCTCAGAATGGTACATGGAATCTCTTCAAATTCCCGATAGGTGCACTTGTGGCGTTCATATCGCTCCAAGGTATGCTCGGCAAAGAACCGTTCGAAGCACCGATAGCACCAGCTGAAATCGCATCCGGTCCTATGGTTGAGCTCTCAGCAAAATACATGGGATTGCTGATGCTCATGAATACATTCATGGAATTCGTCGAGATAAGCTTGTTCGTAGACTTCTTCCTTGGCGGCGGAAATTACATAGAATTCTTGCTCAAATATTTCGTAGTCTGGGCTCTTGCAGTAATGATTTCAACGGTGCTCCCAAGATTTAGGATAGAACAAGCCGTTGCGTTTTACTGGACTGTACCAATCCTGCTTGCATTCTTGCAGGTTTTCTTAGTAGTCAATGGCTGGGTGTTTTGATAATTACTGAGTAGATGTGTGCGGAGGTGAAATTGATGGCTCAGATAGATGAAAGAAGCGTGTGGGAAAAGATAGCAGACCAACTCAGAAGCAGATCCATGTGGATGCTCCATTATTGTACTGGTTGTGGTGCTGTAGAGTTGCCACCTTCCATGACCTCAAGGTTCGACATGGAAAGACTTGGCATGGGACCTATGGCAACGCCAAGACAAGCGGATATATTCTTGATAACAGGATATCTCAGCGCAAAAACACTTAGAAGGGTAATTTACACATACGAAAAGATGGCAGATCCAAAGTACGTAATCGGATTTGGCTCGTGTACTATCAACGGCGGTATATATTATGATTCTTATTCAACGATAAACAGGTTAGACTACTACCTTCCTGTCGATTTGTACATCGCAGGTTGTATGCCAAGACCGGAAGCCATTTTGAACGCATTTAACACACTTATGGAAATGATTAGAAAAGGCGAAGCGAACGGCTGGAAGAAGTACAAGGAAAATTACGAGTGGTACAAACAGAATCAACTGCGCAGTCTCGGTGAGGTGATCGTCCATGACCAATTCCACGAATAATGTGGCTAATGTTTCTGAAGTAATCGAAAAAGCAAAGAGTCTTTTCAATATCGAAGTAGAGCAGATAGATGCAAAGCAGTACAAATTTGTAGCAGCAAACGACAAAACGATACCTCTTTTGGCTCACTTAAAGGAAGCAGGATATTCGCATCTATCAATACTAACTTGCGTTGACTGGATAGAAGAAAAGAAATTCGAGCTTGTGTATATTTTATTCAACTGGTCGAATGGGGTAACTTTCCTCGTCTCAACGTTCGTTGATAGGGACAAGCCGATATTCTACACAGTCAAAGATATGTGGCCTGTAGCTGAGTACTATGAACGAGACGTGCACGAGTTCTTTGGTGTTGAGTTCGAAGGAAATGAAAGGTGCAAGTTGCCGATGATTTTAGAAGTTTGGAACGACTTACCGCCTCTCAGAAAGGATTTTGATCCATTGAAGTATTCGAAAGAACACTACCCAGACAGAATGTACGAAAAAGACGTTATTCACGAAGCAAAGATAATAAGGGAAGATATAAGAGGTGATATAAATGGGTGAAGTGAAATTATTCTTCGGTCCAAATCACCCTGGTATGCACGGTAATTTTAGCGTGCATATGTACGTTGAAGGTGACATAGTTGTAAAGGCAAGACCACTTCCAGGATTTTTGCACAGAGGTTTTGAAAAACTCATGGAAAGAAGGCTTTGGTATCAGAACCTTGCACTTATTCCAAGGATATGCGTTCCAGAGCCTGACATCAACGAAGCATGTTATGCAATGGCTATTGAGAAGATAGCAAAAGTAGAAGTACCAGAAAGGGCTCAATGGATAAGGATGTTGGTGCTTGAACTTGCAAGGATAGCAAACCATCTGTGGTCATTCGGTGGTATCGGTGGACCAACTGGCATGTACACGAGCATGTTCTGGTCTGTCAGCGACAGAGATAGAGTTCTCGATATATTTGAGGAACTTTCTGGCGCAAGGATTTACCACATGTATATAATCCCTGGCGGTGTGAGAAAAGACCTCCCACCGAGACTTGAAGAGAAGATACATCAATTGATGGATTATCTCGAAGAAAGAATGCCGGAATATGAGACGTTTATACTAAAGAACAGAATACTCCACACACGTCTAAGAGGAATAGCCAAAATTGATACGGAAACGTGTTTGAAGCTCGGTGTTACCGGTATCGGACTGCGCGCAACCGGTGTGCCGTATGATATACGAAAAATCGACCCGTACCTGTTCTACGACAAAGTGGAATTCGAAGTGCCAACGGCAACTGAAGGAGATGCGTTGGCAAGAATCAGCCTGAAACCAAAAGAAATTAGGCAGAGTATAAGAATTATCAGGCAAGTGCTTGAGAAAATGCCATCAGGACCTGTGAATACGAAGATATCTGATGGTAGTGGTTTGAGAATAAGAGTTCCAAAAGGCATGGCATACGCAAGGGTCGAATCAACACGCGGTGAATACGGCTACTTGGTTGTTTCAAATGGCGGAGAAACGCCTTACCGCGTAGCTGTTAGGGGAGCATCTTATCCTCAAGGACTGTACGGTGTTGAGCACCTATTGCCCGGTACGCGAATAGATGACGTTCCAATCTGGCTTGACACTATGGGTGTTTGCGCACCTGAAATCGATCGATAATCGGGAGGTGCTGATGATGGAAATCAAAGATAAAGGACCTCAGAAGAGCTTCTTCGCTCCACTGCTTGGTTGGAAGAACCTGTTTGAAAAGCCAGTTACAATTAAAGTGCCAAAGGTGTATAGAGAAGCAGCACCAAGGTACAGGGGTTTTCACATAAATGACTGGGAGAAATGTATCGGTTGTGGCACTTGTGCGAAGATATGTCCAACGGATGCAATAACGATGGTCGAAGTACCAGATATGAAAGAAGAATACGGAATGAAACCTCAGAGGCCATCTATAGACTATGGAAGATGTAGCTTCTGTGCGATGTGTGTCGATATATGTACAACTGGCTCGTTGCAGATGACAAGAGAATATATCTTCGTCTCTCCAAATCCAGAGGATTTCTATTATGCACCAACCGAGAAGGGTATATTGAAGAAAGAGCCTGAGGAAATAAAGGTTGGCTGGACAAGGGATGAAAATAGCGAATTGCTTGATCTTGACAGAATCGTTCCAGAGCATATGCCAGCTGAAGAGAGATCTAACTCCTTTGTAGAATTTGTAAAGGCATACAGTAAAGAACAAGCAATTGCTGAGGCTGCAAGATGTGTCGAGTGTGCGATATGTGTGGACAGGTGTCCCGAGCACATGCAGATACCGCAGTACATCAAAGCCATCTGGAAAGACGATTTGCAGGATGCACTGAAATGGCTCCTCAAAGGCGTTGAAGACCAGAAGAACTTTGGTGCAAACCCGTTCTCAGGAGTATGTGGAAGAGTTTGTACGCACAGATGTGAGGAAGTATGTTCTATCGGACACAGAGGTGAAGCAATAGCAATAAGGTGGCTGAAAAGGTACATAACAGACAACGTTCCTGCAGAAAAATGGCACGAGATTGTCAAATTTGATTCACCAAAGCAGAACAAGAAGGTAGCGATCGTTGGTAGCGGTCCTGCCGGCCTTTCGGCTGCGTACTTCCTATCATCGATGGGTTATGAGGTTGATGTTTACGAAGCGATGAACAGGCCAGGCGGCGTGATGAGATACGGAATACCAAGATACAGATTACCAGATGAAGCGCTCGATAAAGATATCGCATTTATAGAATCACTGGGTGTAAGAATACTGACAGGTGTAGCTGTTGGAAAGGACATAACATTTGAAGAGCTCAAAAACAGATACGATGCGATATTTATATCGACTGGTTTGACGCTTGGCAGATCGACAAAAATTCCAGGTTCCGACCATCCAAATGTCGTCCAAGCTCTGCCTCTTTTAAGAGAAATAAGGGACTATTTGAGAGGCGAAGGATCCGAGCCAAAGATAGCCAAGCGTGTTGTGGTCATTGGTGGTGGTAATGTCGCGATGGACATTGCAAGGAGTATGGCAAGACTCCAGAAGATGAAATTTGGAGAAGTTCATGTCACGGTCACGTGTCTTGAGAGAACACACGAAGAAATGCCAGCCGATATGGAAGAAATAGAAGAAGCAATTGAAGAAGGTGTCAAAATCTGCCCAGGCTGGGGTCCAAGAAAGGTTATCTTCGATGACAAAGACAACATCAAAGGAATTGAATGTGTGAAGTGTACAGAAGTGTTTGACGAGAACAAAAGGTTTAACCCGAAATTCGACGAATCCCAATTGCAATACTACGATGGCGACATGATAATCGAAGCGATCGGTCAGGCACCAGATTATTCGTACTTGCCAGAAGAATGGAAGCAGAAGATACAGTTCGTCGGTCCAAGAATTTTGACAAACAATTTAAGACAAACTGCTATTCCATGGCTATTCGCAGGTGGTGACATCGTAAACGGTCCTGATATAATCCACGGTGTTGCTGACGGATACTGGGCTGCACGCGGTATTGACCAGTACCTAAGAGAACAAAAATAACAAGGCACGTAAATATGAAAGGGGGGGCAGTATGTACGACATATTGAAACTCGCAGAGCAGTTTGAAATAGAGGGCTATAAATTCTACACCGCAAAAAAAGAAGAAGTGAAAAGCAAACATGTCTCAGACATCTTTGACTACCTTGCGCAGATGGAAAAAGAGCATACGGAATTCATAAGAAGACTTGTAAAGACACTTGAAGAAGGCAGGGAAGTCGAGGCAATCGAGATGCAAGACTCAAGCTATTTCAAATCAAGATACGAAGGTCAAAAGATTCAAGAAACATCACAAGAAGACGATATTGCAGATTTGGCTGTTCTCAGGATGGCTTACCTTATAGAAAAAGATTTCATGGAATTCTATAAGAAAGCTGCTGATAATGAGAAAAATGAAAGTGTCAGGAAGGTGTTGGTGCTCTTGCAAGATTGGGAAGAAGGTCATAAGAGAATTATAGAAGAGCAGATGAAGGCGATAATTGAAAGGAACAATCTTGAATTGGGATTTTATCCATTTTAGTTTAAAACTCAAAATTGATTTGTTGGGCCGAGCAAAGTTGCTCGGTCCTTTTTATTTTTCTGAAATATATAACTTCCATGCAAATTCCAACATCTAAGACGTGTCTGAAACACACCTATTTTTACAGTTACTGACAACAAATGTAACTTGTCGTTTATCATTTCACAAAGTGCAATGAAAAAATACAATAGTCATTTATTCATGACTATTCGTGAACTCCCCTTCAAAACGAATGAATTTATGCTAAAAATACAAATAACTCATATATACGTCAAAAAACGTCTAAAACTACTTATAGATGTCAAAATACAGACTTTCAAAAACCTTCCACGTTTGGTATATAATGTAAAAAAATATTCAGTAAGTTTAACAAAGGTAACACAGCACTATATTTTGCAAATGTTGTTTTTCACTCATTAAGTTTTTAGGATTGCTAAATCTTTCAACTCTTTCAAAGGGAGGGGTAGTTGTGAGGAAAGTTCTGCTGTTTGTATTGCTCATCTTAACGGTTTTCACGTTCTCAGCCATCAGGATAGGTGTTTTTGAACCACTAACAGGTGCTTTTGCTGCCGGAGGTCAGCTCACGCTCAAAGGTATTAGACTCGCCAACGAGATGTTCCCAACCGTACTCAACCAAAAGGTAGAGCTGATAGTCTTAGACAACAAGACCGACAAAGTGGAAGCAGCAAACGCTGTGACAAGGCTCATCCAAGTCTACAACGTCAGTGCGATTATCGGAAGTTACGGAAGTTCATTAGCAATCCCAGGAAGCGAAGTTGCAAACAAGATGAAAGTTCCTATGATGGGTTGTTCACCAACGAACCCACTCGTGACAAAAGATAAGGAATATGCATTCCGAGTTTGTTTCATTGACCCATTCCAAGGTACTGTGATGGCAAAATTCGCTGTTGAAACTCTCAAAGCAAAGACTGCTTACATCCTCCAAGACATCTCATCTGACTACTCTGTCGGACTTGCTCACTACTTCAGAAATGCATTCATACAATTTACTGGAAATTCAAAGTCGATACTTGGAGTAGCTTCTTACCAAGGTGGAGACCAGGACTTCACAGCTCAGCTCACGTTAGCAAAAGCTAAGAATCCAGATGTTCTATTCATACCAGCTGGTTCTTACGGAGATGCCGCACTTATAATGAAACAAGCAAGAGAAATGGGTATCAAGGCAACTTTCTTAGGTGGAGATACTTGGGAAGTTCCTGAAATCATCGAAGTTGGCGGAGACGCTGTCGAAGGCGCATATTTCAGCACGCACTTTGACGAAAAGGCTATGACAACAGAGATGACAAAGAAATTCGTTGAAGCTTACAGGAAGAAATACAACGAAGAACCAAGTGCGTTCGCAGCTCTTGGTTTTGATGCTTACCTCGTTATTCTTGACGCAATAACAAGAGCAAAATCAGCAAAACCAGAAGATATTAAGAACGCATTAGCACAGACAAAGAACTTCCAAGGTGCAACTGGCTCTATAACGTTTGACGAAAACGGAGACGCAGTTAAAGACGCAATAGTTAAGAAGATAGAAAACGGTAAGTTCAAGTTGGTAAGTATTGTAAAACCATAATAATGCTATTTAAATCCCATACTGTATAAGAGGTGATTGGCATGAGAAAATATCTGCTTTTTATCATTATGATTTTGAGTTTATCTATAGCCTTTGCAGCAAATGAAATTGTGATAGGGGTAACGCAACCGCTAACTGGGAACTACGCAATGGGTGGACAGCTTGGCATGAGGGGCATCGAGATGGCGTACGAAGAAGTCCCAACTGTTCTTGGAAGGCCTATAAAACTTGTCACGCTTGATAATAAGAGTGACAAAATCGAAGCTGCTAACGTTGTTACGAGGCTCATTGAACAGTTCAAAGTTTCAGCAATTCTTGGTACCTATTCAAGTGCACTCGGTATTCCCGGTGCAGAGATAGCCAACAAGAACAAAGTCGTTTACATCGCTCCATCGAACACAAACCCACTTGTCACAAAGGACAAACCATTTGCATTCAGAGTCTGCTTTATTGACCCGTTCCAAGGCACAGTTATGGCGAAATTCGCTGTTCAAAACCTTAAGGCAAAGACCGCTGCGGTTATATACGACGTTTCAAACGACTATTCAGTCGGCCTTGCATATTACTTCCGCGATGCTTTCGTAAAGCTTACAGGCGATTCGAAAGCGGTCAAAGTCTACATAGCTTACCAAGGTGGAGACCAAGATTTCACAGCTCAACTTACAGCAATTAAGAAGGCCAATCCGGACGTTATCTTCGTTCCAGCCGGTATCGTTGGTGATGCTGCACTTATAGCGAAACAAGCACGCGAGCTTGGACTAAAGCAGCCATTACTCGGTGGAGACACGTGGGACTTACCACAATTGATAGAAATCGGTGGAAGTGCCGTTGAAGGTGCATACTACAGCACAATGTTCGATGCAAAGGCTGCACTATCTGACAAGACGAAACCATTTGTTGAAAAGTACAGAAAGAAATACAACGAAGACCCAGGCTACTTACCAGCACTTGCTTATGACGCTTACATGGTATTAATCGACGCAATAAAGAGGGCGGGTAGCGATGATCCAGAAAAGATTAGAAGAGCATTGTTAACGACAGACTTTGTTGGTGTCTCTGGAAGAATAAGATTTGACCAAAACAGGGACGCAATTAAAGACGCAGTCATCAAAACGATAAAGAACGGAAAGTTCGAATTCGTTACGGTAATAAAGGGCGATTGATTAGCCCACATTTTAAAGATGGGAATGGCTTCTGCCATTCCCGTCTTTTAGAATTATTAGATTTCTTTCAGATTCTTTCAAAGGGTTGGAGGTGTAGTGATGGATTGGGGCCTGTTTTTGCAACATATGGTTAATGCTATCTCATTGGGGTTTGTTTTTGGGCTCGTCGCAGTAGGATATGCCCTTGTGTACGGTGTTGTTAAGCTTGTTAACTTTGCACACGGAGACGTCTTCATGATGGCGGCTTACTTCATGTTTTATACCTCTTTGATATTCGGCGCTCCTTGGCTCAGTGCGGTGATTCTCGGTATTGTCTTCACATCGCTTCTTGGCGTTGGTATTGAAAAAGTTGCATATAAACCTCTCAGAAAGTATCCAAGGATAAATTCCCTCGTGTCATCGATCGGTATGTCCTTCTTGCTCCAAAACTTCGCTGTTGTTGTTTTCGGTGGAATTCAGAGATCTTTCCCAGTTCCAGAACCGATGAAAAAAACTCTTATCTTCGGTGAAATACGAGTACAGGCTGTGTCGATTTATACGATAATTTTCTCGATAATTGTGGTGGTAATTCTCACTTTCATACTACAAAAAACAAAAATCGGTCTTGCCATGAGAATTCTCTCAAGAGACTTTGACACGGCAAGGCTTATGGGAATAAATGTAAACAGGACGATATCTTTTACCTTTGCTCTCGGTTCTGCGCTTGCTGCTGTCAGTGCTGTTTTCTGGGCGCTCAGATACCCTCAGATATTCCCGTTCATGGGGCAGTATCCAGGCAGTAGGGCTTTCATAGCCGCTGTTGTGGGTGGTATCGGTAGTCTTAAAGGAGCGCTCATAGGTGGATTCGTTCTCGGCTTGCTGACCGTGTTAATTCCTGCGATGTTCCCGGAATACTCAGGCTATCGTGAAGCGTTCATATTCTTACTCCTCGTGTTAGTCCTGATCTTCAAGCCGAATGGACTCTTCGGTCAGGAGGCAGGTGAAAAAGCATGAAACGTTCAACGAGAATTATGCTCAGCATAGTCTTTATAATAGTAATTTATATCTTTGTCTTTTTTGCTGAAAAGTACATGGACCCGTTCATAAAGAGAGTTCTCAACACAGGCTTCATATACGTCATCCTCGCAGTTAGCTTGAACCTCATAAACGGTTTCACTGGTCAATTTTCTCTGGGGCATGCCGGATTTATGGCAATAGGTGCTTATACGTCTGCTCTTTTGTACATGTCGCCTGAGAACAAATTGTCGAACTTTTTCATGGAGCCTTTGATTTCTCCATTAGATCAAATACAAATTCCTTTCTTTTGGGCACTCATTGTCGGTGGTTTGATGGCTGCATTGATGGGATTCATCGTCGGTGCGCCGAGCCTTAGAGTGCGTGGAGACTACCTTGCAATAGTTACGTACGGTTTCTCAGAAATTATCAGATCTCTTTTCAACAACTTGCAAAATATTACGAACGGGCCTCTCGGTTTGAAGGGGTTACCTACTTACACGAACCTTTGGTGGACTGTAAGCTGGGCTATCGTTACAGTGATAGTTATCAGAAGAATAGTTGACAGTTCTTACGGTAGAGCATTGAAAGCGATAAGGGACGACGAAGTGGCTGCTGAAAACTTGGGTATAAATCTCTTCAAGCACAAAGTCCTCGCGTTCGTTGTTGGTGCGTTCTTCGCAGGCGTTGCGGGAGGTCTTTTAGGAAGCTTATTGATGACGATAGACCCCAATTCCTTCAGTATACTCTTCACGTATCAGATAATTACCATAATACTCCTCGGTGGGCTCGGAAATATCACAGGCAGTGTGATTGTCGGAATAGGTTTTGCTTTCTTGATGGAAGGGCTCAGGTTCGTCGAAATGCCTATGAATATATTTGGCATAACGATACCGGGTATACTTGGTATGCGTATGCTGATATTCTCCATACTCCTTATGATAACCATCCTTTTCTTCAGACAGGGTCTCTTTGGACAGCGTGAATTCACTTGGGAAGGCTTTGTCAGGTTATTTACAAAAAGGAAGGTGAGCCAATGATGACAACGCAGATGACAGTCCCTTCAAAAGAAACGAAAGAAGTGAAAACGACTGTTTTAAAAATGGAGCACGTAACTAAAAAATTCGGTGGACTCGTTGCTGTCTCCGATTTTAACCTGGATCTAAAAGATGGCGAACTGCTCGGGTTGATAGGTCCAAACGGTGCAGGTAAGACAACGATATTCAACTTGATAACCCACGTCTTTCCTGCAACGGAAGGGAAGATAGAATTTCTCGGAAAAGATATAACAGATGAGAAAACTGATAGAATAATAAGACTTGGAATTGCGAGAACGTTTCAGAATATAAGGCTCTTTGGAAATATGACGGTACGTGAAAATATAATGACAGCGTTCCACGCTCATTTGAAATCCGATTTGTTTTCTGCCGTTGCTTTCTTGCCAAATTACCAGAAAGAAGAAGAGTATATTCAGAGCATGACAGAAGAACTTATGAAAGAACTTGGCATACACCACCTTGCAGATTATAAGTCAACGTCACTGCCTTATGGTCTTCAAAGAAAGCTTGAAATTGCAAGAGCACTGGCAACTCGGCCAAGACTATTACTTTTGGACGAACCGGCAGCAGGTATGAACCCTGATGAAACGCTTGAACTGAATGAACTGATTTTGAGAATCAGAGAGAAATTCAAATTGACAATCATAGTTATAGAGCACGATATGAAAGTTATTATGAACATCTGCGAAAGGATAGTGGTTTTAGATCACGGTGTCACAATTGCAGAAGGGACCCCAGAAGAAATCCAGAAAAATCCACTTGTCATAAAAGCTTACTTAGGTGCAGGTGATGAAGATGCTTGAGATTATGGACTTACATGTACATTATGGTGGTATACACGCACTGAAGGGTATATCCATGAAAGTCGAAGAAGGACAGATAATATCACTTATAGGTGCAAACGGAGCTGGCAAGTCGACAACGTTAAGAACAATATGCGGCTTGAAGGAAGCAACAAGAGGAAGTATTAAATACAAAGGGAAAGAACTTACGAAACTTGATACAAGCGAGATAGTGAAAATGGGAATAACAATGGTTCCAGAAGGACGTAGAGTCTTTTCGAACTTAACAGTTTATGAAAATCTCTTGGCAGGTGCGTACTTGAGAAAGGATAAAGAAGAGATAAAGAAAGACATAGAATATGTCTTCGATTTGTTCCCAAGGCTACGCGAGAGAACGAATCAGAGGGCTGGTACGCTATCAGGTGGAGAACAGCAGATGCTCGCAATCGGTAGAGCTCTCATGTCAAGGCCAAAATTACTCCTCTTCGATGAGCCGTCACTCGGACTTGCACCTGTTATCGTTAAGGAAGTCTTCCAGATGATCAAGAAAATTCACAGCGAAGGTGTCACGATATTCTTAGTCGAACAAAATGCGTACGAAGCCTTAAAACTGTCCGATTATGCGTACGTTCTGGAAACTGGAAGGATAGTTCTTGAGGGAACAGGTAAAGACTTACTGGAAGACGAAAGAGTTAGAAAAGCATATCTTGGTGGATAACATAAAGATCAAGGGATGTAAATCACTGAGGCGGAGGTTGTTCAGACCTCCGCTTTTTTATGTTAAACTATATTACGGAGATGATAAAACACATAGAATCCTAGGGGAGGAAGTTATCATTGAAGTTCACTGAGCTCTATGATGAACTAAAATCAATATACGGAGAACTTGGCAAATGGTGGCCTGGTGCAAGGGAGGAAATTATCGTATCGGCTGTCTTGACACAAAACACGAACTGGCAAAATGTTGAGAAGGCACTTGTAAACATAAGAAAATACTGCCAAGGTGACATTTTACAGTGCTTAGGAAAATTGAGCGAGCAAGAGCTCTCAGAACTTATCAGACCGGCGGGATTTTTCAATATCAAAGCGAAAAGGTTGAAGAACTTGCTCCAGTGGATAGAAACGTACGGTTATGATCTTGATAAGATTTCAACTTTAGATACGGAAAATTTGAGAAAAGAACTTCTCTCAATCAACGGCATAGGCAAGGAAACCGCAGATTCGATAATACTCTATGCCTTCGAAAAACCGATATTTGTTGTCGATGCGTATACAAAGAGGATAGTAAGAAGGATTTTCGATATCGAGTACAAAGAATATGATGAATCCAGAAAGTTATTTGAGGAAACATTCACAAAAGATGTGAAGCTATATCAAGAATTTCACGGTTTAATCGTTGAACATGCGAAAGCTCTTTGCAGAACTAAACCTCTTTGTGAGCAATGTCCAATAGCAGATTGCCTGTACAAAAGTCAAAAAAGCAAAAGCGGGGAATAACCCCCGCTTTTGTAATTCCTTAGTTATTTTAATGTGCTTATTGTTGTTTGTAAAGTTCAAAGTAGTCGTTTCCAGGCCTCATCGGGTTCGGATACCAACCTTTGACCCACGTCCTCTGTGCTCTTACTCCGACTGGCTGATATATCGGTACGCTGATGTAGTTATCTATCGCAAATTTCTGAATCTGGACATACAGTTTTGCACGTTCATCTGGATCAGAGGAGTTCCTCGCCATATCGATCAGCTCGTCTAAGCTCTTGCCACCGAGTTCCTTTCTTGGTGTACTAACGAATTTCTTAAAGTTGTCGCCTTGTCTTGGTGCGTATGTACCAGCAGAGTGGTAGAACGTGAATATGAAGTTGTCAGGATCCGGGAAGTCGGCAAGCCAGTTGAATATAGGCATGGGCAATTCGGCTTTTCTCATAGCATCGAGATAGCTCGGCCAGTTCAAAGACGCAACTTCAACCTTGATTTTTCCAGGGGCAATCATTTCGAGGTATGTCTTTATCATTTCAGCGATTCTCTGCCTCATCGCATTTCCTGTGTTGTACGCGACGGTGAACTTGATACCAACAGACAGCGCTTTACCACCCCAGGCTTGTTGCAATGCCTTTCGAGCTTCCGTAAGGTTGAACTTGTAAAGTGGAAGCGTTGGGTCAAACCCAAGCAATCCGTTTGGAAGCGCCGAAGGTATTCTGATACCGTAACCTTTAAGAACGTCCCTGATAACCGCATCGTAGTTTATTATATAAGAGACCGCTTTTCTGGCGTTTACATCACTGAAGAAATCTGGTGGCAATCCATTTCCGTCCCATTTTCCACTGCCTATGTATTTGCTGTTTGGTGAAACTGACCATGAAAATCCAACTACAACAACAGACATGGACGGAATGTTTTCAATAATTTGGATATCCTTGTTTCCTCTTATTTGATCGAGGTATTCAAGTACTATTGCAATGTCGTCAGCGTCTCCTTTTTCAAGCATCAGTTTTCTCGTACCCCATTCGCTCACAGTTGTTATAATAACTTTCTTGAGCTTAGGTTCGCCGCGCCAGTAATCTTTGTTCGCTTCCAAAACAACCTTTCTGTTCGTCCTATCCCATTCAACCAATTTGTATGGACCAGTTCCAATCGCCGTTGCGTAAAGTGGTGATTTTTCTTTGGCTATGTTCCTGTAATTCCACCAAGTATCCGGTTTCCCATCCCACAAGCCCATCTTTATAGACGTTTCCTTGTCAAGAACAGCAGACCAGCCAACTGTATGAGCCATTATCGTTAAGAACGGACCGTACGGTCTTGCAAGTTTGAAAACCACGTTGTCACCATCTACTTCTATTGCTGGGTCTATTACTTTTTGGTACATTTCAACAAGTTTGTCTTTGTATTCGGGCAGTGGTTTTCCGTCTTTGAAAACTTCCGATGCAGGCTTTCCTACGTACTTCTCAACCATCTCATTTAGAGAATTCACAGCGAATATAGCATTCCAAAGCATCCACATTGGTCCACCTGTTGGATCATACAAAAGTCCGCGTTCAAATGAGTATTCAACATCCTCAGGTGTCAGCGGATTACCGTTGTGGAATTTCACACCTTTTCTGATTGGAAAGACGTACGTCTTTCCACCATCTTTTATCAATCCGTTTTTCACGGTAGGAACTTGCGTTGAAAGCCTTGGTTCGAATTCTGTTAAGCTGCTGCCTTTGTAAGCTATAAGGCTCTCGTAGACGTTGTAGATTATCTCTCCGCTCACTGTGTCGTACGCTTGATGGATATCCAGAGTATCAGGTTCTCCAACACCAGCAGATACGTATGTCGTTGGATCAAACGCAAAAACAAATCCCGCGAGCAAAACTACCGTTACAAATACGTACTTCACATACCTCACACCAATCCCCCCTTTCAGGATGAGTCGTTTTTAAAGTTAAATTAACTTGTATAACATTATACCACTTAAAAGTTAAAATTCCAAACATTTAGTGAACTTTGTTTGTACGTTCTCCTCCATGCTCATTGCTTGTTGCAAACTACAACTCTTTGTGGTTTACTTGTATCAACATTCATAATTCCTGACTTCTTTTGAAAGCTTCATAAATCGCCGACATTATGGCACCCTTAACTCCATCTTTCTCTAATTCGTAGAGCCCACGTATTGTAACACCACCGGGTGATGAGACAAGGTACTTTAGTCTCGAAGGTTCGATGCTCATGTGTTCGAGTAACTTGACCGAACCTTCAAACGTTCTCAGCACTATATCACGCGCATAATCGGGGTTAACTCCGATATTAATCGCACCTTCTATGAAGCTTTCCAAAATGAATGCCACGAAAGCAGGTCCACTGCTGTTAAGTACGGTGAACGCATCGAACTTCTCTTCTTCAAGCTCCATAACTTCTCCAAGCGGAGAGAGAAGCTTTTCAAACTCGTGTCTTGTACTCGAATCGACATGTTTGCTGCACGCAACAGCTGTTATCCCTATTGAAATTCTCGATGTTATCGTGGGCATTATTCTGATTACGTTCTTTTTTCCCGTTGACTGAGATATCTCTTCAATCCTTTTGCCTGCAGCGGTGCTCACCAAAACACCATGTTCCTCATGAATTTCGAATAGAGTATCATACACTTGTTTGGTTTGTTGTGGTTTTACGCAAAGGAAAGTGCAGTCTGACTGCACGTAGACTTCCTTTACATTGCTGCATATCTTCACATTCTCAAATACTTCGTACTTTCTCACCCTTTCGATGGACCTGTTGTATATGTAAAACTCATGTTCTGCCTTATCGTTCAGCACTTCCAAAATCATACTTCCAATGTTACCAACACCGATTATGCCAACTCTCACATCAATTCACCTCGCTGATTTCTAATATAATATTATCCGCATGAATCGCCTCATCGTAGGTGTATATCTCTTCTGAAATCTCTGAACTCTTTTTTCCCTTTATTTGCCTTAACTCCTCGCTTCCGTAATTTGTAATACCTTTTCCGATGACTTTGGAATTGTACATTATTAGAACTACGTCACCTTTGGAAAATTCTCCTTCGATATCAGTTATACCAACAGGTAAGAGACTTTTTCTTTCTATCAACGCTTTGAACGCACCATCGTTGATGTAAACAGTACCTTTAGGTTTGCTAATATATTTCACCCAAGATTCCTTTTTCGTAAGTCTTCTCTTTCCGGATACTGAGAAATGCGTTCCACATCGTTTTCCAGCAAGTACTTCTTTAACACATTCAAGACGCCTTCCGTTAATTATGTAACTCTCCACACCACTTTCTGCAGCAATCTTTGCAGCATTGATCTTCGTTGCTATACCACCTGTTCCGTGCGATGTCTTTTCCAAATTTGCAAGGACAGGCTCTTTACTACCAATGTGATATTCGTCTAAGACTCTTCCATCTGAGCCAATTACACCGTCAACGGAGGTCATCAAAAATAGATAATCCGCGTTCCAGCATACCGAGAACATAGCAGAGAGAGTATCGTTGTCTCCAAGTTTTATCTCATCGACTGAAACTGTATCGTTCTCGTTGACAATCGGAATCACTCCGACTTTTTCCAGTCCTATTAACGTATTTCTAAGATTCAAAAATCTCTGCCTGTTTGTGAAGTCGTCTCTCGTAACCAATATCTGGCCAACTGTACGATTGTAAAACGAGAACGCCACCTGGTAAATTTCCATCAGTTTCGGTTGACCAACAGCGCAGAGAGCTTGTTTTGAAACTATATCCTTAACACTTTCAAGATTCGGAATCAGCACTCTACCTGCAGCTGCTGCACCGGAAGTTACGATTGCCACTTCATGCCCTGCGTTAAGTAAATCATTCGCCAGAGACGCGATTGTTATAATATACGTCTTATCTATTTGTCCACCTTTCACAAGTAAGTTGCTTCCAAACTTCATGACTATCTTTGCCATATAGATTCCTCCGCTGTATCTTTATTTTCTAACGTTATAGTTACCAAAAACCACGAACTTGGTCGTAGTCAGTTCTCTAAGTCCGACAGGTCCTCTTGCATGGAATTTCTGCGTGCTTATACCTATCTCCGCTCCCATACCAAATTGTCCGCCGTCTGTAAATCTTGTAGATGCATTTATATATACGGTCGATGAATCTACCGAATTCAAAAATTTCATCGCATTTGAATAGTTTTCTGTAAGGATAGCTTCTGAGTGCTTCGTAGAATATTTCTTGATATGTTCAATCGCATCGTCGAGCGATGAAACAACCTTTATAGATATGATCAAATCCAAGTATTCAGTTGACCAATCTTCCTCGGTAGCTTCATTACAATCAATTATTTTTCTTGTCTCCTCACATCCGCGGATTTCAACCCTTTTCGTATCAAAGAGCTCTTTTAATTTCGGCAATAATTTAGAAGCGATATTCTTGTGAACCAAGAGCGTCTCGACTGCGTTACAAGTCCCTGGCCTTTGCGTTTTCGCATTATCGATAACAGAGATCGACTTATCTATATCGGCGCTCTCATCGACAAATATATGGCAAACACCGGCACCAGTTTCCAAAACCGGCATTCTTGAATTGCTCACAACATAATCGATCAAAGCTTTACCGCCTCTTGGTATGACAAGGTCAATGTACTCTCTCTGTTTAAGCATATAATCTACCACAGACCTATCGGTATGTTCAACTAATTCAACAGCATTTCTTGGCAGACCCACGTCATCTAATGCTTCTTTTATAATCCCAACCAACGCCCTGTTAGAATTCAAAGCATCGGAACCGCCTTTGAGTAGAATCGTGTTTCCGGATTTCAAAGCTAAGATAGCAGTCTCAATTGTCACATTTGGCCTTGATTCATAAATAATCGCTATAACACCTATTGGAACACGAATTTTGTAGATTTTAAGCCCGTCTTCACGCACAAATGAATCGACAACTTCACCAACCGGGTCTCGCAAGTTCTCAACGATGCGACAACTTTCTATCATCTCATTTATCCTTTTGTCATTCAGTACCAGCCTATCTACCAACGACTCTTTGACCTTCAATTCTCGAGCTCTTTGAACATCTTTGTTGTTTTCACTTATAATGTAATCTCGGCTTTCATCGAGTCTCTGAGCGAGCTTTCTCAGGAATTTGTTCTTCTTTTCGGAATTCTCTCGACTTAGAATGTCAAATGCGTTTTTCAAATTCTCCAAAGAAATTTTCACATCTTCATACATCGTAACTCCCTCCTATCGTTTCCGAACTAAAACTTTTCGGATATTATAACACAGATAAGCACAAAGTCATCCATTTCCGATAAACTTGATTTTTTGCAAGGCTTGTGCTAAAATTGTTTTGCTGCACAAGAGTCGGGGTGTAGCGCAGGTGGCTAGCGCGCTTGCATGGGGCGCAAGAGGTCGCTGGTTCAAGTCCAGTCACCCCGACCAGTCTAATAAATTGAAAAGGGTACCAACAAGGTACCCTTTTTTGTTTTTAAATATGTTTGTTGTATAATAACGATAATTAATCCCCAAAATCTTCAAGGAGGTGAAAAAGTATGTTATGGCTTTTGGTTGTCCCAATTGCTGCACTACTTGTGGTTGTCTTCAACTTCAGATCTATGATAAGACAACCTGAGGGAAGCGAAAAGATGAGAGAGATTTCCCTGCGGATTAGGCAAGGAGCGGATGCTTTTATAAACCACGAATACAGAGCTGTAGCAATTTACGTAGTTATCATCGCTTTTGCTTTGGCTTTTCTCACAGCTTGGTATGTTGGAATAGCTTTTGTTGTAGGTGCAACGATGAGTTCCTTAGCCGGATATTTCGGCATGAAAGCTGCAACAAGGGCTAACGTCCGTGTCTCTGAGGCAGCAAGGTCAACTAAGAAGCTGGGGACTGCATTGAAGATTGCATTCCAAGGTGGTTCAGTGATGGGACTTTCAGTCGGAGCCTTAGCACTCACCGGTTTGGTGATAGTTGCATACATTTTTAGAAGGCAACTGAACGTTGAGAACTTGATAATTTTTGAGAATCACATTGGTGTGAATTTCATACCATTTGCTATGACACTCTCCGGATATTCCTTAGGTTGTTCTATAGTTGCAATGTTCGACAGGGTCGGAGGTGGTGTTTACACGAAGGCAGCAGATATGGCCGCTGATTTGGTTGGTAAAACCGAGTTGAAATTGCCAGAAGATGACCCGAGGAATCCAGCAACGATCGCTGATAACGTTGGGGATAACGTAGGAGATGTGGCTGGTCTTGGCGCTGACCTTCTGGAAAGCTATATAGGTGCTATATTATCAGCTATTGTGTTAGCTGCATACAGTTATGTACTCTCTGGAAAATATTACGATACGGCTGTGAAACTCATCTTCTATCCTGTCGTCTTTGTAACTGTCGGTGTCGCCGCTTGTATAGTTGGCATTCTTTTCGTGGTCTTTAAGAAAGTCTCTGACAAGCCACATCAAGAGTTGAATTTAGCTCTAATCATCTCAGCTCTCCTCACAGGTCTTGGAAACGTTGTTTCTACAAATCTGATGTTAAACAATGTTCCCATAGAAGAACTACAAGCATACGGTTTCAGATACGGCATTTTCTCTGCATACTACTCGGCAATAATAGGTATCGTTGCGGGGATAATTATAGGACTTTTGGCTGAGTACTACACATCTGATAATTTTACACCTACCCGTAACTTGAGTTATAAATCTCTTCAAGGCACAGGAATGGTAATCAGCGGCGGACTCTCTTTGGGCATGAAAAGTGCTTTGTTACCGTCGTTTGTGTTGTTTCTTGCAATATTCCTTGCGGATCATTTCGCCGGTCTCTATGGAGTGGCGATGGGTGCAGTTGGAATGTTATCTTTTGTCGCAACTTCAGTAACGATAGATTCATACGGCCCAATCGCAGACAATGCAGGTGGCATAAGCGAAATGGCTGAGCTTGAACCGGAAGTGAGGCATATAACTGACAGGTTGGATATGGTAGGAAATACGACAGCTGCGATAGGAAAAGGCTTTGCAATTGGTTCAGCCTCATTGGCTGCACTATCTCTCTTTGCCTCATACATCTACTCTCAAACCTCACCAGGTGAATACGTTACGAGCGTAAAAGAACTGTTGAACTTGAACATAATCAATGCAAGAACGCTCGGAGGTGCTATACTCGGAGCTGCATTGCCGTATTTCTTCAGCGGAATATTAATAGAAGCCGTTGTGAAATCTGCTTCTAAGATGGTAGACGAAATTAGAAGGCAAGTTAAAGAAAAGCCAGGAATATTGGATGGAAGTGAGTTGCCAGATTACGAAAGGTGTATCACGATAAGTGCTGATGGAGCTTTAAGAGAAATGGTCTTACCTGCAATGATTTCAATTGTAACACCTCTTATCTCAGGTTTTTTGCTCGGAGTGGATTTTGTTGGGGGATTACTCATAGGAACTACACTGAGTGGTATTATGTTAGCTTTATTCACAGCGAACGCAGGAGGGGCATGGGACAACGCTAAGAAGCATCTTGAACAAGGAAAGATAGAAGGGCTTTCAAAAGGCTCAATTGAGCACGCAGCATTGGTAATCGGAGACACCGTTGGAGATCCTTTAAAAGATACAGTGGGACCGAGTTTGGATATACTCATAAAAATCATGGCAGTTATATCACTAATATTCGCACCGCTTTTCGAAAAGTTTCATATTTTCTAAAATTCTGCAAAAAAAATACTCCCTAACGGGAGTATTTTTTAGATTATATTATTCCTGAATTATCTTCGCAATTTCTGGAACAATATCAATATGGACCTCTTTACCTTCGCTGAGCGTAGTATCAAACGGTGGGAGAACTTTGACCATGACTTCCCCAAATTCTGTGTCTATATAGTACTCTGAGAAGTTACCAAGATATACTATCGTTTTGATAACACCTTTTACAGGACCTTTCGACGCTATCTTCAACCCTTCTGGTCTACACCCAAGTACATACTTTTCACTCTTAGAAGTTGGCAGCGAAGGTATCGTATAAACTTGACCATTTAACTTGATAACTGTTCTATCTTCCAGTCTTTCTACAATCTCAACCGGGAAGAAGTTGATTTTACCCATGAATTCCGCTGCAAATTTGCTCACTGGCTTTTCGTAAATTTCTTCAGGCGAGCCTATTTGCTCTATTTTTCCACCCTTCATCAGTACTATCTTGTCTGAAAGCGTAAGTGCCTCTGTTCTGTCGTGTGTAACGTATATAGCCGTTATTCCTACTTCCTTTTGTATCCTCTTAATCTCGATTCTCATTTGTTCTCTCAGTAAAACGTCAAGGTTCGAAAGCGGTTCGTCGAATAGTAGAACGGAAGGTTCTACGACCAAAGCCCTTGCAAGCGCCACCCTTTGCTGCTGACCTCCAGATAAGCTCGAAGGTGGTCTATCACCATAGCCTTCCAGACCAACGACTTTCAGTATATTTTTTACCTTCTTTTCTATATCACTTGGAGGAACTTTTCTCATTTTCAGTCCATATGCTATGTTCTCCGCAACGTTCATGTGCGGGAAGAGTCCATAGCTTTGAAAAACCATCGCTGTATCTCTCTTCCAAGGTGGAATCTCAACGACATTGACGTTGTTGATGAGAATCATCCCATCGGTTGGTTTCTCAAAACCGGCAATCATACGCAAAGTTGTCGTCTTGCCACAGCCCGATGGACCGAGCAATGTGACGAACTCTCCCGGCTGAACGTCGAAACTGACATTATCAACCGCCCTCACTTCGTTACCTTTAAAGTCTTTAAATACTTTACTTACGTTTATCAACTTCAACGAAACTTGCTTCACACTTATCCCTCACTTTTATTGTTGAACGATATTCTTTTCTAAGTACTCACTCTTCCTAACTAGCAATCTCAAAAGGCCAAAGACAACTAAGATTATTATTATCAGAACGGATGATAACACACTTGCAAACCCGAAACGGAGATTTTCAGAGAAGTTGTATATCTGCATCGTGATATGGTACCACTTCGCCGATATCAAGAAGACAACAGCACTGACTGCGGTCATAGCCCTGACAAATGTGTAAGACAAGCTTGATATAAACGCCGGTCTTATCAGAGGCAATATAATCGTCGAAAATACTGTCTGCGGATTTGCTCCAAGATTCTGAGCAGCTTCCTCTATCGATGGATCTATCTGCTTGAGCGTTGCAATTCCACCTTCAACGCCAACTGGCAATTCTCTTATCACGTAGTTGATGACTATTATCGCGGCCGTACCAACTAAAATAAGCGGTGGTTTGTTAAACGCTATGACATAGCTTATACCTATCAACGTTCCTGGAATCGCGAACGGCAACAAAACTGCACCTTGTAAAAGCTTCTTACCCGGGAATTTCTTTCTCGCGAAGAGAAACGCAACGATCATCGAGAAGACGCCGGCGATAGGCATAGCCACACCTGCAAGGAATGTAGTATCTGTAAGTGCCTTCCTGCCCCTCTGCAATGCTTCTATAATGTTCGCCGTTGTGAAGGTATAATCGACACCCCAATTTTTCACAAAACAACCCATGAATATCGTTGAATAGAGACCTATGAGAAAGATTATCATAGCGTATACAAACACAGTTAAGACTCTCCGAGTGCCCGGGCTCACTATCTCGACAATCCTTCCACTTGGCTTACCTGTCACGGTAACGTACGATTTCCTGTTAACTACGTACCTTTGGAGATAGAAAGCTGTTAGTGCTGGCAACAGCAGGAGTAAAGATAGGGCAGCACCCCTGTCAAGACGATTCATTCCAGTAACTTCAAGGTACGCTGTGACTGAGAGCACGTTGAACTTTCCACCGAGCATCAATGGATTGGCAAAATCCGCTATTGAATTTGTAAAGACCAAAAGCCATGAGCTGAGAAGACCTGGTAAAGAAAGAGATAAAGTAACTGTCGTAAAAACTTTCCATCTACTTGCACCAAGGTTCATAGATGCTTCTTCCAATGTGCTATCTATCGCTTCAAGTACCCCTACCATCGTCAAATAAGCTATCGGGAACATACCCATCGTCTGTGCAATAACCAATCCGTCGAGACCGTATATGTCCCAATTCAGTTTCAGCAATTGCTTGGTAATAAGTCCATTTGAGCCAAAAAGAAGGATTATCGAAAGAGTCAAAGAGAATGGTGGCGAAATTACCGGCAACGTTGCAAACGTGGAGATGAACTTCTTGCCCTTTATAGATGTCCTTGTCACTAAGAATGCGAAGATGAAACCTATAAATGTTGACACGGTAGCTGTTATGCTTCCGAGAAGGACGCTGTTCGCAAAGGCTTTCAGATAACCTTTTTCAGTCAGTATAACCTTCCAGACGTCAAAACTGAACGTGCCTGTTCTTACGAATGTCAATCGTACTGCTTCGTAGAGTGGATAGACTATAAAGACTATAACAATCGCAAAGGTTACTATTATTGCGTATGTCGTTACAGGGTCTATAGAAAAGGTCGCGACGCCAAATCCAACTGCGAAGAGGGCAAAAAGTATCAAGAACATGTTATCTAAAGTCCTGAGCAATTTTACGTAGTCTTGAGCACTATGTAGCTGGACCATTATGCCAACGACTTGATAATCTTCAATAACAGGCGTGAAGACTACGTTGTAATCCTTTCCTTCGTACTTCACAGAATAAGATGAAATGTAAGTTTCTTCGTACAGAGCGTGTTCTTCCCCATATGCGAAGTCTTCTAATTCTCTTACCAAATCTTTCAAACCGCTTCCAGACTCGTATTCATTGCCATCAAAATCGTACTTGTAAATAAGGACATCTGGGAATTTTCCAGAAATTGCCACAGTATCTGTCATCGAGATGGAGTTTGACAACCTTAAAAGGTTCTCCCGCATCGAGCGGGAGAACTCATTTCTTACAGTTGTCCGTACCCAGAAAAGTAAACCTGCGATTACTGAAAGAATAACCAAATACTTTATTATTTTCCAATTTCTTTGTTCCATCTGTCTATTAACCTCTCTCTGTTCTGCGCTTCCCAAAGTAGGTCTTGCTGTATCAAGTTTATATCTTCAAGCTTGTAGACAACCTTATTTTTCGGAGCTTTTGGTGAAAGCGGAATGACATACCAGCTGGCTATTATACCTTGCGCTTTATCGCCGAGTATCCAGTTGTAGAGTTTCTTAGCCTCCAGTGGCTCTTTTCCGCCCTTGATAAGTGACATCGCTGCGATTTCGTAACCACTTCCGTCTGCTGGCAACGTAATTATTATAGGTGCTCCTTCTTTTTGAAGTTTTACAAGGTCGTGGAGATAGCCAATTGCTATCGTAGTTTCACCAATTGCACAATCTTTACCTGGTGCAGAACCAGATTTTGTATACATGTTTACGTTTGCGTCTAATTTCTTCAGATAATCAAATACCTTGTTTTCGTCTCTCTTGTAAATGTTAACCATCGTTGTAATAACGTTGTAAGCCGTACCAGATGTATTTGGATTTGCCATTCTTATAAGTCCCTTGTACTCTGGTTTTAGTAGATCAGCCCAGCTCTTTGGTGGGTTGATTCCGAGTTCCTTTGCCTTGTTCTTGTTCGTCGCAAATGCAAGAGGACCAACGTAAAGGCCTATCCAGTATCCGTCTGGGTCTTTGAATTTCGGGTCTATGAACTGACTGTATGGTGCTTTGTAGGGCGTTGTAAAGCCTTTGAGTTTCGCTTCTACGTGGAACACGCCAACACCGCCGACCCAGATCGATGCCTGTGGGTTGTTTTTCTCCGCTTCAAGCCTTGCAAGGACCTCGCCAGTCGACAACCTGATCCAGTTAACTTTTATTCCTGTTTCCTTTTCGAACTCTGCAAAGAGGACCTTTGCAAGCGGTTCTTCAAGCGTAGTATAAGCATTAACGTAGTTCGCTGCAAAAGAAATACTCACAAAAACAAAAAGTACTAATACCATCAATTTTTTCATGCTGCTCACCTCCTAGGATATAGTATAAGTGAATTATAACACATTCTATTTAAAATCAAACGTAATAATACGGAACGTCGACTTTGTACTTACCTCTGAACTGCGGTTCTTTCAGCATTAGCGGGCTATCCAAATCGTGGAAATCAAATGCGCCCGTTCCAAGTGCAAAGTGGACGCTCTGGTTAACGCCCAAGCTCGATTCAGCCATACAGCCAAGCATAAGCCTGAGGTTCGCAGCTCTCACCATCTCAACAATCGCAAGTGCATCGCTGATGCCCGATTTCATAAGCTTTATGTTGATATAGTCAACTGCCTCTTCTTTGATAAGTCTCATAACATCGTACTTTGTTCTCGCACTTTCATCAGCCGCAACAGGAAACGGTGAATTCCAACGTACGTACTTCAAACCGTCTATATCATGCATTCCGACAGGTTGTTCAAACACAGAAATATCAATTCCTGCCCGATAGATTTCGGTGACAAACTTCACAGCTTGTTTTGGAGTATAGCCTGTATTGGCGTCGACTATGTATTTACACCCTTTCGAGACTTCGTATATAGCCTTGATCGCTTCGATATCTTCTTCCAAATTCTCGCCTACCTTGATCTTTATGACTCTATGCCCCCGCTCAACAACACTCTTCGCATCTTCCACACGCTCTTCAAGAGTACCTATACTCACCGTATAATCAGTTTCAATTTTCGTCTTTGCTCCGCCGAGGATTTGATATACGGGCGTGCCGATTTCCTCGCTAAATGCATCGAGTACAGCGTACTGGACTGCCGCCTTTACACTCGGAGCTCCGAAGAGTTTGTCTGTCACATCGAATATCTGCCTGTAATTTCTCACATCCATCCCGACTATCATCTCGTTGACAACACTCTCAAAACCCATAAGTGCGCTGACTTTTTCGCCATTCACCCTGAACGAAGGCGATGCCTCACCGTAGCCCTTTATCCCGTTGTCTAGTTCGACAACAACCTCGATATTCTGCGTATCGTACGATACGTTATTCGTAATGTGAAACGGTTTAACGTATTCGAACCTGTTCAAAATGAACTTAACGGATTTGATTTTGCCCATGTCATCCACCCCTTGTTCTCATAGTTCTTCGAACTTTAGAACCTCTATCTTGCTTTCCAAATCGATGACGTATCCATCTTCCTCTTTGGCAATTATTTCCATCTCGCCTGTCTGGTTATCGTACGGATCAAGTCTCCAAGATTTCTTCGATGGATAAAATTCTCCTTGGAATTCCGTATTTGCGAACATCCTAAACCCATCAAGGTTGGTGAAGTAGAATATGCGCATTGGTTCCTGATCTCGCCTCGAACCGCCAAATGACAAATCAACAGGAACCCATCCGTACTTTTCTAGGTAAACAAGCGCCCAGTCGTGAGAAGATGCACCGATTGGTGTAATGCTCCAGCCGGACTGCCATCTTGCTGGAATACCAACAGCCCTACACAGAGTTATGAAAAGCAGCGCTTGGAATCCACAGTCTCCTTTGAACATAGTACCAACGTATTCAGGAATGTTATTATACATCGCGTACGGTAAGACATATGAGTAGTTGACGTTCAGCGTTACGAAATCGTATATCTTCCTTGCGATAGTTATATCATCAAGCTTCTTGTAATCCACATCGTGAAAGATAGACTCTACGAGGGATTTTATAAAAGGAGTGAAGACGATGTGAGGTGGCTTTTCTGAGGTATCTTCTTTTGTGGGTTTTTCTTTCCAAATACCTCTTGTCCCTATCCATTCACTCACTGTGTACTCGAACTCAACGCTGAAAGTATCAGAATCCTTACCTTCCATGTATACTGTTCTCTGCCCGACTGAATTATCAGCAATCTCATGTTCATGACTCGCATTTATCAGTTTAACATCTTCTTGCTGATATCCTTCTTTCGGAAACGGTAACCAAACCCGAACTTTTTCTTCTACAGGATTCTCGTGTTTCAGGCTTATCCTTGCTCTCACCCTGTACTTTTTCGGTTCACCGTACTTCAGAAGTCTTTCAACCGCTTTGTTAATCAATTCTCTTCTCTTCAAAACGTCCTTATCGACTCTTTGTTTTGCTTTATAATCCCTATCGTTAAAAGCAAGGTTTTTGTCGAATCTGCTTTCGTAGTACCTCTGACCGTCTATGTACATCCAGTCAAGTTTTCCCTGTTTTGTTAAAATCTCAAATTCCGGTTTCGTTGCACCTTTGAAGGTCTTTTTGAAAATTGAAAAAGCTTCTTTTTCGTTCCATTTGTAGGTTCTCCTTAAAAGCTTGATTCTAAACAGCTCAAACCTCAGTCTCTGCCTCATCTGCGGTGGTAATCGGTGTTCCAAAATCATCTGAATTTGCTCTTCTGCCTTTTTCAAAAAGCCCATATAGATATCCTTCTTCAATCCATCCGGAATTGGATAAGTCAAAAAGTCCATCCCTACACCCCCGATGTCAAACGATACTTTTCACTACAATTTTACAGCAAATATCGAGAAATTGAAAATCGAGAAACAGGGTGAAAAGTGTTGATAAGACTCTATATCGTTACCCAAAACTTATCAACTGATTAATATGAAATCAAAACAATATAGGGTAGCCTCTCGGCTACCCTACGGTTAGTTATATTGTATAAAATCTCAATTTCCAGCAGCTGAGACTACAGGGAATTTTATAGTAGATAATCCTGTGAGCTTTAATATAAGTTTTGGGATATCTGTGTTATCCATGAAACCGACAAAATATTGTGCACCTGGGCCGAACGCATAAACTGGAACTGGCGCAGCGGTGTGGTCCCATGTTGTCCAGCCAAATCCTACCTTTTCGCTGACAAATCTTGCAAGTTCCCTTCTCAGGTTGCTTGATGACACTTTTCTAAGAGTTTCGTATTCTGCATCCGATATCGAAATTCCATACCAATCTTTGAGTCCCTGCACGAATTTCTCTTTGTCTGAAATGTTGTACTGGCTCAGGAACATCTGTGTCGTTCCCTTGGCCTTTCTTGCAAGTTCAACATTTACAGAGTATCCACCTTTTGAAAGTGACAACCCACCTGTTTCGTGGTCCCCAGTTACTATTACCAGCGTGTTTCCATCTTTCTTAGCAAATTCAAGCGCAACCTTTACAGCATTATCAAATTCAACAGTTTCTTTCCACACACCGTAGAAATCGTTAGAATGTGCTTCCCAGTCTATCTGTGAACCTTCTACCATTAGCATGAATGGTTCACCACTTTTCGAAAGAATTTCAAGCGCCTTTGTAGTCATCAAATCGAGAGTTGGTTGAGATGAAGGTCTACTGCTTACAGGTTCCAAATGACTTGCTGCGAATAAACCTAACACCTTATCTGATGATGCAGACTTCAACCCATCGATTGAATTTACATACTCATAACCCTTCTGCTTCATTAATTCAATTAAATTCATTCCATCCGTTCTTCTCCCACCGTTTGCTGTTGGAAGGAACCACTGCCACCCGCCACCAAATACAACGTCAACCGTTCCGGATTCAGCCAATTGTTTTGCAAGAGTAAGCTCGTCGTCTCTATTGCTGACATGCCCATACACCGAAGCAGGCGTTGCATGAGTTACTCTACACGTAACTGCTAAGCCTATCTTATATCCCCCGTTCTTCGCAATTTCAAAGATAGACGTTATAGGTTCTCCGTTCGGAAAGACACCAATCGCCCTGTTGAGTGTCTTAAAACCACTGAATAGTGCAGTTCCAGCCGGTGCCGAATCTGTGACCCATGAATCGTATGAATAAGTTGTTGTAATCGCCGTGTATGGCAACGTCATCGTTGTTAGAACTCTACCTTCGAGAATACTTGCAAGCAAGAGCTGGTTGAACGACATCCCATCTCCGACTAAGTAAATGATGTTAAGCGAAAGTGCTACAACGGAAAGGAAAATGACTAAGAGAATACTCAAGAACTTAGCTCTTACTCCAAACATGCCCTACACCTCCTCTTATAGAATAAACCTCTGGCATCTGAAAAAATCTATGCCTGAACTTTACATTCTACAGTATAACTTCATTTTCTTAAAATACGATTACTCAAAATTAAGATTTGTGAAGATAAGAATCCGGCTGCTTTTCACAGCCGGATTCAAAAATCGCACAGTTTTATCAAATTTCAGAATTTCTTTATATCTTCTGGTGTTCTTGGAAGAATTTCGTACATGCCTTTGTATAAGTACATAACACCAGTTACCGAAACTTTATCGCCTACTTTTAGTGTGCTGACATTAAACGGTACTTCTTTTCTTATATAAATCAAAATTTCAAACTTATCAGTCTTTACAGTAAACTGATATTTTTCAACCGATTTCACAGTACCTACAACGTTTACAAGATTTGAAAGATATTTCTTAAAATCTCCGTCTTTAAGTTCAACCGCTGTCGGTGTTGCTGTCCCAATTATTTCGACTTTGTCAGGTATGATCTCTAGAATATCATAGTAAATCTTTGTTTTGCCGACAACTTTAATCACTTGTCCAACTTTTAAATCAGCTGGTAAGCGGTTCCCGTAGAGCATGATACCTGCAGTTTCATCTTGTATGTAAGTTGTCAACGTTCCGAGAACACCAACAGGTGCGAGCACAATACCTGTTGCCTCTACCGTTTCCCCTTCTTTAACCTTGTAGATATCCGCAATCTTCGCTGCAAAGAATGCAACACTGAGTAGAAGCAGAAGTGCGACTACGAACTTTCTCATAAACCTTCACCCTCCCTGTAAAATATGACGAACTGATTAATTGACTATCTTAATTTCGAATGGTGCGCGGAGCATGATCATGTATTTACTTGTACTCGTATCTGTCCACAGTTCTCCATAAAAGCGCACCTTTCTACCCTTTAAACCGTACAGGTTGTAACTCTCAAAAAGGTGCTTGTATTCTTCGTATCTGATTTTGACAAGTGCAAAATCGGATTCTATGTAGTAAGTGTAATTAGAGTATCTCACGTTAGAAACATCCATCTCAAGCCATATAATCTTTCCCACATACGAATTCGTAATATTTGCTCTTGTTACAACCGGTGCGGTGTCGTATTTTGAGAATATACCTTTTCTATTCTCGTACGCTCTTTTGTACGCATCGACTATCTGTTTTGTATAATTAGGTACAGATGTGTCGTCATACATTAACGGCCTTGCATATCCTATTTCAGTGACGGATGCTTCGTACAGATACTTCTTATCTCCATCGACGGCAAAAAGATAAACTAACTTTCTCCCATAACTATCTGTACCTTTTTGCTCATAAGTAAGTTCAAAATTGTTGGCAAACCAGATTAGGTAGTTCTTTGCATCAGTACCGTACTCTCCGACTGGTTTATCACCAGAGTGAATCTCCGGTGTATCAATACCTATTAGTCTGTACGACTGGCCATAGACTTTGACTGTGTCACCATCCACAACTTCGACATTCTTTAATATCTCTTGCTGCGGTGCGCAGGAAGAGAGGTAAAGTACTAATACAATGATTATGAATATTGGAAAGCTGCTGAGAATTCTTTTCACTTTGGAATCTCCTTTCATCGAATCAGTTAATCGAACAAAATGTAATACAGATTACATCGTTTCAATGTCAACTTGTGAAATTGGTTGTATCTCGTATTCTCCCTTGAAGAGTGTGAGTATACCTGTTACTTTAACCTTCTTACCCTCGGCTATACCTGTTAAGCTAATCCCTGTAGCTGACTTGATGTAGATTTTCACTTTCAAATTACCGGTATTAACTATGAAATTGTCCTTTGCTACATTCTCAACAGTTCCAACAACATACACCATGTTTGACATGTAAGCATCAGAAAGCTCTTTCAGTTCCACAGGCTGAACCTTAGCACTTCCAACAACCGTTACACTGTCCACGACTATTTCAAGTATGCCATTGTAGACTTTTGTTGAACCGCTGACGCTCACGACATCTCCAACCTTGAGTGTTGCAGGAATAGATCTTCCATACAACATTATAGCCCCTGTCTTGTCTTGAATGTACGTGGTTGAACCGCTCAAAAGTCCAACAGGAGCAAGGACTGTACCTGTAACGGTAACTTTTGAACCTTCAGGCATTTTGTATAGCTCTGCAATCGAAATTGTTTGTTCTTTTCCACCAGGCACAGAGGCGGTTTTTGGCATGAACTGCATTACAGCAGCCTGTACACCAGCAAGGAAATCTATGCTCGCTTGGTAGTTGTATGTTACTCTCAAGAGTACCGACTGGGTTCCGGTCATAGATGATGAAACGTACAAGTCACCATTAGCAAGGGATAAAGAAAAGTCCCCGGACGTTATCTTAACACCGTAGAGTGGCAACCAACCGCTTTCTGCCCATATGCTGTTGTATTTTGCAAACAACCCAACGTAGAAATTAGACAGGTTGTAGCCTATCTCGCCCATAACGTTCCAAGTGTTTGGCTGGTTCGGATTTGAAGGTTCTCCTGTTGCAAAGCTCACATCGTACTTATTGCCACCTATCCAAGCGAATTGACCTGCTGCAAATACAGGACCAGAACTAAGAGTTGCACCTATCAGGAAACTTGGCTCGTTGATAGTATTTGTCGCTGCACCGATGCCAGCCCAGTATTTCAAAGTTCCAAATGGTAAATTCTGCGTGTTTTGATAGTTCAATGAAAGTTGGTAGTACCTTGTTTCGTAATATGCCCCAAACTGTCCGAAATCGGTTCTGAGAGAACCGTACAGTGCGTAATTATTGAGCTCTAAACTGTACGCACCACCAAGTTCGTATGAATAATTTCCGAGCTTACCGGAGATGTATCCAACAATACCTCCAGGACCGATTTCTGTTGCTGAAGTTCTGTACGTATCGTACTTCAACCCACCAATCTGAACTCCCTCGTAATTGTTTGTAAGGCTACGTGATAACCTCATTCGCCCAATCGCTAAATACAATGTGTTTACGTAGTTATTATCCATTTTGAATCTTGAATCGACAAAGTAATATCTCGGAACTATGAAATTCATACCAAAAAGATTAGATGTCGTATGTGAATATGTGAGGTAATCGGTTAACTTTAACGCGAAAGAATCAAATGGACTTGGTAAAGTAAACGTCCAGTATCCTATAGGAAAATTGTCTATAGCTCCGGAATTAAGGTCGTACGTTAAATACCCCCTGAGCTGGAAATCGAGTTTGAAAGCCATAGATAGAACAGTTAAAATGACAAGCAAAGTAGCAAGGTATTTCCTCACAACAATCCCTCCCGAGATTCAATAAGATTTGATTATCCGTTATTTGTCTAAATAACCCGGGACAAACCGCCCGGGTTATTTCTATCCGCAAACATTAAATCATGTTTCACTTACGAAAAATTATCAAAATTCCCACTTTAGTCTTGGATAGTCATTGCCTTCGTCGATTTTCCAAATATTCGTGAAGTCCCAATCCACAAACGTTGTTTGCTGTTTCATCTCAGCCGTTGTCTTTCCGGTTTGGAGAGAGCTACTTGCTGAGCCAGTTGTTGTTCCAGAAACCGTTGTATCAAAGTAGTTTTTGCCACTGTCAGCCGTAACTGATACACTTGCACCACCTATAAACCCTCTCCAGTTTGTACTTGAACCATTTGGTGCAACCGCTGCGTAGGAACTCACAATTTTAATCTGACCATTGTTAGAAACAGAAGCTAACCCAATCAGACCACCGATGTTGGATGCACCATTTACAAATGTAAGAGTACCAGTAGCATAGCAGTTTTCAATTATACCGACAACATTAGTTCCCGTGCTGAAAAATCTTCCAACCAAAACACCAGTACGGCTATTTGAAAAGTTCGAAGTAACGGTAACATTGCTCGCAAAGGATTCTCTCAAAATCATCGGCTGTGTTGTTGAATCTGTAGTCACATCACCAATCAGCCCACCAGCATATGGGTAGCTGGTACCTGTTGAATATGTTGAAGTTATGCTTGAGTTTCTTACACCGACTCTTATAACGCTCGAATTTTTCGCTGCCCCAGCAAGAGCACCCACATATTGCTTTGCGGTTATATTAAAGTTTTCCAATATCAAATTCTTAACTGTTGAGCTTAAGAGATATCCGAACAATCCTGCGTTTGACCTATTGCTGTCATTATAGGCGAGGTTCTTAATCTTCTTGTTATTACCATCAAACACACCTTTGAATGCTGTATTATCCAAGTCGGTGCTGCTGAAAGTCCCAATCGGTGTCCAAGCAACTCCATTAAGATCTAAGTCTTCTAAGAGCTTAAAATAATAGCTCTTTGCTCTGTAGTTATCATCGCCCAAAAGTTTCAGCTGATTCACGGTGCCTATCAAGTATGGATCGCTTTCCGTACCATTTCCGCCTGCAAATGTGTAACCAATCTCAGCTTTTTCAACTTCCTCCTTTGGACCCTCTTCTCCGTCGACCACAGGTGCAACAGCAATAGCTTTGACGTTGTCATATTCAGATGTAGTTAAACCAAATGAGTAACTTTTATCAGACGTCGTTCCTACCAATTCATAAGCTCCGGAAACTTTCTTGTAAATCTTGAACTCCGTAGCAGAACCATGCGACCAGCTGAGGTACATTTTTCCATTGTAATCATCGTATTTTGCATTCAAATCTGTTACTGGGTCTACTGATACGATTTGAATTTCACTAATCGTCAAAACTTTACTCTTTGAAACTCCCTTAACAACCTGAATTCCTACCGATGTTGGGGTTGCTTCAACAGGCAACACAACATTTGTGAGTGTCGTCGTGGTTGCAAGAACCGTTCTAGTAGCTCCTTCGAGTGTTAAGTACACGTTGAATGATGCACCATTAACTTCAGAACTCCAACCGAGCGTTACGGTCTTTGAGTTCGGATTGTACTTAGCGCTAACACCTGTAACCTGAGGCAATTCCATTTCAACTTTGTCAGGGAATACGACAAACTCCCAAACATCGTTGTAGTATTTTGTATAACCCACGAGCGTTGCTGGAGTAGTCGTTGTCGGCTTATATATTGCATCTATATCAGCACTTTTGAAAACACTTATTGTAGCATATTCTCCATCATTTACCGGATATTTAAATTCGTAAGTGTTTGTCAATTGTCCGTTATTTCCTGTGAACTCGCCGTAGACATATGCATACCTTATGTCCCAGAGAGCTCTTGTTTCTTTTTCATTATCTAGGCTCTTATCAAGAAGTACCGGTTCGATGATGGTATCATCATTACTAAGTTCTTTTGTTCCGCTGGTAAGGTCTATTTCCAAAAACTTTGAATATGTCTTGCCTATAGTATTTCTTACGGTAAGTTTTTTTCCAAGGTCTGTCTCAGAGAGATTTGCCTTGTAAACATAGATAGCAGTAGTTGCATCAGATATTATCGCATTAGTACCTGAGACGTAAATAACTTTTCCGGAAATTTCCGGAATCGTTATTCCGGTGTCTGGATTTACTGAGTTCAATATATCGAGTTTCCATCCGTATATGTCCTTTTTTACCGTTCCGCCACCGCCGTTGCCTCCACCACCTTGGTTCTGAGGAACACATGAGAAAACCAATAGGAGAGTTGTCAAAACCGCAAGAAAAATGAAAAACTTGCTTCTACTCATGAATATACACCCCCTGTAAGTAATGTGGATAACTGATTAACTAACTATTGTTTTAGCTGATTATTATATCACAAAACGTATCTTACTTGTACCTTCTAAGTAATAAATATGAACATTTACATTAAAATTATCGCCAACTACATTTTAAAATCTCTTCTTATCTTTGATTTTCTTTGCAATTTAATACTAAACCTCTTCTATTTTATTATAGCATTAACTTTCAGAAATTAATGTAGTTCAGCTAAGTTCCATTAATTGGCATCTTAATAAAGAACAAAAAGCTCTGGCTGACTTTACGTCAGCCAGAACATTTTTGAGATTCTCAAAATTATATCGTTTAGAACGTTTAAATCGCTAAATCCTCTCGCTTATCGCCTTCGCTTGTAAGAACAATCCAAGGTAGTCCCTTCCGCCCGCTTTACTGTCTGTTCCTGACATGTTGAATCCACCAAATGGGTGCACGCCGACGAGTGCTCCGGTCGATTTTCTGTTGAAGTAAAGGTTACCTACGTGGAATTCTTCTTTTGCTCGTTCTATCCTACTTCTATCCCTTGAATAAAGTGAACCAGTCAAACCGTATTCTGTTGCGTTCGCTATTCTTAGTGCGTCGTCAAAATCTTCGGCTTCGATAATCGCAAGCACTGGTCCGAAGATTTCCTCCTGAGCTATGCGTGCGTCCCACGCTACGTCTTTGAATATAGTCGGCTCAATGAAGTATCCGCCGAGGTCTTCACGTGCGTTTCCACCAAATATCAGCTGTCCTTCTTTCTTGCCTATCTCTATATATGCCATTATCTTTTCCATCGAGCTCTTGTTGACAACTGGACCGAGCCAGTTTTCCTTGTACCTCACATCACCTATCGTTATCTTCTTTGCCCTTTCGATTACTTTTTCAACAAGTGTATCGTAAACATCTTTTACTATCACAGCACGGCTACCTGCACTGCATTTTTGACCTTGGAAACCGAATGCGCTGACGATGATGCCTTCCGCCGCCGCATCAAGGTCCGCTGTCTCGTCAACAACTACAGCATCTTTTCCGCCCATTTCAAGTACCGTTCTCTTAATCCATATCTGTCCCGGCTGAGGTTTTGCAGCGAGTTCGTGGATGCGCAATCCAACATCTTTTGAACCCGTGAAGCTTATGAACCTCGTCTTTGGGTGCTTGACTAAGAATTCTCCCGCAAGAGCTCCGCTTCCTGTCAAAAAGTTGACAACTCCATCGGGCAAGCCCACTTCTTGCAATACTTCGAAGAATTTCGCAGCTATTATAGGGCTGTCGCTTGCCGGTTTTAAAACTACTGTGTTACCCGTTACAATCGCAGCACTCGTCATTCCAACGAGTATCGCAAGTGGGAAGTTCCATGGTGGAATGACTATGCCAACGCCGAGTGGTATATACCTGAGTTCGTTGTATTCGCCTGGAATCCTGACAACCGGCTGTTCTGAAGCGTACCTTAGCATTTCCCTTGCGTAGAATTCCAAGAAATCTATCGCTTCAGATGTGTCAGCGTCTGCTTCACCCCAGTTCTTGCCAACTTCGTAGACCATAACTGCGTCGAATTCGAATTTTCTCTCTCTGATTCTTTTCGCCGCTTTGAGCAGGTACTCTGCTCGTACGTGTGCTGGTGTTCTGCTCCATGTCTTGAACGCTTCCCATGCAGCTTCGAGCGCTTTTTCTGCAAGCTCTTCGTTTGCGCTGTTCGCAATTCCGACGATTTCTTCCGGCTTGCTCGGGTTAATTGATTTGATCTTTTTTTCCGTCTTGTACGCTTTTCCTCCGATGACGATGTCGTACTCTTTTCCGAACTCCCTGTAGACTTTTTCGAGAGCTTCTTTCATCTTCGCTTCGTTTTCTGGTTTTGAAAAGTCAGTCACAGGTTCGTTTTTGAATGGTGGTATGATCGTCCAATCCGTAGCCTCGTACATCCCTGTCCCCCCTTGAATTTTTGTAAGTACCTCAAGAATGTTTTAATTTAAGTAGCACATTAATTTCCTTCTTTCTCTTTCAATCTTTTGACCATGAATGATGCAACGTGTATACCTTTTGTGCCCCTTCCGAATCCTGCATCTACGCCGTTCTCTATCGCTAAGTCGTTGTTTATCTGCGTTCCACCGACGATGATGAGCACTTTGTCCCTAATACCTTTTTCTATCGCAAGTTCGTTCAACCTGCGCATGTTTCGAATGTGGACGTCGTTATGAGTGATTATCATAGATGCGAGTATCGCATCAGCGCCAGTCTCAATTGCCGCGTCTATAAGTTTTTCAGGTGGTACGCTCGTGCCAAGGTATGTGTATTTAATACCGTATTTTTCTATACCACCGTGTTTTATGTCGAGGACTTCTCTCAATCCAACCGAGTGTTCGTCTTCTCCAACTGTTGCAGCAACTACCTTGATTGGCCTTTTTTCAACGTAGCTGAAGAGCTCTTCTTCTGGAAGTGTTTCTGGTTTCTTCGGAAGCTCAAGCTCGTCTACCTTAATTTCGAATGGAACCTTTGCTTTGAGTTCGATGTACGTTCCTTCAACTGGGTGGAGAACGGTCTTCGCAATTATCGTTGGCTCTTCAAGCCCAAGTTTTTCACACACGGCTAACGCAGCGGCTTCTGCGTATTCTTCTGGCAGTGAGAATGTCATGTCAAGCTGTATCCAGCCGTCTGCAAACCATTCAACCTCTGGCTTGATTACGTTCCTTGACCTCATGTCTTTTATCTTTTGTAGCCTGAGGTTGACGTTATCAGTCTCGTCGAGCTCATCTATGAATTGTATCTTCTCCGGTTTGTGGAACGTACAGCCTCCTATCAAGTCACAAGGCTTTTCGATACCTTCCGGCAAATTGTTGTAGCCGAAGTGTTCACATACCGGTGCCATGTAGTCGTGGTCTCTCGGAACGACCGTACCTGCCGCAAGTTCTCCGTCTTTCTTTCGAGCGATTCCATCGCCGAATCTTTCGGGATAGTATCCGTTGTCAACGAACATACCAGCTTCAAGTGCCTCGAAGTACCCACCCATTTCGATTATCTCTTCAAGCATCAGGATAGCTCTCATCTTCAATTCTCTGACCTTTTCTCTAATCGCTTCTTGGTCTATCTTGACGTATTTCTTTATCCCGTCGAGTGCAAGGAGTGTGTGCTTTGCAGTTTCAACACCTCTTATTGAGTTTATGTGCCATGGAACGTTTCTTCCTTCGTCGGGGGTTATAGTTGACTGCAAGTCCGCACTTGTAAGTCTCGAAAGCATTGCATTTATAACGTGCGCCCTTGTTGCGTCGAACAAGTCTGATTCGATGTATCTTGTGTTCATCTGTGCCCTAAACCTGTATCCTTGGAAGAGTTCTCTTAGTGCAACGGCGTATGGAAGGTCTATCCTCATTTCCGGAAGTGGTGCAATCACTGGTGGAACGGTTGACAGAGCTATGTTTTCCTTCGGCATTCCTACTTTTACAGAATACATACAGTTTATACCGTGCTGTACGAGTAGTTCGGGCATGACTGTCCATGCAAGTTTTGCGGAGGCGTTTGCGTTGTGCGCTCCGTCTATCTGCAACATATTCGCCCAAGCCATTATTTTCTTTGCAACCGCTGCATCAACAAATGACCTTACTGGGTTGACGCCCCTGTAAAGAACGTTGTACTGCGGGTCTTGGTGAGCTCCGTTCACACCTTCTTCGGCAAATAGGACAGCTATCTCTGGACCGGCAACACCGGAAACATAACTGTGGAAGTTGATAGGTCTTCCAACTTCGTCTTCTATTAAATCGAGCGCCTTTCTTGTTGCACGCACTTGCTTTCTTGTTATCGGTATACCGCCGACACCTTCTGGCGTTCCTTCAATAAGCCCGTCGAAGTGCGATTGTCCGAGCGTTCTGATAACCATTATATGATCCGCACCGTGCCATGCAGCCATGCGCATGCGCCTTATGTCGTCTTCGAATCTACCAGAGGCTATTTCACTTGTGATAACGACATCCGGCTGCGGGTCGATGTTGTTGAAGTAGTGTGCTGCTGGTAATGGAATACTCTTTTTCAGTGGTTCGCTTACCTGATAGTATTCATATCTGTCTATTTTTGTACCCTCTGGCAATTTCTTTCTCCAAGTCCAGCCTCTTCTTCTTGGGCGGTATTTATCCAAATCCTTCAATATTTCTTCAACATCGATTGGTTTCATGGGCTCGAGTTTATCCATTGTGCTTCACCCCTTTGAAGATCCTGTCTACTTCGTCCCAGTACTGCCCGTTTATCATTCTTCTTCCTGCCTCTATGTAGTCAATATTGTGCTCTTTTGCAATGCGCCAGACAATGTGACCTGCTCCTTTTCCAAGCAAGCCTCTTTCGAAAATCATATCCACAAGTTTTTTAGCTTCAAGACTGTTGAATCCCATCCTAAGCAGGACAGAGCGCTCAATTGAAGGACTCGTGTGCGTCCTTGCAAGCTCTACAAGTGGATCTACAACTTTCTCGACAAGTTGCCAAAAGTAAGCGTTGAGCTCTTCGTCAGTCATATTCTGAAGGTGCTTTGACCTTTCCTGGAAGTCATCTGGTCTTGGTCTCATCTTATTCCCTCCCCAACCTCTTCTATCCATTTAAGAATTTCTTCTCTACTTGCTCTCAAATCTTCTTCAAGGAATTTCAATTCTGTTTCGTTGAATTCTTTTCTGTTTTCGCGTTTGATCAGCTCTTTAAGATAGCTCTTTTTCATCTCTTCAACAGGATATTCGATTACACCTATCTGTGCGGGGTGTTCTGGTATTGCGATAACTTTTCCAGGCTTATCTTCTTTTATTGGATCGCCTCGTTTAACAATCATCCCCATCTTTTTTGCAAATGTGAGCTGTGCGGAAGGTAATTTTCCAGCGCCCGTGTATTCGGTTTCGTTTACAACGATAGTCTTGTCTTCGTCCATCTCAAGTGCGAGTGCTATCGCAGCCGTCAAAGATGTATTACCTGCAGGTCCTCTCTGCAAGCCTTCCAAGTGTGCAAGCATCTCTGTTACGTAGAAGACTTCTCCTTGAGTTACAAGGACGTATCTGTCCATATACCTGAGAGGTCTTGCCGCGTTCTTTGGCACGTCTGATCTATCAGGAAATACGGCGAATGGGATTCCGAAGCCCGTATGGCCTGTTGTGAAGTACTTTTTATTGAAATCGTTGTCGCTCGCCATGTGAAGACCTCTTAAGTCCACGCTTGCGCCTATTATCTTTGTTTCAGTTGCACCTGCTTTTTTCAAACCGCGTGCGGTTCCTGTGATAAGTCCACCACCTGCGTGTGTAACAACAACCGCATCAGGATACTTGCCCGTCAATTCTTTCATCTGCTGAGCGATTTCGTATCCGAGCGTCTCTATCCCTGCTATGGCGTACGGTGAGTAAAGCGAAGCGTTGAAATATCCTGTTTCTTCAAGCAATCTCAGAGTGTAATAGAAAAGCTCTGGTCCGACGGTAAGTTGGACAACCTCCGCGCCATATGCTTCACAAGCTCTGCCTTTTTCGAGGATCTCGGGCTGTCCTCTCCACTGGCTGTCGTAGCATTCCTGAACGATGATACATTTTAAACCTCTTTTTGCAGCTTGAGATGCAACCGCTGCACCATAGTTACCACTCGTTGCTGCAATGACACCTTTGTAACCGAGTTTTTGAGCATGATAAACACTGACAGCTGCTCTTCTGTCTTTAAAACTCCCTGACGGGTTTGTCGCTTCGTCTTTTAAAAATATCCTCGCGCCTTTGCCTTTTGGAGCTATCTTCTTAATCAATCTATTTATATTCTTCAATTCGACAAGCGGCGTGTTACCCACACAAGTTTCAGCCTGTATTTCCCGGACTTCTTCTATCGAATATCCGACTTCTTTCATCATTTTTTCATAATCGAACGCTATTCCGTTGATGATGAATTTTTCGTAATCTATCCCGACAGCTTTCTTCATTATCTCGGCGCGTCTTGCCATAACTGCGCTATAGGATATGTCGAGGTTATTTGCCATTTTTCTCACCACCTGAATGCTCATCACTTTCTAAGAATTCTCGTAATTCCATGCCTATGGTGATGAGCTCCGGCACTGGCTCGCCAAAGTCATGCTCATACTTTGGATTGACAGCAACCAATGTACCGGAAACAATCCTACCCGTTGGTGTTTTTATGTTCACGGTATTTCCAATTTCGGCTTTTTCATCTATCAGAAAACCTTTGACACGCATTTCAAGAGGGACTTTCTTCGTATCGTCAGGTACTTGCGGCGCTCGTTCAGTTGGTTGCAAAATCCTCACTTGAACTTGCACCCAATCGCCCTTTTTAGCAACATTTGGGAGCATTCGCTCACCTCCAGAATTTAGAAGTCAAGCTCATTTTGTGAATGAAAGTATTGACCTTGGAACCGGCAAATCTGCCATGCATTTCAGCCCCGGCTGAGCACCGATAACTATCGGTATCATGTTCGTTGCAATCGCTATCGTTGCCTTTCCTCCGGGTATCTCCGGTTTTATCGAAAGGTTTATATTTATGTCCCCGTATATCTCTATGTAATCTCCAGTATCGACACCTTCAAGGTGCGGATGAATCTGTTGCGGATGGTAGAGCTCAATCACGCATTTGTCTCCAACGTATGCCTTAGCTGAATGATTACACCCCGCAACCATGCCCGGTTGTACTTTAACGACGGGCGTTTCTCTGTATACGTTAGAAATTATCGGTTTTCGTTCTTCTTCAACTTTTGATATGTTCCATCCCAACGCTCTTGAAATCATAGCGATGCTCTGCGGGAAACCTATGTGTCCAACGATAGTACCTTTCTTCAAACCTTCTTCGAATTGCTCTGGCGTTGTTCCGACGCCTTGAGTTTCCATAACCGTCTTCCCAAACGGAGATAAATCGTTTATTCTTTTCGCTATTATCTTATCAACTCTTGTGCAAACACCAGTTAACGCTATTATGAGAGTGTCGAGCACAAAACCGGGGTTAACACCTGTTCCGAGAATCGTAACGCCATACCTTTTTGCAAGGCTGTCCATATAGAGCGATTCCTCTGGATGTGAATCAAATGGGAATGCCATCTCTTCTGCAATAGTAATGACATTGGCATGGTTTTTGACAGTGTATTCGATCTGCGGAAGTACATCTTTTACAAAAGAACTTGTTGCTATCACTACAAGGTCAGGATTAGTTTCTTCAATAACATCTATGGAATCCCTTACACGAACACCGTAATTCTCTAAACCAAGAAGCTCCCCCACGTCTCTGCCTATAAATTCCGGGTTCTTATCGATAACTCCGACGAGTTTCATGAATTTGCTCTCAACAATATTCTTTGCGATACCCCTTCCCATCGCTCCAAATCCCCAAGTGACTATTCTCATATACTTTCCCTCCTATATTCGTTATTCGAAGAATACAAAACTATTTTACAGAAAATTGACCATATACATCAACTTGACCTTTTCGTATGCTTTTATTGCTAAGTATTGAGATGCTAATCTAATCTTAATATACTCTTTTTCTCTTTCTTTTGCTTTCGTATACTTGTGCATGCAACGTGTTTTCAGAAAACGAACACAATGCTGAGCAATTCTACAATTGTTTTTCGGAGCTATTTCTCGTATTAGTTAATCTCTTGTTAACATACTTTTTTCACTAATTGCTCATTGAAAGTTACATTTAAAATGGTATAATCGCTCTTGAAAGCTGGTTTTTCAACAACTCACAAAGGAGGTTGGAGCTATGGCATCCAAGAAAGGTCTTACGGTAACACTTATCGTTATAGCTATCATTGTGGTAGCTATCATCTGGGCAGTAGCAGCAAACAAGAGCAAAGCAGCTGAAGCAACAACAGAAGAAGCAACAACAACAGAAGAAGTAACAACGGAAGAAACAACAACGGAAGAACTCCCAGCTGAAGAAGTAACAACAGAAGAAACAACAACAGAAGAAGCAACAGAAGCAACAACAGAGGAAATTCCAGTTGAAGAAACAACAACAGAAGAAGCAACAGAAGCAACATTCTAATATTGAAAACTAATAAAAGCGGGCTTTTGAAAGCCCGCTTTTTTATTTTTCAAACCTCTTGAATATTTCTTCAACATTTCTTAGATAGTAATCAGGTTCGAATAAGCTATCAAGTTTTTCTTTGGAAATATATTCTGAAATTCTTTCATCGCTTTGAATCTTTTCTTTAAACGATTCTCCACTTTCCCAACATTCAAGGGCATATTTCTGAACAACTTTGTACGCCTCTTCCCTGCTCATTCCAGACTCAACAAGTGCAAGCAGTATTCTCTGTGAGTAAACCAATCCGTTTGTAAGTTCTAAGTTCCTTCTGACGTTGTTTTCAAAAACTCTCAAATTTTCAACTAGATATCTTGTTTTCTCAAGCATGTAGTATATTGTCATCGTTGAATCTGGCAAGATGTACCTTTCAGCCGATGAGTGCGATATATCACGTTCATGCCAGAGAGCCATGTTCTCAAACCCAACTTGTGCGTAGCTTCTCATAAGCCTTGCCATGCCCGTCAGCCTTTCACAAAGAATTGGGTTCTTTTTGTGAGGCATAGCCGACGAGCCCCTTTGCCCTTCTCTAAATGGCTCCATCGCTTCGAGAACTTCTGTTCTTTGAAGATGTCTTATTTCAATAGCTATACGTTCTATCAGTCCAGCTGTAATTGCAAAAACGGAAAGAATGTGAGCAATGTAGTCTCTGCTGACAACCTGGGTGGCCACAGGAGTTGGTTTTAAACCGAGCTTTTCGAGTGCAATTTTTTCTACAACAGGCTCAATGTTTGCATAATTGCCAACCGCTCCACTCAGTTTCCCAACGGATATCTCTTCTATCGCATCGTTTAATCTTCGAATATCTCTCATAAGTTCAGCATACCAAGAGAGGAATTTCAACCCAAATGATGTTGGTTCTGCATGCACGCCATGTGTTCTTCCTATTGTTGGCAAATTCTTGTATTCAACGGCCTTTTTGTACAAGACGTTAGCAAGTTTGTTCATCGAGTCAAGGATATGTCTTGATGCTCTAACAAGTGCAAGTGAGTTGGCTGTGTCGACTATATCCGACGAGGTAAGCCCATAGTGGAAGTAACGTGCTTCATCATCCATATTTTTTGTAACAGATTTTATAAACGCTATAACGTCGTGATCAACAACTTTCTCAATCTCTAAGATATCTTCAACGTCGATAACAGCTTTCTTCCGTATCTCTTCTGATGTTCCTCTCGGTGCAATGCCAAGCTCTTCATACGCTTCAACAACGGCGAGTTCTACTTCTAGCCACCTTTCGTACTGAGCTTTTAAGGTCCATAAGCTCTTTAATGGCTCTAATGCATACCTTTCTACCACAAAACTACACCCCCCACTGCGGTGGGTCAACTATCAAATGTTTCCCACCGTTCTTTTTTCCTCTAACTACAACTAATTTCGCTTCTTTTTCAGGTGTTCCGTGCAAAAAACACATTCTTTGAACTATCAACCTCTGCTTTTCTAACAAAGTGATCATTTCCACGAGTATCTTCGGCGAGAATGCGAAAACGAATGTGCCTTTGTTTCTAATCAGGTAAGAAGCTCCATGAATAAAATCCTTTAGTAAATCGTAGTCAGCATTTCTTGAGATTTTTCTTATCTTATTCGGGCTTTCTTTACCTATATGGAACGGTAGATTCGAAACAACCATGTCAAACGTTTCCGTATTGTAGTTAGACCTTATATCTCGAACATCAATGTTTCTAAAAACAACTTTATCCTCTAAACCGTTTATCTTTATTCCATCAACCGCAAGGTCAAACAACTCTTTTTGTACTTCTATCCCCTCCACGTACAGATTATACAACTTCGCAAGTGCAAACGCAACAATCCCTGTTCCACTACCCAATTCCACAACACGCTTGACATCAGCGGTTGGTTTGCTGTACCATACTAAAAAAGCCGACGCGTGCGTCGGCCTGTGTGTAGGTAAATCTATTGTCTCTATTCCTCTTAAAATTTCTGATGAGAATCTTCTAGTCAGGAACTCGTTCATACGATTATCCACCGACAAAATCGACAAGCGATTTCTGGATAGCCATTGCAGCAGATTTTAGAGCTGCTTGCAGCACTGATTGCTGCATGTTGAGGTCTGTGAGTACTTTTGTAAGGTCTGCATCTTGTTCTTTTGATAAGTATTCAGTATTGAACATTTTTAAATCTTCTATTCTCGAAGACACCATCTCAACCATGCGAGCAGTTGAACCGACTGTTGCGAAATGCTCCATCACAGACCTTTCGAGTATTCCAATTTCTTTCAACGATATTTCAGAAAGTTTCTTTTCGTTTCCCTCATAAAGAGCTTTTATCGCATCGTCTATTGTTGAAAAAACAGTTTTGCCGTTCTCCAAAGTGAATACGTCGTACACAGTTACGCCGTATTCTATGCTGTAACCTAACGCATTTACTTTTCTCTTGACGTTCGCTTCCACAGGTGTAACGATGTTACCATTTTCATCGACCGGGCTCAGTTCAGACCTTGCACCACCAAAGATGTATTCATCACCAACGCGAGTGTTAGCAACTTCTATAAGATGCTCCTTTAAAGCCTTAAGTTCGGATGCTATAGCATTTCTTTCGTCAACTGTATTTGTACCGTTTGCACCCCTCACCATCAATTCCCTAACTCGATGGTATAGATCTGAAAGTTCCTGGAGTGTTGTATCATATGATTGTATAAAGTTATTGACATGGTCAACGTTACGCTTGAATTGTTCAAGCTCTCTCAACCTGCTTGATATATTCGATGCTCTTGTTGCAATAACAGCATCATCACTCGGATATTGAACTTCCTTTCCTGAAGAAAGTTTATCGTGCATCTTTGCTATCCTGTACAAGTTTTGCTGTATGTTGAATAGAGACCTGTCATTTATCATGTTATTTGTTATTCGCATCAAAGTCACCTCCGCATGGTACTAAATGGTGCTGATTCATTCCAAGACTATCTACCGACTAATCCGAGTTTATCGATAACCCTCGAAATCATATCATCCACAGCGGTCATTACCCTTGCAGCCGCGTTGAAAGCTTGTTGGTACTTAATCATGTTTGCCATCTCTTCGTCGAGAGATACACCCTTCACACGTTCCCTTTCGCCATCGATTTCTTTTTTCATAAGGTCCGTGTTGCTTTTGATCTTCATGGCGGTTTCACTTTCCACACCAAGTTCGGCAACCACACCACCAAGATATTCATTGAATGATTCAAGCCCATCATTCAATACCTTTTTATATTTTAGCGCAGATAATAGTTCAACTATTCCTGTATTTGCCCTTCCTGAAGGCTTGAAAACCTTTGCATCCCAGTTTGGGTTTTCCTCTGTATAACCAATATCCACAGCTATTGTTTCAGGGTTGCTCTTTATAGTTGAGTTCACTGCAAGTTTTTCGACAAATCTGTACGGCTCTTTTGGCAACTGTTTATCTATGAACAACGCATCGGCTTTTATGTATCTCATTCTCTGGTCCTGCGGCTTTTCGAACGGATTGACAAAGACAAACCCTTCATCCCAGTCGTTGAGAGGATCTCCATCAGAATCTATAAAACCAAGAGCACTCCAAAGCGCTTCAGGACCTTGGATAACCTTTTTCAGTTCAAATCCCAAAGACCTTGAACCACGCAAGACGAATTTTCCATGAGGTGTGACTTCTGCAATAATCCCAGTGTTCGCGTCGTTTATCATTTTTGCAAGGTCTTTCATGGTGTGCTTTGTTGGGTCTATCCTTATTTCTGTCGCACCTATGCGTATAGAGAAAGCTTGAGACCTGTTCAATATGTTTTCAAGTGTCTCCTTGCCCGTATCGAGTGCTTTATACGTCTCTTTGTGGATATTTGCTTGTGTAAAGAGTCCACCAGAATCTGAGAGTTTTAGGCGATTCAAATCGAATTCGTTTGCCTTCGTTGGTATTATCAGGAGCTTGTCATCATGCACATATGCTCTTATGTCGTTCCCAAAGTGAGTGTTGAGTTGGTTGGCTAAATCCTCAAGTGTTGTCGTTGCTGTAATACTCAGGATCTCTTCCTTTCCATTAATCGCAATTTTATATGACCCTTCAGAAACTTTGAAATCGTTTCTATTCACGACAAAAACATCGACGTTTTTCGTGGCAAATCCCATCGTGTTGAACATGTTACCGTTGAAATCAAGTGCAAGGGTGTTTCTTAAATTGCTATTCGCTTCAAAGTACAACCTGTAACCACCGTCACCGTGAGCACCAAGTTTTAAGTCGAACCATTTGTCAGTAATTGTCGACAAAGTGTTTTGAAAATCTTCGACCGTATCGTATGGATTGACTCTCGCTGAAAAGACTTTGTCAGTACCATCGAAAAAGACTATTGCGCCCTTTTCGATAAACGGCTTAGTTGTAATATCGGCAAAATCTTTTCTGTCGCTCATTCCTGAGATATATTTGATAGGACCATTCTCAACCCTTTTCGCACCTGCTAATCTGTAAAGTATCGAATCTTCTATCCTCTCAGCAGATATATCGTTGAAGAATTTTAAACCGGTAACGCTCCCATCTCCGTTGAATCCATCTTGGTGAACAAGGTTGAACTCATCAGTAAGTGAGAGCACAAATTCATCTAATCTGTTCATATATTTGACTAATGTCGAATCACGCAAATCAAAAAGACTTCTTAACTTTCCGTCATTTATGGAAACCATTGAATTCCCAGCGAATATTTCCTTAAAACCTTTACCGTAGGGTTTGTCAAGTGCCCTTAGTTCAACGACATCTTGACCGGTAAGGACGATTTGATTACCAAATCTCAGTGTTATCTGGCCAGCTTGGTCTTCATAATAATATATATCAGCAAGTTCAGAAAGCTCATCTAGAATTCTGTCTCGTTCATCAAGGAGGTCGTTGGGCGTATATTTTAAACTAACAGCTGTTCTCACCTTGGCATTTATGTCTGCCAATCTCTTCACCATTGCATTTATCTGCTGAGTTCTTTGCGCAATTTCGTTATCTATATCAACTCGCAATTGTTCGAGCCTCGTGTACAAATCTTGTATGTGTTCAACAAGTTCCTCCGCCCTACTCACAAGTCCTCTTTTTGCAGCTGTGTTCGTTGGGTCAGTAATCACTTCTTCTAACCCTGACCAGAAAGAATCGAAAAGATACCTGATTCCAGCCTCCGAAGGTTCTGCAAAGAGCTGTTCTACAAAATGCAAGTTTGCAGTCATTGTATCCCAGTAATTGTACTTGTTGTTCGTCTGCCTGAACTGTATGTCTAAGAACTCATCCCTTACACGCTTTATATCTCTAACGTAAACACCCGTACCTATCTGAAGTGGTATACTTGGTTGGGTTAACGATGTTAAAGGAATGGGGGGCATTGTAAGAAGTTCGGGCCTTTGACGTGAAAATCCCGGCGTATTCGCGTTCGATATATTATGTGCAACAACATTCATTGCCAACTTGCTTGCGTAAATTCCAAGTAATCCTGTGTTTAGCGTTCCGAATAGGCTTATGTCTGGCAATGCGATCACTCCTTTTGAGTCGCATGAATCTGTCCAATTTTTCGAAAGCTTTTAAAATAAATAGAAAGGCTTCTCTCAGTTACTCTCTAAAAATCGAAAATCACTTAAATCTATCGTACTTCGAGTCGTATGCAGAAGATTGAAATGTACCACTTTTTCCGTATCCAGAAGCAGAATAGGTCGGTTGTGTCGATGAACCCCTGACGAGATGGTTAAGAAGCTCAAAGTAACGGTCGTTAAATTCCATAATCTGCCTGATCGCATCCATTACTATGGAGAGCTCGTTGAGCTTCTCAACAATCTCGGCGGTCATGAGTGAGATTTCCCGCCTTTCATCAGAATTATCTTTTTCAATATATTCAACAAGTGTTGAATATCCCAGCTTTTTCAAAAATTCATCTCTCTGGGATTCTAAAAGTGATATTTCTAATGATAACTCCTCAATAGAAACCGAATATTTTGAAAGCATGTCCATTTTTCTATTCAAAACAGCACTTTCAAGCCCTCTAAAGGCTTGTATCATGCTTTCCAGTGTCCTTATTTCACTTTTAAGGTTTTCTTTTAACGTATTCATCCCTCCAGTATTTTTTTGGCTATCTTTTCAACATCAACTTTGAAAGTGCCATCCTCTATAGCCTTTTTGATCTGTTCAACCAATTCTGTCCTTACTTCCGAAGAAGTTTTGGCCATTTCAATGTACTCAGCTACCCTTTTACCCTCTTCTACTATGAGCTGGTCACTTACTTTCAAATCTTCTTTTCTCACTTTTGATTTTTCTACGTCCTTCTCAGTTTTTCCTTTGACTTCCTGCAAGTTTTGCATTCCCTGAACCCCGAGCTTGTTTATTTTGTCAATCATACGTCTTCACCACCCTTCTTTTATGCTTTTATCTATTTGTTTTATCGGAAAAACTACACTCTTCTTAAGTCTTAGTAGTGATACTTCTCGTTCCTCAAAATCTTAAAACCCCTGAATATCTGCTCGAGCAAGATAACAAGACACATCTCATGAGTGAATGTCATCTTTGAAAAAGAAATCCTCTCGGCTGCTTTTTTTCTAAGTTCTTCATCAACACCGAGAGGTCCACCTATAACGAACACTATTTCAGATGATATTTGAAAATTCCTATCTATAAGACTCGAAAATTCTTCACTTGTTAACTGTTTCCCCCACAAGTCTATTAAAATGTATCTTCTGTCTTTTAGTTTTTTGAAAATCGCTTCCGCTTCTTTGCCGAGTATCACCTTTGGATTCTCGGTGTTAACATCACCACCGAGTGGTACAAATTCCACGTTGACATCGGCAAACCTTGAAATTTTTTCCAGATAATAATTTTCTGCATCGAGTAAGTGTTTCGAAATCTTTCCCGGGACCAAAATCTCGATTCTCATAATGGTGAATAGAAGTACACGCCCCCAATCTCAGTGATCTCTCCACTGGTTATGAGAAAATTCAGGACCTTTTCAAAAAGTTTCTCATCGTTAGAAAAGACAAGTTCTTTTATGTATTCTATCTCGTGTTTAAATACAAATGTCTGAGACAAGATTCGTTTTACATAGTATGCAAAAGAACTGACTATGAAAGCCTCCAGATTACATACAACTTTCGCTGGAGTTGAGTATGAAATATAGTCACTCTCGTCCATCCCTTTAAGGCAACCGCTTCTTTTCACGGCTTCAACGTACGACTTAAATTCCGAGCTCGTTAATCTGAACTCGCTCTGTAACAACTGATTGAGCGCTTTAACTCTACCGTTTAAGAAGGCTTTATATGTCTTTTCAAGAAACTCCATGAAGTGTTGAGTTAAGATCGGATATTTTTCCAACAATACGGCAAAAAACGCCTTGTTTCTATTTAATTCGTAAACTCCATCGTTTATTTTCAGCACATCGTCGTGCAACAACATATCTAATGCTAACTTTAAGTCATCAATAGCTATTTTATGTCTTTGCGAGTACTCTGGAAGTGTCTTTTCAGAAAGTGATTCGTAAAGTATCCCTCTAATGAGTAGGAGTTTAGTATTCTTTAGCCTTTCCGGTTTTTGCACTTTGCGTTCATATATCTCTTCGGCTAGCTCCGTTATATTGTTGTAACCATATTTTGATGGGTTTATGTTAAAAGACGCGAGAAATCTTGAGAGGTTCTCTATTGTGAAGTTCTTTCCAGACCTTTTAAGGAAAATATCCATCTCCTCTCCAAGTCTGTCAATTGGGTCCGTGAGATTCTCGTTTTTCACAATATCTTCGTAGGGAATGAATTTATCAACAGCTGAGACAAGCTCATAACTCGTTGACTTCGTCCTCGCAACAGCAATTACCTGTTTACCGTAAGACTTCAGCTTGTATACTAAAGCCGTGAAGTCTGCATCTCCTGTCACAAGAAAGAAAGTGTCTATCACATCATTTTTTAGAGCTTGTTCAATACAATCTACCGCAAGCCTTATATCATTTCCCTTCTTGTTTGGTAAGAATTCTGCCTCTGGTATCTCAATGAGCTCTATACCGTAGTTGTAGAGTGCAAAAGCAGGCATTTTGTGCTTAGACCAAGAACCGTAGGCTTTGCCTCCAACTATCCTTCCATACTTTTGAGCTTCTCTGTACACCAACTGCACATCTACTGGTTGATTTTGAAAATCAAAAAGCAAGAATATGTTTAAGTGTGCGGAAGATTGAAGAAACCGGGATTCGTTAAGATTTGTAAGATTCATAATATCCCCCCTACGAGAGATGAAAAATGTGGAATGAAAAGACTCCCCCAGAAAGAAAAAAGCACAATCACAATTTACAACAGTAGCATTCTCCACATTCCTTCTTCTCTATCTGATTGTAAACAAGTTCGCCTATTGGGTTATCTATTCCAGCAAGGTAGTCTGCCAAGTGCAAGTGTAAGCATTTTAAAGTTTTCCAATTTCTTATCCCGCCAGTACCAGAAGAGGCGAGAACTGCGTCCCATTCAGAATCCTCAGGTTTGAGGAGAGACATTCGTTTTTTAATAACATCTTTGTGAGCTTGTTCTAAACGCGAGAAAAATCGTATATTATCTTCGATTAATCTCTCATACTTCTTTACGTAACCTTGCTCCTCTAACTTCGAAACCTCTTTTACTAAGTGTGGACAAGTTAAATAGTGGATAGTTGGAAAGGGCTTGCCGTTTCTTACGGGATAGCTCAAAATAACAACAGGAAAACCGAAAGAACAGTATCTTTCAACGCTTAGCACATTTTCTACGTTCCTGTCAAGCTGTTTCGCAATAATGTTTAAATCTTTATCACTAACGCGTTCCACTCATCCATCACCATTTTCTCTATAACGTTGTATTGGTCAAAGAGGTTCGATTTTTGAGTTATTATACCTGAAAGTATCAAAATCCCATCATCTTTTAAATGATTTTTTGCCTGTTTGAGCATCTCAACGAGTATCTCTGCTATTATATTCGACACAATAATATCGAACTTTCCTTCAACATTTGAGAACAAATCAGACCATTTCACATCTATATCTACACGGTTTCTTACTGCGTTTTCTTGCGCCACTTCAACAGCAAGTGGATCATTGTCGACAGCAACTACTCTATTTGCTCCAAGCTTCTTTGCCAAGATACCTAATATACCGCTCCCGCAACCCAAATCAAGTACGTCCATTCCGGGCTTAAGGTATTTTTTTAAATACATAGCAGACATCTTCGTTGTTTGATGTAAACCTGTTCCAAAAGCTAACCCCTGTGGTATTTTCAAAATTATATTTCCCTGCTCTTCCAAATTGTGATCCATTGGGTCGATTACAACACCTTCTATCATCTCGAAAGGTTCAGTGATGATGTTTTTAACCCAATCTTCCGGTCTTGTTTCTCGCATGCCAATATATTTTAATCCAATCTCGGTAAGTTTCTCCTTGACTTCATCTAATTGTTCCGGATAAAACGAAACAACAGCGAGGAATTTCCCCTCGCTGCTATCTATCGTGTAATAATCGTATTCACCGTAAAGTAAATCATCGATCTCTTCTTGCTTGCTTTCATCAAAATTAAAGACTATTTCTTTGAATACCTTGCTCAATTCACTCAGAGAGAACCCTCCTCATAACGTAAGTGTTTGTTCTCGGTAGATATGCTACAGGATCGTTTGTTTGGTCGTTTTTCCTAACTTCAAAGTGGAGATGCGGTCCTGTCGATGTTCCAGTACTACCAACGCGTGCAATGAAATCTCCTTTTTCAACGTACAGCCCAACGTAAACATTTATTTTCGACAAGTGGGCATAGTAAGTTTCTATCCCGTTTCCGTGGTCGATAATTATGAGATTGCCATATCCAGATTTCCAGCCTGCATACTTAACTTTTCCAGATCTTGATGCAAAGACCGGCGTTCCTGTATCTGCTTTTATATCAATCCCCGTATGGAACATATTCTTGTTATATATCGGATGTATTCTCCAGCCGAATTCCGAACTGATGCTTCCGTAAACGGGCCAAATGAAATCAGCAAGTTGAGTGAAGGACGTATTTACCTTCCCAACCGGAACAAAGACTTCTTTTCCTGCCGAAATAGTGCTTCCTATAGAAGGATTGACAGCCAAAATCTCTTCCGGATCAACAAAGAACAACTTCGACAAAGTTGACAAAGCTATAGTCTTAACTGGTTTATACATTATGCCTGGAACAAATGGTATCTTCAATTTCTGCCCAATCTTTAAGTTCGAAATCGAAACGTCTGGATTCCAATCAAGAAGCACAGGTATTGGAATACCGAATCCCTTAGAGATAGAGTAAATAGTATCCCCACTCTGCACCTGATAGTTTATATAAAATGAAAATACCATTCCTACCATCGCTATCATCACAAGAGCAAGTATTCTTCGCATTCTTAGACCCCCTTATTATATTTGTTACAAAAAATTCCTGTTATATTTTACCATAAAAGTTCAGTATGTCAAAATCTCCCCCTTGGTATACTTTTTATCGCCACCGTGTCCCGAAAATCTTCATTTTTTCTTGATATAGGTCAATAAAGCCAAAATATCTGCAGGCGTAACACCGGCTATCCGCATAGCCTGCCCAATTGACAAAGGTCTTATTTTTTCAAGCTTTTCACGCGCTTCAGTTGATAAATTCGGCACATCTGTAAATTTTATGTTGCCAATTTGTAAATTTTCGTATTCCTCAAAGACTCGAACTTGATCAAGCATCGACTTTATGTAGCCTTCATACTTGAGCTGAATTTCTATCTGGCTTATAATTTCTTTGTCAAGAATAGGTTCTGGATCAAGCTCTTTTATAGCCTCATAGCTCACTTCTGGTCTTCTAAGCAGTTTTGCCAATCTTGTGCCTTCGGTTAATGGTGTGGTTCCAAGTCTTGTCAATATATCATTGACTTGCGTAGATAATGGAACCTTAACGTTCTCTAATCTTTCAAGCTGTTTTTGGATTTCATTTTCCAAATTCACAACACGTTCGTAGAACCACTTCGGAATCAACCCTACTTGGTATCCGTACTTAGACAACCTCATGTGTGCGTTGTCGTGCCTCAGCAAAAGCCTGTACTCTGCACGAGAAGATAGCAATCTGTATGGTTCGTCTGTTCCTTTCGTTACAAGATCATCGATCATGACACCGATATAACTTTCTGATCTTTTCAAAACAATTTGTTGCCCACCTAACAATTTCATCGCCGCGTTTATGCCCGCAACTAATCCTTGGGCAGCCGCTTCTTCGTATCCGCTCGTTCCGTTTATTTGTCCTGCAAAGTAGAGGTTTTCAATAATTTTCGACTCTAAGGTTGGATAAAGTTGTGTGGGGTCTATATAGTCGTATTCCACAGCATACGCTGGTCTAACAATCACAACGTTCTCCAAACCCGGAATCGTCCTGAGCATCTTTATTTGCGCCGCGTATGGAAGACTTGTCGATAGGCCGTTGAGATAGTACTCTTCCGTATCCCTACCCTCTGGTTCGACAAAAACTTGGTGGCTTTCCCTATCAAATTTCACAACTTTGTCTTCAATAGAAGGGCAATAACGAGGTCCCTTCGCTTGAATCAACTTGACCTCTCCGTAAAGTGGTGAGAAAATCAGGTAGTCTCTTATTATCTTGTGAGTTTCCGGCACGGTATGTGTCAACCAGCAAGGGTAGTCTTTGTCCAATACTTTTGGCTCGTTGAAATGAGAAAACACCCAAGGAACATCGTCCGTGTCTTGCCTTGTCATTTTAGAAAAGTCTATGCTCTTCTTAAGAACACGTGCTGGCGTCCCTGTTTTAAATCGTCCAACTGTGAAGCCCAATTTGATGAGTGATTCGGTAAGCCCGTGAGCTGAGAAATCACCCATACGTCCTGCTTCCATCGTATCTCTGCCGATGAAAATCTTTCCTCTAAGGAACGTTCCTGTTGTCAGGATAACAGCTCTCGCTCTGTAATCGATACCAAAAGAGTCGACGATACCCGAAACCTTACCATCTTCCACAAGCAGTTCTTTCACAATTCCATATCTTAGCAACAAGTTGTCCTGCATTTCGAGCTTTCTTTTCATTGTTCGTGAGTAAGAATATTTGTCAATCTGCGCACGAAGTGCCTGAACAGCCGGCCCTTTGCTGGTGTTGAGCATCCTTACGTTTATCATCGTTTCATCTGTTGTCTTCGCCATCTCACCACCGAGTGCATCTATTTCACGCACAACAACGCCTTTAGCTGAGCCACCTATTGCCGGATTGCAGGAGGCCCAACCAACATTATCAGGGTTTCCGGTTATAAGCATTGTTTTCAAGCCAAGTCGAGCACATGCAAGTGAAGCTTCTATACCAGCATGACCACCGCCAACAACTATAACGTCAAACATGTAATCATCGTCAGGTCTTGAAAAGTAATTAATCTTCACTTATGGTTACCTCCTTAGAACCTCTTGCCCGTTTACAAAAATTCCGACTGGATCTCTTTCAAATGGATCTCCATCATACAAACAAAAGTCGGCGCAATACCCTATTTCTATTTTTCCACATTTAAGTCCAATAATCTTAGATCCATTTTCCGTATATAATTTTATTGCATCCTCACGCGTAAAGCCCATTTTCAGAGCAGCTTCCATAACGTACTTTGGATCAGCAGGAGACACGGGTGAGTCTGTAGAGAATGCGATATCAAGACCTGCTCTGTACATTTCCAAAAATGGGTAACCCATTTCAAATGACACATTTTCCAGTAGCGGTATGTCTTCAAAATAAAAGTGCGGTTGAATTGATAGATAATATTTCTTCAACCTTTCAAAATCCTGCCTTTTGATGAATTGCAGATGTATCAATCTATGCTTTAACCTCACTCCATTTCTTTCGAATCTTTCAAGAACTTCGTGGAGTGCTCTATCACCAATCGTGTGAACACATACTTGGAGGTTGTTATTCTCTGCATATTTTATGATATCATCGAAATTTCCAGGAAGCGTAAATACTCCATAGCCTCCTGTATCTTTATATTCTTGGAACATGTAAGCGGTCTTACCGCCAAGCGAACCATCGGCAAATACCTTTATTCCACCAATCTTCGATATTCCGAACTCACTAAATTCGTACTCCCACGGCTCTGTCGTATACAGCTTCTCGAAAATCCGAATCCTGCTTTTAGATAAGAGTACTTTTAGTTTCCCAAATGAGAGCCCATGAAAATCGTCTGAATGAACTTGAGTGACACCGTATCTCAAGAATTCATTTTCACCAGTTTCAAAAGCCATTTCATAAAAATCATCACCAAGTATGGACCAAACTTTTTCGATCTGACCTTCGTATATCAAGTTTTCTTGAAAATTTAATTTTGCCTTCAGATAATCATTTATCCATGCCACATGTCCACATTTCCTTATCAGTATAACCGGTTTAGCCATTTCATTCATTTTATTAATAAGAAGATTATCTGGCAGTTCTTCCCATCCGCGTGCGATAATGATCTCCTCAGCATCACTTTTCAAAATATCCAGAAGATTTTCTTTTGCTAAATCATGCGTCAGTAATTTCATTCCAGTACCTATTACATGCGCGTGCGAATCCACCCAGCCGGGCATTACAAATAGACCTGTGGCATCAACCACAGGTCCAGATTCTGTGAATTTAACAAATTCTCCATTTTCTACATAAAGGTCTCTCTTTTCAAACACTAATCCATTCCAAACATAGCCATTTTTTATTATCATCGATATCCGCTTCCCACCATGCAGAATACTCAAAAATGGCATTAGGATAATATTCCAGCGAGCCTCACGAGTTCCATGTCGAGTCTCTTCTTCTCTTTCAAAACCTCATCAAGCCTTACGGTCACTATCTTTCCACCCTGAAGTGCGGTCATGACATAACTTTCTCCTCTTAGCAGTGCATCGACTGCGGCAACTCCCATTCTTGAGGCTAACAACCTATCGAACGCCGTTGGTGAACCACCGCGTTGGATGTGACCAAGGATAGTTATCCTTGTCTCATAACCTATTCTATGTTCAAGGTGTCTCGCAACTGTGTAAGCACTCGCTGCGCCTTCTGCAACAACAACTATACAGTTGATCTTTCCTCTTTCTCTTTCCTCAAGCAGCTTATTCCCAAGTTCTTCGTAATTCACCGGTACTTCTGGGATTATCACGGCCTCTGCACCGGTAACCAATCCACTGACGGTTGCTATGTAACCCGAGCTTCTTCCCATAACTTCGATGATGAACGCTCTTTCGTGTGAACTTGCGGTGTCTTTCAATTTTTGAATTGCATCAACGACAGTGTTAAGACATGTATCAACACCTATGCTCATGTCAGTCATCGCAATATCGTTGTCTATAGTTCCGGGCAAACCCACCACGGGGATTTTCTGCTCTTCTTCCAAGAACATCGCACCATGCAAACTACCTTCACCACCGATAACAACAAGGCCGTCTATACCGTGCTTCTTAAGTATCTTTGCTGCCTCAGCTCTCGTTTCTTTTCTAACAAACTCAGGACAGCGGCTTGATCTCAGGATCGTTCCTCCGCGCTCCATTATTCCACCAACGGAGGCAAATGTCATAGGCTCAATATCTTCATCAAGCAGACCAGCGTAACCTCTCTTAATCCCGTAGACTTCTAAACCGGACTTGATACCATATCTAACAACTGCACGAATAGCGGCATTCATACCTGGTGAATCTCCACCGCTCGTCATAACGGCTATCCTTTTCAATCCAATCGCCTCCTCGCATCAGCATTTCAAACAAAAAAGCATTTTAAATTATATCATAACGGTAATGATTAGTCTACAAGTTATTGCTACTTGTTGCACTTTTTTTCTTATTTATGCTCTCTTTTCTTTCTTACTCTACTTGTCTTCCCTTCAGCCATATCGTGCGAGCGTTTCAGTGCCTGTACGACATGATAATTCACAGTGCCGCGTGGATATTCGTAGTTCTTTGTCATCACACCAGCAGGTTTGTCAGTCATCAATTCTATAGCTTCATCTACGTCATCCGCTGTCCATATGTGGAATTGTCCTGCTTTTATCGCTTCAATTATCTCATCACTCAAAACAAGGTTCCTTATATTCGCCCTTGGGATGATTACCCCTTGATTACCTGTAAGTCCCTTAAGTTTACATATTCTGTAGAAACCTTCAACCTTTTCAGTGACACCACCGACTGGCTGAATGTGTCCGTGCTGATTGATAGAACCTGTAACCGCTATGCTCTGTTTTAATGGTATCTTCGATATGGCTGATATTATCGCGAGAACCTCAGCCAAGGAAGCACTGTCACCTTCCACATAACCATAAACTTGTTCAAAAGATATCGAAACACCTATCGAGAAGGGAACTTTTCGAGCGTACTTGCTACCGAGATAACCTGTTAAAATCATTACTGCCTTGCTGTGTATCTGCCCGCTCAAATCAGCTTCCCTCTGAATATCCAAAATTCCAGAACTGCCGAGGTAAGTTTTTGCGGTGATTCTAACCGGAAGTCCGAATTCGAAATCACCGAAATTAACTACTGTAAGACCGTTGACTTGTCCAACTACCTTACCGCTAACATCTATTATTAAATCTTCTTTTCTGAACATATCATCGTACTTTTCAACGATAAGTTTTAACCGATCTTCTCTTTCGGTTAGTGCCTGATGTACATCAGTATACTCGATAAATTTTGAATTCCTTTTTTGAGCAAAGAAGTTCGCCTCCTCTAACAGATCAATAATAGAACCGAGCTTCATGGAAAGCTTCGTTCTATCTCCGGAAAGCCTCATCGAATACCACACAACCTTATTAAGTGCACTCCTTTTAGCGGGAAGAATTTCATTCTCTTTTGTGTAGTCGGCTATGAAAGAAACAAGATCTTTAACATTTTCAACGGTTGTGTCGAGTTCCCAGTCAAGTTCAACTTTAATCTTAAAAAGCTTTTCAAAATCTGGATCGTATTCGTACAGAAGTTCGTAAATCTCTGGAGTTCCAACTAAAATGACTTTTAATCTCAGAGGAACCGGTTCTGTCTTGAGAGTCGCTATCGTAGAATAGCCATACGCAGTGTCGATATTCTCAACCTCAAGTTGACCGGAGAAGAGCACTTTTTTGAGTCTGTCCCAGACAAACGGGTGTATCAATAGCTCACGTGCATCAATGATCAAATAACCACCATTTGCTTTGTGAATGCTCCCAGGGCGTATCATCGTAAAGTCTGTGTAGAGCATTCCTTCGCGTTCTATATATTCAATTTTTCCAAAGAGATTGTGATAAGTCGGTGTGTCTTCAAAGACAACCGGAGCTGTATTCAAACCGGAGTTATCAACAATCAAGTTAACGCTGTAAGCTCTTCTAAAGTAATACTCCAGTTCTTGCAACTTCTTTGTTGATGTCACCTTGTCGATAATATCTTCTTTAATTTTATGGATATACTCTTTCACATCACTGTATGGATATTTATTCTCTATCGCTGAGAAGAACTCTTCTGTTGCGAAGAGAAGCGCGTACCTATTTAAATCCCGCACGCGTTCTTTATAGACACTCTCGAGCTTTCTGACATTTTCAACTGCCGCATCTATGAGAAGCTGAACTTTTCTCTCGTTTTCTTCATAAAACTTCTTTTCCTCGTCGCTCAGGTTAATGTATTCCTCTTCCTTTATGACTTTTCCATCTTTCAGTGGGTAATAATTGACGCCTGTTGCAGTCAGCTTTATAAGATAACCAAGCTTTTGAGCCTTTTCAATTAGCTCTTTGGTATGTCTTTCCTGCTCAGCTTCAAATTCCTCATCTATTTCTTTTCTTCGGACTTTGTAATCTTCGCCCTCAAAGACTTTCGAAATCTTTTCCGTTAAGTTTTCGACAAGTTTTTCCATATCCTTTTTAAAATCGATACCTCTTCCAGAAGGTAGGAAGATTACCTTTGCGTGTTGCGGATCTTCGAAATCCATAACGTAAGCAACATCTGAAGGTACTGGCTTTTTTTGAGAATACTCACTAACAAAGTGTTTGACGAAGGTCTTTCTACCAGTTCCGGAAAGCCCAACAACAAAGATATTGTATCCACTCTTTTCCATATCAAGCCCAAAAATCAATGACCTAACTGCACGCTTACGCCCAATGAAAGATTGTGTCTCTTTAATCTCTTCTATTGAGTCTATATCAGGTAGTAGTTTGTTTTCAACTACAAGTTCCTCGTCCTTCAATTTCTTCAAAGGCATCTATTTCCACTCCCTTCTGTGTGAAGTGGTATTTCCCGTTACTGTTTATACAAAAATACGCACTACCGGAGCCTGTCAACGCAGCGGGGAATTCCAGTTTCAGTTTCTCTATTTTGCTCAGCAGATCGTTAGGAATTACTCTCTCAAAAATATTGTAAGTTCCTTTCTTTATCTTCTCACAATCGTTCTCTAAATATGCTCTGTAAAGTTCTAAAGGACCCATAGGTGCTAAATTAAACCATTCACTCCTGAGGTTGCCATACGCTTCTTTTGTTGAAATTGAGTACCCCGGATAGAAAATATCTATCTTGAAACTTGGTAATGGCTCTAATGGTTCTATTATCTCGCCGCGACCCGCAACGTTCGCCGTTCCACCGTACAAAAAGAATGGAACATCGCTTCCAACGGCTTTTGCAAGTTGGTAAGCATCATCTTTTGTAATTACTCCTACATATTCGAGAGCTTTCAAGAAACCTGCCGCGTTACTGCTCCCGCCACCGAGTCCAGCACCCATTGGAATTTTCTTTTCAAGTCTCACTTTAACATCGTGATCCTTATCACCCAAAAGTCTCCAAATTTTGTATAATATATTGTCTTCAATGTGCATGTTTGAATCTATCTGTATATTTCCATCGCCATTTGAAATAATTATCTCCATCTTATCAGCTAAGGATATGTTTTGGAAGAGCGACGATATCTCGTGATAACCGTTGCTTCTCTTTCTAATTATGTCAAGGCAGAGGTTCACCTTTGCGTAAGTTCTAAGTAATAAGCGACAAGTCTTGCCCATCCTTCCATCTCCCCAATGTAATTAGACAAATCTTTTGCTCTTAGTTCGATGAAATTTTCTTTTTCAACAACACCTTTGTAGTTGACATGTGCAATGTACAGAACACCGATATGGACCCTACTAACCGGATTTTCCATATCGTTTATCAAACCGACATATTCCATAGAAAGAAGTTCAACATCTACTTCTTCCTTCAGCTCTCTCCATAAACCTTTCTGAAGGCATTCCTTAGGTTCGTTCGAATCTTCAGTGTTCAGGTGACCACCAACGCCAAGGGTAATCAAATTATGCAATCTCTTCTCAGTTTGGTTTGATGTCCGCTTAAAGAAGATATATTCATCTCCATCTTTAAGCACGATATAGGGAATTATCTGCCGAATTGATTCATCGTACTCAGCTTTCGCCCTTTCAACAAAAAACCCCGTTTCTAAAACTTTCTCGAATTCTTTGTACGGAACTTCTACAACTCCTATTTTGCCATTGCATAACCTTTCGATGTCTGATGTTCGAACAACGAGTACTTTTTCCTGCATTGGATTTTCCATAATATACCTCCGTTCTTTATTTATCAATATTTATCTGTGGTTATCAGTATTCTTCGATATCTATTTCAAGTAATTGCTTTGCTATGTCTTTATCAAGCTTACTTGCGATAAGTCCAATCGCTGCGAAGATGTAATGTTTATCTCTAAGGAATTTTATACCTTCTTGAGGCAACAGCTCCATTGGGTGGATTTTGTGCAGATGTGTCAAACTTTCGAGTGCTTCTTTTGCGTATTTGGACCTCGATAAGAATCCACCGGTCCCAAAAATAGTCTTTACCGCTGTGAGGTCCTTTCCTTCAGCTATCGTCTTGCGACCCGTTGGCGTGTAAAGGTGCTTCTTATTTCCCGCGTGTCTTCTAACGCTCTGCTGTACACAGAACGTTGCGAGCTTGCTTATAAAGTACTCATCACGGTCAGAAATAGGATAAGGGCTTATCCTGGTTAAAAGCTCGTCATAATCTTCAAACTGGTTTCTTAAACTCTCTTCGCCCATCATATTAATAACGTTATGTGCGTTAACGTACAATCCAAGGTCACCCTCGACTGTTCTTTTCGCAAACGGTTCTGGAGAAACGAGCATCTCTTGTACTTCTGGCGAACCTTCAGTGACTGAATCCACATCAGTTGTAGCACCACCGATGTCTATTGTCAAACAATCGCCGAAAATTTCATACGCAAGCTCGGTCGTTGTCATAACAGCGGCTGGGGTTGGAATTATCTCGTAATCGACCATATCTTTAATCTTCTCCATTCCCGGAGCTTTCACAATGTGTTCAGCGAAAACTTCCTTGATAACATTTCTCGTAGGTTCAACGTTAAGGTAATCTATCCTCGGATAAACGTTTTCTGTTACGTACACTTTCTTGCCCGCATTCGTAAGTATGTATTCGACATGCTCAGCTGCGGCTATATTTCCAGCGTATACTATCGGTACGTCAAGCTGCAGTTTTGCGAGCATTTTTGCGTTATGTATAACAGTTTCAGTTTCCCCATAATCAACGCCACCAGCTAATAGTATCAACTTCGGTTGGATAGACATAACCTTTTGTAGGTGGAATTCGTCCATTTTGCCTGCTGTAACGTACTTAATAACTGCACCAGCTCCGAGAGCTGCTTCACGAGCTGCTCGAACGGTCATGTCATAAACAAGCCCGTGTACAGTCATCTTCAACCCACCAGCTGCACTGCTCGTTGCTGCAAACTTCTCCCATTTTATGTCTTCACCAAGAATTTCTTTCATCTTACTAAGCGCTCTCTCAATACCGATAGTTACATCTCCTTCGTTCACAGTCGTCCAATGCTCAGCTTGTGCTATTATCTTTGATTTCAAACCGAAATGGAATGCGGTCAAAACTGTCGTCGTGGATCCAATCTCTGCGAAGAGTAAATCGATTTTCATTTCAGAACCCCCCCTTTATCTTCCTGATTTCGTTTCATCTTCTACGAATAAGAATCTTGCACTCTAAAGTGTTCTCAAACTTAATTCTATTATACTACATGAAAATCCACAAAATAAGAATCTTATTACTTGAACACAAGTAATTATCTATACATGTCGTAAACATACATTCCAAGCAAATTTCGACACGTCACAGCAAAAAAATGAAGATAATCGAAGAAAACCTGAGAAAAAGTGAAAATTGTTTCAATAACCCTATTTTTTTCTTTCTGAAAGAAATATAATAAAGAGCTGATAGATTATGTTAAAGAGGCAAGATGTGTTATATTTTTGCCAAGGGGGTTAAAACCCTAAATTCTGAGAATTCATCCAAAGAGGAGGGAAAGTGTATGAAGAAGCTTTTACTCTTAGGAACTTTTTTTGTGCTTCTTATTTCTGCGGTAGTTAACTTCGCGCTTGACGTTGGTGTCGTACTCCCAACAAACGCTGAACCAAGATGGGTCCAGGATGAAACAAGATTTAGAGACGCTCTTAAAAACACAAAGTACTCAGTTGAAATTCTCTTCAGCCAAGGACTTCCAGCAAAGGAAAGAGAAAACGTTGAAGCTCTTATAGCAAAAGGTATAAAGGTTCTTATCATATGTCCACACGACGCAGTCGCAGCAGCGGCAGCGGCAGAAGCAGCAAAGAAAGCAGGAGTATACGTTATTTCTTATGACAGATTAATTATGGGAACAGATGCGGTTGATTACTATGTCACATTTGACAGTGTCGAAGTTGGTAGGGCAATGGGTAGATACCTTGTCCAGAACGTCAAAGCTGGAACAAAGAACAACCCACTTTACCTCTATGCAGGTGCACTTTCTGACAACAACTCGTTCCTCTTCTTCCAAGGTGCTTGGGAAATCCTCCAGCCAAAGATTGCAGACGGAACGTTCAGAATTATAAACTCATCCGAAGCAGAAAAAGTTAAGAACAAAAAGGATTTGACAAGAGACGAAATGGCAAAGATAATTGGACAAGTAACAACAAACTGGGACTTCAACGTTGCAAAAAGAAAAGCAGAAGATGACCTCACAAGAGCGAAAGCAGCGGACAAAGGAACAGTATACATACTTGCTCCAAACGACGGTACAGCAAGAGCTATAGCAGATGCTTTCAGAGCAGATAAGGACGTCAAAGCTTACTACATAACAGGTCAAGACGCAGAAAAAGCATCAGTACAATACATTATCGACGGTAAACAATCAATGACAGTATTCAAAGATGTAAGGCTTCTCGTCAAAGACGCAATAAACGCAGCACAGTTGTTGATTGAAGGTAAGAAACCAACGACGACAGCTACATACGACAACGGAAAGAAGAAAGTACCAGCAATTCAATCCCAGATACAGACAGTAACGAAGGATAACGTGAAAAAGATACTCATCGACTCTGGCTACTACTCAGAAAAGGACTTCAAGTGGTAATTAGTTCTGCTGTAATTAATTCATGAACAACAAACTGGGTGGTGTGAAATATCACCACCCGGTTTTTAGAATATACAATATACTGTATATTTGAAAACAAGATATGTCAACAAGGGGTGATTCGATGACGGACGATTTCATACTCGAGATGAGAGGTATAACTAAAGATTTTCCAGGAGTAAGGGCGTTGGACAATGTTGATTTCAAGGTAAGAAGAGGGGAGATTCACTGTTTAGTTGGAGAAAACGGCTCTGGAAAATCGACGATGATGAAAATACTGAGTGGTTTTTATCCATATGGAGAGTATGAAGGAACTATTATATTTGACGGAAAAGAACAGAGATTCAGAAATATCCATGACAGTGAGAGTGTGGGTATTGTAACAATATACCAAGAACTTGCACTGATTCCGGAACTCACAGTTTACGAAAATATCTTCCTCGGTCATGAAATAAAACGCGGAAGATTCATAGACTGGAACGAAACGATAAAGAAGGCAAAAGATATGCTCCTACACTTAAAACCTGACCTTGACCCTTCGAGAAAGGTTAAAGACCTCGGCGTAGGTCACCAACAGATAGTTGAGATTGCGAAAGCTTTGAGTAAAAACGTCAAATTGCTTATCCTTGACGAGCCAACGTCGTCGCTCAACGAAGATGACAGCGAAAATTTGCTTCGGATAATTAGGGAGCTAAAAAAGAAAGGTATAACCTCTATATTGATTTCACACAAGTTGAAGGAAGTAGTGGAAGTTGCAGATACCATCACCGTGTTAAGAGATGGCAAGATGGTCGGAAGGCTTGAGAAAAGGGAGGAATTCACAGAGGCTAACATCGTCAAGTACATGGTTGGAAGAGAAATAGAAGATATATACCCAAAACGCAAAAAGAGAGAATTTGGTGAAAAGATTTTCGAGGTTAAGAATTGGAAAGCGTATGATACGAGTCTCAACAGATATGTTGTTAAAGATGCTAATTTCTATGTTCGAAGAGGCGAAATCGTAGGAATTGCCGGATTGATGGGTGCGGGCAGGACAGAGCTCGCTTTAAGCCTTTTCGGAAATGCCAAAGATTATATAGTAGAAGGCGAGATGTACTTTGATGGTCAGAGGTGCAATTTTAGATCACCTTCCGAGGCTATAAAAGCAGGATTTGCATATCTCTCGGAAGATAGAAAAGTGACAGGGCTGATTCTCGATTTTGATGTGAAAACTAACATTACTCTGGCTGGATTAAAGCAGCTGAAGAAAGGATTATTCGTTAATGACAACGAAGAAATCATAGTTTCTGAGAGATTTAAAGAATCTTTGCGTATCAAAACTCCGTCAATCGAGCAAAAGGTCATGAACCTTAGCGGTGGAAACCAGCAGAAAGTTTCGATAGGCAAATGGCTATTTGTAAAACCAAAGTTGCTTATCTTAGACGAGCCGACAAGAGGTATCGACGTAGGTGCAAAGTACGAGATATACACACTGATGAACAGGCTTGTTGAGGAAGAGGGAATGAGTATCATAATGATCTCTTCCGAACTTCCCGAAGTTCTCGGTATGAGCGACAGAGTTTACGTCATGGCTGGTGGAAAGATTGTTGGTGAGTTAAGTAGGGAAGAAGCAACGCAAGAGAAGATAATGCATATGGCAGTGGATTATTAATAAATATTACAAGGGAGGGTACGAGATGAATTTTCTACAAGAACTTGGAGTGCTTCTTAAAAAGAACATACGTGAGTACGGTATGTACATCGCACTTGGTGCAATTATGATTATATTCACCATTCTTACAGACGGGCTTTTCTTCTCTTCAAGGAATATTAGCAATCTTTTTAATCAGATGGGGTATATTGCTGTGCTCGCCGTCGGTATGACACTCGTTATAGTTATAAGGCACATCGATTTGTCTGTAGGATTCATGGCTGGTTTCCTTGGCGCGATTGCGGCAAGGATGCTGAGAGAAGGCATGCCAGTAATACCAACGATACTAATTGTAATAGCGCTCGGTACAGTGTTTGGTCTTGTCAACGGATTTTGGGTTGCGAAAGTTGGACTGCCTGCGTTCGTAGCAACCTTGGCAGGAATGCTTATCTTCAGAGGTGCTCTACTGCTCTTTACACAGAGTACAGGTACTATTATAGTTATGAACGATTCATTCAATCAGATCGGTAATGGATTCATTCCTGATATATTCCACAATGAAAATGTACACATCTTGACCCTCATAATTGGACTTGCGATAATCGGATTATACATTTACAGTGAAATCAAAACGCGTAACAACAAGCTCCGCTACAATTTCGAAGTCCTTTCGATGCGCATGTTCATTCTAAAACTCCTTTTTATAAGCGCTATCATATTCTACATCTTTTGGACATTAGCTTCTTACAACGGACTTTCATGGACATTTGTAATAACACTCATTATAACCTTTGTATACCATGTCTTGACAACAAAAACAGTACTTGGTAGACATATATACGCAGTCGGTGGTAATCCGGAAGCTGCAAGGCTAAGTGGTATAGATGTCAAGAAGATCACTCTTTTCGTATTCGGATCAATGGGATTTTTAACAGCAATATCTGGTATTCTCTACACTTCAAGGCTGCAATCGGCTACACCAGATGCGGGTACCCTCTTTGAACTTGACGCGATAGCTGCTGCTTATGTTGGTGGTGTTTCGGCAGCTGGCGGAGTCGGTAAAGTAGCAAACTCACTTATAGGTGCTCTTGTTATGGCATCGCTTATAAACGGTATGAACCTTCTTGGCGTCGGTATATCTCTGCAATACGTTATAAGAGGTGCGGTCTTAATTGCAGCAGTTGTTTTCGATATCAAGACAAGAAGCAAGGTAAGGTAATCTCAAGTGAATCAACCGTTAATGCCGTTTTAGTTTCTAAGGTTCAATCATTTCTTAACACTTGGGAGGAGCGTTCGTTGAAAAAAATCCTACACTCGACAATGAAAGAAAACAATTACCTGTTAATTCTAAGGACGATATTCCACGAAGGTACGATAGAGAGGGTTAGCCTCGTAAAAAAGACATTGCTTTCTCCAAGTACAGTGACTCGATGTATAACTGACTTAAACAACGCCGGTTATATATTAGAAATAGGGCCTGCAGAACAGGAAGGCAACGGTAAACTTGGCAGGAAAGCGATATCCCTGAAGATTAACCCAAGATCTTTTCAGGTGTTAGTCGTTGATATTGGAGCAGTGAGGACGAATTACGCCATTGGAAATGCGGATGGCACGCTCGAGAAGCTTGAATCGTCGTCTACACCTGATACTTTCGAAGAGATTTTGGAAGAGGTCAACGATATTTTACAAAATTACAAAGACGTTGAAGTTGTGGCATTTTCAGTGCCCGGAATGGTGGATGTGGAAAACGACACGATTCTTTTCGTTCCGAGTAAGGGCTGGAAAAACATAAAGATCAACGTTGAAGGCAAAGTTGTATACGCCGACAATGAAGCAAACTTGGCGATGATCGCCGAAGCCTTTCAGCGTGAAGAGGTAAGGAAGTCAAAATGCTCGGTCTTTGTGACTGTAAGGGAAGGATTTGGAACGGGTCTGTGGATTAATGGCGAACTATTCCGTGGTCCTTCTTTCAGCGCCGGAGAATTTGGACACACAATCTTGAACATGCAAAGCAGTAATTTGTGTCGCTGTGGGAATTACGGGTGCCTTGAAACTTATACGTCTATTTCGAGAGTTTTCGGAAAAGGACTTAAGGATGCTCAAAGCCATCTAAATAAACTTTTCAGAAAAAAAGCAGCGGAATTTCTTGAGTATATAGAAACATTATCTGTTGCATTGACCAACATCGTTAATGCAATAAACCCAGAATATCTAATCCTCGGCGGAGAACTTTCAGGTCTTGACGTGGAATTTTATGAATTGCTCGAGAAAAAGATAAAGGGCAGAGCTTTGGAAAATTCTGGAAAGATATTAAAAGTATTACCGCCAACGTTCACCCATGATACTTACCTGTATGGCGCGCTTTACGCAGTTATAGAGGAATATTTCATACCAAATGTGATCTCAAAAGTAGCCAGATAATAATAAAAGCCCAGTTTCTAAGAACTGGGCTTTTATTTTCCATTTGAAAACCTTAGAAATTTACTTTCGGTGCTTCTTGGGCTTCCGGCTTTGCTTCGAAGAATTGCTTTTCTGTGAATCCAAACCTACTTGCGATCAACACATACGGGAATCTTTTAATCAATGTGTTGTATTCTTTCACAGCTTCGTTGTAATCTTTTCGCGCAACCGCTATCCTATTCTCCGTACCGGCAAGTTCATCCATCAGCTGTCTAAAGTTGGCATCGGCTTTCAAATTTGGGTAGTTTTCGACTATGACAAGCAACCTACTGAGTGCTGATGTTAATTCTGCGTCAGCCGTGGCTTGTTCATCTGGTGTCTTTGCTCCGGCAAGTTTCGCTCTCGCGTTGGCAAGCGCTTCGAATATCTCCTTTTCGTGAGCTGCGTAACCTTTAACCGTCTCAACTAAGTTTGGAATCAAGTCGAGCCTTCTTTGGAGTTGGTTCTGGATCTGGCTGTAAGTTTCTTTAACGTTTTGGTCTAAAGCTACCATCTTGTTGTACGTACCAATTAGCCAGAAGATAATTCCAAGTGCGACAACACCGATAATAATTAACGCAATGACCCATCCTTTCAAATCGTTCACCTCCGTTTTATTCCACTGGATATCTTTATTGTATCACAATGTTAGTGTTTTGGCTTACTTTACCGATAACTTCTCCGTTCGTAATTTTTAGAACAGATTCAACGTCCTTTTCTGCAATGACCAATATCATTCCGTACCCCATGTTGAATGTCTTAATCGCCTCAGGTATTTCAACGTATTTTAGAATCCATTCTATGTAGGGTTTCAACGTTATACTTATTTCGTAACCTTTATCACCTAACACCCGTCTCAGCGCTCTGAGTATCCCTCCACCAGTAACATGCGCTATGCCTTTGATCAATTCAAAAACTTCGGTAACTTCTTTGTATATCTTAGTGCCGGCAAGTAAGTCGAAGGAAAGCTCTTCGATGCTGATGTTCTCGCTCTCAATTATCTTCCTTATCAAAGACCAGCCGTTCGAGTGGAATCCACTCGCTGGAAGACCTATAATAGAGTCACCATATTCTATCGTCTCTATTGGTATTCGTTTTTCAAGTGTGCCAATGCAGAAACCGGCCACATCCCAATCGTTTTCAGTATAGATTGATGGTATCTCCGCAGTTTCTCCGGCAACTAATGCCATATCATATTCGTCAAGCTTTCTAACAAGAGCTTCTATGAATTCATAGTGCTGCCTGTCTATGTGGTGAACGCCAAGGTAATCGACAAATGCTCGTGGCTTGCCTCCAACACAGACGATATCGTTGTAGTTCATCGCTATTAAATCTTGCGCGGCATCTGACCATCTTCTGTACTTTATATGCAACAGCAATTTCGAACCTATGCCGTCAGCTGTTAAGACAATCTTAGGCGTTGTGAAATTCAAAATCGTTGCATAACCCGTCGGCTCTTTCAGTACCCAATCCGGAACTTTGATGACGTTTTTTATATGATCCGTAAAATCATCGTTTCTAAAGACATCAACACCTGAACCTGAATAAGTGTATTTTTCACTACCCATAAATTTCCTCCTTTTTCAACCTAACCAATTAAATATGATTAGATTTTAGATTTGAGCAATATCCTCTCTGTAGAACATTCCCTCGAACTTTACATTCTTTATATTCTCATACGCTTTTCGTCTGGCGATCTCAAGTTCTTTCGCAATGCCCATCGAATGGAGAACCCTTCCACCTGAAACTAAAAGTTTCCCTTCTTTTTCTTTAACACCTGCATAGAAGAAGAAACCACCGTCAATGTCTATAGTCTGTCCTTTTTCCGGATTTTCTGGATAACCTCGCGAGGCTATCACAATATCAACAGCAAAGTTTTCAGGCTTATATTCTCCAAACGGTTCGTTATTAAACGCCTTCAAAACGTTTTCAACAAATCTTTCAGGTTCCATAGCTACGATAACCTCTGTCTCCGGATCTCCAAGCCGAACATTGTACTCAAGAACGTAGGGCTTATTGTCTACAATCATGAGTCCTATGTAAAGAAAACCTCTGTAATCTACACCTTCTTTTTCAATTCCGAATAGCGTCAATTCAAAGATATCTTCGATTTTCCTTTTGAGCTCTTTATCTATCATGATAGGTCCGTAAGAACCCATTCCGCCCGTGTTCGGTCCTTTGTTTCCTGTGTATACCCTTTTGTAATCTCTTGTGAACGGAAGGAGTGCAAAGTTTCTTCCATTAACTATCGCTATCGCTGAAAGTTCCCAACCATTTAAGAACTCATCAACAACAACAGGTCCGCTTACATTTTCGATTAACTTGCCTTCTATAAGTTTCGAACCGCTTTCAAAAGCTTCTTCGTAATCGTTAGCTATTATAACCCCCTTGCCTTGCGCAAGTCCGTCCGCCTTTATTACGTATGGTGGCTTAAAGTACTTTAAAGCATCTTCAAGTTCTATACTGTTGCGGGCAATAATGAACTTCGCAGTTGGGATGTTGTACTTTTCCATGAAGAGTTTTGCAAAACACTTCGAGCCTTCGAGCTTTGCACCATCAGAGCTTGGTCCAAAGACATTTTTCTTTCCGTCAGCAATACCTTTAACGAGAAAATCTTCTGAGCCAGGAATGACGAGGTCAAATCTATCTATCACATCTCCTTCAATGCTTGGTATATTTTCACCTACGAGTTTCGTACCTGCGTTACCTGGGTAGAATGAAACACTGTGCCCCGCTTTATTAAAAGCCCAACCAATTGCGTGTTCTCTTCCTCCGCTGCCAAGTATCAAAACTTTCATATCATTCACCTTCCATTTTTCACAGAGGTTCTCAGTGTCTGAAAAGTCTTATTGGCGATTTATAAAACGCAATTCCATGTTCTTTCGCAAAGTTCAAGACCTCTTCGTCTCTAATAGACCCAAGTGGTGCTGCAACGCATTTCACGCCAGCACTCATAAGTATTTCCAAACCATCGGTGAATGGAAAGAACGCATCGGAGGCAGCTATCGCACCATGCGCTTTTTCTCCTGCTAATGTCGTTGCAATCCAAGCGGACCTCTTTCTCGATGGTTGTCCCCCACCTATGCCCACAGTTACCCCATCTTTCACCAATACAATTGCATTTGATTTGACTGCCTCAACAACTACAAGTGCGAACTTCACTTCGTTAATGTTGAATTCTTCACTGAAAAGTCGTTCCGGCTCTCCTTCGAATTTCCTTTCAGAGAGTACCAGGCTGCCGAACGCTACCTTGCCAGCAAAGGGTGTGTACTCAAGAGGTTTTATAAGTCGGACTTTCTTTTTTGATAGGTATTCGACGGCTTCATTATCAAACTCCGGTGCAACTATAACCTCCAGATACGTGTTTATAGACTTTGCCATGTCCAAGGTGAGAGAAAAGCTTGTAGCGAGTATTCCACCATAACTCGATTCGCTATCTGCTTCTATAGCTTTTCTTATGACATTTATCTTCTCTTCATCGGTATCGTTTCTCAAATACGCGACACCGCACGGAGTTTGGTGTTTGATCACCGCACAGCCTCCGCCTACTACGTTCAAATTCTTTGCAAGAACCCAAGCACTCTCAGCATCCAAGATGTTGTTATATGAGAGCTGCTTACCTTCGTGCAAGAGCTCAAACTGCGGTTTCCCGTAGACAAACGCTGCCTCGTGCGAATTCTCGCCGTAGCGTAAAGTCAAGTCCTGCCTTGGAAGCTCAACTTTCTCTCCTATCTCATTAAAAAAACCCATATCCATAACTTACACCCCCCACAGTACTTTTCTGCCCTCTATTTTGTAAGGCTCGTATAGGATCTTCCTTATTATTCTCCAGTAATGTTCATGTTCCAGTTTGTGTATTCTTTCTTCCAATTCATTCAAAGTCCATTTTTCATCAACTTCTATGGCCTTTTGGAAAATTATAGGTCCTGTGTCAACTCCACTATCCACAAAATGAATTGTAATTCCTGTGATTTTGACACCATACTCGAAAGCTTGGTTTATACCGTCCTTTCCCGGAAAAGCTGGAAGCAACGATGGATGTATATTCACAATCCTTGGAAAGTACTTTTTCACCATGTTCTCTGGTATTATGCGCATGAAACCAGCAAGGACTATTAAGTCAGGAGCGATTTCATCGGTTACTCTTTCAAAATCCTCATACCAAGGTTTTTTCAAAATATGCGATTCAATTCCCAGCTTCAACGCTCTTTCAAGAGCGAAGCACTCCCTATCTACAATCAAACATTCTATCTGTGCACCGAGCTCACCGCTTATAGACTTTTCAGCGATTGTTTGAAAATTGCTCCCATTTCCAGAAGCTAAGACCACTATACGGGGTAGTCGAGATTGAAACAACCCATGCATATTCCATTCACCCCACATCCTTCAAAGACTTCCTTGTAGCCGTCAACGGAAAGGTAGAACAACTTATCAGCTCCTACGTACTCTCTGAGTTTTTCAGCATCGTTTCTCGTTGCTATCAATTCACTCCTGCGTGACGTATCTATACCGTAATTGCACGAACCAATGACGGCAGGTGAATGTATTCCAACGTAAACTTTCTTCGCACCAGCTTCTCTAACCATATCTACGATTATTTTCATAGTCGTTCCTCGAACGATGGAATCATCTATGAGGATTATCTCTTTACCTTCCAAGACAGATGGAAGTGGGGAGAGTTTCCTCCTGACTATCTCTTGGCGATTCTTCGGCATTATAAAGCTTCTTCCTATGTAGTGGTTTCTTATTAGCCCATATTCAATAGGTATACCTGATACTTGACTGTAACCGAGAGAACCTGAGAAACCGCTATCGAGAACGGGGACGATAAAATCGGCCTGCACTCTATTTTCTTCATACAATTTTCGTCCAAGCATCTTTCTGACTTCGTGCGTGTTTACACCGTAGAAGTTACTATCCGGCCTTGCAAAGTAGACAAATTCAAAAGAACAGAACCTATCCTGTCTTCTTGAAAACTTGACAATTTCCGGCTTGTTACTATCGGTGAAAAATATAATCGTGCCAGGTTCTACCTCTTGGATTTCCTCACATTTGCAACCGATAGATCTCAGCGCCGAATCTTCAGACGCCACAATGTAACCATTTTCATATTTTGAATAAAAAAGAGGTCTGATTCCAAACTGGTCACGGGCAGCGGCAAGGAAGGAGTCATGGAGGATAACCAGCGAATATGCGGCTTTGATTCTCGACATGGCCCACTGGAGCGATTCTCTTGGATTTGTGTAAGGTGCAATAGAGAAGTAGTGGATTATGATTTCCGTATCGAGAGTAGTGGAGAATATGCCTCCACTCTCCATTATGAATTTCCTTTTTTCGTTCGCATCTACGATGTTCCCGTTGTGCGCAACTGAGATTCTGCCTTTGAGAGTGTAAGCTGTTATAGGCTGGATTTCGTCGAGTGAACCGTAAGTCGAATACCTTACATGACCTATGCCTCGATTACCTTCCAAGAACCTTTCATCGGTAAGTACGCTTTCTACGAGTCCTTCACCCTTGACAGTTTTAAATCCATTCACAACAACGCCTGCTGCTTGCTGACCTCGGTGCTGGAGCGAAAGGAGCAAGTCATGAATCACATTGTAGGCGTTATCAACGTTCCAAACACCAGCTATTCCACACATAATTCTCCCCCCACGATTTACATCACTTTTGTATTTTAATATCATTATCTATTTGAATTAAAAAGAGGCAGAGGAACCTTTCGGTTCCTCTGCACACACTAATCCCTTATTTGATGTCCGGCAGAAGTATTTTCAGGATATCTTCGTTCTTTATCCTGATGTACCCTTCCTGTAATTCTTTAAAAGCTATGCTTACTGAATAGCTATCAGGTGTCGAGACAAATGGTTTAGCGTAATCGTTTATTGCCTCAGCCCTTTTCGCAACAACGATTGGTATTGCGTACTTGTATGGTATCTTTTCCAAGAGCTTGTCGTATTGTACAACGAGTTTACTCACTTATCGCACCTCCTCAAATAACTTGTTCACTTTAATTGTATCTCTTAACCTTTCATATTTCAACCTCTCGGCAAAAATTATCGATGAAAGGTTTCTGATAGACTCTTCGAGATCTTCGTTTATTATTAAATACTCAAATTCGGGAATGTGCAAAAGCTCCTTTCGTGCAGTATCTAATCTCCGTTGTATCTTGTCCTCAGTCTCCGTTCCCCTTTTTTTGAGCCTTTCTCGCAGTACGCTGTAACTCGGAGGTGCAACAAACACAAATTTAGCACCAGAAAAATTCTTTTTAACCGTTAACGCACCTTGCACATCTATATCAAGTATCACGTCAATGCCTTTGTTTATATTCTCATATACCATCTCAGCTGGCGTTCCGTAATAGTTATCATGCACCTTTGCCCATTCGATAAATTTCTGTTCTTCTATCATCTTCTCAAATTCTTCGTGCGTAATGAAGTAGTAATCTACACCATGTATTTCGCCCGGCCTCTGTTTCCTCGTAGTGCAAGAGACAGAAAAAACAACTCTGTCAACTCTTTCAAGCACAGACCTTATAATGCTCGTCTTTCCAACACCACTGGGACCGCTTATTACAAATAGTATTCCCTTGGCATTTTCAGAGATTTTCTCCGTATTCCAAGGAGCTGGAGTCTCGGAACTGTGCATGTGTTGTTATCCCTTTCTTATCTTTTCAAGTTGCTTCTCAATCTCAGCCATCGATTCGATGAACCTTTGAGCGATTGTTTCAGGTTGGATAGCACTCAGGATGATATGGTTTGAGTCCGTTATGAGTATTGATCTTGTCTTTCTTCCATATGTCGCATCTATTAGTTTGCCTTCACCTTTTGCATCTTCCTTAAGCCTTTTGAGCGGTGCGCTCTCAGGATTCACAATCGCAATAACCCTGTCACCTGCGATAACGTTTCCAAAACCGATATTGATCAATCCGAACATACTCTACACCTCCTGAATTTGTTGAAAAATACTAAAGTGTGTTTAGGCTTGAAAATTCTTGCTACAGATAGATGACTATTCAACATTCATTATCTGCTCTTTAAACTGCGAAACCAAGTACTTCCCTTCTAAAGCAAGATTAGTTACGTTAGTAAATCTGCTCTTCGAAAGTATAGTGTTGAATTCTCTCAGAATCTCCTGAGATATAAAGTTGAGCATATCTCCTATCGGCTCATCCTTAATAAGAAGCTCTTTCGTGCGCTGTAAATGGCTATCCAACCTGACAAGCTCTTCCCTTATATCCGCTCTGTCTGCTATCAAAGCAACAGCGCTCTCGAAAAGTTCCCTATTCAACTCAACCTCATCAGGCAACAATTCTTTAGCGTTCGTTCTTATCCTCTGAGCGATGGCTTTCGGTATCTCATCAGCATGTTCACGGATTTTGTCAACCACTTCAACCATCTTATCAACCATGCTGTTCAAATCTCTCGTAAGTTTTTCTCCCTCGATTCTTCGCTCTTTAACTACCTCTCTGAGCGCTTCTTCCAAAACTTCTTTTGCTCGTTCCCAAGCCATGTCGATTTCTTCGTTTGTAAATTCGAATTGAAATGCGTCTCTGAAGTTGAGCAAATGACTTAGTTCAACAGGTACCGGAATGTTTAGATTCTCTCGGATGTCGGAGAGTGTGTCATAATAAGTCTTTATGAGCGAGTAATCTACCGACACTTGGATAGGCTTTATGAATTTCACCCATATCCTTGCACTTACTTTTCCTCGGCTTATGTACTCTTTTATCTTTGAAATCGCGTCGATTTCTTTCGAGCTCATGAAATAGTTCATCGAAACATCTATCGTAAGTCCTTTTGAATTGAGCGTCTTAACTTCACATGTAATTTTGTAGTAATCTAAAACCTTCTGTATTTTCGCGTACCCCGTCATGCTTCTTGGCATTAATAAATCACTCCCAAATTCATCTGTTTATATTATACACTAATTCCCGAAAAATTCAAAGTATTTCACGAAAAATTAAAAATATGTGCGGAAGTTTGCCTTCCGCACATTGTTTTTCTTATTTGCAACATAACTTTTCCATTATCTTCTCTGCTATCTTTTCGCCGCTAAGTCCGTATATTTCGAAAAGGAATTTCGAATCGCCAGAAACGGGGAATTCACTAAGTCCAAGTTTTATGAACTTACTTGGCATCATTCTCATTTCAAAGTATTCCTGAGCTATCAAGCTCCCAAGCCCGTTAAGTACGTTGTGATCTTCAACCGTTACGACGAAATTGGAGTACTTTCTAAGCACTTCTTCGTCTAAATCATATGGACAGCTGACATTGATAACCGCAAAGTTTATACCTTTTGACTTAAGGATTTCGTGAGCTTTTAACACGTTTGGAATAACAGAGCCTGTTGCGTATATAACTCCGTCTGTTCCGTCTCTGAGTATGTCCATTTTCCCGTACTCAAAAACATAGTTTTCATCGAAGAACAGCGAACCATCTTCTTTTCTGATAGGTTCAAGTTTACTCCTTCCAACTGCAACAACGAAATTGCCGTATTCTTTTGCTATGTATCTCACTACTCTATCGGTCTGGTTCGGGTCAGCCGGGACTATCACTTTGAACCCGTACCACGCAAGCGGTGCGCCTATGTAATTGAGCGCGTGGTGTGTCTTTCCATCTTCACCAACGTCTATACCACAGTGTGTCACAACAACTTTCAAGTTCGTATTGTTTATAGCATTTAATCTGTGCTGGTTGAATGTCTCGTCAACACCAAATACGCCAAAATCCGCAAAGAACGTAACTATTCCATCTGCGGACATAGCTCCCGCAAGTGCTGCTGCGTTGTGCTCCTGCACGCCAATCTCAACAATTCTATCCGGTCTCTCTTTATCTAAGAAATCAAGCTTTACTGAACCCTTCAAATCACAATCAACAGCAACTACGTTATCATTAGCAATGGCAAGATCAGCAATAGCCCTTCCAAGTGCGCTTCTGTTATCCGTTGATTTATCATACACCCTTGGAGCACCTAAATTGACATCAACTTTGTAATACAGCTTAACTTTTTCGTGTGGTTTAACCTCTAACGTTTTTCTCATCGCTATGTACTTTTCAACGTCGTTTTCAATTCCCAATTCATTGAGTGCTTTATCAAGCTCATCCTTTGACAAAGCCTTACCGTGGTAATCAGGTTTATCTTCCATAAAGCTTACGCCTTTACCGATAATTGTATGTGCAATGATTGCTGTCGGGTAGCCATCGTTTCGAGCTATTCTCAATGCAGAAAGTATCTGCTCATAGTTATGACCGTTAATTTCTATTGTCTTCCAGCCTGCTGCTTCGAATTCTGCTTTAATGTCAACGTACATTATGTCCCTTGCATGACCGCTAATTTGGATATCGTTGTAATCGACGATGACAGTCAGATTGTCGAGATGGTACTTTTTCGCAGTTCTTCTTGCTTCTTGTACTTGTCCCTTTGCGCTCTCGCCGTCGCTCATAACCACGTACACATGGTAATCCTTTTTCTTGTACTTTGCAGCCAAGGCAAATCCAACACCTGCCGATAAACCTTGACCGAGGTTGCCCGTTGTCCATTCGACGCCTGGTATCCCACGTGTTATATGTCCTTCGAAGATTGAGGCAGGATGCCTGAAACCTGAGATAACTTCTTCTCTATTTACAAAACCATATGCAGCTAAAGTCGAGTACACTCCCGGGGAAATATGACCATGGCTCACCACTATCCTATCTCTGTCTTCGTTCCATGGATCTTCAGGAAATACGTTTGCAAACGAATACAAGCTGAGCAAAATGTCTATTGATGACATCGAGCCACCTGGATGTCCAGAGTTTGCCACGTATGTCATCTTCAAAATATCTCCGCGACACTGTGTGCCTAATGCTTTAAGTTCTTCCAGTGTTTTCTTCACTTGGCTAACCTCCTTTAAGTTCTAATATATATTATTCATACGCAATCTCATATATTTTTCTTATATCTTCCTTTGTCAATTCCTTAACCGTGCCAAACGGTGCATGTTTGTTAGCAATTTCTGTTAATTTTTCAATGTCTTCTTTAGCAAATCCAACTTCTTTTAAAGTAGTGGGTGCACCGATCTTCTTGTACCAGCATTTGAGTTTATCGATAACTTCTTCTGGCTTAACCTCTCTATCCAAACCAAATATATTCTTATCAAATTTAACCAACTTATGGGAAATCTTGTCTTTTACATAAGTCATCCACGCTGGAAAGACTATGGCAAGTCCCGCTCCATGAGCTACGTCTGGATTAAGTGCGCTTATAGCGTGTTCAAGTTCGTGAGAAGACCAATCTCCACCAGTCGTTCCCATACCTGTAAGTCCGTTGAGCGCTAGTGTGGTAGCAAGACAGAAATTTGCCCGAGCTTCGTAATTTTCTGGTTCTTTCAAAATTATTTCCGTTGCCTCGATAAGTGTCTTAATTATACCTTCGTCTATTCTATCAAGCAAATCACTTCCAGCAACATCGAAGTAATATTCCATAACGTGACTTATAGCATCGATTGCACCGTAAACAACTTGATTTGCTGGCAAGGAATACTGCGTTGTTGGGTCAACAATCGAAACAACAGGGTAAACATGCTTTGAGCCGAAGTAGAATTTCTCCTGGGTAACTTCGTTCGTCACCACGCCGTTGCCGTTCATCTCAGTACCCGTCGCAGACATCGTTAGCACAACATACAGTGGCAGAGCCTTCTTAACGTTGTACCTTCCGATAAATGCATCCCATATGTCACCGTCGTAGTAGTAACCTGCCGCTACCGCTTTTGCACTGTCAACGACGCTTCCGCCACCGACTGCCAATATCGCTTCAACTTGATTGTACTTGGCTATCCTTATCGCCTCATGTACTTTTGAAAGCACTGGGTTCGGTCTTACACCGGAGACTTCAACCTTTTCTATACCGTTTTCGACGAGTGATCTTACAACCTTTTCATAAACTCCGTTCTTTTTTATAGAACCTCCACCGTAGAGCATTAACACTCTCTTGATTCCGTCTTTTTTTAAAAACTCTCCGATTTTCTCAACCGTTCCATTTCCGAAAACCAGTTTCGTAGGGTTGTGGAAAACGAAATTTTCCATACAAATTCCCTCCTTTCGACAATTTTGAACATTCACAACAATGAAATTTTCATTCAGAACCTTGCACCTAAATTATACCACTTTTATCTATTTGTTGAAGTTTTCAATGATTAGCCCAGATTAGCTTAGGTAGGTCGCTTAGGGTGTATAATTAATTTAGGAGGTGAGCAGACATGACTATACGTATAAAATCTTTTCAACACATCATACTTGTGCTCTCAGTACTCATATCTCTCCACTCGGTCAGTTTAGGTAGTTTGCTTGAAAAATATCTCGATAATTCAGGAACGCCGTCGTATGAAATACTTTCACTATCAAACTCACCTGTTGGTGGAAAATGGATACTGCTAAACATCCAAAGCCAAACATGGCGTGGTATAACATGGAACCACAAAGTTGCAGTGTATATACCGAGACGTTTACCACACAAGGAACATGGGATAATATTCGTCACAGGCTCAGCTCCTCGTGACCCGCTCTCAAGAGCAAACGAGTACACACTGGTTGCTGAAAGTATAGGCGCACCTTTTGCGATACTGTGGGATATACCTACCCAACCTCTCTTTGGTTTGAGAGAAGATGCACTAATTGCGTATACCCTTGCAAAATACTTGGAAACACGGGAAGAAGACTGGCCACTGCTCTTTCCGATGGTTAAGAGCGTCGTGGCTACAATGGATTGTCTGCAGCAAATATTCAAAGACCAAGGTTTGAACGTCGAAAAATTCCTTATAACAGGCGCATCTAAGAGAGGATGGACAACATACTTGACCGGTGCGATAGACAAAAGGGTATTTGCTATAGCCCCTATTGTATACGACAATCTCAATCTCCAAGAGCAGATGAAAAGACAGCTGGAATACTACGGAACGTTCAGCGATCAGATCAAAGACTACACAAAACTTGGCTTGACCGAGTTAATGGTTAAGAATGACGAGAAGATTTTTGAAGTAGTTAAATCGATAGACCCGTATTATTATGATATAAAAGTGCCAAAGCTGATAATTCTTGGTTCTAACGACCCATATTGGGTCGTCGATTCCTCTGAGGTTTACTTCGAAAATCTGGCGGCACCCAAGTACGTATTGGTACTGCCAAATGAAGGTCACAATATTTCAAATACGGTCGAAATATTCAATACAATAAGAGCATTCTTCGCAATATCAGTTTCGGGAAAGTATCCAGTTCTGCATTGGAAAAATGAAGAAAGTTCGATCGTTTTGGAGACCGAAGAAGAGATAGAATATGCGAAAGGATGGTACGCAACGTCGAATAACTTGGATTTCAGAAAATCTTACTGGCAAAGTGTTGATCTTGAAATTCAAAATGATGGAGAAAAGTCTGTTGTGAAGTTCAACGCTCCGGATGCCGAAGGAAACGTTGCAATGTTCATCGAAGTCAGACTTATTAAGGAAGGTTATACTTTAAGCCTAACAACTACACCAAGAGTTCTCAGAAAATAATAAAGATAATTAAAAACCCACCTCTTTAACCGAGGTGGGTTTTGTTAATTAACCAACTATTATTCTAATTCGAGCCATACATCGTCCATTATAAGCGGATCCGTCGGATTGCCCCCACCCATTATGTATGCCTTAGGTTCTTGTTGCAATGGTCTGAATTTACTCTCTATTCCATCGTAATCCCAACTCGTTACGTATACAGTCCAGCCACTGAAAGATGAAGGATTTCCAACCCAGTCGCCTTTGACGATTATCTTCACCCAACCATCTTCAACAAAAACTTCAGGTGAACCAAGCTGTGTACCGAACTTGTCTTTCGTAGAACCTTGAGCTGTGTATATCGCACTCGACCAACCAGTTGCGAATACCTCCCAATCCCAATCCCAGTTGTCGAATGCATAGTTCTGCAGTGGAAGAACTCCTGTGCCTTTTCTGCTTGGATCATCTATGAATATCTGGTATGTAACATGGTCAAATCCGTTCGGTGGTCCCCAGCTCTTTGTTAAATCGCGTGGCTTCACGGATATTACTAAGGTACTTCCTATGCTTTCTACCTTTGCTTCAAGTATATCCATTTGACGCTTGAACGTAGCGTCTGTTGGATAGATGTATGTACCGCTTGGTCCTATATCATCATCCGCCGGGTCTTTTGCCTCTGCAAGCAACTTCTTTTCAAGCTCGACAATGAACTTAATCTCCTCAGTGTATACCGTGTCCCTTACGTTCTTTCCGACCGCCCTGACAAGGAGTACGTGTTCGCCGGGATCTAACTTGAATGGGTCAATAACAAACGAGAATTTTCCATTCTTCGGTTCTATTTTCTGCTCACTTTCAGCTTTTCTGTCAAAGTAGACATAGACTGTTCTCGCGTCTGTTTCTCCAAGAATTTCTTTCAGAGCCGTTACTTTTTCGTTTGGTTTAATGCTCACACTTACTTTCGTAGTTGGTTTATAAACTTCAGACTTGTCCTTCGAAATTGCGAAAACCGTAAATGTACGTGCAGGTATCCTTACTGTTATGTAACCGTTCTCCTTGACAACTATAGGCGAGCTTATTCCACCGGTTGCGTTGTATATGGGTTCGAGTGTAGTTCCTGGCTCGTATGAAGTCTTGAAGTTCGATATCCTCGCATCGTTTGCGGTGTTCATGATTATAAAGAGTTCTTCTTCGGAGGATTTCAGCGTGTATACAAGCAGTCCCGCACCTCTTACCTCAGAGAGCAGTATGTTGACCTCGCCATAGCGTGTTGCCGGATGGGCTTTTCTAAATTCTATAGCTTCTCTTATAAATCTGTACATATCGCTGTTGGTATTGAAATGGTCTTCCCCAAAAGAGCCCCAACCGCCTTTGAACATGCTTGCCCTTGTTTCTTCGAAATATTGTTCTGTTCCGTAATATATAACTGGCATACCCGGTAGAGTGAGTAAGAAGCCAAGTGCCTGCATTGTGATATTCGGTGTAACTCCTTTACCAAATCTCTCCATGTCGTGGTTATCGATGAACGTAACAAGTAAACCTTTCTTAAGTATTTCATTTCTCACTTTCATACGGTACGCCAAAAATTCTGTTGGCTGACCGCCTTTTATAACCCTCCTTATCTCTTCCATGAGCGTGAAATCGAGCATGGAATTGAAGCCGTGATCAAAATACGATGCTATCTCCATATCCGATGTATATTCCAGAGGCTTCCCGGAAAGCCACGTCTCGCCAAATGCTATGAAATCTTTTCTAAGCGAGAAAATTCCTTTTTCACCTTTGAAGAACTTGTCGAAGAACTCCTTTGGAACGTACATCGCTGTATCTACCCTGAACCCGTCGACACCAACTTCTTTGATCCAGTAAGAGTAAGCGTCTATCAAAGCCTCAACAACTTCCGGATTTTCAGTATTCAGATCATCCAGTCCGCTCATCTGATAATTGAGCTTTTGGTTCGGATCAGAGTAATTTGTGATATCCGGTGTCCAGTGGTATATAGCCTTTTCTTTTTGCGCCGGGTCATTGTAGTTGTTCAAGTTAAACGGATACTGAGTAGGAGCTGATGTTGGTATGCTACCAGTATTGAGCTCAAACTTTCCATTTCTGAATCTAAAGTAATTTCCAACATGGTTGACCACAATGTCTTGTATCAACTTCATACCGTTGTTATGCAGCGCATCAGCAAGTGCTTTGTAATCTGCAAGTGTTCCAAAATGTTCGTCCACCTTTTTAAAATCCCTCGCCCAGTAGCCGTGGTAACCACCGTAATTGACCCACGGATCCCACCACTGGTTGGCAACAGGTGGAGTTATCCATATACCGTCTATGCCCATACCTCTTATGTATGTTATTTTATCGGTTATACCTTTCAAATCTCCACCGCTGTATTTTGCCCCATCCCTTGGATCGTACTCAACATTGGCTTGGTTGTTGTTTGACGGATCACCATCATTGAACCTATCGATCATGATCATATAGAGCACTTTGTCCGCCCAACCGCCTTTATACTGAGTAAGTACGTCAGAAAGTGCAACCACAGAGCTCAGAAGCAACAGCAAAGTGCTCAGAAGGACAAGTAACTTTCTGTAACCAAACCCTTTAGCCACCTTTACCACCTCCAAACAATAAGATACTTAATTCTACCATTAAAATATGCATGTTAAGAAAATTGTGGTATAATTTCCAAAGAAGGAGGCGAAGATATATGATAGATGTATTGGTGGTTGATGATGAAAAGCATGTCAGAAACCTTTTAGTTCGAATGATTTCCACTATGTACGAATGCCAACCAATGGAAGCTGAGAGCGTTGAAGAGGCTTTAAAAATATGCGATAAACATAAATTCGATGTAATTACAACAGATATTAAGTTCAACGGAGAAGATGAACTCGACGGAAAAGAGTTCATCAAGAGGTTAAGGTTACGCGGAATCTTTACACCTGTGCTGATAATATCCGCATTTGCAACGCCGGAAGATATAGCAGAAGTGTGCAAGTACACGCCAGTTGACTATCTTGCTAAGCCATTCACTCAAGACGAACTCAGAAAGAAGTTGAAATCTCTGCTTGAGTACCAGAAGGAGAGTTTCGAGAAGTACTTGAGAGAAGCAGAAGGGTTGATACATTCGAATTTTCCTGGTGATCTCGATAAGGGCGAGCAGTTGGTCAGGGTCATGTTCTCTCTCATGCCTTCCTCTCCGATTCCTCACTATCTAATGGCAGAGATAATAGAAAAACGCGGCAACCACGAACTTGCTGAAAGGCACAGAAATGCGGCAAGAGCCTTAGATGTTAATCAAAGAGGTTACAGAAAGGGTGAAGAAATTGACACGGACTAATCTCAAATTCTATGTTATAGTCGTTGGGTGCGGCAAAATTGGACTTGAGCTCGCGACAAGGCTTTCAAAAATAGGTTTCAACGTTACCATAATAGACAAAAATCCAGATGCACTTTCTTTATTGCCTGAAGACTATGGCGGATTCGTTATAATCGGTGATGCAACTGAACGTGAAACGTTGAGTAGGGCAAAAGCTGAAAGGGCAGATATAATAATAAGTACAACGGAGGATGACACAACAAACTACTTCATATCAACCGTTGGAGCAAAGATATTTGGAATACCAAAAGTTTTGTCGCTCGTTAACAATAAAGAAAATGTTGAATTGTTTGAAAAAAGTGGCATAGAGGTTATTTCACCAATTCACCTTGCAGTTTACACGTCAGAGAGGCGAATACTCGAAGGTTTTGAAGTCCAAGAAGTTTTTGAGGACATGGATGGTGAGGCGAAGTGAAAGTAATAATAATTGGTGGAGAACGAGTACCTTACTTCCTTGCCAAGCGACTCATAGGGAGCGGTTATGACGTTTATTTTGTAAACAAAAGCAAAGAACTATGCGATGAATATTCAAGAACATTGAACGCAACAATTATAAACGGCGACGGAACTTCAAAATATGTTTTGGATCAGTTACAAATAGAACCTAACGACATCATAGTGCTCCTAACAGAACGGGACAGAAAAAACTTCTTCATAGCGAGACTTGTCCAAGAATACTACAAGGTCAAGAACGTAGTAACGTTGCTTAATAACACAGAAAATGAGGATATTTTCCAAAGATACGGGATAAGGACTCTCAAGGTTACAGACTTGATAATGAACAACATAGAACCTCTCCTCTTCGGAAATAAGGTGATGAAGGATTTAGAAGAAGAGCTCACGAATAAAGGCGCGGAAGTGCTAATGATTCCTATTGAATACGATTCAAAAATAGCTCATAAAGAGTTGAAAGAACTGAACGTACCTCAAGATATGCTTGTGGTTGGGGTTATAAGGAAAAACAGATTCATAATTTCTCGCGGCGATACTGTTATAGAACCAGGGGATGAATTAATTATTGTCTGTGCTTCAGAAAGGCGTTCGGAAGCTGAAGCGTTCTTCAGAATGTAAATACGCAATAACCAAGGCGGTGAAATGACATAGATGCTTGAACGATATTTGAGAATATACAAAGCCTTCACACTCGTTATATCACAATATGCTTTTATTGTAATCGCGCCCCTTATACTGTGCCTTTTTTATCCAGAAGAGCTGAGCAATTCATACGGTTTTCTTCTGCCAGCACTTCTTTCGGCAATTATATTCCTTACCGGTTTGATTATAAGAGTCTCCGATCCAGGAACAATAACTTATCGTGATGGTGCAGTCTTAACAATTTTCACATGGATTGTAATATCCATTCTTTCAGCTTTACCATACATGCTTATAGGCAATCTGACGTTCTCACAATCGATCTTTGAGTCTGTAAGCGGGTTAACTGGTACGGGTTTAACTATGTATACAGACGTAACAAAACTGTCTAAACTCTTATTATTCTGGAGGTCTTTTACTCAGTGGGTTGGAAGCGCAGGTTTTGCCGTTTTGATGCTCGGACTTGTCTTGGGACCGCGTGCGGCTGGTTTCTACAAGTCGGAAGGTCGTTCTGACAACCTTGTTCCAAACATAAAACGTTCAGCCCAAATAATTGTAGCGATCTATGTCTCTTATACAGTCGCTGGAACGATTGCCTTAAAGATTGCTGGCATGAATTGGTTCGAAGCGCTTAATCATACAATGACGGCACTTGCAACGGGCGGTTTTTCCACAAGAAATGGAAGCATAGGTGAATTTAACAATCTTACAATCGAGATTATCGTAATAGTTCTGATGTTCTTAGGCGCTACCGGCTTTGGAATACATTACGCATTTTGGAAGGGAAATATAAGAGCTGTCTTAAAAAATGGCGAACCTTGGCTAATGACAATTTCCACATTCTTCTTTTCCATTATATTAACCATATACAGTCTCGAAAAATTCTTCAAGAATTTCGGAGAAGGCTTCAGATATATCTTTTTCCAAACAGTGTCTGCTGTATCAGGAACTGGTTTTCAAACACTGCCGCTGGGCGAACAGAAATGGATTTCTTTTTCTCCTTTTATGTTTGTCTTAGTCATGCTGATGTTAGCAGGTGGAAACATGGACTCAACATCGAGTGGTATCAAGCAATTCCGAATTTGGATTATCATAAATACCATTTATGACAGCATCAAAAATTTCATATTACCAAAGGGTACGGTTAAAAAGAAAATTCTGTTCAAGGGTGAACAACAATTGGTTATAGGAGATGAAAACGTAAAGGAAGCACTACTAATTTTTATGATGTACATACTGTCTCTCTCAATCGGGTCACTTATACTTATGCTACATGGGTATGATATGGAACGTGCTATCTTTGAATTTGCTTCGGCTATGGATGGTGTAGGATTGAGCTGTGGAGTGACATCACCTGATATGCCACTGACAGCAATGTGGACTTTGATAATTGGAATGTTCGCTGGGAGATTTGAGTTTCTGATCGTGCTTTATGCAATTGCGAAGATCATATCAGATTTCAGGAATAAATCTAAGGAAAGGTTCTTAATTAAGAACATCGTTGGGAGATGATTGCATGAATGGTAAGCTGGCATTGTATATTCTAATCTTCGTGGTTGTATTTTTCTTAATTGTCGATGTCGTTACGTTGTTTATGCGGGGACAGAATTTTACAATTGAATATTACGATTCCGACATATATTTAGGCTATTCACCTGTTGCTACAATAACAACAACGAGTGGACTACTTTTCAAAACGGAAAAGAAGAAAAGTGAATATATTGAAGCATATAAACAGACATCTGCTGAAACTTTTAAAAAGTACTTCTCTGAAATCTCGAAAGAAATAGGAAAGACGATAGACGTAGTTGATTTCAAATCTCAAGTTAACCATAAGGATGATTTACTGGAAATTGTTGAAGTCGTAACTCTGAGGGGGCTTGTAAAAGAAAATAACTCAGCCTACGTGCTCGATATGGGAAATATAACGATGAACCAGCTACAAAATTCCAACTTGAAAGTCCATCTGCCCGAAGGTGCAGTCTTAGAAAGCGTTGAGCCAACACCGACTAAAGTTTTGAATTCTCTGATACTGTGGAAAGGTCAAGACATAAAATTCTTTCCGAAAATAGTATTTAAGAGGGGATGAAATATGACAGCGTTCAACTGGTTTGTTATACTTGCGACTATAAGCACACTTGCTTTTGCCTGGGCAGTATACCTTCTTCAAAATTTCAAAAGTCAGAATGAGAAGACGAAGATAGAGGAGGAGGAGGAGAAACTCGTCGAACTTATAGGTAAAGTGCGCATCTTTGTAGATTCCAAACTTGAACAACTGGATAAGAAAATGGAAGAGACAAGAAGCTTAATAAAAGAACTAAACGAAATGTACATATCTCTTTCGGCACTACTTGTGAAAGCACCGTCCGAGGAGACTAACCAGCCAACTGAAAATCCGTCATTAGTGAATCAAATTTACAAACCAGCGTATCAAAATATAGAAGTAGGAAGCTTGGATGCAAGTAATGTGAATAGCATTAAAGAGCTTGACAAAAAGGCCAAGAATGTCAAAAGCGAGGACGAACAACTCTACGAATCCTACAAAATGACTGAAGAGCTTGTGGAAGAAAAGAAGGAAAATATAATATTTGACATGTACCTGAGCGGTATAGAACCTGTTGAGATAGCGAAGAGAATGAAAATGGGAGTAGGTGAAGTACAGCTTATCATAGACCTCATGAAAAGACAGAAAACTTAATTTCTTAAACAGATTAGTAACACAAGGGGGGGATTTGAATGATAGGCGAGCACCCATTTGTAAGGTGGGCAATAGAAGTGATAGAGAATTATGTACTTCACAGAAAGAAAATAGAACCACATTCCGACTTACCAGAAGAGCTCTTTAAACGTAAAGCAGGGGCCTTCGTTACACTCCACAACCTCGATGGTTCGCTGCGCGGCTGCATAGGTACATTTGCTCCGGTAAGAGAGAACTTGGCGTACGAAATTCGGGACAATGCTATAGCTGCTGCAACTCAAGATCCGAGATTTCCACCAGTTCAACCTCATGAGCTTGACAATATCGTAGTCAATGTCGACATTCTAAGCCCTTACGAGCCAGTAAGGAGCATCGAAGAGCTTGATCCAAAGAAATATGGAATAATCGTACAAAAAGGCTGGAGGAGAGGGTTATTACTTCCAGACATAGAAGGTGTTGACACCGTTGAAGAGCAGATAAGAATTGCCAAATTGAAAGCCGGAATATACGATGACGATTTTGAAATTCTCAGATTCACTGTGGAAAGATACAGATGAGTCGTGAACTCAAAAAGAAGAGATTAGGAAATGTTAGGGTGAAAAGTATGCGATCACTCGCTAAGAAGGAAAGACAACTGAATTCAAAAACAATCAAAGATATGATAATATTACTGTTCGGTGCTTTTGGCTTAGGCACGTTACTGCCTACTTATATTTATTCGATGTCATACCTCTTAAACACCTATGACTTACCAAAGGCTCTTCTGTTGGCAATTTTCTATTCAGAAATAGTAATTTTTATACTTCTGAGGCCATATTTAACGCTATTGTTAGAACTTACAAGAACAGCGATTGGCAGAAGAACCCCATACCTAATAGTATTTGGAACGCTGACAGCTTTTCTCTTAACTGTTGTGTACAGCATGATCGGAAATTTGACATCAGCCTCGATTCTCTTAGTTGTAATCTTCTTCTTCAATTTCTCTGTTTACGTATACACCCTTGCATTAGTAGGCCTGTTTTCTGACAAGCAAAATTACAATTATGACAACATAATACGATTTCAATCTAAAATGTGGTTCGTCATTGGAGCTTTGCTTTCTTACGCATATTCCATAAGTACTTATAAGCAAAAAGAGACGGTTTCATACCCGGCTATGATTTTTCTTTTCTCCGTTTTCGCAGTAGCTTTCCTCATAGTGGAGGACAAGAAATATAAGATAAAGCTGTCACCTACAGAAAAGACTCAAATTTATGAAAGCACTAAGAAAAACTTCGTAAAATTGGATATATCCGATTTGAAAAACATCTTCTTCAAAGAAGGCAAAAATCTCTCAATGCTTTTGAATAGTTACAGTTTTCAGTATCTTTTACCACTCTACGTATTCTTTAGAACTCAAGATATTTTTGCCTCCGCGTTCGCAATTTTTTATTACTTTTTAGGAAGTCTATTTGGTTTGGTTATCACGAAATTTTTCCAAAGAATTATTTCTGTTCTGGAAAATTTAACGCCGATGATTTTGGTTCTTACAGCTGCACTTTTGGTTTCAATTTATCTTACAACAAACATATCGCTAATATACTTAATAGTTTTCTTTGTAGCCATGCTTTTGGAAGTCACACTCAAATCGGTTGGAAAAGAAGTCGTGAAAAGCAATTCACTATTAACAAGTACAGACAGGTTCCAATTCTTAGAAGACACTCGCGTCTGTGTTAATGCTGCTAACAATCTCTTGTTGTACTTAATCATCGTCCTAACCGGAGGACTACTTGATATTTTTGGCTCAAGAATAAGTGGTGTGGTACTGACTGTACTTATTCTCAGTAACATTATTGCACTTAAATATTCACGTGTTAAAATAGAAAATAAAGAAAAGAATAAAAGCTGAGGTGGCGAACGTTGATAAAGGATGGGGACAGAGTCTTACTCTACGGCGAAGACGGTACAAAATTCCTTGTAAAAGTTGAAGCTGGAAAAAAGAAAGGAACACATCTGGGTGTAGTTGAGTTCGACTCGATTATCGGCATGAACTACGGAGATATTGTCAAAATAGGAAAGACAAATAAGTCCTACTATATTCTACCGCCAACGTATATCGACGATATATTTTCAATGAAGCGAAAGACCCAAATCATTTACCCAAAAGATTCGAGTTACATATTGCTGAAACTTGATATAAAACCTGGAAAGAGAGTCATTGATACAGGAGTTGGCAGTGGTGCAATGTGTGCTGCGATGGCTCGGCTTGTTGGAGAAAATGGAAAGGTTTATGCATACGAGAGGCGCGAGGATTTTTACAACCTTGCAACTCAAAACCTTACCGAGTGGGGATTAATTGATAGAGTCGAGCTAAAACTCAGAGATATCTCTATGGGTTTTGATGAAACAAATATTGATGCGTTGCTTCTCGACGTACCGGATCCAGAGAATTACATACAACAATGTTGGCAGGCACTTGCAGGTGGTGGAATGATGGGAGTCATATGCCCAACAGTTAATCAAGTCTCTATGGTCCTTGAAAAGATGTACGAGCTCCCATTCATTGATGTTGAGGTTTGGGAATCACTCATGAGACAGTACAAGCCTTATCCGAACAGACTCAGACCTGTTGATAGAATGGTCGCACACACAACATTTTTGGTCTTCGCAAGGAAGGTAAATTCATTTATCAAAACAGAAGAGATTGAACAAGTTTCCGAGAATATTGATAACGAGAAAGAAAATAGTAATAACAAATATTCTGAGAAGTTATGAACCTGGAAAGAGGTGAGCTCTGTGAAAAGTGTGGTTAAGGGTATTTTTTCATATGTATTTGTAATTGCAGTTGTTATCGGCTCAAGTCTTATATTATCGGGCGCTTCGGATACGCAGTTACTTAACTATATCTCCCCACTATATGAAACGCTCTACAGAATAAATTACAACTATTACGACATCAAAAATGTGAACTTTGACAAACTCATCGATTCAGCAATTGATGGTATGGTTAAAGGCCTTGGAGATGACTTCAGCTACTACTATCCAGCTTCTCAGATGAACGAACAGCAGATAGAAATGGAGGGCCAATACGGAGGTCTTGGCATAGAGGTAACTTACGATAGCGAAAACAGAGCTGTTAAAGTAGTAAGCCCAATGTACGGAACACCAGCTTGGCGTGCGGGATTACAATCCGGAGACCTCATAATCGGTATTGACGATCAACCTGTCAGCGAGATGGAGTACATGGAAGCTGTGAACAAGATGAGAGGAAAGCCTGGGACAAGTGTCAAACTAACTATAAAGAGAGGCAATGAAGTAATCGAAGTAACTATAGTCCGTGAAGTTATACAAATAATCCCGGTAAAATCTGGCATCACAACATACAATGGCAAGAAAATTGGATATGTGCTCATAACAAAGTTCAACGAACCAGTTCCAACAGAGTTGGATAAGGCTCTAAGGAAGATTTATGATCAGAAAGCTGATGCACTCATAATAGACCTAAGAAACAATCCGGGCGGACTTCTCGATGTCGCTATCAAGGTATCTAACATGTTCTTAGATTCTGGAAAAGTAATAGTTTCAGTCAAGGATAGAGATGGAAAGATAACAGATAGATACATCAGTCAAGGCAACAACTATCCGAAGATCCCAGTTGTTGTACTTGTTAACAACGGTTCTGCATCCGCTTCTGAAATAGTTGCAGCAGCGATTAAAGAGAACAATAGGGGTGTTTTGATAGGTGAGAAAACTTTCGGAAAGGGTTCTGTTCAACGTGGCTTCCCACTGAGCAATGGTGGTACTGTGTTCCTAACAATAGCGCACTACATAACACCTTCAGGAAAAGACATACACAAGATTGGAATTGAACCAAACATAAAAGTGACAGAAATTGCCACAAGTACTTCAAGAAAAGTCGAAGCTAAGTCTTATACTCTGACAGAAATTGAAGTCGACCAGCAAGATCCAGTCATAAAAACCGCTCTTGACTACTTAACACAGCCTGGTGGAAAATAGAGACGGATGAAGTTAGAATTCTATGCTCTTGCAATATTCATAATTTCGCTGTTTGCTTTAGTAACGTTAACCTTGCACAAAAGGCCATTAACAGAGGAGGAGGTTCTACCTTCTCCCTCTGTTTTTGTAAAAAATCCTTACAAGCGTCTGTTAGAAAAGAAAGTAAATGAAATGAACCAACAGCTCTTCTTCTTAGAATACAATATTTCAATAAAAATTCCCGAAAGTTCAAAACAACTGGAAAAGATACTTGACGGAATAAAAGATCCCCGCGCACTGAAACAGATCACAAAAAGAGTTTGGCACTATTGGTGGGGTTATGGAATAGAAAACATAAAATATAAAGTCAAGCATATAGAACTTGTCTGGTATCCAGCGATAAGTATTTCCACAAGTTCAAATCTAACATTCGGAGATGCGCTATACATGGCGTTAAATGGAGAAAATTCATCGTTTAACCTTAATAAATCAGATATAGAACTTGTCAACATGATCTCAGAAAAGTACAAAGTTGAAATTATAATAGATGGAAAATAAGGAGCATAAACGGTTATGGCAAAGACTAATTCTTTTGACGAGATGGTGAAGTCTATTTTAGCCTTGATTTTGCTTTTTGTACTCTACACGTGGTCAACAAGGGTTTTGCATCTAAATGTTTTCCTTCTCGATGCTGAACTCTTCAACTTTTTTATACTCTACCTTCCGTCGCTTATATTCTTTTCGAGCCTTTTTTTAGAACCGAAAGACGTCTTCAAAGAAGTCGAACGATTAATAGTATACTCTCTTACACCAGTATTCGCATTTGTTATTGGATGGTACGGATATTCGTTCCACTACGGTTTTGTTGTTTCTTACTTACTTTCAAACCTTGTAAAGCCAAACTTAAAAAAACGCTATGTTATAATTATATTCAACGGTATAGCGTTACTAATTCTATTATGGTGGAGGTCAAGATAAATTGGAAAGATTTGCAAGGTGGTATGTAGAAAGGATACTAAAAAACTCTAAGAGGGTAATTATCACACTCTTTATAATCTCGATTGTTCTCGGCATTTACGCAGCATTTTCGCTCAAAGTAAATGCCGACATAACAGGTCTCGCTCCAAAAGATGACCCAAGATTCCAAGATTTGGTAAAGTACACCTCAGAGAAGGTGACATCAAATACTCTCATTATTGCCATTTCAGGAACTAAGAACCATGATCCTGATTCGATCGCTCAAAAATTTAAAGAAACATTTGAAAAGAGTGGTTATGTATATCAAGCTGAACCTTTTGATAATCCAGAAACTCTCGTAAAATATGGAATGTTAGCATTAAGCGAAAGCTCTGTCGGAGACACTATAAAGTACTATCAGTCACTTACAAAAGTTGAACCAAGAACGCTTGTAGACTTCCGTTTTTGGAGAAATATAGGTGTGGCAGTGTATGACTTAAACAGCTATTTGGAAAGCCTTGTTGAAAAAGTTGGCATCAAAAAATACTACCTCCTCTCTCCTGACAAAGATTTAATGGTAATGAATTTCTCCATGAAAAAACCGATGTCAGACGTAAAGTTTGTCACGGAAGCTGTTGAAAAGCTCAAAATCGAAGCAAAAAAGATAGAGGAAAAAGAGAAACTAACTGTTTACTTCACAGGTGGCGTTATGTCTGCTTACGAATCTAATATACAAGCCAGCAAGGATTTCACGCTGACAACGTTCATTTCAATAGCAGCTATAGTAGTGATAATCCTCTTAGGATTTGGAAACGTATTAGAACTTTTGATACTTTTCGCTGGATTAATAATGTCTATGGCAATAACTCTCGGACTGATAGCTGTATTTTTGAGAGAGTTGAATATTGTAACAACATTTGTCAACGCGATGCTTCTCGGAATGGGTATAGACTATGCAATGTACATAGTCACAAGGATCCAGGAAAGATTTAACATAGATGGAATTTCTCAAAAGAGTATAATCGAAGCATTCGTAGAAAATTTCAGACCTGCATTTATCTCAATGCTGACAACAGCCCTCGCATTCTTAGGAATGCTTTTAAGTCCTTCCAATGCAATTAAGCAGATGGGAATCTCTGTTTCGCTCGGTGTTTTGGTGTATTTCTTCGTATTCAACACATTTGTTCCGATCATGCACGATAAATTTATAAACAAATTCAGAAAAAGAGAAAGGGACACCTATATACGCATAGTGGATATCGTAAGAAAAAGCCGCGTATTAATGACCTTCACAATAATCCTCACACTAATACTAACAGGCATAGGTGTTTATTCGATATTGCACTTTTCTTACACTACGTCCAGTCTTATCCCGGAAAAATCTGAAACAAATATTGCAAGCAAGATTATTTCAGAAAAATTTGGGAGCGTTGCATCGAGCGATGTAGTTGTAGCTGCCGAAAGCTCCGAAGAATTATCAAATTATATCAACAAACTCAAAGAAAAAGGGCTTATAACGTCAGATTTTTCTATACTTACGTTTATTCAAAACCCAGAGAAAGTAGCTGAGGAACACTCAAATATATATCTTGAAGTGCTCAAACTCACAAATACATCTTTCTTAGAAGTTCTCTTCAAGAAACATGGTCTTTACGAAAGTTTCGTATCAACAGTTGACGTGATAAAGAACATCTCGAATTTGGAAGACCTTTTCAAAATCATGGAGAAGGATATACCAAGTCTTTTCTATACTGACATAACAGGTAAAAGATTACTTTTGGCTTATGTTACACCATCTGTGAACATATGGGAAGGAAATAACATTAGAACGTTCTTTGACTCGATGAAAGATTACAAGGTTTACGGTTATTCTGTTTTGTTCTACGATATCATTAACGAGTTAATGATGTCTACAATATTAGTTTTTGGGCTGGTTCTTATAATTGAAATAATAGTGCTTTATGTGGATTTTAAAAACCTTGGGAAAGCACTTAATATAATAACGTTAACTATGTTAAATGCTGTCGCCGCTCTTGGTGTTTCTTATATAGTTGGTATCAAAACCACTTTTATAACGTTCCTAACGTTACCAATATTCTTGGGTATAGGTGTTGACAGTTTAGTTGAGCTCGACCATAGTGTCAAATACGGTAAGGAAAGTGTTATAAAGACCGAAAAGGCAGTCATTATGTCGATATTGACAACCGTCTCATCTTTCGCAAGTTTCCTCGTGGCTCGCGGCCAGCTGTTACGAGAGTTTGGGTTCGTGACATCGGCGGGGCTTTTGGGAAGCTTGTTTATCTCATTCTTTTGGTATCTAAACATGACAGAAGCCCTTCAAAAAGCTCACGGAAAAAGGAAAGCAAAGGTAGAAAACGATAAAACAGACAAGGGTGAAACATTGTGAACGTACTGATGATTTCGGATACCTACATCCCTCAAATCAACGGCGTTGCTACTTCGATATATCTATCAAAGAAATACCTCGAAATGCGAGGCCATCAGGTTTATATAGTGGCTCCTGTTGCACCAGACGGTGACAAGAGCGTTCTCGTTGTCCCGGGAATGCCTTTTTTGCTTGAAAAACAACATCGCGTTGTTTTTGCAAACCACATAAAGATTCTTGAATTCGCGCTTGAGCATAAGATAGACGTGATCCACAGCCATGATCCATTGGCACTCGGAATTAGAGCTTTGAAGGTTCAAAAAGATTTGAAATTGCCACATGTTCACACTTACCACACGTTGCTTGCAGAATACAGGCATTACGTTCCACCGCCGCTCACGCCGGATAGAAGATCTGTTGAAGAATTCTCGAGGTGGTTCTGCAACAAAGTAAACACCGTTATCGCACCGACTAAAGAGATAAAAAACGAGTTGATTACCTACGGTGTGGAAAGGCCTATCGAGGTACTTCCTACAGGGATAGATACCATTGATTTTTCAAAGCCTGCGCAAAGAAATATTAGAGCTGAATATAGCATCCCAAACGACGCTATATTGCTAATGTACGCAGGCAGATTAGCAAAAGAAAAGAACTTAGAATTCCTTTCAAAAGTAGTTTCAAAACATATGCATAAAGACAGTCAGATTTGGTTTTTGATAGTTGGCGATGGCCCTGAAAGAAAAGAACTCGAAAAATACTTCGAAGAGGAAGGACTTTCAAAGAGGGTGGTATTCACAGGATACGTGCCGCATAAGGAAATCAAGGATTACTATAAAGCTGCGGACTTATTTGTTTTTGCGTCGTTAACCGAGACTCAAGGTCTCGTTGTCCTCGAAGCATTGGCAAGCGGTACACCCGTTGTTGCTATCGCATACAAAGGTATAGCCAACGTTCTTGTAAACGGAGAGGGAGCAATAACAACGGGTATAAGTGAAGAGGAGTTTTATGAGGCCATAGCAAAAGCACTTGAAGAAAAAGAGTTCCTATCAATAAATGGCATTGAGTACGTTGAAAAGCATTGGTCAATGAACGCAATGGCTGAAAGACTTGAAGAGATATATTCGAAGGCGATAGCAGAAGGTTACATTGACTTCCACATGCCTTCGATTATTAATACGTCTCTACAGCTCAAAATTAGTAGGCTATTTAAAAAATTTTTGGAGCTATTTGACTAAGGCTAAACGGCTTGTTCTTCTTCAAGCTCGGTCAGAAATTTCAAATAGCTCTCGTATCTGCTTTCAGGGATTTTTCCTTTTTCAACGAGTCTTTTTACATGGCATTCTGGTTCATCCACGTGCAAACAATCAGGGAAGAAACACTTCTCGTTATCGAATTCCACAAACAGATCTCTAAGTTCAATCGGCTGTATGTGCGAAATTTCAAGGCTTGCAAAACCTGGCGTGTCAACCACCCAGCCGCCAGTAGAAATTCTCAAAAGCTCCGCAGCAGTTGTAGTATGCTTGCCGCGCTCAAGCTTTTCAGAGATTTCACCAGTCCTCAGTTTCAAATTTTCATCAATTGCGTTCAAAAGGCTGCTCTTCCCAACCCCTGACATTCCTGCAAAAACAGACACTTTGCCATGTAGCTTATCTTTCAACTCATCGATGCCAATCTTCTGGAGCGCACTTGTCTTAACTATGGGATACAACCTACCGTAAATGCTTTCAAATTCCGATATTTTCTCTTGACTTAGCAAGTCAACTTTATTGAGGACAATTACTATTGGGAGATTTTCGTACTCAACAAGGACAATGAACCTATCGAGTATGTCGTATGGCACTTGCGGCTTTTCCAAAGTGGTCACTATAACAACTTGATCAACATTCGCAACACTGGGCTTTTTAAGTTCATTATTTCTGTTCAATATATTTTCGATAACACCCTCGTTTTGCACAATATGTGAGTACTCAACGATATCACCAACGATAGGTCTTATACCTTGCTTCTTGAATTTTCCACGCAATTTGCAGAGTAAACGTTCCCCATTTTCAAAGTCCTCAACGACAAGGAGGTTCGAGTAAAATTTGACAACTCTTGCTAACTTTCTTTCAGGTTTCACGGCTAAAACTGACCTCCCTGTGTTGTTTCAATAGATTCAGTAGAGCCTTCTTGACTCTTTTCAAAACTGCCAGAATCTTCTTGTTGGATTTGCTCTGATTGATTCTCTAAACTCTGGGACGTTCCCTGAGAAGATTCAATCGGTATCTCCGGTGGTATGATGTCAACCGGTATCGATACATCCGTTGAAGGTCCTGATTCTTCCGACGAAGTCGTAGTCTGCTGGATTGCAGATGCAGCTCCACTGCTAATAAACAATGTCACCAAGTCTCCGTTTTTCACCTTGTTACCAGAAGTTGGTGCAGTAGATATGACCACACCATTCATTCCGGGTTCATTCGTGTTTCTAACGATAGTGCTAACACCTACCAATTCAAGGATATTTTGTACGCTCTTGTACCAGACTCCCTTGAAGTCTGGTAATATGATGCTCTTTTCAACTATACTCTGTGCAAAGAGCTTCACCTTCCTACCCTGTTTAACCACAGTATTGCCTGGCGGGTCCATTTTGATGACTCTTCCACTTTCACCAATTATTTCCACTCTAAAACCTTTCTTCGATAGCTCATCTTTAGCTACCTGAACATCTACCCCTACATAATTTGGAAGTAACGCAGTCCCTTTTCGCGCATCTACGTACATCAGTAGATAAAAAGCAAGAAATCCCAGAAAACTTCCGATGAATATTGTTAGTATCAATAGTATTAAAGACCTTGCAGGTGCGAAATGCCCACGTTTCGTATTTCCTTTCGCTCTCTTATCTATCAAGCACATCCCTCCAACTATTTATTTGCAAATACTACGAATTTTTCTTAATCGCATACCTTCTCCTCAGCTGACCACACGCAGCATCTATGTCCGTACCCTTTTCTCTCCGTATCTCATTCTCTATATTGTGCTTATCTAAAACTTCTTTGAACCTCTCAATAGCCCAGTGATGTGGCCGCTCCATCTTGATCTCTCCAATGGTCGGTACTGGGTTAATAGGAATAAGGTTAACGTAAGCTCCCATACCTCTCAGAAGTTCTGCAAGTTTCTCTGCATCATCCACAAAATCGTTGAATTCTCTAATGAGAATGTACTCGAAAGTCACCCTGTTCTTTGTAATCTTCTGATACTCCTTCGCAGCGTGTATTATTTCTTCCACAGAGTACTTTTTGTTCATTGGTACTATCATATCCCTCTTAAAGTTAGTCGGTGCGTGCAATGATATAGCGAGCTTGACTTCAGGCAAGTCGGTACCCAGTTGCACAATCTTTTCAGGGATTCCAACAGTCGAGATTGAAATCCTCCTCATACTCATGTTCTTGCCCTTTTTGTGATTCAACATCTTGACGCTCTTAACAACTTCGCTGTAGTTCAACAGCGGTTCGCCCATGCCCATGTAAACCACATTTCCTATGTTCACGCGCCTTTCCTTTTCCATAGCTATCACTTGTGCAACGATCTCACCGGCTGAAAGATTCCTCACGAATCCGCTTTGCCCCGTCGCACAGAAAGCACACTTCGCAGGACAGCCAACTTGCGATGAGATACACGCAGTTACCCTATCAGGATGGAATAACAAAACGGATTCTATCGTGTTTCCATCTTCGAGTTTCCACAGAAATTTCGTAGTTTTGTCTATCTGAGAAATCTGCATATCGAGAAGTTCCGGGATGTTAATCGAAAATCTATCACTGAGAGCTTCCCTGTGCTCTTTTGAAAGGTTTGTCATATCGCTGAACGAAAAGACCTTCTTCTTGTAAATCCAGTCCCAAACTTGCTCCACTCTGAATTTCTCCAATCCGAGTTTATTAAACTCTTCAACCAATTCTTCGTAACTGAAATCCAATAAATTCTTCCTCATAGTATTTACCACCTCTATTCGATTCAAACATTATCTTTACTATCTTACGTAAAACGAACAGCAGCCTATTTTGTCGTACTTCTTATCAACAGGCTTTACAACAAAATCAACTTTTCCGCTCAATCTCTTTTGAAGTTCTCTTCTATACTCTCCTTTCGGATGCATACACCCCAAAACAACGTTTTCAAAGAGCTCTCTTGCCTTCTCGAAAACTCTTACAACATCGTCTATGTCAGGCGCCGGACAATTTTGAAACGCCGTATTCGGCGTAGGTATAAAGATGTTCAGCACAATGCTGTTGAAATGCTTAGAGAGCATCTCAAGAGCTGTATATTCATGAGTTATTCTACCACACAGCACACCAATAGTTATGTGCGGAACTTTTTTCACGTTCAAAGGCAAAACGCTCTGCAATATCTGTTCTGGGGTACGTTCTATATTGTAGATTCGCTTTAGAATATTTTTATCACCATAAAAATCAAAGCTGAGCACATCAGCAACATTTTCGAGTTCAAAAGGCGGATTTTCAGGAAAACCGATATGAAAGTTGTAAGCCAGTTTGTATTTTTCTTTCATTGTTCTCAAAAATTCCAAATACTCTCCAAACGGTATCTCGCCATTTGGAAGCATCCCGCCACTAACTAAAAACGACTTATACTTCTCGGCGTATTTCTCAATTTCACTGACGTGAATCATGTGCTTCACATAATGTCCACCGCAATGAGCACAGCTAAGTGGACAGCCTTTTGTTACAGATATTGGTAATGTTGCTGAAGGGTCAATGCCTACGTAACAGCTCAAATTCTGCATCTCCAATCTACTGGAAAGGTTGTAACACGTTCTTTTTCATCAAGCTGCATCCAACCATCTAAATCAAGTTCTATGAGCTTATCGAGTGCACTCTCGTATTCATCTTTAGTGATTTTCCTATTGATCAGTTCGTCCTGCTTCGCCCCAAAATGCGGTATGTACTGAGACATCAGCGCAACAGAAATCTTCTTATCAAGTGATGCGATAAACTCTAGCGCTCTATCGTGACCGCTGACGTTGTTTGGAAGGACCAAAATCCTGACTATTAGACCTCTCATCTTCTCCTCTTCAAACGGACCAACTTGCCTGTACATTTCGCTAATAGCTTGCTGAGTAACATCCCAATAATCAGGAACCTTTGAATATCGCATTCCATAGCTATTGTCAGTGTACCTAATATCAGCAAGATAAATATCAACGTACCCTTCAAGTGCCTTTAGTACCTCAACACGCTCATAGCTCGATGTGTTATACACAACCGGGAGACTGAAACCTTTTTCCTTTGCTATATCGAGTGCCCTTACTATCCAAGGAATGTGTGGTGTTGGCGTTACAAGATCCAACGTTTGAGCACCAGACTCTTGGACTTTCAAAAACGCGCAAGCAAGTTCCTCTGCGGATATCTCAAATCCAACACCTTTCTGAGAAAATCCCATATTCTGGCAGTAAATACACTTCATCTGGCAGCCTGAGAAAAAGACAGCACCAGCACCGTTCTCGCCAGAAAGCGGTGGCTCTTCTCCCTTGTGCAATACTATATTTGAAACCTTCGGCAAATATCCGACACCGCAAACACCTTTGCCAATTCTTCTATCCACTCCGCACATTCTTGGACAAAGCGTACAATTTTCTAAAATCTCGGGGCTTAACAAAGACTTTGATTCAACGCCTTCCACCACTGCTTCACTCCTAACATTTCCGAATTGAAGAATTATCCATTTAATAATTATATCACGTATCATCAGTGCATGAATTGATTTTTTGTATACGTTGTGTTGTGTATACTTTAAGAAAACTGCATTTTTCTGAACAATTTAGTAGTGTATATTCTAAGATTTGTGTTATAATAATTTTAAAGGATGTTAGTAAAGCTAACATAAATGGATAATTGACCATGAAATATCATAAATCATAAAATCGTTGTCGAACGGGGGTGTTTGTGGTGAAATCAACATCATTGGAGAATTTGGTAAAAAGACTAACAACGACTGAAAGCCCAAGCGGTAGGGAATCCAAAATAACGAGCGTCATATTGGAAGAGCTTGAAGGAGACATCGATGGGTATAAGATTGACAAACTCGGAAATTTAATCGTCTGGAAAAACGGAAAAAGTGGAAAAAAAGTCCTTTTGGATGCTCACATGGACGAAATCGGTGTTGTGGTTACAAACATAGACGAAAGAGGATTTTTGAAGATAGACAGAGTGGGTGGTGTCTCACCTTACACAATATACCAATCGAGGATCAGGTTTGGCGAAGTGGTTGGTATAGTTGGTATCGAGGGTGAAACGTCCGAAGAATTACAGGCAAACGTTCAGAAGATGTCCTTTGAAAAGCTCTTCGTTGACATTGGCGCAAAATCAAGAGAAGAAGCCGAAAAACTCTGTCCGATAGGAACCTTCGGCACATTCGATAGCTACTTCCACGAACAGGAAGATTATATGATCAGCAAATCGATGGACGACAGAATTGGATGTGCTGTTATAATAGAGGTTTTCAGACGCATAAAGGAACCTACAAACACGATCTACGGTGTCTTTGCAGTCCAAGAAGAAGTCGGACTCATAGGTGCACATGTTGCTGGTTACGACATTGAACCAGATGTTGCAATAGCACTCGATGTTACAGGCGTTGGAGACACACCAAAAGGACTGAAAAGAGTGCCGATGGAACTTGGGAAAGGTGCCTGTATAAAAGTTAAAGATATGGCTTCGATAAGCAACAGATACATCGTTGAAAAGCTCAAAGAACTCGCGCAAAAGTACAACATACCACACCAAATGGAAGTTCTCATATTCGGCGGAACTGATGCGGCAGGTTACCAAGCAACAAAGAGCGGAATTCCAAGCGCAACGATATCGATACCGACAAGGTACATCCACACACCGAGCGAAATGGTTTACAAACCTGACGTAGAGGCAACCATTGAGCTAACAATCAAATACTGCGAAGAGGGGTTATAAGAACGCATGAAACAAAGAACTCCAATCAGCTCGAGAAAGTGGAAGGATATAACCGACTTTGATCTGAAAGTCTTATCCGTTGTGATAATTACGCTTTCATTAATAACTATAACACTTGTACTGTACACATTTTATCTCAAAGTCCAAAAGTCAAAGGTCGAGGTTGTGATAAGAGAAGTTGGGACGAATACAACCCCACCAACTGAGCGTGTTCTAAAAACAGCTACTCAAACAGTAATAATACTTGAACCGGCTAAGGAAGCTACTTCCTTAGCCGTTCCTATCGATACAGCCACTACAGGTGCTTCGACGCAAGTGAACCAACAAACAGCCGGGCAGGAAATTAAGAAAGATGAAAACTCACAGATGATAAAGCTCGAAACAGAAAACACCGAGTCGACAAACGTTAATGTGCAGCAGCCGCAAAAACAGTCTCAAGAACAAAACACTCAAGCACAAGCGAAAGACGAAAAACAAGAACCACAACAACCAGTGACAAATACTTATCTGAAAGACATCACAAAATTCGACTATAATCTCCTTGTTTCGAGGATGGCAGAAAACTTTCCTGAAAGTGCTTTAAGGACTGTATATCTCTACGCAGTTGACGGTGAAACAGCTTTAAAGATCGCGAAGTTGACACAGAATTATGTAATAGATAGATCGGGTTCGAAATACTACGTTTTGACCTTAAATAACGTCATGCCGGAACTTAACCCTTCAAGGTCGATTTACACAATCACTACTGATCCAATCTCAAGCTCAAAAGACGCTTTCAAATCAGTCGTAAATCTTAGAACTGTCGGAATCAGCGCATTTAGTATCAGCGCAAAATCCGGTTACATTATCTGCCTTGGAATATTCACTTCTGAAAATCAGGCAAAAAGTTTCTACTATTCACAAGATTGGACTGAACTGTCGAGATATGGGCACGTAAAAGGTGCAAAGGTATCTAAAATAGGGCAGTAATAACATTAGGTGATTGAAGCTTACAAGTGCGGGGGAATCTCAGGGGGACTTTTTTGTATGATATTTTCAAACTTCGATAGAAGAAATAGCGGAGAAAACACTTCTAGTTCGCTGTTTGAAAATATAAAAGCACTGCACAAGAAGGCATCTGCAAGTCAAAGAGCATTCTTTATACTCTTTGCTTTGATTATAGTTCTCTCTGGTGTTTTGTACCAACCAAGTTATAACAAACTTGTTCAAGAAAGTGTCTACGGGCGAGATGAAAATTTAAAAGTAACCGCAGAATCGGCACAGAGAAAATACACTTCCTCGGTTATAGACATCAATACCGCTTCACTTGAAGAACTCCAGACACTTCCAGGAATAGGTCCGTCAAAGGCGCGGGCCATCATAGAATACAGAGAAAAACAGCAGTTCTCAAAAATAGAAGACATCATGAACGTTCCAGGAATAGGCGAAAAGACTTTTGAAAGGCTTAAAGATAGGATAAAGGTAAGCACACCAGATACTCAGCCTGTCCAAAACAACAATCAAGCATTGGTAGCTAATAATGTTGTGAATCAACAGACAAACGAATTCCAGACAACACGGAAGATAGATATAAACACTGCAGGAATTGAAGAATTACAGAAGCTCCCCGGTATTGGTCCAACAAAAGCACAAGAGATAATCAATTACAGAACAAAAAATGGACCTTTCAGGTCCATCGATGAAATTATGAACGTTAAGGGAATTGGCAAGAAGACGTTTGAAAAGATGAAAGATATGATAACTATAAAATGATGAGCAATTGAACCCTATTCTATATACAATTCTCTTATTTCATCGTACTTTTCAAAGAATATTTTGCATATCTCAGGATCAAATTTCTTGCCTTCTTGATCCTTTATATATTCTAAGACATCATTTTCATTCCACTTGGGCCTGTAAACCCTATCAGACATCAAAGCATCGTACACATCCACAATAGCTACTATACGTGCTTCTATCGGTATGTCATCACCTTTTAATCCTTTCAAATATCCCGAGCCGTCCCAGTTTTCGTGGTGATAAAGTGCTATATTTGACGCAATTTCAAAAACAGGATGTTCAACTTGAGAAAGTATCTTATAACCAACCAAAACATGCTTCTTCATGATCTCAAATTCTTCGTCTGACAATCTCCCAGGTTTGTTTAAAATCGAGTCCGGAATTCCTATCTTCCCGACATCGTGTAACATTGAAGCAATTTCAATAACGTCAAGATATTCTTCTCCAAACCCAAGAGAACTTGCAAATAATCTGCTCAACTTTCCTACCCTTCTGACATGCTCTCCAGTTTCCAATGATCTCGTCTCTGTTACTTCCGATAGTATGTAAATTATCTTATAAAGCGTTTCAACTAAATCTTTCGATATAAGATAATTTGTAATGCCAGATGCAAAACGGTCAACGATCACAGTCAAAAAATTTTTCTGGGTTTCTGTCAACTGTTTGGAAAATTCAGCTTTGATTACTTTACCTGAACCTACGGATTCAGAAACGAAAAACTCACAGATCCTATCATCCTTCCAAACAACTTCTGTGTGTTTCAGATTATCAAAAAACTTTATATCTGGTAAATCCACCAACGCATTTCTATCACTTTCCACATATTTAACAACAGCCTCATTATTTAAAATCCTGCTAAAATCATCAAAGAGACTTTCGATGTACATTTTATAATCATCAACCGATTTTTGACCGTCGCTGAAAAGCATTGATGAGTAGAAATTGCCCCTTTCTAAAAGTCTTTTCTGAATCTCAAGTTCTACAATGTCTCGATACTCGCGTAAGCGCGATATTATCATAGTGTAAAGTCCGTTGCTTGAGAGTTCAGCCTTTTCACGATAGTCATTTATGTCATATTTTACTATTATTTCCCTCGGTGGAGCGTATCCCGGTTGGCCCGTGCGGATAACAAGTCTGATAAGTTTATTTCCAATCTTCTCTCTGATGTATTTTACCAATTCAAGCCCGGCATCATCGCCTTCCATTACAACATCTATTATGGCCAATGCTATGTCTTCAACATTCTCCAAAATTTCCTTTGCCTCTTGCGATGAATAGGCACTGTACAATTTTACTTTCTTTCCTTCAAAAACTATGTCCCTTGCAACGACAGATGTTATCGCATGTACATCAGGCTCATCATCGACAACAAGGATTTTCCAGAAATCTTTCAGCTCATGATCTATTTTTTCACTACCCTTTTTGAGGAATTTCGCCAATCGACATCACCTACCTGCAGTTCTTTAGAGGATGTGAACTAATTGCCTTCCTTGATCGGTAATGTAATAATAAACTTCGTTCCTCTCCATAATTCACTTTGAACTTCGATAGTTCCGCCGAGTACTTCTGAGACCAACTGATAGACAATACTCAAACCAAGTCCAGAACCCGATTTTTGGTCTGTAGTAAAGAAAGGTTCAAAAATACGCTTCTGTATTTCAGGTTCAATCCCCTTGCCATTATCTGCAAAAACAAACATCAGTTCTTTGTTGTTCCCGCTTGTTATCGTTTTCATCTCAATTCTAATTTCACCAGGATTGTCATATTCAAAAGCATGAACAATTGCATTATCGATCAAATTCATGAGAATCTGAGTTATCGCTCCAGGAATAGTGTAAATCGTTAGGTTCTCCTCAATATCTGTCACTACATTGATCTTTGTTTTCCTAAGTTTTGGGTGTAAAGAATTGAGGACATCTGTGACTAATAATTTCAAATCGACATTCGCATAGCTTTGAACCATCTCATTCATGGCCACCCTTTTCAAGCTTTGCACAAGCTCAATAATCCTACGGGAGTTCCTCACCATCATATCATTCAGCTCGAACATCGTATTCAAACAATCCTTAAATTCCTCTTCAGTTAATTCGTCTTTCTCAAACTTATCTTTAATATCACTCAAGATCTTGTGTTGTTCTGTTAGAGAAGAGTATATTATTCCTGAAGGTGTATTCACATCATGTGCTATGTTCACCATCAACTTACCAAGTGCAGCCATCTTTTCCGAATTTATTATCTTGTTCTGCGCTTCTTCAAGTTCGTTGAACGCAAGTTCAAGTTCGTTATTCATCTCATTTAATTCCTCAACAAGCTCTTTTAATTGTTCGTTCTTTTTCAAGTTTTTCATTAAAAGAATTAGAATAAAATACATACCGAGGAAGATCAAAGATATATAAAACAGAAAGACTCGCGGGACACTATCGGTATATCTAAAACTCACACTCCCAACAAAAGTGTCGGCATAAAACAAGTTAATGTTCTTGTTATGCAACCTGACTCCGAGAACTTGCTCTAAAATGTTCGGAACATACGACTCATCAGAAGATCCCAACTCACGCCTTTTATCATCATACACAAAGACGCCAGTTATATCTGCTGACTGAGTTATTACTCTTGTCAACTTATCTATTACCCTATTATCGTACGTCCACACAGGATAAGAAAGGGTCTCAGCATAATAATCCAGTCTTAAGAAAAGCTCTCTTTTCCACGATGAATAATGATTAGTAGAAACTAACAAAAAAATCGCAAACAAAATCATAGGTGAAATAATACTGACAATTAGATGTATTTCGACTTTTCCCTTTTCAATACTTGTCGAATTCAAAATTCTCACCTCTTTTCAAAGCTCAGAGCCTATCCCAATTTTACCATAAACCTCCTAAGCAACGAAAGTATTCATTTCCATAATTCTTCATACTTAACGCCATACTTTCTTAAGATATCCATATAATCAGATGTGTTTTTGAATCTTTTGAGTTGTTCAGAAAAGCTCTCAGCAAGGTACGAGCCATGAAAGTTCTTTGAAAACCCGACGTAATATACCATTTTCTCACCAAAAACAGGAGAATACTCTACTTCAATTTTCATCTCACGTGCAATATATTTTCCTACAAGCAAATTGCATACGAATAAATCGATTCTTCCATTTTTCAGAAGCTCAAATCCAACCTCATCAGTGCTTACAGGAACTTTTCTAAACTCTGCATTCCAAAACCAGTCGCCATATGCATAACCATCAGTGTATCCACAAACTAAATTCTTTGGAATTTTCTCAATTAAAGATAGATCTATGTTACTTGACTTAAGTTTGAATAATACATCTAACCCAGTACTCAGAGGTTCATTAGGAAATGTGAGGAAATCCTTCCTCTCATCGGAGATTCTCAAGCTCATTATCCCATCGTAAGATTTATCCTTCATTAGTTCTATGCACCTTGTCCAAGGGAATGTGTGAAAAATAACATGAAATCCCAAATCTTGAAAAACACGCTTTACCACATCTACATCTATCCCAATCCATTCCTTCTTGTTTCTGTCATACCATTCGTAAGGCATCCAATCGATTGTCAGTATCTCAACTAAGTTGCCTGGTAGAACATAACCGTGAACTACCCATGACTAAAGTCACGGGCTTCCTGCTTCATCGACTGGACTTGCTGCCGTGTTACTTGACAGTAGAGGCCCAGCCTCCGCAGGCATGGACTACCGTCCTCGGGTCGTCCCAACCCTATCAAAGATTCGGTTATCACGTTATTCCAAGTTGCAATAGCCCTTGTCTTAATATATTCTTCGCTGCGTTTTCATCCCTATCATGTTCTATTCCACACTTTGGACATTTCCATGTCCTTACACTTAGTTCTTTTACTGTCTCGTTCTTGTGTCCACACTTGCTGCAAGTCTGCGATGACGGAAAACTTGGTGATACCTGCAAGAATATTCGTCCATACCGTTCTGCTTTGTCTCTTACCATTTCTATAAACTTTGACCATGATACATCATGAATACTCTTGGCTAAATGACTATTCCGTACAAGATTCTTAACTCTCAAATCTTCGCAGATAATTGCTTGGTTTTCGCTAACTACCTGCGAAGATAACTTTTCCAGAAAGTCCTTCCTGATATTTGTTACTCTCTCATGCATTCTTGCAAGTTTTATTCTTGTCTTCTCATAGTTCTTGCTTCCTTTCACCTTCCTTGCAAGCTCTCTTTGCAACTTCTTTATTCTCTTTTCATATCTTGCAAGAATTCTCGGATTCTCAATATGCTTGCCTTGACTGTCTACATAGAAATCTTTAACTCCTAAGTCTAAAGCTATTGCGAAGTTTTGTGGTGTTCCACTGATTTTACGATTGTACACTTTCTCTTGTTCTACTGTAATCGATACATAGTACTTCCCGCTTGGAGTTAGCATTACGGTTGCCGTTTTGATTCTGCCATCGAAAACTCTATGGATTCGTGCTTTTACCCAACCAAGTTTCGGAAGCTTTATCTTCCCCCAGCAACGATTTTTGTCTGGATTTATTATTATCTCACCAAAATCGACTTGTATATTGTTATTCGTAGAGTTCGTAGTATACGAAAATCGATGTGATTTCTTTGTCTTGAATCTCGGACATCTTGCTTGTTTTTTGAAAAATCTTTTGTAAGCACTATCAAGGTTTATCAAAGCATTTTCGAGAGCAAACTTATCTACTTCCCTAAGCCATGGATATTGCTCTTTTAAAACACTGTTCAAATGCTTTCGACACTCAGGTTCAGTAGTCGAAAGCTTTTCTTCCTTGTATCTTTGCTCTCTCCAAGCAAGGAAGTAATTCCAAACAAATCTTACACAACCAAATGTCTTAGCTAACAGTGTTTTTTGTTTTTCATTTGGATAAATCCTGTATCGATAGGTAACTATCATATTAGTGTTGCTCCTTTTGAGTTTTTGTATTATCGTTACTATAAAATTATACAACACACTAACAATATCATCTTTTACTCATGTCTAAAGACACGAGAGTGTTAATGCTCTTCAACTCTTTATTCAGCTCGACAATAATATCATGACAAAATCCGGATATACTATTCCCTTGAAGGATGTATTTTGGTACAGCGTTTTGTGGATAAGTATACAAAATCAAATTAGATTTGGCAAGAAGAACAACCGTCTGCAGAACGACGATTAGAATAGCGATGCTTTTCATAACTTCTTGATAGCCTCTCACTATTCTCCCCCCTTGAAAACAACGATTTTGTTAACCAAAGGTATTGATAAATTTCAAAAATCATATTATCTTCTTAAATAGGGGACACCCCCCAATATACTCTCAATAAGGAGGTATCCCGATATGGTTAATATCCAACCCAAATGCCCTCATTGCGGCTCTTCTAACTTCATCAAAAACGGTCATGATAAGTTCAAAAACCAAATCTTCTTTTGCAAAGACTGCAAGCGTTACTTTAAACTTACTTTCACCAAAAAACACAAACTTTTCTCTTTCCCTTATCCTCGTTGTGTTCATTGTAACCATGTCATGGAAATTTACAAAATCCGCCGTTATTTCGTTCGTTTCAGATGCAGAAAGTGCAACTTCAAAACTTCTGTTCCGCTTTCTCTTCCCCAGCCTGTGCCTTTCAACTTTCATCCTTTCAAATTCTTCCGTTTCCCTATCTATATCGTTCTCAAAGCTTTCATCTTGTACTTCAAATACAACCTTTCTCTTCGTGCTATTAAAGCTTGCTTGAATATCAATGTCTCTCATGTTGCTATTTACAAATGGATTATCAAGTTATCTTCTGTTATTTCGCTTTTTGAGTTTGAGAATGTATTTAAAGTTCACGGTGATGAAACAGTTATTGTATTTCGAGACAAAAAGTACTATGTGTGGCTATTAGTTGAGCATGGTACGAATTTAATAGTAGCTTGGCATGTATCAAGATATCGTGATATGTCACAAGTTAAGATATTGTTAGATAAATACTTTAGTCAAAGAAAACAAAACACACAAATAGAGTTAATAACCGATGGACTAAAAGCGTACGAGATAGCAGTAAAACTAAATTTTGATAATGTTGAGCACAGAGAAGTAAGACTAGGTAAAAACAACGAATGTGAATCGAAATTTTCGTTATTTAAGATGTTTGTTAGAGCGAAAAGGAGCTTCAAGAAATTTAGCAACATACGGTACTATGTAAATGGTTTTTGTGTAGTAAGGAACCTATGCAAGTTATATGAGAACGAAAATGAGATGATTACAGCTTTAGCTTCCATCATCATTACTAGTTAACAGCATCAAAACAACTTTTCCTATGAAGAAACTTTAGTTATCGCAATAATACATCCAAACTAATTACTCCACATCTCTTCATACGCAATACCGTATTTTTTAAGAATGTTTCTGTATTCAGGTGTTCCTTTGAATTCTTGGAGTTTCTCAGAGAAAATACCAGCAAGGTATACACCATGGAAGTTTTTTGAAAAAGCAACATAATATATCATCTTTTCACTAAACACAGGTGAATACTCAACATCTAACTTCATTTCCTGCGCAATGTGCTTTCCGACTATCAGATTACACACAAACAAATCAATCCTGCCAAGTTTCAGCAATTCAAACCCCATCTCATCCGTGCTTACATTGATTTTCCTAAATTTTGCATTCCAAAACCAGTCACCATATGCATAACCATCACCATATCCGCAAAGCGCTTCTTTCGGAATTTTCTCAAGCGATGAAATGTCGATTTTCTTCGATTTTAATTTGAAAAGCACATCGAATCCCGCACTAATGGGTTCTCTTGGAAAAGTAAGGAAATCTTTCCGCTCCTCTATATCTCTAACACTCATGACTCCATCGTACATCTTCGTTTTCATAAGCTCGAGACACCTTGTCCATGGAAATGATAGGAATACAGGCTTGAAACCAAGCTCTGAGAATACTTTCTTCACCACATCAACATCCATCCCAACCCAGTCCTTTTTATCCTTGTCGTACCATTCGTAAGGTTTCCAATCTACAAGCAGAATTTCCACAACGTTCCCTGGAAGTACGTAACCCTCTAACCCATACTTTTTTATCAATCTATCGATAACACCATTTATCAGGATCTTCCTGAGAGCTTCCTCTACAACTCTAATTACTTTATCATCTACCGACTTTGAGAAAACTATGTATTGATAAGACTTCTCCGACGGTGCATTCATCGATTTGTACTTCCCTTTGCTTTGCGATATGTAGTATCCCAACGGAAGACTTGAAAGGAATAATGTGTCCACCTTTCCTTTATCGAGAGCTTCTATCGCTTCCGCTATACTTTTGTATTCAAATATCTCTTGCTCTTGTGGCATATTCGGTATCTTTCTTGCAGTTACTGTTCCGCCAATTACTCCTACTTTCATGCTTTCCTTAACATTCAAAACGTTTTCCATGTCTGATTTTATAATATAAATTTCCCTCACACCATAAAGAGGTAGTCTAATGTATTTAACATTCTTCTCCCACTCCTCACTGTGCGGCACACCCACAAAGATCTGGGTTTCTTTGTTTGAAAGTGAACTGATTATTTGCTGAATTGGCTTTGCCGTAGACGATTTGTACCTAATCTCTACGTTATCCTTCTTCAGTTCTTTGTTCAGCTCAACTATTATGTCATGACAAAAACCCGAAATGCTGTTTCCCTGAATAATGTACTTTGGTACAATATCCTGAGCATAAGTATACAAAATAACTGAAGATTGCGAAAAAGTGGCTATAGAAAAAAGAACAACAAGAATAACAATTAAAAATTCTTTGAAAATTATCATCATATCTCACCTCTCTTCATATCTCCTCATAGCTTTTAACTTTTTAATTAAAAGCAAGGATAAAATAACAAAAGTGCTGAATAACGAGCCAAAAAACGCACCCGTTGAATCGATGATAACATCGTTTAGCGAGGAACCACGTGCATAGAAAATTTGGTTGTATTCGTCGAATATTGCATAAGTTGAGGGAACCGTGAACCCGAGCAAGGAAGAAATCAGAAAAGACTTTTTCCAAGTGTGGAAAGCAAGTGATATCAAGAACGCAAAAACGAAATAAAGCCCGAAGTGAGCGCTCTTTCTAATAACCATCTCCGCAGGGATATTCTCAGTTCCAAACCACCATTGCTTCAATTTCCTCTCTACTTTCGTAAAAAGCGCTGTACTTGAGAAGTCGAAAATACTGTCAAGCTTCTTAATTACCCTGTACGCAAACTGCGACTGTCTCATCGATTCAACAGGACCTCTTGTTGAGAAATAGTATATCAAGCCAAGCCAAAATAGAACGATACAAAACAGAGATAAGGTTAATATTTTGAGTTTTTTATCCTTCATTAAGCACACTCCTATTACTTTGTTATTGCTTTCTCACATACTCCAAACGCCTATTTTCAAAAATTATTTGTGCATAGTCATTTTCAAACAAGTAATTGCAATAAGCCTTAAGCGTTTGCAACAACAAAACATAGCCTGTAGCATCTAAAGAAAGAAAAAATTTCTCAGCAACATGAGAAACAACGTCATCGATTGTCCTTGGCACATCGAGATAATCTATTATAGTATTTAATGTTTCTTTTACGACGTTTTTGTTCGATTCTACAAGTTTTAAGAATTCTTCTTTCGATTCATCACTCTCAAGATTGTATACTTCACCGTGACTTGGGACTATAAAAGAGACATCGTTTTCAACCCATAATTTTAGACTGTCTAAGGTCTTCAGATGTTGAGCGACATCAACTAAAAAATATACTTTGTACTTCTGTATGGTCTGAGAAGAAACAATTGAGTCTGCTACAAAAAATATCCGCTTGTCTGGTAGATTTGTTAGAATGCCGATCATATCGAATGAATGTCCCGGAAGTGGTATTATATTAACATTCAGCTCTTCGTTAGTGCCATAATCGATAATATCTGTGACTACGGAAGGCTTTGCAAGGAGGAACTTGTTGTCAATACCTTTAAACGGAAGTGCACCCCAAAGATAAGCGGGCTCAAGGACGGGATTTTCTATAAACGCGCTCTCGAGCTTTGTTGCAAAGATTCTGCTTTTGTACTTGCTCTGCAAGAAACTGTTTCCGCCGATGTGGTCTGCATGCGAGTGCGTGTTGATTATCGATACTTTCTTCACTGCAAGTTCTCCCAAAACCCTTGCTATTCTCTTCGCATGGTCCGGACTACTCCCCGTGTCGATCAATACAGCTTCATCGCCCTTTAGAATCACACCGACGTTCACTGGTGATTTTAGAACAAGGAAACTTTCAGCAAGTTTTGCAACTTCGAACATACTTTCAACCCCTAATCTTGTCCTTGCATTTATTTTATCACAACTCACCAGTTAAATGATTTTCTTGCTTTTCAAAATGAAGTAACCGCTGAGGAACGTATTGTTCAATCCATTTCCAACAGCTGCCAACTTCTCGTATTTTCTTTGATATTCCTCCCAAAATAGCGAACATTGAACAGAATCGATTATCTTGAGATTATTCAAAGATATACCAATTTTTGAAATAGGATAGTTTCTGTACAGCTTTTTTGCAATATCTTCCACAACCTTTGATAAAAGAAAAAAGTCATTCGTGTGAACTGCTAAGTTGTGCGAAAGAGAAAACGCGCCAAACCTGTCCTTTATATACAGCGCCACATTCTTCGCACCGTACCTTCCTCGAATCAATTTGGAATAAATCCCAAAGAGAAGATAGTTAAAAACTGCATAAAGTTCTTCAAATGATTTTATTTCCTTATCCAGCGAGAGCGAATGTCCGATGCTTTTGGGCGGAACATGTTTAAAAAACTCTGGTTCCGTATATTCTTTCAACACCAGTTCGCGAAGTTTTTCAGAAATTCCACCATTTTTCAAAAAATCTTCCAAAGTTTCTATTCCAATCTCTTTAAAAACTTTTTGGCTCTTTTTACCTACTCCCGGTATATCTTTTATCGGCAATTGCTTTGCAAATTCATTCAAATCATCTACAACCAAAAACCCGTCTGGCTTAGCGATTTCACATGCGCTTTTTGCTATCACAGGATTAGGTCCAACACCAATAGTACAACTCAACCCTAACCTCAGCTTTATTTCATCCTTTAAAATTTTCAACTTCTCAACACCGTCTTCAAAAACATCAACAGCAATGTACACTTCATCTATGCTCGCTTCCTTATACACCGGAAAGAAATTTTCAATGATCTCCAAAAGCTTGAGCGTTGTGAATTCGTACTGCGGATAATCAGCCTTTACGAACAAAATGTTCTTGCACAACTTTTTAGCTTCTGAATAAATCATCCCTGTCTTCACGCCGTGAATCTTCGCCAAATAATTCGCACTCAAAACGATAGGGTTCTTTCCTCCTCCAACAACAGCAAGGGGCCTTCTTTTGAGAATCGGATTTTTTACCCCCTCAACGGACGCAAAGTAAGAATCCATATCTACAAGTGCAACCTTTCGATATATCACACGGCACACCCCCTATTTAATTTTAGTATACAAAAGTATATTATATACTAATGTATAGTATACAACAAAAGCGGTTGAAAAATCAAGTTTCACACAAAAATCAAGATGCAAGATTTTGTGAATTTTCATTGAATATTTCCAATAAATTCCCGAGAGTGCCAAAATTGTGTGGTAGAATATTCGAGGAAGAATTTTAAGACAACAATAAGCTAAAAAGGAGTGGTATGCTTTGAAATACGCGCTTTTAGGATTTGGATTAAGCAACAAATACGCAGCGAAGTATTTGAAATCACTTGGTGAAGAGATATTTGTAAGTGAAGGTGGAAAGCTTTCCGAAGAAGACAAAAAATACTTAGAGGAAGCAGGCATACCATACGAAGAAGGCACAAACAGTGAACGCCTATTGGAAGCCGATGTTATACTAACCAGCCCAAGCGTTCCGTACAACCACCCAATCCTTATGAAAGCCAAAGAACTGAAAAAGCACGTTGACACGGAAATCACATATTTCACAAAAAACCTTGACTGGAATCCGAAGATAATCGCAGTTACTGGCTCTGTTGGAAAGAGCACGACCGTATCGATGATCAATCACCTCATATCAAAGAGCGCAACTTCACAACTTTCTGGAAATATAGGGATTCCCATCGCGCAAGTATTACTAGAAGGCAAAAAGCCAGAATACTTAGTCATAGAAATAAGCAGCTTCCAGCTCTACTGGGCTGAGTATTTTAAACCGCACGTGGCAGTCATTACAAACATATACCCCAACCACCTTGACTGGCACCCTTCGATGGAACACTACGCAGAATGTAAGTTGAAAATAGCAAAATTCCAAGACAACGAGGATCATTTCGTATACAACCCAAAAGATATGGAGACGTTCAAGAGATTAGCCTTAGTTCAAGCAAAGCGTGTCCCGTTCACCGTCGATTTCAAATTCGAAGAGATACCGTTCCACATACGCACGAAACAGAACGTTGAGAATATTGCTGCAGCAAAGACTGTTTTGAAAGTTTTGAATCTCCCATTCAACATGAATATGCTCGAAGATTTTGTACCGCTACCACACAGGATGGAATACTGCGGCACGATAAACGGTGCGCACTACTACAACGATTCAAAAGCGACGAACGCAGCCGCTGTCGTTAAGGCGCTCGAGAATTTCGACAGCAACCTCTACCTCATAATCGCTGGAAAGGGTAAGAACGAAGACTACACCCAACTTGCTGATACTATCAAACAAAAATGCAAACACGTTGCAATAGTGGGTCCAATCTCAGATCAAGTTGAACCGTACTTAAAAGATAGGGGTATAGATTATAGAAGGTATAAAAGCATCGAGGAAGCCGTTGTAGAGATTTCTAAGATAGCAGGAGAAGGTGATTTCGTGCTCCTTGGACCAGCGGGTGCGAGCTACGATGCTTACAAGAACTTCGAAGAACGCGGAGAACATTTCAAGTCTATTGTGAAGAAATTGATTGGAAGCTAATCTTAAGTAGATATGATTTGCAAAACATTCAAATTGGAGGGAACAGACGATGATAGGTTACGAGATATTTGTGAGGTCCTTTGCGGACTCAAATGATGACGGAATTGGGGATTTCAAAGGCATCGCCCAGAAAGTCGACTATTTCAAGATGCTCGGCGTAGACTTAATCTGGTTAACGCCGCACTTCAAGTCACCAAGTTACCACGGTTACGACATAATCGACTACTTTGACACGAATGTCTCGTTCGGAACACTTGCAGATTTTAGAGATATGGTCGACAAGCTACATGCGAATGGAATAAAAATTGTCATCGACCTGCCGTTCAACCACGTCTCAGACAGGCACCCATGGTTCAAAGCCGCTATGAACGGCGAAAAACCGTATGTTGATTACTTCCTCTGGGCGCAGCCGCACTTCAATTTGAAAGAAAAAAGACACTGGGACGAAGAATTGCTTTGGCACACGAGAAATGGCAAGACATACTACGGCGTGTTCGGTGGTTCTTCGCCCGACTTGAATTATGAAAACCCCGAAGTTGTGCAAAAATCACTCGAGATAGTTGAATTCTGGCTCAAGCAGGGCGTTGATGGATTCAGATTTGATGCGGCAAAGCACATATACGACTACGATATCAAAGAAGGCAAATTCAGATACGACCACGAAAAGAATGTCGCCTATTGGCAACTCGTTATGGACAGAGCAAGGCAAATCAAAGGAGAAGATGTATTCGCAGTTACGGAAGTCTGGGACGATCCTGAAATCGTTGACAGGTACGCTAAGACAATCGGCTGTTCGTTCAACTTCTACTTCACAGAAGCCATAAGAGAATCGATGCAGCACGGAGCGGTGTACAAAATCGTCGACTGCTTTCAGAGAACACTCACGAAAAAGCCATACCTGCCAAGCAACTTCACAGGCAACCACGACATGCACAGACTGGCTCAGCTACTACCACATGAAGAGCAGAGAAAAGTCTTCTTCGGACTGCTCATGACAACACCCGGCGTTCCGTTCATATACTACGGCGATGAGCTCGGAATGAAGGGGCAGTACGACTCCACATTCACAGAAGACGTTATAGAACCATTCCCATGGTACGCTTCGCTATCTGGCGAGGGCCAAGCGTTCTGGAAGGCTGTAAGGTTCAACAGGGCATTCACCGGTGCTTCTGTTGAGGAACACCTGAACCGCGAGGACAGTCTGCTCAAAGAAGTTATTAACTGGACAAAGTTCAGGAAAGAAAACGACTGGCTCACAAACGCATGGGTAGAGCACGTAACGCACAACACGTTCACAATCGCTTATACGGTTACAGACGGCGACAACGGATTCAGAGTTTATGTGAACATAGCTGGCCACCACGAGACCTTCGAAGGAGTAAGTCTCAAAGCGTACGAAGTTAAGGTTCTCTGAGCTTCAGGTTATTGAAAGCAGAGCGCTTTGTGTGAAAAAAATCACTAATATGTAGAAAAACTTGTAGGAATGTGATATAATTTAATCTGTGCCGAAGATGGTAAATTATCAAGCATTTTCTCAACGGTTTTCAAATATGCGTTTTTTAGATAGTCTTGAGTGTTGTTTGTATTTGAAACTAAAAAAGTGGAGGTGTAGTTATGTACGTAGAGATTATTGACGTGAAGGCAAGAGAAGTGCTCGATTCCCGCGGAAACCCAACGGTTGAGGTTGAGGTATTGCTTGAAGATGGAAGCTTTGGCAGTGCTATCGTTCCAAGTGGAGCATCTACAGGAAAGTTCGAAGCACTCGAATTGAGGGATGGCGACAAGAAAAGGTACATGGGAAAAGGTGTGAGCAAAGCCGTCCAACACGTAAACGAAATTATCGCGCCAAGGATAGCAGGACTCAACGCCTTTGACCAAGTTTACATCGACAAAGTTCTTCTTGAGCTTGATGGTACGGAAAACAAGTCAAATCTTGGTGCAAACGCTATTTTAGGAGTTTCCATGGCAGTTGCAAGGGCAGCGGCGGAAAGTGCTGGACTCCCACTTTACAAATACTTAGGTGGCGCAAACGCAAAAGTATTGCCCGTTCCATTCATGAATGTTATAAACGGTGGAGCACATGCAGATAACAGTCTTGATATACAAGAATTCATGCTTGTCCCAGCAGGTGCACCATCGTTCAGGGAAGCGCTCAGATACGGTGCCGAAGTCTTCCACACATTGAAGAAGATATTGAAAGATGCAGGACACGTTACAGCAGTCGGTGACGAAGGTGGATTCGCACCAAACCTTAAATCTAACGAAGAAGCGATTCAAATACTTATCGAAGCGATTAAAAAAGCTGGTTATGAGCCAGGAAAAGACATATTCATTGCCCTTGATTGTGCAGCGAGCGAATTCTACAACGAGGAAACAGGAAAGTACGATATCGATGGCACAGAAAAAACAGGAGATGAACTTATTGAGTACTATTCAATGCTAATAGACAAATACTGGCCTGTTATAATCTCCATCGAAGACCCATTTGAGCAAGAAGATTGGGATACATACATCAAATTCACACAAAAAGTTGGCGGAAAAGTCCAAATCGTCGGAGACGACCTTTACGTGACAAACGTCAAGAGATTAGCTAAAGGTATCGAACTATTTGCAACAAATTCGATACTCATAAAGCTCAACCAAATTGGTTCTGTCACAGAAACATTGGATGCTATCGAAATGGCAAAGACTGCAGGAATGACGAACGTTGTCTCGCACAGAAGCGGAGAGACCGAGGATACATTCATAGCCGATCTCGCAGTCGCAACGAATGCAGGTATGATCAAGACAGGTTCACTCTCAAGAAGCGAAAGGATAGCCAAGTACAACAGACTCCTCAGAATCGAAGAAGAACTCGGCGATGCGGCGATATACAAAGGATTAGGAGCGTTCTATTCGATAAAAAGATAAGAATCGAAAAGAGATTTAATTATTGAAAGACTCCCCCTGAAAATGAAAGGGGGAGTTTTTGTTTCTACGTTACGTGTATGTCCAGAATGAACAATCGCGATAAATGGCAAAACAACACCCCGCCTTCCGGCGGGGTGTTACGTCTTATCGATAATTGATTGTATTAGAAGCTTGCTGAGTATGTGAGTTTAAGATTCCATGTTGGATCTGAATTAATTGTCCAACCATCACTATCATTGCCTGTCAATGTTCCGTAGAATCCTGTTACATTTACATTTGGTGTTAAGACGTATTTAAATGATGCATTGAAGCCGTTGTTACTTGGAGTCATTCTGAAGTTTCCGCCTACTGTGAAGACACCTGGCACTACATTAACAGAACCATTGACGTGGATGTATGTGTACGTTGCAAGTTCTGTTACATCTGCCCATTCTGCTTTTGCTGTAGCAGAGAGCATCGCATCAGCGTAATCTGCTTGTGTGTAGAGTGTGAATTTCATTGTTGAATCAATTAAGTCTGTTTCTGTTGTCTTTACAAAGAGTGTTACAGGTGTAACTGCTACTTTTGCTGAAAGTTCGTTAAGTGGTACCTTAAATGTTGGTGTTGCTGGCTGCATATCGTACTTTGGTGTTACTTTTGCTGTTACTGTTACTGGTGCGAATGTTGTTGTGTATGTTACGCCAAGCTGTGCAAACTTACCATCTGTTTTGGTGTTGCTCTTGTAAACGAGATTTGCAATACCATCGGTGTATTTGAGTGTCGGCGCAAGTGTTAAACCTGCAACTGGTGAAAGGCTTCCAGATACTGTGACACCGTAAACTGTTTTTGGATTTGCTGAAGATGCATCAACCATACCTGCAAAGACGTCAACTGATGGCTTGAATATACCGAGATCAACTGTACCAAATACGTTGGCACCAACTGTGTAGTAACCACCAGCGACGTACATACCGCCAACAAGTGTGAATGGTGCAACTGGGTATTTCACTAAAAGCATGTCGCTGAACCAATTTGCGTAGTCTAGTGTACCTGTAATTTCTGTTGTGTTATCTTCAATATAAACTTCAAGACCTGCTACTGCTGGGAATGTGAGTTTGAGTGCGTCAGCAAATTCTGATTTAAATTCTGAATCCCAATCAGATATAGAACCATCTGAATTGTAAACTCTACCTGTGAAGTAGTCATTGACAAACTGTTTTCCTGTTGTGTAGTATGCGCCAAAATATGGTGTTGAGAATGTTATTGAACTGAGAGTAAGTGTAACTCCACTGAACGGTGTATAGGTAATTCCGAATGTTGCTCCTGCTTGCGTGTCTGATGTTGGTGAAAGTGAAAGACTTGCTGAAACATCTGATAGAGCTCCATTAAAGCTTACCCCATCCTTATCAGCCGTCAATGTGAAAGTAACTGTACCGGTATACTTTACGTTTGGTCCGAGTGTGAATGGTTTTTCTGCTGCGAAGATGCTAACTACCATGAGAAGCGCTACAAGTACCGTAAAAAGCTTTTTCATAACCTTTCTCCCTCCTCCTGTGAGTTTAGGCTTTCTGCCCCTTTTTGTTTCTCTTTAGAAAACTTCTAAGTTTATAAATAAGGAATATCAAATATACCTTAAAATGCTTCTTGCCATCCCCCCTTTTTTTTGCATAGTAAATTAAAAAGGGTATTCCTAAAGCGATTAATTAGAACCATCCGAAAGCTTTACCTAATGCAATTATTCCAATTACAAGCCCGCTTACACCTGTGACGACTCCCCATGTTGCGAGTTGTCTTGTTTGTTCAAGCTCTTCTTTTGTTGCCAATTTGTTGCTGACTTCTTGCCTAAGTTCTTCGACTTCGCTCTTGTCTGCCTTCACTTCTTCTACAACTTGCGTTAAGCTGACGAGTTGATTCTCTACTAAGTTAAGCCTATCATCGTGGTTAGCTACAAGTTCTTCGAGTGCTTCGATTCTGGTTGCCAAGTCGTCAACTCGGACGTCCACATAGGATGTAAGTCTGTCCTCAAGCGATTTTAAATCTTCTGAAAGTCCGTAAACCATGTCCCTGATCGCTGGTAAACCTGTGTCTATTGTACTCTGTATGTTTAGAACTTTTGTTTCAAGTTCGTCAATTCTTGCCGAGATTTCTTCTTTGCTCATTGTAAATTCCTCTTGTTGCCCGAGTATTGCATCTGACAGTGTTGCATAGTTGTTTGCTATTGTCTCTTCAAGTTCTGCAGCTTTAGCGTTGAGTACTTCGATAGCAGAGGTGTTTTCTTCCAGTTTTGCGTTAATGTCATCTATAGACTTTTGCAACACTTCATCCTGACTTGTGACTTTCTTATCCAAATCCGCTATCTGTTTTCTCAGCAAGTAGTCAACATCGCCAAGCTGCGCCGCTAATCCGTTTAATATCTCGTTCATAGCCGCAACATCGTTTTTGAGCTCTGCAAGGTTGATCTCCGACTTTTGTCCTTCTTCATCTTCGTATGTGAATTTGTCTTGAATTGAATTTACCAAATCGTAGAGCTTTACTATGTCTTGATCGTGTAAGTCGAGAACAAGTTTCATATCTTGAATCGTCACTTCAAGCTCTGCTTTGAATTCTTCAATCATCGCTTGAAGTTCGTCAAGTGAACTTACGTCTGCTTTCGTTTGGAGCGTGTCGTAAATCATGTTTGTGTATTCTTCTAAAAGCTCAATTCTATTTGCCAGAGTTGATATTTTTTCGTCTGTATCTGCTGCAAGTTTGTTTACTTTATCAGATATGATCTGCTCAACATAATCAAGAGTTCTTACAAGGAAAATAGCTATCTGGTATCTTGTTATAGATTCATCACCGCGGTATGTCCCGTCAGGAAAACCTGTAACAATACCGATTTCTTCAAGCTTTTGAACATAGCTTTCTGCCCAATGACCTTTAGGTATATCTCTGAAAGCTGCCATGGAAAGTGTGACGAGAAGTAACACTGTAAGTAACGTGAGAAGCTTTTTCATCTTTATACCCCCTTTGTTATAGAATTTACTTCCATTATATACGAATAAACAGCAATAAAAATGTACCGGTAGGAAGTTATTTACAAATTCAGCATCGATATTATACCACAAATTATTAAGCAATGCAAATTTTTCAATGATTTTTTCCAAAGAAACACTCTGGTCCGTACGAAAGCTATTGCATCAATAAATCACTTATTTGCTATAAGCTTTATAAATAAACGTTTCCCAACTCTTACTATGTGCTCCCCTTGAACGCTGACAACGGCTTTAAAGTTGTCTATTCTATTTCCATCAAAGTAAACTCCACCTTGTGTTATGAGCCTTTTAATTTCGCTCTTCGTTCCGATTCCCAGTTCGAAGAGCAATTCTACAATGTTGTGTTCTCCAGAATTAGCAATCTTCTCCGGCATTTCTTCTGGCAGTTCTTTCTTCTGAAAAACGGTGACAAAATATTCTTCTGCTTCTTTTGCGGCTTCTTCACCGTGGAACTGCTTGACTATCTCTCTTGCAAGCCACATTTTGTAATCTCTCGGATTAACCGTCTTGGCATTTATTTCTTTTTCCATTTTCTGTATGAATTCTTCTGACGCATCCGTAAGCAATCTTGTGTATTTTACGATGAGTTCGTCAGGAATAGACATCACTTTGCCATACATGTCCTTAGGCTCATCTGTAAAGCCTATGTAATTTCCATAGCTTTTACTCATTTTGAGCTTTCCATCCGTGCCTTCTATTATCGGCATTGTCATGACTATCTGTGGTTTAAAACCATATTCTTCTTGTATTTTTCTTCCAACCATCAAGTTGAATAATTGATCCGTTCCGCCAAGCTCGACATCTGCTTGAATCGCAACCGAATCGTACGCTTGTGCCAGCGGATATAAAAATTCAGCAACGCTGATCGGCGAACCTTCCGCATACCTTTTTGCAAAATCTTCCCTTTCGAGCATGCGAGCGACCGTGTATTTACCGGCAAGCTTGACGACATCAGCAAATGTCATGCTCCCGAGCCATTCGTTGTTGTATCTTATCTCGGTTTTTTCTTTATCCAAAATCATGAAAGCCTGTTCTGCGTAGCTTTTTGCATTCTCTACAACTTCTTCCCTTGAAAGCATAGGACGAGTCGTGTTTCGGCCGGATGGGTCACCAATCATGGCAGTAAAATCACCAATGATTAACACAACTTGGTGACCTAAGTCCTGAAATTCTTTGAGTTTTTTCAAAACAACAGCATGACCAAGATGAAGGTCTGGTCTTGAAGGGTCAACACCAAGCTTAACTCTCAACGGCTTGCCAGATTTGAGCCGTTCAAGAAGTTCTTCTTCCGAGACTAAATCCACGCAATTTCTTTTGAGTATTCTGAGTTGTTCTTCGGTTGGCAGGTTCACTGTAGACAAATGATACACCCCACTTCGAAATTTCTAAGAGTACTCTAAAACCACTAAACGTTAATATGCACTAATTACCTGGAAAGCACCCAAGATGTCAGGAAGCACATCACAAAGAACGCAACCGCCAAAGCGACGGTAATTTTTCCCTGAGTGTCGAGGCCTTTTTTTCTACCAAACATCGTATATGCTGCACCACTTCCGAAAGCTCCTCCGAGCTCTGCAAATTTGCTCATTTCAAGAAGTACCATCCAGATCAGAGCACCTGCAATGATAGTGTGGACAATCAATAGTATGACTGCTAACATCTAATACACCTCCAGTAATGTCCTAATTAGTCTCTTAACTGCATATCCCCATAATCCTATAAATTCAAAGCTTATTATACCACAAGAATTTTATGTTTTGCAATAGTTCTACATTTCTTTATTTTGTTTTTGATGGACTAATATTTACCAAAAGTATCCATCTTGTAATTTTTTCTCTAAGAAAGAATAAAAATACACGCTCTTGATAGTTTTTTCTACCGTTAGTATCAACTTTTTAAACGCACTTTCATCTTTAGAACAGTGTTACTTGGTCAGTCTCCGGAAGTTCTTCCAAAACTCCGAGTCTCTTTAGCATTTCAATTTGTGCTTTTGTCACCTTTCCACGGTTCATTAGGTCTTCCACCGATGTAAACATCTTTATATCCCTTTGCTCAACTATCGATTTTGCAACATTGTCACCTATGCCGTGAATTTTGTTGAACGGGATTATCAAGCTCTTACCTTCGATTATAAATCTTGAGTGGTGGCTCTTCTTTAAATCCGGTTTTTTGAATTCAAATCCCCTCAGTAACATTTCAAGGGCTGCTTGGAGCACTTTTTCTTCGTTTTTCTCTTTTACGTCTTTCTTCATCATATTGTTTAGTTCTCTCAAACGTTCTTTTATGGCTCCCTTCCCTCTAAGTATGAATTCGGCGTCGAACTCATCTCCCTTTGTTGAGAAGAATGCTGCATAAAACGCAAGCGGATAGTGGACTTTAAAGTAGGCAATTCTGAACGCCATGCTCACATAAGCAACCGCATGTGCCTTCGGGAACAGGTACTTAATCTTTTTACAAGACTCAATGAACCAATCAGGTACGTCAAATTCTTTCATCAACTGGACTTCTTCATCTTTTAATCCTTTACCTTTTCTTACATTTTCCATTATCTTGAACGCGTTTGAAGGTGGTAACCCTTTATGAATCAAATAAATCATTATATCATCTCTACAAGATATGACTTCTGAAAGCGTCGCTGTTTTCTTTTCTATCAACGTTTGAGCATTGCCGAGCCAAACGTCAGTACCGTGAGAAAGCCCAGATATTCTCACAAGCTCGGCAAATGTCTTGGGTCTGGTATCTCTCAACATTCCCATGACGAAGTCCGTACCGAACTCAGGTATTCCGATTGTTCCAACGTCCGTTCCAAGCTCTTGAGCGTCTATCTTCAAAGCCTTAAGCGATGAGAATATGCTCATCGTCTGTTTGTCGTCCATTGGAATTTTCATTGGATCTACACCGCTGTATTCGTACAGGAGTCTTATCATCGTCGGATCATCATGTCCGAGTGCATCGAGTTTCACGAGGTCATCATGGATAGATTCGTAGGCGAAGTGCGTCGTGTAAACGCCTGATTTCTTATCGTTCGCTGGATGCTGGTAAGGGGTGAAGTCGTGAATATCATAGTCGCTCGGGACTATCATCAGACCACCGGGATGCTGCCCTGTCGTTCTCTTAACACCGCTAACGTACATGGCCAGTCTTTCCTGTTCGGCTGGGTTTAATGAATTTACTACGTTTCCATTCTTGTCTTCCATGTACGATTTCACGTATCCAATTGCACTTCTGTCTGCTATCGTGCTTATCGTACCGGCGCGGAAGACGTGTGATTTTCCAAAGAGTTGTTCAATGAACTTGTGAGCACGTTCTTGATATTCGCCGGAGAAATTTAAGTCGATATCAGGGACTTTGTCTCCTTCAAATCCCATGAATACTTCAAATGGTATATCTTGACCAGCTTTTTCAAGTTTTGCACCACATTTCGGACATCTTTTGTCCGGCAAATCGTATCCAGAGCCCACTTCTTCGTGCAGCTCGAAATGTTTGCAGTCTGGACATCTGTAATGTGCTGGCAATGGGTTGACTTCCGTGATTCCAACCAAATGCGCAACTAAGGAAGAACCAACTGAACCACGGGACCCAACGACGTATCCGTCTTCGCCCGCCTTCTTAACTATCAAGTGCGCAATCATGTAAAGAACAGCGTAACCATGCCCTATGATGCTGTTCAGTTCTCTTTCTATTCTTTTTTCAACTAATTCTGGCAGTGGATTTCCATACAGCTCATATGCCCGCTCGTATGTCATAGAGCGCAATTTCTCCTCCGCACCTTCGATCTTTGGCGGATGGAGTTTCTTCTCGAGCGGCTTTATCTCTTCAACCATTTGAACTATTTTCTTCGGATATTTAATGACTACTTCTTGAGCGATTGTCTCATCTTCGAATATCTCCATCGCAGCTTGCAACATTTCGTCAGTTGTGCGTAAGAAATAGTTCGCACCTGCGTCTTCCACATTGCTCTGGGGTGCGAGTAATACCTTTCGGGCTTTTATGTCTTCCGGATCTAAGAAATGCGCATTTGAAACCATGACCACTGGAATGTTCAGTTCTTTACCCGCTTCATATAACAATCTGTAAGCTTCTTTCGCCTCTTCCTTCGTGAATTCTTCCGAAGATATAGTATCAAGAGGCATTATTTCGATGTAATCGTAGAATTTGAGAGCTTCTTGAAGCGAGGATTTGTCCTTTGACAGTGCAAGTTCAAAGACTTCCGAATTCGCACATCCGGTACCTATTAGCAAACCCTCTCTGTTCTTTTCAAGATCAGACCTCAAGACCTGAGGTACTGTGAAGAATGTCTCTGTATGTGCTTTAGAGACCAATCTGTAAAGGTTCTTCAGACCCGTCTTGTTCTGGACAAGCACCGTAATATGTCGTGGGTGTTTTGAAAGTGGGTTGATGTGCTCTATCAACTTATTCAGCCTGTCAAATGAATTTACAGATTTTTTCCTAAGCAGTTCTACCAATTTCCAAAAAACTTTAACCGTTACCCTCGCGTCATCAAGTGCTCGGTGGTGTTGGAACTTTCCGAGCTCGAAGTAGTCTACGAGTCTGTCCAAAGAAAACGATTTAAGTTTACTTCTCAAAAGAGCTTGCGAGAGTCTTAGTGTGTCAATGTATGGAGGATTGAACTGTCTTTGAAATTTAGAAAATGTATTTTTGAGAAATCCGACGTCAAAATCTGCGTTGTGCGCCACAATTACTGCACCATTGAGAAATTCAGAAAGTCTATCGATAACTTGAGAAATATCTGGTGCGTTTTCGAGCATTTCTTCCGTTATACCTGTTATTTGTAAACTTTTTTCCTTCAACTTAGAAGGCTTGACAAATGTATGGAATTCATCGATTATCTGGCCATTCGCCGTCTTCACTGCGCCGATTTCCATTATTTCATCAAGCCTTGGGTTCAAGCCTGTTGTTTCAAGGTCAAGCACGACGTACGTTGCCTCGTCGATGTTCCCTTCGATTTCGTTAATCATTATCTTCTTCGGATCGTTTGCTATGTAAACTTCACAACCGAATATAGGTTTTATTCCGTTGCTTTTTGCAAGTTCGTACAGTTCTGGGATGCTTTGAACGTTTCCGTGGTCTGTAACGGCAACAGCCTCCCATCCCCATTTCTTTGCCGTCTTTATGTATTCGCTTATATCCAAGACGCTGTCCAGATCGCTCATCTTTGTGTGTGCGTGTAGTTCCACCCTCTTTTCTAAAGCGTTGTCGATTCTGTCAAGAGATGGAATTTCCGTAACGCTGTCGATTTTGAAGAATGTCGTTCCAAATTTATCTGTTGTGAGCATTCCGCTGAAGATGTACCATTCACCAACCGAAAGCTTGTTTTCAATCTCTTGTGATTTAGAGTTGAACACTTTTCCAAGTAGCGAGTCCTTCTTATCGGTGATATATACATTTAGAACCTCGGGGTTTGGCCTGTCGATTTTGAAGACTTTTCCATAAAGTTTGAATTTCTTCTTATTTGAAGGAGGCATATTGGAGGGTGAGTACAGACCGCCGAGCAGGTTTTTATCAAATTGTTCAATCATGTCTGACTCGTCACTCTGAGTTGGACCAGTCTTAACAGTTGCATGGGTAATCTGTTTTTGAACACTTGAAAATCCATCTGTTTTCACGCCAAGCTGTTGACTATCCGGGTCATAACCGACTTTCATATCGTTAATCGCTTGGTCATTCTGCTGATTTTCATGAGCGGTGACATCGATGACGTAGTTTTCAAATGGAAGAGAAGATTTTACCCTCGTCAATCGTTTTGAAATATGCGCCTTGGCGAATTCTCCAAGCGCGTATATTTTTAAAGTCTTATCTTCGATTTCTATGTGCTCTACGTATTTACCTGAACCATTTAGTTGTTGTAGCACGTAGCTCTTTAAACTCTCAACTTCATTTTGAACATCCTTTTCCTCGTCGACGACTACTTCAACAGCAATTTGTAAGAATTCTTCAAGAGAATCCTTGAAACTTTCTATATCTCCTTGAAAATTAGAAACAAAAAACGAAACTATTTCACGTTTTTTGTCGTAAGCTATTCGCTTTATAACCCCTGAAGCGTTTATTCCTATCTTTTCGGCTATATCTCTTATATTTTTTGAAACATCGAAGGAATAGTACATCTAACCCACCCCGAGTCTAACTCTGCTTGAAAAAAAATATCATTTTTCGATTTTCGGTATATTTTGTGTATTAGTGTGACTAACAGCCGCGCACCATGCTATCGCAAGCGCGTCTGCTGCGTCATCTGGTTTTGGGATTTCTTGAAGCTTTAGCAAAATTTTCATAACCTTCTGAATTTGAGATTTTTCAGCTCTTCCATAGCCGGTCACGGTTTGCTTGACTTGATGAGGAGTAAATTCTATAAAAGGCAAATTCGAATGCCTTATTGCAAGGAGTATAACCCCACGGGCTTCCCCAACGAATATAGCAGTTTTGACGTTCTTGTAAAAATACAAACTTTCGACAGCAACAAGTTCTGGCTTATAATCTGATATTATCCTTCGGACTTCCGAGTATATGTATTCAAGACGTTCTTCAAAATGTTCTTCTTTGCCAGTTGTTATCGCTCCGTGTGACACGTATGTTATTCTATTTCCCGTCTTCTCAACAACTCCGTATCCAACAATTCCGTATCCTGGGTCTATTCCTAAGATTCTAAATGGCTTTGTCTGTTCTTTCAACATGTTATTCCCCACCAGTATTTTTATATTATTATACAGCAGTAGCCTAACAATTTAATGTTAAGATTATAAACATGATTTGTGTTAACTCAAAATATGAACATCGCATCACCAAAAGAGAAAAATCTGTACTTTTCTTCGACTGCTATTTTGTAAGCTTGCATTGTCAGTTCATACCCGGCAAACGCACTGACAAGCATGATTAAAGAAGATTTTGGAAGATGAAAATTGGTAATTAACGCATCGACAATTTTGAATTCAAACGGCGGATAAATGAATATATCTGTTTTTCCTGAATAAGACCCGCTCTTTGGTTGCCTTGCTATTGTTTCAAGTGTCCTAACCGATGTTGTGCCTACCGCAATTACTCTACCGTTAGTGCTTTTAACCTCATCGATTAAGTTTACTGTTTCTTCGGGCACGATGTAGTATTCTTCGTGCATTTTGTGATGGCGAATATCTTCGGCTTTAACAGGTCTGAACGTCCCGATGCCAACGTGTAATATGACTTCTGCAGTACGCACACCTTTGCTTTTTATTTTCTCAAGCAGTTCATTTGTAAAGTGCAAGCCCGCAGTTGGTGCCGCAACGCTACCTTCGTGCTTCGCATATACCGTTTGGTAGCGCTCGAATTCAATGTTTTCATTTTTTATATAATGTGGAAGTGGGATCTTGCCAAGAGAAAAGATTATGTGGTCATCGCTCACTGAGAATTCTATTATCCTTGTACCTTCCTCAGCTCTTCCGACACACTTTCCAATTATGTTTCCATCAGGCTTATGAAAAACAATCTCCGTTCCCTCTTTGACCGCCTTTCCTGGCTTGACAAGACACTTCCACACTCCTAGGCTCATCTTCTCCAATAGGAGCAACTCAACAGTAGCGCCCGTTGTTTTCTTGCCGTAAATCCTTGCGGGGATGACCTTTGAAGTGTTAAAAACAAGGATGTCCTTTGGAGAAAGGTACTCCAATATGTCTTTGAACATCCTGTGTTGGATATTCCCAGTTGTCCTATCCAATACCATTAACCGCGAATGATCTCTTGGTTCTATCGGTTGTTGTGCTATCAATTCTTCAGGCAGGAAGTAATCGTACGCATCGAGTTTGTAAAGTTTGGAATTTTCCATCTTGTCCATATAGAATCTCCCCGTTTCAGCGATTTTGCAAAATTAAAGGGCGGAATTCCGCCCCTCAATGACTGTGTTCCAATTGAGTATCGATATTTTTTTACTTTCTCAAAGAAAGCTTTTCAAGGAGTTCTTTGTAAAGCTCTGGGTCCTTTTTCATGAGGTACTTGAGCATTTTTCTTCTGCGCCCGACCATCTTCATGAGTCCACGTCTTGAGTGGTAATCTTTAGGATGATTCTTGAGGTGTTCCGTTAAGTGTCTGATGCGGGTTGTCAGCAATGCAATCTGAACTGCTGTGCTGCCAGTGTCTGCATCGTGGATCTGAAATTCCTTGATGATGTCCTCTTTGTTCATCTTTCTGCACCTCCATCTAATGTCCTCTTGCCAAGTATGGGAAAGATCCCTATACCGAGCAAGGGCATAGATATGATATAATGAAAGCTGATGCATGTCAAGTATTACGATTTAATTTTAAAATTGTTCCCACAAAGCAGTAAATTCGCATAAATAATGTTAAAACCCACTTATAGGTTAATTTTTGACGTTAAATACTCATTTTTAGAAGCGTTCTTTTGGAAACACTATAAAAAAGGCTTTACAAAATTCTTGTTTTTGGTGCTATAATATAAATCGGATAGCTTTATTAATTAGTTTGTTCATATTGCTCAGTACGCTCACCGCGGAATTCGGCTAAACATACGGTTGTTTCTCGGAATTATTACACTTTACTAAAGGAGGGAGTACTTATGAGAAAACTGGGGATTCTCATTGCGGTTGTCTTTTTCGGGATATTTGTATTCGCCGAAGGTGTAGACATTGAAGCACTTTCAAACAGATTAGACCTTTTGGAAGAATACACAAATATGATCTATGACACTCTCAACACAAAGCTTTCTGCCGAAGATCTTGATTTAGCCCTTGCGGAAATTAACGACAAACTTTTGGAACTTGACGCACTTACGAATAGGATAGATTTGCTCGAAGAGTACACAAACATGATTTATGACACACTTGGTACAAAAGTATCCGCCGAAGAACTTGAAATGATGCTTGCAGAGTTTGATTCAAGACTTTCTGAGCTTGAAACTCAATTGTTGAACGTATCAAGCACGGTTGAAACCGGATTACCAGCACTCAGGGATATGCTTTATGAACTTTCAGCAAATCTTGCAGCTATGGAAGACAGGATTACATCATATGTTGAGGTCTCCCTTGCAAGTATAAAAGAAGAAATGTTCGAAGAATTACAACCAATGTTTGACGATATCAAAGTAACGCTCGATATTCACGACAGTGACATTCTCAAGATTTACGACACACTCGGCATGCTTTCTGAACAAATCGCAGCAATTGAAGAGAAACTTGCAGGTTTGGAAGAAGCAAATATCGAATCACTTGCACTCAGACTCGACATGCATGACCAAGACATAGTTAACATCTATGACAACCTTTCAGCGAAGGCGGATAGAGAACAAGTAGACGCTCTTGAAGAAAAAGTAGCAACTCTTGAAGAAGATCTCGCTGGTTTGAGCGATGTAGTCACGGGGCTTGCAGCTCAGATTGGCGACACGGATTACCTACTTAGAAAATCTATAGAAAATGTTCAAAAAGATTTGCAAGGTCAGATTGATACAACAAATAAAAACGTTGAAGGGCTCAAAGCTAGCATAGAAGAACTCAAAGCTAACAAAGCAGACACAAAAGCTGTTGAAGAAAAGGTTAACATGCTCAACATAATAGCGTGGCTTGGTCTCATAATTGGTGTAGCTGGTTTATTCCTTCCAATCCAATAATAAAAGAACGGGGCGAAAGCCCCGTTTTATTCTTATACTCTTCAATTGCACTCTCCTAAAACTGCATCCTCATAATCTCTCTATAAGCATCAACGATTCTGTTCCTAACTTCAACTGTAAGTCTGAGCGATATCGACGCCTTTTCAGCCTCGACAATCAGCTCGTGAATGTTGCTCACTTTTCCAGTAGCAAAATCATCAGATAATTTTTCAACGTTCTTTTGCTGATCGTTGACCGACTTCAAAGCATCTGAAAGAATTTTTCCAAATTCACTGTTCTCACTTGTTTTTTGATTTCCCACATTAGTAGTTATATTCGGCCTTAACGGATTCAACCCACCAATCTTATCTACCACTTACTTCACCTCCCTATCTGAAGGGCAGATGTTATCATTGCTTTCGTTGTGTTTATAGCTGTTGCGTTCGCTTCGTACGCTCTTTGTGCGTTAATCATGTCTACCATCTCGCGTATGATATTAACGTTCGGCAATCTCACGTACCCGTTTTCGTCTGCGTCTGGATGTGTTGGATCATAAACTATTCGAAATTGAGAAGGGTCTTCGTAAATTTCTTTGACGATAACACCACTATTTTCTTGTCGCCCCTGGATATTTCTCAAAAGTTCCTGAAAAACTGGAACTTTCCTCCTATAGGGCTCTCCGTTCTCAGTTCTTGTAGTCTCTGAGTTTGCAATGTTTGTCGAAATTAACTCTATTCTAAACCTTTGCGCAGATAATCCTGTTGATGAGATGTTCATTATATTGAATTCGCTCTGCATCGTATCACCTCATTGATATTTTACCACACTACTATCTTGTATTCCTAATGACAGTGTTGTACCTGTCGATATTTGCACTCATCAATCTTGATAATACTTGATATCTCAGTGCGTCTTTAACCATTTCTGTGACTTCCATGTCTATGTCCACGTTGTTGCCATCGTTTGTCAGAGATGTACTTTTTTGAGTTATCTGCTTAGCCGTTACTGTTTTTGGAAACGTTGGTCTGTGCTTTTCGTTTGTTGTTGTAAGTTTGAGTTTCATCTTCGATTCTTGGAGGTATTCTTCGAAAGCGATGTACTTTTTCTTGTACCCAGGCGTTTCAGCATTGGCTATGTTTTGGGCGTGTAACTCTTGCCTTTTCATCTGGACATCAAGTGCCGTTTTCAGCGTATCAAAATTCGAATTGAATATTCCCGCCATAAAGATACCTCCGTCAAATCGTAATACCACAGACTCTCCATACATTTATAGTATTCTACCATAACTTCTCAAATTCCTACAAGTTTTATTAAACGAAATCGTATATTGAATAGTCAAAATACGTATAAGGAGTTGTATTATAGAAGAGGGAACAAAAATAAATGGATAACTATATAACACTGGGAGGTGGTTCATGTGAAAAGGCTGTATCTGATTTTTTCGGTCGTGATCGTTGCACTTGTCATTTTCTCATGCGGTATAAAGATTCCAGAAAAGGCCCCTGAAAAGGTTAAATTGCAGTATACCAAACACTTAGAGTTTCCAATAACTACACTTGACTTCAAAATCAAAGACTTAGTAGACGATTTCGAGGGTCAGCTCGGTGCAGATATGACACTTGTAAAAACGGATCCTGTTGAGATTAAGTACGCAACTGAAGTTGTATTCAGCCCGGGCACTTTTTTGAAAGGCATCGAAAATGAGCTTCAGAATAAGCTCAGCGAATTTGGTGGAAGGTTTGATTTGAGTATCGATACAAACTACCTTGCCACGCAATTTCACGGCTCTATAGACCTTCCAGAATTGCAGCCAGTTGAACAAACTATAAGCAACCCAGAGATTGAAATTCCTGACCTTACAATCATTAGTGGTCAAGATCTGCCTGTGAGTTCTGGTCAGAACAATTTCAGCATTCCAACAAGTTTCTTGTCCACGTTGATTTTCGATGAAGCTAATTTAAAGAGTGTCGATGTGTATTTACAAATATCAAATGTCACTGCATCTAATCCTGTACTTATCGTCGATGGTGTTTCGTATTCAATAACCCTTGGAACGAAGACTTTATCAAATATCCTGCTGAAAAAATCTTCAAGCGTCATTCTAAGATTCAACTCAGCAAGCGCAGGAATAGCAAAAATAACCCTGGAATTTAGAAATCAAAAACTCAACTATTTCAAGAACCTTGATGCTTCGCAACTTGATGAAGAAAAGATATCTTTAGATATAAGTCAATCAATCTCTGTTGTTTCGGGAACATGGAAATTGGCACTTGATGGAAACGTAGGTATCCAAATTATAGTAGCAGGTTTCTCTGGAAATATAACTCAGACCTACACGGCAAAGTCTGGTTCATCAACGATAGGCTCCGGATCATCCTATTCCCTTAACGCATCAATTGCTCTTGATGAAACAAAGAAATTCACAGTGGGTGATGGTATACAGATTTCCGGAACGATTGAATTAACAGGAACAGTAAGTGCTGACTTCAGAATCGCTCCTAAAGTCAAATTCACTCCAAATGTTCAGGTTAAGAAAATAGAAGATTACCCAGTATCGTTAACAGTACCTCTACCAGAGAATGTAACTGCCCTGTCGTTTACCTCAGGCAGCGGATACATGCTTCTGAGTTTCGAAGGAATTAATATAACAGGTGTTTCTGGAACATTCGGCTCTAACGCTCTTGAAATGCTCTCCGGTCACATAAAAGTACCATTCGGTGGAATCTCTCTACCTGCTGTCCTTAATGCAAACATAAGCGGCGATGTAGGTTCTGGTGGGATTTTCTATTCATTATCTCTGCCGAATGACCAAAACATAATAATTGCCTCTGCTACAATATCTGGTGTAAGTGCTGATCCTGTGGTTATAAACCAACCTGTTCCGGCAGCTGTAAGTCAACTCGCAGACAGCGCAACAGCAACGATTATTGTTAAGTTGAATTATGATGTATCGAACATAACCGGCTTGAATTTAAATATTACATATTACTTCTAATTTCTTTGATGTTGGTAACGGCACGCATCCTTTATCTGGACCAGGAATAATAGAGCTTAAATCAGAAAACAAGAACTTTGATTTTTCGACTTTTACAAATTTCTCACTTACTTTGACACCTAACATTCCAAGTGCGATTACTGTGAACAACGTAAATATCCGTGACGGCGTAAGGCTCTCGATCGAACCTGTTCTTGAAAAATTTGAAATATCATCTGTTGATATAAAACCGCAGACTTATTCTGAGGATTTCGGAACAGTTGTTGACTTTGGCGATGTTTTCAGTGGAGATTTCGGGTTCTTGAAAGAACTTGATTTTGCATTAAATGCTTTACTTGGATTTGAGATCACTGAGTCAACGATTCCAGCAACGATGACTCTCTATATCTCAGGCGATCCTGTAAACCTAACAAAGGGAGAAACGGCAAATATTGGTGATATGATAAAACAACTTATAAAAGATGGAAGTGCTCTAGAGCTAAGCATAACTTTGCAAACTGGTTCAGGAGAACTTACGAAGGACAGTGAAATCAGAGCGTGGCTTGATTTAACTATCCCATTGCAAGCGAATACACCGAATACAGATGTAGTTATCAATGAAGGAACAATCGATTTGAGCACTCTCAATCAAGTGAAGGATATCGTTGAACTTGCTCAACTTAAATTCGGAACTTATTCGAACACGACAGGACTAAAAGCAAAACTGAAACTCGGAGATGATGTAACGATTACTTTGACAGATACTCAACCAACAATAGAATTAAATAAGGCACAAATAGAAACCTTGGCAGATACTGCCGTGCCATACAAGATAATGCTTCCTGCGAATTCTACAATCGCGTTAAATTACAACGGTCAACTCAACGTTGCGCCTTACTTATCTGTAGATTTGAAAGTCGCAACTGAAGTAAGCCTTAAATAAGGTAGGTGATTGCGATGAGAAAGAATATAAAGAATATCCTATTCTTAATCGTTCTAATTTCATGTGTTTCTATATTCTCAATGACAGTACAACCATTCGGGCTATTCGGTAATGCCGCACTGGTTAGGGAAGATTTTACAGCCTTGTTGAAACTCGTTCCATTTGTAGAGATTGAATTTGGGCAGAACATACTTACTTTAAGCAACATAAATGCCTTACTCAACGAGGAAGATTTTATAATCAATGAACAAACCCTTTCCGCGGCGCTCCAAGATGGTTTTAAGTTCGGCTTACCAGTCAGCCTTGGCGCTTACGTACACTTGAACCTTGGAGGGTTTAGAATCATACCTTACACAAGAATTGACGGAAATATATTCTTGAACATCCCCAAAACAATCCCACAATTACTTGTTGGTGATACAAACATTAATGAAACATATTCCGACAGCTTGAAAGGATTCCTTGTTGGAGATGTAATGACTAATGGCGGAGTTGCTATTGTTCTTGGAAGCATTTACGTTGCGGGAAATGTGTTCGCACCTGTATTCTACACTGATTACGACTTGACAAGGTTGGATGTCAGCTATACATCAACTGCAACGCCCGCTTACGCAGAATTCAATGCAGATGCACATATACGTGCTTACAGCAGGATACCACTCAACGATTTGATCAATCAAAACATCAACAACGTCATAGAACAATTGAGCAATGTTGATGATTACGGAATGTCCTTGGAATTCGGTTTTGGAACTCAAAACTTTGGCATAGCTGTTAGAAACATTGTTATAAGGCCTGCAAAAGCATACTACTCTGTAGACTTTAATGCAAACGCCAATTTTACGTACACAGCTGAAGGTACCGATGTGACTGCGGAGGCGACATACTCTACAACTGAGCCGATTGTTTCGCGGCTATTTGCACCGATCGAAATCAAACCTGAAATTCAAATAACGGGATACTTAAAAAATGATGGATTCATCATGTGGGGTATTATGGGCAGTTATTGGTTAGACGGAAAGTGGGCGGCAAAAGGGTATGCAGGTTTGAATTTAGCAATCGCAAGACTCTATTACATGCTCGGATTTAACCAAGTTTCGTATTCTCACACTATTGGTGTTAACGCGAATTTATTCTTCTTGAATGCTGACTTGAAATTGACTGCAACTTCAAATTCTCTGACACCTTCTGAAAATACGACTCCAGGTATTGGCTTCTCGCTAATGATATCAGCTGGGTTGTAGTCTTATGTAATAGTCAAAATGTCAACAAAGCGAGTACCTGCCAGTTAAGGCAGGTACTCTTTTTATTTGGTGGTATAATATACTTGAAAACTTATAAGTACTATGAAAGGATGTGATGGTTACGCCTATCAAAAAGCTCCCTGATGAAGTTGTATCAAAGATAGCAGCAGGAGAAGTTGTCGTCAATCCTGCATCTGTTGTTAAAGAATTGGTGGAAAACTCCATCGATGCTGGTGCAACACAGCTTGAAATCGTTATTAAGAATGGTGGAAAAACGTACATAAAGGTTTCTGACAATGGCAATGGAATGTCAAAAGACGATTTACTCCTCGCTGTTGAGCGATACACCACAAGCAAGATCTCAGATTTGGAAGATATCTACAACATCACAAGCTACGGTTTCAGAGGAGAGGCGTTAGCTTCAATAGGTGAGGTTTCGAGACTCGTAATTACAACTTCCGATGGGGAGAGTTCTCATAAGTTAGAGATGATAGGCGGGAAGGTTGTTAAGGTTTCAGAGACATTCAGAGAGAGAGGGACAACAGTTGAGGTATTCGACCTATTTTACAATATACCTGCAAGGCGAAAGTTTCTATCCTCTGAGCGTGTTGAGAAGAGAATGGTCACCGAGGTCGTTGAAAGGTTTTTGATAACAAAACCGTCCGTAGCTTTTCTTTTCAAAGATGAGGAAAGTGTCATCTACAACGCACCTTCATCTTCACTGGAAAGCAGATTCTCGCTAATTTTTCCGGAAGTTAAGGATTTCCAGACTATAGAAAATTTTGTACAAAACGACATCGAAATAAATGGTATCATCTCTTCCCCTCAGTTCTTTAGAAAGAACCGAACTGGGCAAGTATTTTTCGTCAACGGACGGTTTGTTCTGGATAACATGCTGCACCTTTCACTTGAGAGAGGCTATGGAGAGGCTTTGATAGAGGGAACTCATCCTTATGCGGTTATATTCATAAACCTTCCGCCAAAAGAAATCGATGTCAACATACATCCGCAAAAATTGCAGATTAAATTCTCAGATCCAAGAATCGTTTACGACACTTTGGCTCGATGTGTAAGAGAAAGGCTGAGAAGTGTCCAAGGATACCAGATATTTATAAGAAACGAAGAAGGTACAGAATGTACAGAGAAAACCTCTGACTTCTCTCAGGGAAATACTAATAATCTGATTTTCGAAAAGCAAACCGAAACATATCCAAAGTACTTTGAGAAAACCTTCGATATTCACGAACCAAATTCAAGAACTGTAAGCCAGAAAGACTTTGAAAGAAATTCAAGCTACAAAGGAAGCGAATTAAATAATCGAAAAGTCCTTGGAGCTGAGAATTACAAGAGTTCAACTCTTGAAAACATATTCCAGCCCGTTGTCAGCTCAAGCTTTGAAAATGTGAGTAGTTTTACTATTGTGCGGAACAGGTATATAATCTTCGAAGATAGAGACGGCATAGTGATCATGGACTTTCACGCTGCACATGAAAGGATAATATACGAAGAACTGAAATCGAAAGACTTTGAACGTGTCCCACTTCTAATACCGGTTGAATTGAAGTTCGGTAAAAGCATGGTCTACACCTTAGATAGCCTTTCCAAAGATCTAAACGACAATGGATTTGAATTTGAAAAAGTAAGTAATGAAGACGGTGCAAAGATGATTGTCAAATCCGTTCCATCGGTAATAAAGCTTTCTCAAATTCAGGACGTGATTATGGAAGTCTTGGAAGAATACAGAGTACCATTTAACAAACCAAAGAGCCTCGCTCACGTGCTCGCTTCTAAAGCCTGTAAGAGTGCAGTGAAGACTGGCGACAATTTGAGTGAAGAAGAAGTCAAGGTCTTGGTAAAAACAGTGCTCGAGAAAAATCTCCTCACCTGCCCGCACGGAAGACCAATAATGATGAAAATCTCGTTCAATCAACTCGATTCTTATTTTGGTAGAAGATAGGTGATTTTTGTTTTTTTGACTTTTAATTTTAAACATGGTATAATTTATATATAGTTCGTATCACGAACTATTATAAATGTTTTTTATTGAAAAGGGGTGAGACTGTGTTGGAACTGTTTGATAAGCTCTTTGTTGAAGAGATTTTGGCAACGGTTATCAGATACGGCGGAGATTTCGCTGAAGTATTCGTAGAAGATAGGTATTCAACAAACATCGATTTGAAAAACGGAAAAGTCGAAAGTGCACAGACCGGTCGTATGTTCGGAGTTGGAATCAGGGGATTTCTTGGTGATAAGGCAATATACGCTTACACAAACGACATATCAAGAGAGAATATTCTGAACGTGGCAAAACGCGTCGGTGAAGCTCTCGGAGAGGTAAAGGTTAAGGATTTTTCTATTGATTTGAGAAAACAGGAACTAAGTAACAAGCATGTCGTTATTTTACAGCCAGAAGAAGTAAAGAAAGAAGCAAAGGTAGGGTATATGAAAAAAGCTTACGAAGCGGCGAAGAAGTATTCACCGATAATTGCACAAGTTGTCGTTCGCTACTGGGATTACAATCAGAACATCTTGGTTGCGAATACGGAAGGCGTTTACGTAACAGACAACAGAGTAAGAACAAGGCTAATGATAAACGCCGTCGCAATGAAAGACGGTCAGATGGAATCTGGTTTCTACGGACCGGGTGCTGGGATGGGACCGGAATTTTTGGAGAGAATAGATGTTGAGCAAGCAGGTGTGAGAGCCGCAAGGATAGCCGTTCGAATGGTCGATGCACAACCCGCACCGGCAGGCAAGATGACAGTTGTCATCTCAAACGAATTCGGTGGGGTTATATTCCACGAAGCAGTTGGACATGCTCTCGAGGCTTCGTCTGTTGCAAGAGGCATGTCGGTCTTTGCCGGAAAACTTGGCCAGCAGGTTGCAGCTGAATGTGTCAGCGCTGTTGACGACGCAACGATTCCTAATGCTTGGGGCAGTGCGAATATTGACGACGAGGGAACGCCGACTCAGAGAACTACACTCATTGAAAACGGCGTACTGAAAAGCTACATGATTGACAAGCTCGGTTCAAGAAGAATGGGTATGCCGTCAACGGGGAGCGGGAGAAGGCAAGATTACACATTTGCACCAACATCGAGAATGAGCAACACATTCATCCTTCCAGGAGATCACCATCCAGAAGAGATCATAGCATCCGTTGAATATGGTCTGTACGCAAAGACGATGGGTGGTGGCTCCGTGAACCCAGCAACGGGCGAATTCAACTTCGCAGTTAACGAAGGATACTTGATAGAGAATGGAAAGATTTCGAAACCAGTTAAAGGCGCAACGCTTATAGGGAAAGGATACGAGATAATTCAAAAGATAGAGATGGTAGGAAACGACGTGGCAAGAGGTCAAGGAATGTGCGGTTCTTACAGCGGCTCCATACCAGCAGACGTTGGGCAACCGACCATAAAGGTTAGGGAAATAATCGTTGGGGGGCGAAACGCATGACGTTCAACGAATTCAAAGATAAGATATTCGCACTTGCAAAGAAGAATAGCGTAGACGTGCAGATTAATTATTCAAAAAATAGAAATTTCCAAGTGAGATATCAAAACGGTACGATGGATCAATACACCGACGCAGGAAAGTTCAAGATTACTGTTCAAGTCTTAAAAGACGGAAAGCTCGGAACTTCGTACACTGAAACATTCGATGCACCGGAAAAGGTTTTCGAAGACGCACTTGAGAACATTTCGATAGTCGACAGTGAAGATACTGAATACTTCTACGATGGCTCCGGAAAGTATCCAGACATAAAACCATACGATGGGGCATTCGAAAACCTTCCTGTCAAACAGAGGCTTTCATACGTTGAAAGAGCACATGAAGAAGTAAGAAAAAGCCCAGAAATACTAAACGACATGGCTGTTTACGGAGATCAGATGAGCGAAGTGAAACTCGTAAACACACTTGGACTCGATTTGTCACATACGTACGGCGGAGGTTTCATGTATGCTATGGCTGTAGCAAAAGATGCATCGCCACGTTCGGCAGTAGAGTTCGCACTGAGTAAAAGACCAGAAGAAATTGATCCAGTACATGTCGGAAGAAAAGCACGAGAAGAGGCACTTGCACTCGTTGGCTCAAAGTCAGTCAAGAGCGGTAAGTACCGCGTTATCCTGAGAAATGATGTATTTTCAGATATTTTGTCGTTACTAATCTCCATGGTCAGCGCAGAAAACGCGCAGAAGAATCTCTCACCACTCAAAGGAAAGCTTAACGAAGTGATAGCAAGTGAAAACTTCACTGTAAAGGATTTACCATACCATCCGCTGAGTATCAATTACACTCCGTTTGATTCCCAAGGAGTGCCGACAAGAGAAAAGGTTGTAATAGATAGAGGAACTTTCAAGACTTTTCTGCACAACTTGAAGACAGCGAAGAAGGATGGCGTTGAGCCAACTGGAAATGCCGTTGGTTCTTCTATCCAGCCTATAAACCTTTGTGTCGAACCCGGAAATCTTGATTTCAACGGCCTGCTGGAAAGACTCTCGGATGGTCTTGTGATAATCGAAGTGGAAGGCATGCACTCAGGTGCAAATCCAATCTCAGGTAATTTCTCGCTCGGTGCAAAGGCGTTCAGAGTTGAGAATGGAAAAATTACCCACGGTGTTGAGCAGATTACAATTTCTGGCAATTTCTTAGAAATGCTTAATAAGATAGAAGCAGTCGGTAATGATCTTAGAGCCTTTATGGGAATAGTAACGCCATCTGTTTTGATAAGCGAACTTGATATAGCCGGAAACGTGTGATTAGTCGATAAATGGATGTAATAAATCAGAAGAGGGCATGAGAACCGCCCTCTTCTATTATTTTATTAATTATTAATAAGAATAAGAACGGCGGTGTTTTAGACACCGCCGTTTCTTATCCGTCAATAGCGTATTACTTCACTTTGAATATCCAAATGTCGCTGCCGCCTAAGTTGGTGCCTACATCGATGTTCTTGGAGAATGTTGTACCAAGAACAATAACTGAACCATCTTCGTCTATGAACACATCATATGCATAATCAGATAGGCTTCCTCCATATGTCTTAGACCATCTCAGATTTCCTTCATTGTCTATGTCGATCAACCAAGCGTCCGCCGCTCCTTTTGTACCATCTAACTTCGACACTGTGTAACCAACTACTATGAATCCTCCATCTTCAAATTCTGCAGCAGAATATGCTATATCTTCGTCCTGACCGCCTAACGTCTTTATCCAGAGAATTTCACCTGCTGGGTTGACTTTTGCAATCAGAACGTCCCAGTATCCTTCGTTTTTCTGCACATCTCCATCAACTGATGTTGTGTAACCTACGAGCAAGAAGTTTCCATCTCTTGTTGGAAGCAACTTAGCGATCTCATCTTGATCAGTTCCTCCATATGCTTTGTTAACTGTAATCTCTTTGAAGTCCTTAGTCACTTTGAATATCCAAATATCTGAACTGCCGTGGTTGTATGGGATGTTACCTTCAAGTGAGTATGTCACATTTGCAATCAGGTAACCATCCTCAAGTTCAACAGCATCAACAGCTTTATCTCTGTCAAGACCTCCAAATGTCTTACTTGCAAGTATGTTACCTTGTCCATCAAGTTTCAGCAACCAGCTGTCCCAAGTACCGATGTTACCTCCAGTGTCACCGTTTACAGAGTTTGTTGTACCTACGACAAGCAAGCCATTATCAGATGTTGGTATAACTTTTGACGCAATATCGTTACCCGTACCGCCGTATAATTTTATCCACTTCGTTTTACCTTCTTTATCAAGCTTTGCAACCAAGTAGTCCCAACCACCCTTGTTGACATTGCCCGCCACTTCTTTCGAGAGTGTATAACCGAGCACTACATAGCCATCAGCTGTCTCTTTGATATCTGCTGCTTCATCCCAACCTTTGCCGCCGAGCAATTTAATCCACTCTACTTTTAAATCTTTTGTAAGCTTTGCAACCAATATGTCAGATTCTCCCATGAATCCTGGTACGCTATCAGATTGAGTGTTTCCAACAACTATATATCCGCCGTCGGAGGTTCTCAAAAGCTTTCTTCCAGTGTCTTGTGCCTTTCCGCCTATGCTGAGCTGTTTTTGCACAGTTGGGAGCTTAGTCCTGAATGTGAAGATATCGCTTTCTATTTGTCCAAACTCGTTACCAGCAACAATCTGCCACCTGTATTCTGTTCCGAAATGCAATTGTGGTAATGCGTATTCGTTGCTTTCAAATCTTCCAACAAGCTCAAGTGTGGTTGTACCAAAGTAGAGGTTGAAATCTTTTGCCCTTTCGCTTTCCCACTTGAGCGTTACGTCAACAGGAACTTCTTGCGCACCGTTTTCTGGATAGATAGCTTTTGGCTTTTCTGGGATCTGACCTGTTGTGAATTTCCAAACTGGTCCTTCGCTTTGACCAAATCGGTTCTTTGCAACGACTTTCCAGTAATACGTGGTTCCGAACAACAGATCAGTTATTTCAACTGCACTTTCTTTGAGGTCAGTTTGGAAGAGTTCCAGCATATCCTCTGTAAATCCAACGTATATGTCGTATGCCTCTGCTTTTGCACTTTCCCACTTCAGAACAAGTTTGTTAAATTGATCAACAGCACCATCTTCTGGGTCAGGATTGAATGGTACTGCTGGGACGTTACCTACCGTGAATTTGACGACCGGGCTTTCAGCTTCACCAAATCTGTTCTTTCCGACAACCTTCCAGTAGTAAGTTGTGCCAAGTTCTAAATCTTTCAACGCAAATACGTTCTCGGTGATATTTTCAGCTACCAATTCCAACGCTTCCGGTGATTTTCCTACATAAACATCATAAACATCTGCACATTCGAATTCCCAAGAAAGCTCCAGATCTTTCCAAACATCCTCTTCGCCATCCGATGGATATAGTATGTTCAAGAATTCCGGTGCTTTTCCTGTTTTAAACATTTCAACGTTGCTTTCACTTGCTCCGAAGTCATTCTTGGCAACAACTTTCCAGAAGTAAGTTGTATCCTGTGGCAATTCATACGGTAATGTGAATTCAGATTCTGTTGTAGTCGCTATAAGTTCAAGATTTTCATAGTCTTCACCAAAATACAGTTCATACTCGTTCGCATCTTCACTGGACCATCTGAACGTTGGTTGTATCCAAACTTTCTCACCAGTTGGTTCAATAAGCTCAGGTTTTGTTGGCACATCACCTGTTGAGAATATCCACACAGGACCTTCCGTTTCTCCATAAGCGTTCTTTGCAACCACTTTCCAATAATAAACAGTCCCGAGTTCGAGCTTTTCGGTATCATACATCGGTTCTTCAACGGTTGCAACAAGCTGTAATTCTTCAGGTGATTTTCCAAAGTACACATCAAACTCTGCTGCCTTTTCCGACTGCCACATGAGTCTTGGCTCGATCCATACTTTTTGAGCACCATCGTATGGGACTGGTTCATCTGGAATCGTTGGAGCATCACCTATTCTGAACTTGAAGACCTTGCTTTCAGTTTCACCGAATGCGTTCTTTGCAACTATCTTCCATTCGTAAGTCGTCGATGGTTTGAGTTTTTCGAGTTCATACTTGTTATCAAAGTAGTTTTTCTCAAGAATCTCTAAATTTCCTTCTTCGCCAAAATAGATATCGTAAAGCTTTGCTCTCTTGCTTTGCCAAGTCAAAGTGATGTTTGGAAGGACATCCACAGCTCCATCTTCTGGTTCAATCTCTCCAATCTCTCCCGGTATGAATTCAGTGTTTTGGAAATCGATAAGGGCATTTACGAGAACACCACCTGTGCCAATTAGTACGTTTAGAGGTATGTTAGCAAGCGATATCCTGTCCCTTACAACCTCAACGGCGTCTTTTCTACCGTATGCAACGATGCGTTCGTCCTTATTGTCAACCATACCAAGTACTTTGACTATAACGTTGTACTTGCCAGCTTTAAGTTTTGCGATAAGGCCTGTTGCTTGACCTGTTTCCCTATCATAGTTCAATTCATACGGTCCTTCAACCACATCCTGGTTGAAAATCTCAACCGTAGCCCGAGTTATCCATATGCCATTTTCAAGTAAGGCTTTATCGAGTTCTGAAAGTCCAAGAGAGTACTCCTCGTATTCACCAGGAGGTAGGATTGGCTCGACTATCGGAGCATACTTTTGCAGTATGTTCTGAAGCGCTTCGTTTAAATCAACGTTTGGATTTTCAAGAAGAGCTTTGAGTTCGTAGTACAACTTTGCAAGCGGTGTAGTTTGGGTGACCTGTGCGATTGAGAGAACTGAAACAAGAACAATAACTACCATGAACAGAAGTTTCCTCATATACTTCCCCCCTTTTGGATATTGAGTTTTTAGGAACTTATAAGCTGAAATGATTATACACCTTCTATATTATAACACCAAATATTTGAATCATTGCAACAATTTTTTATTTTTTCCTGAGTTAGACAATTTTCATAAAAACTCGGAGAAGAACTCAAGTATAAAATTTGAAGAAGATTTTTACAACGATAGCCGAGAACAGGTGTGATAAAATACAAAATTTCAATTTATGAATGTAAATATTTACGCAATAGAATATTGACGTATGCCCTTATGGGCAGATTATCTAAATAGGAGGGGTCGGTATGAAAAGGTTTTTCATAGCGGTTTTGGTGATTGTTGTCTTTGCTACAGCACTTTTTGCGGATGTGGTCTACAAAAGGGATGAAACTCTTTACGCTGGCGGTGGTATGTGGTCACCACCATCAAACTGGAACCCAATCACGCCATGGAATGCAGTAACAGGTACCGTTGGCTTGATCTATGAAACTCTTTTCGGTTATAACCCACTGACTGACGAGCTTATTCCGTGGCTTGCTGAGAGCGGAAAGTGGACATCGAAGAACACATACGAGCTCAAATTGAGAAAAGGAGTCACCTGGACCGATGGTACTCCATTTACCGCAAGAGATGTAAAGTTTACATTTGAGCTTGCAAAGAACATTCCAGAAGTGTCTTACAGCCCACTTTGGACTTGGATTGCAAAGATCGATACTCCAGACGACTACACCGTTGTATTTACATTCTCAACGCCAAGATACCACGAATGGGCATGGCAACTCTATCAGCTCCCGATAATCCCACAACACATTTGGTCAAAAAAGTCTAAGGACGATGTTTTATCAGGAGCGAATGAAAAACCAGTTGGAACAGGTCCGTATATAGCAGAAACCTGGGCAGACGACAGGATGGTGTACTTAAGAAATGAAAATTGGTGGGGGAATAAAGTGTACGGTCAACCAAAGCCGAAAAGAATTGTCTACTTGAGAGTTTTAAGCAACAATGTCGCCCTCGGAATGATAATGAAAGGCGAACTTGACATATCGAACTTCTTCCTACCAGGAGTTCCAACACTGAAGAAAACATATTCCGACATACACACGTGGTTTGAAAAAGAGCCATACATGCTTTCTGACAACACAGCATATCTGTTCATCAACACAACAAAGAAACCTCTCAACGATCCAAACCTCAGGCGAGCACTGGCATTTGCTATCGACCCATCGGTTATAGCAAAGACGGTTTTTGAAGGACAAGTTCTGCCAAGCAACTCCGTTGGTTTCCTTCCAATAAAGGGTTGGATGAAATACTACCCAGAGAACGCAGTGAAACAACTCGGGTTCAAGTACGATCCAAAGACAGCGAGAGATCTGCTTGACAAGGCTGGATATAAAGACGTGAACAAAGATGGATACAGAGAAGCACCGGATGGTAGCAAGTTCAAGATATCGATTATCGTTCCATTCGGCTGGACTGACTGGATGGAATCTATAAAGATCATAGCATCACAACTTAGAGCTGTTGGCATCAACGCAGAAGCACAGTTCCCGGATTACAGCAAGTACTGGGAAGATTTGACGGCTGGAAAGTTCGACATGGCTATCAACAACTTCAGTTCGCAGATGAGCGTTTCACCTTGGACAATGTTCAACTGGCTATTCAACTCGAATATCGATGAATACATGTACAACGGTAACTTCGGAAGGTACAAGAACCAAAAATTGTTTGACTTAATCACTCAACTTAATTCAACACCGATGGAAGATATCGCTGCAAACAAGAAAGTTGTCGAACAGATTGCTGAAATCTTCTTGAAAGAAATGCCTGCAATTCCACTCTGGTACAACGGTATGTGGTTCCAGGCAAGTACACAAGTTTGGAAAAACTGGCCAAGCGAAAAGTCACCGTACGCATATCCAGTCACATGGGGCGGAAGATGGCAGACTGGCGGAGTGCTGATGCTTATTGGAATAACGAATAAATAAGATCGTTGGGCTGAGGTGTGTTTGATGAAAAAATACCTTAGGACAAAAATCTTAGTCTACATACTTACTTTCATATTTGCTGTAACTATAGATTGGTTGATTCCCAGGCTCATGCCTGGGAATCCCATCCTTGTCTTAGTCTCAAGATTCTCAGGGCTTCCGGAGTCCGCAAGAGTCATGTACAGCTATTTAACAAAAGCATTTGGTCTTGACTTGCCAATGTGGAAGCAATACATAAACTTCTGGATAGCATTCTTTAAAGGAGACCTCGGCATAAGTATATACCTTTATCCGAAACCTGTCTTGGATGTTCTAAAGAGCGCTCTTCCATATTCATTGGGCGTGCTCTTGCCAGCGATTATTCTTAGCTGGATCGTTGGAAATTCTCTCGGCGCTATTGCGGCACGCAGAAAGAGATTAGACTCGATTATGCTACCAATTATGTACTTCATCACTGGGGCACCATACTTGTGGTTGGGTATATTGCTTGCCTATTATCTCGGTGTTGTCTTAAGGTGGTTCCCAATTGCTGGTGCTTACAGCTATGCTTTGAGACCTCATTGGTCGTGGCTATTTGTAAGCGATTTTCTGAAGCATTGGATATTACCATTCTTGTCTCTTTTCATCATCCAACTTGGCGGATGGGCAATTGGAATGAGGAATATGGTTATATACGAGCTTGAGCACAACTACGTAAGATATCTTGAAACATTGGGTGTGAAGAGAAAACTAATACGAAAATATGCGTTCAGAAACGCCATATTGCCACAAGTCACCGGATTGGCATTGCAACTGGGTACAATTATAGCTGGCCAGGTGACAACCGAAGTTGTCTTTTCTTATCCAGGAATTGGATACATCCTTACTCAAGCAATCTTGAACCAAGATTACTTCCTGATTCAAGGTTGTTTCTTGTTCATCATTATAGGTGTTCTTGTTGCGAACTTCACGGTTGATTTCGTTTACATCGCACTCGACCCAAGAATTAGGTATTCGTACGGTGGTGAGGTATAATGGGAGAAATAATGTTCTTTGCGTTCAGAAATAGAAAACTTCGAGCAGGACTTTCCATCGTTCTTTTCTTTTTAGTATTAGCACTCATCGGTCCATACATATCAAAATACAAAGATCCCTTAGAATATGTAGGGGCTGGTTATCAGCCACCAAGCAAAGATTACTGGCTCGGAACAACGACTTTTGGTCAGGATGTGTTCACTCAGCTTGTGTTTGGACTCCGTTCGTCTTTCTTTGTTGGATTGTTAGGCGGAGGGCTTGCCACACTGATAGGGCTTATTATCGGTTTCTTCGCCGGATACGAGGGTGGATGGATAGACGAGTTGTTGATGATGCTCACGAACATTTTGTTGGTCGTACCAACGTTGGCTTTGCTCATAATCATAGCGGCTTACTTGCCTTACAGAGGCGTTTTTATACAGAGCATCATAATCGGCTTCACAGCATGGCCTTGGACAGCCAGAGCGGTAAGGGCACAGACGCTTTCTCTAAAAGCGAGAGAATTCGTCAACTTAGCTCGAATAAGTGGCCGGAGCCATTTGAAGATAATCATGTACGAGATCATGCCAAACATGTTGTCTTACGTTTTCATGGTCTTTATCCTTCAATTTGGTGGTGCTATTCTGGCAGCTGTTGGTCTTGATTTCATTGGTCTTGGACCAACAAAAGGAATATCCGTCGGCTTGATGCTCCAGAATGCTGTGCTTTGGAACGCGATTCAGCTCGGAATGTGGTGGTGGGCAATACCACCGGGATTAGTCATAACACTCATCGTTGGTGCACTGTACTTCATGAACGTAGGGCTCGACGAGGTCTTCAATCCAAAACTTAGAGAGATGTAGCTTATGGATAATTGGAAAAAGGAGCCGTGATAATAGATGCTTGAAGTAAAGAATTTGAAAGTTTATTATAGAACCCTTAGAGGTTACGTGAAGGCTGTTGACGATGTTACTTTCCATGTTGCAGATAATGAACTCCTCGGACTTGCAGGTGAATCCGGCTGCGGGAAGTCAACTCTTGGAAATGGATTGATACTTCTTAAACCTCCTATGAATTACTTTGGTGGCGATGTATTGCTCGATGGTGAGAGGCTTCCAATAGAGAATTTCGAAGAGATGAACAAGTATAGGTATCATAAAATATCAATCATACCGCAGTACGCGATGGATGCGTTAAATCCAACAAGAAAGATAGGTGTTTACATTCGAGAAGTTCTACAAAGCAAAGGGATCGATCCAGAGAGTATCATGGATAGATTAATTGAAAGGCTCAAATACGTTAATCTCTCAGAGAGAGTATTGAAGATGTACCCAATTGAACTATCTGGAGGTATGAAACAAAGATTAGTCATGGTGATTTCTACCTTGCTCAATCCTTCACTCCTGATAGCAGATGAAATCACATCAGCGTTGGATGTCTCATCTCAAAAGGCAGTTTGCTTGATGATCAAGGGTTTTAAAGAAGCAGGGATTGTCAAATCATTGATATTCGTAACTCACGACTTATCTGTGCTCTACCAAATTGCTGATAGGATAATGATCATGTACGCCGGAAAAGTTGCAGAGATAGGCACAACTAAGCAATTGATTGAGAACCCCGTGCACCCATACACTAAGTTGCTCCTTTCATCGTTACCAGAAGTTGGCATTAGGTATACCGAAAAGCTGCTTTCTGGAATTCCCGGACAACCTCCTCATCTTCTGAATCCGCCACAAGGATGCAGGTTCAAAGATAGGTGTCCACTTCGAGGAAAAGAGTGTGATGAAGAACCACCGTTAGTTCAGGTTGAAGAAGGACACGTCGCTTACTGCTGGAAGGTGAAGTCCAATGCTTGAAGTCAAAAATCTCACAAAAGCATATTCTGTCGGTTCTTTCGGGAAAGAGAAATTCTACGCTGTTGATAATGTTAGCTTTACAATATCAGACAATGAAATCTTGTCTTTAATAGGCGAGAGTGGGAGCGGAAAAACGACTATTGGAAAGCTCATTCTTAGGCTTTTAAAACCCACGAGTGGTACCATACTTTACAACGGAATAGACATCGCTTCATTTAAGAACTTAAAGGAATACTACAAACATGTGCAGGGTGTCTTCCAAGACCCGTTCAGCTCTTATAATCCTATATTTAAGATAGACCGTGTTTTCGATATGATACGGGAAGAGTTCTATCCTTCTGTGAACGGCACAGAGTGGTTAGAAAGAGTGAAGAGCGTGATTGAAGATATCGGACTTAACCCAAAGGAGATCCTCGGAAAATTCCCACACCAACTGAGCGGTGGGCAACTCCAAAGACTTCTTATAGCAAGGGCTTTACTTATGGATACCAAGTTTTTGGTTGCGGATGAAATCATAAGCATGTTGGACGCTTCAACAAGGATAGATGTTCTGAATACGTTAATAAAACTCAAAGAAAAAGGACTCTCAGTTCTATTTATAACACATGACCTTTCTCTTGGATATTATACAAGTGATAAGACGATCATCCTTTACCGAGGATCAATCATGGAAGTTGGCGATACAGTAAAAGTTTTCAACAACCCACTCCATCCATATACAAAGATGCTGCTCAACTCAGTGCCGACAGTTCACAAAAAGTGGGAAAAAGACACCATAGCCCTCGAAGGAAAGAACGTACCAGCGGGTTTTTGTAAATTCTACGACAGATGCCCATTTGGAGATTCAATGTGCAAGAACGTGGAACTAGGAGAAGTTGAATCAAATCACAGTGTTGCCTGCGTGAGAGCAACAAAATAAATCTTTGATTCTGAAGTAGGAGGGATTTATATGTTTCCAAAAGACTTTATGTTCGGAGCTTCGCTTTCAGGTTTTCAGTTCGAGATGGGAAATCCAAACGATCCAAAGGAAGTTGATCCAAACACTGACTGGTTTGTCTGGGTGAGAGAACCAGAAAACCTTGTCAATGGAATAGTGAGCGGGGATCTACCAGAATACGGCGCTGGGTACTGGAAAAACTACGAGAAGGTTCACCAACTTGCAGTCGATTTCGGCATGGACACTCTTAGGATAGGCATTGAATGGTCGAGGGTTTTTCCAACATCGACAAGAGAAGTACCGACAGGCGACGGAATGCTTGAAGCGTTAGACAAGATAGCAAACAAGGAAGCAGTTGAGCATTACAGGAAGATTATGGAAGATATGAAATCTAAAGGGTTAAAGGTTTTCGTGAACCTCAACCATTTCACGTTACCTTTATGGATACATGATCCAATATCTGTGCACAAAGGCATTCCAACAGACAAACTTGGGTGGGTTAGCGACGATACTCCTATTGAATTTGCAAAGTACGCAGAATACATAGCTTGGAAATTCTCGGATATTGTTGACTATTGGTCAAGCATGAACGAACCGCACGTCGTTGCTCAGCTTGGCTATTTCCAAATACTTGCGGGATTCCCGCCAAGTTATTTCAGACCAGAGTGGTACATCAAAAGTCTTGTAAACGAAGCAAAAGCACACAATTTAGCTTACGATGCAATTAAGAAATACACCAGCAGACCTGTCGGAATTATTTATTCTTTCATCTGGTACGATACAGTAAATCCTCAAGACAGGGACATATTCGAAAATGCAATGTGGTTAACAAATTGGTACTATATAGACATGGTGAAAGACAAAGCAGACTACATAGGAATCAACTACTATACAAGGTCTTTAATCGATAGGCTTCCAGCTTCCGGAATGAAATTCGGTGATTTTGAGTTGAACTGGTATCCACTCCGTGGATACGGGTACGCTTGTCCAGAAGGCGGCATGTCGCTGTCTGGTAGGCCAGCAAGTGAATTTGGTTGGGAAGTTTATCCGGAGGGATTGTACAATTTAATCAAGGCTATATATGAAAGATACAAGAAGATTATCATCGTTACGGAAAATGGCATAGCTGATGAAAAGGATAAGTACAGATCGCACTATCTCATATCACACCTTTACGCTGTCGAAAAGGCTATGAACGAGGGTGCCAATGTGATAGGTTACCTACACTGGTCAATAGTTGATAACTACGAGTGGGCAAAGGGTTACAGCAAGAGATTTGGGCTCGCATACACAGATTTGGAAAAGAAAATATACGTACCGAGGCCATCGATGTACATATTCAGAGAAATCGCAAAAACAAAGAGCATAGAACAGTTCAAAGATTATGATCCATACAAACTTATGAAATTCTGAGCATAGAAGGTGTGTAGGAGTGCCAAATATTCACGATGTCGCAAAACTTGCAGGCGTCTCAATCGCAACTGTTTCGAGAGTGATCAATGGAGCTGAGAAGGTAAGCGAAGAGACGAGAAGAAAAGTAATCTCAGCAATTAAACAACTTGGATACAAACCGATGCCTTCCTTGAGGAAGGCATCGGAATTGCTTTACAACATTGGAGTGCTTGTACCAAGCCTTAAAGGATACCACTACACCGAGATTCTTATGGGAATAGAAGAGTTCGCAAACAAACACGATTTTGAGGTGATGGTGTCAGTTCCCAAACTCATCCCGGAAGAAGAAAAACATGTGCTTGACCAATATTTCAAAAGGAAAATAGATGGGATAATTCTTTGCGAACTGATGGGTGGAGTTAATTTTATCAAACCGTTTATAAAAAGCGGAATACCAATAGTTGTATTAGACTATGACATCGAAGAAATTCTTTGCGATTCGGTCAACATAGACAACTTCTCTGGTGCTATGTCCGCTCTTAAGTATCTATATTCGAATGGTCACAGAAAAATTTTGTACTTGAGAGGTCCCAAGTACTCACCTGCTGCGGTGAATAGAGAAAAGGCAGTAAGGAAATTTCAAGATAAACATAAGGATGTTGAAATCTTTCTGAGTGAAAATGAGGGATATAACCCAGAAGACGGGTACTTTGCAATCGTAAATCATCTGAAAAAACACGGTCTGAACTTCACAGCTGTCTTCGCAATCAATGATTGGGCTGCAATCGGTACGATGAGAGCCTTAAGAGAAGCTGGTCTGTCTATCCCAGAAGATGTATCGGTTATCGGTTACGATAACGCACCTTATTCTGAATTTCTCTATCCACCTTTGACAACAATCCACCAGCCAAGGTGGGAAATGGGTCAGACTGCTGCACAGTTGATAATAGAGAGGATTACAAAAACCGGTCCAAAGATTCCCAGAAATGTTATTTTACCAACAAAGTTGATAGAGAGAGCTTCTGTGAAAAAGATAGGAGCATAAATAGGTGTAAAGAGGTGTTCTCCATGCGGTTCAGAAAGAATTTCGCAGTTCTCATGTTAATCGTTTTGATTTCAACGCTGTTTCTATCAACTCAGTGTAAAGGTAACATAAAGAACGTAGAAAGCAAAAAGGAAGGGGAGACAGTTCACGTGTCAAAGTCTGCGTTTGATTACAACAAAATGATTGGGAGAGGCATAAATATGGGGAACGCGCTTGAAGCCCCATTTGAGGGAGCTTGGGGTGTAACAATTGAAGATGAGTACTTCAAATTAATAAAAGAACGCGGTTTTGATTCTGTGAGAATACCTGTCAGGTGGTCAGCACATGTTTCAGAAGAGCCACCTTACAAAATCAACGAAGATTTTCTAAATAGAGTGAAGCACGTTGTCGATGAAGCACTGAAGAATAACTTAACGGTAATTATTAACACTCATCACTTCGAAGAGCTGTATGCTGATCCGGACAAGAACGGTCCTATATTGATTGAAATATGGCGTCAGGTCGCAGAGTTTTTCAAAGATTATCCTGATAATCTGTTTTTCGAGATTTACAACGAACCTGCTCAAAATTTGACAGCGGAAAAATGGAACGAACTCTACCCAAAGGTTCTCGAAGTAATTAGAAAGACAAATCCTACAAGGATAGTAATAATCGACGTTCCAAACTGGGCTCATTACAGCGCTATAAGATCACTAAAACTTGTTGATGACAAGAATATAATCGTGTCGTTCCATTATTATGAACCCTTCAACTTCACCCATCAAGGTGCCGAATGGGTTACGCCAAGGCTCCCAGTTGGCGTTGAATGGAAAGGTGAAGAATGGGAAGTGAATACCATAAGAAACCATTTCAAATATGTAAGCGACTGGGCAAAGAAGAACAATGTTCCAGTTTTTCTTGGAGAATTCGGTGCTTATTCAAAAGCAGACATGAACTCAAGAGTGAGATGGACTGAAACTGTGAGAAAAATAGCTGAAGAATTCGGATTTTCTTATGCATATTGGGAATTCTGCGCAGGGTTTGGTATCTATGATCGCTGGTCGCAGAAATGGATCGAACCGCTCGCAACTTCTGTTGTTGGGAGGTAAAATACACAGACACTTCAAGGAGGGAAAAAGAGTGAAGATTATTGCACAGTCTCTACCAAACATTCCATGGGAAGACAGACCCTCAGGCTCAAGTGAACTGCTTTGGAGATATTCTAAAAACCCTATAATCAAACGTGACGAGGCAAAAGGTTCTAACAGTATATTCAACAGTGCAGTTGTGCCGTTTAATGAAAAATTTGCAGGTGTCTTCCGCGTAGACGATAGGCAAAGGCGGATGAACATAAGAAGGGGATTCAGCGAAGACGGAATAAATTGGAAGATAGATGATGAACCCATTAATTTTATCCAAGAAACGAAAGATCCTGTCGAGAGCGAGTACAAATACGATCCTCGGGTCGTATTCATAGAAGATAGATACTGGATCACTTGGTGCAATGGATACCATGGTCCTACGATAGGTGTGGGCTATACTTACGACTTTGAGAAATTTTACCAAATCGAGAACGCATTTTTACCGTTCAACAGAAACGGTGTTCTGTTTCCAAGAAAGATCAATGGTAAATATGCTATGCTCAGCAGACCTTCTGATAATGGACATACACCTTTTGGTGATATCTTTTACAGTGAGAGTCCGGACATGGTCCATTGGGGTGTGCACAGATACGTTATGGGTGCCGGCTACACACCATGGCAGTCTTTAAAAATAGGTGCGGGACCTGTACCGATTGAAACTGAAGAAGGATGGCTACTTTTCTATCACGGTGTTCTTTTGTCATGCAATGGTTATGTATACAGCTTTGGTGCGGCCTTGCTGGACTTAGATAAACCATGGAAGGTTATAAAACGCTCGAAAGAATACTTGTTGTCACCTCAGATGAACTATGAATGCGTTGGAGATGTGCCGAATGTCGTATTTCCAGTCGCAGCGTTGGTTGACGGAAGCACAGGCAAGCTTGCAATTTATTATGGCGGAGCAGATACAGTCGTTGCTTTGGCGTTTGGATACGTCCAAGAAATAGTTGACTGGTTAAAATATGAAAACTGAAACCACTCTACCCTTCCTTTCCATATAGATCTTCATTCATTGAACTTGAACAAAAAGTGGCGGTTACAACCGCCACTTTATTTTTCTCAATTGTTATTGCGATTACATATACTTATCCAAGAGCCCTCGGGTCGAACGCATCTCTCAAACCATCACCGATGAAGTTAAACGCAAGAACGACTATGAAGATGAATGCGCCAGGAATCAATAGCCATGGGGCTTTTTCGAGTATGTAAACATCCTGAGCTGCTGTCAACATGTTACCCCACGAAGCGGATGGTTCTCTTATACCCAAGCCAAGGTACGAAAGACCAGCTTCACCAAGGATGTATCCAGGAATCGACAGCGTTGAACTAACGATAATGTACGTCGCAAGGTTTGGAATTATATGACGCCACATTATCCTTGTGTCTGGGAAGCCGAGCGCGATTGCAGCTTCAACGTATTCCCTTTGTCTTTCAGCCAAAATCTGACCGCGTATAATCCTTGCTCTTCCGGGCCAACCGAGGAACGCGAGTATAAAGATCAAAAGCATGTAAGTTTGTGAACTCGGCAAGTCAACTGGCAACACCGCCCTAAGTAAGAGCAATAGGTAGAATCCTGGAATAGCCATAAGAATTTCACAGAACCTCATTATGACTTCGTCTACAACCCCGCCATAGTATCCAGCGAGCGCCCCGAAGAAGAGAGAGAGTATAAGTGTCACGAAAAGACCTATGAAACCTATTGTCAGCGATATTCTCGATGCAAAGATAATTCGGCTCCAAACATCCCTACCGAACCTATCAGCACCGAAGATGTTTAAAGACACGTACTGATTGTTATCGTAATTGTCCACTCCGAAGAGGTGATAGTGCAATGGTATTACCCAGAAAAGATACCCGACTCGTTCTGGATCAGTCTTATCAGGTCCCCATGATCTTATGAACCATTTTACTGGATAGAACTTGTAATCGTAAGACACAATCTGAGCTTCGTCTAAAGAAATCTCATATTCATTGAAGTCAGTATCGTAATATTTGATACCAACAAGTTCTTGCTCCAGCTTGACGGCTGTAAGTCTCTCCATAGCTTCTTGCTCGCTCATGGCAAAGAAACCAACCTTCCATCCTTCGTTCTGCGCCACAAATGACCTTGCAGTTCTTGAAGTTGTAACTCGTTCATTGCGGCCCTTTTCAAGAATCGCGTTATCAACACCAAAAACAAGAGCTTCGACATCCTCTGTGGAGTCGTTGTACTGCACCCACTGACCATCTATTTGCGCGTAGCTGATAGTTCTCACAACAAGTTTTATTCCTTCAGCAAGGACAAATTTATCGTCCAGTTTTCTACCTTTTGGCAGATACTTTGGCACAATCGTACCATCTTCTTTTTGTTCAACTACATGCTTGTCGATGATCGCAATCTCTCTCCCGTCGTTCAGCTTTACCTTAATTCTGCTTGGGAAGAGCATAGATCTGAAATTCTGGCTGTAGTCAAGCTTGTCTATGTAACTAACTTCTGGGAGCACATATGGTGCTAAAGTCGTTTTTAAATCTTCTACTTTGTATTTCATCATCACAGTCGTTGGTTTTTTCAATGAATGGTTGAGATTTTGAGTAAATGGATTATATGGGGCCAAGAAATCAGCAAAAATCATTGCGATGTACATTACAATCAATACCCACATACCGAACATGGCAAGCTTATTTTTCTTAAATGCACGCCACATCAGTTGCCCGCGTGTCAAAAATACCTCTTCGAAATCAACACTCTCAGGAGCGCCAGAAGCAGGTGCCTGGTGTTCTACACTTTCATTTTGATTGAGCTTTTTCTTATCTTCAGCCATATCTCTGAGCCTCCTTACTCGTACCTGATTCGCGGGTCAACCGCTGCCAAGAGAATGTCACCGACTAAGTTACCAAGGACAAGCAGTATAGTCCCGATAACCGTACTTGCCATAACAACATAGTAGTCCTTTTGGAGAAGAGCCTGATATGTTAACCTGCCAAGACCTGGCCAAGAGAATATAGTTTCGGTAATAACAGCACCGCTGAGCAAACCAGACAAGCTGTAACCGAACATCGTTATAAGTGGGTTTATCGCATTCCTTAATGCGTGCTTGTATATGACAACCCTTTCGGGCATTCCTTTCGCTCTTGCGAATTCAACGTAGTCTTCGTTCAAAACATCGAGTAATGAACCTCTTTGATACCTCATTAATCCTGCAAATCCACCAAATGTTAACGTGAATGCTGGAAGCTGTAAACGCCTGAAGATATCTTTAAATGCATTCCATACATCGAGTCTGACCGTTTCTGGGCTGTACATTCCACCTATAGGGAACCAGCCAGTCTTAGCTGCCATGTACAAAAGCACAAGTGCAAGGAAGAAACCCGGTAACGCAAGACCACTGAACGCTACAACAGTAAGTACTTTATCAGTAACTGTATACTTCTTTAAGGCAGAGATGATACCAAGTGCCACACCTATAATCCAAGAAAGTACGAATGAATACAAAGATAAAACGAAAGTACCGAGCAATCTCTCGCTGATAAGTGCAGCTACTGACCTTCTGTAGTAGAAGGAATAGCCAAAATCGAGTTTGGCAAGTTTCCCAAGCCAGTAGAAGTACTGAACAACGGCTGGTTTATCAAGCCCAAGCTCCTTTTCCATAGCTTTTAACGTCTCTTGTGAAATCGATGGGTCGAGTTTGTATTGATCCAAAAATGTTCCAGGCGACAGTTGAATGAGTGTAAAGACTATTATCGTAATTATCCACAACTCTGGCAAGAGGATGATAAGCCTACGCGCAATGTATTTTATCAACCCAGTTCACCTCTCCTTTAGCTCCGAATATTCTTCGATACCAAGAAACCGCAATCTGTTACTTACAGTCAAAAATGATAAAATCCTTAAAAAAATCAAAAAATCTAATAATGGGCGGGCGAATGCCCGCCCGATAGTTATTATGTTTTCAGATCATTCTTCTTTGTAGAGCCAGTCAAGGTTCCATGTCGTTCCGCCAAGGAGTGTGATCTTAACGTTCTTGACGCTGTTTCTCCATGCGAAGAGCCTTAGTGAGTTAACTGTGTAAATGAGTGGGATATTTTCAGAAGCAAGTTTCTGGTATTTTGCCCAGTAGTCCTTAACAACATTTTCATCGAGAATTCTTACGTTTTCAGCAAATATCTTGTCAATTTCCTTTTCGAAGTCTGGCAGCCAGTATGCCTTTTCATCAACCCAGTTTGCTACCTTTGGTGAGAGGTTCCAGAAGTGGAGCGAACCGTCTACTGCCCATACGTTTCTTCCACCTTGCGGTTCATCAGAACCTGTTAAACCAATGATTATTGCATCCCAATCACCGACGTTGAGCATTCTGTTAACAAGCGTGTTGAAGTCTCCAGGAACGAATGTAATATCCATACCGAGCTGTTTGAGAGCAGCTGTTATAATGTTACCCATACCTTCTCGGACCGTATTACCAGCGTTCGTTTCGATCATGAACTTAACTGGTCTGCCTTTGCTGTCAATGAGTCTTCCGTTTTTGTCCCAGCTGAAGCCACCAAGTTTGAGTTCTGCCTTTGCCTTGTTGAGGTCGTATGGGTACTTTACTGTAACTTTTTCGTTGTAGTATGGAGATGCCATGGATACTGGTGACCATTGTTCGACTGCAAGACCGTTGAAGAGCGTATCGATCATCTTTTTCTTATTCATTGCATATGCTACGGCTTTTCTGAAGTGGACATTTCTGAACCATTCTCTCTTTGCTTCGTCTTTGTTGTTCCAGTTGAACGTTATGAATTGTGTACCATATGCTGGACCATAAGCAAGAACTGTGATATTGAATTTCTTTTCATTTTCTTTGAAGTAGTTGAATTCAGTACCTCTTGGCGGGTAGATGTCAACTTCTCCCTTTTCGAATGCAAGTTTTTGAGCATCTTGCGAGGAGATTATCTTGTAAACTACTTCTTTAAGGAATGGAAGTTGTGTTCCGTCTTTTGTCTTTTTCCAGTAGTTCGGGTTTGCAACAAACCTTACGTATTGGTCTGGAACATATTCTACAGGGATGAATGGTCCCAACCCAACGAGTTCTTTCTTGTTTATCGCATCAACTGTCCAGAATTCTGCAAATTTCTTGTTCTTTACCCAGCTTTCTGCTTTGTGTTTCGGGAATATGTACATTCCGCCGAGGTATCTGAGAGCAAGCCTGAATGGTTCTGGATAGTACATTCTGACTGTGTAGTCGTTAATCTTCGTCGCTTTTGGCAAGTATCCATTTGTACTCTTTAAAATGTCTTTGAATGAACTTGGAATGTCTGGGTTTGTGTAAATGTCGTTAAGCGTGAAGACGACATCATCCGCTGTAAGTGGTTGCCCATCACTCCATTTTACACCTTTTCTGATGTACCAAATGATTTCCATACCACCATCTTTTGTTAGCCTTGGACCATCCCATTTTTCAGCTATTGCTGGATAAAAGTTTCCGTCAACAGCTGACCTTTCAACAAGTGTTCCACCCCAGCTCATGAACATGGCAATGACATCTGAAGAGCTCGTCTCTTTTGAAACCGTATCGTTACATGTTCTCGGACCGCTGAGTGCTGGGATGATGAGAGTACCGCCCTTTTTACCAACCGCATCGTAACCTATAAAGTTAGAAAATGCAAAAACGAAAAGAAGCGCAACCAAAAGTGTTACGAGAACCTTCCTCATACCTACACCTCCCTTTTATCTACCAGGTAACACGAAACCTGGTGGTTTGAAGAAACTGATTTCATCGCAGGATACTCTTTCTCGCATATGTCCATTTTGAACGGACACCTTGGATGGAAGAAACAACCGCTCGGTCTTGCTATCGGGCTTGGAACGTTACCTGTGAGTATTATTCTCTTTCTCTTCTTTTCTATCGCCGGGTCAGGAATTGGAGAAGCAGAAAGCAATGCTTTCGTATACGGGTGAACAGGATTGTCGAAAACCTCGTTAACGTCACCCATTTCCACAATCTTACCAAGATACATAACGGCAACATCGTTGCTGATGAACCTTACCAACGCAAGGTTGTGTGAAATGAAAACGTATGTTAAACCGAGTTCTTCTTGGAATTTGAGAAGCAAGTTGACTATTTGTGCTTGAACAGAAACGTCAAGTGCTGATGTTGGTTCGTCAAGATATATGATTTCTGGATCAACGCTTAGTGCCCTTGCAATAGCTATCCTCTGTTTTTGCCCACCACTGAACTGGTGAGGATACCTGTCCATGTGGAATGGCTTTAATCCAACCATTCTAAGAAGCTCTATAGCTTTTTGATTGGCTTCTTCCTGGTTATTCACCATTTTGTGAAACAACATCGGCTCAGTAAGAATTTGTCCTACCGTCATTCTTGGGTTTAAAGAACCAATTGGGTTTTGGAAAACGATCTGCATCTTCCTTCTGAAAGGTAGAAGTTCTTCTCGTGAAAGTGTTGATATATCTGTACCCATTATCTCAATTTTTCCGGATGTTGGGTCAATTAACCTAAGCATCGTCCTTGCTGTTGTCGTCTTACCACATCCTGATTCGCCAACAAGCGCAAATGTTTCTCCTTTTTTAACTTCAAACGATACGTCATCAACAGCTTTAACATCTGCAATGTGTTTCTTTACAAGGAAACCTTTGTATATGGGGAAATATTTTTTCAAATTTTGCACTCTTATGACAACGTCTTGTGTGTTCTTATTTGGCATTTACATCCCCTCCGAATTCTACTGGGTTGAAACATCTTACGTAGTGCCCTGGCTCGAGTTCTTTGAATTCTGGAAGCTCTTTTGCACATTTGTCAAGTCTTCTCGGACATCTTGGAGCAAACGGACAAACATCAGGAACATCAATCATCCTCGGCGGTTGTCCTGGTATCGATTCGAGCTTTTCCTGCTTTATGTCAACCCTCGGAATTGATTTTAACAACATATTCGTGTATGGGTGCATTGGCTTGTGGAAAAGTTCCTCGGCCGGTGCAAGTTCCATCTGCCTTCCACCGTACATGACCATAACTCTATCAGCCATAGCTGAGATAACACCGAGGTCATGTGTGATAAATAAAGTTCCTGTTTTCAATTCTTTTTGTAGGTCTTTCATCAGCTCAAGAACCTGTGCTTGGATGGTGACATCCAACGCGGTCGTCGGTTCGTCGGCAATGAGTATCTTCGGATTACACGAGAGAGCTATAGCTATGACAACCCTCTGCTTCATTCCACCACTGAACTCAAAAGGATAGGAGTTCATTCGCTTTTCCGGTTCTGGGATTTGAACTTTGTCGAGCATTTCAACGGCTAATTTCCAAGCAGTCGCTCTGTCAACGTCCTGGTGTTGCATTATCGTTTCGATAAGCTGGTCACCAATCGTGTAGAGTGGGTTTAGAGACGTAAGTGGATCTTGGAAAATCATCGAAATTTCCTTACCACGGATCTTCGTCAACTCATCTTCATCCATTTTTACGATATCTTCTTCTTTTCCACGTCCTCTGTAAATAACCTGGCCGTTCACTATCTTCCCAGGATGATGAATAAGCCTCATTATACTTCTTACAGTGATGCTTTTTCCAGATCCAGTTTCACCAACTATCCCAAGAACTTCGTTTTCTGAAAGTTCGAAAGATACATCGTTTACAGCCTTGAGTACCCCTTCTTCAAGATAGAACCATGTGCTTAAGTTCTTAACACTGAGTATGGAACCCAAATCTACCAGGCCTCCTTCAAGTTTGACGTTCAATGAGTTATTTATATAATTGCAGCATGAATGACTTATATTTCCCCCTTGGCGGAATGCTGTGCTCTTAGACAGAAAATGAGGCAAGATTTTAGACTATTAGGTATTATATCATAATCTCGTTTTAACTTGCAACTTTCTAAAATTTGACTCTATAAGTGAAAATGTAGAGAATATTTTTGTTCTTAACACTTTTCACGTGTATTTTTTAACAAAGTTAAGTATGCTATCTTTTTAGTTAACTAATGCTGTCCTGTGGAGTTTTCTGGAAGAAGGCTTTCAGATATATCCCAATCTTGTTGAAAAAATCGTTCCTTACGCTTGACATATCGCCAAAGCTTTCTGAAATCTCCTCTTCTAAGATAGGTATTCTCAAAGTTCCTCCCAATGTTCTTATCTCTAAAAAGTACGTTGTGGAGGCACTTTCACCAAATACTGAAGAGAACAGTACTCTATCTTGAGTAAATCCCTGAGAAATGATTGATTTTGAGGGAATCACCTGATATCCAACAGAATGGTGTGTCATTTTGTAAACATTGAGTCTGTACTCGCTGATATTGAGCATATTATCCTTTATCGATAAGATTACGTAGTAAATAGGGTAGAAATATTTCGGAATCCCGTTTTTCGCTTTCACGTAGTATTCGTCATCCATCCAAGGTCTAAAAGATATGAATTCGCCAAGGATGGTTTCACCACGTTTTTTAGTATCTTCCACTATCTGCGCTTTAAGTTTTTCAATGTTTTCGTCATACTTCGATATTGGAGCAAACGAGAACAAATAAACCATCATCTCAAAAAGCCCGGTAATAATAAAAACAATGCTAATTCCCATCTTGGCAAACTCAACAATCATGGAGTATCTTGAAAATAGTTGAATGTTTGAAAAGTCCATGAAAAGAAATATTATGCCTAATATCATTAATATAAGATATTTTACTGGAAATTTTAGAAAAAAGCTCTTATCAGATTTACTGAACATCGAGAGACACCCTCCTCATCTAACTGAAGCAAAGTTTAGTTACATATTACATAGTAATGGTTCACTAATGGTTCACTGCTCCTCAACATTTTTTAAAAACTCTTCGTATTTTCTGTCTATTTCTTCTTTTTCTTTCTTAATGGTTATTAATTTCTCACGAGCCTTTGTGAGAAGAGTTATCGCTTTTGAATAAAGGACTACTTGTTTTTCTATATCAAGTTCTGTTGAAATGAAATAGCCTTTGATGGTCTCTATTATATCCATAAGCTCTTTAAAAGTGAGTTTCTCAATATCTGCTTCTTTCAATTCCAAAACTTTGTCGACAGTGATCTCTTCAGATTTCATGATCAAACCTCCCTTTTAACTTCCTATTTATATACTCAACATAAGTAATTTCATATAATTTTCGCATCCACCCTACCATCGATGAAATTGATTCTAACTGTCTCTCCCGCTGTAGTCTCTTTCTTAGACTTTACGAGTTTACCATCTTTCGTGATAAGCACACCACCCATAGACAAAACAACCATAGAACCTGCAACATTATCGAGCTCGTTTTTTACAGATTGTACCTTGTCCAATAAGGACAGGTAAATCCTGTCTAAGTTCGCTGAAAGTGTGCCATATAACTCCATTTTCGCAGTTACATCTTTTAGTTTTAACGAAAGGTTGCTATCAAAAAAACTCACTGAATTTTCGATGTTTTGGTTCATTTCTGACATTTTCAAATTCAAATTCCTCGAAACGCTTCTTGTAAAATCGAAAGAAAATTTCTTTTCAAATGCTTCAAGGTTAATAAGTCGAGTGAAATTCTTAGCACTGTCACTAATATTCTTTGCGTTCCTAAGGATATTACTCCTCAGCGTATCCCGGAGCGTATTGTAAGTATTGGATTGCAATTCATTCTCAGTAATCCTTATGACATTCAAAATATTTTGTTGAAGTTCTCTATAACCATTATCAACCTCGTCGAGGTAGTTCTTTATCTGTAGCGATATCTCCTTGGCAACAGCGGTCGGTGTCGGAAATCTTCTCCAAGCAACGTAGTCTATAACCGTTTCGTCTTTTTCGTGACCAATGCCTGTGAGTACCGGTATGAAATCGTTCATCCGCGCTACTTTCACTGCGAGTTCATAATCGTCAAAGTACATCAGATCGCTTGGTCCTCCACCACCGCGGATGATTACGACCACATCATACTTCTTATTTGACACACTACAAAACTCTACAATTCTGTTCAGAGCCGCAGTGACTTCTTGTGCTGTCGACACACCCTGCATCGAAGACTCGTAGAGGTGTATTACGGGCTTGTAGGCATCCGGAACCAAAAGATTTGAGAGGAAATCGAAATATCCCTGTGCAGTTCTGGACGTAACCACGGCTATGAGTTTTATAGGCTCAAGTTCCGACAGATTGTGAACCTCCTGCATCAACAAACCTTGTTTAAGAAGGTCTTCTTTTATCTTCTGTCTTCTTTTGAGAATGTCTGATTCACCTTGTGGTGCTATTGAATCAGCCCAGAAGCTGAACTGGAACCTATCAGGGTAAAAAGATAACTTGCCCTGAAACTCCCATTTCTTATGTTCTAAATCATAGATGCTTTTGACACCAAAAGCTGAGAGGTACTTGAGAATGCTACTTGCCACACCTTGCCAGACGTAAACAGTAAGTTCTGTCTTTTTATTTCCAGGACTTTCTTGCGAAACAGTGATGTAAAGCGAACCGTTGTACGGCTTTACTTTCACAACATCCGCACTGAATTTGTATCTTTGATTCAGTATATCCGTTTCCTTCAGCCTTGCATGGATATATTCGACAAATTCCCTTAAAGTTGGAAAATCAAGCAAATCACTTTGCCTTAAATTCTCCACTGCTTCCCACCACTGCCTTCAGAATTTTTATGTTACCTCGTGCATCAACGACTTCGAACTCCCACTCTCGCTCCATAGTCTTATATCCGTCGTTCAAAGTCTCTATTGTTACTGTATCATCCTCAATAGTAACTTTCTTGAGGTTGTAATCACCTTTCAAATAATCGAGCGTTTTTCCATCGTCTTCGTAGAAATATCCATAAACCTTCGATTTCTGGTTTGTTCTGAACACTCTCCAACTGATCTTTTTAACTTTCGGCATATCAACGTATTCTGTTGGTTCCATCGTTGGAACAGCAGTATTTACAATTTGGAAGGCGGGTATGTGTTCAATCGGTGTTTCAACAATGTTCCAACCAGCTTTGTGAACATTTCCATTGAAAATATTAATCGCCTTTTTTGGAAGCCATACTAATCTCTTCTGTGTGTTTGGTCTATAAATTGGTGCAACTATAATGCTGTCGCCGAAGATAAACTGGTCCTCTAAATTAAACGCTTCCTCTCTGGCATAATCAAGGAACATAGGCCTAATGAGTGGCTTTCTGTTCAGAATGCCGAGCATGTACTGAGTGTATATGTATGGCAAGAGTTTGTATCTCCACCTTATAACATTTTTGAGCAATTCTTCAACTTCTGGCCCAAATTGCCACGGCTCTTGTCTTGCTGTTCCAATAGCCGAATGGTTTCTGAACATCGGTGTGAACAAGCCCAATTGCATGAATCTTATAAGCAACTCGGCATTGACATCTCCACCGAATCCTCCAACATCGCATCCGCTGTAAAACACTCCGCATAAACTAAGTGAATTCAGTCTCACTGTCTCTTGGAGTATGTGTTCCCACCAGCTATGATTATCGCCAGTCCAGACACCACCGTATCTCTGGATTCCAGAATATGCCGACCTCGTAATCAAGAATGGTCTTCTATTTTCCTGTTGCAACATCTCCGAAGTTGCGCGTTGCATGTTGAAACCGTAGGTGTTTTTAACCTTCCAGTGCTCAATTCCATCGAGGTGTACTATATCGTCCCCATGTCCCCTTCTGCCTATTTCACCTATGCTTCCAAGCGTTCCGGCAAGATTTATTCCATCTTCAAGTTTAGCATTCCTCAACCGTTCCCTTGCCTCTTCTAAATCACCCTCGGTAGCAAATATAGCAATTTCGTTCATATCGTTCCAAAAGCCGTCTATTCCATCGTCTAAATATTTCTTTGCATTCTTAGCCCACCATCTTCGCACTTCCGCATTCCTGAAATCCGGGAATCTAACTCTACCGGGCCAAACAGCCCCTTCCAAATCTTTTCTATCTTTTCCCTTCAAAAAGTACTTATCTTTACCTTCTTCGAAGGCGAAGTAATCTTTCTCAACCTTCACACCCGGGTCAAGTATAGAAACTACCTTGAAGCCATCTTTATGAAGCTTTTCCAACATGTTCTTGTAATTTGGAAAATTCTCCTTGCTCCAAGTGAACACTTTGTATTTTTCCATATAATCTATGTCAAGATATATAACATCACACGGTATTTTCTTCTCTCTAAAATTTTTCGCTATATCGAACACTTCGTTTTCGTTGAAATAGCTCCATCGTGATTGCTGATATCCAAACGCCCAGATTGGGAACGCTATATTGTCGCCTGTTAGTTCCAGATACTCTTTGACGATTTCATGAATTGATTTCCCCTCTATTATATATTGATTGAAACCTTCTCCGAGGACTTTGAACGTCAATATCCCGTCGTTTTTTGAATTTAAATCTATCTCCATGTAGCCTGGATAATCAGTGAAACAACCGTACATCTTCTTCAAGTCCTTTGAGACAAAGATAAAAAATGGAAAACTCTTATAAAGAGGGTCGGAAGTGGGGTGGTGTGTAAAGTTGTCCGTATTCCAGAATATGTATTTTCTACCCTTTCTGTCCATCGGTCCAACCTTATCGCCGAATCCAAAGAAATATCCATCCATTATGTGCTTGCGTTTAAGAACAAGAAGAGGCTTTCCATTGTCTTGGGCCTTTTCAATGGCCACATCTTGAAATAGATCAGAATAGTCAGAAGACACTGACTTCCTTACTCTCTGCTTAATCACTGCTTCGCTATTCACCTTCGGAATTCCGTAGACTAATTTCTTTATCAATTTAAACTCCCTCCATTTTTCTGAATTATCATACATCAAATATCATATTATCTATCAATCTCGCTTTTCCAACAAATACTGCGAGCGCTATCAACACCTTTCCGTCGATTGATTCAACAGGTGTAAGCGTCTTTTCATCGGCAATTTCGACATAGTCAATTCTAAGAAGTGGATGGTCCAATATTTTAAGCATTTCCTCTTTTATTTTATTCACGTTTCTTTCCCCAGATTCAATCATTTCTTTAGCTTTCAGAAGAGACTTATATAACCTCGTTGCTTCTTTTCTTTCCTCTTCGTTCAGGTAGACATTCCTCGACGACATTGCCAATCCATCTTCTTCCCTAACTATTGGCATTTCTATCATCTCAACGTCCATATTCAAGTTCTCAACCATTCTCTTAAGTACCCTAAACTGCTGTGCATCCTTTTGACCGAAGTATGCTCTTGTCGGCTTCACTATGTTGAATAACTTCGCAACAACCGTGCAGACGCCTCTAAAATGACCCGGCCTGCTTGCACCGCACAGATACTTTGAAAGCTCGATTTCATCGACGTAAACTGAGTAGAATTGTGGATACATCTCCTCAACAGGAGGGTTGAAGACATAATCGACTCCGAGAGGTTCAAGTAACCTCAAATCTCTTTCCAAATCCCGAGGATATCTGCTGTAATCTTCATTTGGACCGAACTGTGTTGGATTAACAAAGATACTGACTACAACAACATCATTTTCTTTGCGTGCCTGCTCAACTAAACTGAGATGTCCCTTATGAAGGTAACCCATCGTTGGTACGAAACCTATCGTCTTATTTTTCTCTCTGAGCTCTTTTGTTATTCTCTTCATTTCTGATACCGTGTGAACAAGGCGCATACTTTTCTACCCTCCCTTCAGACAAAAAAAGAACTGCCATCAAGTAATCTTCAAATAATCCCCGTTACTTCGAGACCGCGAAAGTATGGGATATTTACTCACGATTTATTTCAAACGTATGTAATTTCCTCGCTCTGTTCTGGACACAACTCCTTTAAGCTCAAGAGTTGTCAGAAGCAACATCACGTGGGAAAACGCCCTTCCTGTGCGACTTACGATGCTGTCTATCGTCGATTCTTCTACTATTGATTCCAGAAGCTCCTTTTCTTCCTCAGATAACTCGATCAATTTGCGATGGTTCTTGAAACCGTAATAATCCAATATGTCTTGCGGTTCGGTAACCAAAAACGCTCCACTCTTAATCAGGTAATTAGGACCAGTCGACGTCTGTCTAAGGATATCGCCTGGTACTGCAAATATATCTTTTCCTTGTTCGAGTCCAAATTTGGCAGTAATGAGCGCACCGCTATCAATACTCGCCTCGGTTACGAGGACACCTTTTGAAAGACCAGATATTATACGATTTCTCTCAACAAACGTGTACTTTTTCGGTTCCTCCCAAGGTAAGTATTCACTAACAACGCAACCATTCTTTATTATTTCTTCGTAAAGTGATTTGTTGGATTTAGGATAAACGTAGTCTATGCCACTACCAAGCACCGCTATTGTCGACCTCTTTACTTTCAATGCTGAGTAATGCGCAACTGTGTCAACTCCGTAAGCCATGCCGCTTACGATCACAAAATGCTTTGCCAATTCTGTGGCAAACATTTCCGTTACAACCTTTCCGTAGCTCGTTATCTTCCTCGTACCAACGATCGCAAACATGCTTGAAGCTAAGAATTCTGAATTTCCTCTAACGAATAAACAAACCGGAGGATGAGTGATATGCTTCAAATCCTCCGGATATTGTTCATCCCAGTAAGTTATTAAAGATGTATCTCGATTCTTCGAGAGGTATTCCACAACCCTCGCTCTAACCATGCGATAGTCTTCTGAATTTTCAAGAATACTTTGAAGAGCTTGACTACCGTATTGAATATACTCATCAATCTCTTCTACGCCCTTCTTGAAAACTCTCGAAAGCACTGCAATAGTGACAGAATCGTATTGTTTCATCCTCGCTCCTTCATCTGCTATCAATGAGAATGAACAGAGTTCGCATTCTTATTTGCAAGAATCTCTTTTATCCTTTCTTCAACTCCATTCTTCTTGCCAGGCAAACACTTGTCGTATTTGTCACCTTTGGCAATTGCTTTCGCGTATCCTTCACATCCAGGATATCCGCAGGCACCACAATTTATACCAGGCAAAGCCTCAAGAATCAATTGAACAGTTGGATCCTCTTCAACTTTGAACTTCTCGCTCACATATGAGAGAAAAAGTCCAAACGCAAAACCGAGTCCTCCAAGTAGGACTGCTGAGTAAATGACCACCACACCGTCCACCTCCGAAATATGAGAAGAATAAATTGAAGTTGAATGAGAGTCACAATTATTATACCACAACAAAAAGAAAATCAAGGCAATGAATTGCGTAAAAAGAATGCTGTTATTTTCACATCGTCTAAGAAAAACCATTTTGAATTCATCGTTGCAGAGTGTTAACAATCCAAGCCTTGAAACTTTACTTTTGCCAAGGTATAAATGAAGAGCAGCGACCCCCCTATCCCCCCTTGGAAGAGTTGAAGAAACTTTTTCAAGAGACCCCCGGAATGTATCCGGGGGATTTGTTTTTTTGTATTAATCGCAATGGAATGTGTTATAATACACATGTGAAAATATAGATGTGGGGGATTTAATGGCCGGGATTGGGTTCGAACTGAACAAATTCCTCAAAAGGAATTCATTTTTCTCTGACATTTTCAGTTTCTTTTACTCTGCGAACGTAAGTGCGGGACCTTGGATAATGTCCTCGACTACACTTGTCATTATCCAGCTTCTTTTGCCACAGTCGCAGATTCCATTTTTCATTTCAGGGGTTATATACACTTTCATATTCTCCACAATACTCTTCGGTAGTGTGTCCACATCTATTACAAGATACTTGGCTGATTTAATATACAAAAAGGAGTTTCGAAAAATATACAGTCTATACACGTCTTCTATATTCTACGCAATTCTCTCTTCTGGAATATTCTTGACTTCCTTTTTCATTTTAAACAAAATAACTGATTGGAGACAGATATTACTCTTCTCATACTCCTTAATGGTTCTTACAATCATTTGGGTTCAGGTAATATTTATCACGGCAATAATGATATTTCTTCCTGTGGTACTGAGCTTTCTTTTTGGAAGTTTGATAAGTCTGCTATCGACGTTTTATTTTTTCAAGATTGGTGGAGAGTACCTTGCCTATTTGGGCTACAATCTGGGCTTTATGTTCATCATGTCTTTTCTGCAGCTTTTCATAAGAAGATACCTGTACATTGGTGAAGAGCAAAGTACTCAAAGCTTTAAAGACAAATATCTGCTGTTCTTTGATGCGGTAAAGGCCTATAAACCCCAAGCTATCTCTGGTTTTTTTTCATATATGGCGGCATGGGTCGATGACTTTATCGCATGGGCTTATTTTAAATACTCAGTTTCCAGAGGCTTCATTTTCGCACCGCAGTACGATATTCCCATGTTTATTTCATATCTCTTCATCATTCCAACTTTAACTTTATTTGTTCTTAACTTAGAAACCGTTTTCTACACGAAATACAGGGGTTTCTACCGCGCGATAGAGGAAAACAGAACGCTGAATTATATAAGGATAAGTAAAGATTCGCTTGACACTTCGGTCTATTCAACTACAAGACTTATTTTCTCTGTCCAGTTTGCTTTTGCACTTTCAGGAATAATACTTTCCAAATACCTTGCCGACGTTCTCTCGCTCTCAAATTATGGCTTAATGGCGCTTCGATTTGGTATCGTAGGTGCTGCTGCAAACGGGCTTTTTCTGTACACATCTCTTCTTTCTCATTATTTTGATCTTCCTAAAATTCCAATGCATGCTTCAATAATGGCATTCTCCATTAACTTCATCATTTCGTTATTCACAATCTCACGCTTTCCTGGTATAGGATTTGCAATAGGTTTCTTAGTAGCCATCCCTTACAGTATGCTAAAATTCAGAAAGGTATACTCCGAACTCTTGCGGTTTGAATTCTTGCGAAACGCTCCTAAGATGACTCCGAGAAAGGTGATAATCCATGAAAATATCCAAAGTGACTCGTACAGATAAGTCTGCCAAGAAAATTTCTGTCGATAGAAACAGATTTAGTGGATTCAAATTCAGAATTCCACATAATTTTGCCCCAAAATTAAAAGACATATTTAAAAAGAACTATTTGTACGTGTTGGAATTCATCGTTGGGTTCTTCATTATCTGGTTTTTTCATAGACTTGGCATACTGAGCTTTGAAATATCACTTGCTTTATTGTTTTCATTCGTTCTCGTATGGTCCGCAAGGTATGGTTTGATAACGTTTGTAATTGCAATATCTCTTTTTCAAACTTTTCTAATCCTGGATTATCCTGATTCTCCTGGTGGTATTATCAATTACTTAGGGGAAAGCGTAATATCGGTATCAACTATAATCTTAGGCTTGATAATTGGTGTCATAGGCGAGATTCTCAACAATCGAATAAGTGACTTGAAAGACGAGAATCGTAAACTCGAAATTGAAAAGAACAAGCTAATAGAGGCTTTAGAAAACATGAGGTTCGCGTTATCGCAACTTCAGATGAGAATCTACTTTGAAGGCGAAGGTTTAATTGTCCTGCTTGAAAGGTTAAGGGAATTAGAAATATTGGACGTAGATGAAATATTCACACGCGCAGTAGAAATCATAGCTGACTTTTTTGAACTCGAATCATTGCATTTTTACAGAATCGAAGATAATTTCTTAAGGTACGTAGCAGGCGTTGGTAAGAAACAACTCCCGAATGCGTTCGAATTAAAACATTCGAAAGTAGTTGAAGATGCAATTAACAATGGTTACTCTACGTTGCCTAAAATAGTGCTTAGAGAAGAAATATCATCATTCGAACCATGGTTCGCAGTCTCGGTTGGTGAGAAAGAGAACGCTTTTGGAGTTTTTATTGTGGAGGAAATCTCAGTCGAAAAATTTTCTGAGACATTTGTAAAATATGTATCATCGGTGGCTGGGTGGCTCTATGCTAACGCAAGGGTGGTAATGGAGCAGGAGAAGATTGCAGAGCAAAATTACAAGAAAGAAGATGGAACATGGGAAGAAACGTACTATTTGAAAAAGAAAAGCGTATTTCAAAAGAGAAAAGAAAAGTTCGGGATACCATACGAAGAACTCTGCATAATTTACAGAAAGGAATTACACGAAATCATAGCTAAAGTCTTCAGAAAGTCAGATATACTCTACGCAACAGCACGAGGAGAATATATCGTCTTGAAGGCACTCTTGCCTGTATGCGATGAACAAGGAAGAAAACGCGTAATGGAAAGGATAGCGAGCAAACATGAAGTCGAAATTTGTTAATGAAAATTGGTTTGTACGATTCTCAAGAACTAAAAATCAAAATACATCTTCGGTGCTAACAACGACAAACTTAGTACTAATAGGATTGAATATATTTTCCATCCTTACCGATGGTCTAAGACTTGAGAACTTCATAGTTATAGGAATATCAGCAGTACTTTTTTACTTGCAAAGGAAAAACATTTCCGAGACCTTCGTTTTCGTCCTCGCTTATCCCTTTTCTTGGCTCTTCTTCATCCCACTAAAAAACGAAGAGATAGAAGATTTCTTCAATATCCCAATCCCTCTGGAGATTAGACTGAATATTGAAGAGAAAATTCTCACAGCAATGCCTGTCAAAACTTTATTAGTTATTGGAAATCCCGACGAAAAAAAGGAAATCGCAAGGAACATATACAAATACGTCGTTAAAGGTATAGATATAGAGGAAAACATGAAATACCTACGCATGTTATTAAGAGACTCTCATATGGATGTTACGCTGATAGCAGGTCAAGTGCTTGAAGATATAGAAAACTACTTTGAGAGCAGGATATCGAAGACCAAAGACATCAATAATTTTGAATCATGCTTGAACATCTACTACTATCTCAGAACTGAAATTCCAAAAGGCATCTTGAGAGAAGAACTTAAAGAACTCCTGTCAAAAAAGCTAAACAATCTTGAAAGTAAGATCCCGGTGTACTTTGAGATGCTCTGTTACTTAACAGGCGATGAGAATTACTATTTGATAGGTTATGAAAAGACTCGAGAGCCTGTACTTTTAAGAAACTTTCTGTTGTCGAAACTTAGTAAGCGAGAGTACGACATAGTAAAATCACACCTGAGTCCAGAAACAAAGAGTTTGATTTGCAAATCTGAATCAGCTTGGTAAAGATGAGATGAAAGTTGAGGTGATAATATGAAGAATTTTCTTGATAGACACTTTATTTTAGAAACATTACCACCAAGAAGTAGTAATGCGGAAAAGTATATAGAATTCTGCCGAGAAGCAGTAGAATCAGGTGTGGAAATAATCGCTGTAACAGATCTTCCGATGGGAAGTGCGCGTGTGTCGCCGGTCGCCCCGGCTCACATGCTTGTTGAAAATAGCATAGAAGTACTTATGCACTTTTCCAGAACAACTCGAAACGCCATAAGGATCGAAGGTGACCTCATTGCAACACACATGCTCGGAATAAAGAATTTGTTAATCCTCTCTGGAGATGACCCGAGGGTGGGAACTTATCCATTCTCTTCAAGCATCGAAGATTTTAGCATCTATGATGTCTTCAAACTGGTAAATTTGCTCAACGAAAAGGGTGAAGATATAGCGGGCGTAAAGATATACGGCAAATTCTCTTTCAATCCTGGCGGAGTTTTTAGCCCATTCGAAAAAGATGTTAGCCAGACTCTCGAACGAATGGTTAAAAAGATTGAAAATGGGTGCAGATTTTTTGTTTCGCAGCCGGTTTTTTCACAAGAGACAATGGTAAATTTTTTACAAGAGACTGAAATTCATAAGCGCACGAAAATATACGTTGCTCTAATGGTATTTGAATCAGTTCAGCAACTCCAGTATTTTTCAAAGGTCCCAGGAGTATTTGTTCCTAAAGAATACTTCCACCAGAGGGACGATGAGCATTTGAAATGGTATTCTGTCAAAAGGACTATCTCTATAGTTGAATCACTCTCTAAGTACGTAACTGGTTTTTACCTCACATCTACAACAAAAGACTTAGATGTCATTAAGCAAATTGCCGAAGCAGTTTCAGCACAGTGTGAATGAATAATAAATAGAAATCACACAATGTGAAAAGGGTGTATTTAGAATGATATATACCGTTGCAATTTCTGAACTGTCGGAAAATAAACTTTTTCTATACACAAGTCAGGAGAATATAGACTTGGGCGAGCGGGTAATAGTGAATTTTAGAAAAAAGAAAACGGCTGGATACGTAGTTGCTAAGAGCGAAACCCTTAGGCGGTTGCTTGAAGATGAATTAATCAGTACATTCTTAGAAGGCCAAGAAATCTTATCGTCTGGTCAGTTAGACAAAATTTTAGAGCGAACTGATTTTGTTTCTTTCATAGACCAAGCTCGCATACGTGGCTACCTGAATGCTTCCAAAAATTATCAATATCCGATAGGAAGGCTCTTCGACATCTCCTTTCCGCAGAGTTTTGATAAGTATTTTACATTGTACGTTGAAAGTACGAGTCCATTGTTCAAATTCGAAAAGATGAAATTCGAGGACTTCAAGAAGATCAGCAAGTATAAAGAGTACATAGCAAATGGGCTCGTAAAGGTCTACCGTGATTTTGAATCGAAGGCACCTCGTCCCCGAAAGGACAAAGATGAGTACATCTCCCTCTCTCTTTCCCCATCTGAAATTGTGAAATTTAAACTAACGGGAAAGCAAAGTACGGTTGTGAATTATCTTTTAATACGCAGGAACGCATCCATCGATGAGATCTTAAAAGACTTGGAAGATTCTGGAATCGATAGGAATGTTATCATTCAACTGAAGAACAAAGGCATCGTGAAAATATCTGAAGGTTTAGAAGAAGCAGAAACCACAGAAGAGTTTGAAATTCAGAAGAAGTTGACTACTGAACAATTGGAAATTTCAAGAAAAGTTGTAGGGAATTCGAAGCATGAAAAGCACCTTGTGTTCGGTCCTACAGGCAGTGGGAAGACAGAAGTCTATTTGGAAGTTATGAGAACCGCTTTGAACCTTGGAAGTGTGCTTTACTTAGTACCTGAAATATCACTTACCGAACAGACTATCGCAAGGATAAAGGAAAAATTCCCCGAAATAAGGTTAGCGGTTTACCATAGTTACCAAACCGATTCAAAAAAAGTCGAAATATGGGCTAAGGCCGTTAAAGGCGAAATAGATGTGCTTGTCGGTCCGAGAAGTGCTCTTTTCGTTCCCTTAAAAAATCTAAAATTGGTAATCGTTGATGAAGAGCACGATGATGGCTACTACAACAACTCAGAACCATATTATGACATCCACAAAATACTCCAGCATATGCCTGTTACAGTTATATATGGTTCTGCGACACCACATCTTGAAACGTATAAGTTTGCAAAAGAAGGGATGTACAATTTTCACATGTTGAGCAAACGATTCAACGTTGAGCTACCTGACGTAGAAATAGTCGACTTGAGAAAAGAAAAGATGGCAACAACTTCGATTTCAGCTAAACTGCACGATGAGATATTGGAGACAATTAATAACGGTAGAATATCGCTCATCTTCACAAGGAGAAAGGGATTTTCGAGGGTTCAATGTGCTGTGTGCGGCTATTTTGTAAAATGCGACAACTGTGACGTAGCGCTGACATACCATGCCGACAAAGAAAAGCTAAAGTGCCATATTTGTGGCGTTGAAAAAGAATTAACAAATACATGCCCGGTATGCAGTTCTTCAATGTTCGTAGATAAGGGAACTGGAACAGAGAAAGTTGAACGAGAGCTAAGAACCTTGTTCCCAGGAAAAAGTGTCGGAAGAATAGATGCTGAGATAATTGATACTCCAGCAAAAATGAAAGAAATACTCGAAGCTCTAAGGGAAGGTAGATTTGATATAGTAGCTGGCACAAAGATGATAACAAAAGGGCTCGACATATACAGAATAGGGCTTATTGGAATTGCTGATATTGACGCGTTGATAAATTATCCAGACGTTAATGCTCCGCTCCGAACATTTCAAACGCTTGTACAAGTTATAGGCAGGGCCGGCAGAAAAGAGAAAGGCAAGGCTTTAATTCAAACTTACAATCCTGAAAATCCAGTCATTGTGTATGCGAGTGCTCAAGACGTTGTAGGGTATTACGAAAGAGAATTACTACTACGCAAAGAGTTGAATTATCCACCATTTGCAGATGTGGTCCATGTGATGTACGCAAACCAATCTGCTGAGATAGCAGGTGAGACAATAGATGCTGTAGTCGAAGAAATATACAAGACTGATGAATTTATAGAGATACTCGGACCATCAGAACACCCGATATTTAAGGCGCAAAACAAGTTCAGATATCAATTCTTTGTGAAAACGCACAAACCTGAAAAGATATTGCGGATAATTTCTCAAGAAAAGACAAAATATCCAGGCGACTGGATCGTACGCGTGAATCCCCCAGAAATTTAGAACTTTTGTGCGCAACACAAACTCGGAGCCTTTAAAAGCTCCGAGTTTGTATTTTTAAAAATTCAGTGTTTCCTTGAATGCCTTAAGATTGTCGAAATTGAAAGCGCTGATAACAACACGATTAATCCCCAACTCCAAAGCATGAATACTAAAGCCTCTTGGCTCATTGTTCATCCTCCTTTAACCACAGCGATTTTGATCCGAGTGATTAGTTGTTTGTCTTCTTCTCATCAATACCTTTCAAGCTCTTAAACACGACAATGAAACTTATAACAAAAACAAGTATCAGCACTACCCTTGCTGCGAAAATCCAAGGCACAAGGTTCGGATAATTCTTCGCAAAGTCAGGAATGAGTTTTAAATAACCGTCCTGAGCATAAGTAACCGTAGAGAACACAAGCAGTACTATTATAAACACTGGTGTGATAAAGCGCATTACAACGTTGTAGAACCACTTTGGCACTTTCCAGTAGCTACCTTTGTTAATTTCTTCTAATCCCTTGTTTCCAAAGAGCCAAACTGCTGCAAGGATTTCAATCAAACCAAGGACAACCAACAGGTAAGAGCCAACCCAGTTATCGAGTTCTGTCAGGTAGAAAAGTTCAGCAGTTTTTGTTAGTATTGGCTCAAGAGCAACTGGCAATCCACCGAGAACATAAAGTATGAATATCAACAAAGATCCTGTCTTCCTGTTAACGTTGAACTGCTCTTCCAAAAATGCAACAAGATAGTTGAACATGGCGATAGAACTTGTTATACCTGCAAAGAAGAGCAGCAAGAACCAAAATGTTCCAAAAATTGAACCGCCTGTCATGGTTCTGAATACGTTTGGCAAGGCTATGAAAGATAGTCCAACCCCGCTCTTAAGTCCGTCTGTACCCAAGAATGTGAACGCTATAGGGATGACTATGGTACCGGCAAGAATAACCTCGGCAAATTCGTTCAAGGAAGCGGTTGCAACTGCTGAGGTTGTTATGTCATCCTTCTCGTTCAGATATGAAGCATAGTTCTGGATTATTCCCATACCCAACGACAGTGTGAAGAAGATCTGACCTGCTGCGGCCAAGGTTGCTGACCAGCTCAATTCGTTCCACCTTGGCTGCCATAAAAAGTCCAGACCTTTGATTGGCGTCCATTCAGGTTTAACTGGAGAGCCCAACGTCAACGTCCTTATCAGAAGGATTATCGCAAAGATGTATATCATCGGCATTGCTATTTTTGCAAGTCTTTCCAAACCTTTCTGGATACCACCTCTTGTTATGTAGAAGAGAAGCCCCAACGTTATCAACCAAAAAATAAAAACAGTATACGGATTTTGAATATAGCTCACGAAATAACCCGCTGTATCAACAGATGGATCCATGTAATTTCCCGTAGCGGTCAGCCATGCATAACCAAGTGTCCAGCCGATTACGTGGTTGTAGTACGAATTTAGTAAAACAACTATGGATAGCGCGAGTGCACCAGCAAAAGCCCCAAGGAATCTCGCAAACTTCTTCGACGAACCGTGCTCTGCTTGCAAATAGACCATAGGACCAATCGTACCGAACCCGTACCGACCACCATATCTTCCCTGTGCCCACTCTATAATGAGTAGTGGAATACCCATGAAAATTAGTGCGGTGAAATAAGGAATCATGAACGCACCGCCACCGTTCTTCGCTGCTTGATATGGGAAGCGCCAGAAATTCCCAAGTCCTATAGCGTTTCCCGCCATCGCTAAGATCAAACCAAGCTTGCTACCCCAGTGCTCTCTCTTCAAGGCCCACACCTCCTAAATAAAAAGTCAGGAAAATAAGCGGATACTAAGAACATAATAATAACATAAAGCCGAGGAGTTATCAATAAAATACTTATAAAAAATATCACACTAATTGTGCCTTAGCTTTCTAAAGTTTTCAATCACCAATAAAGTTAATCATTACTAATTTTCTCGCGTGTTGTTAACAAAGAGAGAAAAATCTCTTAGTTAATTGAATCATATTGAAACCTGTAAAAATTGAAAAAAATCCCTTTGCCACTTAGAGCAAAGGGATTTGATTATTTTTAATTTATTATTAAATTCTGTGGAAACTATCATTTGAACATCTCATCAAAGTAAGCTATAATAAACTTCCGCCTTTCGTACATAAAGTTCTTAAGCCACCCAACTTCTTCTTTCCAAAAACTCGGTTCTGGTGTGCCATACCTTTTAGCATGAAGCTCTATTTCAGGCTCCAACATGTTTTCGTATCTTGAGATTATGTTTTCGACTCGTTCTGGTTTGAAAACTTCGTTTAAAATATATTCGAATCTCTGAACGAACTTATTCTTGAAAGATTCATTCTCAAGTAGTTTTCGTAGCAGCAGTGTTGCCTCTTCTCGCATCGTCCACGGCACGTTCGGATCTCCATACAGAGCTACTTTCAAGGTGTTGTGCGACGGTTCCCAGAAAGCCAAGTCCATATCGTACATCATGTACCTCCACTTTCCATCGCCGAACGGACTATTCTCTTTTTCGAGTACTCGCCACATCCGCTCGTTGTTGCCCGGCCAATCCGTGTTTGCCGATATAATTTCGGTAATCTTAAAGTCTATAAAATTATCTATATCGAGCATACTGGAAACTACACGATAATTTTCATCTTTGCGCATATCATTGTTCCTTACAAATTCCAATAAGTCCAAGAAACTTTGTTGATCCCCTTCTTTGCCATCCTGAATAGAAAGATCATAGTTGATTATAACGGTGTTCTTCTCATTCACCTTGTGTTTAACCTGCAGAAACCTCTGGTCATAATATTCTGAGAGATATAGTATTCCCCAGTACTCACCATTTATATAATGTACAACAGGATAACTATCTTGGGTGTCAAACCCTAATCCCTTCACTACTTCCTGAACGACAGGATCTCTCATATATGTATACTCATAATCATTTCCTGAGTTTCTCAACAACAACTTTTTGTACCCTACACGCCCGAAAAACGGATATGTAAATTCCTTTTCCTTGTTACGAGCGTACAGTCTTATCGACTTTATTGGAAAGCTCCGTGTGAACTCTCCGTGTATCCTAATACCAATATCTGTTCTGTATAGCAACTTACTATTTTCGAAATACTCCAACACGCCTGTACGTTCCCATTCACTACCTCTCTGGTGGTAATTCCCCGTCCAGTATGGATTGTTCGGGTCAAACAATTTTCCTGGAACGTAATTTCCTCTCTCATAATCAAACATATCGTCGGGATTGACTATTATAGATACCACTGGCAATGTATGCCTAATCCCCACGAAATACGTCCGTGATGTAGAGTCAACAACTTTACCGTCGACAACTTCAATAATCCTTAAAACAGTACCTTTCTTGAGTTCTCCGGAAGGCTCTTTCCAGATAGGAGACGTTGGAATGTACATCAGTTTGTTGTCTTTTCTCTCAGTAATATGTATAGGTTTCGTGTAGGTATATGTGTTGGGATTTCCCAGAACTGGCTCACTTCCATCCAATGTGTAGTAAACACTCCCACTCAGGGTGGAATTAATACTCACATAGAATTCTGAATCGTAAAACCCAGCGTCATGTGAAACAACTAACTTTGGAAACACAAGCGTTGAGAACAGGAAAAACAAAAATAAAATGAGCATCCTGGAAATTTTGTAAAACATTCAAACACCCTCTTTCTTAAAAAAGAACCTATCAATTTCTGTATGCTCGTATCCAGAAAACATACTCAAAACTACCGCCAACCACTTTAATGTTTTCGAACTTAGCTATTTTTTCAAGCGCCAAATTATTAACCTCATATCTCGGTGTTATGACGATATCATATCCTTCTTCCTCAGCTCTGAAACCTACCTCATATCTTCCAGCAATGGATTCATCTACATACCCGGCAGAATGTATGTTTTCCATCTTCAGTGTAGAAATCTTATGTCCACCACTTATGTACCTTCGCACAGCCTTTTCAACTAACTTCAATTCATTGTAGATCTCTTCAGCATCAGGATCCTCATCCAGATCTACTTTTGTTTCAGATCCATCTTCAGTTTTGTCAAATACTAATATAGGTATCAACGTACTATCGGTACTCTCCTTCTGAGTTTTCAGATTATCTTGTCCAAGATTATCCAATTTTGAATCTTGTTCTGGTAACATTTTGGAAGATGGATTTTCATCATCTAAAGCCACTGTGGTTTTATCATCTACGCTTTCTTCATTCTTTTGACTGGCTTCTAACATTTTTTGTTCATTTAGAGAATCCTGAACTTTCAATTCTTCACCTTTACTCTGTGAATAGTCCCATGTAATTTCCCTTCTTGAGTTGAGCGATATAAGGATAACTAAAAATATCAACACCGCAATCAGCACAATCTTTCCAAGTTCGCTCACAAAACCCCCCCTTTAAATATAAGCTAAACATTCAAAAATCTTATCTTGGCGTTGTTTCTCTCTTAACCACTAAGAAAGAAACTATCAGGAAGCCACACGTTAATGTTGTGATGACAGCTGAATTTTTCAGAAACATTTGCATATTTACGCTTCCTGCACCGAAAAGTTGTTCAAGCCTTAGTAGGTACACCGAATTGTATATAGGCACAAAATTCAACATATTTCTCACAAATCTTGGCAGTGAACTTATTGATGTAAGTATACCACTCGAAAAGATTAGGAGAATGCTGAGTGCTGTTCCAAGAAGGTTTGAAATTAGGTAATTCCTGGAGAGGCTTGAGACAAAAATACCGAGCGCGGAGTGAAAGAGCGAAGTGAATAGTATTAAGACAAGAACATCGTTAACGCTTACTGACATATCTGAAGGAAGAAAAACTAAATAAGCCACCAATCCAGATATGCATGAAATTGCCACAGTAACAAGAAACTTAGAGAGAAAATACTGAGAAAATCTGGCCTTTCCAACAGAAATTACTCTAATGAATTTCGTTTCCTTGTCACCTACAAAAGTACTTGCACCTATCATTAAAGCCACAAACATGGTTATTAACAATATAAGACTCGGGGCGAAAACACGGTCGAAATCGAGATCATTTTCAGTTACAAGTTTTGGGGCAGGAACGCTTGAAGAAGTATACATCTGTTGCAAAACTTTCGGATTAAAGAACGGCCCGCCGCTGAGGTCTTCAAACATTTTTTGAAAGACAAGATAAGCCGCAGCCGAAAGCTGCGTGTCTACAGGGCTTGGAATGTACTTTATCTCGGTTTGCCTCCCGGTGAAAAGTCCATTAGTAAATCCATTTGGAATAACAACAACTGCATGTAGTTCGCCTTTTTTCAAAAGTTCAAGATAATCCTTCCCAACGTACTGAATCGTTCCACCTCTGAAAAGCGACATAACAACACCAACTGTAAACTTAGAAAGAGGCGATTTGTCTTCACTGTAAACACCTACTTTTAGATTGCTTGAAGCAAGTGAATTAAAGAAAATTCCACCAATTAGCACAAATAGTACTGGAATAACGAAAAGAACAATATAAGTTGAAGGCTTAACAAAAATTCTTTTAAGCTCGTATTTTATAAATTGCATAGAGCCTCTCCATCACCTTTCTTAAAAATTAATCTGAAATTGCAGAGAGATGCTGTAACCGATGGTAGCTCTTTCTATGTTGGTTGTTGTATCAACAAGTTCTAAGTTGGGCATGAAGGGACCGTAGAGTGCCGTGGATATATAATAGCTCATGGACAAAAGAAGATTGTTAACATTCCTACTTGAAAGCGGAAACTGAACAAGCAGTCTTAATAGTCCTGTTAAATTTATGTTTTGAACAGTGTTGTAGTGTTTAAAATCATTCTGCTTTAAATCAGAAATATCGTTCGATTGTCCAACCAACAACTGTAAAGTTTCAATATCTGCTCCGACACTTCCACCGAATGAGAAGACAGTCTCGCGCGACGAATTTCCAATCCTTATTCCCAAAATCTTCGCGTATATATCGTAGCTAAGGCCGAAGAGCCCATAATTAAAGTCTCTGCCTGGTAAATAATTCATAAATGTCGACTTAAAAGTAAAACCACTTGAGAGTACGGACGGATAACGTGGGTTCGCATTCATCTCGAAAGAATAGACAAATGTCATTTTCTCGAAGATACTGATTTCTCTTCCGGCTATTTCTGCAATAGTTTGAACACATTTGCTTGGCTCAGAATATGATATCCCGTACCAGTCCGCAAAAGTATTTGTGTAAGCAAAAGAGATGGTGCTGAAAAACAAATAAACAACAGCAAACAACTTTACAATATTCAAAAATAAACTCTTTTTGAACATACCCCGCCCACCTCGCTAAGACAATTCTAATATCGATTACAATTTATTATACCATACTCTCTGCAGAAAACTTTCGAAAAGTATGACACCTTAAAGTGGGCAAATAAATGAAAAGAAGGCAAACCCCAAATCCCCCCTTGAAATTATCTGATTATATGATAAAATTTACAGCGTGCTAAGTTTAACGGAGAGATGGCCGAGTGGTCGAAGGCGCTTGCCTGCTAAGCAAGTGTGGAGGTTTCTCCACCGAGGGTTCGAATCCCTCTCTCTCCGCCAGACGCAGAGTTTCGGGTGATGAGCCATTATTTCTCATCACCCGTTTATATATGAAAAGATAAAGCACGAGAAGAATGGACGTGCCCGTAGCTCAACTGGATAGAGCGTCAGACTGCGGATCTGGAGGTTGTGGGTTCAAGTCCCGCCGGGCACGCCAAATTGTTTTGTATTAATCCAAACCGGTAAAAGAAGTCCAAAAAAGCTACACTCCAAAGTGTAGCTTTTCTTTTTTCATATGTTATAATTTTTATTGCTCTGTGAACATTCTTAATCTATTGTTGTTTAACAAAATTAAACAAGACAAACATGCGAGGGGTTCAGGTGAAAAATGCAATAATCTATTCAATAGGCAACGAATTGGTCGAAGGTCTCATAGTTGATACAAATTCTAAGTTTTTGAGCGTGCACCTCAAATCTTTAGGTTATAACGTAATTCGTATAGAGACACTTCCCGATGTGCTTGATATTATTGTTCGACGCATCAGTGAAGGATTATCCGAGGCCGACTTGTTGATTACAACCGGAGGATTAGGCCCTACTGAAGACGATTTGACACGCGAAGCTATTTCAAAAGTGCTCAATAAAAGTTTAGTTTTAAACGAAGAAATCGCAAATGAGTTGATTGAGAGGGCTCTGAAATACTATAACAAGGCTCCTGAAAGCGTCAAAAAACAAGCATTGGTGCTCGAAGGTGCTATCGTTTTGGACAATCCTGTTGGAACGGCTCCAGGTCAGTTAATTAAGCACAACGGAAAAACCATTGTCATTCTCCCAGGACCGCCTGTAGAGATGATACCAGTATTCGAGAGCATAAAGGGAGAACTTAAGACGGACGATGAACTATACACAAGAAGAATAAAAACGATAGGCGTTCCTGAAGCTGTTTTGATGGATGAACATAAAGATTTGTTGTACTCCAATCCTCAGATAACCATTGCCACAATGGCTTCGTATGAAAGAGGTGTAGAAGTCAGACTTACCGGAAGTGTGGTACTGAAAGAAGAGATAGACGGAATCGTGGAACAACTGACAAATCTTCTCGGAGAAAGTGTTTATGCACTAGATGACGATAGCATTGAGGATGTAGTTTATAAGCTCCTGAAGGAGAATAACCTGACCATTTCTTTCGCCGAATCGTGCACAGGTGGTTTGCTCTCAGCAAGATTCGTGGACATACCCGGTGTTTCTTCGGTCTACAAAGGTGGCGTTGTTGCGTATTCAAACGAATCAAAGGCAAACATATTACGTGTTCCTAAGGATATCATCGAAAAGCACGGAGCTGTAAGTGAAGAGTGTGTTTCATATATGGCTAAGAATGCAAGAGAAATTTTTGATTCAGAATTCTCAGTTTCAATTTCCGGAATAGCCGGTCCTACTGGTGGCACTCCTCAAAAACCCGTTGGTACTGTTTGTTTTGCGTTTGCCAGCAAGAAAGGTGTGAAAGCTTTCACTTACAACTTAAGGGGAGATAGGGAAATGATACGAAAAAGAAGCGCGTTAATCGGATTCGATATTGCAAGGCGAGGGATAAGAGAATGGCTAAGGCTAGAAGGAAATATCAAAGGGTAACAATAAAAGATGTTGCAGAATACGCTCAGGTTGGGGTGGGCACAGTTTCTCGTGTACTTAACAATAGCCCGCATGTAGATGAAACAACAAGGGAACGCGTACTCGAGGCAATAAAAAACCTTGGTTACATGCCAAATCCACACGCAAGGCGTCTTTCGACAGGCTCAAGCCAGCTGGTAACTGTCATCACTCCGGAGATGAAAGGCGACTTCTATCAAATTCTAATGTCATCTATAGACGAAGTTTTGGTCAAATACGGATATTCCTCTTTACTTTATCCTCTTTACAACGAGAAGAAATTCGAAGCTTTGAAGAAATCATCGGATATACTCTTATCAACTGACGGGTTGATCGTTGACGGTGTCAATGTCGATAGCGTTATGTCCCATATACTCAATCCTCAAACTCCCGTTATATGTCTTGAACAAGATTCAGACAAGTACGACTCGATTATGGTAGACAATTATTATGGTGGTGTGCTTGTTGGTGATTATTTCGCAGACCTCGACATGGACATATTTGTAGTAACTCACAGAAAATCTCACGAACTTGAAAGTACCGTATTTGACGAAAGATTAGAGGGCTTTCAAGAATCGCTTGAGAAAAAGGGAAGAAGTATAGACAAAATATACTACGTACCACTCGACTGGGAAAGCACATTTGAAGTTGCAAGAAGGATATTCTTCCGTTTCAAAAGATGTGCAATCTTCACCACTACTGACTATCTGGCAGTTCCGATTATCGAGGTTGCAAGAACCATGCAACTAGATGTAGGAAAGGACGTAAGGGTCTGTGGTTTTGATGACCTTCCAATTGCTCAGGTACTGGAGATCACAACTGTCCGACAACCGATAGCAGAAATGGGATATCTCGCTGCTGAGAGCCTTATTAAAAGAATCAATAAGAAGATAAAAGATAAGCCAAAGAAATACATACTGAAACCAGAATTAGTTGTAAGAAATACGTAATCAAAAGCCAAGTGAGAAATTAACCAAGGAGTGGAGAATAGTGAAAATTGCAGTTTTGCTCGGTGGAATTTCAAGAGAAAGAGAAATATCCCTTAGAAGCGGAAAGAGGATAGCTCAAGCTTTAAGAAATTTCGGACATCAAGTGGATGAGATAGATGTAAATTTTGAAAACTTCGACTCCTTAGTCTGGGCTAAGGATTTAAGAAATTACGATGTTGTGTTCAATATACTGCACGGAACATTTGGTGAAGACGGACACGTTCAAAGTATTCTCGATGCTATTCAGATTCCCTACACCGGTTCAGGCGTTGAAGCAAGCGTCATCGCCTTTGACAAATACTTATGCAATCTGTACGTGCAAGACATAACAACCGTTCCTGAGTTCCTGCTCATTACCAAAGAGGAGTTCCAAAAAGATAAAAATATATTCCAAAATACAATACAAAAAATAAACATACCTTGTGTTATTAAACCTAGAAAAGAAGGTTCAAGCATAGGTACTCATATCTGCTTTTCTCAAGACGAACTGTTAGAGAATTTGGAAAAGGAATTTGAAAAATACGACGAAATGATTATTCAAAAATATGTGAAGGGCACAGAAGTAACAGTATCGATTATTGATATTGACGGTTCACCGGTTGTTTTACCAATTTTAGAATTAAGACCCAAAAAACTTTTCTACGATTATGAAGCAAAATACACTGATGGCATGACCGAATTTGTCATCCCCGCAGAAATCGGAGAAGAGATGACAGAAATTGTCAAAGAAAGTGCACTTAAAATATACAAGAAATTGGAGTGCAAACACTTTGCAAGGGTCGACGGGATAGTTAGCGACTGTAAGTTCTACTTTCTCGAAGTTAATACATTACCTGGAATGACTGAATTGAGCGACTTACCTATGTCAGCTAAAGCATACGGCTTTGATTTCGAAGAACTTGTAAACACAATAGCAACTGAAGCGTTCAAGAAACCGTCGTTTAAAAAATTCAGGTGATTTTTTCATTAAACAGCAAGGGGAGAATTTCAGTCAACGCCCCACCCTGAAGTGGCAGGCTTGAAGCCTTCGTTGACTAGCCTCAGCCAAAGCCAATAGGCTTCTTGGCTACGTTAGATGGGCCATGACACCATGGAATGCTGCTCAAGTTCCATGCTCTGTCGCCTATCGTTAAACAGTTCTGGCGGGTAGGGACAGTGCGGTAGGCACGACAAGCCCATCTAACATTGGCGATGAGCACCTAACTCCGCAAGGAGACTTACTGTATGGTATATGTTATCTCGAAAGATGGAAAACCTCTCATGCCTACTAAAAGGCATGGCAAGGTGAGAAGACTTCTAAAGCAGGGACTTGCCAAAGTAGTCAGAAGAGAACCATTCACGATTCAGTTATTGTATGACACTACAACTTACGTGCAACCTGTGACAGTTGGCATCGACATTGGTTCAAAAACAGTCGGTGTCTCAGCCATAACAGATAAGAAAGAAGTGTTCTCAGCAAAAGTAGTACTAAGAACTGATATAAAAAGACTTATTGTGCGAAAGAAGAGAATACAGACAGTTAAGAAGGTATCGCAAGACGAGGTACAGAAAAGCAAGGTTTTTGAATAGGCGTAAACCAGAAGGATGGCTTGCACCAAGTCTAAGGTGAAAAGTAGATGCACATATTAGAATAGTCAACATGCTCAGCAAGATACTGCCGATAGAAAAAGTTGTTGTAGAGATAGCGTCTTTTGATACCCAAAAGATATTGAATCCAGATATCCAAGGAGAAGAATATCAAAATGGAGTGCAGAAAGGCTTTTGGGACGTAAGAGAATATTGTCTATGGCGAGCAGGATATAAATCAGAGCTATCAGGTAAGAAAGGAGTTTTGGAAGTTCACCATATAGTTCCAAGAAGCGGAGGTGGGACGGACAATCCGTCAAACCTGATAGTCTTAACAGCACAAGAGCACAAAGCAATACATGAGGGCAGGTTGAAGATACCAAAGAGCAAGATAGAGAAGGTAAGAATTCTCAAAGATGCGAGTCACGTATCGACAATAGGCTGGCATATAGTTAATGAGCTAAAGGAACTGTACGAGGATGTCAGAGTTACATACGGTAGTATCACCAAAGCAAAGAGAAGTGAGTTTGGATTGGAAAAGACGCACCGAAATGATGCATATGTCATAGCGGGAGGGACAGTTCAGAAGAGAGCGAAAGAATGGTATTTTGGTAAGTTTTTCAGAAGACAAAATAGGTCGTTTCATAAAGTCAATCCAATCAAAGGTGGTATAAGACCAGCTAATACAATAAAAGAGGCATATGGCTTTAGGCGGTATGACAAAGTAGAATGTGAAGGCAAAGAAGGAATCATAGCAGGAATAAGAAGCAGTGGATATTTTGTAATAAGAAGTCTTTCAGGGGAAAGAATACACGATAGTGGGAGATACAACAAACTAAAACTTTTGGAGAAATCAAAAACGGTGATGTTTGAAAGGAGGAAAGCGGCTCTCTCCTCACACGACTAAAGTTGCGTGTCTCCGAGAGCCAAGGACGATGAAAGTACAAAAATTGGAATTAGATAGAAAAACCTCGAACAAAATCTCATCTTACATAATCGCTGTACTTTTTCTGATCATAAGCATGTTATTTGGCACTGTTCTTGACACCATTTTAAGAACACAATCTCTCTTTACTGTCGTATTTGCGATATTCTCTTTACTGCAAATTCTCTTTGGGCTATCCGTTATTGAGAAGATTATAGTCAGATTATTCCAAAAACCTTTAAGTTCAGAAAACATCGAAGCATTGCAGAAAGCTCAAGAAAAGCTCGAAGAAGCTAAACGACACGTGCACATAGACGAAGATATAAATCTTGTCTTGATAGATTCACCTTCTATAAATTCTCTTTCAGTTGGAATGATAAAGCATTCAAGGACAATCTGCATCACAACAGGTGCAGTTGAAAGACTAAATTGCGATGAATTAAGCAGCCTTATTTATCATGAGCTTTATCATATAAAGAACGGAGACACTGACTATCTCACAACTGTAAGTGGCACATTTGGAAGTCCGCTATTAATATTTAAACTGACAAAAAGCAGCATAAGAAAACTTAAAGAAGTTACGAAAGAAGGGAAGTTAGAGCACGAAAGGTACTTAAAAGAAATCCTTCTAATGAATTTTATACTTGTTATCTCAGCGGTGTTCCTACCGCTCAGTTACCTTTCCAACCTCTTCGTGAGTACAAGAAAGGAATTCGACGCGGACATTTTCGCAGCAGAAAGAACGTCGCCAGATGTGTTGATTGGTGTATTCGAGAAGACAAAAAGCAATTGTATACAGCTGGATACTGAATACCATTTCATAAGATATCACTTTTTTGTACATCCTAACTGTGTCGATACTCATAAGAAGCCTAATTCAATAATAGATACATATCCATCTATTGAAGAAAGAATAAACAACATACTAAACACATTTAAGAAAGCAAATCTGTGAGAAGCGAAGGTGAGAATAATGCCAAATCTCCTTGTGCACCTCAGAGTTGGTATGATTTCATACCCAATATACCTATTAATATACGGTGCGATTTCGCACCTGTTAAACATCAAATTCGCGCCAACGCCGATTGATTTAGCAATAAGTTATGCTTTGTACATTTTGGGAAGTGACTTGCCAGATTTAGACAGCAATAACGCACCTCTCAGAAATTTTACAAAAGCTATATCTCTATCTTTCGCCATATACATATTCTCAGCTTTCCTATATGAAAAATTCTATTCTATTCAACAACTGAAATTTATACCACACCCCATCATGCTCTCGATTTCTGTAGCTTCAGCTATGTTAATTGGAGTAGCACTTGTGAACCTCTTCCTTTCCATGCCTATATTTTCGCACCGAGGTTTTGCCCATTCAATTACATTCGCAGCGATATATGGAATAATAATCTACCTCTTCTCATCAACAAAAAGCGAGTACGCAATATTTTTTGGTATCAGCGCATTTTCTGGAGTGATGAGCCACATGATTGCAGATTATTGGAGAAAACCGAGCAAAATCTTCAAATTTTATTGAGAACGAAAAATAAGGAGGAAGTATAATGAAATTCTTAGACGGAGTTAATGTAACTTATATCAAGAAAGGCGAGAAAAGTGCACTTTCAAAGATACTGAATGAATTATCAAAGCACGAAACAAGACTCAGCTTCAAGCCTATGAACAATGAATTCTACGGTGAATTCAGAATTGAATTCTACTCACCTATGGAAGGTTTCCCAACGATAAAACTAACAGGTTTAATTGTGATAGACGAGCCAATCGAATGGTTGATGACAAAAGATGACCAATCGGCAATGGCTATTGAAAAGATAATGCATGTAGTCGATACTGAAATCTTAGAATCGGACACGTCAAAACCGATACCTGTCGTAATCCTTGAACAGTCAAAGGTATACGCCGTTGTAAATGAAGAACTAACAAAAGACTACTCACTGAACCAGCTTGTAAATTCAGCACTTGAAAGGTTGTTTGAAGTGTACTTTGATAAGGAATTTATTCCCGACGAATATGAAATACAAATACACTCAGAACTGACCGACTACTTCGTATGACAATGTGAAGTAAATAGACGCCCCAAATTGAGAAAAATCGAGAGATAAGTCCGAAAAAGGCCGCTTAAACCCGTAATTGACTTTTCATGTTTTTTATTGTAAACTTTATCTTGGCTTTTTAAAATTAATTAATATTTGGAACCGTTTCGATAACAAATTCTGAACCAAAACAACGGAACAAGATAAGCAAAGGGGTGCATTAGAGTGTCTAAGTCAATTTCTAAGGTAAACTCCAACAACAAGAAAGATTTCGTCGAGAATCAATTTGAATACCACCTCAAACATACTTTGGCAGAAACCCCTGAATACTCTTCGATAATGCAAAAATTCTTTGCACTTTCCAACACAGTTCGGGACATCATTGCAGAAAGATGGTTACAAACCGAAGAAAAAATTCTGAAGAGAAGAGAGCTCAGAATCGTTAACTACCTGTCGATGGAGTTTTTGATAGGCAGGCTACTTTACAATAACATTCTCAATCTTCAAGTTGAAGACGAAATCAAAGAGTTGCTTTCAAGATATGATCTGACATTAGACGAAATAGCATTACTCGAAGAGGACGCAGCACTTGGGAACGGTGGACTTGGAAGGCTTGCAGCTTGTTTCTTAGACTCCCTTGCAACGCTTGGATATCTCTCGTACGGTTACACGATAAGGTACCAATACGGCCTGTTTAAACAAGAGATTGAGAACGGATTTCAGAGGGAAGTGCCCGATGACTGGATGAAGAATGGTTACCCTTGGGAATTCCCAAAACCTGAAGAAAGCGTAAAAGTTAAGTTCTTCGGTAGAAGCGAAGCTTACACAGACGAAAAGGGAAGACTCAGATTCCGCTGGGTTGATACATACGATGTCCTCGCCGTTCCGTATGATATATACGTAACTGGATACGACAGCGACATAGTCTCGGTACTGAGACTTTGGCAGCCCAAAGCACTCAACGAATTCAATTTTGCTGAATTTGAAAAAGGCAATTATGAAAAAGCGGTGTACGAGAAAAACCTTGCCGAAACGCTCTGCAAAGTTCTTTATCCGAACGATGCATTCTTCCAAGGACGCGAACTGAGGCTCAAACAGGAATACTTCTTTGTAAGTGCGGCAATACAAGATATAATCAGAAGGCACAAAAGAAGGTACAGAAACGACCTGTACAATTTAAGTAGCGCAGAAGTTATACAGCTGAACGACACGCATCCAACCTTGGCTATCCCTGAACTGATGAGAATACTCCTTGACGAAGAAGGATATACATGGGAAGAAGCATGGGAAATTGTGAAGAACACAATCGCTTACACGAACCACACAGTAATGCCTGAAGCCCTTGAAAAATGGGAAGCACCTCTGTTCCAGAATATGCTCCCAAGACATTATCAAATCATCGAAGAAATCAACGCAAGATTCTTGAATGAGGTTGCATACAAATTCGACGGTGACTTACACAAGATAATCAACATGTCTGTCTTCGAAGAAGGGAATATCAAAAAATTAAGGATGGCGAATCTTTGTTCCATCGCTTCATTCTCCATAAACGGAGTTTCTGAACTGCATACGGAAATCTTGAAGAAAACAGTTTTAAAAGACTTCTACGAAATGTACCCAGAGAAATTCAACAACAAGACAAACGGCGTCACGCAAAGAAGATGGCTTTTAGAATGCAACCCACCACTTGCAAAGCTCATTAAAGAAAGTATTGGCGACGGTTGGATCACAGATCTTTACGAGCTCAAGAAACTTGAAATATTCCAAGATGACCCCGAATTCTTAGAAAAGCTCGACAAAGCTAAGATGTGGAACAAAGAAAGGCTTGCAAAATACGTGAAAGAAAAGCTCGACATCGTAATTGATCCAAATACATTATTCGACATACAGGTAAAGCGCATACACGAATACAAGCGCCAGCTGCTCAACATACTCCACGTTATACACCTTTACAACGAAATACGGGCAGGAAAACACTTGAAAGTTCCAAGAACATTTATCTTTGCGGGTAAATCTGCACCTGGTTACAGGATGGCAAAGCTCATAATCAAGCTCATAAACAGCGTTGCAAATGTTGTGAACAATGATCCGATTGTCAGTAAGGAACTCAAAGTTGTATTTATACCAAATTACAACGTATCAGCAGCTCAAATAATAATTCCTGCAGCAAACATTAGCGAGCAGATCTCGACAGCTGGTACGGAAGCATCCGGTACAGGAAACATGAAATTCATGATCAACGGTGCACTGACAATTGGAACGTTAGATGGTGCAAACGTCGAAATGCTTGAAGAAGTTGGAGAAGATAACATACTTATCTTTGGTCTAAAGGCTGAGGAGATAGAAGAAGCGAAAAGGAAAGGAAAGTACAACCCGTTCGGTATTTACCTCGAGAACGAAAAAATAAGAAAAGTACTCGACATGGTCAGGACGGGTTACTTTACTCCGGAAACACCTGAACTTTTCGAAGACATATTCGAAACATTAATTTATGGGAAACACGCACCAATGCCAGATCAATACTTTGTACTCGCGGACTTCGATGCATACGCACAGGCGCACAAAAAAATTGAGGAGCTGTTCTTAAATAAACAAGAATGGAACAGAAAATCACTGCTGAACATCGCAAGAAGCGGAAAATTCTCAAGCGATAGAACGATAGAAGAGTACGTAAGAGACATCTGGAAGACGCAGAAAGTTTAATAAGTAAGGAAATAAACATAAGGCTCCGGATCAACCGGAGCCTTCTTGTTTAGATATCTGATCTATTAAAGCTTCTTGTGAACGAACCACCAATCGAATCCCTTGTACTCTTGCAGCCTCTTTGCTGCCGTTTCGCAGTCGCTTGCAGGTGGAATTATCACTTCATCACCGATAAGCTCGTTGTTCGGCCAGTTTGCAGGAAGAGCAACTTTGTACTGATCATTAACTTGCAATCCCTTAATCATTCTCAGTATTTCGTCCATATTCCTTCCAAGCTCCTGTGGATAATACAGGGACGCTCTAAGAACACCGTTCGGATCGATTATGAATACCGCCCTCACAGTGTTTGTACCCTTTCCCGGGTGAATCATACCGAAGAGTTCAGCTATCTGTCCCCTATCGTCTGCGATTACTGGGAACTTAATCTCAACACCGAGCACTTCCTTAATCCACTGCACCCACTTGATATGTGAAAACACCTGGTCGATACTCAAACCTATAAGCTCTGCGTTGAGCTTTTTGAACTCATCGTACCTCTTTTGGAACGCAACAAATTCCGTTGTACAAACTGGTGTGAAATCTGCCGGATGGCTGAAAAGCACTACCCATTTGCCTTCGTAATCCTTTGGAAAGTTTATAACTCCATGCGTTGTCTTCGCTGTAAACTCAGGAGCCCTTTCTCCAATAAGTGGCAAACCCATAAAAACACCTCCTCATAAACTTGTTATCTACATCGTGTTTGTTTTTAGACACAATCTAATTATATATATTATCCAAATCATTTTCAATAACGGAGGTGTTTCTGTTTAGTTACTTTTAAATTTATTAAACGACTATATCTTTTTCTAAAATTAAAGCAAAGCTATCAGATTTTCTATTGCATCTCTACATTCTCTTGGCAGTCTGTCGTATCCCTGGTTCTCGCCGTCTTTTTGGTTTATGAATTCTATCCTCTTTTCAAGCGAAACCCTTAAAAGTTCTCTGTATTCATACTCCGATGTCTTGACTTCGAATCCTGGTATCTCCATAATCTTAAGACCGCCGAACCACTCGATAAAGTTCGATTTCTTTTCGACAATGTTCTCAACAATTTCGAGAGTCACCTCTTTCGGTACCTTCTTGTTCAAATAGAATCCAGTGTTTATGATATAGCACTCCACACCTTTTTCAAAGAGTTTCTTAAATTTCTCATAATCTTCCGAAAGCGGATAAGTTCTAAACGGATTGGCGTACGGTTCAAAGACTAAAGCTTCTGGATCAACACCGGGGAGCAGCCTTTCCGCTGACGTGCGCTTTGTTGCAAGCGTTGCACCCATCGTCGATGCAAGGATTGGATCTTCTATTTTCACAACCGGTGGCAAAACAGGGTCTTTCATTATCCAGAAGATAGCATTCACTGGCTCATCTATCTTATCCACCCTATTTGGCGACCATAACCTTGACTTGATTGCCCTTCCGTTTCCGTTTCGGATATCTTCCATTACCGGAACAACTCGACCGTGTTCGTCAACAGTCGCTCCGCAGTTCTGTATGGTTAAAAGGAACTTATTATCCTCGCTTGTCAGCGGATAATCGGATGTCTTATCAAAATAGGAAGGTTCGAGTGCTATTGAGGACAAATCTTCAAGATTAATTACCAAAGCATCGTCGTGAAGAACTGTGATATTGTACTTTCCATTGTGCTTTGAATGTGTGAGAGTAGATTTTCCTGAGCCAGACAATCCGAAAAACGCAGCAACGTACCTTCGACTGTCAAATTCATACTTCTTCAAGCCACCATGACAAGCTACATACGATTGTCTATTTCCAACCGACCAACCGAGTGTGAGCGTTCCTTTCTTGAACTCCCCAAAATATCTCAAACCAAGCAGCGCAGCACAATTATTCTTCGGGTCAAATAACGCAAGCCCTCCGGGAAAGTCCGGATGAGTCCAATCCGGATCTGTGAATATGTATATGTCAGGCTCGTTTAAAACCTTAGATCTTTCGTACATCAAAGAATACTCAGGTGTTAAATCCTGAAAATTCAGAAGCCAATTGTATACAGTATTCTCAAAGCCCTCTGGTATAAGTATATGGTTCTTAACCATGAAATCTTCGTGAAGTCCGGTATAGCTTATTGCATGGTGCATCTTTCTAAATCTTGTTCCATATACTGCTTCTCTCACAACTTCCGCAAGTACATCTTCATTAACATTCGGCATACCGATTATCTTCCTTGCGCCTGAAAACCTTCCGACAACAGCGCCATCGTTGAAAAGTAAGATCTTCGTGCCTTCATCAAGATTCAAGAGTTCGGGTTTGTACACCGGTAAATCTGTCACTATCGTGCCGGGAGACTTCATAGCTTTTTTGTATGCTTCTCTCCTTGAGGTCAAAAGTTCAACGTTATTACCATAAAACGCACTCTCGATAGTCGTGCGGATCTTAGAAAAATTGGACTTGTTAACCTCACCCCACTGCCACCTTCCCTTAGTTGCCATAAGAAGCCTCCTCTCTAAGTGCGAATAAACAAAAGAAATATTCTTCGTGCATAGTGTATATATATTCTAAACCGTTTGTGAAATAAGCTTAAACTTAGCATAATTCCACATACTCGCGCATAACAAAGCATGTAAAAGTTTACACAAATAATTACCTCTAAATGCACTTAACCTACCATTTTCGAATGTTTATCACAAATTGACTAAAAAAATTAGTTTATCTTTTGAACTATTTAATAAATTAACAGTCTAATATAATGAAGAATGAAAAGTGCGTTAATCAATTGGAAGGGAGGATACATAGTGGTTAACAAAAGCTTGAATAGTAGTTTTGACATCTCGGCTGCTGAAAAATCAACAATTCACGAACCCGAAAAGCTATGGAATGCGCTATGCGTTGAAGAAGTGCTTTCGGACATACTAAACATAATCACGAACATGGTGAGTTTGCTTCCTGAATTTCAGGAAATTGAAGATATGAGCACCACTGAACTTTACGTTTTCCTATTCACCGCTATTTCGGATAACCAAAAAGATGTGTCAAACACAAACCTCTCTAAAAAGCTCCACATTTCAAAATCAGCAGTCAGTGTTGCTACGAAACTTCTAATAAAGAAAGGAATCATACAAGCAGTTCAGGATATCGAAGACAGGAGACATTCCTACCTAACCCTTACCCCAAGAGGAAAGGCTATATTTAACGAATTTAAGCGTTCTTTTGGAAATTTGTTGAATGAGGTAGTCTCGTCTATGAATGAAGGAGAATTAAAAAAACTAACAGAATCATTCAAAATGCTTGCGGAATTTTCAAAGAAAATGGAAATCAGAAATCACTAAGTGCAGAGGTGGTTTGCATGGTCCTTATCACTGGTGGTACGGGACATCTTGGAAATGTCCTCGTTAGAAAATTGATAGAGTCTGGCGAAAGAGTCAGGATTTTAGTCCATCCAACGGACAATTTGGTATCTTTGCAGTTGCTACCTGTAGAGATATTCTACGGGGATGTCCGCAACGACTTTTCTTATGCACTTAACGGTATTGATGCCATTTTTCATCTAGCCTCTTTGATAGCGATAACCCCGACTAAAAGAAAATTATTGTACTCTGTTAACGTTGACGGCACTAAGAACATAATCGAACATGCCAAGAGCAAATCGATACCTTTAATTTATGTGAGCAGTGTCCATGCTTTTGCAGAAATTGAAAAAGGAAGCACTATTACTGAGGAAACTCCAGTAGATGAAGACCGCGTGATCGACGACTATGCAAAGTCAAAAGCTTTAGCGACAAAGCTCGTTGAATCGAGTTTCAAAGATGGACTTGATGGATTCATCGTATTCCCAACTGGCATATTTGGACCGTACGATTACAAAGATTCTTACTTCTCTCGCGTAATGAAAAAGTACAGAGGTGGGAAGCTAAAATACACAGTCAGAGGCAGTTTTGATTTTGTAGATGTTAGAGACGTAGCCAATTCGATTGTGAAATTGTACAAATCACTAAAGTCTGGGAAGATATCGAAGGAAAGATACATAGTATCAGGACACGATATCAGATTTGAGGAGCTTCCAGCACTTTGTGGCGCACGTGAATTCAAAGTGCTCGATGACACAACAGCAGATATTCTAAGCTATGTTTCACTTATCGCAAACGTCATTCTCAAGATCCCTGCGGAATTCGTTCCATATGCTTTGCACACTATACGTCTGAACTATAAGTTCTCCAACGAAAAGTTGAAATCCACAATCCCGTACTCACTAATAAAAGTTGAAGATTCGGTACACGATTTTTTCAATTGGTTAAACGAATTGAATAAACACGGGAGAATGTGTTATAATATTATCTGAGTTCTACGGGAGGTGGATTTTTTGGCAAGATTAAGGGTTTACGAATTAGCAAAACAATTAGATATGGACACGAAAGAGTTACTCCACGAGTTGGAGGAGCTTGGCATTGAAGTCAAGAGTCACATGAGCTACATCGATGAAGAAACAGTGAATATACTCCTTGATATATACAAAGAAACTCTTGACGAGGAAGAAGAGATAATAGTTACCAAAGCAAAAGAGCCCGCAAAAGAAAAAGCGGAGGCAAAAAAGCCTCCTGTTCACATAACAGAAGACGATTTGAAGCTCGATAAATTTGCGGAGAAGATTAAAATTCCGCAGAATAGGATTATTCAGGACTTCTTCATGAAAGGTGAAGTTCTCAGACCCGGTCAGGCAATTTCTATTTCTTTGGCGAAGAAGATCGCTAAGATGTATGATGTCCGATTGACATTCGAAGAAGAAACGGTAAAAGAGGAAGTTAAACTAGAAAATCCGCTCGATGAATTCAAAAGACAATTCGAGATTCTCTATCAAGATAAGAGCAAACTTGTTAACAGACCTCCTGTAGTTACTGTCATGGGACACGTTGACCACGGAAAGACTACATTACTTGATTACATCAGAAAAACGAAAATAGCCGAAAAAGAAGAAGGTGGAATTACACAAAGTATAGGTGCATATCAGGTTCTGGTGAATGGTAAGAAGATAACATTCATAGACACGCCGGGCCACGAAGTGTTTACAGAAATGCGCGCACGCGGTGCTCAGGCAACGGATATAGTCGTACTCGTTGTCGCAGCAGACGACGGCGTCATGCCTCAGACAATCGAAGCGTATAACCACGCAAAATCTGCAAACGTACCTATAATTGTAGCGATAAACAAAATAGATAAACCAAACGCAAACGTAGACCTTACGAAACAAGACCTCGTGACAAAACTCAACCTCATTCCAGAAGACTGGGGTGGAGACACGATAGTTGTTCCTATCTCGGCAAGGAATGGAATCAACGTTGATACACTCCTTGAAATGATACTCCTTGTCGCAGAGATGCAGGATATCAGAAGCATTCCTGAATCTCCAACAAGAGCGGTCATAATCGAAACGAGACTCGATAAAGGATACGGTCCAGTCGCAAATGCCGTTGTTAAAGATGGCGTACTCAAAGTCGGAGATTACATAGTTGCTGGAAAATCGTTCGGAAAAGTAAAAGCTCTAATAGATGACAAAGGTAAAAGGATAAACCAAGCAGAGCCATCTACACCCGTGATGATTGTCGGTTTCGAAGAGCTGCCTGATCCGCACAGCATCATCTACGTCGTTGAGTCCAAAGAAAAAGCTGTAGAAATAGTTGAAAAAGTCAAAGAGCTCGAAGCAAGAGAACTCAGAAAGAAACGCCAGATAAAACTCGAAGAAATACTCAAGAAGATGCAGGAAGAAGAGAAAAAGGAAGTAAAACTGATACTCAAAGCTGACACGGTCGGTTCATTGCAGGCATTGCAGAATGCCATAGCAAAGATGAGAACAAACGAAATCGACATCGATGTTGTGCATGCGGCAGTCGGTGCGATAAATTCAAGCGACGTCATGCTTGCATCCGCATCAGAAGCGATAATCCTTGGATTCAGAGTAAAAGCAGACTCTCAATCATCAAGGCTTGCAGAGTCTGAAGGTGTGCAGATTAAGACATACACGATTATATACAAACTCCTCGAAGACTTGAAAGCTGCACTCGAAGGTATGCTTGAACCAGAAGAGGTAGAAGAGAAGACAGGCTATGGTGAGATAAAGAAAGTCTTCAAGATACACAAATACGGAAACATCGCAGGTGTCCAAATGTACGAAGGTTACGTAGAAAAGAGCGGATTCGTAAGGATATACAGAAATGGATCGCTCGTTTTCGAAGGCAAGATTGAAAGCTTGAAACACTACCAACAAGACGTCAACAAAGTTAGCGCACCGCAGGAATGTGGTATAAAATTCCAAAACTTTGACGACATAAAGGAAAACGACGAATTGGAATTTTACATAATCAAAAAGGTTCCAAGAAAACTTACCGCAGTTATTGAAGAACAGAAAGAAGATGAAAAAGAATAAAAAGCCACCGAGAAGGTGGCTTTTTCTATCATATTAGCACCATATAATCCTTTATATCGTTTACTTATTGAAATAAACCGTGAACTTCGTCCCAATCATATGCTGCGACTCAACTTCGACCTTGTAGTCAGCCAAATTTGAAAGGTGCTTCACAACGGCCAGACCAAGTCCTGATCCAGATGCCATTCGAACACCCGTTGGAGTTCTGTAAAAGCGCTCAAATATCCTTGGAAGCTCTTCGTCAGGAATACCAACACCAAAATCGCGTACTGACAAATAATCCTTCGTGATCTCAACAATAACTTTTGAATTTTCGAAAGAGTACTTCACTGCGTTCGACAGTAGATTTCTCAGAATCGTTCTCAGGATGAATTGATCACCGGTAAGAAAGTCTACTTTTATCTCTTTCAGAACCTCTATTCTCTTTGTGTTTATCAATCCTTCCAGATCATCCACAACCAAGTCAACAAGTTTTCTAACATCGATCTTCTCAACCTTCGGAGTGTAAACACCAAGCTGCGCCATCGTTATATACTCAATCTGTTGTATGATTCTTGAAAGTCGTTCTATATTCTTCTGTACTCTTGCAAGGATTTCTATCTTTGAAATGTCTTCCTCTTCTTCCATCAATTCAGACACAGCACTGCTGATAACTCCGATCGGATTCTTGAGCTCGTGAGCAATCAAAACCGACATATTCATTTTCGTGTCGTGAAGATACTTTTCTTGCGTTTTATCCTTCAAAATTAAAACTCCGACGTCTTTCAAATAACGAATTCGAAAGAAGAACCATCCGCCTTTCTTGCTTGAAAAAACTTTATCCTCAAATTCAACAATATCTTTATCTTCACCGTCATGAACCGCATCAACCAGCAAGTTCCCCTTTTCCAAGATCAACAAATCGAATATATCCGCACCGATGCATTCGCCAAAATATTCTTTAGCTTTCTTGTTTATTTCACTCACTTTAGTACCTTCTATTAAGAAAACCAACTCATCGACGTTGTCCAAAACCCTCTTTAAGAACATAATTTCATTCTTCAGAATCTTTATCCCCTTTCTTTGAGAACTTATAACCGACGCCTCTAATAGTGATAATCCAATTTTTGCCAAGCTTTTTCCTCAAGCTGTTTATGTGAACATCAACCACCCTGTCGTAAACTTCGAATTCATCCTTCCACAGCTCTTCCAAAATCTGCTCTCTTGAAAACACTCTGTCAGGCCTCTGGGCGAGCAATTTCAGTATCTCGAACTCCCTTGTAGTTAGTTCAATAGGTTCGCCATCGTAAGTAACAACATAATCATCTGGATAGATTTCCAACTTACCGTACTTTATGACCTCTTTCAATCCCCGAGTTCTTCTGAAAAACGCCTTCACACGCGCCGCTACTTCCCTTGGATTGAATGGCTTTCCTACGTAATCATCAGCCCCGAGTTCTATGCCGAGGATTTTATCAAGATCCGTATTCTTGGCTGATATAATTATAATTCCAATCTCCGGAAAATTCGACTTTATATCCTGAATTTCGTTCAAAGCATTCCCATCTGGAAGCATTAGGTCAAGAACTATCAAATTTGGAGAAATTTCTCCAAGCTTTTTGTACATTTCATTAATACCATACGCTACACTTACTTCAAATCCTTCGCCTTGAAGAAGTCTTGCCAGACTTTCAGCAAGAGCGCGTTCATCTTCAACAACGAGCACCGTCATAGTGACTCTTTAAGCTCCCTTCCGGTCTCTATAAACACGATTTCTTCACATATATTTGTTAAATGGTCTGCAACTCGCTCAAGGTCTCTTGAAAACAGAACGTTCAAAACAAGCTCATGCGCTCCTAACCCTTCGACTTCGCTCGTTATCCGTCTGTCGAGCTCGTCTATTACATCGTCCATCTTCCAAGTTTCTATTGCAAGTTCCGTATCCCTTCTTGAGAACGCAGTTACAGTTTTTTGGAGCATGTCGATGACTTTGCCGAACATCTCTTTTACAAGGAATGATGGTTTGAAGTTTGGTAAATTTTCGATTATCCAAAGAGTCCTCTCTGCAAAATTGCACGCGTGATCACCTATTCTTTCGAGGTTGTTTGCAAGCTTCATCGCTGCGATTGTGTATCTCAATTCCTTTCCAAGCGGGTTAAACCTTGCGATGATATCCAATACCAGCTCTTCTATCTCGCGGTTTATATTGTCTATCTCATCGTCCATTTCAATTACTTTTTTTGCCAAATTTCTATCCAAGTTTTCGAAAGCAAATGAGGACATCTCAATTGTATCCATCACAAGCGAGACCATTTTTGACAATTCTGCTCTCAGCAATGAGAATTCCTTTTCAAAATGGTGCCTTTCGCTGTTCATACTCACACCTCCTATAATCCTCCGAACACTCTTATCCTATTTTACCACTTAAGAACTGCTGAGTTAATTCGTGCTGTGGATTTGTTAAGAGCGAAGAAGTTAACCCTTGCTCTATTATCTCTCCTTTATACATAAAGACCGTATAGTCCGAAATTCTCGAAGCCTGCCCGATGTTGTGCGTGACAATAGCTATCGTAAACTTTTCTGCAAGTTCTTCTATCAACGATTCGATTTTCTGCGTCGCAATTGGGTCAAGTGCGCTTGTCGGCTCATCAAATAATATCACTTCCGGCTCAACTGCTATTGTTCTTGCTATACATAACCTCTGCTGCTGTCCACCTGAAAGCTTCAAAGCGTTCTTGTCCAAATCATCCTTAACTTCGTCCCAAAGCGCTGAAACTTCCAAAGACCACCTAACTTTTTCCTTTATCTCTTTCTTATCAGTAATCCCTATCAGTCTCAAACCATATGCTATGTTTTCAAAAATGGACATAGGAAATGGCGTAGGCTTTTGGAAGACCATTCCTATCCTTCTTCTCAATGCGTAGACATCGATATCCTCATCGTAAATATTTCTATCATGGAAGAGGATTTCCCCGCTCACTTTGAACTCAGGAATCAAATCGTTTATCCTGTTAATGCTTCTTAGAAGTGTAGATTTACCACATCCCGATGGTCCCATGATCGCAGTTATCTTATTCTTCATTATCTTCAAATTAGCATCCTTTACTGCCATTTTTTCTCCATAGTATGCGTTAAAATTCTTGATTTCTATAACGAAATCATCAGACGTCTTTAACGTTTCCTTCATCACTTTTCCCTCCTAAAAGCAAAAGCTATTGTGTACACGAGTATAACGAGCAATATTAAAACAGAAGTTGCACCTTCTGCCATCCAACGAGCCTCACTTCCGTACGAAGCTGTTAAGAAATACACGTGCGTCGGAAGAGTCATAACAGGTGACAACAAGTTTCTCGGTAATTGCGTTGCGTAGAAGACCGCTGCGGTGAGAATCAAAGGTGCGGTCTCTCCTATCACACGTCCAGCTCCTACGAACGAGACTGTCAAGATACTCTTTTTCACGGCTGGAATTAACATATCGAAGATAACCTCGCTCTTTCTTGCGCCCAAGGCGTACGCCGCTTCCCTAAGTTCTCTGGGGATAGATCTCATCACTTCGTAAACAGCAGAAGAGATAACTGGGATGACCATTATAGCTAAAGTTAATCCTCCAGCTAATATGGACGTACGCATGTTCATCAATATACAGAACAATCCAAGTCCAAACAGACCGTACACAACAGAAGGAATACCGCTCAAAATAGTCACCGCGAATTTTATATAACCAAGATTGTACTCAGACAACACAACACCGAGCAATATTCCCAAAGGAACAGCAATAGCAAGCGCTACGACTGTCAAGATAACTGAGCCAAGTATCGCTGGAAATATCCCTCCATTTCGCATCTGATTTCTCGGAAATTGCGTAAAAAACTCTATGCTCCAGTGTTTCAATCCCGGAACAAGAGCTAACAAAAACAGAACCACTATCATGATAACTATCGCATATGTCAACACTCTTAAAACATTTGCAGTTACAAAATTACTCTTTGCGAGTCCACGCTTTTTACTAGATAGCAACTTTTTCACCTCTTACTCCTCCTCAGCAGCATGATGGAGATAAGCTCAAAGATGGTCGAAAAAATAATCAGTACCAAACCTGCCACGAATAAAGCGCTGAAATGCGTCGAAAACCTAGCTGCCTCAGGCATTTCACTTGCAATAGCTGCTGTGAGTGTCTTCATCGGGTCAGTGAGTTTTTGTGGCACCATCGCAGCACCACCGCCAAGTAACAAAACAACGATCGTTTCTCCAACTATCCTGTTTGCTGTAAGGACCGCCGCATTCAGAATTCCTGGAAAAGCGGCTTTAGATGTAATTCTGACATACGTTTTGAACGGCAACGCACCGAGCGCCGCACTCGCTTCTTCCAACTCTCTTGGCACATTATCTAACGATTCCAATATCAGAACTGTGCTTATTGGAATTGTGAGGAAGAACAATCCAACAAGAGCGAGTAACAGATTTTGTGGCGAATAGATACCAAATTGGACAAACAGGGGACTGAAGTGTGTAAGGAAAACGAAAGCGATGACGACTGATGGCACGCCGGAGAGGTATTCAATGAACCTTCGAACAACAGCCTTTTCCTTTTTAGATGCGAAACCGTGGAGGTAGATGGCTATAAAGTAAGAAACTGGTAGTACCAAAATTGTACCGAGGACAGTCACGATAAGAGAGTTCAATATTAAAGAACGCATACCGTACTCGCCCGGTTCCCAGACGGGGTACCACTGATCAGACAAAAAGAGGTCCGCACCGACGGTGCGGATAGCAGGAAGCGATTCTCGTATTAGGTAGAAATACACACCAAAGAGTACCAATATCGCAAATGCCGACGTCAGCGTTAACAAAGCTTTTCGGGTTTTATCTTTCAATTCTCTTCTCACTTCTATCCCCTTTCTATCTCTAACACTTGCGTGTAATTAAAATAGAATGCTTTGCAATCTTTCTTTTACTTCTGATATGCTTCTAAATGGTTGACGCACTGTTTTTCTTTGCAAATTACTGACCAAGAGCTGCGACAAAACCTGCTTTTTCGACTAATTCCTGACCTTTCTTGGACATAATGAATCTTAAATATTCTGCAACTGGACCTTCTTCTGGCCAACCTTTTGTTATGTCAACGAATATGAAGAGAGGTCTTGAGAGTGGGTACTTGGCTGAGAGAATGTTCTGTTTTGAAGGAAGTACACCGTTTACTGAAACAACCTTAACTGAGGTGTCAACATATCCAACTCCGAAGTAAGCTATTGAATAAGGTGTCTTTGCAACCGTTTCGAGCTCTGCCATTGAGGATTCGAGCATTCTAACCCTTGGAGACATCTTTTCATCTAAAAGAACCTTTTCTTTAAATACTTCAAATGTACCAGAAGCTGTATTCCTTGAGAATGCAACTATATCTCTTGCTGGAAGGTTTGGATCAATCTGATTCCATCTTGTAACTTTTCCTGTATAGATATCCTTGATCTGCTGGATTGTAAGGTTCTTAACTGGTAAATCCTTGTGAACAACAACCGCAATTCCGTCCCAAGCTACTAAAATTGGTGTGAACCACTTTTTCTGAGAGAACATCTGCTGAACCTCTGAGTCTTTGAACCATCTGCTTGAATTGGCTATATCTGTTGTACCGTTGAAGAGAGCAGCAACTCCTGTAGAACTTCCTGCACCCTCGAGCGTTACTTTGATATTTGGATACATCTTACCGAATTCTTCAACCCACAACTGTGAAAGTTCGAGCATCGTGTTCGAACCTTTGATAACCAGACTGTTTGCAAAAACCGCTGAAGAAACAAATAAACCTACTAAAAACAGCAAACCTACAAACTTTCTTGAGAGTGACTTTGCCATACCGACACCTCCTAATTTTGTTAAGATTTTGTTAACCAAAGGTATTGATAAATTTCAAAAATCATATTATCTTCTTAAATAGGGGACACCCCCCAATATACTCTCAATAAGGAGGTATCCCGATATGGTTAATATCCAACCCAAATGCCCTCATTGCGGCTCTTCTAACTTCATCAAAAACGGTCATGATAAGTTCAAAAACCAAATCTTCTTTTGCAAAGACTGCAAGCGTTACTTTAAACTTACTTTCACCAAAAAACACAAACTTTTCTCTTTCCCTTATCCTCGTTGTGTTCATTGTAACCATGTCATGGAAATTTACAAAATCCGCCGTTATTTCGTTCGTTTCAGATGCAGAAAGTGCAACTTCAAAACTTCTGTTCCACTTTCTCTTCCTCAGCCTGTGCCTTTCAACTTTCATCCTTTCAAATTCTTTCGCTTCCCTATCTATATCGTTCTCAAAGCTTTCATCTTGTACTTCAAATACAACCTTTCTCTTCGTGCTATTAAATCTTGCTTGAATATCAATGTCTCTCATGTCGCTATTTACAAATGGATTATCAAGTTATCTTCTGTTATTTCGCTTTTTGAGTTTGAGAATGTATTTAAAGTTCATGGTGATGAAGTCTAAATAGAGTTAATAACCGACGGACTAAAAGCGTACGAGATAGCAGTGAAACTAAATTTTGATAATGTTGAGCACAGAGAAGTAAGACTAGGTAAAAACAACGAATGTGAATCGAAATTTTCGTTATTTAAGATGTTTGTTAGAGCGAAAAGGAGCTTCAAGAAATTTAGCAACATACGGTACTATGTAAATGGTTTTTGTGTAGTAAGGAACCTATGCAAGTTATATGAGAACGAAAATGAGATGATTACAGCTTTAGCTTCCATCATCATTACTAGTTAACAGCATCTTTGTTAAGTACCGAGTTCGCTTTAATTATTTCATTTAAAAATTAAGCTTTGATTGTAGAATGTTAAGAATTGTTAAGACAAAAAATAAAAAACAGCCACCTTTCGGTGGCTGTGAGGTAATTTGTGAGGTAATTGTAGAATTATAAATTTGAAATTTTGAACTTATCGATACCAGTTACAACATCTCCGAAAGACTTTTTCAGTTCACCCATTCTCTTAGTTGAGCTATCTACTGAATTTCTAATTTCTTCTATCTTTCGATTCACTTCTTCAATCTTGACGTCAGCTTTTTCAACTTCACCCGCAACGCCTTCCATAGACTTTACCAACTCTCCAATTGCGTTCACTATGTCTTCAACGCTGTTTTTCTCATTCTTACCTTCTGCAGTTAAATTCTTTATTATCTCGTATATACTCTCTATCTGTGAACTCACTTCGCTATAATGTTTAAGTGTTTGATTAAGCTTATCTCTACTCTCCATTATACTCTCCAATGTTCCTGTATAATCTGAATTTATATTTTGAATATCCTCGAAAATACTATTGAGCATAACCTTTGCCTGCTCTACAAACGATTTGCTCTGCTCAGCAAGTTTCCTTATTTCATCAGCAACGACAGCAAAACCTCTTCCCGCTTCACCAGCTCTTGCAGCTTCTATCGCAGCGTTCAATGCAAGCAAATTAGTCTGCTCTGCTATACTGGTTATACCTTTTAACATATCTTCGATCTTCTCATTCTTACTCGACAAATTCCCTATCAACTTTAACAATTCTTCGCCCCTCTCCTTAGTTTTCTCGAGGGCACTTGAAGTATTTTCCATAACCGTTCTTGACTCAGCGCTGCTCTTTGCAACACTTCCTAAATATTCCGATGCCTTATCTAAATTCTGAACGAACATCTCCAAACTGCTGTTTATACTCTCTGAAGCTGCATTAACCTCCTCAGTTGTTGCTGTAACATCGTTGATTGCCTTGAGAATATCTTTGAATACCTTCTCAAAATCATCTATGCTCTTTTCAAACTCTCTCTCGAAATCTTTAACAAGTGAGATATTTCCCTCAAATTCTTTAATAGCACCGCCCATATCTATCTTAATTCTTTCGATAATATCGATAAGTGCACTTCTAGCTGTATCAATATCTTTAAAAATTCTACTTATCTCTTTCATACCTTTCTTACTGATACTCACGCTCAAATTGCCTTCCGCGAAGCTGTGCATAACATTAGAAACATTCTTGAGTTTTGATAATATATAGAAACCCAAAAGTAGATACGCAATATTCACAACCAACAAAATTGCCAACGAAGGTAAAGATGCTCTAATAACCTTACCTCTAACAAAATTTGCATCAAAATCGCACGAAAGCCAAACATCCTTGCCCGAGAAGGTTCCAAATTTAACCCCAACTATCTTTAACTCTCCCCATTCTTCACTCCTATATATCGGTGTAATATAGAAATCATCAGCTTTTGAGATATAAGAAATAACGAAAGAATCTTCTTCTGTATCTCCGAGAGCTGAGAATTCTTCTGAATTTTTTGGCATCCCGTCAACTAAATAGACAATCTTCCCGTCGGTAGACACATAGAACGTATACAGATATTTAAACCCATACTTCTCTCTTACCTTGCTAAGATACAAATTAATCTTCTCATATTCTGGAATCGTATCATCCATACTCGCAACGACTTTTTGCATGTCTTTCTCATCAATACTCACCGATATTGCCCTTAAAGTCGCCAGTGCATCTTCCCCAATCTGCCCATCCATCGCACTGAAATTTGACCGATAGGTGAAAAATATCCCCAAAACTACACTGATGACAAAGATGATAAGTGTAAATACCCTGAGACTCATATTTTCACCTCCTCTGAATACAATTATACTGTTTTCAAATAAAATCTTTGTGAGGAATATGTTATTTACTTTTCAGCAATATAAAAACAAAACAATATCAACTTACGCTTCTTTCTTGAAAAACATGAACTCATCCAAATCTCGCGTCGCAAAGTTATTTTCGCATCCTTTTTCAACCCTGTCACGATATCCTCGATGCTAACTCTTGACTCAACCATGAGATTGGAACAATTCTTTGCAGAAATACCTCTTCTAATCAAAAAATGGAATCATTTCCAATTCTTTCTTTAAAAACTTTCGATTCCGTAGTATAATAACTTGTTGTGAAAATATCGAGAGTTTTCTTAAGACTATGACTTCTAAGGAGGTGTAGGGTATGCTAAAAAGGATTTCAGTGCTATTGTTGGTTTTATTTGTACTTACATTCGTTTTTGCAGAAACTGAGCTCATCATCCACTACCACAGATGGGATGGAAACTACGACGGTTGGAACCTCTGGATATGGTGGGTTGAACCAATCTCGAAAGAAGGGGCAGCTTACCAATTCACTGAAAAAGACGACTTCGGCGTTGTCGCAAGAGTTAAATTCCCTGAAACGTTGACAAAAGTCGGCATCATAGTTAGACTCAATGAGTGGGTGCAGAAAGACGTTGCTATGGACAGATTCATAACGATAAAAGATGGAAAGGCGGAGGTGTGGCTCTTGCAAGGTATTGAACAAATTTACACAACAAAACCCGACACAAGCCCAAGAATTCTCTTTGCACAAGCACGCGACCAGTACACGGTAGAAGCATATCTCACAGGTCAGATTGAAACAACAAAAGCAACCGCAAAAGTGACAGTGGACGGCAAGCCTCTCAAAGTAGCCAGAGTTGAAAAAGCAAACCCAACAGATATTTCCAAAACAAACCACGTAAAAGTAGTTCTTTCAGAGCCAATAAAACTCGAAGATGTAAACAAAGACATATACGTTGAAGTCGAGGGCTACAAACCTGCACGCGTTGTGATGATGGAAATACTCGACAAGATATACTACAATGGACCTCTCGGATTCGAATACACTCCGGAAAAAACAACAATCAGAGTCTGGTCACCAGTCTCCAAGACAGTTGACGTGCTTCTCTACAAAAACTGGGACGATAAAGAACCAGCTCAAGTTGTCCCTATGAAATACATCGGAAACGGTGCATGGGAAGCGGTATTGAACGGCAACTGGGAAGGCTGGTTCTACAAGATAAGATACTTCAGCTATGGCGAGTACAGAGAATCACTCGACTACTTCTCAAAAGCAGTAACAGCAAACTCCAAAAAGAGTGCAATCATCGATTTAAAGAAAACAAACCCACAAGGCTGGCTAGAACACAAAAAGCCACCATTTGAAGACCAGGTCGATGCAATAATCTACGAAATTCATGTTGCTGATATAACAGGGCTTCCAAATTCTGGTGTAAAGAACAGAGCAACGTACATCGGCTTGACGGAAAAAGGCACAAGAGGTCCGAACGGCGTAACGACAGGACTTGACCACCTTGTTGAACTCGGAGTGACGCACGTGCACATACTTCCAGTCTACGACTTCTGGACAGGCGACGAGCTTGACAAAGATTTCGAGAAATACTACAACTGGGGATACGACCCATTCCTCTTCACAGTCCCAGAAGGAAGGTACTCAACAGACCCAATCAACCCGTACACAAGAATCAACGAATTCAAACAGATGGTTAAGGTGCTCCACGAAAACGGTATAAGAGTCATACTCGACATGGTTTTCCCACACACGTACGGTGTAGGCGTACTTTCTCCATTCGACCAAGCTGTTCCGTACTACTTCTACAGAATAGACCAGACCGGCGCATACCTCAATGAGAGCGGTTGTGGAAACGTCATCGCAAGTGAAAGGCCAATGATGAGAAAGTACATCGTAGACACAGTAAAATGGTGGGTTGAAGAATACAAAGTTGACGGATTCAGATTCGACCAGATGGGGTTAATTGACAAGGATACTATGATAGCTGTAAGAGACGCTTTAAAGAAAATAGAACCAGCGATAGTCCTCTACGGTGAACCGTGGGGCGGTATGGGAGTATCTCCGAGATTCGGAAAACACAACCTTGGAGGCACAGGCATAGCTGGATTCAACGACGAATTCAGAGACGCAATGCGCGGTTCAGTCTTCAACGCAACAGTTAAAGGCTTCCTCATGGGTGCACTAGCAAAGGAAACAGGCATCAGACGCGGAGTTGCAGGAAGCATAGAGTATGATGAAATCATAAAGAGTTTTGCGAAGAACCCGCAAGAAACAATAAACTACGTCGAAGCACACGACAACCACACACTTTGGGACAAAAACTACCTTGCAGCGCAAGCTGATACAAATATCAAATGGACGGAAGAGATGCTCAAAGAAGCTCAAAAGCTCGCAGGTGCGATACTCCTAACATCCCAAGGCGTAACATTCCTCCACGGAGGACAAGACTTTGCAAGAACGAAGAAATTCGACGAAAACTCTTACAACTCACCAATCTCAATAAACGGATTTGACTACGAAAGAAAAGCGCAGTTCATAGACGTTTTCGAATACTACAAAGGGCTCATCGAATTGAGAAAAGCACACCCAGCATTCAGACAGAGAACAGCAGAAGACATAAAGAAAGTACTCACGTTCTTGCCGTCTCCAAGAAAAGCAGTAGCATTCATGCTCAAAGATCCGAAAGATTCATGGAAAGAAATACTCGTAATATATAACGGAGACACAAAAGAACAGACATTCACACTGCCAGAAGGTACATGGAACGTTGTAGTTGACAGCAAAAAAGCAGGTACAAAAGTACTCTATCAGCTCAGTGGACAGATTAAAATACCAGCAACATCTGCTCTTGTAATGTACAAATAAAAGCAACAAAAATTATCTAAAAATTGTTGAAAAACAACAAGTTCGTATGGTATAATATCCCCAAGAAAGGGGGTAGAAAATATGCCCAAGAGAATTCTTGTTGTTGAAGACGAGCCAAACATGAGACTCTTAGTAGCTGAAGAATTAGTAGATGCCGGTTACGATGTCGATGAAGCTGAAAATGGGGAAGACGCATTAAGAAAATTCCAAGAAAGAGTATACGATTTAGTTACAATCGATATAGAGATGCCCGGTATGAATGGTTTAGAACTCGCCGGTAAGCTTAGGGAAATAAGAAAAGAGGCGAAACTCGTACTCTTAACAGCTTATTCTCACTACAAAAGCGACATGGCTTCATGGGCAGCAGATGCGTACGTCGTGAAGTCTGCTGACTTGACTGAATTAAAAGAAGTAATTAGCCGTTTAATTAACATGTAATCGATGCCCACACCTGCTAAAAAAAGGGGTGGGCATCACCCCTTTTTTTCTATTCTTAATCTGGCAGTGTATAATATACATCAGAGATGCTTTAGGAGGTGTCTGAATTGGATTACAAAAATACTTTAAACCTGCCACAAACCAACTTTCAGATGAAGGCAAATCTTGTGAATAAGGAACCCGAGATGCTCAAATTCTGGGAAGAAAAAGAGATTTACAAAAAGACCCTTGAAACGCGCGAAGGTGCACCAACATACCTGCTTCACGATGGACCACCATACGCAAATGGTGACATACACCTCGGCACAGCGATGAACAAAATCCTGAAAGACTTCGTCACGCGCTACAAAACGATGCGTGGATACAGAGTACCGTACGTACCGGGATGGGACACGCATGGACTTCCAATAGAACACAGAGTAACGACCACTCTCGGTGAAGAGGCGAAGAACAAGACACCTGTCGAAATCAGAAAACTCTGTAAAGAATTCGCACTCAAGTTCGTTGACATACAAAGGGAAGAATTCAAAAGGCTCGGCGTCAAAGGTGATTGGGAGAACCCGTACATAACGCTTAACCCAGAGTATGAATACCATATACTCGGCGTCTTCAAAACGCTGGTTGAAGATGGAAACGTCTACAGGGGGAACAAACCAGTCTACTGGTGTCCAACGTGTAAGACCGCCCTTGCTGAAGCGGAAATCGAATACCACGACCACGATTCGCCGTCGATATATGTAAAATTCCAGATGGTTGATGACCCAAAAACGTACGTAGTCATATGGACAACAACACCGTGGACAATCCCGGCAAACGTAGCTATAGCACTCCATCCAGAATACACATATGTAAAAATCAGAGTTGGTGAAGAACATTGGATAGTTGCCGAAGGACTGCTCCAAAAATTCGCAGCGGATGTCGATATAAACTTTGAAGTTGTTGAAAAATTCCTCGGAAAGGAACTCGAAGGAAAACTCACAAAACACCCATTGTATGAAAGAACATCAGTCATAGTCCTCGCAGATTACGTCACGCTCGAAGATGGTACCGGCTGTGTCCATACAGCACCAGGGCACGGTGAAGAAGACTACCAGACTGGCTTGAAATACAACCTCCCAGTACTCTCGCCTGTTGACAACGAGGGAAAATTCACAAAAGAGGCGGGAAAATACGAAGGATTAAAGATTTGGGATGCGAACAAAATAATCGTAGAAGACATGAAGGCAAACGGAAGCCTCATCAAAGTTGGAAAGATAAGCCACAGCTACCCACACTGCTGGCGCTGTAAAGGACCGGTCATGTTCCGTGCAACACCGCAGTGGTTCATATCAGTCAACAAAAATAACCTCAGAGGCAAAGTCCTTGAAGAAATAAAGAAAGTCAAATGGTACCCGGCATGGGGAGAAAACAGAATCACTGCAATGGTCCAGGAAAGACCGGACTGGACAATATCAAGACAGAGAGTCTGGGGCGTACCAATCCCAGCAGTACAGTGTAAACACTGCGGAGAAGTCATACTCGATCCAAAAGTAGTCGAACGCTTTGCAAACATAGTCAAAGAAAAAGGCACAGACGCTTGGTTTGAAATGGACGTAATAGACCTGCTTCCGGAAGGATTCAAGTGTGAAAAGTGTGGAAGCACGGAGTTTGAAAAAACATACGACACGCTCGATGTCTGGATCGACTCCGGTTGTTCGTGGGAAGCGGTAATAAGGTCAAAAGGCGAGAAATTTCCGGTTGATTTGTATCTTGAAGGTGACGATCAGCACAGAGGCTGGTTCCAGAGCTCAATATTCTTAGCAACAGCAAAAGCCGGGACAGCACCATTCAAGAGCGTCGTAACGCACGGATTCATAAAAGACGAACAAGGAAGAAAGATGAGCAAATCGCTCGGAAACGTAATAGATCCACTGGAAATAGTCAACAAATACGGCGCAGATATACTAAGACTTTGGGTTGCAAGCACCGATTTCTTTGACAACATAAGGGTTGGAAAGAACATAATCGAACAGCAAGTTGAAGTATACAGAAAACTTAGAAACACCATCAGATATCTACTCAGCAATCTGAACGACTTCACAGAAAAAGATATATTGCCATACGAAAAACTACTACCACTTGACAAGTGGGCACTCGCAAGGCTCCAGAAATTCGTCGAGCAAGTTACTCTGTACTACGAAGAATTCGAATACTCGAAAGTATACAACGCAACGATCAAGTACTGCACAACGGAGCTCAGCTCTGTCTACCTCGACATACTCAAAGACAGATTGTATGTCGAAGCCAAGGACTCAATCTACAGAAGGTCAGCACAAACCGTGCTCCACTACATACTCGAAGCACTTGTAAAAATACTTGCGCCGATAATTCCATTCACAGCCGAAGAAGCGTATCAAGAGAGTCACTTGAAGAGATTCGAAAGCGTACACCTTGAATACTGGCCAGAAGTTAAGAAAGCATTCATTGACGAGCAACTGCTTGAAGAATTCCAGCAATTGATGCTCATACGCGACGACGTGCTCAAGGCTCTTGAAAACGCTCGTGCTTCGGATGTCATAGGCCACTCCTTAGACGCACACGTGGTATTGGAACTGAAGAACAATGACCTTAAAGCACTTGCAAAGAAATACGAATCGCTCCTCGAAGAATTCTTCATCGTCTCAAAAGCCACGCTCAGCGAAAACGTATCTGGCTACAACGGCTTGGTTGCAAACGTCGAAGTCAAACGCGCAGAAGGAGAAAAATGTCAGAGATGCTGGAAATACCATCCAGAGACAGGAAAAGACAAGCAACATCCGGAGACATGCCCAAGATGTGCAGCAGTACTAAGAGGTGAGAGGAAATAAGGCTGATGAGCGAAAAAGCACTTAAAAAAAAGATTTTGTTACTAACAACACTACTAATGCTTTTCATCTCGGTGGTTGGGCTTCCCGCCACCGATTCTACTTCACAAACAACGCTAAAAATCCCAGCAAAACTCGGAATCCAAAAGATAGACATCGATAAGAACATCAAAGTTGATGGCAAAAACTACCCGTTCACATTCTTAGACGGAATGCTCCTTACCGACGGGACGAGAAAAATTACAATCAACAACCGCACCTATACGATACAAGTAAAAACAATGCCAGATCCAGTGAAAGCCGATGGTTCAGTTGAATACTACACATTCGTCCTCGAAAGCACCGCAACATTTTACGATCCTACTGTCCGAGAATTAAAAACTGTTGCAACAAGCAAAGAAATGTCGATATCAGAAAAAATGTACATCGGTGTAATAAAAGATGATTTTGGTAACATATCGGACATTGCGTTCGTACCGCCCACACTTGAAAAACTCGACATACTAGATTCACAAAACCCGATATCAAACATCTCAGGCAGGAAATTCCTTCTGTCGTCCAAATCGCCATACAGGATAATAAGCAGGACGATAATCCCGGAAAACAGCGCACTAATACTCGAAAATGGCGTCACGCTCATAAACTCGCTAAACGCTGAACTTAACATCAAAGGCTCGCTCGTAACAACCGGACCAGCAACAATTCTTGGTAGTGGAACGTTGAGTGTTTCTGGAAGCGGAATACTCTATGCAAACGTCCTGGGGACTGAATTGAAAGTCACGTCAGACCGCGGCGCATTGGTGTTCTTAGATGGTTCTGACATCCTCGAAATGAACCTCACGATGCCCAATTTTGTGGTCATACGCAACTCATCACTTCGAAGCGTCAAAATAAACGGGGCATACGCAGTTTACATAATCGATTCGAACATAGGTGATTTAGAGCTCAAAAACTGCGGAAACGTAATTATCAACAACTCAACGGTAAACAACGCAAACATGGGCATTGTTACAAAAGCCATCACGTACAATTCTAACTTCTCAACAATCAACGTTTCTGACCTATCCGTAGTTTCGCTCGTGTCTTCTGACACAAATACAATAAGTGCAGACAGAGGTGGGGTTGTAAAAACAAAAAACTCAGAAATAACAAGCATAATTCTTCAAAATTACTCAGTTGCGTACCTTTACAAAACCACATTACAGATGCTAAAAACAGAGAACTCTAAATACTACATCCTTGAAAGCAAAATTGGCAATATAATAAAGTAAACCCAGCAAACACAACTTATCAGGGGGTGTAAGAAATGAGCGACTGCGTATTCTGCAAAATAATAGCCGGGCAAATACCATCGGAAAAGGTATATGAAGATGAAGAATTCATCGTCATCAAAGACATCAGACCTGTCGCACCAACGCATTTACTTGCGATATACAAAAAACACGTTCCGACAATCAACGACTTGGAACTCGAAGACAGCAAAAAGATGTGGAGATTGTTCGAAGTAATAAAGACCGTAACAAAGCAGCGAAACATAGAAAGCTACAGAATAGTCCAGAACAATGGAAAAGACTCAGGCCAAGAAGTCCCGCACATACACTTCCACATCATAGCCGGCAGAAGACTCGGAGCGCTTGGATGATCAACAACACAAACCAAAAGCGAGGTGGACGAAATAAAAGCGATAGTATACTTACCGATAAAGCCGGAAATTGCGAAAAAGCTCAACCTTCCGGTTAAACTTCCAGTACTTGCCGAAGACCTATTACTCATTACCGACCAGAACAATATACCTATAGACGTTCTCGTAAGAGGGCTTGAAGAACAATTTAAAATCGAAAAAGACGAATACTGGAAATCTTACCTTGTGTACTTTTATTACGAAAAATTCAAAATCCTGCTCAATGCAAAACAATACAACGACGCACAGGAACTTCTCAACAAAGTCAAAAACATAGCAACCGACTACAGATACCACTTCTACACCGCATTGCTCCAAGCAAAAGTTGGAAACTACGACCTTGCGGAGATAGAATTCAAACAGGCTCTTGCCCTTAATCCAAATTTCTCATTGGCATACTACGAACTTGGAAACTTGCTCTTTGCCAAAAAAGACTACGACGAAGCTGTTGAAGCGTACACAAAAGCTTACCAGATTGACCCGAACTTCCTGCTCCCATTGTTGAAAATCGGGGACACATACATGGAACTCGGACAACTCGATGATGCAGAAGTAGTCTACAACTCAATAATCCAAAAACTCGAATCCCAGCCGCTTGCAAGCGAAGGGCTCGAATTCCAGCCCATGCCAGAGGCATACTTACGACTTGGTGTACTCTACAACATTCGCAACCAATATGAAAAAGCAGAAAAGACATTCAGAAAGGGATTGCAGAGCGCAAAAATGCCTGAAATAATATACAACTTAGCCTACACGCTCACAAAACTCGGAAAACACTTTGAAGCGTACAAAATGCTCTACGAACTCTCAAAAGAATACGAAACCCCAGAAGTGCTCAACGAGCTCGGCATCTTGCAAAGAAGGCTCGGATTGTATGAAGAAGCCTATGCAACGTTTGAAAAAATCCAGGAAGATTTTCCGGAAAATTTTGAAAGAATACAATTTTATGTGGGCAAAAAGCACTTCGACGACGAATACGAAAACGAAATGAAAAAATCAGAAGACAAACTCGAGCAGATAGAATTTCCATTCCAAAAAGAACTTGAAATAATAATAGAATCGACAGACGATGAAGGACAGATAATAACAGAAAAATTCATCGAACTAACAAAAATCACCCCAAAACTCCAAGACACACAAAGCGCAAGTACTGAACACTTTTCATACATACTTGCAGGAATCTACATTGCAGGAACTGAACCAATAATAATGGAAAAAAACGCAACGCACATAACACTCACAACCATGGGTGCAGGACTGCCGCTCGCATGTTCAACAACGATATTAAGATTGCACCAAAACATACTGTCAGGCGAAACAAACATTGACCACTTCATAGAAGACATAAGAGCAGAGATTGAAGAACTACATTTCGAATTTGCCAACGAACTGACGTCGCTACTCGAACAACCACTCGACGACTTTTTTGACAAAGACTGTAAAGACTACGAAAAATTCACGGTGAATCTCATAAAGGCAATCGGATATCAGCCTACGAAAGAAGAGATAGGACAAATATCGGATGAAATCCTTAGAAAGACTGTTGAGTTTTACATGCGAATAATCGGATGAAAGAATTTACGGAATTTGAATGATGAAACACAAACACCCCCTTGTGAATTAAAACCAACGGGGGTGTTTTTCTTTTGCAAAAGTGGCAACAGATTGGGTTATAAAACATGGCTTTGGTGAAGTAACGAAGCCATGTTATTTGAGAAGTTAATAGAATAATTTTTGTATTTTACATTTTCAGTGGTAAGTTAATTAATATCCTTCCTTCATGTGTTAGCGCAATTTAACCCAATCCACCTCTGAGACTTCCCAACTTGGAAAGCAACTCTTTCAGAATATTGTACTCTTGAGAATCACTATTAAGTATCTGAGACTCTTTCCCGAGAAGATGTAGAAGTATTGGCCTTGCTGTCTTCAAAAGGGTATGATAGAAGCTGTTTTCTATGTTCGCCTCCATATCAAAATCAATTCCTAAAATCTCTCTTGTGAGCGAAATATCTAGTTCATACTCTCTTCTTGTTTCTTCATCGATAAATCGCTTCGAAATATTTGGATTAGCATACCTCAAAGCAAATTCCATATCAACGTTGATTTGCGGATAAATTTCTTTAAGCATTTCTATTCCGAAATCGCCGTACTTATCTCTGATTTCCTTGAGAGCTCGACCAGTTCCCAGAAATTCTGGGGGCATGCCAATCGTGTACATCGAAGCATTAAACGAAATAGCTCTTGGGATGTTAACGTTCAACGAAGTATCGATTCCTAAAATCTCTTCCTTTATCTTTTCATCTTCAATTATCGTCCCTAACTTATGAACATCAACAAGCTCCCTGTGATACGATAATCCCTTTCTTGAAGCTGCTAACCTATCACGATTCTTGGGAATAAACACAGAAACATTTGCAACCACGTCTGCGATTTTTAGGAATGACCTGAGATAGTATTTAGTGAATATAGAAATGAAATCCTTAATAATAGAAACTTCTTTCTCGGAAAACTTCTTTGCCTCATGCTTGTCTATATTTTCTTTCAAATAATTCACAAGCTTTTTCGTCTTTTCAGCACCGTGGTCATACCTTAAAGCTGACTGGATAGTTAGTGTACTTACGCCCGAGTAGGTCTTAAGAAAATTCTCCACATTTTCGAGAGTAAGCTGTCCCCTAAACGGCAAGCTACCACAACCCATTATTGTGTAAATCTTTACCTGATAATTTTTTTCCAATTCCTTCGCTTTAGAAATAGATAAAATGACAGCCAACACACTTGAGACCATTCCATATAACAAAGCCGAATCGGACCTTCCTATCATAAACCTTACATACTCAGGTTTCTTTTCCAAACCGTCTATGAACTCGCCCAACAATTTATCCACATTCACAAGGGACACTACATCCTCGTACAGTGGAATCACACTTATTGAATTCCTGTCAAACTTTATGTTGAAATTCCTATTCCCAAGTTCTGTTACAAGTTGAATCCGACCGACCGTATCGAACAGGTCGTTTGAACTCTCGACCATAGGCACTATTACTTCTTTGATAGCTTGGCATTGCGTTTTTTCAAACATAGAAAAATTCGTTTCGACCGCTGCCATAATGCACATTATTTGCCTAAACACAGTTTCTTTATCAGCACTTGACAGCCTCGGGGTTATAAACACATCCCTTCCCGGTATTAGACCATTGTGAAACAACTCAGCTGCCACCTGGAGCGGCTGGTGGTACGGAGTCAACTTCCCTTCAAAATCGATCATAACCTCGTCTATACCGAGTCCACCGGACTCTTGAGGCAAAAGTGAAAAAACCGCTTCATTAGGTTCTTGTTGGACGGATATGTACTCTATTGCATTATCTGGATGTTGCGTCATCATAGTAATTGGTATCCTCATAAAATCCCCCCTAAATCGATAAATCGTGCTGTTGGCCTAATCTCTTACGAACGTTGATACCTCTTTCATAGAACTTAAAAACATCTTGTATTATTAATCGCTAATTAATCATTTTTTCAATGTTTAGGCTAATGTATAAGCTCGTATCTTTTGTTTTTTCATTCTTTCTAATTTTATCACAATTTTACACGGTATTACAAATATTTGTCAAGTCAGCCAAGACTAACAATGTAAACATTTGTTCTACTTTAGAAAAGCTGAAAGACCAACGCATGTAAAAATTACAACATTACAGTGTGTGAAAAATTCTGCACGAAGTATGAACTATTAACTGAAGCGCGAATCTTTGAGAGACCTTAAAAAATTCTTGAAACCATCTTGCTAAACTACCTACTCAGGATATTCTTAAAATTAACCACGTTGAATTTTCAGCACAGTTAATTAACTATTCCCTCACGAACAGATATAACCCGCAAGAAAAACAAAGCATTCAAGTCCAAAGATTAAGCAAGAAAATATATGCCCTCCTACATAAAAATATGGTATAAATAATTTAGCTTAAAAAAATTGAGGGCAGGACAACTTATGTCACCTTGGCTTTTAAGCCATTTAAGGAGTCTGTTGCCTGCCTTTAACCATGATTAGTTGGTTGGGCTTTCAGCCCTCGTCAGCATGGAGGATTGGTTCAGCAGGCTCCCTGCCCTCATCATTCGAAAGGAGGATTTTTCATGGATAACTTCCCTGTTTTCGTCGGCATCGATGTTTCCAAGGATAAGTTCAACGTCTGCGCTATCTCTAATCCCAGTTCCATCATCTTCGAATCTTCTTTCGATATGTCCCAGCAAGGCTTTTCCTCCTTCGCAAACAAACTCTCTGCCTTCCCAAAACAATCCATCATCATCGCTATGGAATCTACTGGCTGTTATCATCTCAACCTTCTGGCTTTCCTTTCTTCCAACGACTTTGCTTGCGCTGTTTTTAATCCTCTAACTGTTAAAAACTTTGCTTCTCTTCGAAAGACCAAAACCGACAAAATCGATGCTCGCATTATCGCTACTGCTTTGTTTTACCTACAACATCAAATTCCTTCTTCTGCTTTTGTCAACTCTGAGCTTCGTGATATTGTCAGAGCACGCGAAAACATTATCCACCGCATCGCAAAAGTTAAAGGCAATATCGAAAAACTGCTCAACGTTCTTTTCCCTGAACTCGAAAGAGTTACCAATATCTACAGTGACACTATCCTCAATCTTCTTTCTCATTTCCCTTCTGCCAAGGCTATTCAAAAGGCTCGTAATCTGGATGTGTTCTTTTCCAAAGACCGTGGCAGAAGTACAAAACTTAATGCTCAAAAACTTAAAGAACTCGCTAATAACTCGATTGCTCAATATTGGCCGATGAAAGAAAAGATTCTTGTGCAAAATATCAAAGAACTACAATTTTTACAGCAACAGCTTGAAGAACACGACAAGATGATGAAAGAATATTGCGAATGTAGTGCGATAAACCTTGATATCGAGATACTCACGTCAATACCAGGTATTGGTGAAAACAGCGCGATGCATTTCTTGGCAGAAGTTGGAGATATCTCAAGATTTAGTACATACAAAAAACTCATTGCGTATTGTGGACTCGATCCAAGCATTGCCCAATCAGGCAAAAGCAAAGTAGAAGGACACATATCGAAAAGGGGCAATGCCCACCTAAGACGAATACTATGGCTAATGGCAGTGAGTGTAGTGATTCACAACGAATATTTCCGAACATACTATGAACGAAAAAGGCAGCAAGGTATACCGTACAAAAAAGCGATAATGTCAGTAGTACACAAGTTATTGCGAACGTTGTACGCAATGTTGAGAAAGAAAGAGAAGTTCAATATTGATTATGCTATCTCACACTCAAAACAAAAATTTAATTTTGCATAGTTGACTACTTAATAAGAAAATAGATTTTTTGTATTTAGAACAATCATTTTATTGTGAAAAATATAATTTAATCTCTTGACACTTTTCAAGGAGCGTCTTATAATACTTATGCAATTGAGACTCAGTTGCAATAAGAGTCAATAGTAAAATTTTTTATCTACAAGGTTTTCAAAAATTCTATTAAGTCACATTAAGACTTTTTTTATTTGCCTATTAGTGAAAAATGTAACTTTAATAAATGTAATTTGCAGGTTATCCTTCCGAAATTCCCTGTGGGGGTGTGAAAGATGAGTGCTTTAATTATTGGCGGTGACTATCTTGGAAAAATAGAAGAAAAGTTGAAAAGTTTTGGATTTGAAAGGATAAAACACTGTCCTGGAAGGTGGTGTTCCCGAAGCGGAAAAATTCATCTAAGTAATTTCGACATAGTAATCGTTCTTGTTGATTTCATCGACCACAATACTGTTGAGATTGTCAAAAGAAAAGCTAAGGCAGCTAATGTAAAAGTCGTCTTTTCTAAAAGATGTTGGAGCTGTTTACATTGTGAGCTAAGGAAAATTTTTAAGAACTAATTCTTTAATCATGCTCAACACAGTGGGAGGTGTGTACTAATGAAAGCAAGATGGGAAGTATTTGGAAAGTTCTTAGTTATTGCGATTCTTGTCTTAGGTATCTCGCTTTTCGGCTCTTCGTCAAATCCAAAAAGGATAGTTGCAGGTACAGTTGCAGTTACTGAGGTCCTTGTCAAACTTGGTATAAGTCCTATCGGTGTTCCAACTACAAGTTACGAGCTTCCCAAGGAAGTTAAGAATGCAACCAAAATAGGTCAACCCATGAATCCAAGCATTGAAGTAGTCAAGAGTTTGCAACCGGATCTATTCGTCTCTGTGGACTCATTAAAACCTTCCTTAGAGCCAAAGCTCCGCGAAGCAAAAATTCCTTACCTGTTTGTCAGCTTTTCCACGTATGACGATTTCTATTCAGCGGTAGAAGAAATAGCAAAAGCCGTGGGGCGACCAGGTGGTGGAAAAGTTCTACTGAATTTGTGGAAGAGTAGAGAAAAGAACGTTCTTAATTTGATATCTAAGAAAAGCAAACCTAAGATTTTGATACTATTCGGAGCACCAGGTTCAATAATGGTAGCAACAGAGAACTCTTATGTTGGTTCATTAGCCAAAAAACTCGGTGCGATAAATGTTGTTGAAAGCAGTAAGGAAGCATATATTCCAGTAAACGTTGAATATCTCCTCGCTCAGCAGCCTGATGTAATACTTAGACTCACGCACGCTGACCCTGAAACCAGCAAAAAGTTGTTTGATAAAGAGTTTAAGGAAAACAGTGTATGGAAACACTTTAAGGCGGTATCCGAAGGTAAGGTATACGATTTACCGAATACTTATTTTGGAGTAAGTGCTAATTTATATGCAATAGACGCTTTGGAAAAACTAGCCGAGTTGTTATATAACATAAAGATAAGATGAACGAAAGTACTCGGAGGCGATAATTTGAGCTATCTTAGAAGAAGAACTTTATTGTTTTCGATAAACATTACCTTACTACTGTTAACATTTTTCGTATCTTTAAACACCGGAGCTGTTAAAGTCGCTCCGGCTGAGATTCTGAAGTCTCTCTTTTCTGAATCTACTGGGACTTCGGGTATTGTAAGAGACATTCGTCTACCACGCTTGCTCATAGCAATAATCGCAGGAATGAACTTGTCTATTTCAGGGGTTATGTTACAAGCAGTTATGCAAAACCCGTTGGTTGAACCGGGAATAACCGGAATATCAGCAGGCGCAGCACTTGTGACCATTATCTTTTTCCTATACTTTCCACAAAACTATTACTATTCTCCAATATTAAGTTTTTTTGGTGGGATACTCGCAGCTGTGGTGGTTTACTTCATGGCTTGGAAGAAAGGATTAACTCCCGTACGGATTGTTTTGTCTGGTGTTATTGTCAATTCACTACTCGGCAGCATGATCTCGCTCATATCTATTTTAAACAGTGAAAAAGTTGGGAGTATTTTGTCATGGCTAAACGGTTCACTCGCTGGACGTGGGTGGTCGCAAGCTAAGTCCTTAGCTATCTACTCACTGTTTGGATATGTGATGTCCGTTTTGGTGCTAAAAGCTTGCAATGTAATCCTTCTTGGTGACAAAAATGTTCAAAATGTTGGCTACAATGTCAATCTTCTTCGAGTAGTAATTTCTGCAGTTGGTATCTACTTGGCTGCAGTCAGCACCAGCATAATAGGCATAGTTGGTTTTCTTGGTCTTGTCGTGCCACACATTTCTAGGTTCATTGTTGGCAGCAATTATTACGTTCTCGTTCCTTATTCGGCGATTTCCGGGGCTCTTTTGTTGCTTGTAGCAGACACACTTGCAAGAACTCTTTTTGCTCCAACAGAGCTTCCTGTTGGAATCATAATGTCACTCATCGGCGCTCCATTTTTCCTGTTTCTTTTGAGGAAAAGGAGCTAAGAAAAGGGGGTAAGTCATGAATAAAAGTGCTTTCGTTGTGGAAAGCTTAAGCTTCTCCTACTCAGAAAAACCATTACTAAAGGATCTCTCTGTTCTTTTTCATGAAGGTAAAATAACTTCTATACTCGGTCCAAACGGTTCGGGAAAATCAACCCTTCTTCACATCTTGGGAAAGTATTTATCACCAAAGGATGGCACAGTCTACTTAAACGGAAAAGAACTAAGGTCTTTTCATAACAAAGAATTATCAAAAATTTTATCTATTCTTTTTCAAAAAAATCACGTATTTTCTGACATCACTGTTGAAGAATTGATACTCCAAGGAAGACATCCACATAAGAATTACTTTGAAACGTTCACCGAAGAAGACCGAAAACTAACTGAGAAATATATGAAGCTGTGCAGAGTGCATCATTTAAAGGACAAGAGTATTACGAAATTATCAGGAGGCGAACAACAACGCGTATGGCTGGCATTTGTGCTAGTAAGACAACCGAAGGTTCTCCTGCTTGACGAACCAACAACATACTTGGACATTAGACACCAGCTGGAAATATTGAATATTGTGCGAGAGCTCAATAGAAAAACACAAACAACAGTGATAATGGTGCTCCATGATATTAATCACGCAATCCATTTTAGCGACTACTTAATATTCTTGAAAGACGGAAAACTCATCGCCCACGGAATTGCTGAGGAACTCAATTTCAAAAGAATAATAAAGGAAGTTTACAACGTAAATGCTGAAATACTGACGATAGACGGGAGTAAATATATAGTTACAAGATACTTAGAGAGGGGGGAAAACGATGAAAATTCTAATAACGTATTCGAGCTCGACTGGGAATACGAAAAAAGTTGCTGAGGGAGTCTTTAGCTCACTCTCGGAGAAATTTACTGATGTGGAATTAAAAAGAGTCAATGAAGTCGACAACATTGATGAATACGATATTATTATACTTGGCTGCTGGATTGACCGCGGCTTACCTAATGCGGAATCGAAAAGATTCATAGAAACCATGCGGAATAAAAACGTTGGATTTTTCATAACACTCAGTGCAAGATTAGAATCCCAACATGCAAAGGATGCTCTTGAAAAAACCGAGGAATTGTTGCAAGCAAATGGTAATAAAGTTTTCGCAAGGTACATGTGCCTCGGAAGATTAAATCCCAAACTAATCGAATACTTTAAAACCCTTCCGAAAGACCATCCGCACGCACTAACCGAGCAAAAACTAAATTGGTACAAAGAACTGGAAGAACATCCTAACGCAGAAGACATAGCAAAGGCACAGCTTGTGTTTTTACAAGGAGTTGAGGAACTATGGAACAGCAAAGTAGAATAAAGACACATCACGGTGCTATGGGGGACTTGGGTTTTCTGATAAAGGGACAATTCACGTTAGAGGAATATCTTGAAAAATATACAAATAAACCAAAAAAAGCTGGAAATATATATATACACATTCCTTTTTGTGCCAAGACCTGCTCATATTTCCATCTCTTTCAGAGAGGAGTGCCTTTCCTACGATGGAGGGTTCTATCAAGGTTCGACTAACGTGAGGAAGATTTCCATCTCTTTCAGAGAGGAGTGCCTTTCCTACTGCTCTTGTTGATGAAAGCAAGTTCAAACAATTGTCCGAAAATTTCCATCTCTTTCAGAGAGGAGTGCCTTTCCTACCCTGAGAATGAACTAATAACGATTGAAATTCAGGAAATGAATTTCCATCTCTTTCAGAGAGGAGTGCCTTTCCTACAGTAGAAAGGGAGGAATGACGATGGACACACTACTCAGAGATTTCCATCTCTTTCAGAGAGGAGTGCCTTTCCTACTCTTGCCTTCCAGAATAGGCATAAATAGATGTAGTTTGGAATGCGATTTTCTCTACCTCCAAAGTTAGACTGTCTAAATTTTGTTTTAGTATGGCTAACAGTTGCAAATTTTCTTGAATCCATGCCGATTCCCTACCTGTTTTTGCACTTGTTCCTTAATACGTGCTGATGAATAAATGATTTGAGTTAGCTTTTCACTTTGAAATATGTTCGTAACAATAGGTAGAGAATTTTTTATATTATGTCTAATCACAAGCGGAGAAGCAAGAAGAATACGTATGAGAAAGAAGAAAATAAAATCACTTTGTGAAATGAAATACCTAAAATTCAACGGAGAAGCGCATGAATAGAAGGGGTTTTGAAGATTTTAATTCAAGCAAGTATTAAGATGTCAATGACCGAAAATATAGTATTTATGAGAATTTATGTATTATTGAAGGTGGTGCATTTTTGATAAAGTCTCCACGTGTCGGGCGTTTGTAAAAGAGTTTTTGTTGATATTTTTTTCATGTCAAATTTTATCCTGTTGGGTAGTGTATGAAGTATCAAGGGAGAATGCGCCAGTCTTGTGACCGGCGCGTCAGGATGAAAAGCGGTCTAAGATAGCGGGTCGAGATTTTTGAGGTAGTATGGTATGTAGTGTTTCTCTTCGCCGAGGACTACACGTGAGTAGTGTCTTGCTTGTTTTTCAAATATCGTTCTTATATAATTTGTCTCATCATCAAGATGGTATGGCAGCTTTTGACGTATGTGTTCTTCAAATAGTGCAATGAATTTTTTCATTCCCTCTTTGCTAAAGTAACATATATCATTTTCTTTGTACTCGAAGTCAGATTTCGTGAATATTCTAAGGTTTGATGCGTTTATTACAAAGTTGTCGACGATAATTGCCCTGTATTCTTCGATTAAGTCAAAGAGCAGGGCATGTTTTGAGACGTCCAACGTATGGAGATTGCCAAAGTATGGATCCAGCCCTACTGCGTTCATTGCTAAGAGCATCTCAACATATAGAAAGTGGTAGCCCATCGAAAGCATGGCGTTGATTTCATCTTTTGGTGGATGCGCTGTTCTTCCGTTGAATTGTAATTCGTCATTCTTTATACATTTCTTCACTCCTAAAAAGTAGTATTTCGCCGCTATTCCCTCGTAGCCCCTCACCTGATCAACATTTTTTGCACTTTTCACTTTGTTCATTATCGCCTGTATTGCCGCTTTTTCTTCGCCGAGTAATCCTTTTGGAAGTTTTTTAGCTTTTTGGTTGAGGAGATTGTAACTGTTTTTCAATTTTCCCAATACTATAGCCTTTGCAATGTCTGTTTTGAATTTCTCATCTTGTGCACGTGCATATTGAGCAAGTCTCAACAACACGTTTCTGTATTCATCAGTGTAGAGTTTCCCTCTGTATCTTCCGTGTTTTGTCATGAAGATAACTTCTATTTTGTTGTCAAGGCAGTAGTTTGTCATCGCAGTAGTCAAGGTTATGTTACCCAATATCATTATCCTTTCAATTTTCTTTAGTGGAAATTCTTCTATTTCCCTTTGCCCTTTTTGAATTACAAGTCTTCCTTCTTTCTTATGCAAGACTGCACCTTGTTCTGTCAAATAAAGAGTCATTTATACCACCTCTTATTATTGGCTTATATAAAATAAGGTACGTAGAATCTCCATTCTCCCCCAACTTTCGATATCTTGTCGTTTATGTACAGCGGATACGGTAGTTTCAAAGTCATGTATGGTGAAGGATGGTGCAGGAGCGTTGATAGGTACGTTTGTTTTGCTATATCGTTGTTCTTCAGCTTTGTTGCGTTTTTAACAATTTTAATTTCCACACTTTTTTGCGATTGGTACGTTTTCGGAAAGTAGATGTAGTTCGTCTCGTTGAGTTTGATTATTTTATCTTGTAGGTTGTAGTGGCTGTTGTACATTGAGTTTTTCTTGATTTCGACAAGTGCATATTCTTCTATCCTTGCTTTAAGTGTCTCTTCTATCTCTGATATCTCTTCAAGGAACATACCATCTCTGAAGATTATTATCCTTTTTGGTTCTCTGTTGTACTTGATTTTGTATGTCTCTATTGTCTTGATTATCTCTGACTCTATGAACCTTTCATCTGCCTTCTCTGTGAGCTTCGCGTTTTTCCTAACCGCTACTCTCAAGACTTTGCCAAGAAAGTCAACAGATGAGAATATTATATCCGATGAGTCTTGCATTGCACTGTGTGCAATATCTATACCAACAAATACGGTTCCAGGTTCAATTTTTAGGTAGTACATGATATTCCTTTCGTTTGTGAAATTCACAATCTTGTAGGCAAAGCTGTTGATTGTGTAGGCTTTTGATTCGAGAATCGTCTTCTCAAGCACAGGCATTAGTATAAAGTTTCTTGGAAAGTTACGTATGATTGGGACTATGTTTCCGTAGAACTTTTCGAGGAATATAATAGCAACGACTTTCTCGTTTGTTTTGAATGGCATGCTTGGAGTGAACGTGCTTTCGTCGTACGTGAAAAAATAGCTCCCATTTGCCGGATTCTTGAGAAATGACAGTTTCTTTATTCCAAGATTCTTGAATGCTTTTGTAAATATTCCGTTGGGATGGAATAGTGTTGTTAGGGTTTGCTTGAGTTTCATATATTGTTCTTTCGACTTAAAGAAAAATGCAATTTTTATACTCCCCTCTGTCTTTATCGGGTGGAGCTTGAAAATATCGTTTAGTCTGTCAGAAGTACCATCTTTAAGTTGTATCTCATAAAAATTCTGTATAATGTTTTCATTTGCCATTTGTGTTTGGGAAGATATCTCAATGGCGTCTTTCAAGAATTGCAAAGTAGAAAGCTTCTTCAACTGCTCGGGAAGTACTTCTTTTTGAATCTTTATAATCTCTTGCAAAAAACCGTATTTTTCAGCATCTGTAGACGTGTACGAATAATAGTACGCGGGTAAGTCTTTCACCGAAACTATATTCTCATTCACAAATATCTTCAATTGGTTCTTGTCTGCTTCGATGACTCTAAATGATTTCCCTGTTTTGAAATTGAAAGCCAAGACAGATTGAAGATTTGACTCAACTGTCGGTTTTGCCGAGAGGAATTTGAGTTTTGGAGCAACAAGCAAGTACCATTTTTCATCCAGTTTCAGCGTTCGGATTAGGTACATTAGATAATAGCTTACCTCACCGTTTGCAATACTGCCTACTGGGCGTGGGTTGACAAATATATTCTTCGAATAAACTTTTAGATATCCGTTATCCTGGAATAGTTTCCCTATATACGCATCAAAGACTTTTGTAAACAACCTATCATCATTCTCGATTATTTCCTTCTTATCAATCTCATATTTTGAGGCTTCTAACGGAAGAATCTGCACCTGGACTAATGGTGTATCAACCCAAACAAGGTCATTCGAATAACTGAAATGGATGTTGTTTACCCTTGAAAGGTTCGATGCAAAGATTTCTGGTTGAGTTGTTTGATTGAAGTAATACGTTCTTTTAACTACTGGTGGAAGTTTTATTTTGAAAATATTTAACGGAATTCCGTATGATTCATATCCCATTTCGTCACCTCCTCACACAATATATATGTCCTTGTCGTAGAAACTACCTTTATCCGTTCCGATAGTTAAGATCTTCTCTCTGAATTCCTTTGGAATTGCATATATTCGTATTGTGTCTTCAGATTTCTTTATCTTCTTTTTCAAACCCTTTATCATGCTCGACAACTGCTGTTCATTTAGCTCCGTTTCGAAAACGGAATACTGCACTCTGACGCCATAACTCTCAAGGTACTTTGCCACATGCCTTCGCCTCTTATCATCGACTATGTCATAGCTCACGACATAGAACATTCACATCACCTCGCTTAAATTCTTTCTGTACTTTACGCGTTTCAAATAAACTCTATTCTTATTTCTCCTCTATCATCTACAACAATCCTTCCGTCTTCAAATTCAATAACTTTGGAATCACTTAGCTTTTGTTTCAGCAACTCTTTTAGCTTTCTCATCTCGACTTCAATGTGTACCTTTTCGTGGGCTTTGACAATGAGCCTTTCCGCAATTTCTTCAGGTTCCAACCTTTCTAAGTACTGAGATTCGCTAAACACGTAATTAAGAGGTGTATTAAAAACCTGTTTAAATCGGCAAACACATTTGCTCAGATCTAATGGGATATTCAAACTCGTTGCCAATGCCTTTATCTCTTCGCATGTTGCTGGGATGTTCCCAACCTCGTCAAACAGATTTCTCACCTTTTCCTCGCTGTAATCTATTGTTTTCTCAAGAACTTTTTTTGCAACACCATAGCCATTTGGAAGGTGCTTCAATAAACTTACAAGAATCTTTTCTTCTTCAGCAGATATGTGGGCAAGTGTTTCGATTTTTCTCATAATCTGGTCAACTACGAAGCAGGAACTCTCAAGGAGTGTTAGTTCTGCACTGTTCCTTGATGAGTGAATCTCGTTTCTAAGAATCTTCTTGAAAACTTTGGATGACGAAATAGTGCTCTTTTGAAAAGTACTCGTTTCTTGCGAGATAGTAATTACCTGGTTGCTTTCTTTCTTAACCTTTGAACTTACTTTTTTTGTTTTAATACTTTCAATTTCGCTATCTTGGATATCGTAATCTGTGTCGACGTATTCTCTGAAGAGTGATTCAAGAAGATACGATGAATTTGGCGAAATATTCAACAAGAAGTCTAACTGATTTGAAATTGGCGATAGTTTTTCATCTAAAAATACACATCTTTTCTTCGTTTTCGCATGGACACCGAACGGAACTTTTATCAAATTGCCAAGTCCACCGTTGAGTTTATCTTGCTTAGGAAATATCTCTACCTTAACTGATTCTGGGACTTGCAATTTTTCCAAGATCTTTGCAAGTACAACCCTAACCTTAAATGCAGCAACCGGAATATCAAAGAAAATCCACAAGTGATAACCCTTTCGACCACTGAATTCGATATATGCATTCAAATTATCAGAACGCAAGAGGTAATACAACATCTTAGCGGTCTCTTTACAATGAAACTCACTCGACAAATCGTTCTCAAAATCTTTTCTTACGTCCACGTCATACGCAGCAAATTTTACGGTATCATCACTTCTCAAAACGTACACGCCTAAAGTTTTGCGACCTGCGAAGTGCTCAAGAACATCTGAAGAATTCATAGGTCGCCTAACGGGATAGTATCCTTCTGGGGTTTGAACAGCGAAAACATCCTCGCGTCCTGAAAATAGCGACATGAATTTATCAACATACGATTTTTTTGGATGACTAATTTCTCTCTCTTGCTCAAGCTCTCTGACCTTTTCCTTATTTCCAACCTTCTTGTACAGCACTATTGCCTTTTCGGTATAACCAATGTTTTCGTAAACCGTAGCGAGCATCGAGACAAGCTCTTTTGTGTAAACTTTCTTGTTTAAAACTATTTTCTCAAGAACTTCTTTTGCCTCACTGTATTCCTCAAACTCGACAAGCAGCTTTGCAAACCTGATTAAAGAACCATCTTCCACGGTCAAATAGTCCCTGAGCTCCTTGTATACCTCTAAAGCCTTGTTAAATTCAAATTTCTTCTCATATGAAACTGCCAAGTTCAGCTTTTCCTTTACATCTTTCGGGAAACTCATCGAAACACCTCCTTTCGTCATGTTCCATCATACTCAGGTCATATAAACAAGCTTAGCTTTACATTAACAAAATCTCCGAGTTCTATCTTTTTTAGCTCAAGACCATAGTACTTTTGGTAATACATATTAACTAAATAAAGTGCCGAATCCAAAATTACCCTACTAAGCCCATCTAATATTGCAGGCTCAACATTTGCTACCTTTTCTCCGTCAGCTTCGAAAACACAAACCACTTTATTGCTTCTCAAATCCCAAACACGGATCGAGAGCTTTGTACTCTTCCCGCTAATATCGAAACTCCTCAAACTAACAAAACAACCATATTCAGGACACACATTACATAAGCTTTTACTCACAACAGAAACAACGACCGGCGTCGCAATGTGCTCTACGACTTTTGAATCTTCAAAAACAAACAACTCGCCATATTTACCGAAAAACACATTAAATTTCAAGCAAAAATGCATATCCGAGCAACTAACATATAACTTCTCAGTGAAAACTTTTTTTCCCTTTTTCACATCAAACACCTCCCTTTGTGCAATCATAAACTACCACGAGTCTTCCATATTTACACTTGACATTTATATAGCTTAAAAGTGACATTATAAACAAAAAGCCTTGGTCAGACGACCAAGGCTTCTATTCAGTTCTATATGTACTTAAATTGATTATCGTTCATATTTCTGCTGCAAACATAAATAAAGACAAACTCATACTTTCTAATCCCTTTCAAAGAGAACAGCCTTTCCTACTTCTTCGGCCAGGAGTTAAAAGTAATTAACAAATTTTTCCATCTCTTTCAGAGAGAGGTTCCTTCCTGACCATTTATTCAACAATTACTGCTGGGTTCACTTAGTGAACCGTTTCCATCTCTTTCAGAGAGAGGTTCCTTCCTGACGTTAAAAGGTTTTTAAATTCGAAAGTGAAGGAAGTTTTCGGTTTCCATCTCTTTCAGAGAGAGGTTCCTTCCTGACCTAAAAGTATTATATCACAGAACAACGAGTTTGAAAATAAGTTTCCATCTCTTTCAGAGAGAGGTTCCTTCCTGACTTTTATGGCAAACATAAGAGAAAGATTTGTTGAGGAATTGGTTTCCATCTCTTTCAGAGAGAGGTTCCTTCCTGACAAGTTTACTTCCCTGTCCTTATCGGCAGACAAAATTTCTTGTTTCCATCTCTTTCAGAGAGAGGTTCCTTCCTGACTTTTACCAGAAGGAAGAAACAATACTCGATATAAGAAAGGAGTTTCCATCTCTTTCAGAGAGAGGTTCCTTCCTGATAGCTACAAGAAAGGAGGCGAGGCAGGTGAGTGAGGCTCAGTTTCCATCTCTTTCAGAGAGAGGTTCCTTCCTGACTTGAGGTTATTGATTTGGAGTTCGATGGGGATGTTGTCCCCCGTTTCCATCTCTTTCAGAGAGAGGTTCCTTCCTGACATTTTACGAGTACAGATTACTACCAGGAAAATATGTTTGGGTTTCCATCTCTTTCAGAGAGAGGTTCCTTCCTGACCTCTGGATATTCAGTCTCTTCTCAAAGAGGTGGTACTCCAAAGTTTCCATCTCTTTCAGAGAGAGGTTCCTTCCTGACCGAAGACAGATGGGAATGGGAAGAATACGACACGGTAGACGGTTTCCATCTCTTTCAGAGAGAGGTTCCTTCCTGACTGGTGAAGCTATATTCATACGAACATGGAAACGAAATCGGGTTTCCATCTCTTTCAGAGAGAGGTTCCTTCCTGACATTAAGATCCAGGTGAATAACAAGACGATCGACATTGGCAGTTTCCATCTCTTTCAGAGAGAGGTTCCTTCCTGACAAGGCGCAGGTAACGCCTTCCTGTTGGGAGGCTATAAACCTGTTTCCATCTCTTTCAGATAGAGGTTCCTTCCTGACCATTCAAATCCAAAAAGCGTCCAACGGGCGCTTTTGGATTCGTTTCCATCTCTTTCAGAGAGAGGTTCCTTCCTGACAGAACCACTTGAACTCATTGACACACGAGGAACTTGCTCGTGTTTCCATCTCTTTCAGAGAGAGGTTCCTTCCTGACACACTGCGGGATTTGAACACAGAAGGCGACGAAGACGTCGTGTTTCCATCTCTTTCAGAGAGAGGTTCCTTCCTGACAAATGGAATTAAGCGATTATGTAACGAAATTACTCGAAGGTTTCCATCTCTTTCAGAGAGAGGTTCCTTCCTGACTTTTAGAGGGCAAGGTAGAGAAGCGGAATGACGATACCGTTTGTTTCCATCTCTTTCAGAGAGAGGTTCCTTCCTGACTGAATACCGCTTCATTGCTAATAGGAGTAGAAGAAGTAGGTTTCCATCTCTTTCAGAGAGAGGTTCCTTCCTGACATTTCGTTGTGCGTTCACTGAGTTCTACAATGATATTTGAGTTTCCATCTCTTTCAGAGAGAGGTTCCTTCCTGACCACGTTAACAAACAAGACAAAGGAAGTGGTGAAAGCAAATGTTTCCATCTCTTTCAGAGAGAGGTTCCTTCCTGACTGGTTACAGCAAGGGAGTGATAAGTGATTGGTTGAAGTATCGTTTCCATCTCTTTCAGAGAGAGGTTCCTTCCTGACGAATGAGATTGTAACAATAACATTGGATTCTACAGAGTTTGTTTCCATCTCTTTCAGAGAGAGGTTCCTTCCTGACATAACAGACCAAGAAATAATTAATAAAAAAATCGAAGAACTGTTTCCATCTCTTTCAGAGAGAGGTTCCTTCCTGACATACAAACATTTTTCGGAGAAGCAAATCTATACGAATTCGAGTTTCCATCTCTTTCAGAGAGAGGTTCCTTCCTGACTTCCAGAAATAGTCAAGCTAGTAGTCCAAGCAGGGCTTGTGTTTCCATCTCTTTCAGAGAGAGGTTCCTTCCTGACTATCTTGACGTAACAGTAAAAGTGAATGGTAAGGAAAAAAGTTTCCATCTCTTTCAGAGAGAGGTTCCTTCCTGACAAAGATGTAGTTATGTTGAGCTTTGTCCGTTGAGGGAGTAGTTTCCATCTCTTTCAGAGAGAGGTTCCTTCCTGACATACTGACTATGACAAGTTTATATATGAGTATGCACAATGGGTTTCCATCTCTTTCAGAGAGAGGTTCCTTCCTGACGAGCAGACAATTGCTTTTCCTAATGGCAGTGTGTTTGTTTTGTTTCCATCTCTTTCAGAGAGAGGTTCCTTCCTGACTCAGATAGAAGAAAAGCATCAAGTCTTATTCTAACGGGGTGTTTCCATCTCTTTCAGAGAGAGGTTCCTTCCTGACATACTGACTATGACAAGTTTATATATGAGTATGCACAATGGGTTTCCATCTCTTTCAGAGAGAGGTTCCTTCCTGACGAGCAGACAATTGCTTTTCCTAATGGCAGTGTGTTTGTTTTGTTTCCATCTCTTTCAGAGAGAGGTTCCTTCCTGACTCAGATAGAAGAAAAGCATCAAGTCTTATTCTAACGGGGTGTTTCCATCTCTTTCAGAGAGAGGTTCCTTCCTGACAATTAATAGAAGAAATAGTTAATCAAAAGATTGAAAAGCTAGTTTCCATCTCTTTCAGAGAGAGGTTCCTTCCTGACTACATTGAAGTTAAGGTAGCGGTAAATGGTAAGGAAAGAAGTTTCCATCTCTTTCAGAGAGAGGTTCCTTCCTGACAAAAGGTGTTGAAAAATCAAAGGTTAAGAATGCAATATGTTTCCATCTCTTTCAGAGAGAGGTTCCTTCCTGACACGGCTTCGGAGTACGGGACGAAAATACACGATGAGCTTAGTTTCCATCTCTTTCAGAGAGAGGTTCCTTCCTGACATACAAACATTTTTCGGAGAAGCAAATCTATACGAATTCGAGTTTCCATCTCTTTCAGAGAGAGGTTCCTTCCTGACTTCCAGAAATAGTCAAGCTAGTAGTCCAAGCAGGGCTTGTGTTTCCATCTCTTTCAGAGAGAGGTTCCTTCCTGACGGGATGAGATTTGAAGAACTTAGAGCGGAATTCGTGCCCGAGTTTCCATCTCTTTCAGAGAGAGGTTCCTTCCTGACTAGCCAAGATACACCAAAGAACTGTCAAAATGCAGCTCCGCAAGTTTCCATCTCTTTCAGAGAGAGGTTCCTTCCTGACAGATTCGTGATTTCTTTAAAATTGTAAGTGAGTCATGGAAGTTTCCATCTCTTTCAGAGAGAGGTTCCTTCCTGACTTACGTACAACATATTCAACATGGCTGATTATGGTGTACCAAGTTTCCATCTCTTTCAGAGAGAGGTTCCTTCCTGACAAGGCTTTTTGTACTATGGATGGGAGAAACTTGAATTCATGTTTCCATCTCTTTCAGAGAGAGGTTCCTTCCTGACACAAAAGGTTAGCAAATTATACATATACGAAACAAACAAAGTTTCCATCTCTTTCAGAGAGAGGTTCCTTCCTGACGACAGTTCACAAGAAGTGCAACAAAACAAACAACAAGACGGTTTCCATCTCTTTCAGAGAGAGGTTCCTTCCTGACTGATGGTAAAAAAGGTTTTAAGTTACTTGAAGATAGGAAAGGTTTCCATCTCTTTCAGAGAGAGGTTCCTTCCTGACTTTGTATTTCGATACATGGAAGCTCATCACCGTTTAGGACGTTTCCATCTCTTTCAGAGAGAGGTTCCTTCCTGACCAATCGATGTGATGAAGGGGCAGGATTTGATATTTGAAGATCGTTTCCATCTCTTTCAGAGAGAGGTTCCTTCCTGACAGGTGAAAGGCATGAGCAGGTGAACGAAAATGCTAAACACGGTTTCCATCTCTTTCAGAGAGAGGTTCCTTCCTGACAAAAGAATACGGGTCTTTGAAAATTGAATAGCCTTCGGGAAGTTTCCATCTCTTTCAGAGAGAGGTTCCTTCCTGACAAAGTAACAGTCAACATACGCTTAGCTTGATTACAGATCCGTTTCCATCTCTTTCAGAGAGAGGTTCCTTCCTGACTAACATTAGAAGTAGAAAGCTTTAAAGTGAAAGGAATGAGTTTCCATCTCTTTCAGAGAGAGGTTCCTTCCTGACCAAAAAAATAAAAAAAGGACGGTGTTAGGTATGAAAAGACGTTTCCATCTCTTTCAGAGAGAGGTTCCTTCCTGACGAAAAGATTGTACTTGGAAATTCAAGTTATTATTAACGGGTTTCCATCTCTTTCAGAGAGAGGTTCCTTCCTGACTTAATAAGAAAATTCAGGAATTACAGAAGTTAAAAGAATTAGTTTCCATCTCTTTCAGAGAGAGGTTCCTTCCTGACCTCACCAAGGTTAACAGTCAACACACCCTTGTGTTGATTGAGTTTCCATCTCTTTCAGAGAGAGGTTCCTTCCTGACAAAAAAAAGAGAGGAGAGTGGGAGTATATGAAAAGGGTTTCCATCTCTTTCAGAGAGAGGTTCCTTCCTGACGCAAGAGATTGCGGATTTTATTAAGTTCGCCCGTGCAATGTTTCCATCTCTTTCAGAGAGAGGTTCCTTCCTGACATGACAGCTTTGTTGTTAATCGTGCCAAAAAGAGTTGTGGAAGTTTCCATCTCTTTCAGAGAGAGGTTCCTTCCTGACATAACGATTGAAATTCAGGAAATGAAGGTAAAAGGCATTAGTTTCCATCTCTTTCAGAGAGAGGTTCCTTCCTGACGAATTATAGGCTACCATCAACAAAATAACCGTGCATGTGATGTTTCCATCTCTTTCAGAGAGAGGTTCCTTCCTGACACCGACCAAGGTAAAATCGAGGAGGTGATTAACAGAAAAATGTTTCCATCTCTTTCAGAGAGAGGTTCCTTCCTGACTGTGAGGTATGAAGAGGTTGTACTTGGAGATTATGGTAACAGTTTCCATCTCTTTCAGAGAGAGGTTCCTTCCTGACTTAAGAGTATGAAGAGACTATACCTCGAGGTGAAGGTACTTGTTTCCATCTCTTTCAGAGAGAGGTTCCTTCCTGACGTGCGATGATGCGCAGAGCATATTTTGTTGTTACTGACGCAGTTTCCATCTCTTTCAGAGAGAGGTTCCTTCCTGACAACACAACAGCGCGCATACATTGGCGCTGATTGATGATCCAGTTTCCATCTCTTTCAGAGAGAGGTTCCTTCCTGACTCTTGCCTTCCAGAATAGGCATAAATAGATGTAGTTTGGAATGCGATTTTCTCTACCTCCAAAGTTAGGCTGTCTGAATTTTGTTTTAAGTTAGCTAACAGTTGCAAATTTTCTTGAATCCATGCCGATTCCCTACCTGTTTTTGCACTTGTTCCTTAATACGTGCTGATGAATAAATGATTTGAGTTAGCTTTTCACTTTGAAATATGTTCGTAACAATAGGTAGAGAATTTTTTATATTATGTCTAATCACAAGCGGAGAAGCAAGAAGAATACGTATGAGAAAGAAGAAAATAAAATCACTTTGTGAAATGAAATACCTAAAATTCAACGGAGAAGCGCATGAATACAAGATTTTTCGACGATGTAGCTTGCAAAAATTATCAACTTGCCAATGACCGGACGTATAGTATTTATGCGGTTATTAGTGAGTATCGTGGTGCGAAATTTGTCTTTTGGTCTCCACGGTTTAGGGCGTTTTCATAAATAAAATATCGTATTCACCTCACATATTATAACATTATATTTTTTCTTTTGCAAATTAGTGCTTGCGCTTTTATATGTCGAATGTTTGTAGACAAATTAGCAAGCATCTCTATTGCTACGAGTTTATTATCTTATTGTCTTTATAAATCATTGAAATTCGCCTGCGTCGGTTCGGTAACAAGCAAATTTTTAGCGAGTTTGAGGGGGTTGTTGGTCTCAAGAGTTGTTTTGCATGGTCGCACTGGACTAGAAAAATAATACCCCCAAGTATGGCAAAAACCAACAACCAACAAGGAGGTGTTTTGCTTAGATTCGAAACTGATTTATCTCTTAACAATGGGGCACAACTATTTACTGACGTTCTGTTAACCACTGAAAACACGATTAGTGCTAATGATTGTATGAAAGTTATTCTTCCTTATTAAGAATTCTTGAATGTGTCAAATTCTTTTCGCCTAATAACCCAGATCATCCAAGATTTGACCTAGTTCTTGAGGAGTTAAGTCATGTAAGTCTTCATAATCAGTATAGTATGATACTATTTCGCGCCAAAAGTCCCAGTCATCATAATCGTCTTTATAATCGTGTTCCGGTGGCGTATAGTCGTTTCCTTTCTTGTAATTGTGGTGTTTGTGAAATCTTACTTGATTATCCTCTCCTATATGATCATTCCAATAAAAATGCCAACCGCAATCAAAACATACTTTTGCACTATCTGGGACATACTTCCCACATCTGGGACAACACTTATTGTAGAAAACCCAGCCGCAATTATCACAAACTTCGACATCATCCCTAAATTCTTCACCACATCTTGGACATTTCTTATATCCTACTGGCATTTTATCACACTCCTATGAAATATTCTCAGCATTATGGTACAATCGCGCAGTTACAGACGATATTTTGAAAAATGAAAGGTGCTTGACCGAGAAATTTGCCTTTACATCTTCTAACTATCTTTCATTAAACAACGTCCCCCTTCTTCCCGTGGTAGAGCCTTTGCTATCTAAGTGGTATATAAAATTCTCAAAACTTTCCGGATCTAACCTCGCATAAAACCCGTTGTTACTACTGAGTTTGTATCCAGGACGTGGGGCATGGATCGTTCCACAATTAGCACAAGCAAAGATTCTCGGAATCTTAGCACTACCTTCTTCGGTCACTATTTCTAAATCGTTTGGAAAAACCGTTTTGACCATATGATTTCCACACTCCGGGCAGAGATAAGATGAAATATAGAAGTTCAAAGTTAAAAATGACCATTCAACGTAAACACTTCCAATGGGTTTCCAAAGAGCAGTGACCTCAACGTACTGAAAATTGGACCTTCTAAAGATTATACTGTTCACTAAAATCCCCCCTCAAAATTTTCTTTAAGAGATACATGATGTTCAAATTGTATTCTATCGCACACACTTAATAAGCAGGAGAGGTTAGTTTCCATATCTTTAACAGAAATATTTCCTGACAAGGATGAAAACAAAATCCCTTGCAAGGGGACATTCGTTACTATCTTCCTCTGAGAGGAAGTCCTTCCTCACGCTATACAATAATTCCTATTGCTTTTTCCTCGTGAAATTCTTTAAGAAACCCTGCTGGATGTTTAAAACATCCAGCAGGGAAGATATTGTTTGTTAGTCTTTAAATCTTCCGTATCCGTAGTTTGTCTTTGCGCCTATCCCGTATAGTTTGAGCATTTTTCCGAATTCCAATTTTATCTTTTCTTTTTCTTCTTTTGTTAACTTACTATCGTTTTCAATTAATATTGTGAAGCGGTAGCTTGTATTCTCAACAGCTATGAATTGTACAGGAACAGGGTTGTACCAGTCGTTTGGTGGATTGTCTGTTTCCATGTAGTATGGTTGAAAGTGGTTGTTTACAATATCGACTGTGTATTTGACAGCAGTATCGGGTATTGCGTCAAGGAATATCAGTGTTCCTCTGATGTTTTCTCCTTTTGTTGTTAGGTCTGTTCCAAATAGCCTTTTGTAGGTTTCTTCGTCAAAGATTTTCTCTGATTGGACATAATTTGCAAATGTACCTTTGATGGATGTCGATGGAATGATTGGAATACCATAGTTTCTCGAAAAAGTCATTCCAACTTCTATTGGTGATGGCAAACCGCTTCCAACAAGGAGTTTTGTTTGAATAGTATAAACTTTGTCCAAAACTTTTGAAAATTTGCTCGAAACCTCATTACGTCTTTGTTTAAGTTGTTCAATAACTTCCTTTTCATTCTGCTGTTTTTGTAATATGTACAAAATATCTGATACAAGTCTGGCTTTGTTTTCTGAGGAGCTCAATACAAGAGATTGTTTATCTTTGTAGACAAGTTTATTCCAGTAAAGTCCTTTATTTGCTATGTTTCGGCTATTTTCCATCTTCTTCACCTCCGAGATATATGTCAGCATATCGTCTTAGCCATTTCACCCCCTCAAGTGCAGCATACTGAATTTTGAAGTATTGTGGGTTTTGAAGTGCTTCTGCGCGTTTAACTTTTTCCGAGAAGTTTTCTTCACCAGTTTGCAGTTTGATAACTCTATCAAGGTGTTTTACGACATCATCATGACCTTTAACTAATAGAAATAAAATTGTTCCGTAAAGTCCGTTTTGAATAATCATGCTTCCGAGTCCTTTGACAGTACTAAGGTATTTTTCTTTCTTTTTTGGGTCATTGCATTTATAAATCTCTTCTACGCAACTGACAACTTCTTGTACAAGTTTCTTCATTGTTCATTCACCACCTTCAGTGCAACTAAGCCTTTTCCAACCGTTTCTTTTCCTCCGATTGTGATAACTGCTCTGTCAATGGCTTTTTGCAATGTTTCAAGAATCTGGTCGTTGGGATTTTTGTTTGAGAATATTGTTTCTCTTGCTACAAAATACATTACCGTGTCTTGCGGTAAATACTCCTCATACCAAAGTGCTCCGCTTTTGACCGTGCCTGTTTGTTTGTCTATCGCTATTCTTGGAATAACTTCTGTCATCATCTGACAAATCGCCGAGAATCTGTTATCATCAACTATTACTATGTCAGTTTCCAGTTTCTTCTTGATGTAATCAACAGTCGCCACATTTCTGGTTATTATTTCGGCAATTTCCTTTACAACATCATCTTGTTTTGTTTTAAACTGAAAGTCTTCTAAGAGTATTTCTCCAGCTTCTTGTAAAACTATCGCTTCGTCTTCTGCTATTTTTAGAGTTTCTAATTTCTTGATAAGTTCTCTTTTGTTTTCTAATTCCTTTAAGAATCTTATTAGTGCTAAAGGAGATGTAACCCATACGAATAGCTTTTCAATATGCCTGACTGGAAATAGCAGGATTTTTGCTTCAGAGAAAGCTACTTTTCCCGGTTTTGTTTCATCACCTTGACTTTTAGTATTGTCACTCCCGAAAATCTCTTCTTCATTATCAAGCTTCAGGTTTGCTCTAAGGGCACCTTTTACTCCTTGAATGATAGGAAATGCTGTGGTTCTTTCTCTTTGAATTGGCAAATCAACAATTCCAACATCCATACCTTTACCTGCATGTAGTTGTGATTCAGCATACATCGTTACAATCAGTTTTCTCGCTACTTGATTTTCCATACCTTTCAACCTCCCTATGTTCAGATTTTCTTAGTTTCATATGGTATGTAAATACATTTTCCAAAACCGAATAGATTGAGCTTACTTTTATTTGATACGGAATCTCTTAATGATGGTTTATGGCTAAGATAGTAAACTGTTCCTGGACTTACCGCATGATGCAACGTTTTTGGTCTTCCGTTCATGTAGTCCCAACCCGATATACCCATTTTCCTTCCACCTGCAACGGTCAGTATCTCTGCGTTTCCAAATTTCAAATCTTTTGGAACAATTCCACCATCGTAAATTGCAGGAGTAATGAGCATTGCCGCAATGTTCTCGAAGTTAGGTTCATCGAATACGGTCGTTTCCAACTCTTCAACAAAGACTCTTGCCCAACGTTGTTTTGCACCAAGGAAAACACCGTCAAGTTTTTCTATCTCGTTTTTTGTTTCTTCACTATCTGTAAGCATGAAAAATCCACCGTTTTTGAATCTGTAAATTGATAGTGCGTAAAGCATACCTTCTTTTGTTTTCTTGTCATCATCAAGAGCTATTCCCAATTTTGTTTCGACAACGTAGTTTTCAGGATTTTCTAATTGAAACTCTTCGTTGTGCTGCAATTTTTCGAGCTCATTGAGTTCTATAAAAGATTTATCCGGAGCATCTACATCTTTTACTTCAGGAATCCAAGGTAGTCCTTTGAAGATATGTTCACCTACTCGTGTTTCATATTCAAGCAATTTCATCACTTTGTACTTTTTACTCTTAACATAGACATTTTTTGGTGCTGGAAAGTAGTGCTTTCTTTTTCCACTTTCTTCTGAGTATATGAACGGACCGAAGAGTTTGATTTTCCCAGGGCTGTTGTCATCTCCCAAAAGTTCTTGATATTTTCCTAAGTCTGGCTTTTTATGATAGCTAAGTTGTATGCCGTATAACTTCATTAAAGCTGTTCTTATAGCACCATAGAACGTTAGTGGAGATGGAAACGTTGATTTTGCGGCACTTCCTGCTCCGAATCTTCTTATTTCTCTAAAAGCTAACCAATCTTCAGGTTCGAAATAAATAGCATATAATTTCATCAGTTATCACCTCGCTTGTCACCGCGTTTTGTCAATCTAACGGTAAGGATTAAATCGAACGGTCTTCTCAATGAAACTTTATCATTTTTCAATAATATTTTGATGTAGTGTTTAAACTTTAGCGCAAGCTCTTTGAAATCTTCTGAATCTTTTTTGACAGCATCAGACCTTCTGAGCAAGTAATCTGCTATCTTTTCTATTATCACATCATTTTTTGAGTTCTTAACAATTGCAATATCATCTTCCGTCAGTTTGTAGAACGTCCTATGAGACATCTTGAGTGCTTCACTGAGTTCGTATATCTCCACAGTTTCTTTAATAACGTCCATTCCATCTATTTCCCATTTTGCTCCAACCTCTTCGATTTGTCCTGACCTTCTAACAACCGCTACGCTGAAAGCATTTCTTCCAAGTCTTTCCTTTGCTCTGTGTTCTTGCTGTCTTGCGAGCTCTATCATTGTCTTTAGTGGTACTTTGTGGTGTGCTATGGATATACCTGCGCTCATTGTTGCTCTGTCTCCCATCATCAACGCTATCGGTTCTCCGTTTTTGTACAGAAGCTCGTGTTCAAATTTGTATGTATCTCCATTAACATTTATCTCAATTCCTCCAATTCCAGAGTACATTTTCCTAATGTCGTTAGCGCATTGCAGTACTTTATCAGCTGGTAGTATAGCTAACACATCGTCTCCGCCTGCATACACAAGCATGCCGTTGTATTTCTCTTCGACAACGTAGCTCACGAGCGATGAGAATATACCGAGCATTCTTGAGATTGCTTTTTGGTAAGATGGTGTGAGCATTCTTTGCCTGTAAATTTCATGTCTCAGTTCTTCACTAATGCCTTGTTCACTTTCAAGGACTTCCTTTAATCTTTCGTGTGCAATCTTTTCGAATTCTGGCGCTTCATCTCCTGAAACTAATTTTCCCATCCTGTCTCCATCAAGCATTAAAACAGCAACATATCCATTTACCATTTTGCCTTCTTTCTTGTTTACTTCATTTTCTGCTGCCATTTCTTGTAAAGATTCGTATCTAATCTTTTCAATAAGTTTGTCTCTTAAGGTGTCCCGCAAGAATCTCTTAGTAGCGTTAAGTGTACCAAGGTAATCTTCTTTGTCTTGGTCTTTAACTTTAACACACGCTCTCACTATACCACCAAAATCATCAGGAATTCTCTGACCATCAATCATTGCATCACTTTCATACATCGGAAAATGGCTTATCGCTTTAATAGCGTTAAGTCTTGCTGTGAGAGTTTTGAAAGTGTGCCTGTAAAAACTGCCTGCGTTGACTTTGTATCCTCCAAGTTTTTCTATTTCTTGGACAAATGCTTCATAGTTCTCTATTTCTCTTATGAAATCTTCATCTTCAAACAGTGTCTCTATAGTTGTTTTAACTTGCTCAACTGTTTTTGGTAGTGGCATAAACGTTGCATTTACTGTCGGGAATATCTCCATTTGCTTCTTGTACTCTTGTTCATTTACTTCCATCGACTCTTTCTTTAAAATCCCCAGAGTTTTGTTAGATAGTTCTTCCCATTTTTCCTTAACTTTCTTGCTACATTCGTCTATAACCTTCTTAGCATCGGATATTGGTACAATTGCAAGGAATACATTTGGAATCGAAGCAACTTTTTCATTTGCAATAGGTTTCGTAAGCAATTTAACTCCGTGGCGTTCAAGCGTTTTGTAAACGAACTGATTGCCTCTGAGATATGGGTAGACGATACTATCAAAACCGTATGTAAGACCTATATACTCGATCGCCTGATAAGTTAGGTAAGAAAGAAGATAACTTCCAGCCCATAGGTCAACAGTTTTTCTTGCTTGAGCAATGACTTCCTGGACAGGTCCAATGGCGAACATAACGAGTGAAGCATCAATTTCGTTGTTAGAATTAACACATGAAGTCAATGCAGAAGCCATATCAAGATGGTCAACAATAGAGTGGTTCGGAATTCTGGTGTCAGCCGGCAACAGTCCTGAATATTCTAAAATGTATGCAAGTTCCCACCAAAGTGCATGGTATATTTTTTCGTATGAATCGTTTTCATCTTTTAGAGCTTTTAGTTTTCTCTTGATTTCATTTATTAATGATGGCAAGTTTTCTTTCTTCTTAGTGTAAAGTTCCTTGGTCTGTGGTATGACTTTCCCACTGATTGGATGATAAAATCCGGGCAAGTTGTCTATGGAAATTCTAATCTGCTTACCATATCTTTCATGTGGCAATGGAATTCTGTCAAACGCACTTGAGACAATATCTTCCTCGCCTCTTAGCATTTCAACACCAACCAAATCACAAAACTCTTTCGAAAGATTCTCGTGTCCTTTTATATCGAATGCCTTAATTAAAGGATCGTGCAGCAAAACGGATAATTTATCCTTCCAAATCTTATTTTCCATTCACATCACCTCTCTCGTTTTTTAAGTTTTTCTTAAGTAAGCTTTCAACATTGTTCCAGTTAATATTTATATGTCCGTTGACTTTCGAATTGTCCGATTTTAAAGTGTATCTTATCGTACTGTCAGCTTGTTCTACGAACTCATCTGATAGATGGCTTTTCAGAATCAAACAGTAAGCAGCATATTCTTGCCCTGTTTTAACAAATATTATCCTTAGCGGGGATGTCTTTCTGCCATTTTCCGTTTTGTCGCTGAGTTTGACAATTGAATAAAACGTGACTTTATCAACAGAACCCTTGACTTTCAGCCTACTATATTGAATTGGCAAACCAAGAAATGCGGACCTTACTTCAACATCAACTGAGTCTTTACCGTTAAGCCCTTTTATAATTTCCTCAACTGAATCTTTTGATATAAAATTGTTTTCTGGTGATACGTTCTTGTTCTCGCGGTTTTGTACAACTTCCTGATAGTACCTCAATCTTCTTTTCAATGCCCTGTACCAGCCGAGTTTTTCTGGATCCTGCGAAGCACGGTAAAGGTTTCTTATAAGATTAAGTGGGTCTCTATCTGGTTTGACTTCTTCTTTATCAAAAACTATATAAGCATTGTTGGTGAAGTTAGGAAATTCCAAAAGAGTAATATTTTGCTCATCTTTAACCGATTTTTCGAAACCTAAGAACTTAGAAACATTTTTTGCATCCAGAAGTTTGACAGTTTGAATTCTCACTTCTTTAAGTACTTTATCAATTTTTTCTTGGAGGGGTTCATTAGGATCTAAGACCTTTTCAAACTTTATACCCAACGCTTTATCGTTTTCATCAAAAACATCGACTATCTCAAATTGCCCAAATCCTTTTGTTGTCTTGGCTCCAAAGCCACCGACCAAACTTGTCAATTTCAACAGTGCGAAGATTACATCAAATACTTCCTGACTTTCTGCGGTGATATAAATTTCAAACTTGCTACCAGCTCTAAGCCATTTTGCAGAACGCTCAACTTTATCATCAGGAATTTTTACGGTCCCGTATACACTGTATGCAAGGCTATAATCAGTTCTCGTCCTTTTACTTCTATTGTCGTAATACTCTACAATGTTTATGATTGGTTCTAAATCTCTTTCTTCAAACTCAACCCACATTCCGAAAGGAGCTCTTTTGTTCTGGCTTCCAAATATTTGTTCCTCAAGAAATTTCAATCCTTTGTATTTTTCGTTTTCAAATCTCTTGCGCAGTTCTTCTATCTGCTTTTCTAACTTCTTCTTAGCTTCTGGGTCCATTCCTGTTGTATCTTTTGGAAAGCTAAGCTCGTAGATATTTATAACCCTCGGAGCAACTGCCCTAAACCAATAGTGCAGAACACCCTTTATCGACTGTCCTGTCAAACCAAAATCGTACGTTTTTCCTTCTTTGTTCGGACCTTTTGAGATAATAGGAGTTACTGCCTTACATACAACTTTGCGATATATCATATAATCACTCCTTTCAATGATTTGTTCTATTTTAGCATTAAAAAGTAACTTTTTCTTTACAAAAAAAAGAAAATAACGCCCCGATGTGACATGGGGCGCGAAGAACAGAAGAAGAGAAATGTTTGAAAATATATTAATGGAAGCATATTAACCTATCCAAAAATCTCGTCTACGTTCACTTCCTGGTTGCTCCCAACTGCTTGATTGTTGATTCTTGTAGTCTGGTTTGAAGCTACTATCAGGTATTTTTGTGATATTTTACCGGTCCTTATAAGCTCTTCTAACATATTTTCGTACATCTCCTTTAAATTGTAATCACCGATTTCGTCCGCTTTCTTAATTATTTCATTTATCAAATCTTTTGCAGTTTTTCCATCACCTACTTTCAGCTTTTCATTCATTAACATATCAAGTTTATTTATCTGGCATTTAATGTAGCTCTCGTAAACTGATGCGTATTCTGAATATGTCTTTTCTATGTCTCCTGTTAGCTCAACTATCAAGTCCTTCTTATCGCTTATGCGTTCTCCTGTTGCTGTTAATTCATATTCCAGAGTTACTTCTCCAGCTTTGAAAGGTCCTTGATACTCTGTGACTGGTTTTGGTATTGCTACTTCGAATAGATACTCGTACACTTTTCCTAACTCAACATCGCCAAGGTCTACTTCGAGCAATCTGTCTTTGCCAAGTTCAAGTTTTCCCATGTACGTTGTTTCAGGAAGTGCTCTGTAGAAATCTTTAACCCTTACTCTTTCTGAGAACTTGAATTTAGCGGTAACGTTCTTAACTATTGTATTCTTAGCGGACTGGAATACTTCTTCAAATATTTTAACAGCATCATCGAGTGATTTCATGTGGTAAGTTGTTCCTCTTGTCTTCTGAGCAAGCTTTTCGATGTAGACGTAGTTAAAATCATTTCCGACACCAAGTGCGTTTATTGTAATCTTCTTTTCTGCAATGTCTGATGCTTCTCTTAATCCGTCCTCTTCTGTGTCTTCGGTTGGTAACCCGTCTGTCAAGAATATGATTCTTTTGATTGTACCTTTTCCTAAATGGAGTATCTCTTTTCCTCTTCTAAGACCGAGTGTAATATTAGTTGCACCCGAATAGTTTCTTGCCGTATCGATCAACCTCTCGTACTCATCTCTCCTGATGTTCGTTCCCTTGTCTAAAATCGTATGTACTTTGTCGCTGTAGAAGACTATACTTATCGTATCACTTGGACCTATGAAGTCATAAACTTTCTTTGCTGCCTGTATTGCTGCGTCGATTTTCTTTTGGGTGCTGCCAGATGTGAATGGTTCTTGCATGGAACCTGACACATCTAATACGATACAGAAATCAACACTTTTTGTGCCCGCATCACTTGAAGTGAATTTTTCCGATGGCTTGAATTGAACTTGCAGTATGTTTTCGACATCGTCCCTAACCTTAGAATATATGTACGGCTTGTGAAACCTCGATTCAAATACTAACTTCTTTTCCATAATTTAACACCTCCTAATTTTAGTGTTATTTGTTCCGTTTATACATATGACATTTAAACATGAATCTTTCAAAAAGCTTTTATTTATGAATTTCTAACCAACACACCGATTTTGTTACCAAGTATTATTCTGTCGCCGTCGTAGAGCGGTATAGGTAAATCCTTTGGAATAACTTTTCCGTTAACTCTTACTGGCGATTTGTCGCTGACATTCACAAGATAATATTTACCTTCGTACTTGACTATCTTTACGTGTTTTCGACTTGTAGTTTTTTCCTGGTCAAAATCTTTAAGGCTTATATCTGTCTCAAATTTCTCCAACCCACGTCCGATTATTATTTCATCAAGGCTGAACGTTCTTTCGATAAGCACTTTCTTATTCTTGTAAATTGATATATCAATTGAATCCTTTATTTGCTCACCGAAATTGACATTACCTATTGGAACATTCGTCGAACTACTTAAGGCATCATCTTGTGTTTCGTGTTGAACTCCAGATTCCTCTATCATGTTTTGGAGCTTCGCACCATTGATTTGTGCCGTATTCTGCAATTCATTATCATCTTGTATCGAGAAATCATCCGGAAAAGGATTAAAATCTTCATTAAACTCAACAACATCCTTAAGAGAAAAGCCTGGTACCTTTACGGATGCAAAAACTATCGTCTCTTCCTCAACTTCTTCATCTAATGGTTCTAATGATTCCTCTACAAGTTCCGGGACGAATTCCGAATCAATTTCTTTTTCAGTCTCAATTTCTTCAATCTCACTCTCGAATTCCTCATCAAATTCTGGGATAGAGTTTAGTTGTTCAAGTACATCGTTATCTTCATTATCAGTAGCCATTGTTGAAATATCGGTTCGCTCTTGTTCTTGCTGAGCGTGTGACGTATCTTGACTATCATCCAGCTTGTCATAAAGATCAAGTTGCTCATACATAAAGTCATTAGCCTCGTCTTTTTGTTCGTTATCGATATCAACGATAGGACCACCGCAATCGCAGAAATCTAAAGTTAAATCCGTGTACTCTTTACCACAATTAAGACACTTTCTCATTTTTATCACCCTCCTCTTCGGATTCTATTTTCGTAAACTCAGGTTTTATAACGCACAAAGTTATGTTATCACCCGCTTGTTTGTTAAGTTCGTCCAGAACGTCCTCAACCGTTTCTTTCAGCATATTTGTCTTGTTGTATTTATCAATGAATAGTGAATGGAAGTACTTTTCCTTATCGTTCTCCGTATTTCCGAGTGAGAAGTCTATTACACCATCTGACATGACCATAATGAACTCATCAGGCATCAACGTGCTGTGCAAGAATTCGCAACTTGGTTTCACCGGCTTAATTTCATTGTTTTGAATCGTTGCCATTCCTAAAGCTTGTGTAAGGCTATTTAACATAGGGTCACTTTCATCGAATCTCTGCCCACTTAGTAATTTCTCTAATCTCAAATTGTGTTCTATGTTTACCTTTTTTGCTGATTGTTCGTTTAGCACGTAGCAGGGTGAATCTCCAACAGAGCACATGTAAAACTCATTTTTCACCATTAGTACACCTGTAAACGTAGTTGCCATCATAACTGAGGTATCAGTTATTTCAATTTCCATTTTCTCAGCTTGGTTAAGTGCTTCAGCCACTATGTTTTTGTTAGCTTCGTTGACGAATTCTTCGAAAAACTTCTTTACTTCCTTTTCTGTAACTTTGCCGTTTTCCTCGTATTTGGCTTCGAACTCTTCATATTTACGCTTGAGAATCTCTGCTGCGAGGCGGGATGCTATGTTTCCGTTTCCGACTGCAGAACTGGATATACCGTCAAACACCGCGACAATTGCCATTTCTCCACTTTTTTTTTCGAAATATGCATCTTGATTAACCGAAGAAGTTTCCTTAAAATCATCCTCAGGCTTTAACTTTCCTTTGCCTATCTTAGAATATGAAGCTAATCTGTAGCCGCGAAAATTGGAACCATCAAAGCCTTCGGCTCTTTTTTTTGTAAGCTGTATTGCTTCCTTGTACTTTTCCGAACACTCTGCGAATGTATACTTATTGTTGTAGGATTTATTAAACCAGTGGTTCAAGTCAAACTTACCTTGCATAAGAAGAGTATTCCTTACGTATTCAGCCCTATTTCTAAAATCGATCTCGTTTTCTGAGAACCGCATTAAGAATAATCTTGAAAATAGATCTGCTAAGAGCCTGGAGTTCTTGCTTTCTAACGACATGTTTGACGGAGAAATGAATATTGGTAAATCCAAATTTGTCTCGGCTCGCTTGCCTTCCACAAAAAGTGGATAATAAAGATAGAGTAAAGGTTCAAGGTCATCGTCGAGGAATATAGAATTCGGAGCTAAGCAGTAGAATTTGAACAAATCCTTTTCCACGTTACTGAGAAGTTCAAGAACCTTTCCAAACAGCTCAAAGAACACTTCATCGGAAATCGTCTTGTCTTTTGCTAAATCGACGAGACTTCTTTGATTACATTCTTTGATAAAGTACGCATAACCATCCTTGATAACTATCGGTAGCCGGACTCTGTTGTTCTCAACATCATTAGGTATCAAATCAAGACGATAGTTGGACTTAACTTCAAACCTCAGCACTGTCACCTCTTCGGGAATACTAATACCTATACCTGCCATAATATCACTCCTTTCGTACATATTATGATGTACTTTCCCATCCACGATTACATTTGACATTTACTTGTGTATCGTTCAATTTCTCAATGTTTAGGAGCTATTTTTATAATTTTGTCGGTTATTCCTGACATAGTTTTCAATTGTGGATAGAGTAACAAACGGATTGTTTCTCTTACGATATCTACGTACTGCTTTGGAACGGAATAATCTACTTTTTTCAGCAGTTCTTTAACATCCTCTGCATCTTCCAAATCCTTTGTGGTTAGACCTGTGAGTACATAAAATAAAAGCTCGCCAATTTGGCGAGCAAACAGTTTTGTTACATTGATAGTAGCGTTCTTATTCATTTGATAGACCCTGGCCAAAGTGGGATGTGAAATTGGAGGGATGAGTTAACAAATAAAAAAAGAGAGTTAACAAAAAGGGGGAACCGTGCCAAAATTGTACCGAACACCAATCAATACGAAAGGAGGCACAGTTCCCCGTGATCAAAGTTATTATACCAGAAAAATCATTAGAAGCTATTGCGAAAATTGTCTTTAAGAGGTCAAGGAGGATGTTTACGAGGAAATATTCGGATTTAGACATATTAAGAGTCATCATTGCAATGTGTTTGACGAAATGTCAGTATGTGAGGGAGTTCTACGATGAAGTCAAGAGAGGGAATATCTATTATCCATACAAGTTACCAACTCGGCAGACGTTAACGTATCGGATGAAATATATAGACAAAGCGAAGATATCAGGAATAATGAAGAAGGTAGCAGGGAGCATACTTGCGATAGATTCGAGCGAGTTGAGAAATAAGAAAGAGAGATTGCATGCGTTGTACAACAGCAAAGAGAAAGTAGTAGTGGACTTCGAGGTAAGTGAGAGGCGAGAATGGGACGTAGGGATAGAAATGACGAAAGGGTGCAAAGGTAGTTTAATAATAGGAGACAGGGGATATCACGTTAAAAAGTTCAGGGCAGAAGGGGAAGGAGAAAAGATAATCAGGCCGAGGGGAAAAGCTGGTGAAGAATTCATGAAAAGTGAGCTGATGAGGGCGATATACAGGAAGAGGTGGGAGATAGAGTACTATTTTGAAAGGTTGAAACTGGGATTAGTGATAGAGAAGATAAACAAAGCGACGTTGTTTACGAAGTTAACGATAAGGTTAATTGGGCAGGAGTTAACATACTTGATAGGGATGCTGAAGAAACAACCGAAGCTATACACAGTTCTGTTCACTTAGATTTTACATTGGCCAGGGTGTAAAGAAATTCAACATCAATTTAAGGAGGGAACAAGGATGGCAAAAAAGACGATTATGGTAATTGACGACCAACCCGAGATACTCGAACTGGTCAGCTTTACTCTTCAAAAAGAAGGATACGAAGTCGTACCCGTTGAAGACGCGGAAAAAGCACTCCAAGAGCTTAAAGAAAAAGACGTGGACATGTTCATCGTAGACATCATGCTCCCAAATATGGATGGTTTTGAATTTGTAAGAAACATCCGCGCAAGCGACAAGCACAAACTTACTCCCGTAATATTCCTCAGCGCAAAGGGAGAAGAATTTGACAAAGTGCTCGGATTAGAACTCGGAGCTGACGACTACATCGTCAAGCCGTTCAGCATAAGGGAACTCCTCGCAAGAATAAGGGCAGTATTCAGAAGAATACAGCTCGGAACAGTTGTCAAAGAAGAAAAACCGAAGAAGATAGTTGCAAAAGACTTGGAAATCGATATCGACAAGTACGAAGTTCGCGTCAAGGGCAAGAAAGTATCTCTCACGCCGCTTGAATTCGACCTTCTAAGGTTCCTCGCCGAAAACGAAGGTAAAGTCTTCTCAAGAGACGTTCTGCTTGACAAACTCTGGGGTTACGACTACTTTGGTGACACAAGGACTGTAGACGTGCACATCAGAAGGCTCAGAACGAAGATAGAAGATGACCCATCAAATCCAAGATACGTTGTCACGGTTAGAGGAAAAGGTTACAAATTCAGAGACCCAGGAAAGGAAGAATAATTTATAGATGGCACTTTTAATTGCGTCTATACTACTTGCACTTGTTTTCTTAGTGCTGTTTATTAACGAGCAGCGTAAGAAAAGAGTATATTCCAAATACTTCGACAAGATAGCGATAAGTATAGGAGAGGAGGCTGGCACTCCTCCCCTATATATCTATGAGCGATTAAGGAAGCGCCTCGAAGAGCTCGAGAAAAAGATAGCCGACAGCGAGCGCGAGAGGAAAAATGTCTTTACGATACTCAACAACATAACAGACCCAATAATCATCGCTCGTGGTGATGGAACGATAACATTTGCAAACATAGCCGGTAGAGACATCACGCGCCCCGGCGTTGAGGGAAGGAAAGTCTTCGAAATCATAGAGAATTATGTCCTTCTCGAGATGTTTGAAAAGGCTCTCCAAACTGGCGAGCTGCAGAGCGGTGACGTTGCGCTGAACGTCGATGCTGAGACACGTCATTACGATGCAAAAATCGTCCCGATTAAGTTCGACGAAGAAAGCGAGCGATACATCATCGTCTTGCACGACACAACGAAAGAAAAACAACTCGACAAGCTTAGACGAGAATTCATCTCCAATGTATCGCACGAACTGAGAACGCCGCTTACATCAATTCACGGTTATGCTGAAGCGTTGCTCGACGACGACCTCTCAAACAAAGAGCTTGTTAGAAAGTTTCTTGCTGTTATCGAGAGCGAATCTGCAAGGATGACAAGACTCATAAACGACCTACTCGACCTTGAAAAACTTGAATCCGGCGATGCGAAGTTCATATTCGGTCCTGTTGAAATGTGTCACGTCATGGACAGAGTTTACAACATCTTAGAACCTCTCGCAGAGGACTATGGCGTAGAGCTTCAAATAGAGTGCGACGAGCCAAAGACTGTCTACGGTGACCTCGACAGGCTTGTGCAACTTGCTCTCAACCTTGTCGACAACGCTGTTAAATACACGTCTATAAAAGAGGCAGGCGAGAAGAAGGTCGTTGCAAGATGTTATGAAAAAGAAAACATGATAATCTTCGAAGTAAAAGACACAGGTCCGGGCATACCTGAAGATGCGCAGCGAAGGCTCTTCGAAAGGTTCTACAGAGTTGACAAAGCGCGCAGCAGAAAGGTAGGCGGAACTGGTCTCGGGTTGTCGATTGTAAAGATGATTGCAGAAAAACACAATGCAAAGGTGACATTTGAAAGTAAAGTTGGGGAAGGTACCACGTTTAGGGTAATATTCAATAAGTACACGGAAGACCTCAAAGAGCAATCAGAAAAATCAAATGAAGCTCTTCAGAATAACAGAAAGTAGATAAAATCTTGGAGGTATCAAAATGAGAGCTTACGATATAATCCTCAAAAAAAGAAATGGCGGAAAACTCACGAAAGAAGAAATTGAGTTTATGGTAAACGGCTATGTCAAAGGTGAAATTCCTGATTATCAGATGTCCGCGTTCCTCATGGCTATCTATTTCAGGCACATGGACACAGAGGAAAGGGCAATCTTCACAGAAGTCATGGCGAATTCTGGAGACAAAGTTGACCTCTCATCTATCCCTGGCATAAAGATAGACAAGCACTCGACAGGCGGTGTTGGAGATAAGACAACGCTCGTCGTTGGACCAATTGTCGCATCTCTCGGCGTACCGGTTGCAAAGATGTCAGGGCGTGCACTTGGGCACACTGGCGGTACGATAGACAAGCTCGAATCGATACCGGGATTTCGCACATCGCTAACAGAAGAAGAATTTTTCGAAAACGTCAGGAAAATAGGCATTGCTGTTGTAGGACAAACTGCGAACTTGGTTCCAGCGGACAAGAAGATATACGCTCTCAGAGACGCAACAGCAACAGTTGACGAAGTCTCGCTCATCGCTGCGAGCATCATGAGCAAAAAACTCGCAGGCGGTGCAGATGGCTACGTGCTCGATGTCAAAGTTGGAAGCGGTGCATTCATGAAAACCATCGAACAGGCAACAGAGCTTGCCGAAGCGATGGTCGGCATAGCCAAATCGCACGGCAAAAAGGCAGTCGCTGTTCTCACCAACATGGATGTGCCACTTGGAAAGATGGTCGGAAATTCACTCGAAGTCCTTGAAGCGATTGAAACATTGAAAGGCAACGGACCAGAAGATTTCACCCAGCTGTGCATCACGCTCTCTGCGTGGATGTGCCACCTTGCAGAAAAAGGCACTTACGAAGAGTGCGTACAACTTGCAAAGAATGCACTTGAAAGCGGAAAAGCATTTGAAAAGTTCAGAGAATTCGTAAAATACCAGGGCGGAAATCCTGAAGTTGTCGACAAACCAAAAGAGATACTCCCGATGACAGACAAAATAGTCGAATTCACCGCGCCTGAAGATGGATACATCACAGCGATAGATACTGAAAAAATAGGCATTGCATCGAACTACCTTGGTGCTGGAAGGAAGACGAAGGAAGACACGATAGACTACAGTGTCGGAATAGAAATCATCAAGAAACTTGGCGATTACGTCAAGAAAGGCGAACCGATTGCAAAGATGTACGTATCAGAAAAAAGCGACACAGAAACCGCGAGAAAATTGCTCTTAGAAAGCTACAAATTCAGCCCAGAAAAGCCTGAACACAAGCCGATAATCCTCGGTATTGTGAAATAACAACAATTTACGAGAAAAAACGAGGGCACAACCTAAGCATGTGCCCTCTTATTTTTTCAGTTGTATAACGGCCTTATAGATGTTATAATAATCACAGAAAAGACGAAGAAAAGAGCGCAAAGGGGTGTAAGCGGTGCACAAAAAAGTAGCCTTCAGCTTTGTTTTCTTAATATTGATAGCGATGGCATCCTTGTCGGTTGCCCAGATTTTTTTAATTTCTGACAAAATCATAGAACCTGCTAACGGATACTTCACAGAACAACAACTGCGCGAAATAGGGTTCAGCATAGTTAAGAACGATAAAGTATATCTCATATACGGCAAGAGACTCGTTATAGGCTCTTCAGGTGATTTTATCGTAGACTTTGACCAATTCGTACCGAACGCGTACACCGTCTCGAACGGCCAAATACTCGTGAAAGCCGATTTCATAGCTAATTTCCTGAATCTCTCAAAGCAAAACGACATATACTACGACAAACCAATTACCATAACCTCTGTCACGTACACAGAAGACGAGTTGTGGATAACATCGTCCATTCCGATGAGGAAAGAGTTCTTCACAACATCATTGTCGAACAACACACTTACTATCAAATTCTTCCCGGCAACAAGCACTGCAAAACTTCCTGAAGGGTTAACGCTTTCAAAAACTAACAACACGATTTCTATATCCTTTTCAAAACCAATCTCAGAATACGATGTAAGCATTTCAAATGGTGTGCTGAGGATCTCATACGTGCCAGTAATAAAAAAGATTGACTACCTAAAACGCACTGAATCATTTGCTGGCAGAACGTTCACTGTTAACTACATCATCGTTGAGCCAAAATATGTAAACATCACACCACTCCTTCCTGCAAAAGGCATAGGCTCGACAGCTACACTGCAGACTATTCTTTCACAGAACGGATATTCCAACGGTGTCAATGCGAATTACTTCGATCCTGCAACTGGACTGCCGATAGATATAATCATCGCGAATGGAAAAGTGCTATCTCACAGGTACGGTTTGAGGCCCATGTTCATCCAGACGACAGACAACCAAGTCTTCATCAAGAAAGCGTATGTTGATATAACTGTCAGAATCGGTGATGTTCTCTTACTTGTCAAAGGCGTAAACACAACCGCACTGGGAGAAGTTAATATATACACCGAAGAGTTCAACTTAAAAATCCCGAACGACAGGACAAAAACCTACGTTGTTGTCAAAAGTGGAAAGATATCCTCAATCGGATATGTTCAGTACGTACCGGACAAATCTCAAGTGATAATGCTCAGCACAGAATTGGTAAAAAAACTCCTTCCAAACCTTGCTGTTGGTCAAACTGTTTCTGTAGAGCTCTACACCGACAACGGTTACAAAGTTAAGAACGCAGTAGGTGCAGGTCCTCTGCTCTTACAGGACGGCAACATAATCCCGGACGCTGCTGAAGAAAAACTCAGATACGGCGGAGGAATCCCAACGACAAGGACGGAGAGGACTATAATAGCCATAAAAGACAACAAGGTGCACCTCATAACCATAGAAGGTCTCAGCGGTTCAGGTATGAACTTCGACGAAGCTGCCCAGTTCCTCAAATCGAAAGGTTATATTTCAGCGATGATGCTCGACGGTGGCGGCTCGACTGCGATGGTCTACGCAGGAAAGTATGTAACAAGCGGTACACCAAGGAATATCCCCGTTGCTCTGGGTGTGAAATAACTCGAGTAATTCCAAAAATGAAGGGCGGATAAAACCGCCCTTCTTTATTGTCTAAAAATTCGCTATGAATATTGAAAATTCTCAACAAGATCTTCAAATTCCTCAAATAACGGGGCTTCTTTCTTTTCTTCTAAAGCCATCTTAGCAAGCTTGTCAGCTAAATTATTCAGCGCATTTCCTCTGTGCGCTTCAACCTTGACAAACTCTATTTTCATCGCTTTTTTTAAATGCTCGACAAAAGCTTTGTATAACCTTGTCACTTCCGTATTCGCTTTCCACTCTCCATTTGCCCAGTGAGCCAATCCAGAATAATCGTGGAATATCTTAATACACTTGTACCCATTCTTCCACGCCCAGAAAATCGAATACATCACCGCATAAATCTCGCCTGAAACATTCCTGTGTTGTGCAAGAGGTTCGGAATAAAGCGGAAAGGAAAATTCTACAATCACAGTACGTCCATCACTGATAATTCCCCCAGCACCGATTACTCCATCTTTAAAACTCCCATCGGTGTAAGCTTTCAAACAAACGTTATCTTTCAAAATACTGAAACCCTCCTGTACAGTTTGCTCTACTTCTCATATATTATTAACGTGCATTACTTTTCATATCTGACGCACCAAGGACATAGAACCTCCAAAAACTACGAATGAACAACAATATCGGTAGCGCAATCAAAACACCCACAAACCCGAGAATGCTTCCGAGCAGGAAAATCGAAATCAGTATCACGAACCAGTGTAATTTCAAATTATTCCCCTGAATCCTTGGACCGTAAAGCCAGGATTCCGTTTGATTGACACCTACAAGAAGAACTGTGAGCCACACAATACCAATCAACCCTCGTGAAGTGAACGCGAGTAAATACATCGGAACAGCCGTGAAGAGCAAGCCGACGAACGGGAAGAACCCACCGATGAAACTCAGCACGCCCAATGTGAATGCCGAAGGCACACCGATAGCGTACAGCCCTATTGTTGTCAGCGTTGCGCTAATAAACGACACAAGCACCTGCCCTCGCAGATAACGTTTGACTTCAGAAAAGAACGTTCTTGCAAACAACTCGCCGTATTTTGGATCATCAACGAACAGCAAATTCACTTTCCTTCCGAAATACGCACGTATACTCTCTATTCCGATCATCGTCACAACCAGAAGCATAACCATCGTTATCAACGACGGCACGATTCCGACAACGTACTTAACTATCGAACCCAAAAACGACGAAATGTTGGCTTTAACCTCGTTTAAAAGCTCCGAAACCCACTTTGGCAGTTCAAAGTTCAGATGCGTTTTCTCTGCACTCGCTACAATCTCTCTAATCTGGTTTATTATCATCGGAAAGAAAGACACAACAGCATACACGAACACAAGAACGACCAGAACATAAGATGCAACAGCCAAATATTTCTTATTCGTCTTTCTCAAAACGTAATCGTACGGCACGCTGAGAACTGTCGAAAAATAATACCCCAGCACTAAAGCGCCGACCACAAACGGCACTTTGGCAGCAAAGAAGATGAAAACAAAAAAGTATATCAAAACCAAAACTGCATCGCGATTCTTAAAAATCCCGTTCTTCCTCTCAGCTATACCCTCAGTCATCTCTGGCCTTTCATCGTGTATCTTATTCTGCCTCTCACTCTTCTTCCCCATCAGCATTCTGCCCTTTCGTGATCTTCTTTTCTATTTCCAGCACGAGCGCTTCAGCGGTAGCAAGATTTGTTGCGAGTGGTACGTTGTGTACGTCGCACACTCTAAGGAGCGCGCTCACGTCTGGTTCGTGTGGCTGGGCAGTGAGTGGGTCTCTGAGGAATATCACGAAATCTATATCGCCATTCACGATCATTGAACCGATCTGCAAATCCCCACCGTACGGACCTGACTGGAACTTATTCACCTTAAGCCCGATTTTCTCTTCTATAACCTTCCCTGTCGTGCTCGTTGCAAAAAGCTCGCACTTTGAAAAGACATCCTTCCACTCCTTAACGAACATCGCAAGATCTAGTTTCTTCTTATCATGCGCGATAAGCGCAACTTTTATTCTTTCCATAACCCTACTCCCCTTTCGCATTCACAAACAAATATGCTCCATCAAGCTTTCTTTGCGCTGCTAAGTGTCTTTGCACGTACTGACCGCAGTTGCTCCCTATCTTATTTTCCTCAAGCTCTCCAACGCTGATAATAACTTCAAATCCGTTTTCTCTTAACTTCTCAACAAAAGTCCTGTGCTTTAAAACCAAACCGTTATCATCCACATCCGAATTCAACCCATTCTCAACTGCTCTGTACGTCGGGTTCACCGGCGTTATCTTTATCAAAAACTTCTCAGGATTAAAATACTTGATAATAACGTCAGCATCAGCCACATTCTCCTGAGCTAACGCAAAATTGAGCGTAACCTTCCTATCACCTTCACAAACAAACCTTTCGCCGTAACTTGCCATCCGCTCGAAATTCCACTTTTTCACCGGTATTATCTTATCTCTTTGCTCTGCATCCGTGCTGTGGATTGAAAACTGCATTTGGAACCGCCCAACGTACAACCTATTCTTAATTTCCAACAACCTTTCAAACCAGCTATCCCTGCCTATTGGAGCAACTGTGCTTATTGAAGGCATAAGACCTGGTGCGTTCAAAATGCTTGGCAGCTCTTCAAGCACGTCAAGAACCGTGTCGTTCAAAGCAGGTTCCCCAACGCGCGCAAATTGAATCTTGAACTTCTCGACGGGAATATAACTTCCAAATCTCTTATTCGTAAGATACAGAATCTGGCTCAAAATCTCCTCTTTTGATAACTTTCTTCGATAATATCCTCCAGCATCGCACATCATACAACCAACAGGACATCCGTCCATCGTTGAAACTATCAGTACCCACTTCTTCTCTCTTGGAATGGGGGGCTGAACTGACTCTACGAACTCGATCAATGCGCCGTCTTTACTCTCAGCCAGATACACCATCGCTATATCTTCTCGTCCATAGCTTTCGATTACTTTAAATTCCTTCAAATCGTTCATGAGGCTACCCATATCCACGTCACACCTCCACAAGTCTTCTGATTATCTATTTCATCTCTCTTAAAATCTCCATCGCACACCTTACCCCATCGCCTATCGCTATCGAAGACTGCCTCAAATCAGGATGCGCACAATCGCCGATTGCGTAGACCTTCATCTTCGAAACATCTATCTCGGGCACATTCAACTCCCTTCCGATAGCTATCAACAGCGCATCGAACTCGTATCTGCCACTATCTGAGAAGATGACTATTCCGCTATTACCTTCCTCAACACGCTTAATAGCATCCCCAAGCTTGATGTGTATATTTCGTTCTTTCGCATACTCAACAAGCTTACTTACCGCCTTCAACTCGTTATTTCTCACGAACACTGTAGGCATTATTTCATCCTCAAAAGCGTGGATAGCATAATCAATCGCCACATCCCCACCGCCGTAAACCGCAACTCTTTTAGTATCTTTTGGAAGATTAATGTACTCGTACAATACCCGCTCGCTTACTTCGAACTCAGGAATCCTTCTCGGCTTTGTCCCCGTTGCGACAACTGCGATATCGCAATCGTACGTCCCACTTCGCCCACGCAACTTTAAATCCTCAATCCTTAAAATCTCATCGTGTACGATTTCTAAACCGTACTGTTCAGCATACCATTCAAGTTGTTTTACAAATTGCTCTCCAGAGATAAAACCAAGCGGCGGAAAATTCTCAACCCGCCAAGCGTTCCGTATAGTCCCTGCAATTTTGCCTTTCTCAAAAATTCTAACATCAACACCGTATCTTTTCAACAAAACCCCGCAAGCAATCCCTGCAGGACCCGCGCCGATTATGGAAATTTTCAAGAACTCAGCCTCCCCATCATGTGGACACCGGCATGATAAACAAAATGAGCAAACGCTAATTCATTATACCACATTAAATATTGTAGAAAATCGAAGGAAAGATTCGGAAATTTTCACGATAGTTCATAAACTTCTCTCTTCTCTACGGAACTTCACAAAACTTGTGATAGCATCATTTTGTTTTCCAAAATATATGTGTTATCTTTTTACTGAAAACGTTTTCGAAAACGTTTTCAGAAAGAACAAGAGTTCAGAAAAAGGGGTGATAGATATTGAAAAAATCAGGTATTTTTAACTCGCAGATAGCTAAAGTTGTAGCCTCCATGGGGCACAAAGATACGATAGCGATAGTCGATATGGGTTTTCCCGTGCCTGATTCAACGGAACGGATAGACCTGGTGTTAGACTATGGAAAACCCACATTCTTTGAAGTCCTTGAACAGATTTTGAAGGAGCTCGAAGTGGAAGAAGTAATAATCGCCAACGAATCAAAGGACGAGTTTGTGCAGGAAATTCAAAAAAGGCTTCCAAATGCCAAGATCAAGAGAACCAGCCACGAAGAGCTGAAAGAACTGAGCAAGAAATGCAAAGCAGTTATAAGAACAGGTGATGTAAAGCCGTACAACAATGCAATATTCGTTTCTGGAGTGATATTCTAAAATGAATGAAAAGATTTTAGAACTCGAGGGCATAACGAAGTCATTCCCAGGTGTGGTAGCTCTAAAGAATGTGAGATTTGACCTGTATTCCGGTGAGGTCCATGCACTCATCGGCGAAAATGGCGCAGGAAAGAGCACACTTATCAAGATAATAAGTGGTGTCCACCAACCAGATGCTGGAAGAATAGTGTATAACGGAGAGCACTTGTTGTTCAAAAGTCCAACGGAGGCAATAGCAAAGGGCATCTCCACAATCCACCAAGAACTAAACCTATTCGAAGAACTGACCGTTGCGGAGAACGTTTTTGTTGGAAAGTTGGAAACTTTCAACTTCTCAAAGAGGAAGGCAATTGCCATTGTCCAAGGATTTCTCGATGAACTGAACTTCAATCTCCGTGCAGACGAGAAAGTCAAGAATTTGAACACATCAGAAAAGCAACTCGTGATGATTGCAAAAGCACTCTTTTTGAATTCAAAGGTACTCATAATGGACGAGCCGACGGCAACGATAACCGAATACGAAACGGAAAGACTCTTTGGAATTATTAAAAATCTTAAAAAGAAAGGTGTATCCGTTATTTTCATCTCCCATCGCTTAGAAGAGATATACGAAATAGCAGATAGGGTTACTGTACTTCGTGATGGAGAATATATCACCACAGGTAGAGTTGATGAAATCAGCAAAGACGAGCTCATACGCCTTATGGTTGGCAGAAAGATCGAAGAGATGTATCCCAAGTTCAATAAACCCACAGACGAAGTGCTATTCTCCGTCGAAAGCCTTACAATCGAAGGTTTGGTGGAAGATGTGACGTTCTCAGTTAAGAGAGGCGAAATATTCGGCATTGCAGGGCTTGTCGGCTCAGGCAAATCGGAAATAGCCTTAGGTATCTTTGGGTACTTACCAGCGAAATGGGAAAAGATGACCTTGCTTGGTGAAGACCTAAAGCCACAGAAGAACATGTTAGAACACGGAATAGCGCTCGTACCGGAAGATAGGAAAAAGATGGGACTGATTCTTGATCTCGATGTCGTGAAGAACATCACCTTGCAAAATACAGACGAAGTATCTAAACTTTGGCATATACTCTGGAAAAAGGCGAAGTCGATATCCGCAGATGAGGTGAAGAAATATTCGATTAAGGTCAGCTCGATAAAGCAAAAGGTGAAGACTCTTTCAGGGGGAAACCAGCAAAAGGTAGTGCTCTCAAAAGTACTTAGAAAGACTCCGAAACTTGTGATTTTGGTAGAGCCAACAAGAGGTATAGATGTTGGCACAAAAGTTGAGGTGTACAACATAATCAACGAGCTTGCGAATTCTGGAGTTGGCGTGATTTTCATCTCATCGGAACTGCCCGAAATCGTCAATTTGTGCGATAGAGTCTTAGTGATGCACAGGGGTAAATCTATGGGAATATTGGGGAGAAAAGATGTTAACGAAGAGAACGTAATAAAACTAGCTACGGGAGTTGATATGTAATGGCATCTAAGAAGGTACTCAGGAAACTGAAAGACTATCCTGCAATAGTTGGACTTATCGGACTTGTCATACTCTTTTCTATCCTTTCAGACAGATTCTTCACGGTTTCGAACTTCATCAACGTTCTCAGGCAAGTCTCGATGCAGGCTATTATCGCCTTTGGAATGACCGTTGTCATCATTTCTGGAGGAATAGACCTTTCCGTAGGTTCGGTCTTTGCACTTTCAGCCGCCATACTCGCTTCGATTGTTAGCAAAAATTCAATAGCACTGGGCATCATCGCTGCACTTGCAACCGGAGCTGGCTTTGGGCTTGTGAACGGCTTCATCATTGCGAAAGCAAAACTACAGCCGTTCATAGTGACGTTGGCAACGATGGCGATTGCAAGGAGTTTGACACTGGCTTACACGGAAGGAATGCCCATCACTGGCTTTTCTGATGCTTTCAGATTCATCGGTTCAGGCGACATTGTCGGTATCCCCGTTCCTATACTCATCATGTTCGGATTTTTGGCACTGATGTTCTACATAACAACTTATACCAAGTTCGGTCTGTACGCTTATTCAATTGGTGGAAACGAAACAGCAGCACGTCTCAGCGGAGTCAAGGTTGATGTCTACAAAATCAGCTTTTACATGCTGAGCGGTCTTTTAAGCGCCGTAAGTGCGATTATCTTAACATCGAGGCTCAACAGTGCCCAGCCTACCTTTGGTGTTGGATACGAGCTCGACGCTATCGCTGCTGTTGTTCTTGGTGGTGCGAGCCTTTCAGGAGGTAAGGGCTCGATTATAGGCACATTCTTCGGGGCACTCATAATGGGAATTTTGAACAACGGAATGAATATCCTCAATGTTTCGCCATTCTATCAAGATGCAGTCAAAGGCATAGTTATTCTAACGGCAGTCTTGGTCGAACGTGAGGGTTGACAAACTCTTTCAGGAGGTGGAAGGTATGAAAAGGTGGATACTCGTACTGATGATGGTTGTTTTTGCGGTTTCAGTTTTCAGCTTCAAGGTCGGACTTTCATTATCGACACTTAACAACCCGTTCTTTGTCACATTAAGGGATGGTGCGCAAGCAGCGGCAAAGGAACTTGGCATAACGCTCTTAGTGGTTGATGCTCAAGACAAGCCAGCAAAACAGCTCAACGACATAGAAGACCTCATTCAAAAGAAAGTAGATTTGATAATAATCAACCCAACAGACAGTGCAGCGATAGTCCCAGCTATCGAAGCAGCGAACAAGGCGAAGATTCCTGTAATAACAGTTGACCGTGGTGCTGCAGGTGGACAAGTTGTTGTGCACATAGCTTCTGACAACGTCGCAGGTGGTGCGATGGCAGCAAGGTTCATCGCTCAACAGCTTAAAGGAACCGGCAAAGTCGTTATGTTAGTTGGTATCCCAGGAACATCTGCAGCGCGTGACAGAGGTGCGGGTTTCAAGAACGAATTGAAAAAATACCCAAACATCAAACTTGTCGCGGAACAAGTTGCGAACTTCAACAGAGCAGAAGGCATGAGAGTCATGGAAAACCTTCTCCAAGCATATCCTGATATCAACGCAGTATTTGCTCAGAACGATGAAATGGCACTCGGGGCAATAGAAGCCATTAGAGCAGCAGGAAAACTTGGAAAGATAATCGTTGTTGGATTCGACGCAATACCTGACGCACTTAATGCTGTGAAGAAAGGCGAAATGGCTGCAACAGTTGCACAACAGCCATATCTTATGGGACAACTCGCCGTCCAGAAAGCTCACGAATACTTAACAAACAAAACGGTTTTCATCCCAGTTGAATTGGAACTCGTTACTAAGTAAAATAGATACAATGGTTCAGCCGGGAGGGGGAAAATCCCTCCTGGCCTTTTGAAATCTTAATTTGGAGAGTGGACGAATGGCGAAAGTTAGCATTAAAGATGTAGCAAGAAAAGCAGGTGTATCCATCTCAACAGTTTCGCGTGTACTAACCAGTTCAGCACCCGTTTCTGAGGAGCTAAAAAAGAAAGTAGAAGAAGCCGTCCAAGAACTCGGATATTCCCCGAGCATGCTTGCACGCAGCTTGCGACACGGTAGAACAAAAACGATAGGATTCATACTACCGGATATCTCAAACCCGTTCTTTGTCCAAATAGTCCGAGGTGCCGAAGATTATCTTTGGGAACACGGATACACGCTGATCTTTGGCAGCTCTGACCAGAACAGAAAAAAAGAAGACACAATACTTAATACGCTTTTATCAAAACACATAGATGGTCTTCTATTTACGGGCACGGGAGAATCGAACCCGAAACTTTTGCGGAGCATACAACACGGACTCAACGTTGTCTTCTTAGACAGGCTCATAAAGGACGTCAACGTATCCTACGTGGTTGTTGACAACTTCAAAGGCATAACCATGCTCGTTGACTATTTAGTAGACACCGGTCACAGAAATTTCATATTCATCAACGGTGACAAAAACACATTCAGCGCCAAGCAAAGACACGACGCGTTTATTTCTAAAATGCGCGAATACGGATTGCAACACGAACATCATTACGCAAGCTTTTCGTACGACGCAGGGTACGAATTTGGAAAGAACATAACAAAAAGTTTGCCAGATGCGATCTTGTGTGGAAACGACTTAATAGCATTCGGTCTCTTGGATGCTTTAGAAGAGAAAGGAGTACGTATACCCGACGATGTCAGCGTGACTGGATATGACGACATACCATTCAGCAAATACTACAAGCCTGCGTTGACAACTGTCCATCAGCCCACGTACGAAATGGGAAAAACAGCAGCGGAAATATTGTTGAAACTCATAAACGGCGAGATGACCACCATTGAAGGCATAGTCCTCGAACCAGAACTCGTTGTCAGAGAATCTACAAGGAGGAAATAAAATGATAGCCGTTATCGGAAGCTCGAACATGGATATAGTCTTAACAGTTGAGCACTTTACCAAACCCGGTGAAACACAGAAAATCTTAAATCTTGAATACTTCCCTGGCGGAAAAGGTGCCAACCAAGCAGTTGCGGTTGCTAAACTTTCTAAAAGCAACGTATTTTTTTTAACTATGCTTGGAAACGATTCATACGGAAGCGCACTTGCAAAAAGCTATGAAAAACTTGGAATATCAGGTTACAAATTTGTCGACACGAACACAGGCCTTGCGTTCATCGAAGTAACGCTTTCTGGTGAAAACAGGATAATGATCACATATGGAGCGAACGCATATCTTACACCAGAGGTTATCGAAGAGTGTAAGAGTGATATACTGAGAAGTGACATTCTCCTTTTACAAAACGAAATACCTTTCGAATCAACCCTCCTTGCAGCAAAGCTATTAAAAGACGCTGGAAAATTAGTAATCTTCGACCCTGCACCAGCTATAGGAATTAACCCAGAGATATTCCCTTACGTAGATATACTCACACCAAACGAAGAAGAATTAAAAACACTCTCAGAAAACATCATCGGCAGATACGAATCAATAGAGAAAACGTTCGAAGCATTCAAAGAAAAAGGACTAAGAACTATGGTTGTAAAACAAGGTGAAAAGGGTGCAACGTATATAGATGAGAAAACGATGATCTCAGTTCCGACTATCAAGGTTCAATCCGTGGACACAACCGCAGCCGGCGACGTCTTCAACGGTGCTTTAGCCGTTGCACTAAGTGAGGGAAAGGACATACAGAGTGCAATCGAATTTGCAAACACCTGTGCGGCAATATCAGTAACACGAAAAGGTGCACAGCCTTCCATACCTAACCGTGAAGAAGCCGAACAATTCAAATAAAAAAGACCGTGGCGGAAATGCACTGAGTCCCAATAACGAAAAATGAAAAAGAAAAGCACCCCCGAGTATGGTAAAATAAAACCAACAAGGGGGTGTTTTTCTTGGCAAAGAAAGGACAGAAATTCAAGAAGTATTCTGCTGAACTGAAACAAGAAGTCATTAGACTCTACTTGGAAGAGCATCTTCCAAAAAGGACAATTGCATCTCTTTTGGGCATCGACGAAGGTAGAGTACGATTGTGGATAAAGAACTACCTTACTCATGGAAGTGTCGAACTGAAAAAAGGCAGACCGAAGAAAGAAGCACATGAACTTGAGCTTGAAAGGTTAAGAGCAGAGAATGCATACTTGAAATTATTGATTGAAAAGTTGTTTGAAGAGAGTGATAAAAAAAACAAAGATTGAAGTAATCAAGCAATTAAGCAGTGAATTCAGCATTAGCCTATTGTGTGAAATAGCGGACATATCAACAAATGGGTATTACCGAGCGATAAATAAGAAGGATAAAGATAAGCAGATAAAAGAAAGGATAAGAGAGATATACTTCAAGTACAATGGAATCTACGGATACAGAAGGATAACGATGGTGCTAAGAAGAGAAGGAAAGATAGTAAATCACAAAAAGGTATACAGGCTAATGTGGGGCTGTATGCAAGGATAAGGAAGAAGAACTACATAAGCAGAGCAGCAAAAGAAACATTGTATGTAAGTGATAACATACTAAGAAGGAACTTTAGAAGTGAAAGTAAGTATGAAAAGTTTGTAAGTGATATAACAGAGATAAAGACAAAAGAAGGGAAATTGTACTTAATGATAATACAAGACCATATTCACCCCATGAAGGATTTGGAGGGAAATTAGGAGAGTGATAAAATTCATCTTAGAGGGGTGAGTCGTATGCAGAGCAGGAAAGAGTATTCTCCAGAGTTCAAACTTACTGTCGTCAAGGAATATCTTAACGGTGATAAGTCACAAGCGCAGATTTGTGAGAAATATTCAATCTCTCCCAGCATATTCTTCAGATGGTTGAAGAATTACAAGGAATCAGGATACGATGATTCAGTATTCAATGTCAGCAGAGGAAGGCCGGGATCAATCATATCAGATTATTCAAAGATACCGCCATTCATCTTTGAATCGGCAGGTGTTCGGAGAGACGATTCAACCAATCCGAACGACACAATTGCCTTGAAACGGAAACTTGAATACTACGAGAAGATACTGCTCGAGAAGGAAGTACAATTGAGGATAGCATTAGACCAAATAGAGTTATTAAAAAAAACAAACAGCAAGAAAGAGAATCAACAAAAGTAAAATCGACAAATGTTGGAGAATTGTTAATAAGTTTGAAGTACAAGAGAATTGGAGTATGCCTAAGATATCTTTTAGGGAAGTTTCAAATGAGTTCAAGCACATTTTACGCAACAACACGAACGTTCTTTTCAATAGATTGGATAAAGGGAAAGAGCAAAAGAAGATGCAAAGGCTACTCAACAAAGGTAACAGGGGAAACAATCAGTGACGAAGAAATAGAGGGACTTTTAGTTACGATATACGAGAATGAGAACTGTAATGATCCAGAATACTACATCAAGACACTTGGAGACAAGAAGCTCTCGAAAGTACTGAAGAGAAGATACGGAATAATAGTAAATCACAAGAAAATATACAGAATGAGGAAAGAACTCGGACTAATACGTAAGTACAAGAAACATGCAAAACATCCAAAGAAAAGGCCAAAGGATCATGAAATAGGAGAGACAAATAGATATTGGGAAGCAGACATTAAATTCATACCGACAAAGAAAGACGGATACGTACCGATGCTTGACATAATAGACGTGAGAGACAAAACGATAGTAGGGACACATTTGGGACAGAAGAGCAAATCGAAGAACTTCATAGAATGCATAGAAAGAGCGATAGAATACAGGAAAGTAGATACGAAGAAACTGACGATAAGGACAGACAATGGGCCACAATTCAAATCAAAAGCAACGGAAGGATACCTGGAAGAAATGGGAATAGAGCATGAATTTGGATACAAGAACAATCCAAACAGCCAAGCATACATAGAGTCACATCATTCAGTAGTAGAGAGAGAATTCGTACAAATGAATGAATTTGAGTACATAGAAGACGTATACAATGCATACAAAGCATACATATACTTCTACCAAGAGATAAGGCCGCACGGATCATTAGGATATATGACACCGAGCGAATATGATGAACTATTAAACGAGCAAGAAAGTAGGAAAGGCGCAATTAACAGAGTGGTGGTTGTGAAAAAATGAGACTCGCTTAATTATTCTCCAAAAACAGGGGGTTTAACCGCGTCGAACTTAAGCGGATCACCATCTGGATCTGAAGACTGCCACGAGAACTTTGGAATTCTGTTCGGCTGATTTATCGCACCGTTAGCCGGATACGGCGATGTTGGCTTTGTCGGCGGATTATTCTCATACGTTTCGAATGTGAACTTTTCGCTCTGCGTCTTTCCGCCATGCGGATCCTTAGCGACGACATACCATGCATAAGTCTTGCCGACGTCTAAGATACTTTTTGGGTCAGAAAAGATTTGAGAAGTTGAATTTATACCCTCCCTGCTCACCACAACGTTTCCTTCCGACTCAATAACAAAATCGTACGAAACTGTGTCTTCATCGGGATCAACTGAATTAAGCCATCTAAACGTCAAAGACGTTATCTTTGCAAAATTCACCCTTGAATTGTTAGCAGGTTCTAACAACGTTGGTTTGTTTGGTGGCGAATTTTGCTTCGTTGTGAACGTGAATTCCTGAGTTTTCGAAAGGCCGTACGTATCGATAGCGGTTATCTTTAACCTATAGAGAGTATCTGGTTTCAGCCCAGTTACCCTGTACTGAGTAAGCGTCGAACCGCTGAGCAAATTCTGACTATCGTTCAGCGAGACGTTGTACTTTAGCTCTTCGTAATCTTTATCGTATCCTTCCCATTGTAGTAGCAAGTTGTTGAACTTAACACCAACCTGCCCGTTCTTTGGGTTCAAAAGCTCAATATTTTGCGGTGCCTCATTTGTTTTCGTTCTGAAAGTTGCCCTTGTCAGAGAGCTCTCGCTTCCCCATGGATCTTTGGCTTTAACAGTCCATTCATAATCCTTCTGCTGTTCTAAATTCTTTACAACAGCAGAATTTGTTGCAACTGTAGTTGTGAAAACAGGTTCAGTCTTGCCAAGTAAATACACCTTTACCTCAAAAGTCAAATCGTCGTTATCTGGATCAGTTGCGCTCCAAGTTAACGCCAGAGCTCCAAAAGGATGATCAGAAGTCTTATCAGGTTTCAGGTTGCTCACAGAAGGTGGTGTATTATTTTTTGTATTGAAATACCATACGTCACTTGCAACTGAATCGTCATCCCTCAACCTTACGTACCACTTATATCTTACTGTAGGCTTGAGCTTTCCTTTTGGAACAACAACTGATACCTCGTCTCCGTTACCGTCAACAACGGTTTTATAAACCTCTACATTATTAACTGCTTCCTTAACTACCAATTCGTACTTTTCGTTAGTGGGCGTTCTAAACTTCAAAACTGCATTATTGAATTCGACATTCACAGCCTCATCCTGAGGGCTCAGAAGTAACGGCTTGTTGCTGTTCGCACCGCCGTTATTATTCGTTGGCACACAACTAACAAGCAGGAATGCAGAATATAAAGCCAAAGCGAAATAAAGCAAAGAGCTTGCCTTCTTTATCTTTGTAAATCTCATACAACCCCTCCCTGAAATTCTGTATTTTTCTTTCAAACCCTTTCAAAAATCATTATACCACACCTTCTCCCCAAAATCCTATACAAAAAAAGCATCTCCGAATTGGTTCGGAGATGCTTTCATAACATCACAATTCACTATTAGAGCAGTATCACGTTCTCGTATTTTCCTTTCGTCACATTCTTCGTATCGAACAAAAACGGCACGTTCTTCGCGACGAATTCATAGTCTATTCCGGTTGTGTGGCCTGATGTAACTATAGCCCCATCCATCTTCTTCAAATTCTCCTCAGTCAATTCAATTCTCTTGTAGTGCTTCCCGTTGTGCGTGAACTCAGGAACAAACGGATCGTAGTAGAACACATTCACTTTCTTTCGTTCAAGAATCTCAATCACCTTCAACGCAGGACTCTCCCTCAAATCATCTATATTCCCCTTGTACGTCACGCCAAGCAAAAGGATATTCCTTCCGTTCAAACACTGCATCCTGTCGTTCAAAATATCCGAAAGCCTGTCGACAACATAGTACGGCATATTATCCGAAATCTCGCCCGCAACCTCAACGAGCATCATGTGCAAATCGTACTCTTTCGCCTTGTAGACCAAATAGAACGGATCTATCGGAATACAGTGCCCGCCGATGCCGGGTCCAGGATAGAACGGCATATAACCGAACGGCTTCGTCGCAGCCGCATCTATAACCTCCCAGATGTTTATATTCATCTTATTCGCTACCTTCGTCATCTCCTGCACGAGGGCTATATTCACAAGCCTGAACGTATTCTCCAAAATCTTCGTCATCTCAGCAGCCCTCGGCGAAGAAACTGGGAACACGCCAGCTTCAAGCACGTTCTCATACAGCGCCACCGCATGCTTCGTACACTCAGGAGTCATACCGCCGACAACCTTAGGGGTATTTCTCGTCTTGTATCGTGGATTTCCTGGGTCAACTCTCTCAGGGCTGAACGCAAGATAGAAATCCTTACCAACTTTCAAGCCAGTTTCTTCCAAAATTGGCAGTACTACCTCATCCGTTGTCCCTGGGTACGTTGTACTTTCCAAAACGACAAGCTGTCCTTTTCTCAACCTCTTCTTTATCTCATTTGCGCTGTTGATAATATAGCTCAAATCTGGCTGCTTGAATTTATCAAGCGGTGTTGGCACGCATATACTTATTACATCGCAACTTTTCAATTCATCGAAATCCGCCGTCGCTCTTAACTCCTTCGACTGGACAAGCTCTTTGAGTTCAGCATCATCCACATCTCCTATATAATTCTCCCCGCGGTTGATCATATCAACCCTCTTTTGCTGTATATCAAACCCAACAACCCTGTAACCTGCCCTCGCCTTCTCAACAGCCAAAGGCAGCCCAACATATCCCATCCCAATAACGCCTATTACCGCATTTTTGCTTAATATCTTTTCGTACAAACTCATTCTCCATCCCTCCCAATCATTCATTCACTGAATGAATTTTACCATATCTATTATCGGAAGTCAAAGGGAAAAGTTTAGTGTAACCGAAGGATATATTCCGTCCATTATTTTTGGAATGTTTTCGGTTGCTGGAAGTGGCTTTATAGTGCAGTGGGCTGCTATGATTGTAACAAAACTGGAAATTTTAACTATTAATCTCTGAGTTGTGGTATGATATAATTCAAATGAAGTGGAAAAACAAATTGAATATTAAGGGGTGGTAAGAAAGTGATGAGAAAGTGGATTATCGGCTTTCTAAGTATTATTTTTGCGCTGAGTATCTTTGGGTACACGCTCCGTGTTGGTGATACTATCGCCATTGAAGTGTTTGGTCAACCACAATTCTCCCGAACAGTGAAAGTCGCATTTGATGGAACGATTCCATATCCGTATGCAGGAAATATCAAAGTGGAAGGATTAACAGTTGATCAAGTGAAGAACCTAATCGAACAAACTGTCAGAAAATTCATAAAAGACCCTGTCATAACCGTCTATATCGTCGACTACGCACCGATGTATGTCTACTTCCAAGGTGCAATGAACCGCACTTTTGACATTTCGAATTATCAAAATCTCACTATCTCAAAACTCTTCTCAATTCTCAACCTTTCGCCAACAACAGAAATCGATTTTGAGAATATCCAGCTCAAACGAGCAGGTAAGACACAGACGATAAACATGCTCCCGTTCTTCTACGAAGGCAAGATAGATAATGATGTTCTTCTTCAAGAAGGAGATGTAATCTACTTCCCACCGGTGAAATACAGTCAGACGATTCAAGTAAGTGGCGCATACTCTGCCATATTCAAATACGAACCCGGTTTGACATTGAAAACTCTACTTCTGCGCCTCGGCACACTCAACGAACAAATCGCTGTGATAGAGAATTCTTACCTTACAACAGCAAACAAGACAGTTACCGTAAACCTCAAAGACGTTCTCAGCGGAAAAACCGATTATTCTCTCACACAGGGAACTTCTTTGTACATCCCCAAAAGAGACGATAGATATGTTTACGTTCTTGGCTTCGTTCCGAGTGCGGGAGTCAAAACATTCGCAGTTGAAGAACCACAAAACCTTGCACTTGCGATAGCGAAAGCTGGAGGGATATCGAAAGACAACGAAAAGTGGATAGAAAAAATCACAGTCACCACACCGGATGGAAAGACTCAAGAATTCTCACCCACAATACTAACCATGGCAGCGAACGTCATCCTTCCAAACGGTGCGATAGTGAACGTAATAAAATACGAAGAGTTCAAAATATACTTAACGGGTGATTTCTCAACTGGAATAATCACATTCGAACCAAATGAACCAAAGATGCTAAAGACGCTACTCACGAAAATCGGTGGTCTCAAAACTGAACAATTCAAATGGATAGAATCGATAAAGATAAACGATACTACTGTTGACCTCTCAAAGATAGACACATACTCTCTCAAGAACAACGACACAGTTCAAATAAAAAAATACCCAGAATTCAAAATCTACCTCACGGGTGATTACAAACCTGGCATAGTCACGTTCGAACCAGACGAGCCAAAGACACTCGCAGGCTTGTTTACAAAAATAGGCGGCATTCCGACAGACCAACTGAAATGGATCGAATCGGTGAAGATAAACGGAAAAGCTGTCGACATATCAAAAGCTCAGGAATACACGCTCAGCAACGGTGACAAAGTCGAGATAAAGAAATTCGACGAATTCTACGTATACGTCCAAGGCTTTGCAAACCAGAAAGGTAAAATACCATTCGAACCGCAAGAGCCAAGGACACTCAAAACATTGCTGAACAAAATCGGACTGCCAAACTCAGATGTTGAAAACGAAGGAAAAGCACTGATAAATAACCAAATCGAAGTCAACCTCAGAGATATAATATACAACAAGAAAGACGTCAACCTGTCGCTTGGCGATACAGTGCTTGTATCGTACGAACCGTTCCTGATTTACACCACAGGCATATCAGGACCAGGCGTACTCCAGCTCTCATACTACGAACCGAAAACGCTGAGCTATGTGGTCAAAAAACTCATAACCCAGCCAGAAACCGTTGAAAAGATAACACTCTTGAGAAATGGAAAACAATTCGAATACGAACCTGAAAAACTCATCTACGGTAAACAAGACCAAATACTTGAAAAACACGACACATTGATCTTCAAACAATCCGACGTCAATGCCGTGTACCTTGTTGGAGATGTCTCCTCATACGTCACGTTCGCACTCAACGAACCGATAACCATCCAGAAAATACTTGCAAAAGTAGGACTGAGCGATTTAAGAAAGATAGATAAAATCACCGACAATGCAACAGCGATAGACTTCACAAAAGACACGCCGATTCAAAAAGGCGCGATACTCAACGTCCAGCTCAAAAAGCCGGTCTACGTAACGGCGATGGGGTACATAAGAAGCACGGGCAGAGTGCAGTTCGACTACTACGAAACGCCAGACTTGAAAACGCTCTTTGCTAAACTCGGCGGGCTCATCATCGGACCGGAACTCTATTACGCATCTGACAAAGTTTTAATTATTCGAAACGGTGCGTTGGCTGGACAGTACGATGCAGAGAAAATATTCAAAGGCATAGAGAACGCGCAAGTTGAAGATGGAGACTTTGTATACGTCACGCAGAAAGAACCGAACCAAGTCTATGTGTTCGGTAAAGGCGTACCGAATGGACTTGTGAGATTCACCCAAGGCGAAGAGTTTGACTTAAGAACGCTCATGGGAAAACTTGGAGGGTTAAAAGAAGGCATAAGCAACAAGATTACTGTGATAGACGATGAAAAAGTTGAGCAGATAGAATGGAGCGAATTTGCAAACGCAAAGCTTACTAATAACAGCATACTCCTCTTTGACGTCGACAAAGAAAACTACATATACGTAATCAACGCAAACGGAAATCCGAGCATGATTTACTCAGACAAACCAGTAACGCTCTACGAAATACTCACAAAAGCAGGAATAGACAAAAATTACAGAAGACTTGAAATTACAAAAGGAACGGAAAAACAAACAATCGAGCTCAAGGACCTTACCCAGGCAAGAGGGTACAACATCAATCCAGGGGACATCGTAAGGATAATCGACGCGCCGCAGAACTACGCGTACGTGCTTGGCGAAGTGAACAGGCCAGGAATAGTCCAGCTGACAGAAGGCACAACGGTGCTGCAAGCGATAATCCAGGCTGGATACTTCAGCACAAAAGCAGCGCCATCAAGCGTATGGCTCTACAAAGGTGGAATCAATGGAAAAGCGGAACAGATAAACCTTGCGGGTGCAATGAGCGGTGGAAAGATAGAATACAATCCTGTGATTGAAAGCGGAGACATAATCTTCGTGCCGTCTGATATATTCAGAAGTGCACTTGAATGGATACCGGTTATAAATAACCTAATAACCTTCTACAACAACGTATCCGGACTTTTCAAATAATGGCATCAAGGAGGAATAAATGATGGATCAGGAAATGACAAGAGACGAAATCACGTTAGAGGATCTTCTTAGAATATTCAAAAGGCGCTTCTGGTGGTTCTTTGCAACAGTTATAGCTGTTTTTGCTGTAACAATCGTGTACCTCATGCTTGCAACACCGATTTATGAAGCAAGCGTGACCATAAACATCGAGCCGAAATCAAAAGGAAGCCTTACAGATTTATTCTCAGCAACAGGATACACTTCATCAAGGCCTGATATATCGACAGAAGTGGAATTGATAAAGAGCAGAACAAACATTGAAACAGTGGTAAAGAACCTTAACCTCGTTGAATATTTCAAGAATAAATCAAAAAACAGTGAAATAGACACATACGATGTGATCAAATCTCTTTCAAATATGATAACCGTTTCACCGGTTAAAGATACGAGTATAGTCAAAATAAGCGTGCAAAACCCAGACCCAGAACTTGCAAAGAACATTGCAAACGAACTCGCAAGCGTCTACAACGAGCTTCTTCAGAGACTCTCAAGGAACGAATACACTGCACGAAGGGAGTTCATCGAACAGCAGATACCAAAAGTAGAAGAAGAACTCAAACAGGTAGAAGACCAACTCAAGAAATTCAAACAGACGAACAAAGTCTACGTGTTAAATGTAGAGTCTCAAAACCTTCTCAACACGCTCTACAACCTTGACACGCAAATCAACACTTACAAAATCAAAGTTGAAGAAGTCAAAGCAAAAATTTCAGCATTGACTCAGCAGCTCAAATCTATGAATCAAAAGATAGTCTCTTCAGAGACAATATCAGTCAACCCAGTTGTGAGTCAATTGAAAGCAAAGCTTGTCGACTTACAAATCCAGCTTTCAGCATTGCTGAATACGTATTCAGAGAACGACCAACAAGTCAAATCTCTCCGAAAACAAATCGAGGAAACAGAGAAGATGTTAAAAAACCAAGTCGAGAGCATAGTAACATCCCAAGTTCAAACAACAGACCCAAACTATGCATCAATGTACTCCGAACTCATCCAGAGCAATACGGAATTGTTAGTTTACCAATCAACAATAAGCTCAATTGAAAGCATCAAGAGTAAATACGAGCAAAAAATCAGTACGCTGCCAATGCTTGAGCAGCAACTATTCGAACTTGAAAGGGACAGAAAAGTCAAAGAAAACCTCTACAGCATTCTTCTTGAAAAACTTGAAGAAACAAGGATATCCGAAGCCGGCGTTGTTGGAAGGGCAACACTTGTGGATTCAGCGATTACGCCAACCCAACCGGTGAAACCGAACAAAAAACTTACACTTGCAATCGGAGGCGTGCTTGGAATCTTCTTAGGCATACTCCTTGTCTTCCTCCTCGAAGCATTTGACAAAACGATATCTGATGAGGAATACATAAAGCACATGCTTAAAGGTTCGCCAGTGCTCGGAAGGATACCGAACATAGAATTTCCAGAAACGAGCGAATCACCAGAGCTTGTTGTCGTAAACTCACCAACATCGCCGCAAGCAGAAGCTCTGAAGCTAACTGCAACAAATATCGAATATTCAAACACCCCGGCACCGAAAATTGTTGCTGTTACAAGCTCAGGACCTGGTGAGGGTAAAACACTTATTGCAGCTAACATAGCTCTGGCGTACGCTCAAAATGGAAATAGAACGCTCCTGCTTGATCTGGATATGAGGAAACCCAGAATCGAGAAGGTTCTTGGAATTGAAAGGATAAACATAGGTGTAACGAATCATATACTAAAGGACATTCCAGTTGAAAGAATTATTGTGAATTATGGTGAAAATATAGATATAATCCCAGTTGGACCGATACCACCAAATCCAACGGCATTACTAACGTCGAAAAAGATGGAAGATTTTATCCAGAAATTGAGTGAAAAATACGAAAGAATCGTTATCGACCTTCCGCCAATCCTTGCAGCAGCAGATTCATTGATAGTCTCCAAATATACCGATGGCATTGTTCTTGTAGTGCGTGCCGGTAAAACGCAAAAACCATCTTTAAGAGTTGCATATGAAAATATACAGACGTCGTCGGCAAAACTCCTCGGCGCTGTTATAAACGACATAACAGCAAACCAGATGGGTTACTACTACTACTATTACTACTATTACACGACAGAAGGCAAAAAGAAGAAAAAACGAAGGAAAAGTAAAGAAAAATAGTTCTCAAGGCTCCGCAATCAAATGCGGAGCTTTATTTTTAATATTATACATCATGTGTAAATAAGGTGAAATTTTGATTACACAAATATGTATCGAGAATTGGCCTAAGTTCATCAAAAAAAACGAATTTAACACCAAAGGCTTTGTTCAATCAAACAACTCTTAAGTCATTTTGTTAAGCAGTCTGAACGAATGTGAATCTTGTTTCTGAATAAGTTAGGTAATCGGCATGCAGACAGGAGAAGTATTGTCCAGAATCGCTTAAATACTACACTTACGAATTATGCCAGGAGACAGACTTTTGAGGTTAAATTTGGTTGAAGTTCCGAAACATTAATGTGCACTGGAAGAAAATATATAGTAACACGATTGCGATAGTGTATCTTTTGTGGTATGATATTTCTGACTAATACATATATTCTTTAATTCTTGCTTTAACTTCCAATTTGGGGGGCGTGTGTATGTACGACATTCACAACCACATTCTTTTTGGGGTAGACGACGGGGTTGAAACGCTGGAAGAGTCAATAGAAATTCTGGAAGATTACAAAAGGCATGGAATAGATTTTGTGGTATTCACTCCCCACGTAAACCACCCAACAGTAAAAAGTGACATTCAAAAAATAAAACAGCACTTCCAAATTCTGAAGGAAGAGTGCAATAGGATTGGAATTCGCTGCGAGCTTGGAAGCGAACTCTACTTGAAACCAAAATTCCAAGATTTCATACCTATACTTGATAGGTTTGTGCTCGTCGAGCTTGACACATTAAATTACCCTCTATATCTCTTTGACCAAATATTTGAACTGCAACTTGAAGGCTATGATGTCATCCTTGCTCACGTTGAGCGGTACGCGTGGCTTGAGAACAACAGACATGTTGTTCGCAAATTGAAAGAAATGAATGTTTATTTCCAAATGAACATCAGCGCACTTGACAAGAAAAACTACTTTATCAAGAACGATTACGTTGATTTCATCGCGACAGATTACCATGGAGTGAAAAGGGGAAAACTAGATTGGGAAAGACTTAAAGATTACAAGAGCCTTATTGAAAAAGGGCATAGGATTTTAAGACTTGCGAAAGTATAGAACGAATTTTCTGGTTACGCAGTCTAAAATGTAGAATATCTGAACGTAAGGGGGTATTTTGTGGAAAGGATAAAGATAGGGATCTTCGCCTCTAACGTAGCTTTGCTATATCTATTGTCAGATATTATTCCAAAAAATACCACATTTTCAACCTTAGTTTATCTACTTATATTATTGCTTGCGTACTATTCGTTCAGATTATACGACACAGAATACCTCTCTTCTTTTAAGTCGCAGCTTTTTAGGACGTTCATTGCAGGAACAATAGACATTGTGCTGTTTTACTTTCTTGATTTAATCTCGGAGTTCACATTCTCGCCTCGATACGTATGGTTCACCCTATCGGCAAGTCTTTCAGTTTCCATTTTGAATGTTGTGTTGTTTGTTGGCATAAAATCTTTACTTAAACCGCAGAAATATGTTATAATAGGAAAGCAGGAAGAATACAGTGATATAATTGATGAACTTACAAAAAACAGTGGCTCAATGTTTTCAATCTCAGGCTACGTTAACCCAGATTTATCACAACTTAGGGCACTGATGCAAATATCAAACGGCGTGCTTATAGGTAATCTCAAATTCGCAAAGACGATAGAAAACGATTTCAACGCCAACTATTCAAACAAACAAATCAAATATTTGCCAGATTTTATCGAACAAAAACTTAAGCGGATTCCTTTGAATCTAATTGAAAAATACGAACAATATTACATCCTTGAATTTTCAAAACCGAAAGACACGCTTGCGATAAGGCTGCTTGACATATTCGTCTCAATAGTGGCGATAATCTTGACATCACCACTATGGCTAATTATCGCATTGGCGATACTCATAGAAGATGGAAGACCGGTGATATTTAAGCAGAAGCGTGCAGGAAAAGACGGGAAGTTGTTTACAATGTACAAATTCAGAAGTATGAGAAACCTTCCGCAGAACGATTCACAGCCAAAATATCCGGATCAGGAAAAGGGCCGTATATTGAAGGTGGGTAAAATAATTCGGAAATACAGATTAGATGAATTACCGCAGCTGATAAATGTACTTAAGGGTGATATGAGTATTGTTGGTCCAAGACCTGAGCAAAAAGAGCTCCACGAGATATATTCACATGCGGACATACCTTATTACGAATACAGACTCAAGGTAAAACCTGGTATAACCGGCTGGGCGCAAATAACGTACCAATATTCGTCATCAGTAGACGAGGCGGCAAAGAAATTAGAGTATGATTTGTGGTATGTAAAGAACAAGAGCTTTTGGTTGAATGTAAAGATAATCATGAAAACGCCTGAGACGATGTTGTTTAGAAGAGGGGCGAAGTAATATTATAATAAATCAGGTCCTGCATCCTTGGGAAAACAAGCTTCATATCATGAGGTACTTCGTACTACAAATGAATAATTACTAGACGTTATAGAAACACCCTGGCCAATGTAAAATCTAAGTGAACAGAACTGTGTATAGCTTCGGTTGTTTCTTCAGCATCCCTATCAAGTATGTTAACTCCTGCCCAATTAACCTTATCGTTAACTTCGTAAACAACGTCGCTTTGTTTATCTTCTCTATCACTAATCCCAGTTTCAACCTTTCAAAATAGTACTCTATCTCCCACCTCTTCCTGTATATCGCCCTCATCAGCTCACTTTTCATGAATTCTTCACCAGCTTTTCCCCTCGGCCTGATTATCTTTTCTCCTTCCCCTTCTGCCCTGAACTTTTTAACGTGATATCCCCTGTCTCCTATTATTAAACTACCTTTGCACCCTTTCGTCATTTCTATCCCTACGTCCCATTCTCGCCTCTCACTTACCTCGAAGTCCACTACTACTTTCTCTTTGCTGTTGTACAACGCATGCAATCTCTCTTTCTTATTTCTCAACTCGCTCGAATCTATCGCAAGTATGCTCCCTGCTACCTTCTTCATTATTCCTGATATCTTCGCTTTGTCTATATATTTCATCCGATACGTTAACGTCTGCCGAGTTGGTAACTTGTATGGATAATAGATATTCCCTCTCTTGACTTCATCGTAGAACTCCCTCACATACTGACATTTCGTCAAACACATTGCAATGATGACTCTTAATATGTCTAAATCCGAATATTTCCTCGTAAACATCCTCCTTGACCTCTTAAAGACAATTTTCGCAATAGCTTCTAATGATTTTTCTGGTATAATAACTTTGATCACGGGGAACTGTGCCTCCTTTCGTATTGATTGGTGTTCGATACAATTTTGGCACGGTTCCCCCTTTTTGTTAACTCTCTTTTTTATTTGTTAACTCATCCCTCCAATTTCACATCCCACTTTGGCCAGGGTCTTATAGAAAGCGTCCAGTAAAATAGTAACATTGGTGAAAGTTTTTTGCCTTCCCAACGAAATTTATACTAATGTGCTTTATCAATCTGGTTTCAGATAAGCTCTCGGAGGTTAAGCTGATGCAAAAAGATAAATCTTTAGACTATAGGCCGACAATAAGTATTGTTACGGTAACCTACAATTCTGCAGAGTTCATCGAAGAGTGTATAAAGAGTGTTGCTTCGCAAATTTACAAGAATGTTGAATACATAATAATAGATGGTGACTCAACCGATGGAACTTTAGATATCATAAAGAAATATTATAAACTTGGGATTGTTACAAAATATGTTTCAGAAAAAGATAATGGAATATATGATGCAATGAATAAGGGTATTGATTTAGCTACTGGCGATGTAATAGGATTTCTTAATTCAGACGACAAGTATGCTGATGAAAGAGTCCTAGAGGACGTAGCAACAGAGTTTATGAAGATTGGTGCCGATTTTGTTTACGGAGACTTAATTTATGTCAAGAGAAACAAAAACGTTCCTATTAGGTTTTGGAGAGTAGGTGATGTTAATCTGAGAAAACTTAAATATGGGTGGCAAATATGTCATCCTACTTTTTTTGTGAAGACTAATATAGCAAAGGCTGTAAGGTATGACCTGACGTATCGTATAGCCTCAGACTATGATTTCATTCTTAGGATACTAAAACAGACAGAGCGGTATGCATATATTAGACGCCCACTTGTAATGATGAGATTCGGGGGGACGAGTACTAAAAGCCTTCGTGCTATGGTACTCCTTAACAAGGAGAACATGACCATAATGAAAAGAAATGGCTTTCAGCCCTCAAAACTTTACTTTTTTTACAGGTTTTCGACAAGGTTAATGCAGCTACTTCAAGCTACCAAACTTAGATTTACGGGGTGGAAAAGATGAAGAAAGCACTTATCACAGGCATAACCGGCCAGGACGGAAGTTACTTAGCAGAACTCTTACTTGAAAAAGGATACGAAGTTCACGGACTCATTCGAAGGTCAAGCAGTTTCAACACAAGAAGAATTGATCATCTCTACAAGGACCCCCATGATAAAGATAATCGGTTCTTTTTGCATTATAATGACCTAACAGATTCCACAAACATTATTAGGCTTTTGCAAGAAATACAACCTGACGAGATATATAACTTAGCAGCTCAAAGCCACGTTAAGGTTAGCTTCGAGCTCCCTGAATATACAGCAAACGCAGACGCACTGGGAACTCTGCGTCTTCTTGAAGCGCTTCGCATCTTGGGAATGGAAAAGAAAGTAAAATTCTATCAAGCATCAACAAGTGAATTGTTTGGAAAAGTTCAAGAAATACCTCAAAACGAAAAAACGCCATTTTATCCACGAAGTCCATATGCAGTAGCAAAGTTGTATGCGTATTGGATAACGGTTAACTACAGAGAAGCATACGGAATCTTCGCATGTAATGGGATTCTCTTCAACCATGAATCAGAGCGTAGAGGAGAAACCTTTGTCACAAGAAAAATAACAAGAGCGGCAACGAGAATATTAGTAGGCAACCAGGAAAAGCTTTACTTAGGTAATCTGAACGCTAAAAGAGACTGGGGATATGCGAAAGATTACGTAAAAGGCATGTGGATGATGCTCCAGCAAGATGAACCGGATGATTACGTACTTGCGACAGGTGAAACGCATGAAGTAAGAGAATTCTGCGAAAGAACATTTGAGAATCTTGGGATAAAATTAGATTGGGTTGGAGAAGGAGTGGAAGAAAAGGGGATAATTAAGGAAATAGATAGATACAAAACACAGGAGGTTATTTCCAAACTAAAAGAAAGACATCCAGATTTGAGAAACTTTGATTTAAATCTTGAGCGTTTCAAAGTTGGTCAAGTAGTTATAGAAGTTGATCCAAGGTACTTCAGGCCAACAGAGGTTGACATACTGTTGGGGGATGCGACAAAGGCAAGAACCAAACTTGGATGGAAACCAGAGACAACGTTTGAAGAACTTGTAAGAATAATGGTGGAATACGACTTAGGGCTTGCAATAAAAGAAAAACACAGAAACGAAAGGATAAAAGAGTAATAGGGCAATCTGAACAGAACTGAATAGAAATAGTAAACAGAAGAAGGTGAAACAATGGAAAAGGATGCCAAGATATATGTTGCAGGACACAGAGGTTTAGTTGGTTCAGCTATAGTGAGAAAACTAAAAGAGAAAGGATATACAAACATAGTAACAAGAACACACCAAGAGTTAGACCTAACAGACCAAAAAGCAACAAGAGAATTCTTCGAAAAAGAAAGGCCGGAATATGTATTCTTAGCAGCAGCCAAAGTTGGTGGTATATTAGCTAACAACACATACAAAGCAGATTTCATCTATCAAAACATCATGATAGCGGCAAATGTGATAGAAGCTTCGTATAGATATGGGGTTAAGAAGTTACTTAACCTTGGTTCATCATGTATATATCCAAAATACGCTCCACAACCAATGAAAGAAGAGTATCTCCTGACAGGAGCACTTGAACCAACGAACGAACCGTATGCAATAGCCAAGATATCTGCAATAAAGCTATGCAGATATTTCAACGAACAGTACGGTACAAATTTTATTAGCGTAATGCCGACGAACCTTTATGGGCCAAATGATAACTTCAATCTTGAAACATCGCATGTACTACCTGCACTCCTGAGAAAGTTCCACCTTGGAAAATTACTTATGGCTGGTGATTATAAAGGAATTCTAAAAGACATACGAAAATATCCGTTAGGATTTGGACTGGATAAAGAAATAGATGAGCATGATTATACAACTATAGACAGAGCTCTTGAGAAAGTAGGGATTACAAGAAATACCATTAAGGTATGGGGAACGGGAGAAGTTTACAGAGAGTTCCTGCATGTGGATGACTTAGCAGATGCGTGTGTATATTTGATGGAGAAATATGATTACAAAGACATAGGTGAATTTGTGAACGTCGGAACTGAAGAAGATGTGAAGATAAAGGATTTGGTGTATATGATAAAGGAGATAGTAGGTTACGAAGGAGATGTTGAATGGGATACAAGCAAGCCAGATGGAACACCAAGGAAGTTGTTGGATGTGTCGAGGTTGCGTGAGCTTGGGTGGAAACATAGACTCAGTTTACAGGATGGAATCATACAGCTTTATAACTGTTATGTACTGCAATTAAGTTGAAAACGAAACTTCAATGTCTATGCAAGTGAAGAACTCATACGCCCTTCCACCACGTCAGAATATACTTGAGCACAGGACTCATAAACTCAGCAGCTGTTTGAAAAGTACGGTAAGCTTCAGTTAGTACAACTACTGCACATATGCTGAGTAACAAAATCGTGGTCATAAGAGGTAATGTATGAAAGTAACAGTTTTTACCTGGAACGACTTTGGTTATACATATGGTGGTACTGAGAAGGTAATCAGTACGTTTTAGAGAATCTTTAAAGATAAATATAAGGCTCAGGTAAGAATTTTGGCTGTTCAGAGTAAGGAAAGAAATCAAGAGTTAGTGGAAGACGCAAGAGCTTTAAACATCATTACTCTTAGCAAATACAGGAATAGGTTACATCACTTTGCAAAGAGGATAAAGAAACTCTTCGATATTTTTCGTGGAAAACCTATTCTAACAGATGGATTCTCGTGTAAGATTATTCCCTATGAACTTATTGACTCCGATGTGTTTCTTGTAACAAAAGCACAGCTTTTACCTCCACTGGTATGGCTTAAATCTATGTGGGTAATAAGTGGTAAAATTGTTTGGTGGGATCACGGGACAGCTAATCTTTTGTTTTACTTGGATACGGAGAAAAAGAATGGTACTGATTTATCCTGGGTAATTCATCGTAAGGAAGCGGAAGAAGTAGTTGCTTCGTTGAATAGCGTTGATGGTGTTCTTTGCATATCGACATTTGTTGAGGAAACAGTAAGAAAGGCTTGTCCAAAGCTCAAGACATACATCGTTTTTAATCCTGTCCAGAAATACCATGGCAGGCTTTTCCAGCGTGTAAGTAGGAACAGGTTTGTTTATATTGGAAGAATACATGAACAATCGAAGAACCTATCCTTTATGCTAAAAGGTCTAGCATTTCTCAAGTCTGAAAACTGGGAGCTGAAAATCATTGGTAAGGGGCCGGATGAGAAAAGATTGAAACGCTTGGCCGAAACACTAAGAATATCAGAAAGGATACAGTGGACAGGTTTTAAAAATGATCCCTTTCAGGCTCTAGAAGACGTAACCTGCTTACTCTTAACATCCAATTCTGAAGGTTTACCGATGGCCTTAATAGAAGCAATTCAGCGTGGGATACCTGTTATTTCATCAGATTTCCCTGGTGCTCGTGATGTTGTTGTAGACGGTGTGAACGGCTACTTATATAAAAGGGGAGACTATAGAAGCTTTGTAGAAACTGTTCGAGGGGTAATTGATGGAGAGCTCAACTTCGCAAGCCCAGAGGAAATAGCGAAAACGGCCGAAAAATTCGAAGAAGACAAGGTAATAGATCGAATATACGACGCACTATCGGAAATTTTACGAAAGAAGACATGACATTGAATACACACTTTCCTTAAAGTGTTCGATTTCTACACTGCGAACCACATCCAATAGCTTTAACACTCTGTCTGAGAGAGCGTTTTTGTTAAGAATATTCTCGTTTTCCTTTTGCAAAAGTCAGCTGTGTTGCGTTAAATCATCAACCTCAATTTTTCCTATGGAGGATAAGACCCTGGCCAAAGTGGGATGTGAAATTGGAGGGATGAGTTAACAAATAAAAAAGAGAGTTAACAAAAAGGGGGAACCGTGCCAAAATTGTATCGAACACCAATCAATACGAAAGGAGGCACAGTTCCCCGTGATCAAAGTTATTATACCAGAAAAATCATTAGAAGCTATTGCGAAAATTGTCTTTAAGAGGTCAAGGAGGATGTTTACGAGGAAATATTCGGATTTAGACATATTAAGAGTCATCATTGCAATGTGTTTGACGAAATGTCAGTATGTGAGGGAGTTCTACGATGAAGTCAAGAGAGGGAATATCTATTATCCATACAAGTTACCAACTCGGCAGACGTTAACGTATCGGATGAAATATATAGACAAAGCGAAGATATCAGGAATAATGAAGAAGGTAGCAGGGAGCATACTTGCGATAGATTCGAGCGAGTTGAGAAATAAGAAAGAGAGATTGCATGCGTTGTACAACAGCAAAGAGAAAGTAGTAGTGGACTTCGAGGTAAGTGAGAGGCGAGAATGGGACGTAGGGATAGAAATGACGAAAGGGTGCAAAGGTAGTTTAATAATAGGAGACAGGGGATATCACGTTAAAAAGTTCAGGGCAGAAGGGGAAGGAGAAAAGATAATCAGGCCGAGGGGAAAAGCTGGTGAAGAATTCATGAAAAGTGAGCTGATGAGGGCGATATACAGGAAGAGGTGGGAGATAGAGTACTATTTTGAAAGGTTGAAACTGGGATTAGTGATAGAGAAGATAAACAAAGCGACGTTGTTTACGAAGTTAACGATAAGGTTAATTGGGCAGGAGTTAACATACTTGATAGGGATGCTGAAGAAACAACCGAAGCTATACACAGTTCTGTTCACTTAGATTTTACATTGGCCAGGGTGTATGGAGGATAACACTGAGGGTTGAAATTAGAGAGGAAGAGCAAGAAATGCAACGCTATGTTAAGGATTTTGTCAAATACTCGCTTGGAATTTGGATACGTGCAATCGTTAGTTTCATAACAATACCTATAACGACGTATCTAATAGCTCCCGATGAGTTTGGAAAAGCAGCAATGTTCTCACTTGTTTCCATCATTGCTAAAGTTGTTTCCACACTTGGATTGGACAAAGCTTCGTAAGATATTATTACCAAACTGACGAACGTGATAAACTTTACTGGAACTGCCTTCTGCCACAATTGTTAACTGGTGTGCTTATGTCATCAGTGTTTATACTGTTTGAATAACGTTTAAACATGTTCCTCTTTGGTGGCAATTACAAGGGAATAGGAGTATTGTTTGGCCTCCAACTTCTTACAAGCCTCATCCAGGATTTCGAGGGAAATTCTGTTAGAATGCAGAAAAGAAGCATATTATTTTCAATAATATTCGCCACAAATTCAGTAGCAAACACAATCTTCACAATAGGATACGCTATAATAGTTTCGCGCAGTTTTTATGCTCCTATAGTAGGAGGAGTAATGGCGAATATTCTGACGTTAGCCATCGTATTATTCATATCATATGATATTCGTAAATTCTCCAAGGTAATGTTTTCCAATGTCATAAAGCATTTACGGTACGGTTTGCCATTTATACCATCTGCACTTCTGTTTTGGTTCTTTTCTTCTATAGATAAGATATCGCTCAGACAATACTCAACATTTTATGAGATAGGGTTTACACTGCAGCATTCAAAATTGTTGGAGTAATGCAGCTTTTTCAGAATGGCTTCATGGTTTTTTGGACACCGATTGTGTACGAAAAACACTGGAAAGTTTCTCAAGAGAAAGCTTCTCAAGAGAAGGAATTTTATAAAAAGGCCAATATGGTTGTCAGTGTTGGAATGTTTTCTCTTGGGCTCTTGATACTTGGAGGCAAAGACTTAATCTTTATGCTCCTAAGCAAGAGTTACAGAGAGGCTGCATATGTTTCTCCGTTTTTGTTACTGTATCCGACAATGTACACCATCTCTGAGACAACGGTTATCGGAATTAACTTTACTAAAAAGACCTACTGGCATATAGTAATAACAGGTGTTAGTGGTGCTGCAAACTTTTTCGGCAATACACTACTTGTGCCGCACCTTTGTGCGAAGGGGGCGGCTATATCAACAGGGGTGTCGTACATGCTATTCTTTGCGATGCGAACAATAATTTCCGAAAAGTTGTACAAGGTTGGCTTTGAACTGCGGAGGATTTACTCTGCTACCATCATTCTAGTCTGTGGCACATTATTAGGAACGTTTGTGAGAAGTTTTGTTTTGAATCTTGTTGTGGCGTTCGTGGGCATTGTAGCTGTCATGTTGATTTACAAGGATTACGTTCCGTATGTCTACAAGCGAATTAGCTCTTTTGTCAAAAAAAACTTAATTTGCGATGATATTGAGAGCACCACAAAGTGTCTAAATTGTGTGTAAAGTAATCCAAGCATCAATCTTATAATAGTTTTTGTTGAAGCGAGGTTAATGCTATACTGAACATATCACAAAGGGCATAGTTGACTAACCATGAATTTCTTTGTATCACCATTTTCTAAATTCAAAAGCCATAAACTGCTTAAAAGCGGAGGTCTCCCGAATGAAATCAATCATCTTAGCCGGAGGTAGTGGAGAAAGATTTTGGCCACTTTCGACGAAGGATACCCCAAAACAGTTTTTGAAGCTCTTTTCGGATAAAACACTCATAAGGCAAACTTTTGAAAGGCTCAGTTGCATACTGAGACCTGAGGATATATATGTGGTTACGAACCAAATGTATGCCGAAAAAACATACGAAGAACTTCCCGAAGTTCCAAAGGAAAATATCTTACTCGAGCCGTTGAGGAAAAACACAGCACCTGCGTGTGCGTATGCTACGCTTAGGTTTGAGGATGAAGAAACTGTCTTTGTAGTTCCTGCAGACCATTATATACCCGATGTAGAGAAATTTTGGGAGCATGTGGAACTTGCGGAAAGGTTTCTTGAGGATAACGAAGGCATAGTAACATTCGGTATAGTTCCAACACGCCCAGAGACGGGGTATGGGTATATTGAGGTGGATGAGAAAATAGATGAGAAAGTTTATTCAGTAAAAATGTTCAGAGAAAAACCAAACTATGAAACAGCAGTAGAATATATCAACTCAGGCAGATTCTTCTGGAACAGCGGAATGTTCATGTGGAGGAAGGGCTATTTTGTAGAGCAGATGAAGAAACACGCTAAGGAAGTTATTGAAACTTTCTTAGATTGCGAAAGCATTGAAGAAATATACGCCCAAGTTCCATCGATAAGTATAGATTATGCACTGATGGAAAAGGCGGATAAGATTTACACGATAAAAGCCGATTTTGTTTGGTCGGATGTAGGGAATTGGAAATCGTTGCAAGAGCTTGGTGTGGAGAACTCAGTGAAGGTGGTGCTAATAGACAGCAACGCATTCGTCCAGACGACAAAGCCGACGGTTGTGATCGGTGTAAACAACATCGTCGTAGTCGAAACAGAAAACGGAATTCTTGTCGCCAACGAAAGCCAGTTGGAAAAAATAAGGGAAGCGCTGAAATGGATTTGATTTTTGGATTCAAATTGTTGGTACAAATAAACACAAAAGCCATCCTCTCGGATGGCTTTTTTCTGTCATTGTTACCTACAGACTCTGGCTGCAACGCCAAGGCATTGCTTTGCCGCAATGTTATCGAATTGAAAGTAGTTTGCTGTTGTGAATGTTCTTTACAAGAGCGTTCATTTCACTCTTCCTTCTCTATCTTCTCTACGCGACATTTATCAAGAGTGTGGATAATGCTTTCAAATAACGTGGGTAGCTGCTTCAGAACAGCTATAGTTTTGTTATGTTTCCTTTCGTATCGTAATTTTTGTCTCTCACCTTTACCTATCAATCTGCACGAAGCAGTGTAGCCAACTTTCTTACACTTTTCCGAAAAACTTCCTCTTTTAACATACGTGTTTTTACGATATTTTTCAGTTTGGTAATTAAGGTTACGTACTGACTTTTGAATTTGAGCAGTTAAGTTATTTCTACCTTGTGGTGTTAATATACATATAGATTATTGAGAAACTTGTCTCGGGTAGTACGGATGATTGATGCACGAAATTTTTCAAAATTTCATTATATGTTTGGAGTGACGAGTATGTCTAACGAGAAAAAGTAGACTGTTTTGGTTATTATCTATACAATTCTTACGATAGTTCATCCTGTTCAAACATGTGCGTTGAATGCTGGACAAGTGGAAAGTCTGGAGATTAGAAGGAAGGATAGAAGAAAATATAAGTGAGTTCTGGGAAAACGTTATGCAGATTGTTTCAAAAGTTGTAAAAGAACTTACGATGACGGATTATATCCACCGTTATCGTAGGAAAGTAAGAGTTAAGAGATAAGAAATAGGTCAGAGGACGGGATTGAACTTCACCACCATGAAAAGGATGTGAAACTGTGTCAGGGTCAAAGTCAAAAGTTTAGATGTTCTTCTAGAAAGCCTTGTTGATAACCCTCATCAGAACTACCATATCCTCGATGTTTAAACAATATTCTTCATTGTTTTCACTCGAAAACCTCCTCGCAGATTTTCTCATAGATTTGATAGAGTACTTGTAGGTCTTTTTGATTGAAAGACTAGATTAGGAGCATTATGCTCTTCCTCTCGATAAGAAAAAATTGATTTTCATAACACATGACTCCTGCACTCCGAGGAGCCAAGTTTTTTAGTTTCTTTTGACACCTCCCTCGACTGTGCCTTTCAAGTTTGTAAACTTTTAGGTCATGTTCTTCAGTTTTCGAAAGGGCTTTGTGTGCAGCAACTAAGCATTCATAGCTATGGCTTGTTGCAAGAACTTGCACGTCCAACTTGTGTGATAGTGTGCAATGTGGAGCCAGAAGTTTTCAAGAACTGAATAATGGATTCCGTCTTCTATTTTGTCAATTAATAGAACTCCTCCTTTGGCTTTGTACATCGATAGTTCTAACCAGTCCATCACCAAGATAATAAATTGGATGAATTTTCTTTCCCAACATTTGAATCAGTGATATTATGTTGGATAGATTATATTTATCAGAAACCATAGTACTGTGTAATTTCTAAATGAGCGCTTCTCCTTTTGACTTCAATAAAAATACAAGGAAACTGAGGTGGAGGCGTTGAAGGGAATCCTCTAACTCCAAATTGGTCAGTGAACACATATTCTGTGATTTCTCATTGTTATGAGTACTTTCCAGTTCCAAGACGTTGAAAGATTTGGCAGAAACTGAACCGATGTCAATTGCAGCATTCCCTACGCTGCTTAACGTATTTTTTGACCGGACTTACTGTGCAATTTCGGATATTTCTTCAAGTAATCAATCTTTTAACTTGCACCCAATGTTTTGTAAAAGAGTTTTCGACAGATCCAGTCAATGAATGTGGTATAATCAGATTGGAACAAATAATCAAAAGGTACGTTCTTGTTCTTAAAGTATACTTTATCGCTCGTTTAGTATTCTTTGAAAGAGGGTGGGTGGAATTTGAATAAGAAAGTGCTGATCATTGGTAATTACAACAGCATATATATCAGAAAACTATTAGAGAGCTTGTCACGTGCAGGAGGTGTACACTTGAACTTTTATGTGCTGAGTGGTCTAAGGTATATACATAACGGTCTTGAAATCTATGCTTTGCCTGAGACGAAGAATCCCTTCAGAAAGCTTACCAATACCAGAGAAATCATAGATAGAGTTGCAGCTGAACACCCAGATATTGTTCACATACACTATTTTAATGCTCCGACTATTTTGTACGTTATGTGGAGTAAACTGTTTAGAAAGGGCAAACTGGTAGTTACTTTTTGGGGCTCGGATCTTTATAGAATTTCGGGAGCTCCAATGCTAAAGAAAATCATTCAAAAGAGTATAATAAAACGTGCTGATGTGGTTACTGTAACTTCTGAAAAAATGATAGATGATTTCTATAAGATTTTTGATGTTAGGGATAAAAAGGTCTTTCTAACAAAATTTGCAGTTCCAATTGACTTGAAGATTTTCGATGAGGTAAGTATAGACCAAATTGAAGAATTTAGACAAAGGTTTTCGATAGGAGCAAATGATATTGTTCTGACGCTTGGATATTCAGCAGATCCAGGAAAGAATCATATGTATATGATTGATGAGGTTGTCAAGCTATACAATACCTTTAGAAACATTTTCGTCTTCCTCCCATTGACCTATGGCGATGTCGAACACAGAGAAAAGGTAAAGCAATACTGTGAGGAAAAGTTTAAACCGCGGGGTATAAAGTACTTCATTCTGGAAGAGCGAATGTTGGATCGGGAAGTGGCGGTTTTGAGGAGAGCAACAGACATAATGGTGAATGTTCAAGTTTCGGATTCTGTGTCTGCTTCCATGCAAGAAAGCTTATATGCTGGGAACATTGTTATAAACGGTGAGTGGTTAGATTACAGTGAACTGAAAAGAGAAGGCGCATATTTTGAGACTATCCCACGGCTTGAACCAGGATTGTTGTTCGAAAAACTTGTTTATGTTATAGAAAATCTTGCTGAGTTAAAACAGAAAACACATGTCAACAAGAAGGTTGTTGCCAAAAGGTGTGATTGGGAAGAGGTTGCTAATAACTTCTTGACAATATACGGCAATCTATTGGAGGGAAAATTATGAAAATCTTGGTTACAGGTTCCGAAGGGTTTATTGGTTCTCATTTGGTTGAGCTTTTAGTAGAAGAAGGTTTTGATGTTAGGGCGTTTGTTAGGTATAATTTTAAGAACGATTGGGGTTGGTTAGAGACTTTAAAATGCTTGGATAAAATAGAAGTATACACTGGTGATGTCAGGGATTTTGATTCTGTGTACGATGCAATGAAAGGCGTTGATGTTGTCTTCCATTTAGCAGCATTGATTGGGATTCCTTATTCATACATTTCACCATTAGCATATATAAAGACGAATATGGAAGGAACGTACAATATTTTAGAGGCTGGAAGAAAGCTGAATTTGCAAAGAATAGTTATAACCTCTACAAGCGAGATATATGGCACTGCACAGTACGTGCCGATTGACGAGAAGCATCCGTACAATCCGCAGTCTCCATACGCGGCAAGTAAAGCAGCGGCCGATTTGCTTGCACTTTCATATTACAGGTCATTTGATACGCCTGTGACCATAGTTAGACCCTTCAATACGTATGGTCCAAGGCAATCCGCAAGGGCTGTGATTCCAACCATAATAACGCAGATACTTTCGGGAAAGAGGGAAATTAAATTAGGAAATTTGGCTCCAACACGTGATTTGACGTATGTAAAAGACACTGCGCAAGGTTTTCTGGCTGTTGGGCTGCATCCTGATACAATCGGAGATGTGTATAATCTCGGCACAGGAACTGAGATTTCTATCGGCGATTTAGTAAAAAAGATAGCAAGTATTATGGGTGTTGAGACTGAAATTATCCAAGAGAAAGAGAGATTGAGGCCTGAAAAATCTGAAGTCGAGCGTTTGCTTTCTAATCCGCAAAAAACGAGGGAGATAACGGGATGGCAGGCGAGGTACAGCCTTGATGAAGGATTAAGGGAAACGATAGCGTGGTTGAAGGCTAATCTTCAGTATTACAAACCTGATATATATAACGTCTAATTGGAGGGGCGTGGAATGGTAAAGGTATATCTTGACGATCCAAACGTTGGTGAATTGGAGAAGAAATACCTGTGTGAGTGCATAGATTCAGGTTACGTGTCGTCAGTAGGACCAAATATTGGAACTTTTGAGAATAGATTTGCAGAATACCTTGGCGTGAAGAGAGCTGTTTCTACACAAAGCGGAACGAGCGCACTGCATTTGGCTCTGTACGAACTGGGTATAGGTCCGGGTGACGAAGTCATTGTTCCTGTTTTGACTTTTATTGCCACGGTGAATCCAATAATGTATGTTGGTGCAAGACCTGTGTTCGTTGACGTAGATCCTGAAACTTGGACTATCGACCCTGATGAGATAGAAAAGTACATTACCCCACGCACAAAAGCGATAATTCCGGTCCATCTGTACGGAAATCCGTGCGATATGGATAGGATAGGGGATATATCAAGAAGATACGGAATACCTGTAATTGAGGATGCGACGGAAAGTCTCGGTGCAACGCACAAAGGAAGATTTACCGGTACGTTTGGAGTAATGGGAGTTTTCAGTTTTAACGGAAATAAGATAATTACAACCGGCGGCGGAGGTATGGTAGTAACTGATGACGAAGATAAGGCAGACCACATAAAATTCCTTGCAAATCAGGCAAGAGACACATCGAGGGGATACTACCATCCAGAGATTGGATTTAACTACAGAATGACGAATTTAGAAGCAAGTTTAGGACTTGCACAGTTTGAGAGGTTTCCGCAGTTTCTTGAAATGAAGAGAAAATTCGCACAGATTTACACCGAGGGGTTGAGAAACAACCTCAACATTGAATTCCAAGGCTCTTATCCCGGAGCTGAAAGTTCTTACTGGCTCTTCTCAATAAAGTTGAAAGGTGATAAATCTGTTCAGGAAGTCCAGAAACTTCTTGCCGAGAGAGGAATACCAACCCGCAGGATATTCATACCGATAGTGGAGTTTCCGATGTACCAGCAGTACAGAGAGGGAGAGTACGAGAATGCATATGATATTTACGAGAGAGGGCTCAACCTTCCAACTTCTACACTGAATACAGAAAAGGGGATAGAGTACGTTGTGAAAACGTTGAATGAAGTTCTTTAATGGTGGTGCATGTGTGATGTTGCGTAATGCAATTGTCTTATTAGGTGGCGGTGGACATTGTGAAGTGGTGCTGGACGCTATTAGAGAGCTGAATATGTTTGATGAGGTAATGATTAGCGACATGCCAAGTAAGATAGGGGAACGGGTTTTGGATGTTAGGATAGAATTCACCGACGAGCAATTAGAAGAGATTTACCAAAGTGGAGTGAAGTTTGCATTTGTTACGCTCGGTATGGTTGGTGTAAGCCATGCGCGAGCTAAGTTGTACAGAAGACTGAAAGAGATTGGGTTTCAATTGCCTGTGATAGTCTCTAAATCTGCGAGTGTTTCAAGGTATTCTCTTGTAGGAGAAGGTACATTTATTGGAAAGAACGCGGTTGTAAATGCGGGAGCGAGAATTGGTGAAAATTGCATAATAAACACAGGGGCTATTGTTGAACACGATTGTGTGATTGAAGCGCACAGTCATATTGCTCCAGGAGCGATATTGTCTGGCGGAGTGCATGTCGGAGAAAATTCATTCATTGGTGCTGGTGCGGTGGTGTTACAAGGTGTTCGAATCGCACCTCATGTTTTGATTGGTGCTGGAGCGGTTGTATTAAAGGATGCGGATATTGAAGGTGGAGTGTATGTAGGCAACCCAGCGAGATTGATCAAAATCAATGATAGCTTTGCAGGGTATGGAAGGTGATAGGTTGAGTATTAAGCAGGACGAGAGAGTTAGAGAAATAACGATTCCACATGATGCTAAGATATTCGAGGCTTTGAGAAGGATGGATTCAACGAATAGAAAACTTCTTATTCTTGAAAGGAATGGGAAATTCTTTTCTCTCCTAAGTATTGGAGATATACAGCGTGCTATCATTCGAAATGTTAGCTTAGACACGCCTGTTTTCAAAATTGTCAGGCAGAACATACGGGTTGCAAATGCTACTGACAGTTTTCAAACGATAAAAGACATGATGTTTGAGCACAGAATGGAATTTTTACCAGTTATTGACAATGGTGACATTGTCAGTGTTTACTTTTGGGAGGATGTATTTGGTAAATCGCAAGTAAAGACAAAAGGCGAGATAGATGTTCCTGTAGTTATAATGGCAGGAGGAAAGGGGACGCGTTTAAAGCCAATAACGAATGTTATTCCTAAACCTTTGATACCAATTGGTGAAAAGACGATATTGGAAATGATAATAGATAGGTTCCACAAATATGGAGTAAAAGATTTTTATATTTCTCTTAACTACAAAAGTGAAATGATTAAGTACTACTTGGGAAATTTGAATCTTAATGATATAAATATTCACTATTTAGAAGAACAGGCACCACTTGGAACTGCGGGCAGTCTCTCGCTACTCAGAGAGAAAGTCGAAGGTAGATGTTTTGTCACAAATTGCGATATTCTTGTTAATGAGGACTACAAAGAAGTACTTGATTACCATATTGAAAGCAAAAGCTTACTTACGATAGTTGGAGTGATTAAGACCGAGACTATTCCATACGGGCTAATTGAGAGTGATGAGAATGGAAGGGTTATTTGGATAAACGAGAAGCCAACAAGAAGTTATGTTTTCAATTCTGGTATGTACGTCATCGAGAAAAGAGCTCTGGAGTTTATACCGGAAAATAGATATCTCAACATGACTGACTTGGTAACAGCACTGATAAGTGCCGGGGAAAAAGTCTCGTATTTTCCAGTCAGTGAAAATTCGTGGTTTGATATTGGTGAGTGGGATAAGTACCTTAAAACGTTAGAAAACTACGAACTGGTTAAAAGATTTTTTGAAAATTGGTAGAGAAGTATGGATAATATAGCCTTGACTAAGAATTAAACTTTGGAGGGTATCGCATGCCGGGATTCTTTTGCGAGATACGAAGCGGTAAGTTGAATAAGCAATTTTCATCGGTTGTCGATAGTCTAAATCTATTAGTTGAAAGTACCGAGGGAAATGGCTTCTACGTTGAGAGGAGAACTGTTAGAAAGTTCCTGAATGATAAAGTTCTTTGGAATGACGAGAGGTATTTAATTCTTACCGAGGGTGTCATTCTGAATTCCAAAAGCCTGATCGAGAAATATGGAAAGAAAAATTTTAGAGACACAGTGGTTGAGATGTATGAGAAAAATGGAGAAGCATTTTTCAACGAATTCAGAGGAAGCTTTTCGGGAGTACTATATGACAAGAAATTAAATAAGTGGCTTATCTACACGAATCACGTGGGTGACAAATGGGTCTTTTATTCTGTATTGGAGGACGGTATTGTTGTTGGTTCTGAACTGCCGTGGGTTGTGTCGTATTTGAAGAAAAATGGGATAAGATATAGCTTTGATGAGTTTGGAGCGTACTGTCTTCTGACGTACGGATACATGCTGGAAGATTATACGCTAATCAAAGAGGTAAAGCGCCTTTTACCTGGACACTATATTAAGATCGAAAACGGTAAAGTAACGGTAAATCAGTATTTCAAGCTTGACAATACGCCAGACGAAACGCAAAGCGAAGAAGAGATTATCGAAAATGTGGATAGGCTTTTTAGACGCGCAATTGAGCTGGAATTTGAAAAGGATAGGGAATATGGCTACAAGCATATTGCTACGTTGAGCGCAGGTTTGGACTCAAGAATGGTAGTGTGGGTTGCGCATGAAATGGGATACACAGAACAGCTGAACGTGACTTTTTCGCAGACCAATTATTTGGATGAGACAGTAGCGAAGAAGATAGCAAGCGACTTGAAACACGAATGGCTATTCAAGTCTCTGGATAATGGAATATATCTTAAGTCTGCAACAGAGATGATAGATATAAATGGTGGTTTGGTTCTTTACTCAGGTTCGGCGCACACAAATAGTTGTGTAAAACTCATTAACTTTTCCAATTTCGGATTGTACCACACAGCACAACTTGGAGATGTGATTCTCGGAACGTATTATGATGCTGAAAGTCCCAATGCACCATACGTACCTGGCACAGGTGCATATTCGAAAGAATTGGTGGCAGAAAATGAGCAGAATTACCTCAAAATGAAATATGAAAATCTGGAGATATTCAAGTTTTACAATCGAGGCTTTAACGGGATACTTTCCGGAAACTTGCCAGTGCAAAGATGGACGGAAGTTACTTCACCTTTCTTAGATGTAGACTTTCTAACATACTCTATCACAATTCCGTTGAAATATAGATACGACCACAGAATTTACAAAAAGTGGATTTTAAAAAAATACCCTAAAGCAGCTGAGTATGTATGGGAGAAGATACAAGGGCGAATAACAGAAAGGGTTTATAGCATGATGGGCTACAAGTTTACACTGAGAGGATTGTACAGAAGGGCTATAAGCAAGTTGCTTTACGGAAGTTCTTCAAACTCAAAGTGGCATATGAACCCGTTTGAGTACTGGTATAGAACAAACGATGATTTAAAAAACTATTTTGAGGAGAGATTCAATAACGTAATTTCGATCGTACCTAACTGTGTTAAGGTGTTTCCTGACCACAATTTCAGAGATTTAATTGGTAAACTGTTTTACAACTATGGAGTTGTTGAGAAAACACAAGCTTTGACAATACTTGAGGCATGGAGGTATTATTTTGAAGACTTGGTTTAACAAGAAATGGGGCAGAGAGCTTGCGTTTTTGGTTAAAAACGGTTTTATCCATATTTTCTCTGCAAATCTCATAAATAGAATAATTCAGTTCGGTATTTCCGTAGTAATAGCAAGAATAATTTCAAAGGAATCGTTTGGTCAATTTTCATATGCGTTGAATATTTTGAATTTCTTTCTATTGTTAGATGGCTTGGGCGTTAGTTCGGGGTTGCTTCAGTTTGGAAGCAAGGCTAAGGAGAATAATGAAGCTCTTTCATTTCTTAAGTTTTCATTACTTGTTGGAGCAAGTTTCAACATATTATTAGCTCTTTCGATATTTGTTTTTACAATCTTTTTTGACCTTCCTATAGCTGGAAGCAGGAGATTCTTACAGATGCTTTCATTTTTACCATTTGTCACTGTAATTTTTAACGTCTTCCAATCTTTTACAAGAGCAAGGTTAATGAATAAGCAATTTTCAATTTTAACGGTTTTCAATACCATGATGCTTTTTGTCTTTACAGCAGTATGGGGATTATTGTTTGACGTAACCGGTCTCGTTGCTGCAAGGTATACCGCTTTTATGTTATCAATCTTTCTCGCTTTGGGCTTGTTGAGATATCAGCTCACTGGATTCAAGAATGTAGATATTCCTGAAAAAAATATCCAAAGGAACTTTTTGACATTTTCCATAGTAAGTATGTTGACAAACAGTATCTCACAGACTTTATACTTGATAGATACTTTCCTGATAGGTTTAATGATACGCTCAGAGACGATTGTAGCAACATACAAGATATCCACATTAATACCATTCTCGTTATACTTCATACCAATGTCGATAATGACGTTCGCATATCCATATTTTGCGAAGTACAGTGATGACAAGATGCTTGTCAGGCATTATTATAGAAGACTAACATGGGGATTATTTGCATTAAACTCAGTGATTAGCCTGTTGCTGATAGCATTCGCTCCTTTTGTCATTCGTTTGGTTTTTGGCTCTAACTATTTGGATGCGGTTGTTCCATTCAGAATATTGTCGTTTGGTTACCTGATAGCTGGCACATTTAGAATACCTTCAGGGAACTTAATTGCAAGTCTTGGAAAAGTGAAAGTTAATTTCTATAATGCGATTATCAGCGGTATTGCAAACGTTATTTTAGACATATTGCTGATAAAATATTACGGAGCAATGGGAGCAGCAATAGCAACAGTTCTTATTTTTGTGATATCATCTTTTGTTTCTGGATGGTATTTAAACAAATATCTAAAAGTTTAGGCGAAGTTACATGATTTGTATCTTTTTCAATCTTTTTTCATCACGATCTTATTGTAAAGTGATTTCATCTTTCACTTTAAAGGGGTGACGAAATTTGAAGTTAGTTTCATTAGTTGGCGCACGACCACAATTCATCAAAGAAGCAGTGGTGCATAGGGAATTGAAGAAGTATACCGACATAACCGAAGTGCTTGTACATTCCGGGCAGCACTACGATTTTAATATGTCGGATGTATTTTTTGAAACGCTTGAGATAAAGAAGCCTGATTATTACCTGAACGTTGGCTCGGGATTACATGGGGAAATGACTGGGAAGATAATGATTGAGTTTGAGAAGGTAGTGTTAAAAGAAAAACCAGACATGATATTGGTGTATGGTGATACAAACACGACACTCGCAGGAGCGATAGTTGGAGCGAAGTTGAAGATACCGGTAGCGCATGTTGAGGCGGGGATAAGACAAGAGCCGAAAGATATGCCAGAAGAAATAAACAGGTATTAACAGACCACATCTCAAGTTTGTTGTTCTGCCCAAGCGAGCTGGCAGTGAAGAATTTGGAAAGAGAAGGAATAACGAAAGGTGTATACTTTGTAGGGGATGTGATGTACGATTTATACCTTGAGATGGAGCCGAGGTTTAAATATGAAGTATATGAAGAGCTAAAGTTGAAAGAAGGGGAATATATAGTCGTAACGATGCACAGGGATTTCAATGTAGATGATAAGGAGAAGCTTGAGGAAATCCTTAAGCAACTAAGAAAGATAGCCAAAGAAAAGCAAGTGGTATTTCCGATACACCCGAGGACAAGAAAAAGGGTAGAGGAGTTTGGGTTGCAGAATTACTTGAAAGACATAACGGTGATAGAACCAGTAGATTATTTGAATTTGATGGGTTTAGTGAAGAGATGTTGGAAAGTGATAACAGACAGTGGAGGATTGCAAAAAGAGGCATATTTTGCGGGAAAACAAGCGGTAGTGTTGATGCCCGATACTGGGTGGAGAGAGTTAGTTGAGATTGGGTGGAATAGATTGGCTAATGAAGAGAATTTGTACCAATCAGTTATGGAAGATAACTATAGAGATTTTTCAGGTGGGGTATATGGCAAAGGTAACGCTGCAGAATTGATAGTCGAGATACTTTGTAAAACTTTGAATAGATGATTTGATAGGAGTGGAGTTCTTAGATGAAGGTGCTTGTTATCGGTTATACACATCCTAAATATGATAAGCGTGTTTTCAGAACTGTTCAAACATTTGCGAAAAAGAACGAAGTCATTTATCAATACCTATCAACGAAAGAAGAAGTGAGTTACACGGAAAAAAATATTACGTATATCCCTTTATTGTATGGAAAGATACTTGAAAAGAAGAATTTCTCCGAGCTTTTGAAAGAGGCTTCAAAGAGACTAACATTCGACAAAGCTGTTTTGGACTTGATAGCAAAAAGTGATTATGATATTGCTTACTTTCATCACTTCCTGCCAACTAAGCCAGTCAAAGCTTTTAAGATTGCTAAAAAAAGAGGAAAAAGGATAATTTTTGATATCCATGAGTACCATCCAGAGAATTTTCTAAAGACACTTTCGGGATTTTCCAAGAGAATAATTGAAAAGATAGCTTGGAACTTCTTCAAGAAGCAGATAGAGCTATCTGACAAGTTGATTTTCGTTTCCGAAGAGACGATGAGCGACATCTTCGAAAAAGTTGAATTCAGAAAACCGGCACTTGTTCTTCCAAATTACGCAAGTTTATCAGTTGAGCCGACCGAGAAGCGTAAGGAAATTGTCTTTGTGGGAAAGATTCAAAGAGGCATATCCAAAGAGAAAGAAATATTAAGAAAGCTGAATGATTTAGAAATCAAGTTCAAGGTCATTGGTATTAATTCCGACATTTTCAAAGACATCCCGCACGAATACACGAGCTTTCTGCCGTACGAGCAGATGATGATGGAGCTTTCAAAGTCGATGTTCAGCCTTATATCTTTCTCGACTACAGGAAATGAGACTTACAAGAACGACATCTTCTCGCTGCCAAATAAGTTCTACGATTCAATCGCTGCAGGAACGCCAGTAATAGTCAAAAATACGTTCGTCTCTATGGTGAAACTGGTGGAGAAGTACGGAATTGGTGTTGTGATTGACCCAAGTGATGTGGAAGGCTCGGTGAAAAAGATACTTGATGCGTTTGAAAACTATGAGTATTACAGGCAGAATGTAGAGAAATGCAAGCACCTTTTTGTATGGGATGAAGAGAAGGAAGGAGAGTTCTTAGAGTTCGTGTTTAAAGATTAGGAGTAACTGAAACTATGCCGAGTTTTGAAACATCAACTATTCAGTTTTTCCTAAGGTCGTTTAGATTTAAGTATATCATTGAAAAGAGAATAGCTGACGGTTCGTTGAAGAGGGAACCTGCCAAGCCGATGAAGAAGTTATTTAGAAAATTCAGCATAGAAGAATTTACTCTGCTTGGTCGGTGTGTATGGGCAGTTGCACAGAAAATTTCAGAACCACACTTTGTGGTTCTTTTTTTGCACGGCGGGGAGTATGTGGGGAATGTGTCAAAGCAGCATTGGGATTTGGTTGGAGAATTAGTTGATAAGTTGAACGCTCTTGTCGTTGTTCCGGATTATCCGCTTGCGCCCGAGAATACGTGGAGAGAGACGTATGAATTTGTAGATAGGCTTTATGAAGTGATGCTAGAAAAATATTCAGACAAGAAATTTGTTTTCATCGGCGATTCGGCTGGTGGCGGACTGGCGCTTGGATTTGCTCAGAAGCTGAGAGATGAAAGTAGAAAGTTGCCTGAGCACATTGTCCTCTTCTCGCCTTGGATTGATGTGAGTATGGAAAATCCTGAGATTGGAAATGTTGAGAGTAAAGATGTGATTTTGACAGTCAAGGGCTTGAAAGCAGCAGCTCAGCAGTACGCTTCTGGGCTGGAATTGAAAGACTGGCACGTTAGCCCGATTTATGGAGATTTTCATGGCTTTTGTCCGGTGAGTATATTCACGGGTACACACGATATCCTCAATCCAGATGCACGAAAGCTGAGAGATAAGCTTAGAGAACAACGGGTTTTATGCAATTATTTCGAGTACGACGGCTTGTTCCACGACTGGGTGATTTTGACATTTCTTAGGGAATCGAAAGATGCTTTGGAAAAGCTTAAAAACATCCTGAGCGGGTTGTAGCCTCCATCACCACCGATTTGAGAGTAAGTTTTCCCCTATAAGTTCCTCTCAATTTGCTCGTCCTCATATTGTAAATCGTTCTGCGTCAGAACGAATTTGCCAAGATTTCGTTTCATTGCAGAACAGAATTTATAAATTTTCTCGATTTTCGTTTTGTTATAGAACGATTTTATGCAAAAATCGTTTCAACGTGAAACGATTGCTGAAGATTATTTATTTATAAATTTTCTAAGCCAGAAATGATTTTTCTGGTTCACAGTGGCAGTGAAAAATGACCTGCGCAAAGGTCAAGTTTTGCAGTTTTTGACCTATGGACAGGTCAATACGCCGAAAATTGCGCAACGAGTGCTTACATAGTGCATCCTTGGTGTTTTGTTTGGTTAGGGAGAAAAAGTAGAAATAAAAAGCTTGATCATTAGGACAGACAAAACCAATGTAGTGTGGGTTGTCCATACAAAATTGATGCATCATTTATGTTGGCTGATGCATCATCTTGTGTCAATGATGCATCACGATTTGTGGTAAGAATACTCTCGTTTTTCTATTCTTAGGAAAGGCATTGTTTTGATTCGAGGATTTATTGATGCTACAAATTGGCGGGTTTTGTAGGACTGTTATCACACTTGGTTGGTTTTTGTAAAGTCCACTTTATAAATTCCTACCAATTCGAATTGGCAGGTTCTTTACAATGACAGTGAAGAAGGAAGGTTTGTTAAAGACGATTTTTTGGTATAGGATGACACGTGTCAGAATCTATTTAACTAAAAAACACGGGCGGAGGATAAGGAGGAGGGGGCGCCCGTGTTTTCAAAATTGTCTTTAGTTATTTTCTCAACGCGTCTTCGAAGATGGTAAGTATGAATTCGTCGTATGTATAACCTGCAGCCTGCGCCATTTTGATTATGTCTGAATAGTTTGGCGTGAGCATTGGCAATGAGTTTGCTTCCAAGAAGTATATTTTGCCATCTTTTACTCTTAAATCCATTCGAGCGTAGTTTCTAAGCCCGAGGACTTTGAATGATTTCAATGCGTAGTGTTCGATTTGTGCTTTCAGTTCTTCCGTGAGTTGCGCTGGGCAGATGTAGGTTGTCTGTTCTCCGTATTCGTGTTTGACACGATGTGAATAGAATCTTTCGAGCCCTTCCGGTAGCGATGAGAAGTCTATCTCGAGTATTGGCAAGACTTTACTGCCGACTATTCCTATGCTGTATTCTCTGTCTCCTTCGATAAATTGTTCAACCAAAGCTGGTTGTTCAAACTCTTTGTGTACTCTCAGAACCTTTTCTTTCAACTCTTCGTGGTTATGCACAACAGAATCGGCGTATATGCCTTTTGCACTCCCTTCTTTCACCGGTTTGACGATTGCTGGATAAAAATCTATTTCAGGGACTTCTTCATCTAAGTCAACTGAAATGAAGTCAGGCGTTGGAATGCCGAAGTGTTTGAGAATTATTTTGGTTTTAAGCTTGTCGATGCACAGTGCATGAGCGGCAGCTGACGAGCCGGTGAATGGGATTTTCAATACTTCAAGTATTGCGGGTACGTGCATCTGTTTGTATGCCGTTGAGAGGTTGAAAACGGCATCGTATTTTTTTACCTTTTCGCAGAAGTTATCTTCAAAGGCGACTGGTTCTGCATCGTATTTTTTTGAAAGCGCTTCAGAGACTGATTGGACCATCTTCCAGCGCTCGTTGTCGAGATTTGATTTGTCATATGCTATCGCTATTTTCAACGTCAGCCACCTCCGAAAGGATATTCTCAAGCCTGACTTCTTCAGGTAATGGCCTGCCGAATTCATCAACAGAACGGGCTATGCCGTCGATAATCTTTACTTTTACTTCGCCTTTTGCGACTGAGAAGCTCTTAAGTGCAGGAGCGTCTAAGATGCCAAGTCTTACTGCTTCATAAAGCGTATCGGGGTCGGCTAATGCATCTTCGCTTCCGCCTTTGAGTTCTTTTATAGCTTCGATTATTGCCATCGCTTCTTGCATTATTCTGTTCTTTTCTCTTCTGACCCATCTGTCGGCAAGTGGGTCAGGTGTGCCACGCATCGCAAGGCTTATCGCACGCTTTGCCATTTTCACGCTTTCGATTATCTCTTTGGCTGTGGCTCTCTGGATTGCTTCTGAGTAAGCTACAACGTGAACTATGTGAGGCTCTAATGCCCAACCGTAGTACATTGAAACACTGAGTTGAGCCATCGCTGCGTGCGGGTCCGATGGCATCGACATCAAACCGGTGCGAATCATTCTGTAGATTTTGAAGTTCTCGTCTTGGAGCGGTTCTATAAGCTCGCGTTTAGCAAGGTTTTTCGCAAGGTCTCCTTTTGGTGAATAACCGTTCGGTGTTTCGAGCATGAATTGCTGGACATAGTCTCTAACGCCTAATTTTTTTGCTACAAAAGCTGTTATGTAAGTCATTGCAACTTCGACTGCATCGTGAGCATATCTCAAAGCCCATTGGTGCGGATCGTTGATTTCAACAGGTACGCCGTGCTTTGCATTCCACCTTATGGCTTTCATATTTTCTTTTATCGCTTCCCTAAGCGGTCTGTCTGAACGCCTGTCGAGGTCACTATACCACATCAATGGTATAGCTGCCCAAGCGTTGTTAATAGTCTCTTTCAGTAATTTTGAGAATTCAAGCAAGTGCGTTGTGCCTGAATAACAGCGTACTAGTGGATAATTACCTCTTCTTGACGCTTCGTACAGCCTCACGAAATCTTCCCTTTTCCTTATTGGCACACCGCCAGCGCCATCTTGTGCCGGGTCCATCTTCTCAGGTTCGAAAAAGTACTGTTGACAATTCTGATCAGGCGCAATTGAGATAATGTCAAGTTGTCCCGATTCAGCAAGTTTTCTGATTTCTTCCTCAGTCTCTTCTAATGTTTGCAAACCTATGTGATGCCTTATCAATGGGAACGGTGCTTTGAACTTCACACGTTCAGATAAGGTTTGTGGATAGGTTACATCCAAAAACTCTGCACGAACGGTTCCTCTCAGGAACATGACTACGTCTTCAAGCTCTTCAGTTCCGTCGAATACGTGCTTGATAAATCTGAATTCTTTAGCTACCTTTCCAGTTTCATACGCCCCACCGAAAATGTATAGTTTGTCTAACAATTTTCTTTTCTTGAGCATCTTTTCAAGTTTTCTTAAGAGTTTTCGCAATGGTTCTGCGCCGAGTCTGTAACTTAGCGCGACTATATCCGGATTTTCTTCTTCTATAGCTTTCACCAAGACTTCCAGAGGTACTGCAGAACCGAGATATATAGTCTCGTACCCATTGTCTTCTGCTAATCGGAGGAAGTTGAATAACCCGGCGTTGTGAACGCAACTTCCTATCGCAGCGCCCAAAATTCTCATATTCCCACCTCCATGATCCTTTTAACTTCTTCTGGACTCTTGCCGAGAAGTCCAAGTTTTTCAAGCGTGCGACCCTCTTTTCTGAAATCACGTCCCAGCATTACTGATGCTAATGAAATAATCGTGTCTATTGTTGGTGTTCGAACGCCTGTAACTTTGCCGAATTCTGAAATCGGCACTAAGCTCATTGGCACGTCCTCGAGTATGTAGCGGTTATCAATCGAACTTGGTGCCTTTATACCCTTGTAAGCTTTGTTCAGTTGCAACGCTTCGTATAGGTCTTCCCCCTCCACACTGTAAGCATATTTGAGCCACTCGAGTGCACTCATGGTTTCTAATCCAAAAGATTTGGCAACCGCACATCTTTCATCATCAATCGCCTGTAAAACTTTAGCTACACTCGGCGATATCCCGTTTGTGTAAAATTCAAAATCACCCGATGTTGATTCAATCCATCCAGCGTTCAGCAAGACGCTTGCAGGATGGAAAACAGCCCCTATGTTTGCAAAAGAAGTGTGAAGCGTGTTTGGAACAATTCTGAATTCCGGAAGCACTTTTTCAATTGCATCTTTGAGTATAGTATTTTTCTGAGCGGGAAGTGCGGCAACTGGCACGGCATTCTTAACTCCAAATATCTTTACAACTCCCGGACCGGTTATGCGTGAAGCGAAGAGGAACGTCTGAGCCTCTGCTACTGTGATGTCTTTATCAACACCAAATTGCTTCAAAGCAGTGTAGAACTCCAAAGCACCAGCGGTCCTGCCTGGGTTCAAGATTATTATCTGTCCGTCTTCTAAATATGGGGCTAACTTTAAGGCAATCTCTCTGTGGGCAAAAGCGGGAAGCACTACCAAAAGTAACTGCCTGCCTGATATTGCTTCTCTTAGGTCTGTTGTAGCGAAGGAAATATAAGTTATGCCTGATATAGAACCTTGCAACTCAATTTTTTTGGTTTTTATAATCCTTTCAATTCTTTGCTCACTTCTGTTGTACAATGAGACATCAAATCCTCTTAAAGCAAGTACTCCAGCAAGCGCCTGACCGCCATTACCGCCTCCTATGATACATACTTTCATCAATACCACCCCTTTCTTAGGAGCAGAGGCGGACCGCTTACTAATTATATACTAAAATTACAAAATTGTCAACGATGTGCAAAAAACATATTATGTATGCGAATTTCCGCACTTGATAAATATGTAACAAAATATCGGATTTCTAAAACGGCTTAAATAAAGGCAAATAAAAAAGCCTCCGCAAAATTTTGCGGAGGCATTCTCCTTAAGTATGCTTTTCTTATTCCCCATCCAAATCCGAGTAAAATAGTTCGTTTACTTCGGCTAAATCATCCGGCGAGACGTAGTCGAACCTTATAGGTGTGAATGGTGAATGTACACATTTTGGAGGTTTTTTGCCGTACATGATTACAGAAACAATTTTGTTTCTGATATACCAGTTAAGGAATTGTTCCTCATCTCCCCTACCGTCGAATTCTTGCAATCCAACCATTAGTATGTACCATATGGTCTGTTCTAAATCTTCATATGAGTATAGGTACGCTTTGTTGATTTTCCAGAAATAGCTCGTCCATCTGCGCACAAGGTGCGCATAGCTGAGAACCTTTTCGTGCCACTTTCTTGTGCTTTCTGCACAGTTGTCAACCGCTGCTTGTGGTTCTAAGTCTTCAATACTTTTGGCAATTTCCACATTAATCCCCCCACGGCTTTATGCTTCTTTTCTCTGTTTGAGGTGTTGGGTTTTTAAATATGTATACAAATGTATACTAATTATAGCAAAAAAATTTCTCCCGTGTCAAGGGAGGCTGAATTCGTATTCCAAAGATATGTATCTACTTAAGTTTATTAATACGTGGATACATCTTATTGGATATTTGTTTAAGCGGGAGGGGATGCTGATGAATCCATTCAAGATTGGCAGGTCTTACAATCCTGAAAATTTCGTTGATAGGGAACAAGAGTACGCTGAGTTGTTGGAGAGTGTTAGGAGTGGAAACAATGTTGTAGTTATCGCACCTCGGAGGTTTGGCAAGACTTGGTTTTTGCAGAAATTCGCATTAGAAAGTGGGTTTAATTGTTTGTATGTTGATTTGTTCGGTGTTTATTCGGTTAATGGGTTTGTTAGTGCATTAGTTAGACAGATTTTTGAGATTTTGCGAAGGACGGATTTGATGGCGTTTGTTGTGAATTATCTGAAAAGTTTACCTTTCAGTATTGAGCTTAATCTTGGTCTTGTCGGAATTTCTTTTTCGAAGGAAGTTGACGATGAAGCGCTTCTCAACGGATTGTACGAATTGCTGAACAAAGCGCAAAGAGAGCTCAATGAGCGGCTGGTCGTTATCTTGGACGAGTTCCAAGCCTACAAGAATATCCACAAGAATTTGGCGGAGAGTTTGAGGAGTTATTTGCAGTCCAGGGAGAACGTTGTGTTTATCTTCTCCGGTTCTTTCAAGCACATGCTCGAGCAGTTGTTTTTTGAAAGTTCTGGCATATTGTACCATTCATGTCTGAGATTCGATTTGAATTCGTTATTGCCAGAAAACGATTGTGTTGAATATCTTGTGAGGCAGTTCGGAAGAACAGGGAAGGTTATTTCTCCTGATTTGGCAAAAGAAGTTTATGCCAGGACGAAGGGACATGCGTATTATTTGCAACTGTTTGGATACGAGTTGTGGAACAGGGCTGATGGAAAGGTGAGTTTTGATGATGTGGAGCATGCGTTTTATGAGATTGTCGAGAAGGAATCTTACAACTACGATGTGTTAATTGAAACCCTTGGGTACAAGTATGTAAAAAACGCACTTAAGTTAATCGCAGAACAGTCGAGCGATTTGTTCTCATCTGAGACGTTAGAGCGATACGGTATTCCAAGTTCATCGGTACTGAGCAAGATTTTGAAAAAGCTTTCTGAGTATGGGATTGTGGAAAAGCTTGGAAGGGGCAGGTATGAGATAGTTGATCCGATTTTTGAGCAGTATGCAAGGAAGAGGTTTAGCAATTGAATGGATGGTTTTGTATGGTAGAATAATTTTAGATTTCAAAAGATTATTTGTAAAGGTGGGATGGTAGTGCGTATAGGGATAGTGTTTGGGACGAGGCCCGAGATAATCAAGGTTGCGACGGTTTATTTGAAAGCGAAGGAACTTGGTGTAGATACAGATTTCATCTGCACGGGCCAGCACAGGGAAATGGTCGATATGATGAAGGGGATATTCGGCGTTGAGTCTGATATAGATATGAACATCATGACTGCTAATCAGACACTCAACGACGTTATGTACAAAGTAGTCCACGGTTTTGAAGAGCTTTTCAAAGAGCGAAAGTACGACTGGATATTCGTCCAAGGCGATACGACGACGGCTATGGCAGCAGCCCTTGCGTCTTTCAATAAGGGTGTTAAGGTGGGGCATATAGAGGCAGGTTTGAGGAGCGGTGATTTGTACGACCCGTTCCCGGAAGAGATGAACAGAAGGGTGATTGACCAAGTTTCAGAGAAGATGTTTGCACCAACGGAAAAGTCAAAAGCGACACTTTTGAAGGAAGGTTTCGATGAAAGCAGGATATTGGTGACGGGGAATACTGTTATAGATGCGCAGATGTATGTTGTCGAGCATTTCGATTTGGATAAAGAGAGAAAGAGGATATTTGAAGATGGAGATTATTTCTTGGTCACATTGCACAGGAGAGAGAATATAGGGGAGAGAATGAGGAATATATTGAAAGCGTTGAGAAAGTTTGCTGAAAGCGAGAAGATACACCTCGTCTTTCCTGTTCACAAGAATCCAAAGGTGAGGGAGATTGTATACTCAGAACTTGACGGATGTAAATATGCGAAGTTGACCGAGCCGGTTGACTACGTGCAGCTCACTGCGTTGCTTAAAGGAGCAAAATTTGTTGCAACTGACAGCGGTGGAATTCAAGAAGAAGCACCAACGTTCGGCAAATTCGTTGTTGTATGCAGGGAGACAACGGAAAGGCCGGAACTCATTGAGAGCGGGTTCGGTGTCCTTGCTGGCACACAGACAGATGGCGTATTAAATGCGATGTACAAAGCTTTTGAATTCCAGCCAGGTGAGCTTAAAAACCCATTTGGCGATGGACATGCATCGGAGAGGATAATAAGGTCAGTGATGAAATAGGTAACTACAACGTATCTTTTTGATTATTGTTGTGTAAACAGTTGTCCGGTTTGGCTATTTTGGGCGGAAATTGGACAAATTGCGATGTTCTGATATGCATTTATGTAAAGCATTCGTCGCAAATATGGTTTTGCACTATTTTGAAAACCGGACACAAATGAGGTGATGTCAAATGAATAATGTGTTACATGACCTAATAAAATGGAGAAAAAGCTTGTGCAATTTTGTACCCATTGAAGTGACGAACAAAGAGTGGCTATACATGCTCAAAGAAGAAACTCGAAACTCAATAATGATAGAGGGAATCTTCGCAACAGAAGAAGAACTTGAAAATGCAGTTGGCGGAAGGTATAAAGCCGCAAGTGAGGTTAGCAATTATTTCCGAACTGCCAAGATGCTGTATGGAATGGCGCTTGAGTATTCGAAGACAGGTGAGTCTCCATATTTTCTTGCGTTTGTTAAGAGTGTTCATAGATTTTTATTCGATGGTTTGTTAAACGAAAAGAAGCTTGGAGCTTTTCGAAGTGGACCGATAAGGATAACTGGCGCTAAAATCAGACCTCCAGAATATGATTTGGACGACTGGATAAGATTGTGGCTTGAGTTTACAAAATATGCCTACTCAAAATTCCCTGTGCACGAAGCAACAGCTATGTCACATGTCTTTTTTGAATCGATACATCCGTTCGAGGATGGGAATGGTAGAGCTGGACGGTTATTGATGAATTTCTTTCTGATCTATAACGGATATCTGAACGTCACAATAAAAGGTGTAGAAAACGAAGACAGAAATATGTACATAAAATCTCTTGAAAGTGCAGAAAGAGGGCTTAGGAAAATTCTTCGAGAATCACCGAAAAAGCTCACAGTCGAGAACATCGAAAGTTGTTTTCGGGAATCAGATATACAGGAACTTGCTGAGATAATCGGATATGCGCTAATCGATACATATGATAAAATTATCTGTAAGACTAATGAAGAAAAGCTGATGAGTGTAGATGAGTTTTCAAGCATCATTGGCAAGTCAGCCGATGCAGTTAGGAAGATGATTGAGAGGAAGACGGTTATAGCCATAAAAATCGGTGGACGATGGGCAGTGTATCCAGAATATTTTAAATTACGGTGATTATTTGAATTCAAAAGAAGATCTTAAGGACATTTCACACCACGTCAGTTGTGAATATTTATGTGCTACTCTGACACTCTCAAATAAACGCCACGCCTCTAACAATTTGAATGCCTTCCTCGAATGTCATTCCTGCACTTTGAAGAAACAAGCGTAATTCCTTAAGTTTTTGCTTGTTGAAGCCATACAATAGTCTGCAAGAAGCAATGTGAGAAATCCAAGAAAAACGAGAAAATTTTAGTTTAGATGAGAATAAGAATTCTAAAGCCATTTCTCTGGAAAAAAAGACAGCAGAGTGGTATTGCAGATTAAACATTCAAAGTGATAAAATGCCTTTCGATAAGTGGTAAGACCACCATACCATAAGACCACAATGTGTGAAAGTCAGAATAAGATTTTGTAAATTTCCATGACATGGTTACAATGAACACAACGAGGATAAGGGAAAGAGAAAAGTTTGTGTTTTTTGGTGAAAGTAAGTTTAAAGTAACGCTTGCAGTCTTTGCAAAAGAAGATTTGGTTTTTGAACTTATCATGACCGTTTTTGATGAAGTTAGAAGAGCCGCAATGAGGGCATTTGGGTTGGATATTAACCATATCGGGATACCTCCTTATTGAGAGTATATTGGGGGGTGTCCCCTATTTAAGAAGATAATATGATTTTTGAAATTTATCAATACCTTTGGTTAACAAAATCTCAAAAAGTACTTAGTTACCAAAAACTTGTCGATAGGTGGACTAAGTATTTTTGGAATATCAACAAGTCATATTTGTATTCTTTCGAAGACCTTAGGCAAACAATCTGGTATATAACGATGGTTGGATTGAAAAGTTATGATGGAAGAGGAAACGAAGAAGACTTTCTGAATTGGTATGTGAGAAATAAAGTGATATCGGTGATAATGTACGGTAAAAAACCACCAAATTGTACAGATGCACCGTTCACACCGATGAGATTTGACTATGTATCAGATGAAGACTTGACAGAAGTAAGTGAACTATTCTATTCGGATGGAAAGGATTGAGAATACAATAAAAATCAAAAGTGGGCTATAGCCCACTTTTGTGTGTTTAAAAGTAATTTTGTAAACAATAAAAAACATTTATCCTATTTTTAAAGCTGACATTATTTTCTTTAGTAAAAAACTGTTAGTAGATGATTTCAAAATTGATTCGACTAAAATATAAACAATTCCTCCAGCTAAAATTATTAAAAAAATATTCGTAATTGGTGAAATATTAATCTTAGTTATTAAAATCAACACAAGTGATGTTACTAAACCAGATAACATATGTTTCCATATTTCGTTAAAAAGGGGTTTTAAATTGATTAGCTTCCTTACCAAAATAATTTGAACCAATGTAACTGTGAATTCCGCTATAACCGTTCCAATGACAGCCCCAAGTGATTGATATTTTGGGATAAGTATTAAATTCATCGTGAAGTTTGTTATTGCTCCAGCTATCACTGATATTGTTAAATAATTTTCCTTTTTCATTGGTACCATTATTTGTATTCCAAATAAATTGCTCCAAGAAATAAACAATATTATTGGAGTTATATATACTATCAAATCCTTAACTTTTAAAAACTTGCTTCCGAAGAAGATAGGTACAAAGTCGTTCATTGTAAATATGGTTAGAATAATTGCTAATATAGAGGCATAAGTAACAAAATCAAAAATTATTCGTGTATATTTTTGCACCTGCTCGTGTTGATTATTTGAAACAAGATTAGATACTCTTGACATCATAACGGGCCCTAGTGATGTAATTAAAGATAAAATCATTTTTACTAATCTTTGAGACATCGTATAATAGCTAACTTCTGCTTCTGTTGATAATATTCCAACCATTGTTTTATCAAGAACCACATAAACTTCTATAGCAGCAAGAGGTACAAACAATTTGAATGAACCAATTAAAGTTTGTTTGATTTTTTCAAACGAAGGCTTTGTAATGCTTAAATTTTTTGGCAAATAAAACCACATTATAATACTTCCGAAAACGTTTGATAAAACATTTATTAATGCATAAAGATAATAGTCTTCTGGTTTCTGAATAACAATAAAAATCAAGATCGTGCTTACTATTCTTACTAATAGACCTCTTGTTGTTATTTTTGAAAATTCCTCGAGCCCTGAAAACAAAAATGTGATATCTAAAAGTGTGTTTATTATGGTAAGTGATTGCATTATATATAAAGCTCTGTATTTTTCTTGACTAAAGAGTGTGAATATGATAAAAGCCAAATAAGATGCAAGTACTGTAAGTATTTTCGTATATTGTATATTCCAAAAAGTATCTCTTAATTTTTCTGGATTATCTCTGACGGATGCTATTTCTCTTGGCCCGTATAAAGTAATTCCAAGTGCCGAAAACATAACAAAATATTCAACTATTGAACCGGTGAATGCAACAGCGCCTATTCCTTCTGGATTAAGTACTCTCGTGATGTATGGAATAGTTATAAAAGGGATAATAATATTGCTAATTGTTAGTATTAAGTTGTAAACATAATTTTTGGCAATGCTCATCTTAAACTTTTCTCTCCTCAATTTTCTTCATAGCAGCCTCTATTACTTGGTCCATATTGTAATACTTGTATTCAGCTAACCTTCCAATGAATATGTATTCACCTGTTGATTCTAATTTACTTACTTCTTTCATATATTTCTCTCTCTTTTCCATGTTTTCTTGGGTCATAACTATATAATATGGTTCTCCTTCTGCTAATGGATATTCAAAACATACTGTCGTTTTCTCACTTTTCTCATCTAAAAAGTGCTTGTATTCAGTTATCCTTGTCCAATCATAGTCGTTTGGATAATTAACTACCGCCACTGGTTGATAATATTCTTTATCAATCGTTTTTAACTCAAGTCTTAACGAACGATATTCTAATTTGCCGTACATGTAGTCAAAAAATCTATCCAATTCTCCTGTATATACAGTAAGTTTTGGTTTAAATAAATCCCTTACTTCAAAGTAATCTACTCCCAACATTAATGATATATTGGGATGGTTTAGCATGTTTTCTACCATTTTCGTATATCCGTTCTTTGGTATGCCTTGATATTTATCTGAGAAATATCTATCGTCTCTGTTTGTCCTTATTGGTATCCTCTTTGCCACATCTGGTGCTAATTCTTCCGGATCTCTTTCCCATTGTTTTATTGTGTAATTTTTGAAAAACATATCATATAATCTTTCTCCGATTTGTGATACAACAACATCTCTGAAATTTTTTGGTGGATTGTTGAATTTTGATTTCTTGACTTCCTTTTCCAAAAACTCCTCAACTTCGTATGTGGCAAGTTCAATTCCGAAAACTTGAGCAATGGTATCTCTATTAATTGGGAATGGTATAAGCTTACCTTCTGCGTAACTTAGTACTTTATGTTGGTAATAATGGAATTCGCCGAATCGATTTACGAAATCCCAGACTTGTTTATTGTTGGTGTGGAATATATGTGGTCCATAGGTATGGACAGTAATGCCATTTTCATCTTTATAATCATGACAATGCCCTGCTATATGCTTATGCTTTTCAACAACAAGAACTTTATATCCCTTTTCAGCCAATATTCTTGCAGATGTTGAACCTGCTAATCCCGCTCCTATTATTAAGATATTGAACAAAATAATTCACCACCTGTATATATTTTTTTAACTTAAGTATTGAATTTTTTTAAATTTTTTTGATTATAATTTGTTGAAAAGCTTTTCTAAAGGGTATATGAAAGAACAATTTTATGATTTTTAAGTTAACAGCAATTAAATTATTTTGAAAATGTTTTTAACATCATTTACAAATTTCTGCTTTTCATTTTTTATCATTTCTCTGTACTCATCGAAGTCTTTTATGCATTCTTCATAATTTTCTAAACAGTAATTTATTGTATTAAGAATTGAGTTTATATTCTTTTTATTACATTCGAACTTGTACTTGTCAGGTATGGGCATATCCTTTGAGTTTAAAGCTGTCCCTCTTTTTCCAACAATTACGCAATTTCCTAAAATAGCTGCTTCACGAGGTGGTCTGTCTTTGCCTGGATGATTTCCAAAATCAATGTACACTTTTGATTTCAATAAATTTTCTATTACTTGTGATCTAGTCATATTTTCTAATGGAATAAATTTAAAATTTCTTTTCCCTTTTTGGACTATTTTACTAACAAACTCTGAACCTTTTCTTGGATTATATACAACGACATTTTCTTTTGAGCTAAAATTTACTTTGTTTGTAGCAATTAAAAATTCTTCATTTATGAAATCTGATAGGTAAAGAACATTTTTAATACCCTTATTTTCGAGAAATTCCTTTATCTTGTAGCTTTGTGCTAAAAAGAAATTTGCTTTTTTTATATCAGGATCTTCAATTAAATTGTAATTTGAGATAACTCTTTCTAAGTTTATACCAAACAAATCTCTTTTTAAAATTTTTTTCATTATCTTATTTAATGATCGATTTATCTTAATTGTTGTAAATGAACGGCTTAGGAAAAAATTGTCAATGCTTAAGAACCACAAAACCTTTCGTATTTTATTAAACTTATGTAAATAAGAGCAAGCACTACTAATTTCGGGTACAATTAAAACATTCTCAATACTATCTTCAACATCATTTTGGAACACGTATGGTACATTATACTTTATGTATTCACTATGAACAGGGTCATTAATTGTTGGATAATACATTACATAAGCTTCAATACTAACAGTTTCTCTTAAAACTTTGACTAGTTGGTGCAAAAGTTCAGGACCTCCTGTTGCAACTTTAGCTGGGCATGCAACGTAGACTTTAGAATTTTTATAAATTTGTATCATATTAGAGCCTCCTTTTTATTTTTAAGTTCTTCATAAATAGAAAAACTAAGGTTTTTCAAGGTTTCATTTCTCATGAAAAAATATCTTGAACTATCTTTTAACATAATTCCTCTCATACCAACTCAAATACTCCCCACTTTTTACAGATTCCAACCATTCTTTGTTTTCCAAATACCATTCTATTGTTTTTCTTATTCCTTCTTCAAAGGAAGTTTTTGGTTCCCAGCCCAATTCTTTCTTTATTTTACTCGCATCTATTGCATATCTTCTATCATGCCCTGGTCTGTCTTTTACGTGTTTTATCAAACTTTCATTTATGCCTTCATCTTTTGTTATTTCTCTCAATATTTCTATTATTTTTTTGACTATGAATATATTTTCTCTCTCATTATTCCCACCTATATTATAAACTTCGCCTATCTTTCCATTCTCAAATACCATGTCTATTGCTCTGCAATGGTCTTCAACGTATAGCCAGTCTCTTATTTGCCTTCCATCTCCGTATACCGGTAATTCTTTGTGTTCCAATGCGTTTGTTATCATCAAAGGTATTAATTTTTCTGGGAATTGATATGGTCCATAGTTATTCGAACATCTTGTTATATTAATCGGCATTTTGTACGTATCATGATATGCCTTTACCAACAAATCAGCTGCTGCTTTGCTTGCTGAATATGGGCTGTGTGGATCAAGTGGTGTTTCTTCTGTAAAATATCCAGTTGGCCCTAACGAACCGTATACTTCATCCGTTGATATTTGAAGAAATTTCTTTCCTTCTTTCCATTTATTCCCATCAAACCAATGTTTTTTTGCAACGTCAAGTAATACCTGTGTGCCAAGAACATTGGTTTTTACAAATATTTGAGGATCAAGTATAGACCTGTCTACGTGGCTTTCCGCCGCAAAGTTTATTACTCCATCGATATTGTATTCCTCAAATATATATTCTATTAGCTCTGAATTGGTTATATCACCCTTGATAAATTTAAACCTTGCTTTCTGTTCATCGGTTAGTTTTTCGAGGTTCTTCAAATTCCCAGCATATGTTAGTTTGTCAAGTCCAATTATTTTCCTATCTTTATATTTTTCAAGGTAATAATACACAAAATTACTTCCAATAAAACCTGCGCACCCTGTGACAAGTATTGTCATTTAAATTTCACCCCTTACTTTAAGAAAATCTATATATTCTTTTGTTGCTTCTTTCCAATCACGCATTGTTTTTCCAGTTGTTTCAAAATAACCAAAATTATCCAGTGTGGAATTCTTCGGTCTTTTGGCAGGAAGATTGAAATCTTCCTGCTTAGCTTTTAATAATTTTCCATTCCAGCCAATTTCTTTAAGAATAAAATCTGCCCATTCATATCTTGAACATGGTGTGTTGGTTATATGGTATATCCCATACGCTTTAAGTTTTATCAAATCATAAGTAGCTTCAGCAAGGTCTGGAGCATAGGTTGGAGCACTTATTTCATCCTCTACTATTCTTAATTCACTATTTCTCTTACTCCATTCAATGACTTTTTTAACAAAGTTTACTGGTCCATCTCCAAATACCCAACTTGTCCTAATTAAGTACCACTTTTTAGCTATTGTGGTAAGAAATCTTTCACCTAAAACTTTACTTTCGCCATATTTATTTATTGGATTAGGTGTATCGTATATAGTATACGATTCTCCTTTATCTCCTGAGAAAACATAGTCGGTTGAATAGTGAACAATTTCAGCATCTATTTCATTTGCTGCAATTGCAAGATTTCTAATCGCTAATCCATTGACAAGATAAGCATTTTTCCAATCTTGCTCAGCTTTATCAACTTGGTTATACGCTGCACAATTGATTATATGAGTTATTTCTTTGTTTTTACCAACAAATGAAAGCACTTGTTCTAATTTGGTTATATCCAACTCCTCAGTATCAGTGGCTATGTAATCTATATTATTTTTTTTGAACAATTTTTGAAAAGCTTTTCCAAGTTGACCATTAGCACCCGTTAGTAATATTTTCATACCTATCCCTGCCTATTGTTATGGATTATTTCCATATGTTTGAGTTAACAAAATCTTTGAATGTCATTAATCTCCTGTCTTTTTCAGATATTGTTAAGTCATTTCCACTAAGCCCGTATTTTTCCAATTTCCAATCTATATTCAATGTTTCATCACTCCAAATTATTCCACTATCCGATTTTGGATCGTAATATTCATCTACTTTGTAAATGATTTCTGCTTCATCTGAAAGTACCAAAAAACCGTGAGCGAAATATTTTGGAATAAACAGCATGAGTTTGTTTTCTTCCGAAAGTTCTATGGAAAAATATTGACCAAATGTTTTTGAGTTCCTTCTTAGGTCAACTGCTACGTCAAGCACTTTACCTCGTATACACCTAACTAATTTCAATTGAACATTTTCTATTTGAAAATGCAGACCTCTTAAAACTCCTTTTTTGCTCTTTGAATGATTGTCTTGCACAAAATTACAATTTATTCCTATTTCTTCAAATTCTTTCTTATTCCAGCTTTCCATGAAAAATCCCCTTGAATCTCCAAAAACCAAGGGTTCGATAACGTATAACCCTTCTATTGGTGTATCAATTTTTCTAAATTTTCCCATTTCATTCACTCCCATGGTTTATTAGTTTTTTGCGTATATTATCTTTCCTTCAGCTACTTTTCTAAGGTATTGTCCGTATTGTGATTTACCGTATTTGTCTATTGCCTTGTAAAGTTGCTCGATTGTTATCCAGCCATTCAAATAGGCTATTTCTTCTGGTGAAGCAATTATTATACCTTGCCTTTTTTGTACAGCTCTTACAAATTCCGCTGCTTCAAAAAGTGATTCAACGGTACCTGTATCAAACCATGCATATCCTCTACCCATTATTTTAACATCGAGCAAACCTTTTTCAAGGTATATCCTATTCAAATCTGTAATCTCAAGTTCATTTCGCCAAGAAGGTTTAAGTGATTTTGCGTATTCTGAAACACCAGCAGGGTAAAAATACAAACCCGTCACTGCATAATTAGACTTTGGATTTTTTGGTTTTTCTTCTATGGAAATTGCCCTGAAGTTATTATCAAATTCAACAACACCGTATCTTTCTGGATCATCAACGTAATATGCGAAAACTGTTGCACGGTAAATATTTTCATTAGCTTCTTTGAGCAATTTAGTTAAATTGTGACCATAGAATATATTGTCGCCAAGAATCATGGCAGATGGATTTGTACCTATAAATTTCTCTCCGATAATGAAAGCTTCAGCAAGGCCATTTGGTTGTGGTTGCTCAGCGTATTCAAAAGATATACCAAATTGTGAACCATTACCAAGTAATTCTTTGAATTTTGGTAAATCTTGTGGAGTGGAAATAACCAAAATTTCTCGAATACCTGCAAGCATAAGTATACTTAGGGGATAGAATATCATAGGTTTATCGTACACAGGCAATAACTGTTTACTATTTACAAGTGTCATTGGATAAAGCCTTGTTCCAGAACCACCTGCAAGAATTATTCCTTTGCGCACGGTTTCACCTTCTTTTAATATTTTCTAAAATATTTCTGATTCTTTTTATCACAGATTTGATTTTTCTTATCATAGGTTCAAGAATGAAAAATCTATAATATCTGCCAATTTTTACTAAAAATAGCCTAAACTTTCCGTAATTTCTATATTTTTCATAATAATAAAGCCCGGATTTTAGACTAAATAAGAATTTTTTCTTTTCTCCATGTTCGTTAGAAGATAACCCATGAAGGTGTTTTATATAAACATCATTTCTGTAAGCTGTTTTTTTTCTTATTAGTCTCATTTTTTCAGATAAAATTTCCTCCTCAGAGTATAAGAATGTATTTTCATCAAAAAAATCTACTTTTTTCATGCATTTTAATTTCAGCAACATGAAGCAACCAATTACTCCGTACGGGAAAATTATTTTTTTATTGTAAACTTTTTTCTTATAGTATATATAAAAAATGTAAAATATGGGGTAAAAAAGTTCACTGAATAAATTTGGTCTAATAAAATATGGACCTTGTGTTTTTCCGTTGGGGCCTATTATTCTTGGGCCAACAACACAAACGTCTTCGTTTGTTAAAATAACTTCCAAGAGTTTGTCGATAACTTCTTCTTCTAAAATGACATCGTTGTTGGCAATAATAGCATATTTATATCCTAACGAATCTGCAAGTCTTAATCCAAAATTGTTGCCTTTTGCATAACCATAATTTTTATTCAAAATGTAAAGAATAGTATTGCTGCTTCGACCTTTATCTTCAATTAGATTTTCCAAAAATTCATAACCTTCTTTCAAAATCTTCCAATTCTTTCTTTTGGCATAATCGATTAATTTTTCCTTTTCGCTATTTTCGGAACCGTTGTCTACGATTATAAAATCTGTTCTATCTTTTTCTATTTCACTGATGTTTTCAAAAGTTTTAATAGTCATTTCAGACTTATTCCAATTCAGTATTATGGTTACAATTTCTTTCAAGTTAACCACCTCTCAAAAAATATTGATATTGTTAACTAAAGTATTGATAAATTTCAAAAATCATATTATCTTCTTAAAGAGGGGACACCCCCCAATATACTCTCAATAAGGAGGTATCCCGACATGACTAATGTCCAACTCAAATGCCCTCATTGCGGCTCTTCTAACTTCATCAAAAATGGTCATGATAAATTCAAAAACCAAATCTTCTTTTGCAAAGACTGCAAGCGTTACTTTAAACTTTCTTTCACCAAAAAACACAAACTCTTCTCTTTCCCTTACCCTCGTTGTGTTCATTGTAACCATGTCATGGAAATTTACAAAATCCGCCGTTATTTCGTTCGTTTCAGATGCAGAAAGTGCAACTTCAAAACTTCTGTTCCACTTTCTCTTCCTCAGCCTGTGCCTTTCAACTTTCATCCTTTCAAATTCTTTCGCTTCCCTATCTATATCGTTCTCAAAGCTTTCATCTTGTACTTCAAATACAACCTTTCTCTTCGTGCTATTAAATCTTGCTTGAATATCAATGTCTCTCATGTCGCTATTTACAAATGGATTATCAAGTTATCTTCTGTTATTTCGCTTTTTGAGTTTGAGAATGTATTTAAAGTTCATGGTGATGAAGTCTAAATAGAGTTAATAACCGACGGACTAAAAGCGTACGAGATAGCAGTGAAACTAAATTTTGATAATGTTGAGCACAGAGAAGTAAGACTAGGTAAAAACAACGAATGTGAATCGAAATTTTCGTTATTTAAGATGTTTGTTAGAGCGAAAAGGAGCTTCAAGAAATTTAGCAACATACGGTACTATGTAAATGGTTTTTGTGTAGTAAGGAACCTATGCAAGTTATATGATTACTGCTTTATCTTTTATAATTACTCTGGTTAGTATTGTTGAAATTCGCTTTTTAATTCTCTTATATTTCTTAATCTCTTTCAAATAAATCTCTTGTATAAACTTTTTCTTTTATAACCTTTAATTCTTCATATAATCTATTTGCCACTATCAAATCACTTTCTTTTATAAACCTATCAAAGTTTTTCTCCACTTTTATACCTCTAAAGCTATCTTCTTTTATTAAAGGTTCATATATTACCATGTTTATATCTTTTTCTTTTAAAAAGTCAATAACATCTAGTATTGATGAATGTCTGAAATTATCTGAATCTTTTTTCATTGCTAATCTATATATTCCGACAACTTTTGGTTTTCTATTAGCTATCATTTCGGCAATGTGTTTTTTTCTTATAACGTTTGATTCAACAATGGCTTTTATTAAAATGTTAGGAACGCCATTTCCTAGGTAATCTGCTAGTATTTGTTTTGTGTCTTTTGGCAAACAATAGCCTCCGTAACCAAATGAAGGATTATTGTAAAAATCACCAATTCTTGGATCTGAACATACACCTTTTATTATTTCAAGTGTATTTAATCCTTTTATTTCAGCAAAGGTATCAAGTTCGTTAAAGAACGCTACTCTCATTGCCAAATACGTATTTGCAAACAATTTAACAGCTTCTGCTTCTGTTGAGCCCATTAAGAAAACTGGTACATCTTTTTTAATAGCACCTTCAAGCAAGAGCTTCGCAATTTTTTCTCCTTTTTCTGTCTTATCTCCGACAACTATTCTTGAAGGATATAAATTATCATACAGTGCCTTTCCTTCTCTTAAAAATTCTGGTGAAAATATTATTCTATCTGTACTAAACTCTTTTCTTTTTCTTTCAGTATAACCAATTGGTATTGTTGATTTTATTACAATTAAAGCATTATCATTCATTTCCAAAAAATCTTCTATTACTTCATCAACTGAAGAAGTATCAAAATAATTTGTTTCAGGATTATAATCAGTAGGTGTAGCCACAAAAACAACCTCAGTATTTTTGTATGCCAATTCTTTATTAGTTGTAACTGTAAGATTTAAATTTTTATTTTTTAAGTATTCGATTATTTCGTTGTCTTTTATAGGAGAAATCTTGTTGTTTATCTTTTCAACTTTATCCTCTGAAATATCTAAACCTATTACTTCATGATTTTGAGATAAAAGTATAGCTAATGACAATCCTACGTATCCTAGACCTACTACTGTGATTTTCATTTTAAGCCCTCCTAAATTATTTTTTCGTAATCTCCATAATTTTTGTCTAAAAATTTATCATTCATAAAATAGTTATGAATATATCTAGGCCTTAAATCATAATAATATTCTATACTTTCTTTGGCTATATTTTCATAAGATAAAATATTAATCATTTTTTGTGTTTCTTCACTCATCTTTTGCATCAATCCTTTATTTTGCACAATTATTTTTATCTTATCATAGATTTCCTTAACTGAATTGCTAAATAAATACATTCCGTTATTGTCTATAAAGTGGGCTGTTGAACCGTAATACCTTAATATAAGAATATTCCCTGCAGCTAGAGCATCTTCTATTAAAGTTGTATGTTGAGTATTCCATATAGCAATGTCAGACATTTTTAAAATTTCTAAAGTTTCTTTCCTATTTTTCCACCCCATGTATATTATGTTGTTATTTAATCTTGCTAGGTTTTCTACCTCTTTATCAAGTATCTTGCCAATAATTAGTAACTTTATATTACTTAATTCTTCACAAAGCATATTAAAAGCCTTTAGAATATTTGACATTTTCTTTTCAGGAGTTATTTTTCCACCAGTAATAATTAAAACATCCTCATCTTTAAAACCATACTTTTGTCTCAGAGCGGACTTTGAGTCGGGAGGGATATTTCTTAAATCCAATCCAATAGGTAAAAGTCTAACTTTGTTTTCTGGTGCGCCTAGATATTTAACTGGAAATTCACATCTTAAAGGAGTTACTCCAAAGATAACGTTGATATCTTTGTATAATCCCTTTAGCAAACTTTTCCAAAGGAATTCGTAATATCCTATTCTCCAAAATATATTTCTTCCGGAAATATTAATATCGGAGTGATTGTCTACGGCCAAAAAAGTACCATAATTGCGTTTATACTTTGCTGCGGTAAATAATGATGGAGAAGTCAAACCGTGGTGAAAAATGTAGTCTGGCCTTTCTTCTTTTAGAGTTTCATAAAGTCCTTTGAAAAGAACAAAACGACCTTTAAATTCACCTTTTGTAGGTAATCTTATTATTTTTACATTGTTGTCAATATAATTTTTTACACCCACAATACGTTTATCTAAAGGCACAAAAGCAGACATTCTGTCTGAAGTTATGTGAACCACTTCATGACCAAGCAATGCTTGATAATAAGGTAATATATTTTCCTGGTAACCATAACCATCATTATAATATTGGGAAATATGAACTATTTTCATTATCTCACCTCAATAAACTTTTCAATAAACTTCATCCAGCCCCATTTCAAAAACTTTTTTATAAGAAAATAATAGTTCTTTTCTACACCAACAATTTTTAGTGCTTTGTGCTTATCATAGACAAAGTTATTTCTTATCAAATACTGGTTAAGCCAAAGTAAACCAGACATTTTTTCAAAAGGTAAATGTAAAATCTCAAGATTTATATCTTTTTTCTAGATTATTGTCTTTAAAAGTCAACCATATTCTTTTCAAAGAATCATTAACTTCAATTCCCTTTGCTCCATCAATTAAATATGAGAAAAGGTAAGACAAATAATGTTCTTCTGTTAAAAAGCCATCTTTAGGAAATATTGACAAAAACTTTTCAAAAAATGAGTCTAGAAAATCTCCTCTTAAGTATAAAAATTCTCCTCCAACTAGTTTGAAGTTTTTATATTTGAGATACTTCTTATCTATTCCATTGAAATCAGTTAATCAAACTCCATTTTTAATATATTCTTCAGAAATATCATAATAAGCATAATGATAGTCATCAAAACCTAAATCATTAAGATTTCCATGAGTTAAGACATCGTTATCAAAAAAGAAGTATTTACAAGTTTTCTCATTATTTTTGTAGAAATATTCAATAGCATCAAATAAATACATGGAACCTGCCCACTTTTCTTGTTTTGGGTTAACAAATTTGCTTTCTTTGCATATAAATTTTATATTTTTTTCTCACAAAATTCTTTGAAATCAAAATTTTTTATATAGTTTATACTATGTACCGCGAGGTTGTAAGGCTGTACTCAATCCGGAGGTGATTCCTTTGGCTATTTTAGCTATTGATGTCTCAAAGAACTATCTTTCTTTCTTTTCTGATTTCATCGGTAGTGGGACTGTTGAGAACTCTCCTCAAGGCATTGTTGAACTTTTTAACAAAGCTTTTGCTTCTTCTTCCGATTTTTCTCTTGTCCTTGAATCAACTGGTGTTTTTTCTTTTAATGTCGCTAACTTCTTCTTTCAAAACAACGTACCTGTCTTTTGGGTTAAAACTGATAACATTAAGCTCTATCGCAAAATTCTCAATCGTCCTAAAACTGACAAAATCGATGCTGAACTTATTTTCTCTATCGCTTCTAAATTTCCTGAGTCTTTAGTCCCTTTTGTCAATAACTCATATATCATCTCTGAGCTTCGTAATCTCACCAGACTTTATTTAAAGTTCAACGAAGATATCGCTCGATTGAAACTTAGGCTCTATTCGTATGTTTCTCTTTATTTCCCTAAACTTGACTTTAAACTAAATAAGACTTTCGAATGCCTGCTTAAAGATTATACAATCGAAGAAATCGCAAACATGCCAATTGAAGAGTTATTTGAATATATTGCGAAAATTTCCAGACACAATGTCTCTTCACAAGTCTTAGCAGAAAAACTCCAAACTCTTGCTAAAGATGCCTTGAGGTTGTCTGTTAATCCTTCAAACACTCTGAGAATATCTATTGTTTCCACTATCGATTTGATACAGCACTATGAAAAACAAATCGAACTAGTAAAGAAAGAAATAAGTAAATTACTTAAAGTAATTCCGAACACACTAACAACAGTCAAAGGGATAGGAGAAATAACTGCAGCTGGAATTATAGCCGAAATAGGAGACATCAATCGTTTCGAAAAAGCCTCAGCGTTAGCATCATACGCAGGGCTTGTATGGACAATCAATCAAAGTGGAAATTACAAATCAGAAAACAACCAACTAACGAAAAAAGGGAACAAGTATCTAAGAACATACCTAGTAATGGCAGCGAACGGAGTAAAGACATACGATCCTGTATACAAAGAATATTATCGCAAAAAGTACGCAGAAGCAACAACACACAAACACATGAGAGCGCTAATATTAACTGCAAGGAAATTAGTAAATTTAGTGTATTATTTACTAAAGAACAACGTACCGTATGTACCGATGAAATAGGTAAAAAGAACGAAATCAAGTATGTGAAGAATGAAAGTGAAATATTAAGTTATTGAAAGTCAAAGTGTTGACTAGGTTTTTTATTTTTCTATTTTTTCTCCTCTTGACTTATTACCGGAAATCTTCTATTAATATTTTCATTATTTTTACCTCCTATCACCACAATATTTTTGTCAACTAAATTATTGAAAAAACTGTTACTTTTTTTAAAATATATGGTCCTATTTAAAATTTTCTGATTTCTTGACAAAATTATTAAATTTTAATGATGTACACTTTTTTCTTACATAATTTTCAGTTGGTAAAAAACTATTTTTGAATGATCTTGTTGAAAATATTCACATGTTCTTGAGCCATTTTCTCTATTGTATATTCTTTTATTTTTAAGATATTGTTTTTAGACATATTGTTAAATAATTCCTGATTGTTCAAAATCAAAGATATTTTTTCAGCGATTTCTTCTGCATTATCCACATGGCAAATGAAACCATTTTCACCATTTTTAACCAGTTCAAGTCCTGCAATGCACTTGTTTGTAGTAATAATAGGCAGTGCATTTGCCATAGCTTCGTTAATCACTAAGCCCCATATATCCTCTCTTGTAGGAAGAACGAAAATATCACTAGCAATATAATACTTTTTCAGTTCTTCTTTGGTTTTGAATTCTATAAAATGTATATGATCTTTCAAACCAAGTTTTTCAACTAATTCTGTATATTCTTTTAATGGCTTGCCACCAACGATATATACGCCTCTATATTTTTATCAAGTTTTGAAGTAGCTTTTATTAAAATATCAAAACCCTTTCTATATATGAATTGCCCAACTGAAAGAACAATCTTATCTTCCAAAATGCCTAATTTATTTCTGAGTTCTATTTTCTCTTCGATCGTGGGTATATGACTAAGAATATCACTTTGTCTTATAGAAGTAAATGGATAAGTAAATATTCTATCCTCTTTTGCACCATAATACTTTAAAGTTTCTTTAGTAAATTTTCCCGAACAAATCCAATAATTAGCATTGGAGATTAACCATGTCTTAATTTTTTTCTTCAACTTTGACTCGTTTTCCCTTATAAATGCACCGTCAGCATTAAGAATAAAAGGAATTTTTCTGATTCTCAAGTATAATTCAGATAAAATGGATGTTGGAGTTGAATAACCTCCGAGAACTATTATATCAAAGTCTTGGTTAATAAATTTTAAAATTTTAAAGCTTAAAGACGAATCAACTCCTGCTCTTATTCCATTCAAAAAATAAGCTTTAAAGTTTTTAAAATTTAATTTGTGCCAAATTTTCTCTCTATCCTTTGCATGTGTTCTTTCAAATACAACAGTCAAATCCACATTTTTACCCAACTCTTCAAAAAAATCCACACGATAAGGACTCGGAACGTTCGTTATGAATAAAACTTTCAAATAAAGCACCTCCAGGATTATCTTTTGGATTATTAAAATAATTCAAAAATTGCTAGAAAAATTATGAGAAAATTCCTGAACAAGGCTAGCGAGTCTTTTGTAGTACGCTTTTCAAATTTTCTTTTTTATATTTTCAGACGAAAATTATTTTCATATATAATTTTCCATGTAAAATAAACCGAAGCCAAGATACCCATTGAATAGGCAAAGGAACTAAGTAAGTCACCACGTAAGATGAAAATTTCAAGACCTATAAAGAAAAGATAGTAAACTTTTCTCCAGTCGCTTAAGTTCTCTTTAGAATGCCAGAAAAATTTATCATAGATTGCATTTGTAAATGAAAGAATAATTACAAATAAGAACACACCAAATATTCCAAAATTTATATATCCTTCACCAAAGAAATTCATTGAAATATTAGACCAAGTAAATTTGTAAGTATTTGCTAAAAGACTGCCACTTCCAACTGATTTATTAGTCCACAATGACCTCGGAACGAAAAATAAAAGAACTGTTAAAAGCTGTTTGCCGTAAGTAATATAATTTTCTTTCACAACTTTCATAAACATTTGGAAGGAATCAAAGTCTCCCGCTAAGAAGCTATATTTCAGATTTAAGTTTAAATTCCAAGTAACGTTACTTCTAAAGTTATTTAAAAATGGGAAAAATATTAAAAAAGCTAAAATAAGAAGATTGTTGAAGAGCATATATTTTTTAAAAAAGCTCCTTATATATACCAGTAAAATTGCGATATAAAGAGTGCCAGTATAATATCTTGCTTCTGACGTAGGGAAATTTGAAATAAGTACTAGTAACAATAGTAAGGATTCAATAAACTTATTATTCTGTTCCATAGTTTTGTAATAAATAAAAAGTATCACAGGGATAGGTCTTATAAAATTAGAAAAAATTAACATCAAGCTTCTTTCTTCAAACTTATGGGTTACAAAAGCTCTAAATAAAAGTGAGTTAATATTAAAGTTAAAATAGTACATTACAAAAAATGTAGTAATCAAAGAAAATAAAAAGATAGTAACCGTTTTGCTCCTAGGATTATATAACTTTCTATTTGTTGCTCTTGGTTTGTATTTTAATTTCGAAAATAAGTAATAGAAAGTTTGGTATGAAATCAGTATGAATATTATTAGTAAGTTAGTCCTAAAATAATCTTCGTCATTAAAATCGCCCATATTCCAAAATACTACGTTATATTTGTATTGAAAGGCAGGGGCAATGCCGAAAAATATGAGCGAAAATGTATAGAAAATTTTATTTAGACTGAAGTTATATCTATCACCAAAAACCAAGAAAAACACGCTGATTATAGTTATTATAAGATTAGTAAACATAACTCCAAAATTATTTTTATAACCAACTTCAGAATATATTTCATAAATTACGAAGAGCGCTATAAAAATCCATAATGCATAATTAATTAATTTTCTTTTGTTCATGGATTATATCCTCCATCAAAGAGTATAATATTCAGACAATTTATTGTATAGATTCAAGTAACTATTAAAATTTAAACACTTATTAAATAATTTTGTAGCTCTATCCCTACAATATTGACTATATTTTTTCTTTCCAGCCAATTTTACTATTTTTATTTTTTCATATAAGTCGTTAACATTTCCTTTCTCAATAATGAATCCAGTATTCTCATCTATTGTTTCTACACTTCCACCAGTGTTAAAAGTTATCACAGGAGTTCCACAAGATAAAGCTTCTAAGTTTACAGTTGGAAAATTGTCTTCCAATGTTGGATTAACAAAAACATCAGCGCCTGAATATATTTCTACTAGTTCTTCTACACTATTTGTCCTTTCAATTCCAATTATATTATATGGCATTTCCTTCAATTGTTTTTTATTCAATCCAACCAAAACTATTACCTCATCCTTATCTAAAGTTTTTGACAATTCAATAAAATACTTTAACCCCTTTCTTTCCTCCCAAATGTTGGCAACTCCAAGTATAACAAATTTTCCTTCTAAATTGTACTTCTTTCTGAAATTGCCTTGAGTTGGTTTAAAAACGTTCGTGTCTATTCCGTTTGGAATAACTTCTATGGGATATTCTTTAAGAAATGATTGTTTAACTAAATTTGCAAGCCATTGTGAAGGAGTAACTATTACCATTTTCTTTAAACCAGTAAAAATCATTTTTTTCATTTCATAATTTTTCTTTGAGTTATCCAAAATATAACTTTTAGGATATCTATTTTTTTGTGGGCAGTTAAAACAGCCAGTTTTCCATTTTTCGCAACCTATATAATCAAAATGTGAACAATGACCTGTGAATGCCCAACAATCGTGAAGAGTCCATACTACTTGTTTGTTTTTTTCCTTGAGATAGTCAAATAGAAGCTTTATGTTTATATAATAACCATGGATATTGTGTAAGTGAATTATATCTGGATTTATTCTTTCCAATTCCTTTAAAAATTTAATTGTTGCACGTTTTGAGCCCAATCCATGTAAATCAAAAATTCTTGTTAAGGCAACGTGCGAATAGACATCAAATTTAGAGCCTATTTGAATAGCTTCTGGACAATTTTTGGCAGGTGATCGACCATATGCTATGTAACTCTCGTGTCCAGAGTTTAAAAGTGTTTTATGTATATCTAAAACTATTCGTCCTGTACTACCTATTCCACAGACTGAGTTTATTTGTAAGACTTTCATAAAACCTCCTAGCAATTATACTTTTTTAATACATTTCTCAGTACTCTTGCCAAACAACTCTTTTTACATAATCAGTATACGATAAAATAATTCTCAATACTTTTTCAGAAACATTATCAACATCATAGTCTTTTGTTATTCTTATTGTGCCATCTTTTTGTTCTTCTAGTATTTCAAGCCCTTGCAATATTCTTTCTTTATTTAAACCGACCATCATTACAGTTGCTTCTTCCATCGCTTCTGGGCGTTCATGAGCTTCTCTTATATTAAGCGCTCTTAATCCTAAAATAGATGTTTCTTCACTAATCGTACCACTATCGCTTAAAACTGCTTTTGCACATATTTGAAGTTTCACGTAATCTGAAAAACTTAGTGGTTTTAAAAGCTTAACAAGTTCATTGAATTGAATTTTCTTCTGTTCTATCATTTTTCTAGTTCTTGGGTGTGTACTGAAAATGATGGGTAATTGATATTTTTCTGCAATACTATTTACACTTTCAACAAACATATAAAAATGTTTCTCGTCATTTATGTTTTCTTCTCTATGCGAAGAGAGAACAAAGTATTTACCTTCATCCAAATTTAATTGTTCAAGAATTTTTGAATTTTGTATTTTATGCCAATTTTTCATTATGACTTCTTTCATTGGGCTTCCTGTTTTTATTATTCTGTCTGATGGAAATCCTTCACGGATGAGATATTCTCGGGAAATGCTACTGTATGTTAGATTAATATCTGCAATGTGGTCAACAATTTTCCTGTTTATCTCTTCTGGGACTCTTTGATCGAAACACCTGTTACCTGCTTCCATATGGAATATTGGTATTTTTCTTCTCTTGGCAGCTATAGCCGAAAGACAGCTATTTGTGTCTCCGAGTACCAAAAAAGCATCTGGTTTTTCTTTTTCAAGAATAGGATCTATTTTTAATAATATATTTCCTATCGTTTCTACAGGGGAACCTATGGCCGCATTTAAGAAGTAGTCTGGTTTTCTTATTTCTAAGTCTTCAAAGAATACTTGATTTAGTTCGTAGTCATAATTCTGACCAGTGTGAACTAATATGTGTTCAACAGCACTGCACGAATCTAATCTTTTAATAACTTCAGACAGCCTGATTATTTCAGGTCTTGTGCCAACTACTGTCATAACTTTAAGCTTTTTCATTATTCAAACCTCCAAATAATATGTGTCTGGTTTTTCAGGATTAAATATTTCACTTGCCCAAAAGATTGTGATTAGGTCACTTTGTCCGATGTTTGTTATAGAATGCGTATAACCTGGTGGGATATCAATTACTTGGAGTTTATCACCACTAACTTTATATTCAATTATTTCGTCAGAATCAATTTTTCTGAGTCTTATTAAAGCTTCACCATAAATAACGAGAAATTTTTCAACTTTTGTATGATGCCAGTGGTTTCCTCGAGTAATTCCAGGCTTTGTTTTTGAAACAAATATTTGTCCAAAATTTTCAGATTTTATAAATTCACTTAACCATCCTCTATTATCTTGCTTCATTTCTAATTCATAATTTAGGTTATCTTCAGGAAAATAAGAAATGAAAGTTGCAAATAATTTCTTATCGAAAGAGTCTTTTAAATCTGGCATTAACAGTGATTCACGACTGTTTTTAAAATTGTAAAGTTTTTCAACAATTTGCGAAATCTTTACTTTGTATTCTATCTTTATCTTATGATACCCACTTTCCATATTTTCAAAGTTTTTCATAGTTCGAATGAATTCATCTACTACATCGTCAATGTAAACAAGATTCAAAACTTTCTCAGGATCATCTATGCGTATTGGCAGATTTCTAGCTATATTATAGCAAAAAGTAGCTATTGCGGAATTGTAATTAGGTCTGCTCCATTTTCCGAAAACATTTGGCAAACGATATATGAAAACTTTGGCATTAGCATGTTTCGAATATTGAAGAAGTACTTCTTCAGCTGCTTTTTTACTCTTTCCGTAAGGATTATCTAGTTCTGCTTGTATTGAAGAAGAAAATACAATAGGTATGCTTTTTTTATTATCGATTAGATAGTCGCATATGAATTTCGTGTACTCAAAATTTCCCTTCCAATACTCCTCAACATTTTGAGGTCTATTTACTCCGGCAAGATGAAATATGAACTCAGCATTCAAAAGCGCTTGCTCTAAATCTTGCATTGTAGAATTTGAATCTATCTCAATTATATCACTGAATCTTAAGTTATTTAACTGTGAAATTAGATTTTTACCTATGAAACCATTTGAACCAGTTATTAGTATTTTCATTTTATCACTCCAAATTCACGTAAATCTTCTTGGATTTCATACAAATTAAGAAGAATTTGTTTTAATTCTTCTTTATTAAGCATATAGGTATCATTAGATGTGTATTCTTGAACCTCTGATACTTTTTCATCACCAATGGAAAAATACTTGTCGTAATTCAAATCTCTTGTGTCTGCCGGTATTTTGTAAAATTCTCCAAGGTCAATTGCTTTGGCCATTTCTTCACGAGTAATAAGTGTTTCATGCTTTTTTTCCCCATGTCTTGTTCCAATAATTTTTATTGGATGATTTTCTCTTCCTAATAATTCTCTTATAGTTTCCGCAAGCAAACCTATTGTAGCAGCAGGTGCTTTTTTGACGAATATATCGCCACTTTTCCCGTTCTTAAAAGCATACAGCACAAGTTCAACAGCTTCATCAAGACTCATCATAAACCTTGTCATTGTAGGATCGGTTATTGTAATTGGTACATTTCTTCTTATTTGATCGATAAACAATGGTATTACCGATCCACGTGACGCCATTACATTACCATATCTTGTAATACATATCGTTGTTTCGTCGGTTTCTCTTGACTTTGCAATAGCAACTTTTTCCATGAGAGCTTTTGACATACCCATTGCGTTTATTGGATAAACTGCTTTATCTGTGCTTAGGCATACAACTTTTTTAACACCGTTATTAATAGCTGCTGTCAATACGTTATCAGTACCTATAATATTTGTTTTAACCGCTTCCATTGGGTAAAATTCACAAGATGGAACTTGTTTAAGTGCTGCAGCATGGAATATATAATCCACACCTTTTGTAGCATGTTGAATGGAATTGTAATCTCTTACATCGCCAATGTAAAATTTTAGTTTTGGATTTTTGTAAAAGTTCCTCATATCATCTTGTTTTTTCTCATCTCTTGAAAATATTCTTATTTCACGAACGTCTAAATTCATAATTTTTCTTAAAAATGCATTACCGAAAGAGCCTGTTCCACCTGTTATTAATACCACTTTATCTTTAAAATCATCTTTGAAAAGTTCTATATTCATAGTGCTTCGCCTCCAGTAATTTAATATTATATTATTCAAAATATTTTAAAAGTTTTGGTATCAAAACTTGTTTACTAAAATGTTTAATATAATATTCGTAACCACGATAGCCTATCAATTGAAGGTCAGTATTTTTCATTTCAGAAAGTTTCAAAATTGCTTCAACAATTCCATTTATGTCATTTTGTTCAACACAAATTCCGCATTTTGCTTCTTCAATTATGCGTTTTGTCTCACCGTCAGCTATTGCAAGTATTGGTTTACCGCAAGCCATATATGATTGTAATTTTGCTGGTATGTATTTTGAGAGGAGCTCATTTTTTTGGTAACTAAGTAAAACAACATCACTTGCGGATATGTACCTTGGAATTTCTTTAGAAGATTTATAGTCTACAAAATTGAACATTTGTTCTACATTATTTTCTTTAATTATTTTTATCAATTTCTCTTTTGCTCGTCCATCACCAATTAAATTAAAGACAATCCTTTTAGACGTTTTTTCCAAAAGAACTTTAGCAATTTTCGGAAGTATTTCTAATCCCTGGGCATATCCAATATTTCCTGTAAATGTTATGTTGAAAGCCTTACTGTCAAACTCAGGTACAGTAGATTTTTCAATAGGTTTGTAAAATTCTTCAGCATATTGTGGTAAGTATATTACTTTATCTTCTTCGATATTTCTTTTTAGTATTTCTTCTCTTAGCCCCTGAGATGTAACAAAGATTAAATGCGATTTTGAATATATATAATTCACAATTTTATCAACGACACTTAGGACATATTTATTTTTTATTCCACCAGCTATTATAAGACTTTCTGGCCATAAATCTTGTACATACAAATAAACTGGTTTTGAGAAACGTTTCGAGTACCATATCGCAGGAAGTGCTTGAAATATAGGTGATGTTGCAAATACAAATACATAATCAAAGATCCCTTTCTCGATTTTTGACCAAAAATATCCTGATACAATAAAAGATAGATAATTAATAGTTAACGTGATTTTGTTCTTAAATCTAGGGAATATAAATAACCTTTGTATATTTATTCCATTCCATTTTTCTTTTCTTCTTTTCCAAAAACCGTAGCCTTTATAAAAACGTCCAGCAGGATAATTTGGAATACCAGTTACGACTTTCACATCGTAATTGTTTTTAACAAATTCTAATGCAATATCGTTTATTCTAAATTGCTCAGGATAAAAATGGAGGGAAATTATTAAAATTCTTTTTTTTCTGGACAATTTTATTCCTCCTAAGATAAAGTAAAAACAATATTTTTAAATTAAATGAATTCATTAATTTTCATTATTTGTTAATAGTTTTCACTATTATTTAACATCTAAAGATAAAAAATAATTTCATATTTGTCTCATGATTTTCATCGCTTCCCTAATCTTCTCAACTTCTTCAGCCTTGCAGACTAATATCCCATTTTCACTCTCAACAACTATTATATCATCTATCCCTATCACTATCGTTGGTTTGGTTGTAAGTACAAACGCATTTTGTGAGTCTATGGTCACAGAATTTTTGGAATTGCTTACTCCTAATTCTTTCAGCGACTTGAAATTCCCAACATCTGACCATATGAATTCGGATTTGATTGTGTATATTCTGTCTGCTTTTTCCATTAATGCGTAATCTATGCTTATCGATGGTACTTGTTCGTAAATTTTTTCTATATCTTTCTCTTTTAAGAATGGTTCTATAACTTCTAATGCGTGTTTTTTCATTTGTTCTATAAAATATTTTGCTTTCCACATGAACATTCCACTATTCCAAAAGTAATTGCCTTGGTTTATGTAAAACTGCGCTGTTTCGTAATTTGGTTTTTCGTGGAATTTTTTGGCTATGGATATGTTTGGTTCAATTTGTTCACCTGATTCTATGTAACCATAGCCTGTCTCAATTCGAGTTGGTTTTATTCCAAAGGTTATTATACCATCATTTCTCTCCAAAAATTGCTCGGCTGTTTCAACAGTTTGCCAGAATTTTTCAATTTCTGGAATGTAATGGTCTGATGGAACAACTAAAATTATTTCTTCTGGGGCCATTTTCAATGTCCCATATGTACATGCTGGTGCTGTGTTTTTCTTGAGTGGCTCAGAGAGAATGTTTTCTTTTGGAATTTCAGGAATTTCTTGGTGAGTGAGTTCGGTATAAATTTTATTCGTGACTATGAAAATGTCTTCTGGTTTTAATTTAAATGAAAGTCTTTCGAAAGTTTCTCTGAGGAGTGTTTTGTCAGAGAAAAGTTTTAAAAATTGTTTTGGAGTTTCTTTAGTCGATAGTGGCCAGAATCTTTCGCCACTTCCACCTGCTAGGATTATTGCTTTCATATGTCTTCCCCCAGATTTTTTGATATTTCGATTGCGTAAGTTATTATAACCAAAAAAATTCTTCAGGTCAATGTTTTGTTCAAATTTATACATTTCGGTAATATAATTTTAAACTTGCTTGTTTTAGTGATTTTTTATTATTTCCGACGCTTTCTGCATTACTTCATCTTTTTCTCCATTTAGGTAATTTATTCTGTCTTGTGTTGTGATTTGGATAGTGTGGTCAGGTTCTAGTGGTTTGTTGCCGTCTGGTTCGTTTATTTTTGATGTTGGATAAGTTAAGGCCAGTCTTATGCTATCTAAATATTGGTACGTTATGTCCGTTGTGTGGTTGATTTTTGTTAATGTTGGTTCGCCTATTGTTCTGCCTGGGTTGAGTTTTTTGAATGTGTAAGCGAAATCAAGCGCTGCGTTGTTTGTGTATCTGTCAAATAAAAGCCAAACTTGTGCTTTTATGTTTGGCTCTCTTGGTTTGAATTCATGCGAGAATGTTTGGTTTAGGATTTCTCCTGTGGTTTGTGTGAATTCTATGCCGTATTTTTCAAGTGTCTTTAAGATGTACGCTGTGTTAATTAATGATATATTGCGTGTAAACTTTATGTTGCTTTGTATGAGATGTTCGTAGATCTCCTTGAAGATATTGAAGTCCTGGGCTTGGGAGTTTCGGATGTCGATGATGATTTTTTTCAGGTCTTTGTTGTATATTATTGTGTTGTCAAGGAATTCTCGGAATTTGTTGTAAGATGTACCTGAGAGTGAGAACGTGCGAATCTTTATAATCCCAACATCGTCTATGCGTTCAAAGGTGTACGGTGGCTCTGAACCGATTGATTGGTACTTTGCGCTTAAGGTTGGATAGCTGAAGAGTGTTACCGTTTTTACTTTTTCGGTTTGTTGTTGGTTTTCAAATGTGTATTGCACTTCATATTCTTCTTGGTTGTAGAATATCCATACGAATCTTTGTTTTTTCCAAAGCAGTTCTGGTGAGAGCCAGATTAGTTGAGAAAGTTGTTGTTCTCTAAGTTCGTAATTTTCTCCTGAGGTGTAAGGAAGGAGTTGGTCTATTAGATTTTCTATTGGAATTTTGTTTATCGATAGTATTTTGGCGCCTGCAGGGATTTTGTCTGTCGCTGTTGATGTGACTATTGCGTTTTTATCGATGATTTGTACTCTGAATGGAAGGACGCTGTAAACAGGTTCTGATGGTACCATGAACCTTAGGTTTTGGTCGTTAACAGCTGAGAGGATTGGCTGAATTAGTGAAAAAGCCTTTATTGGAAGTACTTTTTTGGTTTTTTCGTGCTTTAGGTTTTTGATAAGTGTTTGTATTTGTTGCATTTTCTCTTTAGGAAGTTTTTCTGGATATATTTCAGTTAGTATTCTTTCCAAATACGCTGTGTTTTCGATAACGTTTTCAACGGGTACAAGGCGTTTTTGGTATTTGTACAGCTCAATAATCCATGAGAGAACAAATGTTGTTACAAGACCAGAAATGATGAAAATGAAGATGAGTTTAGCCCCTATGCGCAATGTTGATTCCCCCTTCTTTGTTTTTGTTTTTTGCTTTTGTTTTTTTGGTTGTTATTTGTTTCAGATTGATTATATCATTTTATGGAAGGTTTTTGAAGGATAATATAATGTGATAAAATTTTAATAAAGTATGTATTTATGAACGATAAGGAGTGAGTTGAGTTGAATGTTTTGGCAATTGATTGTGGTACTCAGAGTTTGAGGGCCATTGTGTTTTCCGAGTTGTTAAAAACAATCAGTGACACTGGCAAGGTTTCTGGTTTTAAGAACGTGTCGGATTTTGTATTTTCTTTAGATAAACCAAGGATAGTAATATTGCTCATTACAGCAGGAAAGCCCGTGGACGAAGCAATCGAGCAATTACTGCCTTACCTCGAACCTGGAGACATAATCGTTGACTCTGGAAATTCGTACTATAAGGATACAGAGAGGAGATACGAGTATTTGAAGTCTCAGGGTCTTAGATTTGTTGGACTCGGTATATCAGGTGGTTCTGAAGGTGCACGTAAAGGACCGGCACTGATGCCCGGCGGAGATTTCTCTGCTTACAAGGACTTAGAAGACTCACTTAAACTTGTTGCTGCAAAGAGCCATTATGGACCGTGTGTAGAGTACATGGGGAACCGGTCGGTTGGCCATTTTGTGAAAATGGTTCATAATGGGATAGAGTACGCTATAATCGGTGCTATTTCGGAAGTTTTCTATGTAATGAGAAACTTAATGAGAATGACACATGAAGAAATAGCAGACGTTTTTGAAGAATGGAATAAAAAGGATTTTGACAGCTTTTTGCTAAGAACTGCTTCGGCTGTATTGAAACAAGTAGATGAGAAGACAGGGAAACCTTATGTTGATGTTATCTTAGACTTAGCAGAGCAAAAGGGTACTGGGCTTTGGTTTACCCAAACTGCACTGGAAATAGGAGTACCTGCAATGTCTATATCTGCATCAGTAAATTCAAGGATAATCTCTACCTACAAGGAGCTTCGACGTTCTGTGGCAGAAAAGAGGGAAACAATTAGCAGTTCTAAAGTTATTGAGAGCTTCGAAACATTAAGAGACGCTTTGTTCTTCTCATCTTTGATCGCACACGCCGAGGGGCTATGGCTTTTGACAAAAGCGTCGCAGATATTTAATTATGGAACTGACTTGGAGAAAGTGCTTAAAGTTTGGAGAAAAGGCAGTATTCTTGAATCTTCGTTAATTGACTCCATTTTGAAGCACAACTTGAATTTCAGCAACTGTCTCATAGAAGACGGGGATTTTAGAGCAGTTTTAGAGAAGCTGTTGCCAAGTACTATGGCGTTGAGCAATCTCTGCCGTGGAGCTGCAATACCTATTCCTGTCATTAATTCAAGTATCGACTTTTACTTATCGGTAACCTCCGAGAATTTGCCAGCAAATCTTGTGCAAGGCATAAGGGACTGGTTCGGCTACCATGGTTTTTATAGAGTAGATCAGCCAGGAACGGTATTTCATTTTGTAAAGCCTGAAAGCCAAAGTGACTAACGTTAAATGGGGGATATCGTAATCACTTTCCCAGAAATTCATGCAATGCTTTTATGTTTTTGGGTATATCTGTTATAAACACCCACTGATTCACACCATCTATCATTGCGTGTCCTTCTTGGAATGAACCGTTTATTGGCACTCTGAATCTTTCGAGTGTGTATGTCGAGTAGTTCCTGCTTCCGAGCGAGATGAGCTCTGACTTTGGAATGTTGGTTTCTATATATGGAAGCACCATGTTGATTACCCTTAGTTTTGTAGATACCGAAGCTCTCTTCAGCTTTTCAAATACCTGCTCGAGGACTCTCTGTTGGCGTTGAACGCGCTCGTAGTCAGCATTGCCAACGTATCTTATCCTTGCATATGCAAGAGCCTGTCGCCCATTCAGTTTTTGCAAGCCGGGCTTTTTGACTTCAGGAAGTTTTCCGCCAAGCAAATTTTTTACCTCTCGCATGTTTATGTTTATATGTTCAACTTCTTCTGGTTTAACATCTATTTCAACGCCACCGACGGCGTCTATTATCTTTTCGAACCCTTCAAAATCGACGGTAGCGTATCTTGTTAAAGATAACTGGAACGTTTTGTTAAGCGTTGCAAGTGCAAGTTTCGGACCGCCGAGTTCGTATGCACTGTTTATCTTTCTTTTGTCAAATCCGGGGATTTTAACGTACAGATCTCTCATTATCGAAGCAAGCTTTATTTTTTTATTAGCATGGTCTATTAGCAATACCATTATCGTATCGCTCCTTGCGTGTTCTCCTTCTTGCCTTGCGTCAAGACCAAAGAGCACAGCCGCAAATTTTTCGTTGCTTGGAGCTGTCGGGTTGTTCGTATCTTTTGCGGCATAAACTTCTTCGAGACTGAACAAGTCTGTGAATTTAATTTTTTCAAGCCTTGTGTTGAGGTATACCCCGACGATGATTGCTGTTATTATCAAAGATAACGAGAATGCGACAATGAATTTCAAGAAATTTTGCATATCTTTCTCATCTCCTATTCTTAAAGATTCCCACTATCGAACCGATGCCATATGAGATGTGCAAAACTAAGAATGAAAAGAATGTATAAGGAACGAGCGCAATCTTTTTGTGCTTGATTGCAACCTGTGATGAGAAGTAAATGCTCAGAGCCAGGTACAGAGAAGCAGGGAGTGCGTATAAAAACTTCAGAACTCTATTCACTGGCAAGAGCAATAAGAGCAAAGAAATGAGATACAAGACAAAGAGCATCGGCACTAAATGTCTTGGTCGATATGCCCTTTTGACGAATTTGGAGCTGTGGGTTACCCAAAAGCCGTTTGAGTAGTTATTTTGCCATAGTTTTGTGTATGTGTCCCTCGCATAGTAATATGCTCGAGCTTCTGGAATGAGCAATATCTTGTAGCCAGCGTTTTTTAATCGGATGTTGAATTCAATGTCTTGGTTTCTTATTAGTTCTTCATTGAAAAGCCCTACTTTTTCAAAGATTTCCCTTTTGTATATGCCGTACGCAACGGTGTCGACGTATTCTTTCTTCTGGTTGTTTGTTCTATATTTCGCACCGCCTATTCCGAATGGGTGTTTCAATATTTCGCTTATAGCAACGGCTTTTACGTTGCTACTTCTTGGCAAGACTTCCATAACCCCGCCTGCTACGTCGCATTCGTTGTTTTCAAGCGCTTGGACACAGGCAGAGATGTAATTTTTTGAGTAAGACGCATGTCCGCTTGCAAGCATAATGTACTTTCCGTTTGCATTCTTGATGCCGATGTTTATACCGGATGGCGTATATTTTTTGGAATTCTCAAGCAATCTTATTTTGTTTGGGTATTTTTCTTTGAGCCTTTCGACTATTTCTCTCGTTCTGTCTGAGCTCATGCCGTCGACGACTATGAGTTCAACATTTTGGTAATCCGATTCGATAAAGCTAATTATTGTCTTTTCGATTGTTTTTTCTTCGTTGAGAGTTGGGAGAATTACCGAAACGAGTGGTAGAACAGCCATATTTATTTTCTCTCCTTTTAAGATGATTAGAAATTCGACGGAATTTATTATATCATGAAGATGTGATAAAATGTAATCCAAGAAAGCAGAGGGAGGTTGGATATTATGGGGGCTAAACAGATAGATACGATTGTTTTCGACCTTGGGAGAGTTTTGATTCACTGGGACCCTTACGGGTACATGGTAGAGCACTTCGACGAAGAAGTTGCGAAGGTGCTAACGGAGAAGGTTTTCTCGATTGAAGAGTGGAACTTGATGGATAAGGGAGAGATCTCAGAAGCCCAGTTTTGGAAGATGGTTGAGGAAAGATACCCCGAGTATGGCGAGTACATTCGCCACATGAAGAGTGCGGTGCTCAGCCTTTTGAAACCGATTGAGGAGAATGCCAAACTGTTGCCGGTGTTGAAAAAGATGGGATACAGGCTGCTCGTGCTTTCTAATTTCAGCTACAAAGCGTTTGAGCATGTGTACAATACGTTTGAATTCTTTAAGTATTTCGACGGTATGGTCATATCGAGCCACGTGAAAAAGATAAAGCCGAATGAGGATATCTTCTACGAGCTTATGGAGCGCTACGGTGTTGTGCCGATGCATTCGCTGTTTATAGATGATAGGAAGGACAATATCGAGACGGCAAGTAGGTTGGGATTTTCAGTAATACACTTGACCGACTACAGGGTTTTGAAAGAAGAGCTTGAAAAAGTGTTGGGGCATCCTGTAGAGTGATCTTAGTAGGGGGGATGGGTGTGAGGCATTTTGTAGATACGCAAAAGAAGGTTTTCGCATTTTCGCCGGATAATGCTCCTGCTGTTTCTGTAAATAGCGGTGATGAGGTTGTTTTCGAAACGCTTGATTGTTTTTCCAACCAGATAAAGACTTGCGAAGATAAGCTTGAGAGCCTCGACTGGAACCAGGTAAATCCAGCAACTGGTCCAGTCTTTGTGAACGGTGCAGAGCCGGGAGATGTGCTGGAAATACAGATAGTGGATATAAAAGTGAATAATCAAGGTGTGATGGCAACGGGAAAAGGACTCGGACCGCTTGGAGGGAAGTTCGAGGGGTATTATACAAAAATAGTCAAGGTTGAGAATTCGAAGGCTATTTTCAACGATTTGGAGCTCGATATAGAACCCATGGTAGGTGTAATCGGTGTTGCACCGAAGGAAGGGACGATAAATTGCGGAACGCCGGGTTCGCACGGTGGGAATTTGGACACGAGGTACATAAAGAAAGGTGCAAGGGTGTTTTTACCAGTTTCCGTCAAAGGTGGTTTGCTTGCACTTGGTGATTTGCATGCGCTCATGGGCGATGGGGAGGTTTGCGGTACTGGAATAGAAGTCGCAGGAGAAGTTCGAACAGTAGTGCGTGTACGAAAGAACTTGAGTTTAAAGAACCCCATGGTTGTGTCCGAGGGAATAGTATTCACATTGGTCTCATCAAAGACGCTCGATGAAGCTGTGAAAGAAGCTGTGGGCGATATGTTTGAGTTCGTAATGAGCCGAACGAATATTAGTCCCGAAGAATTGGTGATGTTGTTTAGCATAGTTGGGAATACGGAGATTTCTCAGGTTGTGGACCCGCTTGTCACCACAAGGTTCAGCATGCCTGTGGATATCTTAGAGAGATTAGGCGTATCTATTTGATTTTATGCGATTGTCGAGCCTGTCCAGAATTTGTCGAGCTTGTCGACGGTGTCGAGACAGTGAAGAAACTCTTAGGAGAATAACCCCGATATCAACTTGTCAAGCATGTAGAACGGAACTAACTCCAGCGTAGTATCTTTTATTCTTTCTGTTCGTCTTCCGAAGATGTTTACCAATATTGCCTTCTCAGGGTCGTATCTGTTGATAAAGCTCTGCAAGCTTCTTGTCGCAGCTGGCTCTTCAATGCTCTTGTATTTGACTTCAATTGGGATGATTTTGTCTTCTTTCGTGAGGACGAAATCTACCTCAGCATTATCTTTCGTTCTCCAGAAGTGCACGGTGAAATCATGCTCTTTAGAAAGTCTTTTGAGCTTCAAATAAACGAAGTTTTGAAAGACGAAACCAAAATCAGCAAGGTTTCCAAAAACACCTGCAGCGTAGTTTCTCAAGCCCAAGTCTGTGAAATAGGCAGTCGGTGCTTTTGTTAATTCCTTAATTCGGTTTGTTGAGAAAGGTGTTATCAGGTCTATTATGTATGTTTGTTGTAGATACCATAGGTATTGCTTTACGGTTTTCGACGATACTCCCGCCTCAGAAGACAGGTTTGTTAGATTAAGCATTCTTCCTGACAGAGAAGCTAAGATTCTTACAAGTGTGGTGAATTCTTCAATTCGCACAACGCGGAGCAGGTACGTTATGTCCTTTTCAACATAGCTTCTGTATATCTCGCTTATCGTTAGTCTTTTTTCCTTTAATTGGTCTTCTAATACAACTCTTGGATATCCACCAAAGTGCAGATACTCATTTAGTAGACTTAGAGTTTTGGCTTTTTCTAAGTCAAAGAATGTCTCTAAGTTCATCTCGTATCTATAGTCCGTCTTGAAGTTAACAAATTCCTCGAAAGATAGCGTAGATATCTCAAACAAGCGCTTTCGACCTGCGAGCGATTCGTGAAGCCTCTCTTTGAGCTCCACACTTCCAGAGCCAGAAACGATGAATTTATACGGTAGACCCATGTCGTATATACCCTTTAAAAAGACACCTGCATCTTCTTTTCGTTGGATTTCATCGATAAACACGAAACCTTCTTTGCCAATTTCGAGCTCTATCTTCTTTAGAAGGCTGGATTGAGAGGAGAAATGCATCTTATCTTCCTCGATATCGAGGTTGAGGAAGAGTGTTTTCTTTCCCTGAGCTTTCAGCTCGTTTTCTAAGATTCTGAGAATAGTTGTCTTCCCAGCTTGCCTTGGTCCAACGAGAAACGTTATCTCTGGCTTTTGCAAATGCTGTCTTAATTCCTTTACGATTTCTCGTTTTATTAACCTCATCGCTCTCATCTCCCTTGAGGATTCGACAGCTCAGGTACAATTATACCATAATCCGAGAATTCTGGAAGTCGACTTCCTAAATTCTCGGACTAAAATGGAAGTGGATTTCCACATTAGTACGAAAATCACAAAAGTCTATATGTTTTTGCGCTTGTTTGATAGTACCGAGTTTCTGCTATCGTTCTGCCGATGAATCAGGAGAAAATCTAACAACCCATCCATTTTCTTTTGTGAATTCTATTAGATAGAGATTCTCGTTTAGTTTGAAGAGGTCTTCTTCAAATCCACTCTTGGAAATGAGTATGAAATAGTCTACGGGTATTCGTAGCTTGTCGGCTTTTGTCTTTAGGCCGATGTATTCCTTCAACCCAACCTTTTTGTTTCTCCATTTAACTTCTCCAGCATATATCCTCCCGTTATTATCTTTTCCAAGAATGTCTATCTCTATATCTTTCGCCCAGTATCTTCCTGCTTGCACAAGATTAAAGGCTTTCTTGACATATTGAGTGCTTTGCTTTTCAAATTCGAATGAGACGTATTGTGTCAAGTCCGCTTTTATGTTTTCTAAAACATGTTGATACTCGTTCAAGTCGACGTTCTCTTTGTAAGGGAATATGTATCTATACCAGAATCTGAATAGTTCATCTTCAATTTCATATCGGAAATCTTTTGTTCTGTGTGGATTCTTGAATAACGCAGGCGAGACGCGTTTGATTAATTTTAGTGTCATCAACGACTTTATGTACGGTTGGAGTTTTCTTGAATCGGTTTCGCCGATAAATGAGGTTATCTCGCTCAATTTATTTCTTCCGCTTGCAAGTGCCTCCAATATTGATTGGTACATTGCTGGTTCGCGAAGTTCCTGAAAGAGAATAAAGCTCGGTTCTTCTTTAAGCGGGGCACCGAGTTTTAGAAACAGGTTCTGTATATTTTCAAGCACACTTTTTGTACCATCCCATAGCGTTAAGTGGTAAGGCACACCACCGACTATAGAGTATGTTTCTAAAAGTTGGTGATAATCGTACTGTGGGATAAAAAGCTTGAGGTGCTCGAAAGATACAGGATTCAGCTTTAAAACTGCACTTTTTCTTCCAAAGAGTGGGTTGTTGTGTGATAATACACCCTCCATGAAACTTATGCTTGAGCCACAAAAAAATAACTTTAGCATTGAATTTTCATACTCATCAAGAAGAATCTGCAAAACAGATAGGATTTCTTCGTTATTCTCTGCAAGGTACTGAAATTCATCAAGGACGACTATAACTTTCTCCTTCGTAGAGAGAGTGAATAGCGATCTCAGAGCATCTTCCCACGTTTTGAAAGACACGTTCCCGATTTTGAGAAATGAGCCAAGGACTCTTGAAAATGTTTCGAGCTGTTCAGCTTTTGATACCTTGCGTGCCGTGTAATAAAACACCTTCTTGTCTTTTGTAACTTCTTTCAGCAACGCACTCTTTCCAACTCTTCTCCTACCGTATAGTATCACAACTTCGCGTTTGTTTGAGCTTATAAGGTTGTTGAGGAAATCCTTCTCTTCAAACCTGTTAATAAACATCTTTCATCACCTCTGCGGTTTGATATTATAATCGTGATTATACTAATCTAAATTAGTATAATAACGCTTAGTATATTATACCATAAATAAGCCGGCGACAATCTTGTGATATAATTTCAATAGACTGCTGTCGAGCCTGTCCAGAAATTGTCGAGCTTGTCGACGGTGTCGAGAAAGTTATCCGAACAGCAACATTCCCAGATTGGAGGCGGAAGGTTGTTTAGAAAAGTTTGTTTAGTTTGCTTTGTTGTTTTGATATCAATCGACACAATGCTCATTGGTCAAACGTACAAAGTGCGCTCGGCAGATGAGATAGAGAAAGTTATTGTGACCGATATTTTGAACTTTGAACCGACAACAGTTTTGTTAGCGTACGGGACGAATAATTCAACGATGCTCAAAGTCGTAGATTCGGTTATTAAGAGCATCGGTGAAAGTTTATTTTTGCAGCGATGGGAAGAGAATTCAGTTGAACAGCTCGGTACCGTAACAACGACTATCACGTACACTTACGTCGAAACACCCGCAGAGCGAAAGGCTGTAGATGATTTTATCCAGAAGAATATTTCAGCTATATTGAATGGTATAAGAGTGATACAAAGAAGGTCTTCATGATAAACGAATGGATGAAGCTGAATATCGAATACGATAGTTCGTATACGTACAAAAGCGCTTACGCAACGCTCAAGAACCGCAGGGGTGTGTGCCAGGGTTACGCACTGCTGTTCTATCGGTTAGCGAAAGCGGCTGGATTGCAGGCATATTTGGTAAGCGGGCAGGGGAAAGTACCAGGAAAGGATGCGACAGCTCTTCAATCGCACGCTTGGAATGTCGTGAAGATAGGCAGTGAGCTGTTCTATGTCGACACAACGTGGAACGACAGCATGGGAGTAAATGCATATTTGTTTTTCGGCACGAATCAAGCAAAGTACTCGCACTATCCGGAAACAAAGCTTCCAGGCACGATTTCTGCGAAGAGTTACGCAGAGAAGTTGTATGAGGAAATAGTCAGGTACAACAGTAGCTCTGCGAGGGAAACATTCAGTTTGCTGTATGGATATTTAGTCTTGAAATACGACGAACTGGTGAATTACATTTACTATATGATTAAGAATGGGAAGGAAGTACTCTTAGTAGGTGAAGGAGATTTTATAGCCAGTAATCTTTCAAGAGCGGTGAATGATGCATTGATTTATGCAAACATTAACAGTGTGAATTATACGTATTCATATAACTATCTGTTCACGAGCTCGGACAAGAAGGATTTTTACATTTGGAGAATTAGTTTTAAGCGAAAGTAATTTCTGCGAAATTGTAAGGCGTGGGTGAGTATGTACGCACCTTTGTATATTGAGAAGTCGAAAGATGGAACGCTTGAGAAAATTGCAAAAGAATTAATGGCTCGCCTTGAAAAGTGCGACATATGTCCACATGTCTGCGGTGTAAACCGGTTAGCAGGGCAAAAGGGTTTTTGCAAAGCAAAGGCCGAAGTAGAGATTTCAAGCTTTGGACCGCACTTTGGCGAGGAGTCTGTTTTAGTCGGGAGAAATGGTTCAGGGACGATATTCTTCACGCATTGCAACATGCGATGTGTGTTTTGTCAGAATTTTACGATTAGTCAGCTTGGAGAAGGAATGAAGATTAGCATTGAGGAACTTGCAGACATCATGCTTCGGTTGCAGAACATGGGGTGTCACAACATAAATTTAGTTACGCCAACGCATTATGCTCCGCAGATTGTGAGTGCTATCAACATTGCTGCAAAAAATGGACTGAAAATACCGATAGTCTACAACTGTGGTGGGTACGAAAGAAAGGAAATTATCACATTATTAGATGGTATAATTGATATATACATGCCAGATTTTAAGTACGGAGACGACGAAAACGCTCGTGTGTACTCTGGTGTTAATAATTACACCTTATATGCGAAAGAATCGCTTATAGAGATGCAAAGGCAAGTGGGTGATTTGATAGTCGATGAATACGGCATAGCGGTTAAAGGACTGATAATTCGGCATCTTGTGTTGCCAAACGATATTGCAAAAAGCGAAGAGGTGCTGAGATTTATTGCCCGAAACGTCTCACCGAAGGCTTATGTTAATATCATGGCACAGTATTATCCGACGTATCAAGCGCATAAATACCCTGAAATAGCAAGGAGAATAACAATAGAAGAGTACAGAAAAGTACTTAAAATTGCAAAAGAAATAGGTCCGGAATTCAGGTTGGCAGATTAATTAACGGAGGTGGAGATATGATATCCAGCAGTGCGAAGATAGGCAAAAACGTTGTGTTTGGTGAGAATGTTGTTGTTGAGGATAATGTCGTGATTGGGGACAACGCTGTGATCGGTCACAACGTTGTGATACGAAAGGATACAGTCATTGGTGAGGGGTGCGTTGTAGCTGACAACACAGTCCTTGGAAAGAAACCTTTCAAAGCAAGTGCGTCTGCGACAACCGATGAGAAAGAATTACCACCTTTGTTGCTTGGAAAGTACGTTACAGTCGGGGCAAATTGCGTGATTTATAGAGGAGCGACACTGGGTGATTTTGTTTTCGTCGGTGATCTGGCAAGCATTAGGGAAGATGTTGAGATCGGGGAATATACGATCATTGGTAGGGGAGTTGCTGTTGAGAATAAAACGAAAATTGGGAAATACGTAAAAATAGAGACTAACGCATATATTACAGCAATTTCGACAATCGAAGATTATTGTTTTGTAGCGCCGGGTGTCACGTTTACAAACGACAACTTCTTAGGCAGGACTGAGGAGAGAAAGAAATACTTCAAAGGTCCAACGCTGAGAAAAGGTGCTCGAATTGGCGCGAATTCTACGATATTGCCCGGCATCGAGATAGCAGAAGATACGCTCGTTGCTGCCGGGTCTGTTCTAACACGGAACACTGTTCCAAGAAAGATATACATGGGCGTTCCTGCTAAGGAATACAAAGATGTTCCGGTTGAACAATTGCTGGAAAACCAAAGCTATTATAAAGGATGATTTTTTTGAGTACGTCCTCCTTTGAGTACAAAATAGTGCACAAAAACACCCGAAAAATCTCCATCTACATAGACTACGACGGAACGCTGAAAATCTCAGTTCCGAAGTCGATGACCGAAAAAGAGTTAGAACAATTTTTGAAGAGGAAAGAGTCTGAGATTAAGAAATTGGTCGAAAGTTTTTCCGCCCAGAAGTCTGCGTTCACGAGTAAAAATGCGATACTCTATTTCGGTGAAGAGAGAAAAATAATCTTAAACGGTGATTCAAATGTCCCATTGCGGTACGTCAATGGGACGTTCTTTTTAAATCCGCGGTACGTGGACGACGCCAACAAATTGGCAATTTGGTGGCTTAGAAAACAAGCGGAAGAATATCTGCCTAAAAAGGTTAACGAGATATCGGAGATTATGGGGATAAGCTACAAAAAAGTTGTCGTGAAAGATGCGAAAACTCGCTGGGGAAGCTGTTCCACGAAAGGAACGATTTCACTCAACTGGAGATTAATTATGGCGCCAGTGGGTATTGTTGAATACGTGATAGTCCACGAGCTTGCACATATAGCACATCCTGATCACAGCCCAGAGTTTTGGCGATTCGTTGGAAAATTTGTACCTGATTACAGATTGTTTAGAAATTGGCTTAAGAAGAATGGTAAGAGCCTCTTTTTATGGTCTTTGGAAATAACCCCAAAGTAAATGACATGACCTCACTTTCTCCCATCCTCAAAAATTAATTGCTTTATAATTGCGGTAGATAAAGATAACAGATATTTTTTGAAAAAATTCGAATTCTTAAGAAATTAAAAGAATTCATACTATAACTTCAAGACATTTAACGTTACTTTTATTAAACGAATTTTGTCTAAAATTACAAGTGTGTTATAAAGCTAATTGATTACACTCTGGAAGTAATTAATAAAATTATTGCCTGATTGTTAGAATCCGCGGTGAGTATCTTAGAGAGGGGTTTTGTTGGAAGGTATTTCTTTCTATCCTGTGAAGAGGAGGGAGTGTATATGAGGCGGTTCTTGGCTATTTTGGCGGTTCTTGTTGCAGTTGTATTGTTTGCAGACTTACCAGGGGGAATTCCGAGAAGTGAGACATTCATAGCTAATGCATTAACAGGAAGAGCAGCTAACCCCACGAATTTCAACGTATGGGCAACTTGGGTGTGGCAGGACAGGGGAATTCAGAACTTGTTGCTCGAGCCACTCTGGTGTGTTGAATACGCTACAGGAAAGATCATCAACGCACTCGCAGCGAGTGGACCAGTGTACAGTAAGGACTTGACTGAAGTAACGTTCAAGTTGAGAAAAGGCGTTTACTGGAGCGATGGAGTGCCTTTTACTGCCGATGATGTTATTTACACAGTTGAGCTTGCGAAAAAGATTGAGGGTATGGGATATCACGACCAGATGATGCAGGTTGTTCAAATCACTAAGATCGATGACTACACGGTGAAGTTCAAATTGAAGGAACCAAACGGAAGGTTCCACACGTATTGGCTCGATAGGTGGGGTGCTTTGAGACCACTTCCAAAGCATGTGTTTGAGAAGGTTAAAGACCCACTCACGTTTAATTTCTATCCTCCAGTTGGTACAGGTCCGTACGTGCTTAAGGATGTGGATCAAGGCGGTTATTGGACGTTGTGGGAAAGAAGAAGCGACTGGCAGAGGACACCGACGGGCATGATTTATGGTATGCCACAGCCAAAGTACGTACTGTTCATTGCAAGCGGTACGGTCGAGCAACAGATCCTTTCCATGGCTCAGCACCAGCTCGATGCAGCGGACCTTACGATCGCCGGTATGCTGGCTGTTATGCAACGTGTGAATACTGCAAGAGCTTGGAGAAAAGATTTTCCATGGACTGTCAATATTGACCCATGTATAACGGGGCTTGCTTTCAACACTGCTGTAAAACCATTTGACAACAAGGATGTGCGCTGGGCGCTAACTTTGGCTATAGATATCGTTGAATATGCTGCTAATTCATTCGACGGCGCTGTAACGTTGAGCCCAATTCACATTCCACTTACAAAGGCATACTACGATATGTTCTATCTGAGAATGGATTCATGGCTCAGGAATTTTGAAATTGACCTCGGAGGCGGCAAGAAGTTCAAACCATACGACCCAACTGCTGGAACGAGATTGGCTGAGTACGCCAAAAAGAGGGGATACAATGTTCCAAGCGATCCAGCAGAGGTCAGGCGAGTATTCGGACCTGGATGGTGGAAATATGCACCGGACGTTGCAGAGCAACTGCTGATTAAGAATGGATTCAAGAGAGATAAGAATGGAAAGTGGCTCTTACCGGATGGTACGCCGTGGAAGATAACGATAATTACTACGACTAACCCGGCACACCCATCGTACAGAAATGCATTTGCTGCATCACAAGCTTGGAAGAACTTCGGAATCGATGTAACAGTTATGACAACGGATGCCTTGGCAACAATGGGGCAGAAAGGTGAGTTCCAAGTCAGCACAGATTGGCCCGCAGGAGAGCCGTGGGGTGCCGGTGCCGATTTGTTCCGCGTTCTCGAACCGTTCTTGTCTGATTACAAGGCAGCTATTGGCGAGAATGCACCGTGGGGTAACTACATGAGATGGTCCAATCCAGCGATGGATGAGATTATAAAGAAACTCAGAGTCACCTCGACTGACGATACTTCAAACCTTATTAGTTTAGGAATTGAGGGTCTCAAGTTGTTAGTAGCGGAAATGCCTGGCATACCAACGTTCAACTATCCTGGCGTTATAGTTTGGGACGAATACTACTGGACGAACTTCCCAGGCGCAGAAAATATGTACTCACAGCCGTATCACCACTGGCCAAACTTCAAGTATATGTTACCATTCTTGAAACCTACCGGGAAGAAATAAGATAAAGCAGTTCATTATTGGGGAGGGAGACGCCTCTCTCCCCGGTTTTTTCAAATTGTCATTTTTTACGTTTGAACTCAAGGGGAGGTATGCATTTTGAAGTTTATAAAGAGCTATCTAATTCCTCGGTTGATTGTGTATTTCCTTGTAATTTTTGTAGGCATAACGATGGTTTTCTTCATTCCAAGGTTGTTGCCAACTGATCCAGTTCAGCAGTTCATCGCTCGTTTCACAACGCAAGGGGTCTATATGGATCCTAAGTCGGTTGACCAGATGATTAAAACCCTAAGGCAACTTTATGGTCTTGAGGGTACGTTATGGGAGCAATATGTTAGTTTCCTTAAGAGGTTTGTAAGGGCGGATTTTGGACCGTCTTACTATCAATTCCCAACGCCTGTAAAGCTTCTTATTGCACAATCACTTCCTTGGACGTTGGGACTTATGCTCATCACAACGCTCTTGGCGTGGATAATCGGTAATATCGTCGGTGGTTTTGCAGGATATTTCTCGAATAAGAGATGGGTTAAGGTTGTCGATTTCATAGCGATGATAATAAGGCCTATGCCTTACTATATACTGGCACTTACGTTACTCATAATTCTTGGGTATATCTTTCCTATCTTTCCAATTAGGAGTGCTTTTGCGACAGGTATGTCCAGTAAGTTCAGTTGGTACAGTATTGTAAGTATACTAAAGCACTCGTTCCTACCTGCGATGTCATTGCTTTTGATAGGCATGTTCGTTTGGTTCCAGGCGATGAAGCTTGTCGTTCAGACGGTTAAGTCAGAAGATTACGTGAAGTATGCAAAGCTCGCTGGTGTACCGGAAAAGAAGATAGTTTACAAGTATGTTATTAGAAATGCGATGTTGCCACAGACGACTGGTTTAGCACTATCTCTTGGTCAGATATTCAGCGGTGCGCTAATCACAGAGATGACATTCTCTTACCCCGGTGTCGGTACTCTGCTCTACAACGCTGTTTTTACAGGCGACTACAATTTGCTGATGGGCATAACGAGCATATCTATCATAGTCATCACAACAAGCGTGCTCGTGATAGACCTCATTTATCCGTTATTAGACCCGCGCGTGAGATATAGATGAGATGCAAGTGAGATGGGGTGAAATGATGAAAACTTTCAGGGAGCTACTTAAAGATAATAGGTTCAAAGTCTCTTTCGTGATTTTCTTGTTACTCGTTGTACTTTCGTTCTTATCGTTCTTTTCTCCTTACAATCCGTATAGGTGGAATGTAGTGGAGAGGAATTTACCACCACACTGGCCGCATATCCTCGGAACAACATCTATGGGACAGGACGTCTTTTGGCTACTCACGTTTGCAGTGAGAAATTCATTGATAGCTTCACTCATCGCCGGATTAGTTTCGCGCGTTATAGCTGTCTTGATCGGGATAATAGCAGGATTCAAGGGTGGGGCTGCCGATAGGATTTTGACGTTCCTAAGCGATTCTTTCTTGGTAATACCTCTCTTCGTGATAATTGTGCTTTTCGCGATGATTGCTAAGGCAAGGATGGGAATCGCGTCTCTCGGGTTACTGCTTGGTGTCTTTGGCTGGGCTTGGGATGCGCGCGTTGTGCGCTCTCAAGTTCTCAGCCTCCGTGAGCAGGATTTTACATATACATCAGTTCTTTCGGGAGCATCTACCAGTTCCATTATTTTTAAAGATTACATGCCGTATTTGATTCCGTTGATATTCGCCACGCTAATTGGAAATATGTCGTGGGCAATAGGTATGGAGATTACTTTGGCAATACTCGGGGTTTTCAACCTCGAAACGCCAACACTGGGTACAATGCTACAGTGGTCGATATCGAGTCAGGCATTGCTCTTAGGATATTGGTGGTGGGTTCTTACACCCGTTTTGTTCTCCATCCTAATTTTTGTGGCTCTGTACCTTATGTCTTTAAGCATTAGCGAGTACCTGGATCCAAGGATGCGTATCCAGAGGATAGGAAAGGCTTGAGGTGATAACAGTGGCTGTGCTCGAAACGAGGAATTTAAAGGCATATTACCATCTCGATGTGTACGGAAAGAAAATTGTTGTTAAGGCTGTTGACGAAGTGAGTATTTCGTTCAATCAAAACGAGATATACGGCATCGCCGGTGAAAGCGGGTGCGGAAAGAGTACGCTTCTCAAAACTCTTTTCGACGCTGTCGAGCCTCCATTGAGGGTTGTTGATGGCGATGTGCTGTATATAGATGAGAATAAACCGGTTTCGATTTACAAGATCCAGCCAAGTGAACGCAGGAAGTTTAAGTGGAAGTTCATATCCTACGTGCCACAGGGTTCTATGAATGTCTTGAATCCGGTAACCAAGATAATGGACACGTTTGAGGACTTTTTGAAACCGCACGCTAACGGCTTCAAAATAGGCGAATTGAGGGACAATATCTTGCAACATATTGTCGAGCTTGGGCTTAGAAAAGAGATATTGGATGCGTATCCTCATCAGCTCTCAGGTGGGATGAGACAGAGGGTTACGATAGCCTTGGCGACGATACTCGCTCCGAAGATAATTGTTGCGGATGAACCGACTACCGCACTGGATGTCGTTACCCAGAGAGGTGTAATACAAGTTTTGAAAGATGTTCAAGCGAAGTACAAAAATACTATTGTGTTAGTGACGCACGATATGGGTGTTCACGCTAACATGACTGACAGAATAGGCATAATGTACGCCGGCAAGATCGTCGAAGAAGGAAAAACGGAAGAGATATTTGAAAAGCCGCTCCATCCGTACACGAAGTTCCTTATCGAATCTCTCCCTCAATTTGGTGAAAAGAGAAAAAGGGAGAGCGCACCAGGTTCACCGCCATCTTTGGCATCTCTGCCTTCAGGTTGCGCATTTCATACCAGATGCCCGTTTGCAATGCAGCAGTGTAGAGATTCGGTACCGCAGCTTGCAGAGGTTGAACGTGGACAAAAAGTGGCATGCTGGTTGCATTCGGGGGTGAAGGTATGAGCAACAGTCTTTTGAGGATTGAACACCTAACGAAGGTCTACAGGATAGGCAGTATAATAGGCGGAACGAAGATAACAGCTGTAGATGATGTTTCTTTTGAAATAAACGGAAGTGAGATCTTTACATTAGCCGGCGAGAGTGGCTGTGGAAAAACTACTATAGCAAAGATAGTCTTGGGTTTTGAAGATGTTACTCGCGGTGAAGTGTATTATTCTGGAAAGAGGATAGACAACCTCAAGAAAAGAAGTGAGATTTTTGAGGAGATACAGGCTGTTTTCCAAAATCCGTTCACAACGTTTAATCCGCTCAGGAGAGTTGAGAGCTATTTCTACGATACGCTGAAGAATTTTGAGATTTCAAAAAGCAAGGAAGAAGCGACTGCGATAATAACAGAGAAGTTGAAAACGGTGGGCATCGAGTTCGACGAATTTTACCACAAGTATCCAAGCGAATTTTCCGGTGGACAGCTGCAGCGAATTTCGATAGCCAAGAGCTTGCTTACAAACCCAAAGTTGTTAGTTGCCGATGAACCGGTGTCGATGGTCGATGCTTCTTTGAGAATGTCGATCGTTAATTTATTTAAGAAACTCGAAGAGCTCGGAATAAGCATCCTCTACATCACTCACGACTTAATGACGGCTTATTACCTCGGTGGCAGGATAGCCATCATGTTCAGGGGCAACATAGTGGAGACGGGTAGTACAGAGCGAGTGCTGTCTGAACCAAAACATCCGTACACGCAACTGCTAAAGGAGTCGATACCTCAGCCAGACCCAAAGAAAAAGTGGAGCACGAGGATAAAGCTCTCAGATTTAGAAGAGGTTGAGTACGTTTCGACTGGATGCAAGTTTGCGGGAAGATGCCCGTACGCAATGGACATATGCAGAAAAGAAAGACCGCCTTATTTTGATGTAAATGGTAGTAAGGTTATGTGCTATCTTTACAAATGATTTTGATAAAGATTGGGGGAGAGCGCTATGGAGATATATAAGGATTCTTCTAAGCCTATTGAATTGAGAGTTGAGGACCTGCTTTCGAGAATGACGCTGGAAGAAAAGGTTAGCCAGCTCGGTTCTGTTTGGAGTTATCAATTACTCGACGAGAACGGGAATTTCGATGAAGGGAAAGCATTTGAGCTGTTGAAGGACGGCATAGGTCAAATCTCAAGACCGGGTGGAGCAACAAACTTTCAACCCGAAGAAGTTGCTCAATTCGACAATAAAGTACAGAAATTCTTGATAGAAAATACGAGACTTGGAATACCAGCATTAATGCACGAAGAATGCCTAACTGGATATATGGGACTCAACGGTTCGAATTTTCCTGTGCCTATCGCGATGGCGAGTACGTGGGAGCCTGAACTGGTAAAGGAAGTTACGAAAGTGATAAGGCAAGAGATGAGGAATATGGGAATTCACCAAGGGCTCGCTCCTGTACTTGACGTTGCAAGGGACCCAAGATGGGGAAGGGTTGAGGAAACATTCGGAGAGTCGCCTTATCTTGTCGCAAGTATGGGGTGTGCTTATGTCGAAGGTCTGCAGGGAGAAGACTTGAAAGACGGAGTCATTGCCACTACAAAGCACTTTGTCGGTTACAGCGCGTCTGAAGGAGGGCGGAACTGGGCTCCAACTAACATTCCGCCACGCGAGTTGAGAGAGATCTTCATGTTCCCATTCGAAGCTGCCGTGAAAGTAGCGAAGGTTGGTTCTGTTATGAATTCGTACAGCGAGATAGACGGAGTGCCTCTTGCCGCTTCCAGAGAGCTTTTAACAGATGTGCTGAGGAAAGAATGGGGATTTGATGGACTCGTTGTCTCTGATTATTTCTCGGTGAAGTTGATCCACGAACATCACAAATTAGCAAGGGATAAAGCCGAAGCAGCAAAATACGCCCTTGAAGCGGGAATAGATGTGGAATTACCAAATACCGATTGCTATGCACATGTCTTAGACCTGGTGAAAAGCGGGGTTATTCCGGAAAAGTTGTTAGATCAAACTGTTAGAAGGATTTTGAAGATGAAATTTAAATTGGGCTTGTTCGATAAGCCGTACGTAGAACCTTCAAAAGCGAAGGTTGTAAAAAACACAGAGCTTGCTCTTGAAGTTGCAAGAAAGTCAATAGTGCTCCTTAAGAACGACGGTATCTTGCCATTGAAAAAAGATATGAAAGTAGCACTCATAGGACCAAATGCGGCGGATGTCAGGAACATGCTCGGTGATTACATGTACTTAGCACATATAAAAATAATGCTCGAGAACGTTAACTTGGCTTTTGATGCGCCTAAGTTCAATCTTTCAAGCGTGAAGAAATCGGTTGAGGAGAGCATGAACAAGATCAAGAGTATAGAGATGTTGCTCAAAGAAGAAAGTGTTCAATTCACATACGCGAAAGGTTGCGATGTCTTGGGAGATTCGAAAGAAGGGTTCAACGAGGCGCTCAAAGCAGTCGAGAATAGCGATGTGGCGATAGTTGTAGTTGGTGATAGGTCAGGTTTGACCATGGATTGCACAACGGGTGAGTCGAGGGACAGCGCGAATTTGAAGTTGCCCGGAGTTCAGGAAGAACTTATCATTGAGGTTTCAAAGGTTGGCAAGCCTGTGGTGCTCGCTTTGCTGAATGGCAGACCTTATTCTTTAACCAGGGTTGTAGACAAGGTTTCTGCTATTGTTGAGGCGTGGTTGCCAGGTGAGATTGGTGCAAAGGCAATAGTCGATGTGCTTTACGGCAAAGTCAATCCATCCGGTAAACTTCCAATGACTTTCCCGAGAAGTGCTGGTCAGATTCCGCTCTTCCACTACTTCAAACCGTCTGGCGGAAGGTCCAGTTGGCATGGTGACTACGTTGACGAGAGTGTCAAACCACTATTCCCGTTCGGTCACGGACTTTCGTATACTAATTTCGATTACAGCGGGTTAGAAATCTCTCCATCAAAAGTGCCAATGGCAGGAAGCGTCGAAATTTCACTTTATGTGGAGAACACTGGTGAAGTTGAAGGCGAAGAGGTTGTGCAGCTTTACATCGGAAGAGAATGTGCCTCAGTAACTCGGCCAGTTAAGGAACTGAAAGGTTTTGCGAAGGTGAATTTGAAACCTGGCGAAAAGAGGAAAGTTTTGTTCAATCTCCACACGGACGTGCTCGCGTTCTACGGACGCGATATGAAGCTCTGCGTTGAGCCTGGGGTTTACAACGTCATGATTGGAAGTTCTTCGGATGATATAAGGCTTAAAGGAAGTTTTGAGGTAGATGGAATGAGAAGAGAGGTATTTGAAGATAGAGTATTCTTTACAAAAGTTTACACTTTCTAATTATTTTTGATCATATCTATTGGAGGTGAAGTGTATGTACTTCAATGTTGAAAAAGTTGTCTACGAAGGTCCAAGTTCAAAGAATCTTTTAGCTTACAAATTTTACAATCCAGAGGAAGAAATCGCTGGCAAGAAGATGAGAGATTGGTTCAGGTTCGCAGTCGCTTATTGGCATACATTCAACAGCAGGGGAGAAGACCCATTCGGTTCTGCAACGTTTGAAAGACCCTGGTTTAAGAAAGATCCGATGGACACTGCGTTTGCAAAGGTAGATGCCTTGTTCGAGTTCTGCGAAAAGACGGGCGTCGAGTATTTCACGTTTCACGATAGGGACTTGGCGCACGAAGGTTTAACTCTAAGAGAATCTAACAAGATTCTCGACAAGGTCGTTGAGAAGATAAAAGAATATATGAAATCGAGCAACGTAAAGTTGTTGTGGGGTACTGCGAATCTTTTCTCGCATCCACGCTATGCGCAGGGAGCAGCAACTTCGCCAAATCCTCTTGTATTTTCGTATGCAGCAAGTCAGGTGAAAAAGATGCTCGATGTGACAAAGGAATTGGGAGGTCTTGGATATGTTCTGTGGGGCGGCAGAGAAGGGTACGACAATTTGTTGCTTACAGATAGTGCGTTAGAGGAAAAGCTGTTTGCAAGGTTCTTGGAGATGGTTGTTGAGTATAAAGAAAGGATAGGATTCAATGGAGTTCTTATGATAGAACCAAAGCCGAAAGAACCGACAAAGCACCAGTACGATTTCGATGCATCAACTGTTCTGTATTTCTTGAAAAAGCACAATTTGTTCGAGCATTTCAAGCTGAACATAGAGGCTAACCACGCAACACTTGCAGGGCATACTTTTGCCCATGAACTTAGAGTTGCAAGGCTGAATGGGAAACTCGGCAGTATAGATGCTAACCGCGGAGATTTGCTGCTTGGCTGGGATACAGATCAGTTCCCAACTGATGTGTACGAAACAACTTTTGCAATGTATGAAGTTCTTGAAAACAACGGTTTGGATTGCGGATTCAATTTCGATGCAAAGGTAAGGCGCGCTTCCATTGATCCGGAAGACATCGTTTACGCACACGTTAGCAGCATGGATGCGTTTGCACTCGGTTTAAAGCTTGCAGTGAAATTGAGAGAAAAGGTAAAACCGATGATAGAAGAGAGGTATTCGGAGTATAATTCTGAAATCGGAATGAAGATTCTGGAAGGCAAAACAACTCTTGATGAGCTGTCTTCCTACGTTGAGGATTTAACCGATGTGAGAGTCAAATCTCTCAAGCAAGAATTGCTTGAGATGGTAATTAACGATGTCATATTCGGCGGGAGGTAATACTGTGAGCAAGATATGCGTCGTTGGGCTTGATGTCGGCACCACCGCAATTAAGGGAATCTTGGTAGATGAAGACGGTAATATATTGACTAAATCAGATTACCCTCTGAAGCTGATATCTCCAAAACCAGGTTGGGCAGAAGAAGATCCGAACGAGTGGTGGAATGGTGTTAAGGTTGTATTGAAAAGCCTCTCGACATATGCCAGAGAGCACGGCATTAGAATCAGTGCGATTTCCACAAGTGGGCAGATGCACAGCCTCGTTGCGGTGGATAAATCGGGCGAGCCGCTCTTTAATTCGATACTCTGGTGCGATCAGAGAACAGGTAAAGAGTGCGATGAGATAACACAAAAGCTTGGCGGGGAGCACAAGGCTATAGAGATTACAGGCAACCCTATATTGACAGGATTCACAGCTGGGAAGATATTGTGGCTCTCGAGAAATTACCCGGAGGTTTTTACAAAATCACACATGTTCATGCTTCCGAAGGATTTTATAAATTTCAAATTGACGAATGTGTATTCAACTGAGCATTCCGATGCCTCCGGAACGGCGATATACGATATAAGAAAAAGGGAATGGAATAATGAGATTTTGGAGATTCTTAACTTAAAAGTAGAACAGCTTCCTGAAATCAAGAAATCAAACAGTATCGTTGGCAAGATTACGCCTGAAACAGCCTATGAGTTGGGGTTGGATGAAGAGATTATAGTAGTGCCAGGTGGTGCAGACAACGCTTGTGCAGCGCTGGGTGTAGGTGTTACGGATTATGATACGGCGATGGTGAGTGTTGGAACTTCTGGAACTGTGCTTGTTCCAACACCTACGGCAAAGCCGGATGAAGAAGGTAGGGTTCACGTCTTTGCACACGTAGTCGATGGTGTCAATTACTACATGGGAGTTATGCTGTCTGCTACGAATTCCTTAGACTGGTTCAACGATATCACAGATTTCAGAGATTATGATATTATTAATAGTGAGGTTGATAGAGTGCCCGCCGGGGCGCGTGGCCTTTTCTTTTTGCCATACCTTAACGGGGAACGCACACCGCACAGAGACCCAAATGCAAGGGGTGTGCTCTTCGGCTTGAGTTCGGCGCACAACCGTTTTGAGATTTACAAAGCTATATATGAAGGCGTTGCGTACGGATTGAAAGATTGCTACGTGCATATACCATCAGCGAACGTAAAAGAGTTTAGGATTACGGGCGGTGGGTCAAAGAGCAAGGTCTGGACGCAGATAATCGCTGATGTTATTGGAAAAAGACTCGTTAAAGTTTCAAGTAAAGAAGGCGGAGCTTACGGTGCGGCTATTCTTGCGTACTCAGCTGTAAGTGGGAATGCGCCCGATAAGGTAGCTAAGGAGTGGATTTCTATTACAGATAGCACAGAACCTAACAAGGAGAGGCACGAGATTTACGAGCGCAATTATGAGATTTTCAAATCGCTTTATCATTCATTGAAAGGTGCGTTCGAAAGTGTGGCAAGATCATACGAATAACCTAACAGAAAACACAACGAGGTGATAACCTTTGTCGATCAGCAAGTACGACAGCAGTAATATAAAGATCCTGAACAAGAAGATCATCCTGAGACTCCTTCATAGAAGAAAGCCGATATCGAGGAACGACATCTCAGAAGTGACCGGCTTGAAGGCAAGCAGTGTCACAAGGCTGGTCAACGAGCTCATAGCCGAAGGGCATATCTTCGAAGCGGGTGTTATGGTGAGCGATTCTCCAGGTAGAAAGAAGATATCGCTTAAGGTAAATCCTGATTATCATATCGCCCTGCTCTTCGATGTCGGCGTTACGTACTCAACAGCTGCGCTCGGGTTTTACGACGGAACGATAAAGGTTATTGAAACTTTCAAGACACCAAAGGATTATTCAAAATTCTTTGAGAAAGTGAAGTATTACTATCACAATTTGAAGAAGCTGTTCGATATATCGCTTGTCGTACTTTCTATTCCAGGTATCGTCGATACAGATAAGGGTATAATAATTACCGCGCCTAATTTGGAATGGCGTGATGTAGAGATTGGTAAGTACTTGGATATCGAAGTGCCGATAATGGCGGACAACGAGGCGAATCTTTCGGTCCTCGCTGAAAAGTATTATTCGAAGGCTTTGTCCAATGTGAACGACATAGTCTTCGTTCTGGTAAGAGAAGGTGTAGGTACTGGGGTTATGCTGAACGGCAAGCTCTTCCGAGGTAAGTTCTTTTCGGCTGGCGAGTTTGGACACATGACGATGGATATTAACTCCGATAAATCCTGCCACTGCGGGAAGACAGGCTGCTGGGAGCTGTACTCGTCCATCAGATACGCTTTGGGAAGAGCAAGAAAAGAACTGAAAAACCATCAAATCACCGATTTTAAGAGCTTGTCAAAGATGCCTGAAGCAAGACAGATATTGCTCGACATGGCTACTAATCTTGGTGAGGGTATAGTGAATATCATCAACGCGGTGAATGCAGAAGCTATAGTACTCGGCGGGGAGATTATAGGAATGCCTGAGTATTTCTATCGGCAGTTGATTTCTGTTGTCAGGAAGAAGGCTTTGAAACCTGCTGCGTCCAAAGTCATCATCATGCCTTCCATCTTTCGAGATATCAGCTCAAACTTAGTCGGTGCAAGCATCTGTGCGATAGAGTATGTTATAGACAATATAAGATAACGAGAAAAACTAATTCACCACGGCACCCTACCGGGTGCTGTTCTTTTTTCAAGTGCCTTTTTAGCTTCTGAGATTACAAATTCCTCATCTGAAAAGACAACAACGCCGGACGTTACGAACGATTTTCTGATTTGTACCTCGCCCGGTCCAAGGTATATTATTGAGTTCAGTAACACTTTTTTCCGGAGCTCTTCAGGGTTCTGAACAGGGATTTTCCAGTACAAGCTCACGGGAATACTATTGAGAAATTTGTACTCGCCGTTTTCTTCGACAATGAATACCGCCTTGTATCCCAATGCGCGCAACAAATTCGCCTTTCCTTCGTCTTCGACAAGGACGGGATATGTGAGTTTTCGTGTTACCAAGGAAGAGACGAGGTTTGTGTCGATTTTCCCTCTGCCGTCGAATACGGGTATTATCCCTGCGTTGCCAAGCCCAGTTGCGAATTTTTCGTATATGTCAGCGGTTATGAATGGCGATTTATTCACTCGGTAGAAATAGTCGTTGTCATCAACACTCAGTGTGTCGAGTGGTCCAATAAGATAGTAGCTGTAACCATCTTGTTTTGCAACACTTCCTACATACTGCCCAACTTCTTGGGCTAACGAAGTGTTCCCGAGACTTCCGAGCGTGAGTAGGCTCACGTCTTTCAGGAAATCTTCCAATCTATTTGTACACAGGAAATTCCTACCGTGTATACTCAGGGAAAAGAGTATTAAAAGCGTGAAGAACACCGTTCTCTTCATTCGACTTGCTGACAAAATCAGCCACCTCTTTCAATTTTTCAACTGCATTTTCAACCGCTATCTTCATGCCCGCTACGTTGAACATGTATATGTCGTTTTCATTGTCACCAAAGACTATTGTTTTCGACAAATCGAAATTGAGATGCTCAGCCAAGAATTGCAAAGCTATACCTTTGTTAGCATCGGACGGTACTATGTCGAGGAATATGGAAAAGCTCTTGAATACGTTTGCTCTGCCATCGACTATCGATTTCAGTGGTTCTATCATCAAGTCAAGCTTCTCAGCCTCGCCAACTGCCAATATTTTGATCGGAGGGTGTGGAAGAGCTTTCAAATCGTCGACCACGTAATACGGTACATCCGCGTGTTTTGAGTAGAGCTTTATTTCGTCATCGTCCTTTTCGCTGTACAGCAGGTCATCAACGTAGGTTTGAACGTGAGTGTTTCTTTCTCTGAGAAAATCGATGACTCTGTATGAGGTTTCCATGTCGAGCGTTTTTTCAAATATAAATCCCTTTTCAGGAAGATATATTACTGCTCCGTTGTATGAGATTATGGGGAAAATGTCTTTTCCAAATACGTTTTCTAAGAGTTTTTTTGCGGAGATGTGCATTCTTCCAGTTGCGAATACAACATTATCCCCGTTTTCCAGTATGTTCAAAACTATTCGCTTCGTTTCTTGAGGAAATTCGTTCTTTGAATTCAGCACTGTGCCGTCTAAGTCGAAGACAAATGTTCTTTTCAATCTGCTTCCCTCCAAAAATTTTCACCTATATTCTTTTCCATTCTCTCCACAGCGCTACGAACTGTTCTTCAGTCAGTCCTTCCGGTCTTTCGTTCGGCTGAACACCTGCTTTTAAGAGTATTTCCTCTATCTTTTGTTTATCGTCAATAAACGTCTTTAGATTATTGTAGATTGTCTTTCTTTTCTGAGAGAATGCGTTCGAAACTAAATTCCAGTAAGATTCAAGTTCATAATTGTCTGAAAATGGTAACTGTTCTTTTCTTGTCATTTTCAGTACAACGCTGTCGACATCTGGATTCGGCACAAAAGCGCTCTTTGGAACTGTAAGCACCTTTTGTACGTTTGCGACGGTTTGGAGCACGACAGTTAGAAATCCGCGGTTTGAGCTACCGGGTTTTTCAAGCAATCTCTCGCCAACTTCTTTTTGCATCATGATTGTGAGGGATTTGAAATTTGTGAAGAGTAATTTTTTGAGTATCGGCGCTGTAATGTAGTACGGGATGTTCGAGACGCATTTATAGCCATCAGGCAAGAAAGATGTATCTAACGCGAGAAAGTCTGAAAATATGAGGTGGACGTTTTCGTATGTGAGTAATCTTTCTTGGAGTATTGGTCGCATCCTCTCATCTATTTCAATAGCAAAAATAGTTGCACCTGTTTGTGCAAGTGCAACCGTTAATGTTCCAGCTCCAGCTCCTATTTCAAGGACGGTATCCGTTTTCTCGATTTCCGACAGCTGAACGATCTTTTCGGCGAATGTTTCGTTCGACAAGAAGTTTTGCCCGAGCGATTTTTTAAGCGTTACTCCGTACTTTTTCAAGTAGTCAGATGTTTTCAGTTATTTCTTCACCCTTTCAACAGTGATGCCGTTGGAATATTCCATCTTCACTATGCCATCTTTATCAGTTATTATCTTTATATCAGTACCTTCGTAGCTCAGCACGTAAATATCTTTTTCCAACCGTTTGAGTTCAGCGATGCCCGAAGCCTTCTCAGTTTTCGATGGATTGAAGAGAGCCTGCGGTATGAGAATCTGGAATTTTGGATGTGGCATTCTCAACATCATCTCGAAGTGTGGTATGATGAAGTTGTTGTCGAGAATCACTAGATTAGGCTCTGAGAAGTTGAAAGTTTTGACCGATGGGTTCTTCGGGTCGTAGTAAGCGTAAAGTGTTATTGTGGTTCTCATCATCTTTTGTGTTGCGATTATCTTCGCAACTATTTCTCCGCCTGTTTTGAAAGTAGCTTCGTAGATTTGGAACATTCCGTTCGCACCGTAAAGTGTCCGCGTCTCAACTAAGTACGTTTCACCGTACTGTATCTCGCTGACGCTTACCCATCCATTCTTCGTTAGCTGGGTCTTGATTCTGCCAAGCTCCATTTCGCCGATGCGGGCAACGTATTCTGCACCGAAGAATACGGAAGTAACTAAGAGAACGTTCAGTAGTAGGAAGAGTTTTAAGATGTATTTTCGCATATTACCACCTCCGCAGATATGATACACCAACAAACTTAGAAAATGCTTAGAAATCCAAAACTTTTTCGATAGTGCCGTACAGAGGACCTGCGGTTATCTTGTTTACCTTCACTAATACACTTTTCCCTATCAGTTCATTACTTCCTTCGAATGAGATGATTTTATTCCTGATATCTCGTCCGTAGAAAAGCCCGTTCTTTGCTTGGGCTTCTACAATCACTTCCACCGTTTTATCTTTGTACGCCTCATTGAGCTCTTTGTTGATGAATTTTTGCAAGTTTAGAAGGTAAGACATCCTTCTAACTTTTGTTTTGTAAGGTACATCGTCTTTGTAGTACTTCCACGCAACCGTGCCCTCGCGTGGAGAGTAGACTGCGAGGTTGAGCCTTTCGAATTTTAGTTCTTTCACAAGGTTAACAGTGTCTTCGAAGTCTTCGTCGGTTTCTCCCGGAAATCCTACAATTATATCACTCGAAATTGAGGCATCAGGAACTATTTTCCTTATATCCTGGATAAGTTGTATGTATTCTTCTCTGGTGTATCTCCTGTTCATTGCCTTAAGTATCTTGTTGCTGCCGTGTTGGACTGGCAAGTGCACTGACCTTGCTATTTTTTCGCTCTCAAGCATGGCTTGTGGTATTTCGAGTGAAAAGTCCGTCGGGTATGATGTGAGGAACCAGAGTCTTTTAATACGTTCTATCTTTGAAGCCTCTCTCAACAATTTGGCAAGTGATGTTCCATCGCCCAAATCTTTTCCGTAAGCATCTACGTTTTGGCCAAGGAATGTGAATTCTTTGTATCCCTTATCTACCAGTGCTCGAACTTCTGTCAAAACACTCTCTAACGTTCTTGATTTTTCCCTGCTTCTTGTGTATGGGACTATACAATAAGTGCAGAATCTATCACAGCCATAGATTATTGTTATCCACGCGTGGTGTTTTGAGCTCCTCGTTTCGACTTTGTGGTACTCTATTTCGCTCAACGTATCGTCAAAGTATGCGTGTCTACTACCATTCTTAGCATTTTGGACTGCCTGCGGAATCTCAGCCAATGCGCGCGTTCCGAGAACGAAAGAAACGCCTCTTTTGAAGAGGTTTTCCTTTTCCTTCTCCGCAACGCATCCCATTATTCCTATTTTCTTGCCCTTCTTCTTCAGTTTGCCTATGTGGCTATATACCTTTTCTTCCGATTTCTTCCTAACCGCACATGTATTGAGGATAACAACATCGGCGTCGTCTTCGCTGTCTGTTATTTCAAAACCTTCATTTAGAAGCAATTGCTTTGCGATTTCCGTGTCGTTTTCGTTCATCTGGCAACCGTAGGTGAAGATATGTACTTTCATGCAAGACCTCCTCGCGTTATACTTCTCCCAATTTATCAAAGTAATTATAGCCTAATTGCGAACGAATTTCAATGATTTACCAAGTTAAGAGATTAATAAGAATAGATAAATTAAAGAAAAAAGTGGGCAGGGTAACCTGCCCACATTCGTTTTCGTTAGTTTATATATCAGATGAGATTTTGTATGTACTCGACGACTACCTCAATCGCTTTGTCGTTGTAACCACCGCGTGGAATTATTATGTCTGCATGTTTCTTCGTAGGTTCAACGTAAGCATCGTGCATGGGTTTTACGGTGTTCAAGTATTGGTTGATTACGGATTCTATCGTTCTTCCCCTTTCGAAGATATCTCTTTGCAATCTTCTGATGAATCTCTCATCGCCCTCGGTGTCGACGTATATTTTGAGGTCTGCAAGTGCACGTAGTTCGTCGTAATAAAGTGCGAAGATACCCTCGATTAGTAAAATGGGTTTCGGATCGATTTTGATACTATTTTCCGTTCTTGTGTACTGTGCGAAGTCGTAGTCCGGAAGGTCCACTGACTTGCCTGTCAGCAGTTCTTTTACGTGCTTTACGATGAGCGTATGCTCGATCATGTCCGGGTGGTCGTAGTTGTATTTTTTTCTTTCTTCCAACGGAAGGTGCGACATGTCTTTGTAGTAATTATCCATAGGGAGCATTACGCATTTGTCAGAACCTATCGATTCCATTATGCGTTTTGCAACTGTCGTCTTACCAGAACCAGTACCGCCACCGACCAAGATGATGTACATAACAAAACCTCCAAATTCTTTCACATTCTCTATTTTGAGAATTTCCGTCTAACGAGATTGACCGCTGCTTCTAAGGATATGCCTCTTTCAACAGCGTCTGAAACACTACCATGCCTTACTGATACGTTGAAGTTCGGTGAAAGGCTATTAATCTTCTCTTCTAACGCTTCAGCCAGAAGAGGAGAACTGCCTTCTCCGTAGATTGCAATTTCGTCTACTTCCAAAAGCATCGATGCGTTGCCGAGCACGTATGCTAATTTTTCAACAACCTCTTTATATAGATTCCTATAAATTGCTATCGCGTTTTCGTCACCATTTTTGGTGATGCTTCTTATCTTTTTCAATTCACTCCAGTAATCTTCTTCGTGTTCGATGAAGTCAACGAAGCGAATGCCTTCCTTTGTGAATTTTTTGAATACAGCGTAGTCAGAAGCAACAGTTTCAAGACAACCGACCGCTCCGCAATAGCACTTTTCATTTCCGCCGTAGTACAGGTGGCCAAGCGGTATGTTTTTGAACTCGTCGCGGCTGAAGAGCGCATGATATTCGTAGTAACAAGCACCTATACCTGTTCCGTAATTCAGAACAAAGACTCTTTCCTTGCCTGAGGTTTTTGATTCGTACGCTGCGATGGCTTCTACGTCTGAGATTATAACATACGGTATGCCAAGTGATTTTAATTTCAGTGACTTAACCGGGTCGTAATTCTTCAATTTTAGTATCCGCGATTCCACTTTTCCATCCACAACGTTTCCAGAAAATGCGATGCCTACACTGTCGAAGTCGTAGAATTTCTCTATTGTTCTCTTTAGCAATTCACTCATTGCTTCATTGTTCAAGTGTTCACTCTTAACTCTATATTCAGCACTTTCGAGTTCTTCACCTTTTCCATTGTAGACAACTGCTCGAATCTTTTCTCTACCTACGCTGACGGCAAGTATAGTCCAAGCGTTTTTGGATATTGAAACAAATTGAGGAGGCTTCCCTATAGTAGGGAGCTCCTCCTCAATATCTATATAGCCTTGCAATTTGTCGAGCAGGTAAGTCATAGTGGAGGGGTTAACACCTATTATTTTCTCAAGCTCTTTGCGCCTTATCTTCTTGTGTCTCAAGATTTGCAGCAGTATCTTGGCTTCGTTTTTCAATAAAATACCTCCAATATGTTTCGAACAAGCTTTGCTTCATTTTCTGCTGTGGTTATTATACATCATATTTTTCATTTAACAACAGACTTTATAACTTCCAAATACCTCCTCACGTGGGCAGTTGACAGATATGTTCTTCTGACCTTTTCTTTCGCTTTCTTTCCAAATTCGTCAAGTTTTGTTTTATTTTCCAAAAGTTCTGAAATGGCGTCTGCCAAGTCGTTCACTTCGGTTCTGAGGTATCCGTTGACACCGTCATCTATCTGTATTTTCACTCCGCCAACTGGTCTTGCAACGACTGGATGTTCTTTCCACATCATTTCGCTGATTACAAGTCCAAAGCCCTCCCTCGTTGCTGTGTGCAAGCCAATGGTTGAGAGCCTTTGGATGGCGTTGACTTCAAGATGGCTCACGCCTTTGAGGTCAGTTAAGAAGAGTATATCTTTATCCGTACCAGCGTACCTGAGAACATCCTCGAAGAACAACCATCCTTCTGGATCGTCTTTTGCCATTGCAGACACGATTGCAAGCTGGACATCGTGTTTTTCTTTAACTTTTCTGTAAACGTCGATGGATGAGAAGAGATCCTTCCATGGGTCGAACCTTGCAACGACAGTGATGAGTGGTTTAGATGTGTTGATGTTGTACCTGTCAGCAACCTCCATCATCTCTCCATGGCTCATCTCTCTATTTTTCGGGCTGAGTGGGTCAATGCTTGGTGGAAACTCCACTGCTATCTTATCAAATGGAGCTCTTACATAGTCCATTATGTGGAAGAGCGCTTTCTTGTAAATGGTCATTTTAGATGTGAGCCTGTCCCATACCTTCAGATTAGGCGTGCTTGTGTCAATGTGACAGCGCCAGATGTATTTTGTATTCGAAGAATGTCTGTAAATCGGTATATATGCCGGCTGTGGGTCGTGGATGATTACCACGTCCGCGTCAAGATTGAGCTTCTTAGCGTTTTCTTCGTTGATTTTTTCATATAGCGCCCACTCTTCATCGGTTATTTCGATATCCGCGCCCTGCAATGTGTTGTGCAGCTTCTTCGTGACGTTGAAAAATTCCATAGGTGCTTCCAAGACTTCCCAAGTAGCGTCTAATCCTGCATCTCTCATCAAAGGAACAATTGTCATGAGCAGTTCGGCGACCCCACCGCCGTATGCGGTAGCGTTTACGTGCACAACTTTGAGCCCTTTGAGTTCTTTTCCAAGTTCGAATATTGCTTCAACATCCTCTTTCGCAAAAACGCTATAGTTAGAAAGTCTTTTGACAGGTAGTTCTACCGTCATATACCTTACCTCCTTCTGTTTGTGATTAGATTGGAAATTATTTCAATATTCCATGTTATATTCGAAATTCGAATATTATTTTCATCTTATTTTACCGCACGTTTGTATAAATTATCGATGGTTAATTTTGATGAAAATTGATAAAAAAATTCTTATAACTATCTATAGAGATACCAATCTTTTATAATCTTGTGAATGTTTTTTCGTTCTCACAAAAGCAATATTTTGTTATTCAAGATTGGCTATGATATACTGAGTTTGAATTTCGAATTTACCCACATCACATTTTGGGAGGTGTACGTATGAAGAAGTTTTTATTGGTAGCTTTACTATTGGTACTGTCTGTGGTAGCGTTTTCGAGAGTAACCATAACAATGACAGCGGGTGCGGTAGGTAAGGAACTTGAGGTATTGTATGCTCAGCTTGATGCATTTATGAAACAGAACAAGGACATCAAAGTTTCAGTTATGCCAATGCCAAACTCATCAACGGAAAGACACGACCTTTATGTCACGTACTTAGCTTCCGGTGAAAAGGAACCAACGATACTTATGCTTGACGTTATCTGGCCAGCAGAGTTTGCACCATACCTCGAAGATTTAACAGCGGACAAGGATTACTTTGAGCTCAGCAAATTCCTCCCCGGAACAGTTAAGGCAGCAACAGTTGGCGGAAAGATCGTCGCAGTTCCATGGTTCACAGATGCTGGTTTGCTTTACTACAGAAAAGATTTACTCGACAAGTACGGCTTCAAGAATCCTCCAAAGACATGGGATGAACTTGTAAACATTGCAAAAACAATAACAGCGAAGGAAAAGAACATCCAAGGATTTGTATGGCAAGGTGCAAGGTACGAAGGTTTGGTTTGTGATTTCATGGAATACTTGATTTCCTTTGGCGGAGATGTTCTTGATGACGCAGGAAATGTTGTAGTCAACAGCCCAGCAGCTGTAAAGGCTCTCCAATTCATGGTTGATTTAATTTACACACACAAAATCTCTCCACAAGCAGTCACAACATACATGGAAGAAGAAGCAAGAAGGGCATTCCAGAACGGTCAAGCAGTCTTTATGAGAAACTGGCCATACGCATGGGCTCTTCTCAACGATCCGAAAGAATCAAAAGTTGCAGGTAAAGTCGGCGTAGCTCCACTTCCAGCAGGTCCATCTGGAAAGTCAGCTGCAACGCTCGGTGGTTGGATGCTCGGCATCAACAAGAATGCAACACCCGAAGAAAAGGCAGCCGCAAAGAGACTTGTAAAGTTCCTCACAGGGTATGATCAACAACTTTACAAAGCAGTCAATGCAGGCCAGAACCCAACGATGATGGATGTCTACAAAGATCCAGCACTCAAGAAAGCAGCTCCATTCATGGTCGAATTGTACGGTATGTTCATTAACGCAGCTCCAAGACCAAGAACAGCAAAGTACAGCGAAATTTCCGATGTAATCCAGAAATACGTGCACGCAGCACTCACAAAACAAACAACTCCACAAAAAGCAATTGAAGACATGGCAAAAGAGCTTAACAAGGTGCTTGGAAAATAAGCAAGTCTCATATCCTACATCTTCCTAAAAATCTTGCAAAAAAGGGCTTTGAGAGTGATAAAATATAACCGGGGGAATACCCCCGGTTTTTCAAAAAAGTTCTTTTGTTCGAAATCCGGGAGGTGGATCTCTTTGAAGGTCAAAACGAGGGAAACAGTCGTCGCTTGGTGGATGGTGCTGCCAGCTTTGTTAGTTATATCTGTAATCGCATTTTTTCCACTTTTTAAGACATTCTATGACAGTTTTTACGAATTTGGTTTGAGACCAGATATAGAGAAGAAATTTGTCGGTTTTAAAAATTATGTTGATTTATTCCACGATGACAGATTCTTGGCAGCATTGAAAACAACTATCGTTTTTACTGTCGTCTCCGTTGCTTTAGAAACTCTCTTTGGACTGTTAATAGCTATCGTGGTTAATCAGCCATTCAAATTTAGAGGCGCAGTTAGAGCTGCAATGCTTATTCCATGGGCTATTCCTACTGCGATTTCTTCGCAGATGTGGAAGTGGATGTTTAACGACCAGGGTGGCATCATGACCAAATTACTTGAAACGTTACGTATAGTTGAACCTGGATTCCCGATTTTGGGTTCGCCGGATACTGCACTTTGGGCAATAATAGCAGTCGACGTGTGGAAGACAACACCGTTTATGGCACTTTTAATCTTAGCTGGTCTTCAATTGATACCAGAAGAATTGTATGAGGCGGCAAGAATCGATGGAGCGAATTTGTGGCAGAGATTTACGAAGATCACTTTGCCAATGCTGAGCTCAACTATAGCGGTTGCTTTGATATTCAGAACGCTTGATGCTCTGAGAGTATTCGATGTTGTGTTCATAATGACGCGCGGAAGCGTCGGAACTGAGACATTAGCTGTTTACAACAGGGTATTGCTTATGGATAGGGCGTTCACTGGCGCATGGTTCGGCTACGGTTCTGCACTCTCTGTGGTTATATTCCTACTGATTTCAATTTTCGCAATTATATATATAAAGTCTTTAAAGCTTAAGCTCGATTAATTGGTTTGCATTCGAGAGGTGATCAAAATGACAACTAAAGCTAAGAGAAGTACGATGAAATTTTTGCTTATATTATCTGTTATTTTTATCTTGGTTTGGTGTATCTTCCCATTTTACTGGGCTCTTATTTCTTCGCTTAAGCCGAATATAGAGCTCTTCGACCCTAATCCGACGTTGCTTCCAAGAAATCCAACATTTTCTAATTACGTGAAGGTCTTCCAGGAGAGGCCATTCCACGAAAACATATGGAACAGCATCGTTGTATCTGGTATAACGACGCTGACGACGCTTATCTTTGGCTCATTTGCAGGGTACGCGATTGCACGTTTGCACATGAGGGGAAAAGCTATCGTGATGGCTTTAATTCTCGCAGTGAGTATGTTCCCGCAGATATCTATACTCGGTTCGCTTTTCGTTATTCTAAGAAGACTTGGGTTTATTAACACATATCAAGGTTTGATACTACCGTATGTAGCTATCACGCTCCCGCTTACAACGTGGATACTGCAGAATTTCTTTAGAGACCTTCCGAAAGAGGTCGAAGAAGCTGCAGCTATAGATGGTTGTTCAAGACTTCGCACTCTCTTTCAGATTGTGTTTCCAATGTCAGCTCCGGGTCTTGTTGCAACTGGGCTTTTGACGTTTATAACCGCTTGGAATGAGTTCCTCTTTGCATTCACCTTTATGCAAAAGCCTGACTTTTATACAGTACCTGTCGCAATAGCGATGTTCGCTGGTAGAAGTCAGTACGAGCAACCGTGGGGACAGCTCATGGCCGCTGCGGTTATCGTCACAGTGCCGCTCGTAGCACTTGTACTTATCTTCCAGAACAGAATTATCGCCGGTCTTAGTTCGGGTGCGGTGAAAGGATAAAGAAACGGTTGCAGAACGGAGCAAATTTAGGTTGGTGAATTGTTGATGGTATTGTTCGTTGGTGAGTTGTTAGCCGATATGATTACCGAAGAGCTTTTTCAAGAGGCTGAGAATTTTGTTTTGAAGATTGGTGGTTCTCCGGGGAATATAGCGCGATACAGTGCACAACTCGGCGTACCTTCAAGGATGCTTTCGAGGGTGGGAAATGACCCGATCGGAGGAAGAATTCTGAAAAGGCTCGCAGAGTCCGGGGTGGATGTGTCTTTTGTTCAAGAAGATAATATCCACGGAACTACTTTGGTGTTCGTTCAGAAAACGCCTGGCAGTCCTGACTTTTTCGTCATCCGCGGTGCAGATCAATACCTCGAATTGGCGGATGATGAAATTGAAAGGGTCCTTGAAGGAGTAAAGGTTGTGCATTTTAGCTGTTGGATGCTGTCGAGGTGCAATTTGTACGAGCTTACGATGAGAATTGTCAAAGTAGCTTCTGAAAAAGGGATATCAGTAAGTTTTGATCCAAACTGCCGTGATAAGTTGTTCGAATGTGGAAAAGTTGATAGCGAAAAGGTTATGAGTATACTTCAGTATGCAACATATTCAAAACCTTCGCTTGATGATTGTGTTGCGATTTTTAAGGACGAAACTGATATGAACTCTCCTATTGAAAACGCAGTCAAATACTATGTAGAGAGATTTCATCAGTTAGGTGTGAAATACGTTGTCTTAACCGCAGGTAAGCTCGGTGCTTACGCGTCTGATGGAAAAGAGCTTGTTCATATACCGCCTTCCGCAAAAAGAGTTGTTGATGCAACGGGTGCTGGTGATGGTTTTTGGGCAGGCATGTACTATGGTTTAACGAAAGGATACGACTTTTTCAAGGCTTGTGAACTTGGAAGTAAGGTAGCAGGTCATATCGTTGGATTTGTAGGAGCGGATGTGCCACTAAACGAACTTGGCTTGAGTGATAAGAATTATTATGAGAAGGGGTTGGAATATGATTAGGAAAGTCGCTTTTTTTAATCCGCAGGGCAATTTCGACAGGAACGACAGCCACCTTACCGAACACCCAGATTTCGGAGGACAGTTAGTATATGTGAAGGAAGTTGCCAAGGCGATGGGTGAACTTGGCGTGGAGGTTGATATAATCACAAGGCAGATTATCGATGAGGATTGGTCAGAATTCGCAGATGCCTATGATTATTATCCCGATGCGCCGAACGTGCGAATTGTGAGAATACCTTTCGGTGGTGAAAAATTCTTAAGGAAGGAAGACTTATGGAAATTTTTGCCTGATTACGTTGAAAAAATATACGAGTTCTACAAGTCTGAAGGAAAATTTCCCGATTTTGTGACAACGCACTACGGTGATGGCGGTATAAGTGGAGTGCTGTTCTTAGAGAAATCTGGTATTCCATTTTCGTTTACAGGTCATTCACTCGGTGCTTGGAAGATGGATAAAATCTTATCTTCTGGTATTTCTGTTGAGAAAGCAGAAAAGAAGTACAGGTTTTCTGTAAGACTTTTAGCAGAAAACCTCGCTATAAAGTATGCTTCTTTCGTTGTTTGCAGCACAAGTCAGGAACGATACGTCCAGTATTCGCACAAAGCTTACAATGCTGATCCGTACAGCGATAAGTTCAAAGTTATTCCGCCTGGGATTAATAGCTCTATATTCAACACTGAGAGCAAACAAGAGGACGAGTACGTGAAGAAATACTTAGACAGCATCATTTCAAAAGCTCCTGTAAAGAGGCAAAAATTGCCTTTTGTAATCATGTCGAGCAGGTTGGACAGAAAGAAGAACCATATCGCTGTCGTGAAGGCGTTTATGAAAAATGAAGAACTCAGAGGTTCCGCAAATTTGCTGATAGTTGTTCGAGGAGTTGACGATGCCTTTAAATTTGTAGACACACACAGCACCGAAGAAGCAGAGATCCTAAGGGAAATATTAAATGTTGCAGGAAATGAAGTAGGTATTAGTGTATTTTTTGCGAACATATCTGATCAAAGAAACTTAGCAGGGCTTTACAGAACCACCGCACAGAGGGGTTCTGTTTTCGTACTTCCGGCGATATATGAGCCATTCGGGCTTGCAATAATCGAGGCTGCCGCCTGTGGGCTTAAAGTTGTTGCTACAAAGAACGGAGGTCCATCTGAAATATTCGCTAATGGTGAGGGGTTGCTTATAGATCCGGAAGATACTCACGATATCGGACACAAAATATATGTAGCTTTAACTCAGTTCGATGCGCAAAAATCATTAGAAACTGCAAGAAAGTACAGCTGGAAAAATACTGCTCTCGGGTATTTAGAAAACATCCAAAAGGCTCTTGAAAACAAACGAACATCGATAGATGAGGGCGACATAAAAAGATTTTTTGAGATAATCAAGTGCATATAGGGTATTTAAAAGAATAATATTCTTTAAGAAAGGGCAGAACACTTTCTGCCCTTTTTATTTTTACAACAGCTTGGTTGAATTATTAAAGCATGGATGATAAAATATTAGAGTAAGCTACTACTCGGTATTTCAAAGAGGTGAGGAGTTTGAAATTAGGGCACCTTTTAAAATCGATAGGTAAGTTCATAGTATTTGAGAATATTCCTGAAGAGCTTAAAAACGTTGAAGTTACGGGCATTTACAACAACTCGACTAAGGCAAAACCCGGTTCACTGTTTATCTGTAGGCAGGGAAGGTCTTTTGATTCGCACACGATTGTTGATACGATATATCGTGAAAACGGTGTGCTAGCTTTTGTCACAGAAAAAGAGATAGATTCGAGATTTCCATATGTACAAGTTTACGATTCAAGGCTCGCGGAAGCTTTTCTTGCAGATGCTTTCTTTGAAAGCCCGTACAAGAAACTGATAGTTTTTGGCGTAACTGGGACAAATGGTAAAACTACTTGCGCGCACCTCTTCCACCACGTGATGCAACAACTTGGCTTGACTGGAAGCCTTTCTGGCACTGTGATTAACGATATAATGGGGGATAAATTCTACATACACAACACAACTCCTGATGCACTAACGATCATGGAGAATATGGTTAGAACAGCGAAAAACGGCGGGAGTTATTACTCAATGGAAGTATCTTCGCATTCGCTTGATCAAGCGAGAGTTGAAACTATCAGATTCGATGTTGCGGGTTTGACGAATATAACTCGAGACCATCTCGATTATCACCCGACTTTTGAGCACTATGTCAATGCGAAACTGCACCTTTTTGATCTCTTAAAAAAAGATGGAATAGCAGTTGTGAACGAAGATTACGCATCTTTGGCTGCTTCCAAGACAGTTCCGCGACTCGTAACATTCGGTACGAGCGAAAAAGCTAAGTACAGGATTTCAGATGTAACAACATCGCTAAACGGTACGACTTTCATGCTAAGTTCCCCGTTTGGCACGAAAAAAGTCTACACCCAGATGATTGGCGAGTACAATGCTTATAATGTAACCTTGGTTCTTGCTGGATTGGTTGAAATGGGCTATGAAATAGATGAAATAATAAGCTATATCTCGACTTTCAGAGGGGTCGACGGGCGATTTGAACCCGTCCCTGAAGCTAAGAAACTCGGAATTGACGTGATAATAGATTTTGCTCACTCACCAGATGCTCTGGAGAAGGTAATTCTTAGTGCTCGTAAACTTGCAAAGGGAAGGGTAATAGTAGTATACGGTGCAGGTGGACAGGCTGATAGAGGTAAAAGACCCATGATGGCAGAGGTCGTCACGAAACTCGCAGACATAGCAATTCTGACAACGGATGACCCACGCGGCGAGGATCCAGAGCAAATTATAAAAGAGGTTGAAAAGGGAGTTCAACCGAACTCACTATCTTTAACCGTTATGGATAGGCGAGAGGCAATAGATACTGCCATAACTCTCGCAACGCGTGGAGATATAGTCCTGATAACCGGTAGAGGCCACGAGCCGTATCAGATCTTCACAGATACGCTCAAGATACCGTTTAAGGATAGGGATGTAACGCTCGATATAATACTTTCAAAAATCAACAAAAATCACGGAAGGGATAGTTGAGAAAGATGATAAGTCTCAAAGAACTCGTTGGTCACAGATTTGTTATAGATTCCCGAGAAGTTAAGCCAGGAGATGTTTTCATCGCTATAAAAGGCAACCGAGTTGACGGGCATGATTTTGCAAAGCAAGCAGTCGATGCCGGTGCTTTTGCAGTTGTCGTTGAAAGGGATGTTGGACTTGAAAATCAGGTTGTGGTCCCAAATACGATCGAATTCTTAGGACAATATGCGAGTAAGATTATAGGGAATTTTAAACCCAAGATTGTAGGTATCACTGGCTCAAACGGAAAGACAACAACTAAGGAAGTGGTTGCGGCAATTCTTGGCGCGGAAGTTCAAACATTTAGAAACGAAGGAAATCTCAATTCAGAGATAGGACTGCCTCTTGCGATAATAAACAGCTATAAAGGAGAGCCTTTGCTCGTTCTTGAGATGGCTCAGAGAGTTGTTGGTGATATTGAATATCTTTGTAAGCTCTTCCCACCTGATATTGGGGTGCTTCTCAATGTTGGCAGTGCCCATGTTGGTGTCGCAGGAAGCTTGGAGAAAATTTTCAAAGGTAAGTGGCAGATCGTTGAGAATTCGAAGCAGAGCTTAGTAAACTACGATGACGAGAGAATGAGATGCGATAAGTGTAGATATTTCGGTACAACAGGTGGGGATTACGTCTTGAAAGATAAGAAATTCGACGGAGAAAATACGATTCTAACGTTTGAAACTTCAGAAGGTGAGTTCTATTATTCTTTGAAAGGTTACTGGACAAAGGCGATGGCTCTGTCTATTCTTGTTGCCTTTGGTGTTTCTGACATGTTAGATATTTTCTTCAATCCTACTGCACTGTACGGTTTTAAACCGTTGAAGGGCAGGTTCAATGTCCATCATTATCAAAATGGATATCTTATCGACGATACATACAATGCAAGTTATGAGTCTTTCAAGATAGCGATTGAAGAACTCGTCGAAAGTTTTCCAAGACCAATATACGCTGTAGTCGGCGCGATGAAAGAGCTCGGTGAATTCTCAAAGCAATACCATGAAATGCTGTCAAAATTGTTAGAGAACTTGGACGGTGTTGTAGTCTACGACAAAGAGGAAGAATCGAAAGATATTCAACCTTCTAATCTGATGTTCAGGAGCGCTGATTTTGATGAAATTGTAAAGTTCATCGAAGATAAAGTCATTTCCAATGAATTCAGCGGGACTCTCTACTTCAAAGCATCTCGAGCTGTGGAGCTTGATAAAGTCGTTGAAAGTATACTGAGGAGGCAATAAAGATGATAGTTCTTTACAGCATAATTTTCTTTATCGAATTCATCGTCGGGCTCTTAGTTTATCCAAAATTCATCGATTACATGAAGAAATTGAAACTCGGGCAGTATATAAGGCAAGAAGGACCAGACTTGCACAACTACAAAGAAGGCACACCAACTGCCGGTGGTATCGTTTTCCTTTCGATTGCGATCATAACGAGCTTCTTGCTTGGCTTACCTAAGGAGCTCGTATTAACGCTTATATTCTACGGATTCATAGGATTCCTTGATGATTTTGTGAGTATTAAAAAGAAGAGGTCTTTAGGGTTGAAAGCTTGGCAAAAACTCGGATTGCAGATGCTCTTTTCGATCTGGATTGCCTACAGCGTTCTTCAGTACAGGGAAAGTGCGATTTTTGGGCTAGAAGTGCCAAAGTGGGTCTTTTACATATTCACAATGCTCCTCATATCGGGCTATTCTAACGCCACCAACCTCACAGATGGTATCGACGGGCTCGCAGGTTGGGTTTTTGTAACGAGTGCCCTGCCGTTCGCATTCTTTGCAAAGAACAGAATCGAGCTTGGCGCGATATTTGTACTCGTCATGCCAGTTCTCGCATTCTTGGTTTACAACACAAGGCCTGCAAAGGTGTTTATGGGAGATACGGGTTCGCTCGCGCTTGGCGCTTACATCTCAACTTACGCGCTCATGACAAGCAATGAGCTTGCACTGTTGTTCTTCACTTCGATATTCTTACTTGAGACGATAAGCGTTATCTTGCAGGTAAGCTCTTTCAAGCTCAGAAATAAAAGAATTTTCAGAATGGCGCCTATTCACCACCATTTTGAACTGCTCGGGTGGAAAGAAGAGAAGATAGTTGGAGTCTTCAGTGCTTGGAATTTGGCGATAGCAATACTTTACATTGCAAGCTTTTTGACATTCTAACGTTTTATGTGATTTTGGATGCTTGTTTTCTGGGGGGTTAACTGAATTAGATGGACAAGATAATTTTAGATACATTTTTTGCAGTTATCGTCACCCTATTTTTTATCGCACTTTCTCGCAAGACGAAGATATTGTTAGAGTATCCTGACAAGAGGAAGAACCACAGCAAGCCTGTTCCACTGGTCGGGGGATTAGTGCTTTACACGTGGGTCATATACAAAAGTGGTAATGGTTGGAGTTTGACGGAGAGTTTACCGGTACACTTAGCTTTCGCCATAGGGCTAATTGACGACTTACTTGAGATACCTTATTATGCAAAGCTGTTTTTCCAATTTTTGCTTGGTTTCTTCTTTATACAATCCACGCACTTTTCGCTTTTTGGGAATGTTGTTGTTGATAAGATTTTGACATTTCTCTTTTTTGTAGCACTGATGAACGCATTTAACTTGATTGACGGCATAAATGGTTTGCTCTTGACCGTTTCTATAATCTACTTCTCATTCACGCTTAATTTTTCAATGCTTCTGGTATTAGCTATCTTATTAATCTTCAACATGGCAGAAAAACTCTTCATGGGCGATTCGGGAGCGTTTTTGACAGCTTATCTGCTACTTTCGAGCGATAGATTACCAAATGAAGCAATTAAGATCGGTGTATTTTTCGGTTACCCGCTATATGAAATAGCCTCCTCATTTCTGAGGAGGCTTGTATTTAAACAAAACCCATTTAAGCCCGACAGGTTTCATCTGCATCACATAGGTTCCAAACTTTTTGGACACACGTATTTCTTGATTATCGCGGCATTCTTGACCATTGGCTTTTGCAGGTTGTCATCCAAGGAATTCGGGCTGGTTTTCTACGTTGCTATATCCCTTCTGATTTTCGCCTTCCAAATTAAGAGTATCAGAAAGTTCAGGAACCTCGACAAGGTTGAGAGCGTGTCTGAGCGAGACGAGAGCGACCTCAAGTTGTGAATCGTTTGGCTCAGCTGTTGTGAGTTTTTGGAGTATCATTCCCGGTAATGCAAGAAGTCTGAGTTTTGGGTACTTGTCAAACGCTCTCAAAAGCTCATATGACACACCTGCGACTACAGGCAACACTAAAATCCTCAGGAGTATCCTCGAAAGCATATTCAATGGACCAAATATGCCGAAAAGGCTGTGGATAATGATAGCTATGATTAAGAATATCATTACGAAGTTTGTTCCGCACCTTGGATGGATTGTCGAGTATTTTCTTGCATTCTCGATAGTTAATTCTTCGTTGTTCTCGAACGTGTGTACAGCCTTGTGTTCTGCACCGTGGTATCTGAAGACGGTCTTGACGTCTTCAAACAAAGATATTACGTAAACGTATATCAAGAAGAAAGCAAGTCTGATGAGACCATCCACAAAAGAAAACATAAATTCGTTATCTCTAAATCCGAGCCATTTTGTCAGATAAGCTGGCAACACTATAAATAAACCTATTGCCAACGTCAAAGCTGTAAGGATAGAAAAAAAAGATTCTCCCTTCTTCATTTCCTCTCCTGTTGACATTTCAGCACTTAGATTTAATGCCTTTATGCCAAAGTAAAGTGAATAGAACAGACTTATAAATCCTCTAACGAACGGGATTTTAAACCATTTGCTGTTCGTCTTTGGATAGCCGAGTTCTTTAACATCGATGCTGCCGTCTGACTTTCTGACAGCGACAACAACTCTCTTACCCATCATCAAAACACCATCAATTACCGCTTGGCCACCGACTTTCATCCTTTTCACCTTCTTTAACATCGATATAAAAAAATCTGTTGAAAAAAGGTGCCGAAAGGCACCTATATCGAATTATTGCTATTGTTTTTTATCTCCTCATAAAATTCCAGAACCTTCTTTGCGTTCTGGTCTTCAAGCAAGATCCTGTAGAATCTGTAAGCTTCCTTGTCTTCCGGAGAATTCTTCGTCATAAAATAGCTTATAACCTTTGTGCGAAATTGTGATAATTCATCGTCTGACATCTGTGCTACGGAAGATACGATTTCATATATTCTCTCGTCGTTTGTACAAGTTTGTGCGATGATTTTTAGTTCCTCCAAACGTTCACTCATCCTTCATTTGTTGATTACTTCTTCAAGAAGACTTTGAACGATATACCTGTCCTTGTTTCGTTTCCAATTTGGATTTCGATGAATGCTGGCACTGCGTAAAGGTCCAAACCTTCTTGCTCCAAAAACCTTCTTGCGATCGCTAAGGACTTAGATGCCTGATTAACTGCCCCTGCACCTATCGCTTGAATCTCAACTTTTTCGTTCTTTTTCAATGAACCGACGATAGCGCCCGCAACTTTGTTTGGGCTTGACTTCGAGCTGACTTTTAGAATTTCCATAAGACCTATCCTCCTTGTACTATGAAGTGATATGATAGCATTGAAGGTAATTCTCAAATATATTTTACCACATATTTTTTGAAAAATCAAATTTTCAAGTCTAATGTTATGGTACTGAATGTTACGAACAGTAAAAATAGATTAACAAAAAATTATTTGACAAATTCAGAATAAGTGGTAAAAATTTATTGTCTTATTGTAAGACGAATTGGCACATAAAACGCGTCGTAAACGGTTGGGGATACCCCGCACGTCTCCAACCTACGTTGTTTTAGTGCCTGTAAATCATTCAGGGAGGTGAAGTTTGTGTACGCTATCGTGGAAAACGGTGGAAAGCAGTACAAGGTAGAAGTTGGACAACTCTTGCACACAGAAAAGCTCAACGCAGAACAGGGAGCAACTGTCACACTCGACAAAGTAGTCATGGTTAAGACGGACGATGGGAAAGTGCTCGTCGGCAAGCCGTACTTGACGAATGTAACGATCACAGGAACAGTGGTTGAACACGCAAGAGCAAGAAAAGTTCTTGTTGGTCAGTTCATTCCAAGAAAGGGCCACAAGACTATAAAGGGCCACAGGCAATGGTACACCACCGTTAAGATTGAAAAAATTGAAGTAAAGTAATTGACTGAGATGATAAGCTGCAAGTTTGTGAAGGAAGATAATCTCTACAAATCATTCGAAATAAGCGGACATGCATTATATGCGAAAAAAGGAAAAGATATAGTCTGTGCAGCGGTGAGTAGTGTTTCTCAGCATACGGCAAGGGTTTTAGAAGTAGAAGGAGCAGTAGTTAAGATAGAGGAAGGGTATTTAAGAGTTGAGAGGATTTCGAAAAATGAAATTTCACAGCGATTCGTTGAAGAATTGGTTGTTACGCTTAAAGATATCGAAGAACAGTACCCAAGGTACGTGAAGGTGGATGTAAGAGTGGAGGTGAGCGATGATGCGCATTAATATACAATTGTTTGCAAAGGCAAGCGGCGCAGGAAGAAACGGAAGAGACAGCAATCCAAAGTACTTGGGATTCAAGAAGTACGATGGACAGCAAGTAGTAGCTGGAAATATAATTCTCAGACAGAGGGGTACAAAGTTCTGGCCTGGTCAAAACGTTGGAATGGGTAGAGACTTCACACTCTTTGCTCTTAAAGATGGTGTAGTCAAAATAGTAGCAAAGAACAACAGAAGATACGTTACAGTCGTTGAGGAGTAACCTTTGAGGATCTCTAATGGGTATCGAAAGTGGACCAAGGGGGTGTAGCTATGAAAAAAGCAACAAGGATAGCAACGATCGGAATAATGTCAGCACTCGCAACGGGCTTGATGTTCTTAGAATTCCCAATTTTCCCGGCAGCAAATTTCTTAAAATTCGATCCAAGCGATATACTTCCACTACTCTCTGGTTTTATATTTGGTCCACTTGATGGTATACTCGTTTTGTTAATAAAAGATTTGCTCTTTTACTTGCTAAAATCGGGCGACATAGTTGGAATAGCGATGAACTTTGCAGCAGGCGTTTCTTTTTTACTTCCAGCTGTATATATTTATAAAATACGCAAAAATAGGGTATTTGAAATCATGGGTTACGTTGTCGGAGTCTTATCGGTAACTGGAATCATGACGGTCCTCAACATGCTTGTCGTTCCGCTATACTGGAAGATTCCGATGAGCGAAACGGTGAAACTTTTACCATACATAGCTGGATTTAATGCAATCAAATTCTCGATCGATTCAGTTGTAAATGGGTTAATAAGAGAGAGAATATCGAAGATATTCGAAAATTGATAGAATTGAATAAGTAAAGAAGCGAAGGGAGGAAAGAAAATGGCAAGGCCATTACCTATACAAAAAACCGCTTTTCCAAAAGTAGAGAGAAAATGGTACCTTGTTGACGCGGCAGACAAGCCTCTTGGAAGGCTTGCGACAAGGATTGCTCTCTTACTCCAAGGGAAAAATGAACCAACATGGGCACCTCATCTTGACAACGGTAATTACGTTGTTGTTATAAACGCAGATAAGGTTAAATTAACAGGTAAGAAAGTCAATCAAAAGGTTTACTATCACCACTCAGGTTACCCAGGTGGTTTGAAGGCACAGACTGCAAGGCAACTTCTTGAGAAACACCCAGAAAGAGTTATTGAACTTGCAGTTAAGAGAATGCTTCCAAAAACGGTAGTTGGTACGCACCAATTCAAGAGATTGAAAGTTTACGCTGGAGAGAACCATCCACACGAAGCACAAAAACCTGAGAAGGTAGAACTTCTCTAATGGGGAGGGAAATAAATGGCAGAGATTTACATGGGAACAGGTAGAAGAAAGACGTCAACTGCCAGAGTTTACCTTAGACCTGGCTCAGGAAAGATAGAGATAAACGACAAAGTTTACAACGATTTCAATGAGTACTTTGAGAATAAAGTTTGGACAATGCACGCAATTGAACCACTCAAAGTAACTGGTCTCGAAGGTTCATTCGATGTTCAGATCAGAGTCGAGGGTGGTGGAAAGAACGGACAAGCAGGAGCAGTTAGGTTGGGTTTGGCAAGAGCACTCGTCGCGTTCAACCCAGACCTCAGAAAGACTCTCAGGGACAAAGGATTCCTCACAAGAGACCCAAGAATGGTCGAAAGGAAGAAATACGGTCTTAAGAAAGCAAGAAGGGCACCACAATTCTCCAAACGTTAATCTTTCTCCGATTATTCTTCAATACAAGGTGGCGGATGGTTATTTCCATCTGCTACCTTTTATTATCTTTCGTTATCGCTTTGAGATATCAGCATCCTCACCCTGAAATTCAGTAATTCTGTCCCAGTACGCATTTAAACCCCGCACTTTCTTAATTCAGCCTCATCTATAACAAAAGTAAAGATGAGGTGCTGGGAGTAGTATGTATGATCCCAAAGGATGTTATCGAAAAAATAAGAGATAAAAATGACATTGTTGATGTCATTTCAGAATATGTGAGCCTACAAAAAGTAGGTTCGAATTATCGTGGCCTGTGTCCGTTTCACATCGAAACATCCCCATCATTTTATGTTAGCCCTGCGAAGAAGATTTACCATTGCTTTGGCTGTGGCGCGTCAGGCGATGTGATAAAATTCGTTCAGGAGATCGAAAACATCTCATATGTAGAAGCTATTAGAAAACTTGGCGAGCGAGTAGGGATATCCGTTTCTTTCACTGAGGAAGATGAAGAGAGAAATAAATACTACAACTTCTATAGATCCCTTCATGAACTTTACAAGTCTGAATTGAATAAAAGCCAGATAGCGCTCGATTACCTGAAAAATCGAGGTTTCTCACTCAGGGAGATTTTGCTATACGAATTCGGTTTTTCTCCAGCTAATTCTAAACTTCCACAATCTATTGCCCAACGCCTTGGCATTTCAAAAGAAGAGCTCGAAAAGTTTGGATTTTACGGCACTGACCCGTTCGCTGGAAGAATAATAATACCAATAAAGGACGATTACGGACGAGTAATAGCATTCGGTGGAAGGTTGATAGGAGAAGGCGTGCCGAAGTATCTCAATTCGCAAGATACGCTCGTTTTCAAAAAATCCACAACATTCTTCATGTACAACTATGCGAAGGAGCACATCAAAGAAGTGGACTACGCAGTGATATGTGAAGGGTATTTCGATGCACTCGCATTCCACAGAGCAGGTATAAAGAACGTTGTAGCTACGCTTGGGACAGCTCTTACGCGCTCACACATGTTCAAAATCAAGCGTCACACGACAAACATCGTGCTCGCGTTTGATTCCGATAGTGCAGGTATAAAGGCGGCGTTTAGAAGCATAGAGATGCTGATTCCAGAAGGATTCAACGTTGCTGTTGCGCAGTTCAAAGATGCAAAAGATGCTGACGAAACGTATTCAAAATTCGGAACGTCTGGGCTTGTTAGTGTGTTGGAAAGTGCGATAAATTCTGAGACTTTCGTCGTTCAAAGTTTGTCCAAGCAATTCGATTTGAAGAATCCCAACGGATTCAACCTTTTTATCAAGTCGTTGAAGATTTGGGAGAGATTGTTCTCTAACAACCCAAAGAGTTTAGAGACGTTCTACGAACAAATTTCAAACGTCACAGGGATGGGAACCGAGCAGATCAAGGATATACTTAGCAATGAATCATTAAGCAAAAGCGGACAGCAAGATATCCAAAGAGACGTCCAAGTCGGGACGCGATACATTAGACAAAGTCAATTCAATGAACGAAAATCAGCTAAGAAACTACCGACAACCGAAGATTATCTTGTTTACATATATTTCAACTACCCAGAGCTCTTTAAACAGATTGATTTCTCGCCGGATATACTTGAAGGAAAAGCGAGAGAATTCTTTTTAATCGCAAAAGATTTGAACGTTTCTTTAGATGGGCTGTCTAAAGATATGGTGGCTTTTGTCAAAGATGCATTTGAAAAGATCGAAATAGAAGTCGATGATAAAGTTTTGGAGTACATAAAGAGGAATTTAGAGGAGAAACGTCTTGAAAAGAGAATAGCAGAAATAGACAATCTCATCTCTGCATCTAAGAGTGAAGATGAGAAAAGGGTGCTTTTGAAAGCAAGGATGGAATTAGTCAAACAAGTGCAGAAATTGAAAAGGTCCTCAAAATAAAGAGGAGGTGTTTTTGGTGTCTAAAACTCTCTCTAAGGATGATTTGGAACTTCAAAAGAAGCTCGAGAAATTGGTGGAGCTTGGGAAGAGGAAGGGTTATATAACTTACGATGATATCGACCGCACGTTCCCACCGGGGGAACTATATATGACCGAAAGCAATGTCTTAGACGTTGTTTATGAAACGCTTGAAAAGAATAGGATTGAAATTCGCGATACGAGCGATTTTTCTAATATCGAAGAAGAGGTTAAGGCTTATCTGAGCGAAGGACCTGAGATATTCGATAGCACCGAGCCAAAAGATTTGATCAAAATGTACTTGAGAGATATAGGAAAGATCAGATTGTTAACACCGTCTGAGGAAAGAAAGCTCGCACAAAGAGCTCAAAAAGGCGATAAGAGGGCGAAAGAAGAGCTCATCATTTCGAACTTAAGATTGGTTGTCAGCATGGCGAAGAGATACCTCGGTAAGGGGCTTTCGTTCTTAGATCTCATTCAAGAAGGTAGCTTGGGATTGATAAAAGCCGTTGAGAAGTTCGATTGGTCGAAGGGGTACAAATTCTCAACATATGCTACATGGTGGATAAGGCAGGCTATCACAAGAGCTATCGCAGACCAAGCAAGGACGATCAGGGTGCCAGTCCACATGGTTGAAACGATTAACAAGATACAGAAAATAAAAAGGGAGTACATGCAAGAACATGGTGAAGAACCACCTATCGAATATCTGGCTGAACAGGTTGGAAAACCTGTCGAGAAGATAGAAGAGATATTGCAGGCAACACCAGAGACTCTATCATTGGAAACGCCAGTTGGTGAAGAAGACGATTCCTCGATGGCGGATTTCGTAGCTGACGAAAGCATCGCATCGCCAAAAAAAGAGGCAATTAGAACATTGATGAACGAGGAAATAAGCAAGCTTCTTGAGACACTCAATGATAGGGAAAAAATGGTAATAAAGATGAGATACGGGCTTTTAGATGGTAAGTCGAAAACATTAGAAGAAGTTGGTCAGTACTTTGGCGTCACGCGTGAGAGAATCAGGCAGATAGAGGTTAAGGCGTTGAGAAAACTGAGACATCCATCAAGAAGCAGGTACTTGAGGTTGTTGCAGAAACTTACGGAAGAAGATTGAGAAGACTAAAAAATGATTTCGGTAATGCAAATTCAAAAAAAAGGACTGAAAATATGATATGGACAATCTCTTTTAGAAATTTTGTCAAACATTGGAAAATAGGATTATTAGCAATTCTTGGAACAATGGTGGCCACCATGCTCTTAGTCGGTGGCCTTTCTTTGAATGACTCGGTCAGTAGCTATTTGGAAGAGAAGATAAGCAAAAACTTCGGTGAGGTTGACTTCATACTCAAAGACAAAGCCGATACGATCTTCTTGCCTAAGGCGCTCGATTTGGAGCGAGTTACTGAATTTCTCAAGAATTATCCGGAGATCAAGAAATTTGTAACTGTTAAACTCGCCTCGGTAACTGCAAAGATAAACGGTAAATATGTTGATTTATTTGCGATAGCAATAACGGATGAGCTTGAAAAATTCATTGGCAAGAGGATAGATGGAATTACAATCAGTTCTGACACAGCGAAGAGTTTTGGAATTGATGTTGGCGAAGAGATAGAGATAATAACTGCAAAGACAACGTTCAAAGTGAAGATTCAAGCACTCGGCACCGGTTTGATGAATTTCCGAGGCGAGACGGCATCGGCTAATGGTACTATATTCCTTCCGGAAAGTATGTTTGAAGAATACGGCGTTTACCCGCTTAAAGAGGCAAACTCTATCTTTATAGCATCTAATTTGCCTGTTGAGAAGCACGCAGAATTTGCACAGAAGTTGGCGAAAGAAGGTAGTGTGCGCGTAGTAGCCGGCAAATACAGACTTTCCACTTCACCGCTGAATAAGATAATAGGTTACTTGTTTATTGGTTTTTCCGGATTCACCGTTATATCAAGCTTCCTCTTCGTTTCTTCCTTCTTTGGCATCATCGTTGAGGAGCGAAAGCGCACGCTTGGTGTTCTCAGAGCTCTCGGTTATAACTCCTTCCAGATGTTCTCCGTGCTTTTCATAGAAGGATTTATGTATTTAATCTCGTCTGAAATAGTAGGTGCTGGCGCCGGGATATTCTTCGGCAGGTATCTGCTTTATAAGATAAACAGCTTCAGACGTGAAGACGACTTATTCGCATTTGTGCAAGATAAGATACCGTTCGATATAAGTTTCAGGAGTATAATCATCGGGATAATTATCGCTATGATAGTGCCGGTGATTATCCTTATCTACAGGAGTTTGGATTTTGCAAGGACGTCTGCATCGGTCTTGTACACTGGAAGAAGTCAGGAAGATGTGAGTCCGAAGTTACAGAAAAGAAAGAGAATAACATTCAAGATAGTTTTATTCGTAATTGGGATACTGATTATACTCGGATTGACATCAAGAATATCTTATTCTTATGCGCTGCTTGTTGTTCTCGCTCTCTTACCTTTGTTGCTGAGAAAATCGGTGACGAATCTTGTTGTGTTCGTCTATGGCGTTTCTATACTTGCAGGCGTGTATCCATTGTTGGGTACAGGTGGTGCACGAGAACTGCTTTTGAGAGCCGGGTTAATTCTTGCTGGAAGTATATATTCGATTTTTGCGTTCATACCGTACATTAAGAGCTTCTTCGAACGCATAAAAAGTGTACCCGTTGTCCTTGCTTTATCCTACATCGACCGGCACAAGATGAGAAACTTCACGATGTTCGTCATATATTCCGTCACACTTATACTCATCCTGATCAGTGCAATTGTTCCAACAAGCATTTCAGAATACATCGCTTCGAAAAAGGAAGAAGGAGCTTTTGGTTATAACTTCATAATAATCGAAAATCCGATAAAGACGTTCTTCGGGTCTTATAAATATCTCAACGATGCATCTTTCACGGCCTATTTTGAGAATCTCGTTCCTGTGCAGCTCGTAGAGGCATCGTTCTTAGACAAGAAAGAGAAATATACGTTTATAGTCTCAGACGAGAGGATCTTTAAAAATCTTGTTTTGCCAAATGAAAAATTGATGGCGAAAATTAAAAAGGAAAGCTCGCAGACAGTTCCGGATAAGTCACTGTATATATCTAACAAGATAATGAAAGAAATTGATAGAGAAGTAACGATGGTTCTCAAGGGTGTACTACCCGGTATTTCACCAAAGACAGTGGAAACGCTTTTCGTCAGAGACGTATACGATCCAACGGAAGCCTTACTGCCCATGGACGGTGTACTCATATGGAGCAACAAGAAATTTTTTGGAGCTATAAACGGATATGTTGGAGTTGTGAGAGATCCGAAGAAAGCCTTGGAAGCGCAAGAATTTGTTACGAGAAAACTCGATGGGGCGTTCTACATAACCGGCGAAATAGAAAAGATATACGCATCGATAAACAACCTTGTTAACCTTTCACTCCAACTCTTCCAACTTGGATTTGTGGCGGGATTTGCAGGCTTGGCGATAATAACCTTCAGGAACGTGTATGCAAGAAAAAAAGAAATCGGTATGCTTAAAGCGGTTGGAGCAGAAGGTAGCGTGGTCTATAGAATGTTCATTTATGAAGCACTGGCGATAGTATCTATGGCAACAGTCGTTGCGATATTGGCAAGCGTGTTTGTGGTAAGAGATTTCTCCGCATTCATTGAACCACTACTCCAATCTTTCAAAATCGTAGTTCCTGTTTGGAAAGTACTCGCAACGCTTTTGGGTGTTTTTGCTATAACAACGATATTCGTATCGATACCTGCAAACGTCTCCCAGAAAATTCCACCTTCGGAAGCGCTACGAGTTTTTGATTAGTCCTCGGAAAAAACTCAATTTATTCAAATTGTTCAAAAGGGCAGATGAAATCTGCCCTTTTATTTTCTTAATCTCCGAACAACAGTATTGACAACTGTCAGCTGTAATAGTACAATATTACAGTAGACGAAGGTAGCATAGTTTGGGATTGACGTGGTCGAAGAGGAGAGGTATGGATGTGGTTTGCTATTGATTTTCATTCACACGTTCCAGTTTATGTCCAGATAAAAGACAATATCAAAAAGCTAATAGTGAGCGGGAAGTTTAAAGAGAATGATTTTCTACCTTCGATAAGAGTTCTCTCAAAAGATATAGGTGTTAATGTGAACACCGTAGCACGTGCGTACAGAGAGCTTGAAGCAGAAGGGATTATAAAGCCAGAACGAGGCGAAGGATACATCGTCGTTGGAGTGCACAGCGAGAAGTTGAAATCGGAAGAACTAATAGAACTCGAGAAGATGCTCCACAAATGCAAAGATATTGGAATCACAAGGAAAGAGATAATTGATATTCTCAATACTGTGTACGAGGTTTCTATGGAAAGTAAGGAAGGTGGAGAGGATGGAGAAGGTAGAAAGTAAAAACGTCTTGGAGATCAAGAATTTGAAAAAGTATTATGGAAACATTCATGCAGTTGACGGTATATCTTTTGAGGTTGAGAAAGGCGAGATATTCGCACTGCTTGGTCCAAACGGTGCAGGTAAGACAACGACGATTAAGTGTATTCTCGGCCTTAGAAAGAAGGACGAGGGGACTATAAACTTGCAAGGTAGCATCGCTTACCTTCCGGAAGGTAAAGAGCTCTATGGAAGCTATACAGTCAAGAAGATGATAGAAGTCACCGCAGATGTGACAGATGAGTTCGACAAAGAGAAGTGCTGGACATATATCGATAGATTCCAAATTCCGCTCGATGAGAAGGTGTCGAACTTGTCGAACGGACAGACAACTCAGCTGTACCTTGCGTTAGTTCTTTCGCAAAGAGCAGAGCTTTATATCTTCGACGAACCAACCTGGGGACTCGATCCTATAGTAAGAAATCAGGTGCTTGATATGATAAGAGAAATACCTCTTGCGGGAGCAAGTGTGCTTTACACAAGTCACATACTCGGTGAGGTTGAAAAAGTCGCTGATAAAGTTGCGATTATGAACAGAGGGAAGATCCTCGAAGTTGGGTATCTTGATGATATAAAGGAAAGGTACTGTGCGATAAGTGTACCGTCGAGCGCAAAGCTCGAAAATATTAGTGGGTATAGATACAAATCTACTGAGAGTGAAAATATCTATATAGTTAATAAAGAATACGCTCTGGTGAATAACTTCGAATGTTCACCAGTAACTTTTGAAGCAATTTTTGAGGCTCTAGTGCTTAACGATGGTAATTTGAGTAAAGAGCAGAGAGCTCAGAATAAGTAAGGTGGTGTTTGGCTATGATTAAAGGAATTAGGAAAGAATTCAATGATATGAAAGTAAGGTTCTTCGGTACTCTTATAGTTATACTCGGACTTTTCTTCATACTTGCACCTTTCCAAAAATTCACGGTTTCGATGCTTGAAGGATATATGGGCAATCCGCAGGTCGAGAAATTCCTGCCTGGGTCTATGATTGAAAGGCTGAAAGAATGGAATTTCTACATCAACACCCAGTGGTACGGAAAGAATTTTGGTCAGATCATTCCGATTATAGGCATACTGATGGCATTTCCACTCTTCGCTCGGGAATACGAAAACGGAACGATCGCCTTCCTTTTGGTGAGAAGGAGTAGAAAGGAGATTTACACAACGAAGGTGTTGATGGGACTTATGGGTACAGTCTTGCTTGTAATGATAGGAGGTATTCTTCCTGCCATCTTTTCGTCAATTGCACAAAAGTCTTACGAATACTCCGTAGTTCCAAAGTTTATAATTCACAACATCTTCGGTGCGTTGATATGGTATACTTTAAGTGTGATTTTCTCCGTGCTCTTCAATGATCAAGTCAAACCGTTGCTTGCTTCACTCGGACTTCTTGCCTTGACGACGACAGCTGGTTTGATAAAGTCGTTGAAATTTCTTAATACGTTCAGTTACGCTCTTGGAATGAGCGTTTTCAACCACAACAAAGTTGATATAAAATACACGATAGGAATAGTTATCTTGAGTGTGCTGTTCATTTTCTTTGGATATCTTATCTTCGATAAGAAGGAAATCTGAGAAGGGAGGGGCAGATGATGATAGTCGTGACGACCGATTTTGTTCCGGGGTACGAGATTGTTGAAACTTTGGGGATTGTTACTGGAAGCATAGTAAATTCAAAGCACGTTGGAAAAGATATAGCAGCAGCGTTTAAGACACTTGCGGGTGGGGAAATAAAGAGCTATACTGACTTGTTAATAGAGAGCAGAAACATCGCACTTAAAAGGATGATAAGTGAAGCTGAGAGGCTTGGAGCGGACGCCGTAATTGGATTGAGATTCGGTTCTTCATCGGTGATGCAGAGTGCTGCTGAGATTTTGGCTTACGGTACTGCGGTGAAGTTGAGGAGAAAAGAGTGAGAACTGAGAACAGCAATTTCTAAATAAAAGAGGCGGTGTCTTCAACCGCCTCATTTTGTTTTTCTTACTCTATTTTGGATTGCTCTGCTTGATGTCTCCTCGTTTCACGAACTGTAGTGTTATCGTTGCCAGTACGAAGAATGTTATGGTGAACGCAATTAAGGTATTGTAACCGATTTTATCTATGAAGAAACCTGCAAGCGGTGGAGCTATTATGTTCGCTGCCATCGAGAAGAAATAGTAAAGCCCCGTGTATCCGCCAACCTTTTCTTCTACTGTCATATCCACAATCGTTGGCAATGAGTTCACGTTAACCATAGCCCATCCGAAACCACCGAGTGCAAAGAGTACAAAGAAGACCTTGGTAAGCAACCCTGGATCTTCTATAACTAACGATGAGACGAAGACACCGACAAGTATAGCAAGAACAACGATTAAGCCTATTGTCATTGTTTTCTTCCTGCCTATCTTTGAGCCGATGAATCCCGCAGGTATTGCAAAGAGCATAAACGTTAGCGAGAAGAACCCGAGCACGAGAGCGCCCGTGCTTTCTTTTATGCCCATCTGGAACTTCGCATAGCTTGTAAAGAAAGTTTCCAATCCATTGTAGCCGATGAACCAGAGCAGAATCGATAAGAGCATCATTAGAAGGCTCTTTTCTTTTGACTTAAATACGTCTTTTAAATTCTCTGATAGTTCAACCATCGTCTTTTTGTAAACGTTCTCGAATTTTATCTTCTCACCCGTTTTGATTCTGTATTTCTCATCTTCTTTTATGAACAGTACGACGAGCATCTGTGAAAAGACCATGACGATAGCGCCGACATAGAACGGGAGTGCGTAGTTTTTGTCATAAAGCGGTTTACCTGCGAAAAACGCAAGGAGTGCGCCAACTCCACCCATGAAGTTTATAACCCCATTTGCTTGGCTTCTGTACTCAGACGGGGTTATGTCTGGCATGAGTGCGATAACGGGAGATCTGAACAGAGCCATGAAGAAGTTCATGAAGATGATGTTGAGCATCATCAGCCACAGCAGTTGCCAAGATCTCGTCAAGGGTATGAGCGAAAACGTGATTGCCGCAAGCGGAGCACCAACGAGGATGTACGGCATACGCCTTCCAAGTCTTGTTCTCGTCTGGTCGCTGAGTACACCTAAGAGTGGCAGCATGATGATTGCGAAGATATTGTCGATCGTCATCACAAAACCGATGAGCGTGGACGACAAGTTGAAGTCTTTAAGAAAGATGGGAACATACGAGTTGTACAGTGGCCAGAGCAGGCTGATGCCGAAAAATCCAAAACCTAACAACAATAACCTTTTAAATGAGAATTTCACTTGCCTCCCCCCTATCTTTAAAAGAAGTGAAATAAACAAACTAAATTTATTATACAATAGTTTTGTTAATTCTGTTATAAGCAAGTACCGATATTCAAGAAATCTTGCAATTTGAAAACTTCTGGCATCTAAGTTATAATCATTTTGTGGTATGCAAAAATATTAAATACTGAAGGAGTGAGCCATATGTCGTTCGATGCAATCGTTATCGGCGGTGGTCCTGGCGGTTATGTCTGTGCTATAAAGCTTGCTCAGTACGGGAAGAAAGTTGCACTCATAGAGAAGGAAAATCTCGGCGGAACTTGTACGAATTGGGGCTGTATTCCCACAAAGGCTCTTTTGACAGCAACACATCTACTCGATGAATCGAGAGAGAAAGCAAGTAAATTGGGGTTGAAGATAACCGTTGAGGGATTCGACCTTTCACAAATTATGGCTCATGCGAATAAGAGCATCACACTGTCGAGAAAAGGTATTGAATTTTTGATGAAGAAAAATAACATCACGGTTGTAAAAGGTACTGCTGAGGTTGTGAATAAGAACAAGGTCAGGATTAAAGAAACCGGCGAGGAAATAGAGGGCGAAAATCTCGTTCTTGCTCACGGTTCAGTGCCAACGATATTCCCACCGTTCAGCGATGTGGAGGGTATATGGACAAGCAACGATGTGTTCGTAATGAAGGAACTACCGACTTCTTTGTTGATTGTCGGTGGTGGTGTCATCGGTGTTGAGTTTGCAACGTTCTTCAGCTCACTTGGTGTTAAAGTTAAGATAGTCGAGCTTGCAGATCACATCCTGCCTTACGAAGATGACGATGTAGCGGACGAGATTAAGAAATCATTTGCAAGAAGAGGTGTTGAGATAAAGGAAAAGTCAAGAGTGACAGGCGTGAGGAAGGTTGATGGTGGTTACGAAGTAACTACCGTTGACAGCGAAGGGAAGGAAGAAATTTCCACCGTTGACAGAGTCCTTGTTGCAATCGGAAGAAGACCGAATATTCCGGAAGATGTGAAGAACCTCGGAGTTGAAATTGAAAGAGGAATTAAGACGGATTTAAGGATGAGAACGAATATAGAAGGTGTGTACGCGATTGGTGATGTGCGAGGACAAGTGATGCTCGCACACGTTGCAATGTACGAAGGTGTTGTCGCCGCGAAAAATATAGCAGGTATAGAAGCGCAGATGGATTACTCGGCGATTCCGTCGATTATCTTCACGAATCCGGAAGTAGCTTCAACAGGTCTGAGAGAAAAGGATGTGGACAAAGACAAAGTCAAGATATTCAAATTCCCGCTCTCAGCGAACGGAAGGGCAAGGACTATGCTTGAAAATATAGGATTTGTAAAAGTGATTGCAGATAAAGACGATGAAACGGTGTTAGGTATGTCGATTATCTCGCCTGTTGCAACCGAACTCATCATGGAAGGCGTAATAGCAGTGAGAAATAAATTGAAAGCATACCAGCTCGAAGAATCAATCCACCCGCATCCAACACTCAGTGAAACGCTTTTGGGCGCACTTGAGGGGATAACAGATAAGCCGGTGCATTTGTGATTGAGAATGATTAAAGGGGCAATTGCCCCTTTTTATTTTTTGTTCTTCAGTTCCTCTTTCACTTTAAAAAGTTCATCTCTGATTTTAGCTGCGTCTTCATATCTGAGTTCAGATGCCGCTTTGTACATCTCTTCTTCTAAGAGCGCAGCGTAGTCTTCTAAGGAAAGCGATTCTCTGAGACTGAAAACGCTGTCTTCGTAGACTTTGTAGTATTCTTCCTCCTTATCTTTGAACGGGGCGAAGATGTCTTCCATCATCGGCTTTATTATGGTCTGCGGTTTTATGCCGTGCTTTTCGTTATACTCCATCTGGATCTTTCTTCGCCTGTTTGTCTCGTCTATTGCTTTTTGCATAGCCGGTGTTATCCTGTCAGCATACATCAGGACTTTTCCATTTTCATTTCTGGCAGTCCTACCTATAATCTGTATCAGTGTAGTTTCGCTGCGCAAGAAGCCTTCTGTATCAGCATCGAGTATTGCTACGAGCGAAACTTCCGGCAGGTCCAAACCTTCCCTGAGCAAGTTAACACCCACAACGACGTCGATTTCACCTGAACGTAATTTTTTAAGAACCTCAACGCGTTTTATCGCATCGAGTTCCGAGTGCAAATAGAGGGCACGTATGTTGAATTCAACAAGGTATTCTGCAAGCATCTCCGCGGTCTTTTTCGTAAGTACCGTTACGAGCGCTCTTTCACCACGCTTTTTGACCTCTACAATTTCTTTTACAAGGTCGTCGACCTGATATCTTGTGGGTCTCACTTCAACAAGCGGATCTATCAATCCGGTTGGGCGTATTATCTGCTCCACAACTTGTTCTGAGACTTCCATTTCGAAAGGTCCCGGCGTTGCGGATACGAATATCACCTGGTTGACTTTGTTCAGAAACTCTTCGAACTTCAACGGTCTGTTGTCGTATGCACAAGGGAGTCTGAAACCGTAGTCGACAAGACTCTTTTTGCGCGACATCTCTCCGTGATACATAGCCCTGAGCTGTGGTATCGTTATGTGCGATTCGTCTATTATCACCAGATAATCTTCATCGTAGTAATCGAGGAGCGAGTACGGCGGTTCTCCAGGTTTCCTTCCATCGAAGTGCCTTGAATAGTTCTCTATACCCGTGCAGTACCCAAGCGTAGAAAGAAGCTCAATATCGTTCATAGTCCTTTGATAAAGCCTTTGCGCCTCGAGCTCTTTACCATGCCTTCTTAATTCCACAAGGCGTTCTTGGAGTTCTTCTTCAATATTCTTCACAGCGATAGCAATCTTTTCTTCGGTTGTCACGTACTCTTTTGTTGGATATATCGTTATTCTGTCGAGGCGTTCGAGTATCTCCCTGTTCAATCTATCGAACGTGTAAATCCTGTCGACTTCATCGCCAAAAAGTTCGATGTGTATGCCCTCGTCCTGATAAGTTGGGAAGATCTCGAGCGTATCGCCCCTTATTCTAAAACTCCCAGTGAGTCCGACGTCTTCTTTGCGTTCGTAACCTATCCTTACAAGGTGTTTGAGCAGTTCGTTGAGGTTAACTCGCTCACCTACGGAAAGCTTTACGTTGAGCTTGTCGAAATCGCGTGGATCACCGCAGGCATAGATTGCGGAGACGCTCGCTACAACGACTACGTCCCTTCTCGTCATTATTGATTTAATCGCACTCATCCTCATCCTTGCAATAACGTCATTTATATCTGCACTCTTTTCTATGTACAAATCTTTCGTTGGTACATACGCTTCTGGTTGGTAGTAGTCGTAATAGCTTATGAAGAATTCTACTTTGTTGTTTGGGAAAAACGATTTGAACTCTGTGTAGAGCTGCGCTGCGAGTGTCTTGTTTGGCGAAATAACAAGGACGGGTCGTTCTATCTCCTTTATCACATTCGCCATTGTAAATGTTTTACCGCTTCCAGTCACGCCTATGAGCGTTTGGAATCTGTGACCTCTTCGTAAGCCTTCAACAAGCTTCTCTATCGCTTGAGGCTGGTCACCGGAAGGTTTGTAATCGCTCACTAATTCGTATAACATACTTCCACCTTCTTTGGTTTCGATTAATTCAGGCAATTATTCAGTGGGAGTGACGAAGAGAGTTTTGAAGTTCGAGTACAGCACGAGTCCGGGTTTAAAGCCTCTTGGTTTTTTTACGTACTTCACCTGCGTGTAATCGACAGGTACTTTGGTCGAGTATTTGCCTTTGCTGTAGTATGCGGCCAGTTTTGCGGCGTACTGCAGTGTTTCATCATCAATGGGCTTTCCATTAGTCTTTACAACTACGTGAGCACCGGGCATGCCTTGGACGTGTAGCCACAAATCGTGTTCGCTCGCCTTCCTAACGAGTTCATCGTTCTGTCTGTTGTTTCTGCCGACAAATATCGTAAATCCATTGAATGTATACCTTCTTGGTTCTGAATGCGTCACAACCTTTGTATTTTTCTTGCCTTTGTGCTTCTTTATCAATTCACCTTCAACCATTTCTTCCTCGATATCGAGCAAATCGTCAAGTGTCTCAGCGTTCTCTATCGTATTTTGAAGCTGTCTCAAATACGAAAGCTCACGCTCGAGTATTTCCTTTCTCTCGCTGAGTCCTTCGAGTTTCTTTTTCAGCTTGTTGTACATCTTGAAGTATTTTACGCTGTTTTCTATCGCTGAAAGGTGTTTTTCAAGCGGTATTCTAACTTCTTCGTTCGTCTCCCAATCGGTGAGAGTAACTTCTTCAAGCCCGTGTCCTATTTGATAGCTGTACGCTTTGAGCAGCTCGCCGAATTTTCTGTATTTTTCAGCATTCTTACACTCTTCGACTTCCTTCTCGATGCTATCTATTAACTTTTCGTATGCTTCAATTTTGCTATTCACTATACTCAGCAGCTGGTTCTTTTTTTGAGTCAATTTATCTTTCTTCTCAACGAATTCAAAATATTCGTTTACACACTCAACGGGATTCTCGCATCTTTTGAAATCTGTGTACTTGTGCAATCTGAAAACGGATATATCGATTGGCATGTCGTTTTCGTAATACACATACAGCTGGTTTTCGCTGAGCTCCCGTCTAATCGAGGCTATGGCTTCAAGGAGTGCATTTAAATGCTCGTCGCTTATCTGACTTAGCGCCATATCATCCAAATCTGCTCTGAAAAGCAGCTCCTCAGCTGTAAGTCTCGAAAAGCCTTGGATGGTAGAATAGATAAACTCAGAAATTGCCTTCTGTTTCGGAAAATGCTCTAACGCAACGCTAAGGCTATCAGCAGTTACCTCTTCTATATTCATCTTATTGGACGCAAAGAGGACAAACTTCTCACCAGGGTTGATATTTCTAAATCGCGTCTCAATTCTTTTGTATGCGTCTAATATAACACCGTTCTCCACTAAGATAACATTTGAATGTTTCCCCATGATGTCTATGTAGAGCTTATATTCGTGCTTCTGACCTATTTCGTCAGTCTTCTTTAATTCAAGAACAACCGTTCGGTCATATCCGATTGATGAGAATTTGGAAACTTTTGCTCCTCTGATTCTGCTTCGCAAGAAGTCTACAAATGTCTGTTTTTCGGGTTCTTTTACTATATGTTCTGTGAAAGAGATGTGTGCAAAATTCGGATTCAACGAAATCTTCAAATCACCAGCGTCAAATGAAAAGTAGAGAACTTTGTCTTCTAAATATATGTTTCTTAAGTTCAGTCCGTTTATGTGTTCTTCAATCTTTCCAGCGGTGATTCTCATGACAAAGCCGTCAAATGCCATCGAAGTACTCCTCTCTTAGAGTTAACTTGTGCATCAGTACCCGCTTTTCGGGTCTATGATATTCTTTGGAAGACCACCTGAGAGAATAAGCCGGATGTTTTCTACCGTCTCATCTATCCTTCCAACTTGCCCTTCTATTGTAAATCCTCCTACATGCGGTGATATAACCACGTTTTTAAATCTGTGGATTGGGTAGTGAGATGGGAGTTGAACAGTGTGAACAGCATCTGGGTAGAGATACCATGTATCTATGCCAGCACCTGCCAAAATTCCATTCTTCAAGCCGTAATACAGAGCGTGTTCGTCTATAATTTGTCCTCTGCCTACATTTATTAAGAATTTTCCATGCATCATTTCAATACGTTCTTTGTTTATCAGTCCATAGGTTTCCTTCGTCAGCGGTAGGGCAACGAATATGATCTTTCCAAAGCTAATAGCTTCATCGAGGTTGTTCGTCACATAATGCACATTCTCAACGGGCTCAACCGTTTTCTTGTACCCCATAATCTGGCAGTCAAAGCCGGACAACAGCTTTGCAATGTTCCTTCCAATAGCTCCAAGCCCGAGAATTGAAACTTTCTTGCCTTGGAGCGAAAACCAAAAATCTTCAGGATGAGAACCGGCCTCGTATCCGTGCCAAACACCTTCAGCCAGGTCGTTGTGAAACTCAACAATCCTTCCGAGCAATGCAAGTGCAAGTGCAACAGCCCTTTCAGCCACTATCTTCCCGTTTCCGTGGTTATTCGCTACGATTATACCTCGATCGTTCAATAGCTCCAGCGGAAGCCCGTTGACACCAGCCCATGGAACGAGGACAAATCTGAGATTCTTCGCTTTTTCGACTTGTTCTCTTGAAAGTGAACCGGTTACTATCACATGAGCATCCTCGATGTGTTTCTCAGCTTCTTCCCTATCTTTTGGGATGACAAATTCGTCGTTTGGAAATTCAGATTTGAGGTCCATCACCCGCTCTTTGAAGTAATCAAGCATTTTGGTAAGAAATAGTATTTTCATATGCTTCCCCCTTGCACGAAGTTGTTATCTGTTCTTTGATTATTATACCATAGTATACGAGTAGTATACGTACATTAGCATGTTAAAAATGGTCCCTGCGTTTTTGCGAGGGACCTCGATTTTTCTAATTAAGTATAAGTTCTTTACTGAATTGTGTGTTAAAAGGTGGTTTAGAACTTAGAAGAACGTTGAAAGTGTAAGGTAAATTATCGCACTTACTCCTGCTGCGAATGGGACGGTGATGAACCAAGATATGATAATTTCTTTAAGAACACCGAAGTTAACGACTTCTATACCTCTTGCAAGTCCAACGCCCGTAACAGCACCGACGACGGTGTGTGTAGTACTGATTGGGAAGCCGAATATTGATGAGAGAAGCACTGTTGTCGCTGTACCGAAGTCAACAGAGAATCCTCTTGTATTGTTGAGTTCGGTTATATTATGCCCTATCGTCTCCATGACTTTGTATCCGTAAAGAAGCACGCCAAGAGCTATACCGAGCCCACCAATGAAGAGTATGTATTTTGGTATCTCGACGCTTTGGATGTTTGTAATTTCCGCTTTCTCGAGCATGAATATGAGGGCGATTGGACCAACCGCGTTAGCAACGTCGTTTGCACCGTGAGAGAAACAGACGTACGCAGATGTCATGACTTGAACCTTCTTGAAGATATTCTCGACGGCATCGTATTCATCGGATGAGTTTTTCTTGATATAGCGCCTTATCAAGACAAGAGAAACTGCGAACGAGAGAACAAATAAAATTGTCGAATAAACGAACGCAACTGAGTATGTTTGTTTCAGGGTCTTTATTATGAACAGTAAGGAAATGAAGAAGAAGGTAAATCCAATCATAATCGGGGCAACAGTTTTTGCGGCTTCCAGTGGACTTTTCCTGTGTAATATGCTCACAACTATGATTTTGAATACGAGATAGGCAAGAATTCCACCAACAACAGGGGATATGAACCAAGAGAGGACGATTTTAAGGAGCTTTGACCAGTAAACAACTTTCATTCCACCACTTGCCAAACCGAAACCGATCATACCACCGATTATCGAATGTGTCGTCGAAACGGGCATACCGTAAACGGTTGCGAACATAACCCAGATACCAGCAGCAAATAGAGCTGATATAGCACCGTATATAACGAGCTTTGGGTCTTGAAGGTGATCAATTGCGACTATGCCGCTTGCTATTGTCTTCGTAACAGCCGCACCGAACATAACAGCGCCGAGGAACTCAAGGAAGGAAGCCATGAACGCAGCTTGCTTGGGCGTTATAGCCTTTGCGCCAACAGCAGTTGCCATACCATTAGCGACATCGTTCGCACCTATTGCGAAAGCCATAAACATCCCAACGAGAATCGCAATGAATGTTATCATTTTGCTTTACCTCCTATGGGTTTTTATATGTTTATATACCTAATCGTTTGAGGGGGCAAAGTGATTTTTTCACATTTCAGAAACTTTCATCAAGATGTTCATGAAGATAATCAAGAGTGTCAAGAATGCGTTATCATCCTTATCCTTTCGACAGCATTCTTAGCCCTATCTTCTATTCTCATGAGTAGTATGACGACGCTATTCAAGAACATTATGTCCACCGCATTCATTTCGTTCTTCTTTGCAAAGAGTTTCTTGCCAATCAATAAACCAAGCTCATCAGACGAATGTTCTTCGCTTTCAACGACTGCAACACTTTCATCCTCAAGCTTTATTTCCTTTTGCGAAAATGCAGATTCAACTATAGTCCTGAGCCTTTTAACGGTTTCAGACATGTGCTCAACACTCTTGTCAACCACATCTGCGAGCCTTAAAATATCATTTTTTATTTCTTCTGAAACGTTTTCAACCCGATTCATCGTAAGCATCTTCACAATATCGTCCGTCAAATCTATGATTGTATCAACATTGTGAAGAATATCTAAGAAATCCGATTTGTTAAAATAAGTCCACTTGAGCTTTCCGTATATTTCCCGAACCTGAACCTTGATATGATCAGCTTTATCCTCTAACTCATCTATTCTTTTTGATTCTTCATCTACAGTCTGAAAATCGAGATATTTACCCAACGCATCTTTCATTATCTGAGAAGCTTGAGAGCACAACACAGCGTGTTCACTAAGCATTTCTAAAGGTGACTGATAGGGTATCAGCTTTTTGAATATATTTGCCATTCGAACACCCCTTTCCAAGTCTTTTTCGCTTTCTTTCGAAAACCTCGTAAATTATAGCATAGAATGAAAAAAATACAATATTGGTGGTTATTCTTTTATAAAGTCAATTATTGACTTTACAATAATGCTCATCTGTTCTTCTTTTGTTATTTTAGCTTGTTTATCTCCTTTTTGGAAGCCGTAATATCCAAACTGAGAATGGTTTCCACCGTCAATCAGTACATACTTCGTAATGCTTGGATGCAATGGCTTTTTTTCCTTTATTTTCTGTGGTGTAGCAAGTCCGTCCTCTGACGCGTATATCGATAATACTTTCAAGTCCAGTTTCGAAACGTCTTTCGCTGGATAGGATGCCATCAGTATCAGCCCAGCAACATCATCTTTGTACTTGTACACAAATTCTGATGCAGCAACGCCACCTAAGGAATGCCCTGCCACGTACCATTTTATATCAGGGAATTTCATTATCACATCAGATGCGGCCTCTGTGTCAAATATGGCGAAGTTCATCGGAGCTTCGAGTACAACTGCAATTATACCTTTCTCAGCTAATCTGTACCCGATTGGCGTGTAAGCTCTATTTTCAACATGCCCACCAGGATAGATTATAACCCCTACCTCAGGTGCATCGGTCTTAGGGATAAAGTAAATATGTTTATCGACCAAGACATCAACCATATTTGATGATTTTAAATACTCGCTGACTTCTGGTAGTGCCTTCATAGGACTGTAAGCCCATGTTATGAACACAAACAATGGAATTGAAAGAAGTAAAATCAACCAACTTATTAAAGAACCGTATTTGTTCATCCTCTTCACCTCAATGCGATCTCTCGAAAAACGATTTCCTTTGGCTTGATTCTGTAATTTCCTATATTTTTACCTTCGAACAAAATCTCAACATTCTTCTCGTAATTGTCATTGTTGAGGACTACTAAAAACTTATTATTTTCATTCTCCAACAAGAACGGGAATGTCCCTATAACATCTTTTCGAGTGCCTGTTAGCTTTATTTTACTATAAAATCCGAGACTGTGTAAGATATACTCGAAGAATTTCAAATTTCCATTGAATTCGGTCGATATTACTGTTATGTTTCCCTTTCTCACTGCGCATGGCTTTTCAATCTGTGAAATACATGCAAGTTTCTCAGTTTCATTATCGGTAGGTTCAAATTTCAATTCTCTAGCCCAATATGTTCTGAATTCTTTAAAAATCCCCTTAGGAGAATATACCGACAGGAAGAACTTGTGAGAAGCATTATATTCTTCGCCGGGAGATATTTCAAGATTGTTGATCAAATATGTGCAAGGTGAACCGTCTGAAGAATACAGCGGGAGATCACCATAAAGGAGTACTTTGCCGCCTTTATTCACAAAGTCAACAATCTTTTTTTGAATTGAAAAAGACATGTATCTTGCTGCAGGGATGATTAAGAGTGCATCGCCTATGGGTTCTTTTTTCTCTAAGTCGATGAATCTGTACCTATAACCCATAATCAACAAAGATTTTAGGAAACTGTCCCAGAAGTTGTAACCTCTTCTGATTTCTATGTTCGGTCTTTTTTTGTTATGGAACGTGTACTCAGTTCTGTAATATTCGTCCAAGTATGCCACGTAAATGTCATCGTATACCAATTTAAAATTGCCGGCTGTCTGCTTCTCAATGTTTTTCAAAGGTTCGTTTGCTAATTTGATGTATTCGTATGGATAGTCTGGTGTGCCATCTGGAGATACAGGAGCGGCAAAGCCATGCAATTCTCCTGTGAACGCTATCCTACCATTTCCATCGAAAGGTTCTGTGTCAAGTTTCCAGTTCGTTCCTCCACTGAAAAGGTAATAATTCAGAAATCTGTTACCTTGAATATAGCACAAAGCTGCCTTTTGTATTGTAGAATTCGGGTCAATCCTCTGACCGAAGTTGTCGCCGTAGTCACCGCTGCCGCATTCAAACTCCATACTCCCGTATACCTTATCTGAGGTAGCATTCATCATCTCGTTTATGTTCCACAAGTCGTGGAAGTTGTGTAGAGAGTACTCGCCAAGATAAATGTCGGTCGATGGAAAAACATTAGACAGTGGGAATGTTTCTTTTAGTTGTGATATGCCGATAGGAAAAGTATGACCACGACCACCCGATGTTCCATGAATGTTTACGATGAAGTTAGTATCGATTCCAAGATTTTCGAAGATGCTCTTCAGTTTCTCCACGTAAATTGCATATTCCTGCCTAATGAAAATCGAATAATCTTCAACGAACTTTTCCGAATATTCTTGAGAAGGACTCCTAAGTAAAGAATAGACGTGATCATCCTTTTCAAGTTCAAAACCGTATCTAAGCTTGTCGTGGTACTTTTCTGTGAGCCAATCTATGAACCTATCGAGCGTGAAGTCCGAAAGGTCAGGTGAGTTGTTCACCCAGTGCAACATTCCTATCTCGTTGTCAAGCTGAATCGCTATTATATTGCCGCAATTTTGTATCAATCTTGGCTTGATGATTTTTGACAACTCGGCGTACCATCTCTCAACTTCAGAGATGAAGTCGGGATGATTGTAGACAAGAATCGCACTTTCAACCTTCTTTGAATTCCAGCTAACTGGTATTAAGTGAGGCTTCTCTTCGTATATCCAGTACGGTATACCTTCGTTTTTCAATTCCGCCATTACGAAAGGTCCTGGCCTCGCTATGAAATACATGCCGTAATTTGCCACGAGGTCTATGAATTTAGCTACATCGTAATTTCCAGAAAAGTCGAACGAACCTCTCTTTTGTTCGTGAACAAGCCAAGGAATGTAAGATGCAATTGTGTTGCAACCTGCGTCTTTTGCAAGCTCTATCCTCTTTTCCCACTCTTCTTGTGCTAAGCGGAAGTAATGAATCTCCGCCGATACGATAAGTTCCTCACCCAATATCCTCTGTTGCCTATTAATCATCTCCACACCTCTTTTCCAATTTTCTAATGATTTCTAATAAACTTCGCATTTGGTTTTAACCTCGAACATTGTTTGTTGAAACATTTCAATGAAGTTCCTTAAGTCCGCTCGTAATATATTTTACCATATTCTACTACAAAACTTCGGAATTGGATGTTTTTGAAAATGAGAATTCTGTTGAATCTTTTTCAAATCAATGTGGTAAAATTAAGTGAAACGTTTAATGAAAAAAACAGTGGGGAGGATTAGGTATGGCAACCATAAAAGACGTGGCAAAACGAGCGGGGGTTTCGATTTCAACAGTCTCGTACGTGTTGAACAACACGGGAAAAATAAGTGAAGAGACTCGGCAGAAGGTTCTAAGAGCAATTGAAGAACTGAATTATGTACCGAACAAATTTGCAAAGCATCTCAAAAAACAGCAGTATGATTTGGTTGCACTTGTCGTTCATGAGATAAAGGGTCCTTTTTACGATGCACTTGTCCGTGGCATACAGGACGTGCTCCATTCGTTTGGATACAACCTCTTGATTTACTGTACTTTGGAAAACAGGCGCCAAGATGTCGACAAGTTTCTCAGAACCGGTATTGTAGGCGGTTTGCTGGTGATGACGCCTGCTGTGAAGAACGAGGACATTGTAAAGTGGTCCAAAGAAATCAGCATTGTGACACTTGATAGGGCACTTAAAGAAAAGAATGTAAAGAGTGTGAGGGTTGACAACGAAAAAGGTGCTTACGAGGTTGTGAAGTATCTCTATTCAAGCGGACATAGAAGGATAGGATTTATAAAAGGTGCAAAGGATTCTTTGGATGCAAAGGAAAGGTATAAAGGATTTGTTCGGGCTATGAATGAGCTGAAGCTTGAGATAAGAGATAGCGATGTGCTTGAGGGTGATTTCACAGAGGAATCTGGCTATTCAGCGATGCTTGAATACCTTTCAAGTAGGAAAAGAAAGGACTTACCAACTGCGTTTTTCTGTTCAAACGATGAGATGGCAATCGGGGCAATGCAAGCACTTAAAGAGAATGGATTAAAGATACCAGACGAAGTGTCTATTGTAGGATTTGATGACATAGAGCTCGCATCTTACGTGATCCCTTCGCTAACAACAGTCAGAAGACCTATGTACCAGCTTGGATCATTTGCCGCCCACATGCTTCTTAGTGTGATTCAAAATAAGGAAGCTGATATATCGAACGTTGTCCTTGATGTCAGCCTCGTTATAAGAGATTCAACAAAGAAGATAGGAGGATAAGTGTAGAAAATCGTAGCAAAAAATAGAAAAAAGGTGAATAATTAGTGTCCGAGTCTTTATTCTTTTCCAGAAGTGACTATTTGCTTTTCGCTCATAAAAAGGATTGTGTTATTATATCTTAGTGAAATATGGTGAAACGTTTAATCGATATTTCAATTCAACAATTTGAACATGCGGTTAGCCTATGGGGTGGATAGCATTGAGAAAATTGGGAGAGGTTAGAACTCGAAGATTAGAAGTTAAAGGTGCAAAGTTTGTACTCGACGGGAAAGAAAGGGTATTCTTCTCAGCTGAACTCCACTATTTTAGGGTAAATCCATCAGAATGGGAAGATAGAGTGATTAAGATAAAGGACGCAGGATTTGACAGCGTAAGTTCTTATGTTCCTTGGTTTTGGCATGAATACGAAGAGAGAAGGTTCGATTTTTCAGGTGTTACTGATCCAAGAAGGAATTTAATCGGCTTTCTTCGATTGTTAGAAAAATACGATTTGGGTTTAATCTTCAAGCCAGGACCATATATAATGTCGGAACTTAAAAACGAAGGCCTCCCATTTTGGATCTACAATGCTGTCCCGCAGGCTATTGCAAGAACTATGGATGGTAAACAGCATCCGACGAAAGTCTTTTCATATCTCCATCCAGATTACTTGAGATTTGTTGAAAGATGGTACAAGAACGTTGCAGAGATTATAAGAGCTTTCAATAATGTCTGGTTAGTGCAGGTCGACAACGAGGTCGGGATGTTGCAGTGGATCACAACACATGGCGATTACAATGAGAATACTATTCGAAAATTTCGTGATTATCTTGAAGAAAAAGGATTAGTTGAATGTGTATATGAGATAGATAACTGGTCTTATGGCAAGGCTTTTTCACAGAGGCTTATGATTGAGTATCATGTCTTTATCAGGCAGTATTACAAGGAATACCTCGAAACGCTTAAGCGGTATCTGGAAGAATCCGGAATCGATTTGCCAGTTATCGTAAATATCCACGGGTTCGATATGGTAGAGTACGCCAAAAGGGGCAAGAGGTATCCAATCGGCGTATCACAGCTCTATTCGTGTGGCGTGTCAGAAAACGTCCTTCTATCAGGAGATTATTATATCGGGAATGTAGTTCATGAGAATTTCAGTGATTTGGCTATAGCGAATGCCATTATGTACGCTGTTCAAGATAGGAATCAGCCTCTTTTCTCAGCGGAGTTCCAAAGTGGGTTTCAGCTGGACAAGCCTAAGCTCTTGCCATCTACCCTTGAACTGACATCGTTGCAGTGCATCGGTAACGGCATGAATGGGGTTAATTACTACATGTTCGTTGGTGGGACTAATCCAGAAGGCTCTGCATTGATGGGAAGTTACCACGATTGGCAAGCACCTATATCCTTGAACGGAGAACTTAGAAGAGGGTATTTTGTTCTCAAGAATTTGATTGCTAAGGTGCGGCAATTCGAGCCCGATATTGCGAAATCAAACCCTGTTTTTGATACTTATTTTGGATTCATACCAGAGTATTATTCGACAGAACATTTTAAAGAACACGGCTTCGATATTTCTGATTTGGAATTTAAAAGGGATGTGTCCATATTCGATGGAGTTATAAGGGGATTGAAGTTGTTAAATTACAACTTCGGTGGGATTAACTTAAGTAATACAGCAAGTGTGTTAGATCCGTCTTCGGTTAAAAGCCTTTGGGTATTTTCATACAAAAGAATGCCACTGCGTATCCAAAAATCTCTCGTAGATTACATAATACACGGCGGTAGGCTCGTAATCTTTCCTGAGATTCCAGTAGAGGATGAATTCGGTAATGAATGTAGAGTGCTTATGGATGTGCTTGAAATAGAAGAGATTGCAAAATCTGGATGGAATATGGTTCAGTCTTTCGGTATAGAAATCAACGCGTTCCATGTAGATACGTATAAACTCTCAGGTGAATACACTGCTTTTGCACACAATGAAGATTCAAAAGTTTGTGGATTTGCAAAAGAAATAGGGAAGGGGAAGGCTGTTATCTTGGGATTTGGTTTGGAACTTGAACGGGAATACAAGTTGGGTGTCGTGAGAAGAGTTTGTGAAATGCTTAATATAGAAAGAAGCTTCGAGGTTGAATGTCAAGATTTTGTGGATGTGTACGTTCGAAGGAGCGACAGTAAATGCTTCATATTTGTAAATAACTACGATGAATATGACAAAGATGCTATCGTTTCGATTAATGGACAGAATGTGAAGGTAAGGTCAAAGGCAAGAAGTGGGGAGATCATATCACTTGACTTGGACTAAGAGAGAAGATTGAGACGGGGATAGCGAATAAATAACTAAGATAACGAAGGGAGCTGGATTGGTGTGGGAAAGCTATTTGAGAGTAAGTACGGGTATTTCACTGAAGATGGAAAGGAATATGTTATAACCAACCCGCGTACACCGCGACCCTGGGTGAATGTGATAAGTAACGGTGACTACTCCATCATAGCTTCGCACACGGGGAGTGGATATTCTTGGAGAGGAAATGCTGGTCAGAATAGGATCACGAGACTTTACCAAGATCTCGTAAAAGATAACTGGGGAAAGTATTTCTACATCAGAGATCTTGAGAGTGGAAAATACTGGTCCGCCGCATGGAAGCCAGTCATGTCGGATTATCAACTTTACGAAGTAACACACGGCATCGGCTATACGGTTTATCGACACAAGGTAGAAGATATCTATTCAGAGATGAAAGTCTTCGTGACCGTTAAAGATCCAGTTGAAATAATCCATCTAAGATTGAGAAACGACAGCAGTAAGACGCGAAGATTGGACGTTACATCCTATTTTGAATGGGTACTTGGCAACTTCCCAGACGAACATCGAGAGTTTCACAAGCTCTTTATAGTCCCCGAGTTCAAGGGTAATACGATATACGTGCGCAAGTATTTGGGTCAGTTCCCCGATGAAAAGGGCAGATGGAACAATACGAATTGGGACCATGTAGCATTCCACAGCGTCAGCCTCCCTGTAAAGTCGTTCACGTGCGACAAGGAATCTTTTGTTGGTATGTACAAAGATGAAAAATTCCCAATTGCAATGACGATCGAAAAGCTCGACAACAAGTGCGATAGATTTGGCGATGCGTGTGCATCTTTGCAGGTAGAACTTACGCTTGAACCAACGGAAGAAATAGAAATAGTCTTCACAGTCGGAGCAGCTAAGATCGGTGAAGAAGATGCTGAAGAACTGTCAAAAAGATACACAAATGTGGAGAGAGCGAGGGAAGAATTCGAGAATGTGAGAAAGTTCTGGCTGGATTTGCTCGAAAAGGAATTGGTCGAGACACCGGACGAGGGTCTTAACATAATGACGAATTATTGGGTGAAGTATCAAGCGATTTCTGGGAGAATATGGGCAAAGTCGGGATATTACCAAGTTTCAGCAGGGTATGGCTTTAGAGACCAACTTCAAGACTCTCAGATTTTCTTCTCGCTTAACCCTGAACTCGCAAAAAAGCAGATACTCTTACATGCCGAGCACCAATTCCAAGAGGGTGATGTACTACACTGGTGGTTCACTATCAGAGGTGGCGGACCAAGAACTCACTGTTCGGACGACTTGTTGTGGTTGCCATTCATCACGCAAGAGTACATAAAGGAAACGATGGATTATTCTATTCTCGACGAAGTTGTACCTTACGTTGATGGCGGAAAAGGTACTTTGTATGAACACTGCAAGAGGGCAATAGAGAAAGCGTTCAAAAGATTTTCACCGAGGGGATTACCGCTGATAGGAGAGAACGATTGGAACGACGGGATGAACGCCGTTGGTACCGACTGGAAAGGCGAGAGTGTCTGGCTCGCTCACTTCATGTACTTGCTGCTTAAAGAATTCATACCGTTGATCGAACTCAAAGGCGATTTGAGATTCGCAGCGAAATGCAAAGATACATTGGAAGTTTTAAAGGAATCGGTCAATAGATACGCATGGGATGGTGAATGGTTCATAAGGGCAACGAAAGACGACGGGGAGGAGATAGGTTCGAAGAAGAACGAAGAAGGTTTCATCTTCCTGAATGCGCAAACATGGGCGGTAATAAGCGATATTACAGATGAAGAGAGAAAGATACGTGCTATGGAGTCAGTGAAGAAATATCTTCTCAAAGATTACGGTGCACTACTTCTATATCCAGCTTATACGAAGCCAAGGAGCGATATAGGTTACATAACAAGATACGCACCTGGATTGCGAGAAAACGGTGGAGTTTATACTCACGCTGCAACATGGGCTGTCTGGGCGTTTGCTTTGATGAGAGATGTTGAGGCGATGTACAAAGCGTACAGAGGTATATGTCCGCCTTACAGAAGTGAGGACATCGATAAATACTGGGCAGAACCCTACGTCACGTGTGGCAATTCCGACGGACCGATATCTCCACACTACGGTCGTGGGGGCTGGACGTGGTACACAGGCTCTGCACAGTGGTTGCACAGAGTAGCTACTCACTGGATTCTCGGTATAAGGCCAAACTATGGATATCTCGATATAGATCCCGTCATTCCATCGAATTGGTCTGGATTCACTTACAAGCGCTATTTTGGCAATACGCTTTACACTGTTTTAGTGAAGAACCCAAATAATGTGAGTTATGGAGTTAAGAAGCTTTTATTAGACGGAGAAGAAGTTGAGAAAGTTCCAATACTTAAAGATGGTAGAGAGCATACGGTTGAGGTTATCCTCGGTTAATTACCTTCAACTACCTTATGAAAGGGAGGGAAGCTGTATGAAAAAGGTGTTTTTGGCGGGTTTACTCTTAGTTCTTGCCGTAGTATCGTTTGGAAAAGTAACGATTACTTACGTCAACTGGAACCTCGGTCTTGATATCGAAAGGGACATGGTCCAGGAATTCATGAAGCTCTATCCAGACATCGAAGTGAAGATTGTAACAGCGGAAGGCAACTACGAAGACTGGCTCATTGCTCAAGCGGCTGCTGGTAAATTACCAGATGTGATAATGATTCCAAACATACCGATGGCGTTGACGAACGACTGGGCACTTGACCTCACGAAAATGGCATTGGCTGACCCAGAATGGAAGAACATCCCAGCGCCTCTTAGAAACGCTACCGTTTACAACAACAAGATCTACGGTGTGCCAGCAGGTCTTTACTTCATGGGATATTTTGTAAACGACGAACTCTTCGAGAAGTACAACGTCAAACCATTGAAATTCGCACCGTCGTGGGCAGAATTCTTGAATGCGGTAAAGAAACTCACCATTCCAAAAGATGGAATCATCGGTCTTGCCGAAGAAGTACAGATTCCTGAATGGTATCCAGCGATGAAGAACTTGAGGCTCGGATGGTACACATGGGATGGAAAACAGTACAACTTGGATGACCCGTCGTTCCTTGAAGCTGTAAACATTGCAAAGCAACTCTGGCAAGGTAAGTACGTTTACGACGCTCTGCCGGAAGAGCAGAAGAAACAGTACAACGCAGGTTGGTACGGCGATGTTTGGAATCAGGGAAAGATAGCCATCAGATGGTCTGGAACATGGGATACAACATTCTTTGCAACACTGCCTTTCAAGAGCAGATTCATAGGTGTTCCCGGCGGTAGAACGCCGGTTGTCGGCGACTTCTTCGTTATATCAAAGACAACTAAGAACCCAAAAGAAGCGTTCTTGTTCGCAAAATTCGTAACGTTCGGAAGAGATGGTATCCTCAAGAGACTTGAAATAGACAAGAAAAATCAGTGGTCTTCGTTGCCCCTCACAACGGAAAAGGCCGTACTCGATAAGTACTTCGCAGTGAAGAAGCTCTTCCCGGGTCTTGACGAAGCGTATGCAAAGATTGGAACTGGAATCATCGAGGGCGTCAAAATCGTTCCGGGTTACATCCAATCAAGATGGACTGCACCAACGGGTATCAAAGTGGGAGACAATCCAAATGCAAACATCGGAGATGTGATTTGGAACGCAATGAGAGGTAGCGTCAACATCGCAGATTACGTGAAACAACTCAACAAAATAGCCAACGAACAGTATCAAAATGCAGTTAAGAAAATTGCTGTGATGACGAAGTAAGCTCAGGCGATTCATACAGCTATTTGTCAGACTTTAGTTTTTAGGAGGGAACTGAAATAATTAGAAAAGTATTAATCGCAATAGTGATAGTGTTTTCCATAATCTTTTTCACAACGACATATGCACAAGATTATGAAAAAGCAAGTGACATAGATAACTATATGACATATCACAAAGCACTCTCAAGATTCTTCACGACCCCTCTCGTAACTGGGGAAACCCTTTGGGGTTCTCCCCAGTTATCTGTTGATATGCAAGCCGGTGGTTCAATTGAGTTTGAAATACCTTGTCAAAATTCCGGAGTTTGGAACATCCGACTGGATTATGTTGTAACATCAAAGCAGATATTACCTCCAGAAATCTCTGTAACTTTAAACGACAGCGTACCTTTTATAGAAGCGCAAGGCATTCCGCTGATCCAATTTTGGAAATACGAAGAAGGTAAATTCCCAAAGAACAGGTACAACGATGAAGTTTTACCGAACCAATATATCGTTCGTGAAGTATTTTCTTATTACTTGAAAAGCCCTACGGGAATTGAGAAAGAACCACTTTTCTTCAAAGTAGATCCGCCGATTACGAGGCTTAAGATAACTCTCAAAAGCGGGAGTATAAATCTAAAACGAGTGGTCTTGGAAAGGCCAGTGAAGCCACAGGCTTATACATTACCGAAAGGTGCAAGAGAGAACACGGGAGATAGTAAGGTAATAATCGAGGCAGAGCGCCCACAGATGAAGAGTGATCCTTCGACGAATGCGATATCGATAAGAACGCCGGAGGTAGTTCCGTACACCACATACAACTTGCTTCTCAACGCATTCGGTGGAGATAACTGGAAACAGCCGGGGCAAATTGTCACGTATTCTTTTGAAGTGCCACAGGATGGATATTATAAATTAGCTGTGAAGTATCTACAGAATTCGAAACCAGACTTCACAAGCTTTAGAACCGTTTATATCGATGGAAAAGTTCTTTATGAAGATATGATTTACTTACCGTTTAAGTATACGACAAATTGGAAAATAGAAACTTTGAACGCAAGAAATGGAGAACCATTGTATTTCTATTTAAAGAAGGGGATCCATACAGTTTCTTTCGAAGTTAACGCTTCTGTCTATTCGAACGTTCTAAACGATTTGAAATCAATGATTGATTATATAAATGATCTCGCCTTAAAAGTGAAATACATATCCGGGGGGCAGACAGATAGGAATATTGAGTGGGAGATAAGAGATTATTTCCCAGATATAGATGAAAAACTCGCATATTTGATTTCAAAGACAAGAGAGCTAAAGAAAGAGATTGCTCAAATAAATAAAAATACATCGAATACCGAATACGTGTCTTTGAATATAGTTGAAATGTTCTTGGAACGTTTGAGAAAGGACCCAAACAAGATTCCAAACAGGATAGAGATGCTTGTTGGAAGTACCGGGTCGGTATTGTCAGAGCTTTCAAATGCGTACAACGGACTCCAGCAGATGCCACTTACGATCGATCAGATTTATATCTACCAAGGGAAAGATATTGACCGGACTGTGAAGGTTTCGTTTTTTAAGATCTTTTTGGAAGGTTTGAAGCGGTTCGTACATTCGTTTATCAGGCAAAAATCGTACACTGAAACTGCTGAATCAAAAGTGGTGTTGGAAGTCTGGGTGAACAGGCCAAGACAGTACGTGGATATTCTCCAACAACTTGTGGACAAGGAGTTCACTCCTAAAACGGGAATATACGTTGACCTGTCGATAATGCGGGACGAAGGGAAGTTGATCCTGGCGAATGCTGCGAAGAAATCACCGGACATCGCACTTGGAATAAGCAACTGGATTCCTTTTGAGATGGGAATAAGGGGAGCTGCACTTGATTTGAGAAGGTTCTCGGATTTTGTGGAATACTCAAAGAATTTCTATCCGGGATCACTTCTTCCGTACTTGTACGAGGAACATTGCTATGGGTTGCCCGAAACACTCGATTTCTATGTGTTATTCTACAGGACAGATATTATTAATTACTTGAAGATACCGATACCAAACACGTGGGAAGATGTAAAGACTATACTTCCAGAGCTTCAGAGGAACGGGATGAATTTTTATTTACCATTGGGTGGCTCGACTTCGTTCAAAGCTTGGATGACAACCGCACCGTTCATCTATCAGTACCACGGTAAACTCTTTACAGATGATGGTTTGAAAACAGCGATAGGCGATAGTAAAACTTTAAGGGCGTTAAAAGAGATGACAGAACTCTTCACCATGTACGGTATTCCAACTCAAGTAGCCAATTTCTTCGAAAGCTTTAGAAAAGGTGAAATTCCGATCGGTGTTGGCAACCTCGGAACGTATGTCCAGTTAACCATCGCAGCTCCTGAATTGAAAGGCATGTGGTCGATAGTGCCGTCGCCGGGTGTTGAGTGGAACGGTGTGATCGAAAGATGGCAGACTGGTTCTGCTCAAGCGGTTGCGATATTTAATGACACGAAATATCCTATGGAATCGTGGGAATTTGTAAAATGGTGGCTTTCAGAAGAAACCCAAAGGCAATTTATAAATCAAGTAGTGAGCACTTACGGTATAGAGTTTTTAATGATTCCTGCAAATAGGAATGCTGTAAGTTGGTTGCCAATAAGACAGTCAGATTTGTCAGTTATAAAGTCACAGTTTGAGTGGTTGCAGGAAGTTCCAAAGATGCCGGCAAGCTATATCTTGGAGAGGGAAATCAGTAATATCTGGAACAAGGTTGTTCTCGAAGGTAAACCGTTGAGGGTTGCTGTAGACGACGGCATCAATGTTGTTAACAAAGAGTTCGCAAGGAAGCTTGAAGAATTCGGATATTACGAAAACGGTAAACCGGTTAGACCGTTCAAGATTTACGAACTGGAAGATATTCTCACTTGGTATAAATAGAGAAGGTGGTTGAATGAAAAAATACGATCGCAAATGGATAATTACATTCCTTTCTCCTTATATCTTGCTCTTCAGCATATTTATAATTCTTCCAACGATACTCGCTGTTTTGCTGTCGTTCACAAATTTCAACACTATACAATTTCCAAGATTCATTGGCGTGAAGAACTATATTTCTCTTTTTACGACCGACAGTGTCTTTATGCAGTACGTTCTTCCGAATACGATAAAATTCGCTATCATCGTAGGTCCGTTGGGTTATTTCTTGGCATTCTTCCTTGCATGGATGTTAGCCCAGATTCCAAGGGTGCCGAGAACTATCCTTTCTCTAATAATATACTCACCATCAATGACCGTTGGCGTTGCGATGCAGGTTATATGGTTGACGATTTTTAGCGGTGATAAGTCTGGATATCTGAATAGCTTTTTGTTAAGGCTTGGACTGATTGATCAGCCCGTCCAATGGCTGCAGTCGCCAAAGTACCTTTTTACCACTATGGTTATAGTAACTTTGTGGAGCAGTATGGGGGTTGGTTTCTTAGCGATGCTCGCAGGCGTGTTGAACACAGACCCGCAGATATACGAAGCTGGCTATGTCGATGGGATATCGAAAAGGTGGCAAGAAATCTTCTATCTCACGATACCAATGATGAAACCGCAAATGCTATTCGGTGCAGTTATGTCAGTTGTTTCGACGTTTCAGGCTGGTTATATTGGAGTCATGCTCTCAGGATCGAATCCGACGCCTCAGTACTCCGGTCAGCTCATAGTGAACCACATCGAAGATTTCGGATTTATGAGGTACGAAATGGGGTACGCTGCTGCGATTTCCGTCGTCCTCTTAATCATGATTTGGGTAAGTTCAAAATTCGTCTGGGCACTGTTTTTAGAGAAGGATTGACAAGGTTCGCTTTTCTTGTTCAAGGGGTGATGTAGATGGCATTTAAAGGTACTAAGATAAATCCAGAGAGGTTCGATAAGAGTCAAATAAAATTTTACGTATTCTTGATACCACTCGCCATTTTTATGGCGATTCCCCTTGTTTTCATCTTTTCAAACGCATTCAAACCGTACAGTGAACTCTTCGCATTTCCACCACGGATATTTGTGAGGAACCCGACTCTGCAGAACTTCAGGCTTTTGTTCAGCTCGATGACACAGTCCGGCATACCTGTCAGCCGGTATCTTTTCAACAGCTTTTTAATATCGATTGCCGTAGTGTTTTTATCGATTCTCATCAGCACGATGGCTGGATATATACTCTCTAAGAAGAATTTTAGACTAAAGAAATTATTATTTGAAATCAATACGTTAGCACTTATGTTTGTCCCAATCGCAGTCTCTATTCCAAGGTACGTTATTATTGCGAGGCTCGGACTCATCGATAACTTCCTTGCTCACATCCTGCCAAACCTCGCAATGCCCGTTGGATTGTTTTTAGTAAAGCAATTCATTGATCAAATTCCAGATTCGTTGATCGAAGCTGCGAAGATCGACGGTGCGAGCGATTGGTATATATATTTGAAGGTTATTCTTCCACTTACAAGACCCGCAGTCGCCACTGTAGCGATTCTGTCGTTCCAGACTGCGTGGAATTCAACAGAAGCATCACTTATATACATAAACAACGAGAGTTTAAAGAATTTTGCGTATTACATGTCGACGCTAAGTGGAAGTGCCGGTACGGTTGCCGGTGCAGGTATTGCAGCTGCAGCCGCTTCTATAATGTTCTTGCCCAATTTGATAATATTCATATTCACGCAGAGCAAAGTAATGAACACTATGGCGCACTCAGGTATTAAATAATAATCACCCATCACGAAGGAGACAAGAATATGAAGTTGTCAGCTATGAGATTTGTCTTGATCTTTTGTTTTCTCTTTTCATTACTCTTTACATTAACACTCTTTGCTAATACGCCGTATTATACCTACACACTCGGTGTGGGTAACAATATAGTTCGCATACAGGACGCATTTGAACCTTTCGAAAAGCTGATTTTCGATACAAGTTCAGTTTCTGATATATTCTGGAAATTTGGCAAACTTTACCTTGCGGATACTCAGAATGCTGTAGTTGTAGTGTTCGATATGGGGAGCAGAACTTATTCGTACATCGGGGAAGGACAGTTGTTGAACCCTGAGGGGATATACGTAGACGATAACGGCAACGTCTACGTTGCAGATTCCTGGGGACAGAGTGTCTACAAGTTTTCAAATGATGGGGAATTGTTGCTCACGATTACAAAACCCGAGTCTCCAATATACGGAAAGTCGAACGATTTCATACCTCTAAAAGTTGCAGCTGACAAGAGGGGGAACATATACGTCGTATGTCAGGGCGTGACGAACGGGCTTGCAGTTTTCAATAGCGAAGGTAGATTCCTAAGCTTTTTTGGTGCAAACACGCCAAAGGTTACGCTCAGGATGGTACTCCAAAGGCTCGTCTTTACAGAATCTCAAAAAGCCCAGCTGCTGAGGATAAGACCTCCTTCGCCAACGAGTTTGGCAATAGATTCGGTCAATTCGGTTTGGACAGTGACACAGGGGTTATTTGAAGATGCAATTAAGAGATTCAACGTGGCCGGTGTGAATGTCTATCCATCTTTGACTGTATCAGACGTAAACTTCATTGATATCGCACTTGACAACCTTGGAAATGTTTATGCGCTCTCGACAAATGGGATGATCTACACTTACGACTTGCTTGGAAATTTAATTTTTGCCTTCGGTGGGCAGAGTTTCTACGAGAACCGGTTGGGGTTATTCAGAACACCAGCCGCCATTACCGTTTCCGAAGATGGAAAGATATTCGTTCTGGATAAGGAGGATGGAAGCGTTGTCGTACTCAGACCGACGAAATTTGGCAGTCTTGTGTTAAAAGGCGTGCATTACTACAACCAGGGAATGTATATGGAAAGCGAACAGATATGGCGAGAAATAAAACAGATGAACTCAGCATTCGCACTTACATACAGGGTGCTTGGAAATGTAGAGTTCAAGAAAGAGAATTATTCAACAGCGTTCGAATATTTCAGATTGGCACAAGATTCAAAGGGCTATTCCGACGCATTTTGGTACATACGCAATCAGTGGATTCAAAGAATAGTTGGACCAATTTTCGTGTTAGTAGTGGCAATCGCATTGTTTGATTTGATAAGAACGGTTTTGATTAGACAGGGGATAATACAAAAAGGCGAACGCAGAAAGAAATTGAAAGACAACTGGATACTGAGGCAAATTAAATACACTATTTTATTCTTGAAAAATCCATTCGATGGCGTTTACGAATTGAAAAAACATAACAGCATTTCCTTTGTAACCGGGATTATCCTGTATCTAATACTTTACTTGGAAAATATACTTATCAGACTCATAGGTTCGCCTTTGTTCTTTGGATTTGGAGCTAAGAGGATAGATTTCTTGAATCTCTTTGTTGATACTTACAGGCTCTTCTTCCTTTTCGTTCTTGGAAACTTCCTCGTGAGTGAAATATCAGAAGGTGAGGGGCGATTCAAGGATATCTTCATCGGTACTATAGTATCGTTCTTACCGTATATCCTATTCTCAGTTCCTATAGCTTTAATCACAAACATACTTACACTGAATGAGTCTTTCATCTACACATTCTCTATGCAAGTAATCTGGGGTTGGTCGCTCATATTACTCTTCATCGTAATAGCGCAGATACACAACTTCTCATTTGGTGAGACAGTTAAGAACATTTTGCTTACGATCTTCGCGATGATACTGATAACTATCTTGATAGCCATAGTTTCGATATTAGTGAGAGAAGAGATTTCTTTCTTCACCTCTGTCTTCGAGGAGTTGATCTTCCGTGCTAAAGTCAGATAAGTATTCTGCGATAAGAAGAATTGCCTTTAAAAGCGTTTTGGTGTTCTTAACAATAGTGCTCATAGCACTCTTGGTTAAGAGTGGACCAGAGGTTGTTACTCAGGTCACTCAAAAGACCTTTGAGGAGGCACCTTACAGATTTCATGTTCCGGATTATTTGCTGAAACTCGAAAATAACATTCTAAGTGTTGGTATCGATCCAAGATCACTCGCGTTCATAGTCGAGGACAAACGAAATGGTGCTATCTGGAAGTCCGTTATGCCGAATGAAGATAGCGAACTGAACCAAACTTGGAATCTGTTCTTCAATTCAAGTATCAGCGTAGAATTTTACGACTCTTCTAAAAATGTTAGGAGAGCGTATTTGACAAGAGATGGCGAGGTTTCTAAATATTCTTATGCTGATTCATCGCTGACAGCTCATGTAAGATTCGGAAATGTCGGGATCTCATTCGATGTTATTTACGAACTCGTAGATGATTCTCTAAGGATTTCCGTGAATAATATCAAAGAAAGCGAATACAAGATTTTGGGAATTTACGTATATCCATACATTGGAGCGTCAAAAGGAACAGTAGCTGGAAGTTTCTTAGTAGCGGACGGTGTCGGGGCAAAGATTGACCTTTCAAAAACAACTACCGCTACCGCTCCATTGAAGATGAGGATGTATGGTGAAGATATCGGGTTCCAAGAAGTTATCCCTTACAAGTACTTCAAGAACGTAAAATCACCCGAGAACTACGCTCTGCCAATTTATGGGATTATATACAACGAGGGCCAGAATTCGAAAGGGCTTTTGGGTGTTATCGAAAAAGGCGACTTTTATGCAGAGATAAATGCGTATAGATCAGGTATTGTTACACCTTTTAACTGGATATCCCCGCGAATAGTCTTGAGAGATATGCACAAGAAGTTGCTCAACAAAGCTGGGGAAGGTATAACTATACCTCAAGAGGAAATCAATACGACAAGTTTTTCAGTCCGATATTTCTTCATAAGTCAGCCGTCTGAATACTCTCTTGAGTATTCTTTACTTAGACGATTTGTTGAAGAGTACGTAGAGGAAAAAACTGCTGTAGAATCAAGAGCACCAATGTTTAAGTTCGACATCCTAATGTCTGAGGCTAAAAAATCCACTTTTGGATACTCTTTGGTCGAAATGACGACGGAAGAAGATTTAACGAAGATGAAAGAGATGTTGAACAGAATATCGAAAGAAAACATTTTTGTTTTGCGCGGTTATTCGAAGGGCGGTTTGTCGATTAATTCTCCTATCCATATTCCGTTCGAGAAAAAAGTTATGAATAACGCAAATAACCTTTCAAAAGATTATTTCTACGTTGAATATATCAGTGTTTCGAAAGAGTCTAAAAGCGTTCGAAAGAACTACATAGCACAGAATAGATTAGAACAGCTTATGGAGTATGAAAATACTTACATAATCTCACCGTACGCAGTGAAAAGAATTTTAGATGAGGAATTGGCGGAGTTTTCAGAGTACGGTATAAGCAATTTTGCGATTGGAACCTTTGGTAAGCTTATGTACTCCACTTACACCGATAACCGGCAAGATGTCTTCGAGGTATTGAGCGAGGCTTTTTCGAAGATGTCAAAGGCTATCGTATATGGGACAAACTGGTATGTAACAAAAGTTGCAGGTATGATATCCGATGCTCCCCTTTCCAATTCCATGTACGAAATTGAGGATGAAGAATTTCCGATTGTTCCGTATATTCTCAGGCATTTCGGTCCTGTGTTTTCAAAACCGCTTAATTTGTCCTCAGATTACAATTACGAGCTTTTGAAATGTATAGAATACGGCGTTCTTCCGTCGTTCTACCTGACTTGGGAGAATTCTGAAAAGCTTGTTGAAACGCAATCAAGAGATTTAATATCGACTAAGTTTACTGACTGGTACGAGAAGATCAAAGAAGCTCGAGAGTTGTACAGCAAAGCGCTTGGATTTTTCTTATCTGTTCCAAGGCACAGGCAGGAGATTTCGAAAGGCGTATATAAGGTCACCTATGAAAATGAAACTGTTGTAGTCTTCAATTACACGGACAAGGTTATAAATGTAGATGGAATTACCGTAGAACCTATGTCCTTTGCGGTAATTAATAAGCAGTGAGGAAGAGGTGGTTCTGTGAAATTGAAACTCAGCACGCGCGAAGCTATAAAGGGATTAATTTTTGTTTCGCCTTGGATCGTAGGTTTCTTGATTTTTACTTTAATACCGCTGATACGAACTTTCTATTACAGCCTCAACGAGGTGAAAGTGACAGCCGAGGGTGTGAGGACGTTTTTCGTCGGATTAAAAAACTTTAAAGATGCGTTTTTGACGGACGTAAATTATCCACAGCTTCTTATAGATTACTTCATGCAGATGCTTGTTTTTGTACCGATTATCGTATCTTTTGCGCTTGTCACATCCTTGCTTTTGAACATGAACATAAAGGGCAGGGGATTTTTCAGAACGATTTATTTCCTACCAGTTGTAATATCGAGCGGTCCTGTTTTTAGTAAACTTATAGATAAAGGTGCGATGACATTCTCCGGATTGGCTAATTTCCAATTCATACAAGATTTGCAGGCAAGCCTGCCACCTGCGTTTGCAAGGGTGGTAGGGATGTTCATTTCAGGATTTATAATGATACTGTGGTACTCTGGCGTTCAGATTCTCATCTACCTTGCAGGTTTGCAAAAAATTGACAAGAGCATGTACGAAGCGGCAAAAATTGACGGAGCGTCAAGTTGGCAGATGCTTTGGAAGATAACTATGCCAGTTCTCGCACCTTTTACGCTTGTTAACATAATCTACACTATCGTCACTGTATCCACATTCGCAACAAGCCCTATAATACAAAAAATACTTGTAGATATGTACAGACCGGAAAGAGGGTTGGGCTATGCCTCTGCACTTTCTTGGATCTACTTCTTCGCAATTTTGATAGTTATCGGTATCTTTGTGTTGATAGCGTCTATATACAGAAAGAGGGTTAGGGTGTCATGAGCAAGACAAACAAGTACGAACTGCTCTTGATTAAGAAGAGAGCTGTCAATTCAGTTCAGCTTGCGAGTACATATTTTCTGTTGCTTCTCATCGGATTCGTCTTCGTATATCCGGTTATATACATGCTCTCTTACAGTTTTATGGATGTTTCAGATTTAGTTAACCCCTTAGTGAAGTGGATTCCTACCAAATTGTACACAGGCAATTTCAAAGATGCGGCTAAGGTTTTAGACTATGCAAACGTGCTTATTCAAACGATAATTGTATCAGTAGTGCCGTCTGTACTCCAAACGTTCTCAGCATCGTTAGTGGGGTACGGATTCTCGAGATTCAAATTTCCAGGAAAGAATATCCTTCTTGCGATAGCTATTGCCACTTTCATATTACCGCCACAAGTAACTATGATTCCTCAGTTCCTCATGTTTAAGGATTTGAATCTTCTCGGCACGATATGGTCGTTGGTCTTGCCCGCAACGTTTGCGCAAGGAATCAGGAGTGCAATATTCATTCTTATTTTCTACCAATTCTTCAACATGTTCCCAAAATCGCTTGAGGAGGCAGCCAAAATCGATGGTGCATCAACCTTCACCGTTTTCTACAAAGTCGTCGCACCTTCCGCTGTGCCGGCATATCTGATATCGTTTTTGTTCTCGCTTGTGTGGTACTGGAACGATACGGTTATTACGGCGCTGTACTTGGGCGAAAAGTGGACGACTCTGCCGCTGCAACTTCAAAGATTCGAAGATACGTTCAGAAGGATATATCAAGCAACGCCCGGCATTGCTACAGGCAGGACGATAAATGAGGCAGTTGTCATGGCGGGCACGCTCTTGAGCATTGTACCTTTGCTCTTGATCTATTTCTTTGCGCAAGACTGGTTTGTTGAGAGTATAGACAGAACGGGAATAACGGGTGAATGAAATATCGATAATAAGTTAACCATTGGTTGAAGGTGGTGAGAAAATGGTAGCCTTTAGAACTAAAAGCATTTTTGTTTTATTTTTATTATTAGTAATTCTGAGCTTATCAACGTTCGCTCGGAATGTTCTGCCTGATGTACTAATGCAGGAGTACAAAGGCTCTTTCATGTACTTCCTTGAGCAAACGAACTGGAATGAAAAGAGTCCTGGTTACGGTCTGGTACGCGACAGGTATCCAGGCAATCCTTCGATTGCGAGCATCGCTTCAACGGGATTTGGATTGACAGCGCTTGTAATTGGCGTGGAGGAAGGGTGGATAGCGAAGGAAGATGGATATAAAAAAGCACTTGGAACTTTGGAAACTCTACTTAAACTTGATCATTTCAATGGGTTTTTCTACCACTTTTTGGACATCAACACAGGAAAACGTGCTTGGAACAGTGAAGTATCAACGATAGATACAGCAATATTGATGTGCGGTGTGCTTACCGCCGGGAAGTATTTTGGAGGACAAGCTTGGGATAAGGCAAGACAGCTTTATGAACGCATAAACTGGAACAAGATGGTTCATCCTACGAAGAACTATTTCTACATGGCGTATTATCCGGAAAAGGGATTTGAAGGATACTGGGATTTTTATGCAGAACAGCTCATGCTCTACATTCTCGGAGCTGGAACTCCGAATGAGAAGTACCGAATAGACCCAGTCGTTTATTACTCATTTAAGAGAAATTACGGTAGCTACAAGGGCGAAAAGTTCATACACTCTTGGTTCGGTTCACTTTTCACATATCAGTATTCCCACGCGTGGATAGATTTTAGAAATTGGTATGATAAACTTGGAGTGAATTGGTACGAAAATTCTGTTGGAGCGAGCTTTGCAAATTACAATTATTGTATAGATAATTCACAAAAGTACAAAAGTTTTACAATTGGTTGGGGTGTCACAGCGTGCGACACGCCAAAGGGATACAACGGCCTTCTTGGAACTCCACCGTCCGGGAATAACAGCACAGTGCATCAAATAGACGGAACGTTAGCACCTGCTGGAGCACTCGGATCGATTGTTTTTACCCCAAAAGAAACTATGTGGGCTGTAGGGAACTATTACAAATTGCCGAGCCTCATTGGAAAGTATGGACTCAAAGATTCGTTTAACTTGGATTTGAACTGGTATGCAACGGACTATATAGGGATAGACAAAGGTATCACTTTGCTGATGATTGCGAATTACAAAGACGAAATTGTCTGGAAGGTTTTTATGGATATTCAATATGTTAAAGATGGTCTGAAAAATTTGGGATTTGTTTATAAGAAAAATTGAAGGAATGGGAGGACATTTCGGCAATGAAACCAAACGAAATCCTTGAGTTAGAGCAGAGATTATCGTTTAACTTTTTTTGGAACGAAGTATCTCAGACAGATGAAGGTTACGGACTGATATTAGATAACATCTTAGAAAGATCTGTCTCAAGTATCGCGTCAGTTGGATTTGGTTTGAGTGCCATACCGATTGCAGTTGAACGTGGTTGGGTTTCAAGAAACGATGGTTACATAAGGGCTTTAAAGACTCTCGAGACTTTTAGAGATAACGTTGAGCAGAAGAATGGCTTCTTTATACATTTCGTAAACATGAAAGATGGTAAGAGGGCATGGAAATCGGAAATATCCGTCATCGATACCGCACTATTTTTGATGGGAGCTTTAACGGTTGGAGAATATTTCGGAGGAAATGTTTACAGTATTTTTGAGGACATATACGCGCGTGTAGATTTTCCATGGTACGTTGATAAGGGTAAGAACCAGTATTATATGGGCTACACTTACGAGAGGGGATTTTTCGGCAGCTGGGACGGATACGCCGAACAATTGATTATGTACATACTTGGAGCGGCTTCACCAACTCATCCAATTGACTCGTCACTGTACTACTCTTTTGAAAGAAAAGTTGGTAAATACAAAGATTACGAATTAATATACACTTACACAGGCTCTCTTTTCACTTATCAATTCTCGCATGCGTGGATCGACTTCAGAAACATTGTTGACAAAGACGGTATAAATTGGTTTGAAAATTCGGTGAGGGCCACGCTCGCCAACTGGGAGTTCTGTAAAGATATGCACGATCATTACAAAACCTTGCATGAAAAGTCATGGGGCTTGACAGCCTGCGATTCACCGCAAGGTTACAGGGGAGATTTTGGTGCACCACCATCTGCAAATAACAACACACAACACAGAACAGATGGGACCGTTCCTCCCTGCGGGGCGATAGGCTCAATAGTTTTCACCCCAGAAATCGTGGAAGAAACTGTAAGATATTACTATGAGAACGTTCCTGAGCTCTGGGGAGAGTATGGTTTTAAAGACGCATACAATCTCGACAAAGATTGGGTTTCTAAGATGTATATAGGTATTGACAAAGGTATAGAAGTCCTGATGATTGAAAATTACAAAACAGGAATGATTTGGGATATAGTTATGAAGAACAAATATGTGCAAAAGGGACTCGAATTGATTGGTTTTAAAAGGGCGGAGTGTTAATAATAGAGTTTTGAATACAAAAACGCCCCCATGCTTGTGTGCCGGGGGCATTTCTTCTTTCCACTGGGAGGGGAAAGTAGGGGGTACTGGGGTAGTTCTTTATCGTTTCTCAGTATTATCTTTTATCTGCGTTCGTTTTCTTCCAGAAGCGACTTCATTTTCCTGTAATCTTCTTCTGTGATTTCTCCTCTTGCGAACCTTTCGTCTAAGATTTGGATTGCTTCTGGCTTATGTCTCAAAAACACTCCCTTAGCGAAGAACAACCTGTAGATTATATACACTGCCAATATAAAGAGTCCGAAAGAAATTACTGGTCTTAGCCACCAAAGTGCTCCGAACCATCCACCAGCGCAACCTGCACCAAAAGCGGGAAATCCATACCACCAACGCATCATATTTATCACCTCCATTCAGAATCGCAATTATATTCTACACCCAAATTCTTAGAAAATCCTTAGAATATCATTTTGCTTTTTTCTAAGGTTTCTTTAAGTTTATGGTTGTAGTATAATATTCGTGACATCCTTAATAATAGGAGGTGGAACGGATGAAAAAGATGATTTTTGTTTTTGGTATAGTATTAACCATGCTTGTGCTTTTCAGTTGCAATCCTTTGAGTCTTCTTGAACCAAGAACATCGAAAGTTTCTGTCGTCTTATCATCTGGTATTGAGGAAAGTGGAGATACAGTCAAACCTCAAAAATTCAGCGGAGTGGAAATCCTTGGTACCCAGTCAAGGCAAGAAGCACCATGGGTTAAGAACATCGAGCACCTTTACGTGAAAGTCTCCAAGTTCTCGTATAGATACTCAACAAACCCAGGTGAGAACAAGTGGGCTACACCTACGGCTGTGGACAAAGTTGTTGACCTTACAACGCTTGACGCTACTGAGCTGAGCTGGTTAACATTTGACGTGCCTAAGGGGTCTGTGATATTGGCTCTTGGATTTGAGATAACCGAGGCTACGGTTACTGTTAATGGTACAGACTATCCAGTTGAAATTCCAGCCGGGAGCAAAAGAATAGTTCTTAAGAACTTGAACTGGCAAGTTGTCAACGATGAGTCTCAAATCGTCCTCAGCATTGACTGGACAAGGAGCATTGTAAAAACAAAGGGCGGAGATTATATGCTTGTCCCAAGGATTGCTTACAGGTGGAGAGGTGCATTGAAACAGTTGTGGGCAATCTATGGGGATGTGAAAATTAACGACTCAACCCCAACGGAGCCTTTGTTGATAGGATTGTATGAAGGAACCGACACATCGGCAACACCTGTTGTGCTGAAGATGATTCCTTTAAGAAATGAAGGAAAGTTCTACCTCGGAAAGCATGAAAAAGGCACTTATACGGCTGTTGTTTGGTATATTGATTTTACTTACGAAGGAACAGATGTCACTTTCACAGTTAATGAGGCGACATCGACGACGTTTGAGCATGGGGATGATACTGCATACACGGAACTCCATCTGACAATCAAGAAATAAAAAATGCAAAAATTAAAGCCCAGCGCACATATCGCTGGGCTTTTTATTTTTAAATTTACACTCACTCTTCGCTTAGAAGTATATTTTTGAGTTTCTTATAGTACACAGCAAACAAGACTGCCAATGCAATTCCTGAGCCAGTTAAGAGTAGCCAATTTAAAACCATCTTAATTCCTTCAAGTTTAGCCCTCATTATGATTAAGTTCAGCGGGAAGATGATGCCAAACGCAAGGCCGAGGGTTATTCCTTCTATTAGGAACGTCGCACCAACCGAGAACGGCTGGTTCTTCGCCTTACCTGGACTTTTGATACTGTAGTAAGAACCTATCAATGCACTGAGCATGAATAAAAGCACAGATATGGCTACGTAAATCAGAGATTGAACTGAGAATTTTCTGATTATCGATGCGATGATAGTGATAGCTACAAACACCGAGATGTTAATGAATACAGGTATGATGAGCTTTGGCAATATGAGGTTCTTAGGCCTAATTGGGAATGCCTTGACTACAGATTTGTATTGGATTTCGTTCGATGTCAGTATACCTGCTTCTATTGCACAATAAAGCACAGCTATTACGATGTATGGCGTGAGCGCACTTATTGAAGAGCTCGATGTGAAGAACATGAAAAGTGAAAAGATTGCAGGGTAGAGAATCAAGAAGATGAACTGCTCATTTCTGACAAGTAATTTAGTATCTTTCCAAAGTACACCGCCCATTCTGGAAGAGTAAGAGCTCTTTTTGAAATATTCTTTTTTCTCTTTACTCTTTTTGCGTATATTCTCAAATCCGACCTTTCCTGCCAACTTCCAAAATAGGAATAGAGAGCCTACAGAAAGAATGCCAACTGCGAGTACGATTGAGACGTTTTCAGAATATGACCATGTTAGGACGTTGTATTTGGAATTTGCAAAAGATAGTAATTTTACTATATTCTGGTTCTCACCTAAAGTTGAAAAGTCCACGTCTTGCAAACTCACAAAAACAAGGTATATGAATACGAGCAACAGTATCATCACCGTGTTAAGTATTCTGAGATACCTCTTCGATGTTACCCCACCAAAGAGAACTGCAAATAGGGCAGAGACACTTGAGAGAAATATTAAATGGAGCAACGTTTGGAGTATGAAAGCCAAGACATTCTGTTTAACTGCGATACCATATGCCAGGGCTGACGCTACAAAAAAACCAAGCGTGAAGGCTTGACTAGAAAGAGTGACAAGTAAATAGTACAGAGTGATTACGTTCCTTCTTATCGGTAAAGTGAGGAGGAATTCCACATCTTCGTTTCTCGAGAATGCGTACATCCCTGTTCCAACAAACCCTACGACGTAGAAGAGCGAGAACATCGATATCGTTAGAAAATAGAAAGCCTTAGCAACATCAGGAAATGCTGATAGTGCTTTGTAAATCTGATAATTTGATAAATAAATAAATATAGCCATTGGAAGAGTGGAAAATAGAAGGAGAATGATATATCTTGACCCTTGGCTTCTTGACGTGTTAGATTCCTTTCTTTTTGATTTTCGTTGTGCATTTTGCTGCATAAGGTTAAGTCCAACGTATCTGAACAATATACTCAATTCTCGCATATGTTTCACCTTCGCTCGCTACGAAATCAGAGGTTTTCAACAATTTCTTGTATATCGTCAGTGGCGGTGAGCGATAGGAAGATATCTTCCAATGACTTGCCGTAGCTCTCTTTCAGTTCCGCGACAGAACTTTCGGCGATTACTTGCCCTTTGTTTATTATCGCAACTCTATCGCACATCTTTTCGGCTATTTCAAGTATGTGTGTTGTCATGAAGATTGTCATTCCTTCACTCGCGTATTTTCTAAGCAGTTCTTTAAGTATTCGAGCACTCTTTGCGTCAAGACCTACAGTTGGTTCATCTAAAAACAGCACTTCTGGTTTTCTCATCAAAACAGAGATGAGCATGAGTTTTTGCTTCATACCGTGCGACATTTCGCCGACAAGTTTTGAAAGATAATCTACCCCGAACGCACCGCATAGCTCATCTATCCTTTCTTCGAGCTGCTTTTTGTCTAATCGATATATCGCAATTATGAAATCAAGGAACTCGTATCCTTTGAGATGTTCGTAAATCTTCGGTTCATCTGGCACAATACCGATTCTCCGCTTTATCTCAACATCATAATCCTTCATATCAAGTCCAAGTATTTCCACTTTACCACTTGTTGGCTTGAGTGTTCCAGTGAGCATCTTTATAGTAGTTGTCTTACCTGCACCATTAGGACCAAGGAAACCAAATATCTCGCCATGTTTGACCTGAAGATTTACACCATCTACAGCGGTGAAATCCCCGAACTTTTTTACAAGACCAGCAGCACGTATTGCTAACCCGGACATATAGTATTTGTACCCCCTTATGTGCGAAATATTAAGTTAATAAAATTCTACCTCAAAAGGTCAGAATGTCAAATTAAAAAAATCACATAGTATATTGTGTGAGATTTTAAAATTCGTTTTGCACATTACTGCATCTCCTCAAGTATTCTTAGATCTTGTCCTACTATTACTACACTTCCTGGAATTATCTTCTTATAGCTCTCCAAGGTTCTCAACAGTTGGTAGAATTCACTATCTCGTGCGAATGACTCAGCATAGATTTGTGTTGCACTGGCTTCACCTGTTCCTTTTATCTTTTCTGCTTCGCTTATTGCTTGTGCCTTAATTATTGTTGCCTGCTTCTCGGCTTCCGCCCTAATCCTCTGAGCTTCTTTTTGTCCTTCTGCTCTGATAAGTTCGGCTATGCTCTGCCTTTCCGACTTCATTCTCTCAAAAACCGCTTGCTGGTTTTCTTTTGGAAGGTCTGTGTGTTTAATTCGCACGTCCAATACTTCAATGCCAAATTCGGAGAGGTTCTTTCGGGCAAAATTAGTTATAGCCGACAAGTACTGCCTTTCGCCCGTCACTATATCGTCGAAATTGAGCTTCGCGAGTATGTTCCTCAGGCCAGAGTAGATAACATCGTCTATTCTTGATAGTGCTAAGTTTGGTGTTTTGACCGATTCGATGAATTTCTTGGGGTCTGAGATCTTCCATATCGCATATGAATCTACAAGCATTGTTTTCTTATCGAGCGATATTATCTTTTCAACAGGAATATCGTAGATGTAGTATCTTTTACTCAGCCTAACGACGTTGTCGATGAATGGAGAACGAAAGTATATGCCTGGTTCGGAAATAACGCGTCTTATCTCTCCAAATCGCAACACTATGGCATATTGAGTTTGATCTACGATGAACAGCGATAAAGCTGCCAGAATTAATATCACTACTGCGAAAATGCTTACAGAAATTATTGTCGTAATCCTTTTCATTTTGAACCACCACCTAACAGGTTGTCGAGATTGAGGAACGTGATTTTTTGAGAATCATCCAATGTTATTATAGTTCTCGCTTTTGGCAATACCTGTTCGAGTGTTTCTATTCTGAGCCTTGTTTCTGTGATTTTTGGAGCTTTCTTGTACTCGTTGAGGATGCTCAAGAATCTTTGTGTTTCACCGGTGGCTTGGAGAATCTTCTCTTGTGCATATGCTTCCGCTTCAAGGATTATCTTCTTAGCCTCACCTTCGACCTTAGGAATGAGGTTGTTTGCGTATTTTAAAGCTTCGTTGATGTATCTTTCCTTATCTTGCTTGGCGTTGTTTACATCATCGAAAGCAGAAATCACTGGAGCAGGCGGAACAACTTCCTGGAGCAGTACATTAATCACATAGATTCCTACGTCATAACTGTCGAGAAGTTTTTGGACTATTTCTCGGACCTCCGAAGAGACTGTATCCCTTTCAGCAGTCAATATTTCATCAACGGTCCTTCTTGCGATGCGCTCTCTTAACGCGGATTCTGTAGAGAATTTGACAAGCGCTTCAGGATTATCAACCTTGAATGCGAATTTGATAGGATCACTTACTCGGAACTGAACTACTGCCTCAACTGAGACAATATTTCCATCTTCTGTTAGAGCCAGGGCTTCTTCCTCTTCGCTGGCATATTGACCTGGTCTCACCGTTCTGAATCCAATTTCCTGTTTCCTCACAGTCTGAACGTCGACTATGACGTGCGACTGGAATGGATAAGGTGCGTGTGCGTGTATACCAGGTCCTGTGGTATGTGAGTACTTTCCAAAGGTCTTGATTAAAGCAACTTCTGAAGGACCAACTTGATAGACCCCCGTACCAAAATAAATAACTACAAGTACGATTAAAATAGTTAGCAAGATAGTACTTCTTTTGGTGCTCATGTTTGTCACCTCTCTATTTGTATGTTCAAAATCATTATACCACGCATTTGGAAAAAAGCAGGTGTGAAAGACTCTTGAAGAACGCTCAGAAATTCTTATTGCCGTTCTTCAATTTGAGCAGAACGAACATGAACGGTGCACCTATGAGGGAGGTGATTATTCCAACAGGGATTTCAACGGGGTTGAGCAATGTACGGGCTAATGTATCGCAGATTGACATGAGCATGCCACCTAAGAGAATGGTAGCAACGATGTTGTTCCTGTGTTTCGGACCAGCTAACGTTCGTGCCATGTGCGGGACTATCAATCCAACAAATCCTATAATTCCTGTTTTTGAAACGAAAGCTGCGGTAACGAACGCACCAAGCAAGTAAAAGAGCCATTTTAGAAGCTCAACATTGACTCCCAAACTCTTCGCTTCTTTCTCGCCAAGTACCATTGCATCGAGCTGTCTGCTCATCATCATCGATAGTACGGCAAGAGTTGTTAAAGAAATTGCTGGTAGCACAATATCAGTAAATGTGATTCCGGAAAAAGAACCAAAAAGCCAGACGTGGCCTGTTACGAGTGATCTATTCGCTATATTCAAAAGGAGCATGCTCCCTGCCGAGAACATAGTGCTCACGAGTACACCGCTTAGGACTAAATGTACGGTAGGGACTATGTTGCCCTTTCTCGCAAGTGCTATAGCCAGCATAGATGCTACTACTGCGAATATGAAACTCATTGTTGGTATACTCACGTGAGCGATAGAGTTGACAATGAAGTATATGCCTAAAAGAGCACCGAAACTTGCACCAGCAGACGTTCCGATAAGATATGGGTCAACAAGTGGGTTTTTCATTATCGCTTGAAATATGTTACCTACAAGTGCCAGTGCTGAACCTGTGAGCGTTGCCATTAAGACCCTCGGAAGTCTTAAGTGCCAGAGCATGTAGCTTTCTGGAGAGTCTGAGTTTATTAATTTTATGGCTTTGATTGGGCTAACATATACCGTCCCAAAAGAGATATTGATGAGAAAAACAAATAAGAAAAGGACAGGGAGAAGATATCTCCCTGTCTTGATTAAGAGAACCCTTAACTTAGTCAATATTATTTTCCTCCGTAGAAGAAGTTGTAGAATATATCCAAGTATTTAAAAACATGAGGTGCTGCCTGACTAATTTCGTCTCCGTCAATTACAAAGACCTTTCCATTCTTAACTGCTTTCAGGTTTTTCATTATTGAATGGTTCTTCACTGTTTTTTCAATTTCTTTTGGATCTCCATAACCGCCAATGACAATAACATCAGGATCTTGTTTAACAAGCCATTCCCAGCTGACTGAAAGCCAGCCGTTGTTTCCTGAATAAGGAGCCGCTATGTTCCTTCCACCAGCGATAACGATGAGCTCGTTCACATATGAACCAGTACCAGCGGTCCAGAGCTCTTTGGCTTTTTCATCTGGAATTGTTATCGTGAAGAATACAGTTGGCCTGTTTTCTAATGGTATTTTTGATGTCTTTTGTCCCATTTCAGCCATCTTGTCTCTTAACTCTTGTGATATTTTGTCAGCTTTAGCCTTAATGTTAAAAACTGCGCCGAGTTGTCCAACGGCCTTTATGATATCAGTCAATGTGTTTGCATTGAGAACGTATGCAGTAAGATTTGCTTTCTCAAGTTTCTCAACTTCTGGAAATTGGAATCCGCCAAATGTGAACACAATATCTGGTTTTAGCGAGTAAATCTTTTCAATGTTCAGTGGTACCATGTTTCCGATGTTTTCAGCCTTTCTGTAATTATCCCATGCTGTGACTCCAACTATTCTGTTTTCAAGTCCAAGGGCCTGCAAGTATCTTGTTGCGCTCGGTGCTGCGGATACTACCCTTCTTGGTGGCATCGGGATGTTAACGATACGTCCAGCATCGTCTACGACTGCTATCGCTAAGGATAAGACAGTGCTTAAGAGTACAAAAAGTGCTAAAAACCTTCTCAGTGTTCCAGACCTAAACATAGCAAAACCCTCCCTCTTTGCAAAAATTTGTTGCCATCCCCAGGCGTCGTGGTGGATGGCATACCTTCCTCTACACATCAGGTCTCCCGACTTGTGGATCATCCTACTCCCTGCGCCTTCCCAGCCTTTTAAGAATTAGCCAGTGGCACTTTGCAGGTTTCGTCCCCACTTACGGTGGCGGCCCCGTGCCGGATTTTCACCGGTCTTCCCTTGAGTGTGTAAAGGGAGGTTATTCTTATTTCGTATTATACTACACCCTTTTAGCTACAGCAACTGCCCTTTTCGTTCTTCTGTATCCCAACGTCTGTTCTTAAAGCTGTCTTTTTTATGTATATGACGTTTATCACGCTGTATATGCCTGTGATGAAAAGTATAGCGTCGGCAAGGCTGAGCTTGTATACTTCATCGCCTATTATCAGATTCGAAAAAGATATCAAGTACGCGAGCAGAACATAACCTGCGGCGATTGAAAACAAAATGCTCCCTACGTAAAGATGTGCGACTCTGAATGAGTAATTCGCCGTGCCATACTCGCGAAATCCGAAGAAAAAGACCATTGAAAAGCTGAGTATAACGAGTGAGAATATTATCTCGTCACTAAGAAGATACGATATGAAGGTGATGAGTGATAACACAAGCATCGTTAACAACATCCTGTTCAGGCTTCTCATATGATCACCCTTCCGATCGTGTATGTGATGAAAGCTAAGATGTAAGATATGCTTAGGCTATATATCACTGCAAACGCTGTATATTTCCAGCTGTTCGTTTCACCTTTTATTGCAGCCAGTGTTGCAAAGCACGGCATGTATCCGAGGACGAATACCATTAACGAAGCAGCAACGACCGGATTTAAGTGAATATTAGACGCATTCTCGTAAAACTGAGACAGAGAAGATACAATGACTTCTTTAGCAACACCGCCAAATATGAGCGCTGAAACTATTTGCCAAGTGTAGTTAAGAGGTGCGAATATAGGTTGCAAAAACTTACCAAGCATCGAAACGTAGCTGTTTTCTATGTTTGCTGGATCAGGGAAGTAACTAAGTGCCCAAATTACAACACTTGATACGAATATTATCGTTCCTGCTTTCTCCAAGAAGTGCCTTCCTCTGTTCCACATGTACGTAGCAACGTTCGAAATCTTTGGAAATCTGTACCTTGGCAACTCCATGACAAGCGGAACGTTTTGTCCTTTTAGTACAACCTTGTTTATGATTCTTGACGAGAGAGCTGTCAAAACGAGGCTCAGTACGTATATAGCAAAGAATGCCTCAGCTTTATGGTTCGGGAACGCGACGCTTATGATTAAAAGGTATACGGGAATTCGCGCACTGCAACTGATGAATGGCGAAACTAAAATTGTTGTAACTCTTTCTCTTTCGTCAGAAAGCCCGCGAGCTGCCATAACTGTACTAACGTTACAACCAAAACCAAGTAAGAGAGTCATGAACGAACGGCCCGTGAGCCTCAGCGAATACATAATTCTGTCCATCAAAAATGCGATCCTTGGTAGATACCCACTCTCCTCCATTATTCCAAGTGCGAAGAAGAGTGCGAAGATACTCGGGACAAACGCGAGAACACTTCCTACGCCATTTATTATGCCTTGAGAAATAAGCGACGAAAGCATCGTTTCCGAGCCAATCATTTCTGAAAGTTTTCCGAATAAGAATTCAAGAAGTCCGACAAGGGGTTCGGAGACTTTGAAGGTAAAATTAAATGCAAGGTACATAAGCGCGAGGAATATCGGGATACCAATGAATCTATGAGTCAGTACGTGATCCAGAGCCTCAGTAACCGTTAATGCGCTGTCGGTTTTCTGGAAAGCCTTTTGCAAGACGTCGTTTATGTACTCGTACTTGATCGAAGGTATTTTTGTAGCAAGTGAGTCATCTGACTTTTCAGGATTGCTATTCATATTTGAACTCTGAAGTTCTTCAGACTGGCCCTGTTTTTGACAATCTTTGCTCAAAAACTCAGATACGAACTTGTCCCCTTCGATAACTTTTATGGCAGTGAATCTTTTATTGAAACCTTCCATCACGCACTTTTCTACTTCAGAGATCCTTTCTTCGACCTCTTTTCCGTAGTCTATTAATAAAGGTCTTGTGGGTTTTTTAAACGCAGATACGATCTTCTGTTTAAGTTCATCAATACCTTCCCCGGTGTGAGCTGACGTAAGGATAACGGGCACTCGCAGAAATGTCTCGAGTACGGCTTTATCTATTTTGTATCCGCCCTTTCTTGCCTCGTCAATCGCATTAAACACCGCAACGACGTTGAGTTCCAATTCTAATGCTTCGAGGAGTAAAAACAATCCCTGTTCAGGGCTCATACTATCGATTATTACTACCGTCACATTTGGCGGAGAAAAGAGCAGATAATCTCTCGTCACTTTTTCATCTATCGACGTGGCTGTCAGTGTGTATACGCCAGGCAAATCAACAAAATGAAGAGTGTAGCCTTCATACGTTGTGGCACCTTCTATCCTCGATACCGTAACACCGGGCCAGTTGGCGACGTACTGCCTCGCGCCAACCAACCTGTTGAAAAGGCTTGTTTTTCCTACGTTTGGATTTCCGAGTAGTCCTACTGTTATGACCATTACTTACCACACTCCTGACGTTTTTCAACCTGTAGAGATTCTGTCATCTTGTAATCTTTGACTGGTACAACATAGATCTTTGAGAGTTTCCCAAGTCCTATGTCATAAAGACCAGTAGGTGTCTTCACCCTTCTGTCTGGTAGTAACAAGAGCTTTGAATTTTCAACTATACCACATTTTTCAAAGAATCTTCTTGCCATAATCCCGGCTCTCAGTTCTTTGACGATGTATTCTCCGGGGGCAACGTATGAAAGTGGTAAAGAGCTCTCCTGCTGGAGCTTCACCTCAATCAGCTCAGCTTCTGATTGCCTAAGTGTTATTATCTTGTTGAACACTTTGTACATGCGTGGGTCACCCATCGGTGCACTCCTGATAACTGTTATGCTCACTCCAGGCAAGATACCTATAGCTCTCAGTCTTGGAGAAATTTCAGATTCACCAACCTTTTCAACAATCGCTTCTGCACCAACAGGTACTTCTGATAATCTCATAATTCACCCCCACTTTCAATTATCATTAAAGAAATTGAGAATCAATCTCAATAATATGATACATTAAGAGTGTAATGATGTCAATAATTTTTGAGAATTTTTTCTCAAATCCATTCTAATAAAAAGTATTGTTGACCACGGGAAGTTATAGTGCTAAAATAACAGTATACTTTTGCATGAGCGTTATTGTGTCCTGTTGCTAATTACAGAAGGTGTTTTAAAGTTTCACAAGTGTAAGTCAATTTATACGAAGTGGGGGGAAGAGTATGGAGATGAGTAAGGAGAAGTTGTACGAATTTATTGAAAAGAACAAGGTAGGATTTATTAGGTTACAGTTCACGGATATCAACGGGACGATGAAGAACGTTGAAATACCTGCCGATGAGATTGACAGTGCATTGTCTTCAGGTATTATGTTCGATGGCTCATCAGTTGAGGGTTTTGCAAGGCTACACGAATCAGATATGTATCTTAAACCAGACTTGAGAACCGTTGCAATGCTGCCGTGGACATTCGACGGACGAAGGAGTGCAAGGATTATCTGCGATGTGTACAACAATCCTGAAACACCGTTCGAGGGTGACCCGAGATACAGATTGAGACTTGTGGAAGAGAAAGCGAGGAAGATGGGGTTCATTCCATACGCAGGTCCAGAGGTGGAGTTCTTTATCCTTCCAAGAGCGAATGGAAGACCGGTTTTCGAATTTCTCGATAATGGAAGCTACTTCGATTTGTTACCGGTAGATATAGCCGAGGACATAAGAACGGAAGTCTCAGTGCACCTTGAAGAGATGGGAATTGATGTCGAAACAACTCACCACGAGGTTGCTCCATCTCAGCACGAAGTTGATTTCAGATACGCAGAGCCTATTGTTGCTGCTGATAATGTCCAAACCGTTAAACTTGTTATCAAGACACTTGCAATTAGGAATAATCTTTATGCAACCTTCATGCCTAAACCATTCTTTGGCGTAAATGGAAGCGGTATGCACGTTCATATGAGTCTTTTCACACTCGATGGGAAGAACGCTTTTTACGATGAGACTGCGCCTGATGGTATTTCTCAAACTATGAAGTACTTTATTGGTGGATTAATTGCACACGCACGTGAGATAACCGCTGTCACAAATCCAACTGTTAACAGCTACAAGAGATTGGTTCCTGGATACGAGGCACCTGTAAACATAGCATGGAGTAAAGGTAACAGAACCGCTTTAATAAGGATTCCTAAGGCAAGGGGAAAGGCTACAAGGCTCGAGTACCGTGCACCGGATCCGTCATGTAACCCTTATCTCGCATTCGCAGTTATTTTAGCAGCAGGATTAAACGGTATAGAGAATAAAATAGAGGCACCTATGGCAGTTGAGGAGAATATATACAAGATGACAGAAGCGGAAAAGCAAAAAAGAGGTATCAACAAACTTCCAGCAAATCTTAAAGAGGCACTGATCGAAGCAGAAAAGAGCAAGTTAGTAAGGGAAGTATTGGGAGAGCATGTGTGGGAGAAGTTCCTGACATTAAAAGAAAGAGAATGGTGGGAATATTCAACAAACGTTTCTGAATGGGAGAGGAAGAGGTACGAAAACATATAGTCTCGGCAGTTTTCTGCCAACAACACCTGAAGAGTTAAGAATAAAAAACTTAGATATCATCTTAGTGACGGGTGATGCCTACGTGGATCACCCGTCTTTTGGCGCTGCATTACTTGGGAGGTATCTCGAATCTCACGGCTATAAGGTTGGAATCATCGCACAACCTGAGAATCCTCAAGATATAGAGCGACTTGGAAAGCCTAATCTGTTCTTTGGTGTCACTTCGGGTAATGTCGATTCCATGGTGGCTAATTATACCGCATCAAGGAAAAAGAGAAAGAGCGATGATTATACACCAGGCGGTGTCAATAACAAAAGACCTGATAGAGCTGTAATACAGTATGTGAACTGGATAAAACAGGTTTTCAAAGATGTCAAAGTTGTTATCGGTGGTATAGAGGCAAGCTTACGTAGATTCGCACATTATGATTGGTGGAGTGATAAGGTTAGGAAATCGATATTAATCGATTCAAAAGCTGATATTCTTGTGTACGGCATGGGGGAACGCGCAATACTCGAAATCGCAAAGCGTCTGGAGAACGGAAAAGACCTCGATAACATACGCGGCACGATGGTTTGGAAAAGTTCAATACCGCAGAATATACAAAACGCAATTTTCTTGCCTACGTTCGAAGAGGTTTCGGTTGATAAGAAACTCTACGGTGAAGCTTATAAGAAAGCAGTGTTCTTCACAGATCCATACAAAAATTACGTTTTAGTACAAAAGCAGGATAACAGGTACGTAATCCAATATCCGCCTGCTTTGCCATTAACACAGGAAGAACTCGATGAGCTGTATTTACTCCCTTATACAAGGCACGTGCATCCATTTTACCTTTCCAAAGGCGAAGTAAAGGCTATAGAAACGGTGAAATTTTCAATAACAGCGGTTAGAGGTTGTTTTGGTAATTGCTCGTTCTGTGCAATCACGAATCACCAGTCGACCCATGTTGTATCAAGGTCTGTTGATTCCATAATCGAGGAAGCTAAAATACTCACAAGACTGCCTGATTTTCGGGGCACGATTGTTGATGTTGGTGGTCCCACAGCAAATATGTATGGGTTATCTTGCCAAGTCAGGAATTCAAAAGGTCAGTGTGAAAAAGGTTGTCTGCATCCAAGCGTTTGTAAACTGTCTATTTCTGGCGAACAATTCGATAGTGCGGATGCGTTCATATCGCTGCTCAAGTCAGTCAAATCGGTGCCGGGTGTAAAACACGTCTTCATAGGTTCGGGTTTGAGACACGATTTGATACTTGCATCTTCAAAGGCTGATTACATAATAAATGAGCTTGTGGAATTCACTTCAGGTCAGCTAAAACTAGCACCAGAGCATGCACATCCAAAGGTATTAAAATTCATGCACAAACCTTCAGCAGAACTGTTCTTGGATTTCAAAAAACGCTTTGAAGATGATGCAAGACGAAAAGGACAAAAAAAGTATGTGATAGGCTATTTCATCGTCGCACATCCCGGTGAAGGACCAGAAGAAAATAAATACCTTCGCGAGTTTATCAAGAGAAACCTGGGTTACATACCACAGCAAGTTCAGATATTTACACCAACCCCAGGAACGCTCAGCACGACCATGTATTATACTGGTTTCGATCCGTTCACTGGGGAAAGTGTTTATGTAGAAAAGAGCGAGAAGAACAGAAATTTGTACAAAGAGAATATTATTAACCTAAGAAAATGATGATTTCTTAAATGAAAACTTTCTCAACGTATGGACTTGTAAACGCTCTTAGTGCGCAGCCATAACTCATTCTAAACCTTACTATGTCCCCTACTTTGAATTCTCTATTGCTCTCGGTTGTGTCAACTATAAGGTGGTCGCTTGAAGCGTGGAGTATTTGAAGCCCATCTTCAAGAGGTTTTAATCCATCTGGTTTAACATCTTGTTCGCCGACAGCAAGTATTACTCTTTTTCTGTATCCTCTATCTTCAAAGTGTGGCGTTCTTCCAAACGCGTCTTTTCCTATTTCTCCTACTGGGACTGATGGCTTGTAATCCACCTCGATAACTTCTGCCTCTAATATCACGGTATCTTGTCTTAGGTATGGTATATCCCTATCACCAGTAGCATCGGTTCCGAGTATTATGCCTTCTCCAACCCTGAATTGGTTTATGCCTTTTGGCAATTTTCTATCCTCGAGCAATTTCAACGTCACTGTACTGCCACCACTAACAATTAATTGGCGACCGAGTTCTTTCTCGAGTTCATCTTTTATTCTCAGTAGCATACTCATGTTTTCTTCGGTGGGCAAGACTCCACCGTAACAACCTACGTTAGTGCCGATGCCACGAAGATGAACGAATCTGAGATTATTTGCTACTTCGATTATTTCCTCTTTAGCCTTTTCAAACCAAACACCCTCTCTTAAATCGCCGACATCGATCATGTATATCAGACTGACATTTCTGTCTATTTCTTGAGCGTGTCTGTCTATGAGGTATGCAGTCTCTGGCATCGACACTAAGAATTCATCTACAATTCCTACAGCAAACGGAATTTCCGATGGCATAGGTATTCTCAACAGTTGGTATGGACCAGGAACTCCATTTTTGTACAGGTTTACGATGTTCTTGAGACGAGATTCCCCAATTTTGTCGACACCATTCAAGCGCATGATTTTACCTATTTGAGGATTCCCGAGCGTGAGTTTTGTCACGCCAACAAGTTCAATACCGTTAGAATGACATATTTCTGATAGCTTCTGAACGTTGTTCTTTAATACGGAGGTGTCTATAATAAGCCTTGGGTAATCCATAAAATCCCCCTTTTCGGTGTTTTATATGAATGGAAATTATGATATAATTGTTTGAAAACCGAATTAGGACGAGGATAGTTCAAGTTCACTTGTAATATTTTAAACTAAGTATGTTAAAGTGTAAATGAAGAAATCAGGAGGGATAAAAGTGGATACGAGAGTAAAAGAGGCTTGTGAATACATTACGTCAAATATCAATAACAAGCCAAAGATTGCTTTAATACTTGGCTCAGGATTGGGATTTTTGGCAGACAAAGTGAACAACGCTCGCTCAATAGCTTACAAAGACATTCCAAATTTTCCGTATTCTACCGCACCGGGACATGAGGGAAAGTTGGTTTTCGGAGAGCTCTTTGGAAGAGAGGTTGTTGTGTTGAACGGAAGGTTCCATATATACGAAGGTTGGAATCCTTCTGATATTAAGTTGGTTATTCACACGTTGAAGATGATTGGTGTGGAAAGGATTTTGATTACAAATGCCGCTGGTGCGATAAATACATCTTACAGCCCGGGTGACATAATTTTGGTGAAGGATATAATCAACTTAATGTTCAGGAACCCTCTTAGAGGACCAAATGATAATGACATGGGACCAAGGTTTCCCGATATGCTTGGTGCATTCGATAGAGAGTGGATGGAAAAACTCAAAAATGCTGAGGGACTGAGAGAAGGAGTATACTTAGCTGTTACAGGTCCAACATACGAGACGCCAGCCGAAATAAGAGCATTTAGAAAGCTTGGGGCGGATTTGGTTGGTATGTCAACAGTGCCTGAGCTAATTGTCTGTGCACATGTTGGTATAAAGGCACTTGTGCTTTCGTGTGCGACAAATATGGCAGCTGGCGTATTGGACCAGCCTCTGTCTCATGAAGAAGTTGTCGAAGTTGCAAATATGGTAAAAGGCAGGTTCACAGAGATAGTTCAGAAAGCTTTGGAGGTGCTTTGATGAATAGAGATTTTCTAACAATAGTTGCTGAATTAAACTCAGCAAATAAGGTTCTTGTTGTTGGACATATAATGCCGGACGGTGATGATATAAGCTCCGTGCTTAGCGTAACTCTTGGGTTGAAAAAACTTGGTAAAGAAGTCTTCGCTGGAATTGACTGGAGGATTCCATGGTATTTCTATGAATTTGAAGAGACCAATATAATTAAAACTTTTGATGATATAAAGTCTTCTGGATTTGTTCCTGATGTAGTTTTGGTTGTTGATGCTTCCAGCCCAGATAGGATAGGTAGATTTCAAGAATTCCTTGGTAGCGTGCCGTTGATGGTAATAGACCACCACGGAACGAATACGCTTTTTGGAAATATCAACTGGGTTGATACGAAATTTGGCTCAACGGCACAAATGGTTTACAGACTAAATACCGAGCTTGGCGTTGAGTACGATGAGAGATTGGCAACGATAAATTTGATGGGAATAGCAACAGATACGGGTTTCTTTAGGTACTCGAATGCTGATGAAATAGTATTCAGCGATGCTACAAAACTTGTTTTTTTGGGCGGAAAGGTGTACCTTGTCTCCAGATTGTTTGAGAATAAGAGAATCGAGCAGTTTAAATTGCTTTCGACGATGATAGAGCATTTAAGAATGGAAGCGGATGGAAAAATTGTCTATTCATACCTCTCAAAAACCGATTATGATTCTAATAACTGTACGGAAGATGATAGTGGCGGATTTGTCGGTGAGTTGAGGTCAATTCAAGGGATAGAATTAGCAATTTTCTTTTCGGAATACGAAAATGGTGAAGTGCACATAAGTTTCAGGTCAAAAGATTGGTTTGACTGTAGTAAACTCGCTGTACTCCTTGGTGGAGGGGGGCATCCAAGGGCAGCTGGTTGCACTTTAAAAGGAGATCTGTCTGTGATTGTAGAACAAGTTATTAGGGAAGCTAAGACGATGTTTGTCGCACAGAACAAGGAGATAGAAAAAATAGGTAGGTAGATCCTTATAATTAATAAAAAAATACTTTAACTGAGAGAGTTCATCGCGAGGGGGGAAAATTACGAAACCTCTTTTCAATAATGGTTATGATTTTTCAAGTAATTTGGTCAGAGAGATACATGTTGGACATGAAGTGGTTGACGCGAAATCAGAGCACCCCAAGCTGATAAGAAGTTTTCCGAGCGCTTTTGTTGAGAACTTTGATGATTTTGTTATTAGTATAAATTCATACACATTTTCAAGCAGATTTTTGGTTCCTACAACTGTAGAAATTTCAAGAAAGAATGATTCATGCTTGGTCTTTTTCAACCATTTTGGTGAAAAACCTATTTTAACCGGCAATCAACATTTGATAAGTTTGTCGGAATTAGAACGAACGAAATTAATTAACTCACTCCTCAGAATCGCCAAGTTCGTATTTTTTGATAATATCCCTCCATTTCCTGCGTATACTCTGTACGATATATACGTTTATGCTACAGAATTCTTCTTTTCGCCACCATTTGTATTTAACAATGAAGTGTGGAGACAGGTAATTGAGAATCCACATGTTGTGGGTGATTATATTTTCATAGATGAGGAATTCCTAACAACAGGTCGTTTTAATAAGGCAAGCACGATGAGAATTTTGGCAGATCTGATAGACTTTTTTGACCTGAAGAAAGAATTTACACAGATTAGCAGTAAGATGAGGGCTTTCGAAATTGGTGAGGAAGATTTCATCTATCATGGGAATGAGATAGAATTTGCTCGGAACATTGTGGAAAAGATAGCTTCCGAGAGTTCTTTAAGAGAAGTTTTTTGTATAGACACAAAAGATGTGTACAAAATCTTTAAAGACTATATTTCAGTCGTTGAATACCACATTAGAAAATCTACACAGTATGCTGTTCTGTACCTTGGTAATGATTTTACAAATATTCTTAGACAGCTTCTATCTAAGTATTCGAGTCTTATAGCCGATGAGGAAAAGATTAGCTTAACTAAGTGTCTTTATAATGTTTGCAAATTTGATAGTGTAGTCGAGGAACTAATCCCAATACTGAAGAGATTTAAAAAAATGATACTCATCATCAAGGACTTGGATAATTGTAGCCCGTTAATAAGTAGATTTTTAGGAATACTGGATGATTTAAAAATGGAAGCAGGAGTATTAGCTTTTAAATCGAGTCGTGCAGATGTTGTTTATAATTTAGATGTCGATAGAAGTAATGCAGCACAGGACTTTTCAAGATATGAAACACATATTGAAGAAGCAACCTTAGAACGCGATGATTTGTACATAGCTTTGCTCGGTTATAGATTTAATAAACATGACTTGGCAGTTCTTGAAAAAGTTTTGGGTAAGAGTCTTGAGAGTAATGTTTATAGATTGCAGGCTTCAGGGCTTTTAAGAACGGACGACGGCGAATACATAGTTTCAGAAAACCTCAAAAAAGTTCTCAGCGAAATTGATGAAAAAGAGGTAAGAGAAATTCACCTCAAGCTTGCTAAAGAGTACAGCAAGAGTATTTCGCCTTACACATTAAATTTGAAAAAGGCGGCCGAGCACTACGAGTATGCTGGTTCTAAAACATCGGCTGTGGTTACGTATTTAATGTTTATCAGAAATGCCATGAGCAATTATAACTTTTCTCAAACTGTAATTTTAAACGTTTTCGAAACGCTATGGAATATATTGCAGGATATCAACCGTACTGATCTCTATGCCTTTCACAAGCTGAGGTTGGAATTCGAATATAGAACAAATAAGAAAGTTTTTGATGCTGTCGTCCCAAAAAAGGAAAAGGGAATTTATGCCTATTTGAGAGCATACGAATTATTTGTGAACGAAAAATACACTGAATGTATAGAGTTTATCGATGGCTTGCTCAATTCGGAAAGTTGCACTGACTATGTGCGTTATAATTTAATCTTCCTCAAAGAGAGGGCCTACTTGGTCTTACACGACAGATTGGAAGATGAAAAGCAAATTTCGGATATTGCTCAAAATATAAGCGCTGTCAATCTACCTTGGATGGAACTTAAAGCAAAGATGTTTTGGCTTTTGGGAAACTCAAAATCGTATTCGGATTCGAGGAAAGCAAGAGATTATCTGCAGATGGCGGAGCCCATTGCAAAGGAGCATAATCTCGAACACATATTAATCGATATCTACAACACTCTTGGAATTGTGTATGATGGCACTTTGCTTTCAACGATGTATTTTCAAGAAGCCATACGCACTGCACAAAAGATTGGCTACACAAAACGAGCTTTAGTTCCGCGGCTTAATTTGGTACGTGAGCTTTTGTATTTTGGAAAGTTTGACGACTTGGAAAGAGAACTATCTGGAGTGTCGCTAAGTTTGTCAAATGAGCTCTCCCCGTCAGATAGGGCCTATTTTAACAGATTAAGAGGAATGATATATACTTATTTGAGAAAATATGAAGATGGACTGAAATACTTTGAAGAAGCTTACGAGATTGAAAAGCAACATAATTTGCCACATGCTTCTTTAAGAGCCCGCATACTGCACGAATTAATTTGTGGAAATTACGAAAACGCAAAGACAATAATCATTGAAAATTACGACGATCAAGCAATTCATGTTCGTGGATTCGAGTTCCTTATAAAACTGGTGTTAGCCAAAGATGATAATGAGTTTTTACAGAATTGGCTGGCATACAAAAATTCACCGTACAATTTGTTGAGAGAGGAGATGCTTTTCATATTCTCTGAACAGCTAACAAGACTTGACCCAAAAGGATTTGTGGATGAAATTACAAAATGGGAAAGGTTGTTCGGTTCCCAGCTGGTTAAACTCTCTCTTTTGTATGTGTTGCTTGCTAAAGCAAATTATTATAAGGCTCTCAATAACAGCGTAAAGTTTGAACTTACAAAGCTTGAAATATCAAGGTTGTTATCGGAAATGGGGATCCGTGAAAGTTTTTCAGAATATAGCTTTGACAAATATTCGGAAAGAATACCTTCAAATGAACTTTATCCAATCGCTGATATGCTTTACGTTTTAAAATCCGTTGATTCTGACGTGAGTTTGGAGGATTTTGTGCGAATAACTTCAAATGTTATGGTTAATGTTTTTAAACCTAACAGACTTTATGTTTCGGTTTTGGATAAAAAATACAACTTTGATATATCAGTAGGTTTATTACCAAAGTTTGGTGAAAAATCTTATCTGAACTTCGAACCTGTGGAGGTGTACATAAAAGAGAAAATAGACAAAGATTGCGAATATGCTATTTATATGTCTTCCGAAAGACACGTTCACGATGTCACTGAACAACAGAAACTTATGAACAATGTAATTTTGCTCGAAGAGTTGTTCTCAGGACAGCTGAGAGGGCTGATATATAGAGAGCGCGCTACAATGGATCCGTTAACTGGTTTGTATAACAGGTGGAAATTTAACAGCATATTCGACGAGTATATGCAAAATTCAAAGACTTCAGGCGAAGAATTCAGCGTTTTTCTGTGCGATGTGGACTCTTTCAAAAAAATCAACGATACTTATGGCCATTTAAAAGGCGATGAAGTGTTGAGAGTTTTGGCAAAAATTCTCGAGGAGAACATTGAAAGCGCTGGTATAGTGGCAAGGTACGGCGGAGAAGAATTCGTTGGAATTTTAAAAGGTGACAAAGACAAATGTGTAACACTATGTGAGAATGTGAGAAGGATAATCGAGGATAAATCTGCAGAGTTACTTGGTTTCAAGGTCACTATGAGTTTTGGGATCTCTTCTTGTAGAGAGAAAGAAACAAAATCGGAGATACTTGGCCTTGCTGACCAAAGGCTTTATAAAGCAAAAGAAATAGGAAAGAACAGAGTTTGCTATGACTGACAATTCATTCGAGGTGGGAAGTGTGGATATCATTGAGTTTTTGCATGAAGGTTATTGGAGCAAGGACTACATTGTGGAAATCGATGGATTCAAGAAAATAGCTAAGTTCGTTGATAAAAAGTTAATACCGAGAACTTCAGAAGTTATCTTGAAATCAGAGCTTGGAAGGAATGTAAGAGGACTACTTGTGCCTGATATGTTTGACTTTGAACAAGAGTCGGAGTACATATTTGTGTATTCTATACCTTATTATACTCGTTATGCGGAATATCAAGAAGATGAGAGGCTGGTCTTTTCGTCCATTATTTCAACCCTGAGAAGTCTGCTCCACATTCCTGGTTTGTACATCCCGTTCCTTGGAACTGACGACTTAGTAGTTGTTGACGGTGAAATAAAGGTTTTTCTGCCTTTAGCTCAAAACTTGCAATCTCTATTTAATGAAAAAAGCAAGTACAAATTCTTTGAAGCACCGGAAGTTTCGAAGGGAGAAGTATCTGATAAATCTACTATCTATGTTTTTGGTAGATTGCTCTCTGAGTTTGTTAAAAGTGAAGAGATTAGAGAAATGATAAAACCAATGTTAGGGGACGAGCCGGCTGAAAGGGTTTTCAGTGAAGATGTTCCATTTCAGTATATACCAGAGTCAAAGAAAACATTATCAGTTAGAAGAATTAGGAGAGATGAAGAATACGAAGTGATAAATTTAGTCTTGCAAAACGATCCAGAAACGAAATTTATTGGCTTTATAGGTCCACAACGCGTAGGTAAAACAACTATGATTGAAAATATTCAAAATCAATTTAGGCAACTGAACATACCATTTATGCATGTAGCATCTGGTTCAGACATTGTCGTACAGACTTTGCAATTGGTTTCAGAAAAGATTCCGGAAAAATTATTGGAGAGAATTTCATACTGCCTGGAAAATATCTGTACTATTGATACGATAAGCTTGGATATTGTTGAGGCGCTCCAATATCTCGAAAGAGTAGCTATATTTGTCGATGATTATCAGGAAGCTCCTGAACGTTTGAAAGCATTCTTGAGAAAGATAGCTCAGATAAACAAAACCGGAAATATAAAGATATTGGCATTTTCTGTTGAAGACTCAGAAGATTTTAATACAAGAGTGTTTTTGAATCCGTTCACCAAGGAGTTAATTTCGAAATTGTTAGAAAATTCCTTGGGTGAGATTGAAAAAGAAGACGTATTTGCAGAGTGGCTATATCACTCAACCAAAGGGTTACCTGGAGTTATAGTTGAATACCTCAGATACTTATATGAAATCGATATTTTGAAAAGAGAGCAAGGAAAATATGTTGTCGATATTGACAGGTTATCAGAAGTGAACCTTGGTACTTTTGTTTCTGATCGAGCCGAAAGTTTCAAGAACACAAAAGAAAGATATGTTGCTATACTGGGGCAGAAGTTTGTTGAAGAAGAGGTAAGGAAACTTGAGAGCTTAATTGGTTCGGAAATAGATTTAAGTGTTCTCTACAAAAGCGGTATCCTGTATAGAGAATACGATAAAATTCGCTTTACATTGAAGCAATATTGGGAGGTCTTGTATGAAAGTATTCCAGATGATGAAAAGAAGCAACTGCACGAAAAACTTTCAAGTATTCTCAACGATTATGAGAAAAGAGCGATGCATTTGGAAGCTGTTGGTAGAAAAATTAGTGCAGCGAGAGTGTACTTGGAATACATAAGAGAAATGATGATGTACTACGCATCACCATCTGTAATTTACAGCATCTTGAAAAAGGTTAAAAAGCTTATTGGAAATAAGAATTCTTATGCTCTAATAAAATACGCAGTTGAATTGAGTGAAAGAGTAGAAGACACCTCTTATTGCGCAGATTTGGAGATTCCTAATACAAAGTTGTATGCATATTACTTAGCTTTGAGATATTACAGCGACTATGAATACGATAGAGCTATTGATGTTCTTAATACAGGTACCAATTCAAATGGTTATGGAAAGATAGGTTACATAAAGAGAAACATGCTGAAGCTCAAATCAGAGTTTGAAAAAGACCATAGGCGAAGAGATTTTTATGAAAAGCTGAAGGAATTGGTCAATGGTTTAGAGCCAAAGAATTCAGAATATGCCAAAATTCTTGTCGACTACCACATTTTTTTGGGATTACTCTTCGTTGGTAATTCTCCAAAAGCTATAGAAAACCTCAGAAAGGCTGAAAGAATTGCGCTTGATTTTAATATTGCTCACCGACTGCCCACTATATACAATAATCTTGCTGTTCAGATGTCAAACACCTCTATAACGATGGAATACTTGGAACGTGCAGTCAAAGCAGCGGAAAATATAGGATTACCTGCAAGAAGTTATATGGCACGACTTAATATGTTATACAGCGCGCTTTATGCTGGAAGAATAAGAGAATTTGTTGAAGGCATAATCGAAATTAGAAAGAAAATTGAAATGTTGAATTTACGAAACGAATTCATATACGCGAATTCCTTAGAAGCTTATTATCACGCTTACAATTTTGAATTAGAAGAGGCTCTCGAACATCTCAAAGTATGCCGAGAGAAGTATAAATTGGAAATGAAGGCAGATGAATGTTCAATATATATGATTACCAGACAATTTGACAAACTTAAAGACACGATACTCGATGTTATCAACAGCGATGAGACAGAGGAAGAAGTGCGTAAAGCTATGGAAGTGATATTTTCACTTGAAACTCAAGATTTCACTGCTAACTGGGAGAAGTATGTGAACGCAGGTGGAAAGGTCTTCAGAGAAGAAATCGTCGCAATTTTCGGTAGAAAACTCGCCCAGGAAGTACCGGAAGCTTTTAAAAGGGAACTTGAGTATTTGGAAAGTACTTTCACGCTTGATGGATCACTTTTGTCGTTAGCAATGACTTACGAAGGGTATGGACATTACTACTTTGTCAGAGGTAGTGAGTACAAGGCGAGAGCATATTATTCAAAAGCAGTTACTATTTATAAAGACATAGGTCTGCTGAACGCTTCAAAAAAACTCAGAGAGATGTACCAAGTAAGGTATGATATAGGTGAAGGCTATTTCGAAAATAAAGATTTTCAAAAATTCGCTTACGAGCTGCTCTCAAGCTTAAAAGCGGTTGATCCAAAGACTGATCCCGAAAAGCTTCTTGGCTACTTTGCGTCGAAAATTATTAACGTGTTGCCTGTGAAAGATTTAAGAGTCACTCTTTCCGACAACGTCTTGGATAAGACGTATGAGGTTAGTATAGGTGAGGTTGATGAAAGTCAAAACGGAGAATATATACAAACGGCACCTTTGAAAGTTCAGATTGAAGATTATATCGATAAGAACGCTCGATACACATTCATTATTCAGAATAAGAATGTTAAACTGCCAGATGATTATAGATTGCAGATTCTTCCAATCTTAGAGCTTATAGAGTATGCTATGACAGCCGTGCTCAAGGGTACTCTATCTCGTTTGAGAAGTTTGATAGATCCACTTACAAAGCTTTACACAAGGTACTATTTTTCAGATGTATTGCTTTATTACTTTGAAAAAGCATTTAACGAAAAGGGTGAACTTACCGTTGTAATGTGCGATATAGATAATTTTAAGAAAATAAACGATACTTACGGACATTTGACGGGTGATGAAGTACTAAAAGAGATTGCAAAAGTGCTGAGAGAGCACGTAAGAACCACAGATGTGGTTGGAAGATTCGGCGGTGAAGAGTTTATAATCTTGTTCCCCTCAACAGGATTAGAAGATGCTATAAACATTGTTGAAAGATTGAGACGTCATATTAGAGAAATTGCGGGATTCCCATTTAATATATCGCTTAGTTTTGGTGTTGCGAATTATCCAAAATGTCAAGTCTTTAAATCTGAAGAGTTAATACAAAAGGCTGACATCGCGCTGTACAACGCAAAGAATACTGGAAAGAATAAAATAGTTGTTTATACGGAGGGAATGACAGGTGGATTACACGCATGATTTTGAGAAAGTTAGAAGAATAGATAAAAAGATAGTCTATAAGCTTTGGGACTTAGGATGTGATCTGTATTTTGAGGAAAGCTTAGCGCACCATGTCAATTTCAGATTAGGGGGCAATGTTCCTCTTTTAATCGTTCCGAACAATAAGATTGGACTCATCGAAACGTTAAAGCTATTGAAGTGCGAAGAATTTGATTATAGAATACTTGGCAATGGTACAAATATCATCCCAACGGACAAGAGCAAAGATTTTGCCGTAATTTCAACTGAAAGGATTAATGAAGTTAGAATAAAAGAAGGAATTGTATACGCCTCAGCTGGCGTATCTTTTAAATCACTATGTTTGGCTGCATCGGAGAATTCATTATCTGGGTTAGAAAAAGCTTACGGTTTACCTGGAAGCGTCGGCGGTGCTATTTATATGAACGCAGGATGCTATGGTTGGGAAACCGCAGAAAATGTTGTCAGCATAGAAGTCTTTGATGGAAATGAGATATTTGAAATGAAACCCGACGAGGCGAAATTTGGGTACAGAAATAGTGTATTTAAGAATGAGAGATCACTGATAATTCTTGGGGCTAAATTCAGACTCGCTCACGGTAAGAAAGATGAGATTTTGGAATTGATGACTGAAACGATGAGGAAACGATATGAGAAGCAACCGTTAGAATATCCGAGTGCAGGCAGTGTATTCAAGAGACCGAGACCAGATTTTTACGTCGGCACTGCGATAGAGTCTTTGGGGTTGAAAGGCTATCAAATCGGTGGAGCTCAAGTTTCTGAAAAGCATGCGGGATTTATAATAAACAAGAACAATGCAACCGCTTCGGATGTTTTGAAACTCATAGATTTCATAAAAACAAAAGTAAAAGAACACTACAACGTAGAGCTTGAAACAGAAGTGGAAATATGGGATTAATATGTGATTTTAATAATCTTGGAGGTGTTGATATGGGAATGAACGAACTTGTTTGGAAAAAGAGAACCCGAGAAGAGATTGAGCATTTTTCTGATGACTACAAAAGATTTATCGAATTTGCGAAGACAGAGCGTCTTGCAATTGAGTATTTTGAGAAACTCTTGCAGCAGAACGGTTTTGTATCGATGGAAGAAACGGCAAGCAATTTTGATAAGGTTTTTTATATCAACCGTGGCAAGTCACTTGTCGCAATAAAAGGAGACATTTCAAAAGGTGTCAACTTTATCGCAGCTCATGTCGATGCTCCTCGCATCGATTTGAGGACATATCCTCTGTATGAAGATAGTTCGATCGCTTTAGCAAAAACACATTACTATGGTGGCGTAAAGAAGTACCAATGGTTCAGTTTACCACTGGCATTGGTTGGAGTTGTTGTCAAGGAAAGTGGAGAAAAAATAGATGTATGTATAGGTTGCGACGAGAAAGATCCTGTCTTGGTTATCCCCGACCTTCTCCCGCACCTTGACAAGGAAGATAAAAAAGTCAGTGAACAGTTTAGAGCCGATAAGATGAACGTAATTCTCGGCTCGATACCACTTGATGGTGAAGAAAAGGAGCCTGTAAAGAAATACGTGCTTAAACTCTTGAAAGAGAAATACAACATAGATGATGAGGACTTTGTCAGTGCGGATCTTGAATTGGTTCCAGCTTTAAAGCCAAGAGATGTCGGTATAGATGCAAGCTTTGTTGGGGCATATGGACATGATGATAGGATATGTGCTTATCAAGCTGTAATGGCACTTTTGGCTGCTGAACCAAAAGAGAAGGCATTGGGGGTAATTCTGTTTGATAGGGAGGAAATCGGCAGCGAAGGTGATTCTGGAGCTCAGGCACGTTTTTATAAGGCTTTTTTGAGAAAGTTGTTGGTGTTGAAAGGTGTCAGAGACACTGAAAGCGCACTCGATGACGTGATAAAGAATTCGACAGTTTTGTCAGCAGATGTAACAACACTCTTTGATCCTTCTTTCCCAGACGTACATGATAAACTTAACGTTGCAAAAGCAGGCTATGGTGTTGCATTGGTGAAATATACGGGCAGAGGTGGAAAAGGTGGAGCAAGTGAAGCTCACGCTGAATTAGTAGCAAGGGTCAGGGGTATTCTTAACAAGAATGGTATTTCGTGGCAAGTAAGTTTGCTCGGAAAAGTAGATGTTGGCGGTGGTGGTACAGTTGCGAAATTCTTAGCGCAAGAAGGATTTAATACAATCGATATAGGTCCTGGACTGATGAGCATGCACGCACCATTCGAGCTTGTATCAAAAGCTGATTTGTATGAAACGTACTTAGCATTCAAAGTACTTATAGAAGAGTTATAACAGGCACGCAGGGGTGAAAGCATGGAAGGAAAGGCGTTCACAGAAGAAAAAAATTTAGAGGAGTTGCTGAGAGCAATTTGCTTTAGAATCCGTGTCCACGGCCGAGAAGCTTTGAAGAATTATAGCATAACCTCTGCACAATTTGATCTACTTCAGAGAGTGTATTTCAACGGTCCGCAGACTATGACTAAGCTGAGCCAAATGCTTGGAATAGCTAAGAGTACTACAAGTGGTTTGGTCATGAGGTTGGTGAGAGATGGATTTTTGAACAGAACAAGAGACCAAAAGGACAAGAGAATTTTCAAAGTTGAGATAACTGTTCTTGGTGAAGAAGTGATTAAGGCTGTCATTAAGAAGAGGGAAGAATATATTGGGACGATAATACGCAAACTTCCAGAAAAGAAGAGAGAAGAAATAAGAGAATCTCTGGAGATTTTATACAAACTTATGCAAGAGGAGGAATAATTGTTGATTTTTAATTTTTAATGTGCGTTAAGGAGGTTAGAATCTTTGAGGATTCTCAGGATCATTTTACTACTTATTTTGACATTTCAATTCAGTGCTTTTTCTTTAACGATTGAAGCTCCGAGTGGTAGTATGGTCTACTACAATGGAAAGTTGATAGGTACAATAAAAGAAAAAAGTATATCCTTTCAAGCAACATTTCCGGGAGAGCTGAAAGTAGTAAAGCCTGGATACGTTACCTTTGAAAAGATAATAACGGAAGACGGTACAATAACTGTGAATTTACAACTGCCAGCATTTCTGAACATTACGTTAAGCCCACAGAATTCTTTAGTTTTCATCGACAACGAAATGCTGAAAACTGAAAGCGATTCAACAAGCTTGCGCCTTCAAATAACGCCCGGGGTACATGAAATAAAGGTCATTGCCCCGGATTTTATGCAAAAATCTCTTAAAGTGGAACTTTCGCCGTATGAGGAGAAGTATCTTGATATATCTTTAAAAAGGACTGTAACTTTAAAACTCACTTCGGATAAACCAGTTAAAGGTGCAATCATAAACAACATGATTTTAGACTTGCCGGCTCAGATTGAGGTACTGCCAGGTAAGTACAAGCTCTACTTACCACAGAATTTCGTAAAAAGTATACAAGAGATAGAAGTTCCAGCTTATGATGAATACTCAGTGAATATAGACACTTCTGAATTTCGAAAACTTTCTTTGAGTGGAAAGCCAGAGAAAGCTTACGTAAAGATTGGAAATGATATATTTAAGCTACCACTGGAGAAGTTATTACCAGAAGGTGTTTATGCTTTAGAGATATTTGCAGAAGGCTTCTTTCCGTATAAGACCGTTGTTAATTTAAAAAACGACTACACCCTCTTTTACAGTCTCCAACCAGTACAAGAGATCGCGATGAGTGAAATTGCGAGCGACGCTCTTTTTTACGATTTATATGAGGTTCTATTTGACGGATATGAGCGGAAGTTATTACAGAAAAGGTCTTGGTTAACATCAATTAGAGAAAGAAGAACCGATAAAAGGGAACTTATCTGGGTTGGATTCAGTGATGGTTCCTTAAAGAGGTTACCAAATACTGTCCCAATAGTCATAACTTCGAAGATAAATCTCTATTACGATAGCATCGTCTTCCAAGGACCTGGAATTATACAGGTTGAAAAGGGTAGCGTTGTACGTTTTAGTGACGCAAAGGGTGTTTTGGAAGGCAGACAATTTAAAGCTGAAAAACTGACAGTTATAGATGATGGTACGAGATGTTTGGTTAATATTTATTCTGAACAAACGTGCGATGTTTACTGGGATAATGTATTCATTGGAAAAACACCGATATACTTATTCGTGACAACAGCGGGCGAACACAAGATTTCTTTTGTAAAGAATGGGATAACGATTGAGAATAAAGTAATAAACATTGACTCTGGTGTCCTGAATGAAATTGTCTTGCAAAAATAGAGAAAAACAAAAAGCCGAGGTGAGTCTCTATGATACTAAGAAAGTTTTTGATTATAACAGCTGTTCTCATTTTTCTAAATTCGGTCTTTCCCGCGACGATTAAAGATCTATCGCCTTCCGCTGCTGATTATAAGGCTGTAAATTTTCTTGTCGATGAGAAGATTATGGACGTTGACGCAAACAGTAATTTCAAACCATCTCTGCTAGTTACCAAACTTGATTTGGCAAGATATCTTTATGCACTCGTGAATAGGTATAATCTAATTGGACGCACAGAAGACTACAGTGATTCTATTAAGAGACTTGAGGCAAGAATCTCAGCTCTTGAGAAGCAAATGGAAAACATACCTAAAACGAGTTCAGCTGGTGTGAGTATCCCCCAGATTACAGCTTTACAAAATGAAATAAGTGACTTAAAGAAAAAGATTGCAAATTTAGAGAACACTTCGGTAAGTTCTACAAACGTTTCAAAAAGCATTGAACAGTCACTGACCCCTGTTCAAAATGATTTATCCAACCTTACTAAGAGGTTGACGAGTCTCGAAAATAAAGTCAATACACTTCCTCAACCGAAAGATTATTCTAAGGATATAGAGTCTATAAATTCAAGAATTACAAATCTTGAGAAAATAACCAGCAGTCTACCTCAACCGAAAGATATTCAGCAGCTAAATGAAAGAATAAATAACCTGAACAATTTAATTAACCGGGCTAACGATGAAATAGCTGGACTCAAAACTGAAATCAGAAGCGAAATCAAGACTGAGATAGAAAATGTTTCGACGAAAATTGACAGTAATTATCAACAGCAACTTGCCGAGATGGAAAAACTGAGACTCAGGGTTCAAAAACTGGAAGAAGTGATAAATAAAGGTGACGATTTTTTAAGAAGACTTGATGCGATAGATGCATTAACTCTTGTTAATATGTTTTCAACGGTTCAAGTGCTTTACAACAGGTTTGACCAAATCGAAGATAGGTATACGAAACTGGAAAATAAGATATCTGAGATTTCTGTCGAACAGCAGTACGTAATGAGTGAAATAGCAAAGGTATCTTCAAGTACTGACAAATTGCAAAATATGGATAATAGGGTGCAAAATGCCGAAAAGATAGCCATCGAATCAACACAAAGAGTTGATTCAATGAGTTTGGAATTGTCAAAAATTAAGAGCGAACTTGAAACTACAAGAATAATAGCGATAAGTGCTGTTGTACTTGCTGCAGTCCTCGGTATAGTTATTTTATTGAAATAGCAAGCGTAAAGGTGATAACGAGTGCTGGGACTTGCACTTCAAGCGGGTGGAGTTAAAGGCTTTTCTCATATAGCCACCTTAAAGATTTTTGAAGAATGTCGAGCACGGCCAGATGTTATATCTGGTTCATCAGCCGGTTCAATAGTTGGTGGTCTGTACGCAATTTACACGAATGCTGATGCAGTATACGATATATTTGCAAAGACAGTGAAGAAATTTCTGAGAAGGCAGAAGACTAAGCCTGAACCGATTATGAACTTGGAAATGACAATTAAAGAATCTCTCTATTCATTGGATGAATATTATGAATTCTTTAAAGAACTCTTTGGAAAGACTAAGTTTTCGGAGCTAAAGATTAAATTGTTAGTAATTGCTTTCGATTTATCAGAAATGAAGAGTATGATAATTGACGAAGGTTTTCTTGTTGACGCTGTTCTTGCAAGCTGCACAGTTCCTGGAGTTTTCGAGCCAACTTATGTTGCAGGTAACAAAATGCTTGATGGCGGTGTGCTATCACCTGTTCCTGCTAAGGAGTTGAAGTACTACGGTGCTGATAAAATAGTTGCGAGCGTTTTTGAAGAGAACGTTCCTAATTATACGACATATGCCGATTTGATGCTTGTTGTTGACTGGTTAAAAGAAAGACAAATTATAAACAATGCAGTGAACTACGTGGACTTCTGTTTCAAATATCCAATTTCAGTTGGTTGGAGGGATTTTGACAAATGTGATAAGGTTTACTATGATGCTCTTAATGTTGCAAGGAGTGTGAAAGATGAGTTTCAGAGTTTCCTTGGGCGGTGATGTGATACATTACCTCGGAGCTGTGGGGTTCTTTAGAGCTCTCGACGAATCAAATATCTTAAACAACGTAGAGATCCATTGTAGTGGTTTCTCCTGTATTCCTGCCATTGTCTACCTCACCAAACCACAATCATCATACAACATTCTTTCAAATGCTTGGGCAGAAGCGCAAAAGGTTTTCAAAAATGCAGCTTTAACTTCTTTAGATGAGCTTTCTAAGAATATCCTATTGCTTTATAAGATGAGTACAGTTATCAATAAAGAGTCATCAAAGAAGAGAATTCAAGAATTTGTCGAAAAGTTTGTCCCATCCTGTGAGATAGCAGAAAGTGACAATGTTAAGGTTCACGCATTCGATGTTTCAACAAATAAGGACGTGATTCTTTATGGAAATTCAAAAGACCTCTTGCTGAAAGCCTTACCATACCCTTTAGATTTTGCTCCTGTGGAAAATTTCATTTCTTCAAGTTGGGTATTTGGTATTTCGGAAGGTGATGGTATAATATATCTCGATTGGATTGAAAGAAATACGCCTAAGCGAGCCACTGATTATCTCCTTCTCGCAACATTCGCAAGAACATCAGCCCTTGTAAATGAGAAGTTACAGAGGGCAAGATTTCCCTACAGAATTCGCTTATCAAATTCGAAGGACGATTTCAGAATAATCAGCCTAAAGTTTTATCAGATAGGACAGGAATTGGCAGGAGCTATCAAAAACGTTTAATTGGGAGGTGGACATATGAAAAGGCTTTTTAGAATTGTTTCCTTAATTGTTGTAAGCATTGTTATAGTAGCAGTCCTTACAGCTCAAACAACGACGACAACCACCACAACGACACAGAAAAAATCAAAAACCGTTAGGGTATCCGCGGATTACGTTGAACCAAAAAGCGATGTAATCTACTACAAGGGAAGAGTCTTTGTCAATATCGATGAAGACAAAGTGAGCGTAAAAACGACAGAGATGTATGTAAAGAAGGTAGGAGACAAGTGGAAGACCGTCGAGATACCTGTAAAAGCGGAATTTTCCTTCGATGGCGGAAGTGCTACCACAGAAAAAATGACTTACGATTTGGATAATCGCACTGGAACTTTGACAAATTCGACAGTTACAATAGTGGATTCGAAAAGCAACGAAAAGATAATAATAATTACCGATACGCTTAACTATGATTTGGAAAACGATCGGTACAACGGAACTAAAAAAGGGGGCGTAAGCATAACAAAGGGTGATATAACCGCTGTTGCCGATAGATTTGAGTACGATAAAAAGAAAGGCGAACTTTCTCTGTTCGGAGCAGTTGTCATAAACGATCCTAAGAAAGGCGTAAAGATGACAGCTTCAGATGCGGTCATCTACACAGAGAAAAACGATATGAAGGCTAACAACGCAAACATCGAACTTAAAGTCGATTAGGTTGATTGAATTGTTTCCACAAACTCAAAGATGAGGGATGAGCGTGAAGAGAATTATAATATCTGGCCCAACGGCATCTGGAAAGACAGATATAGTTGTTGAACTGTCTAAAAGGATTCCAATCGAAGTTATTTCTATGGATTCGAGGCAAATTTACAAATATATGGACATTGGGACGGCAAAGCCTGATCCTTATCAATTAACCCTTGTTAAACATCACATGATAGATATAATAGAGCCAAATGAGTATTTTAATGCATTTTTGTATCAAAAGGAAGCTAAAGAGATAGAAAAGGAGATTTTGGAGCGAGGAAAAATTCCAATTTATGTTGGTGGTACTGGACTTTATATTGATGCATTAGTAAAAGGCTTTTTTGAGGGTGTATCACGCGATGAGAACATACGTAAAGAGTTGAGCAAACTAAATGAACAAGAACCCGGTATATTAAGAAAAATGCTCGAAGAATTTGACCCTCAAGCTGCATCACACATACATCCTCAAGATATAAAAAGGACTATACGAGCACTCGAGGTTTACTTGAAGACTGGTAAGAGAATTTCCGAACTCCAGAAACAGCAACCAACAGAGGATTTTATTTTATTAGTGCTAAATCCAAAAAGGGAGGAGCTCTACGAGAGAATTAATCACCGTGCTGAGAAAATGATAGAGCATGGTCTTATCGATGAGGTTAAGAACTTGGTGGAAAAGTACGGTGATAACCTCGAATCTTTCAAAACAATCGGATATCGAGAAATTATCGATTACCTCAACGGTGTTTACAGTCTTGAAACAGCTATTCATTTAATAAAACGCAACACAAGACATTATGCGAGGCGCCAAATAATATATTTGAGAAGGTTCAACAATGCTATTTGGATTGAGCCAGACAAAGACACTGTGGAAAATATCGAGAACATAATCAGGAAAGAATACACTCTTTAAGGCTTTTCTTCAATCAATCCTCGACATTGGAGCGATCCTCAAGTAGGACTGAAAAAACGACAGAGGTGAAAGACATGGAATCGCTTTACAGGAAGTACAGACCTTCAACCTTCCGGGAAATTGTTGGCCAAGGACATATAAAAAAGCTGTTGAAAAATGCGTTGGAAAAGAGGACTCTTAGCCACGCTTACATCTTCGCAGGACCGCGAGGTACTGGAAAGACAACAACAGCGAGGATTCTCGCAAAGTCACTGAACTGTGAGAAGAACCAATTTGGTGAACCGTGTAACGAGTGCGCATCGTGTAAATCAATAGACAACGGTTCTCATCTTGATGTCGTTGAACTTGACGCAGCTTCAAACAGAGGCATTGATGAGATTAGAAAGATTAGAGACGGGGTCAACTTTACTCCAGTAATGGGAAAGTATAAAGTTTATATAATCGATGAAGTCCACATGCTGACACGTGAAGCTTTCAATGCGCTATTAAAGACTTTGGAAGAACCACCTGAGCACATCCTCTTTGTACTTGCAACGACAAATCCTGAGAAGATCCCGCCAACGATTATCTCCAGATGCCACGTTTTGGAATTTAGAAATATTTCAAAAGAAGACATTGTGCAAAGGTTAAAGGAAGTGTGTGAAAGCGAAGGATTTGACGTTACCGAAGAAGCTTTGGAAAAGATTAGTAAAAAGGCAGCTGGCGGTTTGCGTGATGCTCTGTCTATCTTAGAACAGGTAGTACGCTATGCAGGTGGCGAAGTAACTTCAGAAGTAGTAGAAGAAGCTTTGGGTTACGTTAGCGAAGATGTTTTGATGAGGTTTTTGGATGCTTTGTTTAGCGGGGATGGTCATACTGTAGAAAATGTGCTCGATGAAGTATATATAGAACGCGGTGATTTTGATACATTTTTAACGCAGCTTGTTGAATATGCTGTCGAAAAGAAGGATTACGAACATATAAAAATAGCAACCAAGATTTACGACATTCAAAAAGAGCTTAAGAACGCTGAAGAAAAGTTGATAGTCGCAAAGTTGCTATTTTTAAATCTCGTCGCTGAAACAAGAAATATCGAAAAGCCTAAAGAATCAAGAGTCCCAACCTTGGAGACTTCAAAGAGTAAAGAAAACTTAATTAAAAGTGCTAAGCCTGAAACGAAAGAGATTAAACCAAGCATTGATAAGCTCATAAATGTGAATGAAGTTGCTGAAAATATCGTTGATGGCGATGTTGCCCATGGGAATAAGGAAGAGATCAAACGCTCTGAAACGGGACAAGAACAGGAAAGTGTAAGTTTCATACCTGCTGCTACGAACGAAATTTCCAGCTCAAAAATGAAGTTAGTTACTAAAGAAATTTTAGATGACTTAAAGCTTAACGGAGATCTTTCGATTTATGTTGGTTTATCTCTTGCAACTGTTTATGAACTCGATGATGTTGTCAGAATTGTATTTGATAAATCCAAGCAGTTCAGTTATGAAATATTGAAGGAAAAGAAAGAACAGATAGAAATTTTGTATTATCAAAAATCTGGCAAGAAAAGAGAAGTGAAAATTGAGCTCTCAGACGATGATCATGATCCTGTCTTGGAAAAATTGAAAATGTTACTTAGCTGATTTACAAAAAGAGGGGGGAATGGGTATGCTCGATATATATGATGTTATTAATAAGGCAAAGTCAGCAAGAGCTACGGACATACATATATCAGCTGGTAATCCACCTATCATACGCGTAGACGGTTTTTTGTCGAGAATGCAAGGATATCAACCATTGAGTGCCGAGGATGTTTCTTATGCGGTTAAATCTCTCTTAGAGTCTGAAGACGTTATAGCTGATTCCAAAGAGACTGATTTCTCTTTCGGCTTCCAAGATGTTAGAATAAGGGCCAACCTTTATTACGAGCGCGGGAATCCTGCACTTGCACTGAGAATTATCACAAAGCGAATTCGAACATTCGAAGAACTGGGATTACCGAGCATTTTAAGGGACTTTTGCGATAGAGATACTGGATTAGTTATCGTAACAGGTCCAACTGGTAGTGGTAAATCGACAACATTAGCAGCTATGATAGACTACATAAATTCAAAGTACGCATATCATATAATAACAATTGAAGACCCGATAGAATACGTCTTCGAAAATAAGAATTCCTTGATTCACCAAAGAGAAATTGGTAGAGATACGGAATCTTTTGCTGACGGCTTGAAGTACGCACTCAGGCAAGACCCAGATATCATACTCGTTGGAGAAATGAGAGATTTGGAGACGATTTCTTTGGCATTGACAGCTGCCGAAACAGGGCATCTCGTTTTCGCAACTTTGCATACAAACTCAGCAGCAACAGCTCCAGAAAGAATAGTTGATGTATTTCCTGCTCATCAACAAAAGCAGGTATCATTACAGCTAGCAAATACATTGGTAGGCGTTGTATATCAAAGGTTAGTACCTAAAAAGACATCAGGTATGATGCCTATCGTCGAGGTCTTAGTCGCGAACAGTGCTGTGAAGAATCTAATAAGAGAAGGAAAAATACACCAGATAGAGAGCATAATGCAGACAGCTCAAAAATTAGGAAACATACTTTTCGATGATGCGCTTCTCAAAGCATATTTCTCAGGCGAGATAAGCAAAGAAGTAGTTGTGGGATTTGCAAGGAATCCAGAGGAGGTGGCTAAAAAAGTAGGATGGACAGGAGTTTGATGGAGAGCATAAGGAATTGGGTAAACGAGACTCTAAGTGAATTAGAGAAGAAGCTCATGGAAAACCTCGAGCTGAAGGATATGATTAAGGTTTCATCGGATTTTACTAAGTATAAAGAGCTCGGTGAACTCATAAACGAGTATTTTAATCTCTTGGATGAAATAGAATTGTGGAGAGAAGAGCCTGGTAGTGAAGATGAGATATCAAAACTTGAGAGAAAAATCGAGGGACTTTCAAATGAAATTCTTGCTCTCTTGCTTCCAGATGATGAATTTAGAGACAGAAATGTCTTCTTAGAAATCAGAGCGGGAACGGGAGGCGAAGAGGCTGCGCTTTTTGCTGGTGACCTGCTAAGGATGTACCTTAGGTATGCAGAATCAAAAGGCTGGGATACCGAGATACTTGATGAAAGCAAATCCGACCTTGGTGGATACAAGGAAGTGGTGATTAGAATAAAAGGAAAAAATAGTGGGACGTATATGAAATATGAACGAGGTGTTCACAGAGTTCAAAGAGTACCGGTTACAGAATCTGGTGGGAGGATTCACACATCAACTGCCACCGTCGCAGTTTTACCAGAAATTAAAGATGTAGATGTGTATATAGACCCAAAGGATTTGAGAATAGATACCTATAGAGCAAGTGGTGCGGGAGGACAGTATGTTAATAAAACCGAGTCTGCAATTAGAATTACTCATATCCCAACGGGTATTGTTGTTACATGTCAATCTGAAAGGTCCCAGCTGCAGAATAAAGAAAGAGCGATGATGGTTTTAAGGGCAAAACTTTACGAATTAGCAAGAAGAGAGCAAGAGGAGAAGATGTCTTCTGAAAGGAAGAACCAGATTGGAAGCGGAGAGAGAAGCGAAAAGATACGTACGTACAACTTCCCGCAAAACAGGGTTACTGATCATAGAATTAACCTTACAATCTATAACCTTCAGGCTGTGCTTGACGGCAACCTTGATTTGATTATTCCAAAACTAATGCAGTATGACATAGAAGAACAGTTGAAAGGTCTTGGCATAATTCAAGAAGTGGAGGGAGAATGATGCTATACGTTGTTGACCATCCTTTGGTAAAACATAAACTTACCATAATGCGAAAAAGGGACACAGGACCAAAGGAATTCAGAGAATTGCTCAGAGAGATAACTTTACTCATCGCTTACGAAGCGACAAGGCACATTGAAGTGTTCGAAATGGATGTTGAAACACCTTTAGAAAAGACGAAGGGTTACTACATAAACGATAAAGATATAGTCATAATACCTATATTAAGAGCTGGGCTTGGAATGGTTGATGGGATACTTCAACTACTTCCGAACGCATCGGTTGGCCACATCGGTATTTACAGAGACCCGCAGACGTTGAAAGCTGTTGATTATTATTTTAAGACACCTAAGCTCAACGATAAGAGTGAGATATTTATCTTGGATCCGATGCTTGCGACAGGTGTATCTGCAATCGATGCGATAACGAAAGTTAAAGAATTGGGAGGTAAGCAAATCACTTTCATTTCTTTAATCTCATCCCCTGAAGGTGTGAAAGCACTCGAGGATGCTCATCCAGATGTTGATATCTACACTGCTTCACTTGACAGAGAATTGAACAACCACGGATATATATTGCCAGGACTTGGCGACGCTGGGGACAGATTGTTTAGAACGAAATGATTTTTTTGACTCGAAAACGGAGGTGTTTACCGCTTGAGTGAAGGTATAAGCATGAGGCAATTGGAAGAAATGAACATGAAAGAATTGTACGAACTGGCCCGAAAGTACGACATACCGCGATACACAAGCATGAGAAAGCAGGATCTGATATTTGAAATCTTAGAGGCAAAAGCAAAAGCGGAGGGCTATTTCTTTGGAGAAGGCGTCTTGGAAATAGCCCCGGATGGTTATGGCTTTTTGCGTAGTCTTGAGACTATGCTGACGGGTCCCAAGGACATATACTTATCACAATCACAGATAAGAAAATTCAATCTTAATACAGGGGACATTGTTTCCGGTGTTATACGCCCGCCGAAGGAAGGCGAACGTTTTAATGCAATGATAAAGATCGAAGCGATAAATTATAAACCACCTGAATTTGCGAATGAAAGGGTTAATTTTGAAAATCTCACGCCTGATTATCCAAAAGAAAAATACATTCTTGAAACAAAGAGCGATGTTTTCTCTACAAGAATCATAGACTTGTTTGCACCAGTGGGCAAAGGGCAGAGAGGAATGATTGTTGCTCCTCCAAAAGCGGGAAAGACCACCATACTTAAGGAAATAGCCAATGGAATTGCGGAAAACCATCCTGATACTGTGCGAATTGTCCTCCTAATAGATGAAAGACCTGAAGAAGTAACTGATATAAAAGAGTCCGTAGATGCAAAAGTTATAGCTGCTCCATTCGATATGCCGTCCGAAAAACAGATAAAAATAGCCGAGCTTACACTGGAAATGTGCAAAAGACTTGTAGAGTACGGAAACCACGTTGTCGTTCTTTTGGATAGTTTAACAAGACTTGCAAGGGTGTATAATGTTACTGTACCACCGAGTGGCAAATTACTAACTGGAGGAGTTGACCCTGCAGCATTGCACAAGCCGAAACAATTTTTCGGCGCGGCTCGGAATACGCGAGAAGGTGGTAGTCTGACGATAATAGCTACCGCACTTGTAGAAACCGGTTCGAAGATGGATGAAGTTATTTTTGAGGAGTTCAAAGGAACTGGTAATATGGAGTTAGTTCTTTCACGGCAGCTTGCGAATAAAAGGATATTCCCAGCTATAAATATAACGCTCTCTGGAACAAGGAAAGAAGAACTACTATTAGACCAAAATAGTTTAAAGAAAATTTGGCTCTTGAGACGTATGCTTGATTCAATGTCAGAAGAAGATGGTTTAAAACTCTTACTCAGCAAGATGAAAACAACGAAATCTAACGAAGAATTCTTGGCCCTGATCGATGCACAGAAGAATGCCTAAGAATCTAATTTCTGAGTCTCACCGATGTATCTTGGAATGCTTCCGAGATTCTAAGCATTAATCTACTGAGGTGAACGAATGAAAATTCTAAGATGTACTTCGGTTTTCGTTGTTCTTTTTGTTCTTCTGTCAGCTGTTTTTGGTATTTCAAATCAAGCCATTGAGTATTATTCAGCTGCTGAATTGTCGTATAAAGCAGGAGATTACGCTACGGCGCTCCGAAATTATGAACTTGCATTGTCTGTCGATTCAACAATAGAAGGATATGACTCTCAACTCAAATTTAAGATGGGCATATCCGCATACATGATAGGCGACTATGACAAAGCCAAAAGTTACTTGTCTGGGTATCATAACGATTTTGTTAACGCGCTCCTCGAATCTATTGCTCAAAGAAAGGCTCAAGATGAATGGAAAAAATGGATTGTTAAAAATAGACCGGTAACTTCTGAAATGCCGGAAGTTTCTTCACAGGTTCCTGAAACGCAAACAAAAGGGAAGAACAATTACTTTTTGCTTACGGTGTTAATATTCGCAATTACTTTTTCCGTTCTCATATTTGCAGAGTTCAGGATTTATCGGCTGAGAAAAGTTGTTGAGCTGCCGGTGAGACCTGAAGCACAGCCAGTAGAACAGCCAATAGTTGTCGAAGCTGAAAAGATGGAAGAAGCAATTATATCTGAAGAATTACAATTGCTTCCGAAAGATGCCAAAGTAATAGATTTCGAATCTCTTATGAACAGCGAAATAGACGTCTTTAAGGACATTCTCGAACAAATTCAATCTCAAAATATCCCATCAACAGGTACAGAAGAGAGCAAAGAGCCGATGATTTACGGTGAGCAGGCAGAACTGGACAAAGATGTTGAAACTACGGATGAACGTGAAAAACTAATACACGAAATATTGGACGAATCGAGAGAGCTTGTTGAGAGTATCGAGGAAGAAAAGCTTAATGTAGAAAATATTTTGAGCGAAGAGAAAGGAATATCAGAAGAGCATATTGACCTAGAAGACCAGGAAATGTTTCTACTTGAGCGACTGAGAGAGATTTCAGACAAATTAGAAGAACAAAAGAACATTACCGTTGAAGAGTTTGAAAGTATTCAAAAAGATTTCGAAGAATTTGATGAAATAGAGAAAATAACGGAAGATGAAACAAAGATTCTTGTCAGAAAGCTTATTGAATTACACAGGGGTGGAAATAATTGATCTTCTTTATATTAGCTGTGTATGTGGTTGCATATTTGTACATAATTTTTAAAAGCGAGACCGCTTCTATAACTACCTTTATATTTGGTTTGCTATCCGTACTCTTGTTGGGAGCTTTTGATTTTGAAAGCGTCTCAAAAATAGTTGATTTTAATACTCTCTTCATACTTATCGGTATGATGATAATGGTTTCTGTATTGAAAAGAAGGGGTGTTTTTAGCGAAATTTCACGTATTCTTATCAAGATGAGTAAAGGAAATTTTCTGGTGCTTACAATGTTAATCTATATTGGTATATTCTTTTTATCCGCTTTCTTAGATAACGTGACAACAATTATCATCTTTGTACCTATATTGTTTTATACTGCTGAATCATTGGAATTGGACCCAAAACCACTTTTAACAAACGCAATCCTTTTTTCAAACTTAGGCGGTATGACAACAGCGATAGGTGACCCACCGAATATAGTAATATACAGCGTTTCTAAGTTAAGTTTTATTTCTTTCATAACTCACCTCATGCCCCCTGGGATACTTATCATGCTTTTTCAGTTATATTTTCTCGGCAAAAATGTCAGGTACCCAAGAACCGGTATTGGTATAAATATCGAAGCATCCAAGCGTTCTGAAAATCAGAAATGGCTTTACTATTTTATTGCCTTCACAGGTGTCGTTTTATTCATGGCATTTCACGAAGCGCTTGGATTGGAACTTGGAGTTATTTCTATAATTTATGCTTTCACAATCTTGTTTGTTGAAGACATGAATATCCACTCTATAGGTGATGATATCGAGTGGGATTCTATATTTCTCATATCAGGGTTGTATCTTCTCAACTATTCAATCGAGCAAATTAACATAACAAAACCTTTATTAGCTGTGCTTTCTCCTCTTGCTAATTCAGTATTTCTTCCTTTGTTTATTCTCTGGTCTTCCATGTTTGTGAGCGGATTCCTCAGCGCACTTCCTGTTACACTTCTTTACCTCTCGTTGATAAAAACTTTAATAAGGTTAGGAGCTGGTAATGAACTCTACTGGGCTCTTGCACTCGGGATTGGTGTCGGTGGAAACCTCACCCCAATTTCATCTATGTGTAATATAGTAGGCAATAATCTTTTTAGAAATATGAAAAACGAAACATTGTCATTCAAAGAGTTCACCAAAAGAATGTTGAAGCCAGTTTTATCTGGTGGTATAATCTCAAGTGTCTTTTTGATCGTATTCTGGTGGTTTGGTATTTGATTTGCTTTTGCTTGGAGGTGGCTGTTGTGAAAATTGTCGTTGCCGCTGTATTTGCAATCGTTTTGTATTTTGTCATAACCAATAAAATAAACAAGACAATAGCAGCAATGGCCGGTGGATTAGTTTTGCTGTTTATTCGAGTTTTTCCGGATCCGTTCGAAGGATTAGAGAAATCTTTAGATATTAATACTATATTCTTCCTTGTTGGAATGATGATCTTTGTAAGAGTAATGGAAACCTCGGGCATATTTGAATACATAGGTATAAAAACTGTGAAGCTGGCTGGCAAGAATGTTCGCTCTCTCTTTTTAGCTCTCACGTTTGTCGTTGCGGCTGTTTCGGCCTTTATAGATAACGTGACAACCATCTTGATATTTGTTCCTATTACATTTGCGATTACTGATATTTTGGAAATAGATCCTGTACCATTCATAGTGGGAGAGATATTTGCATCGAACATCGGTGGTACTATGACGCCTATTGGAGATCCACCGAATATCCTTATCACTTCCGCAGCAAGAATACCGTTCACAGAGTTTGCAAAATACATGGTTCCTATAAATTTATTGATCTTAGCTTTAGCTGACTTGGTTTTGATAGTAGTTGGTGGGGAGAATTTCAAGAAGAAATTTCCAGCTGAATTCATAAAAGGGCTTGACGAAAAAAGGGTTGTAACAAGTAAAAAGAAATTTTTTAACTCTGCCGTCTTTATGATTCTTATAATAACATTATTCTTACTGCAGAAGCAACTTAAGTTGGAAAGTTCAATAATAGGTTTGACGGCTGGTTTTTTTGGATTATTGTTGTTCGAACGCCAGGAGATCACGCCATTTTTAGAAAAGGTTGAATGGGAAGTAATATTCTTTTTCTTCGGACTTTTCATTATAACTGGAGCAATGGAACATGTTGGCATTATGAAAGATATAGCTACATTACTTGTGAAACTTTCAAGTGGTTCGATGACAATTCTTTCATCCGTTATAGTTTGGGCATCTGGAATAGTTTCTGGATTTGTTGACAACATCCCATTTGCAGCAACTATGATACCGGTTATTAAAGGACTTCCGAACATTAATCCTAATTTTTCAAATATAACACCTTTGTGGTATGCTTTGGCACTTGGTGCATGTCTTGGTGGTAATTTGACACCGGTTGGTGCTTCTGCAAACGTTGTAGGCTTGACACTTTTAAAGAAATACAAAGATACTGAAATTACGTTTGGGAAATTCTTAAGATATGCAATACCTGTTGTATTCATAAGTTTGGTCATCTCAAACATTTACTCGATAATCTTGCTAAGGATTATTTAACTTAGTGCAGGTTATGAAAAGGAAAGTAGCTGATATCGACAGAATCACGAACGGGTGCAGTGAAGCTTTTGAATTTTCGGATTTAATGGACGTACAAAACAAGCTCCGCGAAAAAGTGGAGCTTAACTTTTTGGATTTCGATGAACTTGAGACTATTGCCGGTATCGATGTTAGCTACATCGATGAAGAGGCCTTAGGTATAGTTGTTCTGCTTGATAGAGAACTTAACCTCATCCAAGTTCTTTCCCACCGAGAAAGGGTTAACTTTCCATACATACCGGGATTCTTGGCATTCAGAGAAGCACCGGTTATTTTGAAATGTTTCGAGCAACTTGAAAAACTGCCTGACTTAGCTGTCTTCGACGGACAAGGTATAGCACACCCGCGCGGTCTTGGAATAGCGAGTCATGTCGGGGTTTTGCTCGGTATTCCAACGATTGGGGTCGCAAAAAGTAGACTACATGGTTATTGTGAACAGCCAAAGCAAGTTGGCGAAGCGACAGTATTAAGAAATGAGAGAGGAGAAAAAATAGGCTATTGCTACATGTCGAAACCTAAAACAAAGCCAATCATTATTTCTCCAGGGCATAAGTGTGATGCTGATTCTGCACTGAGTATAGTCAAGCGCTTGATTAAGGGATACAAATTACCTGAACCGGTGCGATTAGCTCATTATTACTCACAAAAGTTGAAGTCAGGAATATAATTATTACCCCTCACCATCCTATCATCTATAAATTATTCCAATCTGGATTGTAACTCTCCTTTCATGATGACTGCTTTCTTCAACCGTACAATATTACAAAATTCTAAGGATTTTTTAAGGTTACCTTTATAAAATTCATCATGAAAATCCACAAATTCTATGAGAGGAGGTGTTTGTATGAAGAGATATCTTGGACTCGTTTTTATCTTGATATTTACAGTTATATCCATTGGAGCTATTAAACCATTTCAGATGCAAGACTATCTAAAAAACTTCATCTTGGATAAGACATCATATGAAACCTCTGGAACAGTAAAAGAAATAGTTGTAGGTCCTCGTGGTGCTGGTTACGTGGTTCTTACAACGGAAGCAACTGAAGTCAAATTACCAGGGATGTTTCTTAATCTATCAACTTTGAAAGTCGGAACTAAGATAGACATAAAAGGAACAAAGTACATAGTGTTCGTTCCAACAAGTCTTGAAGCTGATGGATACAAATTGATCTTGAGACGGAAGGTACCACAAGGTGTTGAAACAATGGCTGTAAATGGAACCATAAAGAATATCGAAATTACAAAAACGGCAGTAACCATTGTTATTGTTGATGAGAATAATAAAGAATACAGACTACCGGCTGCCATCATACCATTCTGGAAGAATTTGAAACAAGGAACGAAAATCACTTTTACAGGGTTAAAAAGAACAATCGAGGTCAAAGAAAGTATAACAATTGATGGGAAAACATACAAATTAGAGCCAAGGGCTTATCTTATGCAACAATTCGGCATGGCAACTCAATGTTTCCCAACTCTAATGATGCATAGATTTGGAAGAAGATAACGTCAAACTCAGATGATTACCGATAACAACAAAGCGCCGGAAAACCGGCGCTTTCTCTATTTTTTAGATTGTCGAATTATTCTCTATTTCCCAACTCTTTATCGAGCATGTAAAGTCCTGTCGGGGAATCTTGTAGCTTTTTGAGCTTTCTGACAATCAAGTCAGTCTGAGCTTCTTCCTCAACCTGCTCCTTTATGAACCATTGTAGGAATTGTTCCGTGGCATAATCTTTCTCTTCTTTGGCAATTTCAAGAATGGTATTAATGCTTTTGGTTATAAATTTCTCATGCTCGTAAGCGGCTTCGAATGCATCTAATGGACTCTTCCAATCTGACTTTGGTTTCTCAAGTGCTGGGAGTTCAACTCTTGAACCTCTTTCGTAAAGGAATTCGTAAATCTTCATTGCGTGTCCAAGTTCTTCTTTGGCCTGGACCTTCATCCACTTTGCAAATCCGGGTAAATCATTTGCATCAAAGTATGTTGCCATCGATAAATATAGATAAGAAGAAAATATCTCCTTCCCAACTTGTTCGTTTAAAGCGTTGAAAACTTTTTCGCTCATCATAATCCCTCCTATAGTTTTACTTTTCCTAATTAAAGAACTTTTTCAACTTCTTCATATGGTGGTTCTACCCTTGGATCTTCCGTTACCCATGCATAGAGAACTTTACCATCTTCAACGACAAACACAGCACGCTTTGCGACTGTATAATTCGGTATACCTATAAAATTTTCGTGTACTCCGCCGTATTCTTTTGAAACTAACCCACCAAAATCTGATAGCAGTCTGAAATTAATTCTATTCTTCTCAGCAAAAGCCTTGTTTGCAAAAGGACTATCAATACTGATTCCGAATATTGTAGCGTTTAAGTTGTTAAACTTTGCAATCATATCCCTAAAAGTGCATAGTTCTTTCTCACATACACTGGTGAAAGCTCCTGGGTAAAATACAAGAACAACTTTCCCTTTAATCGATGACAACCGAACCTTGTTCAATTCGTGATCAACTAATTCAAAATCTGGTGTACCCATTCCAACTTTTAACATATAACCACTCCTTTGTATAAAATCAGTTTACAAATAAAATTATACCAAATATAATTTTGTGTGTCAACACTTTTTTATAAACGAAAACCATTCATGCATTTAATATGGTTACTATCGTTGAAAATGAATAGTTAGAGACAGAAAATGATAAGTATTCCGAAATATTTTCATCTAAGGAGTAATAATTAAAGTTCAAAAAACATTTGCAACTTTTCCGTAAAGTGTGTTATAATATATCTGTACCTGAGCACTTATTAATGCAAACCATCACATCCTTTTGAAGGGGGGATTTTTGTGAAAAAGTGGTTAGTACTTCTTGTCAGTCTTTTTGTGGCAGTCCTTGCTCTTGCGGCTTTTGATCCTACGGTTTACGTCGAAGCAACCATTGGCGAACCTGACACACTCGACCCACACCTTGCTTACGACACAGCCAGCGGTGAAGTTCTTTACAACGTTTATGAAAACCTTATTGCTTACAAAGGCAGAAGCGTTAGCGAGTTCGAACCGAGACTTGCAACAGAAGTTCCATCTGTGAAAAACGGACTCATTAAAGACGGTGGGAAGACATACGTTTTCCCAATCAGAAAAGGAGTAAAGTTCCACAACGGTAACCCGCTTACACCAGAAGATGTTGAATACTCATTCGAACGCGGACTTCTTTACGACCCAGAAGGCGGTCCAATGTGGATGCTCTGGTACGCGATTTTCGGAACACATTCAAGAGATGAAGCTCTTGAAGAGTTTGTAGGAAAACCAGTTGATGAGATTTATGACAAGAGCGGTGAGCCGAAGCCCGAGTACAAGCAGAAACTCATCGATTTCTACAAACAAGTTGTTGATCCAGCAATCGAAGTTCAAGGTGACAATGTTGTGATTAAACTCAAGAGAGCATACGCACCATTCATGAACATCATTGCACAAAGTGCCCACTGGGCAGCGATACTTGACAAAGAGTACTGTATAAAACTTGGACTCTGGGATGGAAAAGCAGAAACATGGTGGAAGTACAAAGATATGGAAAAAGAAGAATCACCACTTTACGGAACGGCAATGGGTACAGGTCCATACAAATTCGTCGAATGGGACAGAAAACAACAGAAAATTACACTCGTTGCAAATGAAAACTACTGGAGAGAACCAGCGAAGATAAAGAAAGTTATAATTTGGGGTATCGATGAATGGTCAACAAGAAAAGCAATGCTTGAGAAAGGCGACGCAGATTCCATAGCAGTCGTTCTCGAATACCTTGACCAGTTGAGAGGTAATAAGGACATACAAATTATCGAAAACATTCCAACAATGTCTGTTACGGTTCTTGCATTCAACTGGTCAGTCAACCCATCAAGCAAATACATAGGCAGTGGAAAACTTGACGGAAACGGAATACCGGTTGATTTCTTCAACGATGTGAACGCGAGAAAAGCAGTGGCATCGGCAATTAACTACGATGCTCTTATCAGAGACGTTCTCAAAGGTTTTGGTAAGAGAATACCAACAGCATTGCCAGAAGGACTCCTTGGATTTGATCCATCACTGCCACTTTACAAGTTCAACGTTAAATCAGTCCAAGACTACCTTAAGAAAGCATGGAATGGTCAAGCATGGACAAAAGGAATTAAGTTCAGCGTTGCTTATAACCAAGGAAACACAGCAAGACAAAGAGTCGCTGAAATGGTTAAGATGTATATGGAAATGGCAGCACCTGGAAAAGTCAAGATCGATGTCCAACCACTCCAGTGGCCAACATTCTTGGATGCAACGAAACGCGGCGAACTGCCAGTGTTTATACTCGGATGGCTTGCTGACTTCCCAGACCCAGATAACTTCATCTTTACATACTACCACAGCAACGGTGACTACTCATCAAGACAAGGTGAGAACTTCAGAAAATTCGTAAGCACCCCAAGAAAAGAACTTGGCGGAAAGAGCCTTGATGAACTTATCGAGGAAGCCGCAGCAGAAACTGATCCAGCAGTCAGAGGCAAGTTGTACGCACAAATTCAAAAGTTCGTTGTTGACAACTGTATAAGCGTACCAGTTTATCAACCAGTTGGAGTACGCGTCCAGAGAACATGGGTCAAAGGTTGGTTTGACAACCCAATGAGACCCGGTATGGACTTCTACACAGTTTACAAACAACAATAATCAGTAATGAAATTAAAAGCCGCTGGGAAACCAGCGGCTTTTTTAGTTATTCATATAAGGTTACGAAATTTTGGTTCTCTTTCCTTGGTAAGTGTCTTTCGTTTTGAGTGTGTTCTCTATTAGGTTTACTATTTCTGTCTTTGTCTTACCCCAATTTCCGAATAACGTTCCCGAATGCGGAGGATCAGCAACTAGTCTGTGAATGGTAATCTTGGGTGATAGATTTTCTAAGAATGTGACGCATCTTTCAACATAGCTATCCAATGTTCCGACTTCCAGTTTCCCGGTTTTATACATTTCACCAAAGATTGAACCTTCAACGATGTACAATGAATGTATCTTCACTCCATCGACTCTAAGCGCACTTAAAAGTTTTGCACTCTCTATAACGTCTACGATGTTGTCACCAGGTAAATTGAGTATCACGTGAGAAACAACTTCAAAATTGTATTTCTTAATCAAATTGACGGCATATATGTATTCGGCTAACGTGTGGCCTCGGTTTATTTTCAGCAACGTATGGTAATTGGCACTTTGCAAACCAATGTCGAAAGATATCTCGATATTGTATTCTCTCTTTATTTCATCCACCAGATTCAGCACGTTTTCGTCTATACAATCAGGCCTTGTTGCTATATCAAGCTGGACTATGTCTTCATCAATTGCCTGAATATATGTTTTTCTCAGAACATCGATTGGTGCGTAGGTATTGGTATAATTCTGAAAATAAGCTATGAACTTTTTGATGCCCTTCTTCTTGTAACGTTCTTTCATTTTTTCGAGTTGTTCTTTTATACTAAACCCCCCGAAAGTTGTAAAACCGCTTCCCGTTTCGTCACAAAATAAACATCCGGGCCTTCCGTAAGTCCTATTTGGACACGTAAAACCTGCGTTAATTGGTAGCCTTTGAACCTTTTCACCATATTTCTTCTTCAGTTCAATGCTCAGCTTTCTATACCTGTAACCTTCTTCGAGAAAATCGAAAATCTTGAAAGCACCTCCTCAGCATCTATTGTTGGATATTTACCATCTATATAGACGAATTTTCCATTCACCATCGTTGCGTAAACGCTGTCTGTAAATGAATGAACTAAATTCTCTAAGAATTTATGTTTAGGTTGCAGCTGGATATGGTTGCTATCGAAAATGACAAGGTCAGCTGGCATGTCGACGGCTATTTCACCACCCGAGAGTCTTAGAGCCTCGTAACCGTTCTTTGTAATAGAATTGAACGCTTCATATATGTTGAAATTTTCAGGAGATTTCACCTTTTGAGAGAGTACCGTTGTTCTTAAATCAAAAAGAACGTTTTGCGAATTATTACTCGCGGGACCGTCAGTTCCTATTGTTATTTTTATACCTTTCTTCAACATTTCCACAATCGGCGGAATACCGTTTCCCAATTTCATGTTACTGACGGTATTGATGGAAGGGTATGAATTTTTTAGAATTTCTAAGTGCTCATCCCTCAGTTGGGTACAATGTACCGGTATGAAGTGAATTTTATCAAACCCAAGGTTTATAATCTCTTCTGGTGAATATCTTTCGTACTCCCAAGCGTTCTCAAAAAAGTGCATCGTTACCAGCATGTCGTTTGATTTTGCAACATCTAATATTCTCAGAAGATATTCTCTCGAGCAGCTGTATGGTGCGTGAGGACCAAGACCAACATAGATTCTGTCATCATACCCATGCCATTTTTCATACAGCTTAATATTCTCGTCTAACCTGCCGTTGTCATCGCCATTGCTATCTACGAGTCCTCTTGTAATAACAGCTTTCATGCCAAAATCTGCAACCGCCTGTGCGACCATTTCCTCGTGAAAATACATATCGCAAAAAGCAACAACACCATGAGATGCCATTTCCATCATGGACACTATTGAACCGTAGTATATTGCTTCAGGTGTCAAGCGTTCTTCAGCAGGCAGGATTCTTTCAAAAAGCCAGGTGTTGAAAGGGATATCCTCGGCATAACCCCTGAGAACGGACATACCAACGTGGGTATGAGTGTTTACAAAGCCAGGCGTGATTATCTTTCCTGAAAAATCTATAGTTTCTTCCCTGTCTTGTGAAATGATTGTCTCGCCAAGCGAGTTTATGTAACCGTTTAAAATACGAATGTCCAATCTTTCAAGTTTCCCGTTTATTAGAACAAGAACGTTCTTTATTACCATTAAAGCACAACCCTCTCCGCATCTAACCAAAGGTGTTCCAGATCATAGAATTCTCTTGCGCTTTTTGTAAATATGTGAACAACTATTTCACCTGCATCGATCAACATCCAGTCGTATCCTTCACCGCGATCGTAATATATGATATCTTTTCCAATATCATTGAAGAAATCGACAACCTCGTCTCTTAAGCTCTTCATGTGTATATTACTGTTTGCGGTACAAACAACAAAATAATCAGTGAGCAGCCTTGTCTTCGACATGTTCAGTATAACTGGATCTATCGCTTCCTTCTTTTCGAGTACATTCATTAATTTTTTTAAGATTTCGGTCAAATCGAAAGATTCTTTTACGCTTTTTTCACTCAACTCTTAAGCACCTCCCAGATTCAGTTCTTCGTTTATTCTTCCATTTACTAAGTAATCTCTAACATATCCGACAAGATAGAACGAACCAGTGACGAACTTGGCTTCATGTTTGAGTTCTCTAAGCTTATCGACTGCGATTAACGGTTCGGGTTCAAGAATGACATCCTTACAGTATTTCTTGGCGATTTCGTAAGTCTCTTGGAATTTCTGTGCACGTTTTGACGGTGGTCTTGTTATTATCAGTGTGTCGAATTTCGGACCTATCGCTCTGAGTACATTCTCTTTATCCTTGTCATCAACTATACCGAATACCCCTGCCCTGCTTTTATTTGGAAAGTAAAGTTCTATGTTTTCAGCAAACTTTTCAGCAGCTTGTGGATTGTGTGAACCATCAAGTACAACTCCGTTTACTATTTCAAATCTGCCGGGAATAAAAGCACGTTCAAATGCACTTTTTACAGCTTCTTCATCAAGTTTGTGTGCCAGTTCGAACGATTTTAGTGCTATACCAACGTTGTAAAGCTGGTGAGTTCCGTTCAGCTTGACAGGTATGTTCTTTATTGTATTCTCACCATAGTAATTATACACATTTTCATTAAAAGAATATTTTACAGGCTCTACAACAAAATCCTTACCGAACTCGTAGACTTTAGAATTCTTTTCCTTTGCTACCTGCTTTATAACATTTAATGCTCCTTCTGGCATCATACCTAAAACGACAGGTTTTCCTTCCTTAACAATTCCTGCCTTCTCAAATGCTATCTCTTCCACTGTGTTTCCCAAGACGTTCGTATGCTCGAGAGAGATAGTGCATATGACCGATACTTCCGGTGTTAGCACATTTGTTGAATCGAACCTGCCACCGAGTCCGACTTCCACACTTCCGTACTCGACATTTTTCATCTTCGTTATGTAAAAGTACATAGCTGTCATGTATTCAAAAAAGCTTGGAGAAAACTCTTCGCCAAGTCTGTCCATTTCCTCAGCATGTTTTCTTACTTCATTTGCTGCTTCAACAAACTCATCTTCTCCGATGTTCGATGTGTTGTAATGAAATCTCTCAAGTATAGTTGACAGGTGAGGTGAATAAAAACCAGTAACGCTATGGCCGTGGTGATAAGTCAAGTACTCGAGGAACGTTGTCACGCTACCTTTCCCGTTTGAGCCTGTTACGTGGAAGAATTTAATTCCAGAATGGGGATTACCCATTCTGGAAAGCAAACCTTCTATTCTAAAAAGACCTAACTTCATCGTGTTGTATGGACGAGTAAAATACAAGTATTTTAAGGTGTCTATAAAAAGTCCAGAGTTGCTCATCTGTTTTCCTCCAAGTCGTGAATTATCTGCTCGATTTTAGAAATTTGCTCGTTAAACATCTTCTGTTTTTCCCTTGTTTCCTCGACAATGTCTTCTGGTGCGTTTTTCAAGAAGTTTTCGTCTTCAAGTTTCTTGGCGAATTTCTCAAGGTCTGTTCTCAGTTTTTCGACCTTTTTCTTCAACCTTGCAACCTCAGCTTTGACATCTATCAGTGTGCCAAGCGATACATAGGTCTCAAGGTTTGGAGAGACGTACGCGGTAGCACACATCTGCGGCCTTCCCTGAACGAATTCAATATCTTCAACATTTCCAAGGAATTTTATGTATTCTTGCTCTTCTTGGGACAGGTTACCCTTAGCATATGTCTTAACCTTTGTAGACTGAGGAACGTTGACTTCCGCTCTAACGTTTCTCACGCCTCTTATAATTTCCATTATCTGTTCAAATCTCTTCTCGGATTCTTCGTCGATGTACTCACCAAATACCTTAGGCCATTCAGCGATGACCAACGATTCCGTAGTAGTTGGCAACTTGGTCCAAAGTTCTTCTGTCAAGAACGGCATGAATGGATGCAAGAGTCTCAAGCTCATATCGAGCACATAGACAAGTACGTTTTGGACGGTCTTTCTCTCCTCTGTCTTAAGTCTGCTCTTCACTGCTTCGATATACCAATCACAGAGTTCATCCCAGAAGAAGTTGTAGATTTCGCTCGCAGCTATGTTGAAGTCGTAGTTATCAAGAGCTTCTGTGACTTTCTGAATAACCTTCTGCAATCTTGAAAGAATCCATTTATCGACAAGTTTGAGTTGGCTCGCTTCGATCGGCTGTTTTTCGAAGTCTTCAAGGTTCATGAGTACAAACCTTGTTGCGTTCCATATCTTATTAGCGAACTTCTTGTAAGTGTCGAAAAACCTAACGTCAAGTTTCAAATCTCTTCCCTGAGCAGCTAAGATAGCAAGGGTGAATCTCATCGGGTCTGCCCCGTATTCGTCTATGACTTCCAGTGGATCAATGCCATTGCCAAGAGACTTGCTCATCTTCCTACCAAATTTGTCTCTTACGAGTTGGTGGATATACACTTCGCTAAACGGCTTGTCATCCATGAATTCATATCCCATCATGATCATCCTGGCAACCCAGAAGAAGATTATGTCAAATCCGGTTACCAAGACATCTGTTGGATAGTATCTTCCAAGATCAGGTGTCTTCTCGGGCCAACCCATAGTGCTGAATGGCCAAAGCGCTGAGCTGAACCAAGTATCGAGGACGTCTTCATCCTGAACAAGATGCGCACTACCGCATTTTTCACACGCTCTTACCTCTTCTTCTGAGACGTTGTAGTGGCCGCACTCTTCACACTTCCAGACAGGAATCCTGTGTCCCCACCATAGTTGTCTGCTTATACACCAGTCCCTTATTTCGTACATCCAATTGAGATATACCTTTTTCCACCTTTCAGGAACGAATTTCACTTCTCCATTTTCAACCGCTTCGATAGCTCTCTTTGCGAGCGGTTTCATGCTCACGAACCACTGATCCATAAGCCTTGGTTCGACAACTGTGTCGCATCTGTAACATCTGCCAACCGAATGTTTGAGTTTTTCGATTTTCACAAGATAACCCAACGCTTCGAGTTCTTCAACAACCGCTTTTCGTGCTTCCTCTGCTTTCATTCCTTTGAATTTTCCACCATTTTCGTTTATGACAATGTGTTCATCGAATATGTCAACAAATGGCAAGTTGTGTCTTTGACCTATCAGATAGTCGTTTGGGTCGTGGGCAGGTGTGACCTTCAAAGCACCGGTACCGAACGATGGATCAACGTAATTGTCCGCGATAATAGGCAGTTCTCTGCCAACGATCGGTAGAATTGCGGTCTTTCCGATGTATTTTTTATACCTCTCGTCTGATGGATGAACAGCCACAGCTGTATCGCCAAGCATCGTTTCTGGTCTTGTTGTGGCTATGACCAAGTAATCATCTTCACCTTTTATTGGATACTTGACGTGGTAAAGCGCGCCTTCTTCTTCGTGATAGTCAACTTCTTCATCCGAAAGCACCGTACCGCACCTGTGACACCAGTTCACTATGTATTTGCCTTTGTATATTAACCCTTTCTTGTACAAATCAACAAAGACCTTTCTGACAGCTTTTGATAATCCTTCGTCTAACGTGAATCTTTCTCTTGTCCAGTCAACAGAAGCACCGATTGACATTATCTGCTTTTTAATCTCATTTCTGTACTTATTTGCCCAGTCCCACACGATTTCGAGGAATTCTTCCCGCGAATAATCCCTTCTGCTCTTACCTTGTGTTGCAATGTATTTCTCAACGGCTGTTTGTGTGGCTATACCTGCGTGGTCTTCGCCTGGAAGCCAGAGCACGTCAAAACCCTGCATTCTCTTGTACCTGCTAAGTATATCTTGAATAGTTATATTGAGTGCGTGTCCCATATGGATTCTTCCAGTTATATTTGGCGGTGGGATTACTATACTGTACTTTGGTCCTGCTCCTTTTGGAGTGAAATATTTCTTTTCGAACCATTGCTTGTACCACTTCATCTCGATATTCTGTGGTTCATAACGTGTTCCTATCTCCATCCTGTGCACCTCCAACAGTTGTAATTTCTATTTGACAATCGATTTTTATCTTTTCTGGGCCGTAAGTTAGAAGTAAATAGTGTAGAGAGTCTCTTATTCTGTCTGCAATCTTCTTAACTTCAGCGTCCTGAATACCGTGAAGAACTATACAGAAATCGTTGTTATCCAATTTGCAGACAAAATCCTTTGGGATTCGCACGCTATGCTTAATAACTGAAGACACCCTTGACATAACAAAATTCCAGATATCGTTATTGGAAACTTGAAAATCAAGTTTCAAGTGCATAACATAAAAGAGTTCATTGTTTTCCTTAAGTTCCTGCAATACCATTTGTGCAAATTCTTTATTCGGCAAACGCGTGATTGGATCCACCCATTCTCCGGTGAGTAACTTATGCAGACTTGG
>NZ_CP009277.1:535000-1467500 GCF_025370035.1 Fervidobacterium riparium
AGGCTACGGATGTCTTCTCCCCATATTGCATATCTTGATGGAGTTGCCTTGCATTCTTCATCACATGAGTCAAAAATCGCTCTTTCTAGTCTGTCCATGCACATTCTTTCACTGTCGTGTTCTTTTACTCTTGTGATTACTACGGGATCATTTCTGTTGTTAAAATTATAAAAGTTTATTACAGCCCGCATCAATGATTGTATTTGAGCCAATCTTTATCAGCCCTTTCATCTTAACAATCAATTATAATCAGTTTTCACTGATAAATATGTTTCAGACTGTTGGTAAGGATAAATCACTTCAAAATTCACATCATGGCTGTTTTTCATGTATACTACATTTAAATTCATCGCAATATCCTAAACCATCATCAAATTCCTTAATCTTTCCCTTTGTGCAGCACTTAGGTATACCATTTTCGTCATGTTTGCAAAACCAGCAAAAATCGCAAACTGGATCACAAACGGGGTCATTACAGATATACATTCTAATCCTCCTTCAACTTAATGTAGTTGCCTGGCAATGCTTCAAACATATCAGGGTAATGCCCGCACCTTGCCCTTATCTGTGTATATTCCGCCTTACTGCCATCCTTTTTTAAATACAGCCTACGCTTATATATCTCATCGGCAAGTTCAGCTGCATGCATCGTCTTGTTTTCTGCCTCAGATAAAACAATTCTCATGGCTTCATGAAGTGTATAGTTCGGCATCTCTTGCATGCCAATTCCTGCATCACTTAAATGGTTTTCATCATATTTTAAGACTATATAAATCGGCTTATTATCTTTAAGCAGAACGACTTTTCCGTTTTTATCAACTACAGAGAACACATGGTCTATATTGGTTTTCAATGAATCAAAGGGAATTAAGCTGTCTATTCTAATATCCATAATTCACCACCTCATTACAATTATATATGAAAATTATTTATTTGTCTATATTTGTTTATACATTTGTATAAAACAAATATGCCGCCAATTAAGAAGGTTTCCTCCTCAACTGGCGGCAATCTTATTACAACCTTATAAGTTTATTTCTATTTCTAACCCTGACTTAAACTCTACCACTAGCCTGTCATTATATACAGTTGCCTTTTCAATTAGTTTTCTAACCAGTTTATCATCAAATTCCGTAATACCACCGGTTTGCATATTAAGGAAGTCCGTCATCTCAGCGATCCGATCCCGCTTATCTTGACGGAGAGCGTTTCTTGAAAGGGTTTCTTGCCTTAAGTCCCGTAAGCGGTAAATCTCATTGACAATATTATCATATGCTTCCTTTGAATTTGCCAATTGGATCAACTCGGCTTGAAGCTCTTCCAGCCTTTTATCAATATCTGCCGTACTCTCGTCCAAATCCTCGTTTAATACGGTTTCAATATTCTTTTTCAGTATGGCCAGGAAAGAGTTTTTCCCGCTGACGGCTATATTGATAGCTTCTACAATCTTCTCTTTGAGAGTATCTTCAAGTATAGTGGAAGCGGTACAAAACAAACCGGTGTTTTCCAATCTGCTGACGCATCTCCATACGATTGATTTCTTTCCTCGGTTATTCCAATGAACCCTGCGGAATACTTCATGACACTTGCCGCAGAACACCATTTGGGATAAGGGATGATTATTGCTGTAGTTTCTCTTCTTTCCGTTCTTACTTATATGCACACATCTTCTTTTGACAAGCTGTTCCTGCACCTGCATAAAGATTTCACGCGGGATTATAGGCTCATGGCTGTTTTCTACATAGTATTGTGGAACTATACCGTTATTGGGTACCCTTTTCTTCGATAAAAAATCTACCGTATAGGTTTTCTGCAGCAGCGCATCACCGATGTATTTTTCATTCCTCAAAATCTTATTGATAGTGCTGGTATGCCATCTGGGATTGCCCGCGCCTGTAAGAATTCCGTCAGCTTCCAGACCTCTTGCTATCTGCAGCATACTGGAACCTTCGAGGTATTCTCTATAAATGCGTTTAACAATTTCTGCTTCTTCTGGCACGATAACTAAATTACCGTCTTTATCCTTTGTATAGCCAAGAAACCGGTTGTGATTAATATGGATTTTCCCTTGCTGATATCGGTACTGAATACCCAGTTTTACATTCTGGCTTAACGATTGGCTTTCTTGCTGTGCCAAAGATGCCATAATTGTCAGCAGGATTTCCCCTTTGGAATCCAATGTGTTTATATTTTCCTTTTCAAAGTAAACCGGAATATTTTTTTCTTTAAGCTGCCTTATGTACTTTAGGCAGTCCAGCGTATTTCTTGCAAACCGGCTGATAGATTTCGTAATTATCATATCGATTTTGCCCTGCATGCATTCTTCTATCATCCGGTTAAATTCTTCACGCTTTTTTGTGTTAGTTCCGGTAATGCCTTCATCTGCAAATATACCGGCTAACTCCCATTCTGGATTGCTTTTAATGTAATTTGTATAATGCTCGATTTGTGCTTCATAACTGGTTGCCTGCTCCTCGCTGTCCGTAGAAACACGACAGTAAGCTGCTACCCGAAGCTTAGGCAATTCCTCAGCCTTTGCACTATTCCCAATTCGCTTACGAGCAGGAATTATCGTAACATTCCTGGTTGTCATCTAAAATCACCTCGCTCTTAATAGAACTATAAGCATACTCTGCCTGCTGAAATGGATCATCGTATAGATTATCTGGCATTGAAGCATGAAACCTAAAATTCAGGCATTTCTTTTCATTTCCTTTATGTTCATAAATCCTGCCAAGCGCCTTAGCTCGTCTGCGTCTTTCCAGTTGTGCTTTTTCGAATGTGTCCCTGCTGATAATTGGCGGATAGAATTTGTCTTCAACATACCGTTTATCTGTCAGCATTCTTGCAATAGATGTATGGCAGCGCTTAATACCTGCTTTTTGTGCCGCTTTGCTTAAAGAAAGCCCGGAAAGATAAGCCTCAAATAGTTTCTCAATCTTAACTGCTTCCTCTTCATTAACGACAGCCCTGCCGTTTTGAATGTTATATCCAAAAGGTATATGGCTCATCATTTCACCAGCCTTTCTCTTAAGTTCAACCCGCATTTCATTTTGAAACTTATTTCTTCTTGTGAAAACACAATGATTTCTTCAATAAAATCCTCAAATATTTTTCTATCGAATGCATCAATCTGCTTTTCAGTGTTATTGTCAATACCTTTTCCCCACTTTTGATAATATTTTTTCCCCACCTGTTTTCAAAAAAATTTAATTATCATTATCTAACTGATTTGACTCATTCTTGGAATCATCTGTTAAAGCTTTTATAGCCCCTTCCCGTTGTTTCATCCTATAACTTTCACCCTTGATAACTACAAAATGACAGTGATGTACAAATCTATCTAAAATTGCCGTTGCTAAGACTGGGTCATAAAATATCCTCGGCCACTCTTCAAATACCTTGTTTGTAGTTATTATTATTGATCCTCTCTCGTACCTCTTCGATATTATCTCATAAAAATCATCTACACTGCTTTGGTTAAATTTCCTTAAGCTTAGCTTATCTATTATCAACAGGTCCACATTAACATAGTTTTTTAACTTTTGTTGATACGAATTATCAGCTCTTGAAATATACAGCTCTTCTAACATCTCGTTTGCTGTGGTAAACAAAACTCTATATCCAAGTGCTACAGCTTTTAGTCCTATTGCTATTGCAAGGTGTGTTTTTCCTGTCCCTGGCGGTCCTATTGATGCACACATTTTCTTTCTTGCAGACAAATTCACAGGTCGCCAAATTGTATATAAACCTCTTATTAATTGAAGGCTGATAACTAAAATTGTATTCTTCTAATGTCTTGTGCCATGGAAACCTCGCTTTGCTTATCCTCTTTTGATTACTGTTTATTCTCCTGTTACTCACTTCATCGTTTATCAATATTTCAAAAAACTCTTGATAAGAAAAGTTATTCTTAATAGCTTCCTCTACTCTTAAATCAAAACTCTTTATTATCCCAGATAATTTCAAATCCCTTAGCTTCCCCAACAAAAGATCATTCATCTTTGCAATTCTCCTATCTTAAGCAATTTGTCATATTCCCTGATATCCCTGTAAAGCTCTGTTATTTCCTCATTGATATAGCTCTCATCTTCATACTCAGGCAAATCGCTTATCCCTTTTTCACATATATTCTTCACAACCTTGTAGCTCAATCCTCCAAATTTTAAAGCCCTCTTACACGCATTGTCCACTGCCTCTGCTCCATATCTCTCTTTTAGTGCTATTATCCCACTTATGCTTCTGTAATCATCATGTTAATGATAAAATAAAAATGTACTGAAAGTGGAATATAAGGATGTACAAAATTGTACATTGATATGATATCCTTTCTCATAGTGAGGAGGGATATCAAATGCAGAACTTAACAGCACATTTAAACATGATAAGGGCGATGAAAATGAAACCTAACTTTTCAGAACTTGCAAGAATATATGGGATAGACAGAAGAACAGTAAAAAAGTATTATGAGGGTTATGAAGGAAAACCTAAGAATAGAAATAAACCAAGTAAATTGGACAAATACTATGATGAGATAAAATCAAAGCTTGCTATCAAAGGAGTTACAGTCAAGGGTGTTTATGAGTATTTAAAATCAAAAGATGAGACAATAGGAACATACTCAAATTTCAATAAGTATGTTAAGAAAAAAGGATTAAAGCCAGAGAAGAAAGTAAAAGGTCACCCAAGATTTGAGACAGATCCAGGTGAGCAAGCGCAAGTTGATTGGAAAGAGAATATAAAGCTTGTCTCAAGAAATGGAGAGGAGTTTGTTATTAATGTTCTTGATTTTAAATTAGGTTATTCAAGATATTGCTGCTTTGAGATAAACAGGACAAAAACTCAAGAAGAATTAATAGAAAGTCTAATAAGAATATTCAAAGATATAGGCGGAGTACCTAAAGAGATTTTATTTGACAATGCAGCAGCAGTTGTTGATATAACAGGTGAGAAAATTAAAGTAAATTCAAGATTTAAAAGTTTTGCAAAAGACTTTGGGTTTGAAGTGAAACTGTGCAAACCAAGACATTCGTACACAAAAGGAAAAGTTGAAGCAGCAAACAAGTTTATATATTGGATACTGCCATATCAGGGTGAATTTGAAACAGAAGAGGACTTAGTAAGGATAATAAAAGAGATAAACGCAAAGGTCAATATGCAGCCAAATCAAACAACTCAAGTCCCACCTGCTCTTCTGTTTCAAAAAGAAAAAGAGTATTTACAACCCTTGCCAGACAAAAGGTTAATAGAGAGTTACCTAAATTCCTACAAGTCAGTTAAAGTCCAAAAGGACTCTCTGATTTACTACAAGGGAAGTAAATACTCTGTTCCACCCGAATACATAGGAAAGACAGTCCAAGTAAAGGAGGTGGAAAACAAAATTTATATTTATTATAACACAAACCTGTTAAGGATACATGTTATTGATGAAAAAAGTATCAATTATCACGATGAAGATTACAAACAGCTAATGCTAATGAGAGTTGGTCAAAAAGAAGAGCTTAACAAGATATGTGAGGAGAACCTAAAGAAATTTGATAATCTGTTGAAAAACTAAAGAAAGGAGAAAATCTAAAAATGAGCAACTATGTGAAACTACTTAACAACTTAGAAGAGTTAGGTCTTCACAACATAAAGAATAACCTTGACAAATACTTAGATTTAGTGGCAAGCGGAGAAAAGAGTATGACAGATGCATTATATGAACTTAGTAATTTAGAGATAAAAGCCAAAGAAGAAAGGGCGATATTAGGATGTGTGAGGGTGGCAAATTTCCCATTTATAAAAGGTATAGAAGATTTTGATTTTTCATTTCAGCCAAGTATAAACAAGCAACAGATAATGGACTTAATGAGTTTGAGATTTTTAGAGGGTAATGAAAATATACTATTTGTCGGAACACCAGGGGTAGGGAAAACGCATCTAGCCACAGCAATAGGTATAGAGTGTGCAAAACGAAGGTATTCAACATATTTTATACATTTTCAAGAGTTAATAGCTCAGCTAAAAAAAGCACTGTTAGAGAACAGATTAGAATACAGGCTTAAACATTTTTCAAAATATAAAGTTTTAATAATAGATGAGATAGGTTATTTGCCAATAGACAATGATGGAGCGAATTTATTTTTCCAGCTGATATCGAGCAGATATGAGAAGAGCAGTACAATAATAACAACTAATGTTGTATTCTCTGAATGGGGAGAGATATTTGGTGGAGCGACGATAGCAAATGCAATTTTGGATAGGCTACTCCATCATTCTTACGTGATTTTCATAAAAGGTCCTTCATACAGATTGCAGTCAAAAACAGCATATTTTAGCAACACAAACCAGCAAAACTAAGTTTATTTTTTGTACATTTTTATTTTCGATTTTTTGTTCATTTTGATATTGACATTTACAGTAGGAGATGATAAAATAATATAAACAAGATTTAAAAGGAGGTATAAACCAATGGGAAAAGTTACATTTAAGGCTGAAGGAAAATGGCTTGGTAACCTCAAAGTAGAGGCAAAAATTAGAAACAAATTCACCATTAACATGGATGAGCCACCTTCCCTTGGAGGAGAGGATACCGCTCCCAATCCAGTGGAAGTAGTATTAGCAGCCCTTATTGGATGCTTAGGAATCGTAATACCAGTGGTAGCTAAAGAGAAAAATATCCCTCTTCAGAATGTAGAGATTCATACAGAAGGTGACCTTGATCCAAGAGGATTTATGGGAGATCCCAATGTAAGAGCGGGATATGATGAGGTAAGAGTAAAGATTAAGATTGAAGCTTCCGTAGATAGGACAAAAATTGAAGAGCTTATGAAAGAAGTAGAAAGAAGATGTCCAGTATCGGATATCATTAAGAATCCTGTAAACTTAAAGATATCCTTAGAATAATTTAAGCATTAACAAGAACTTTATAAAGTTCCCTTCTATGGGTATAAATGATAATACTAAAATTGGCTAAATAGAAATATAAAATATAAATATCCCCTGTAAAAACTTTATAAATTACAAAGGGAATCAAACACAAAAAACCATAAAATACCTTGAGAGCATCCTCTTCGGGGGATGCTCCGTGCCATTTTGCCAGATTAAATATAAACATGGAAAGACCCAAAAAGAGTGGTCTTTGTAGACCAGTTACTACTGTCCAAGCCCCAAAAGAAACTGAAATAGCCTTTCCTCCTTTTCCTCCAAGAAAGGGAGAAAAAACATGACCCAATATTCCTGCCAAAGCAGCTGTAGTGATTACAAACCTATCTCTTAGATCCCTATATTTTATAAACCAAAAGAGAGGAAATATCCCTTTAAGATAATCAAGAAGTACTCCTAATATTCCAATTTTCCAATTGGTAGAGATCCATAGATTATATGCTCCAGGATTACCATCCCTTACCTTTGTTAAATCTATATTAAGAAGCTTAGCTATAAAATAAGAATACATCATGGATCCAGAAAGAAACTGAAGAAAAATTATCATTAAACTATCCCACATTTATTTTTCTCCCCTTCCATGAAACAGATTTTAAAAAGGAGCCTTTCACTGTGGAATAGATAAGTACAAAGAGGAAAAAAAGAAAATGTAAAGGATAAAGTAAGGAATCTAAAACGTTATAATCTCCAAGTTTTCTTGTAAATATATAGAGCTGAAAAACAAAAAGTAGATAAAAAATATTAAAAACACCATCATAAAAAGAGCTTCCTAAAATTCCATAAAACCAAGCTAAAAGATACAAAACCTTTTTAAGACTCAAAGAAGATATAGCTTGAGAAGTATTCTTTGTAAATCCCTCCAATAAATCCCAAAAACCTCCAGGATACATCCTAAATCTTACATGCTCTCCTCCAAGAAGATTTGTAACATTTATTCCCTTTTTCATACAAAGATTCCCAAAATAAAAATCCTCCACTACCTTATCCCTTATCTCCAAATGTCCCCCAACTTTCTCATAATCTTTTCTGGATATGAGCATTACTGGTCCATAGGCACCTTCTTTCCCTAAGGAAGACATGGTAATAACCGCCCCAAGATTAAATATAAAATTCAAGTGTTCATAAAATTTTTCAAATCTTTGATAAGGCCAACAAGATACTAATCCTTTATATCTCTCATAGCTTTCTAAAAGCACTTCTATAAAATCTTCCCTTGGCTCTACATCAGCATCAAGAAATAAAAGTAGATCTCCTCCTGACTCCAAATATCCATTCCATATTGCCCAATTCTTTCCTACCCATCCTTCTGGTGGATCCTCATGTAAAGATATCACCTTCACATTAAATTTTCTTGCTACCTCTTCTGTGTTGTCCTCAGAATTGTCATTTACAACTATGATTTCATATGGTTTATAGGTTTGTTTCTCAAGAAGGGAAAGAAGTTTAGGAAGATTTCTTTCTTCATTTCTTGCTGGGATAATTACCGATATCTTATAGTCTTTTAAATTTTGATCTTCCCTCCTGAGAAACCTAAGAGTCTTGTAATATAACCAGCCTATCCCCCAAGAGAAAAGATAAATTATATCTCTCATAACAGAAATATTATAAATTATAAATGAATAAAATTACAAGGACAGATAAATTTTAAAAACTTTTCTATCACTCCCCTCCATAATAAGCAGTAAATCTTGCTCTTGGAAAGCATAATGATATTCCATGGATATTGTAAGGATGATAAGGACAGAGGTTTATCTTTACTTATCTCTTCATACTGGTGCTTATCTCCATACCTATTTACAACATTCCTATTTTTCTCTTGCCATCTTTTTATAATTATTATAAAATTTATAATATGAAAAATAGGGGTTTTACTTTATTAGAAATCTTAGTTGCCCTTTTCATAATTGGTATTTTGGTTGCTATAGCAACACCCCTATATTTTGATGCCATTAGACAGGCAAAAAGAAATGCTCAACTTGAAAACATGAGAATTATAAAAACTTCTTTAGAACTATATTATTTAAAAAACCATTCATATCCTGACGGAGGATCTGATCATACAGGAGATGCCTGGGCTTTTACCACATATTTTTTCAATAATCCTCAATATTTTCCTGAACCCTTAATATGCCCATATAATAATAGACCATATAGTGTGATTTTTTGGCAGGATGATTATACTGATTGGGATAGCATTTGGGACTGGATAGAAAGCACAAAAAACTATCACATTATATATTATAGAACTGATAAACCCACTAAGGATTACGCCCTTACCTATTACTCCCGTTGATTAAAAACCAAAAAGTATAGTAAGATAACTAAATAGGTAAATTTTGCATATAAGGAGGGATTTTTGTGCCCAAAGTATTAATCCTATATGATAGTGTTTCTGGAAACACAAAGAAGATGGCAGAAGAAATTGAAAAAGGTGTAAAAGAAGTAGAAGGTGTAGAAGTTACATTAAAATATGTGGATGATGCAAAACCTGAAGATCTTTTAATTTATGATGGAATTATAGTGGGATCCCCTGCCTATTGTGGTACCCTTACATGGAAACTTAAAAAGTTCTTTGATGAAAGTGTTAGTGTAGCTTGGGGAAAAGTAAAGGGGAAAATTGGATCCGCCTTTTCCTCTTCTGGAGGACTTGGGGGAGGAAATGAAGCTACTTTATATTCCATACTAACCATACTTATGAATTATGGATACTTAGTATTTGGACTTCCTGATTATTCAGCACCAGGTGTGACCGCCCATTATGGAGCAGTCTCTGTAGGATATCCCAAGGAGGCAGAACAAAAGGCATGTAGACTTCTTGGTAAACAGATGGCAGAATATGTGAAGATGATAAATTGTGGAAAGGAGAAATAAAAAATGAAGGTAAAATTTTTATTAAGTCCTATAGCTTATGATGTAGAAAATAAATTAAGAGAAGCAAAAGAATACTTTGGGAAATATAGACCCTGGCCAAAGTGGGATGTGAAATTGGAGGGATGAGTTAACAAATAAAAAAGAGAGTTAACAAAAAGGGGGAACCGTGCCAAAATTGTATCGAACACCAATCAATACGAAAGGAGGCACAGTTCCCCGTGATCAAAGTTATTATACCAGAAAAATCATTAGAAGCTATTGCGAAAATTGTCTTTAAGAGGTCAAGGAGGATGTTTACGAGGAAATATTCGGATTTAGACATATTAAGAGTCATCATTGCAATGTGTTTGACGAAATGTCAGTATGTGAGGGAGTTCTACGATGAAGTCAAGAGAGGGAATATCTATTATCCATACAAGTTACCAACTCGGCAGACGTTAACGTATCGGATGAAATATATAGACAAAGCGAAGATATCAGGAATAATGAAGAAGGTAGCAGGGAGCATACTTGCGATAGATTCGAGCGAGTTGAGAAATAAGAAAGAGAGATTGCATGCGTTGTACAACAGCAAAGAGAAAGTAGTAGTGGACTTCGAGGTAAGTGAGAGGCGAGAATGGGACGTAGGGATAGAAATGACGAAAGGGTGCAAAGGTAGTTTAATAATAGGAGACAGGGGATATCACGTTAAAAAGTTCAGGGCAGAAGGGGAAGGAGAAAAGATAATCAGGCCGAGGGGAAAAGCTGGTGAAGAATTCATGAAAAGTGAGCTGATGAGGGCGATATACAGGAAGAGGTGGGAGATAGAGTACTATTTTGAAAGGTTGAAACTGGGATTAGTGATAGAGAAGATAAACAAAGCGACGTTGTTTACGAAGTTAACGATAAGGTTAATTGGGCAGGAGTTAACATACTTGATAGGGATGCTGAAGAAACAACCGAAGCTATACACAGTTCTGTTCACTTAGATTTTACATTGGCCAGGGTGACTTTGGGAAATATATTACTCTGGAAGAAAGTGAAGATCCTGAGGCTTTAATATTACTCACAGGAGTCAACTATGTAAAATTAAATTTTGAGTAGAAGACGAAAATGTATGATCGATGTTGAATTTCTCGCGCTTTTTCATCATAGCAAATATCGTCCTTAGCAATTTGTGCGCTACACTCATCATCGCTTTTTTGTATACTAACCCTTGCGCTCGTTTTCTTTGAAAATATGCTTTAAAATATTCGTTGTGTCTCACTACATTCACACTCATCAGCCAAATTATTCGTCTCAGGTGTGCATTGCCCCTTTTGGATATACGGCTTTCTCCTTTGTGTTTGCCTGATTCATCTACGCTTGGGTCAAGCCCACAATAGGCAATTAGTTTTTTGTATGTGCTAAATCTTGAAATATCGCCAACTTCGGCAAGAAAATACAGTGCGCTATTTTCACCAATTCCGTCAATGGACGTGAGTATTTCAACATCTTGATTAAGCGAAGCACATTTGCAATATTCTTTGAGCATCTCATCAAACTCATTAAGTTGCTGTTGTAAAAATCGAAGTTCCTTGATAGTTTGAATAAGAATCTTCTCTTTCACTGGCCAATACTGAGCGATGGAGTTGTTAGCAAGCTCTTTAAGAGTTTCTGGGGTAAGTTTTAACTTTCTACCGATTGTTTTTGAAAAGAAAACACGTAGAGAATCAATGGAGGCTTTTTGGATAGCTTTAGCAGAAGGGAAAGAAGAAAGCAAATCCAAGATAGCATCATTGTAGATGTTGGTCACTTTTTCAAGTTCAGGGAAGAGGAGAGAAAGAAGCTTTTCGATGTCGTTTTTGACTCTTGAGATTTGATGAGTGATGCTTTCCTTTTTCCTTGCAATATCCCGAAAATCTGAGTTGAGGAAAGAAGAAGTAGGAAGAATGTGATGGGTATAGAAGATGGTAAGAGCAATAGAGCGAGCATCGATTTTGTCAGTTTTAGTTTTCCTAAGCCCAACGGGAAGAGATTTGTTAACAAGCAAAGGATTAAGAACGACACAAGAGAAATCATTGAGAGAGAGGAAAGAAAGAAGGTTAAGATGGTAACAGCCAGTAGACTCCATAGCGATAAGGACAGAAGACTTAGGGAAAACGGAGAGCTTTTGAACAAAGGAGGAAAACCCTTGTTTGGACATATCGAAAGCAGATTCGAAGATGATAGAATTAGGATTTTGGATAGCACAGGCGTTGAACTTATGCTTGGAGATGTCAATACCGACAAAGATGGAGAAGTTTTGAGACATACTAAAACCTCCTTTCGATTGAATAGGTTAAAAGGCGAGGGCAGGGGCCTGCTGAACCAAACCTCCAGTGTGACGAGGGTTAAAAACCCAACCAACTTATCATGGTTAAAGGCAGGCGACAGACTCCTGTAATGGCTTGAAAGCCAAGGGACACTAAGTCGTCCTGCCCTGCCTATTTTTTGACTAAAATATTTATACCATACTTTTACGTAGGAGGAGATCCATTAGTAAGATTTGATGAGTTGTTAAAATTTATGAGCATTGCTTCTAAATATAAATTTGACTTCTTTCTCATCACGAATGGAATGTTATTAAATGAAGACAGGATTTCTATTTTAAATAAATATCCTATACAGATTTTACTTCAAATTGTTGGTAATAATATTGAATATAACCGCAAAATTAGCTGGAAAATCCATTTGTTAAAAAAATATAATATCCCTTTTCAAGTGGTGCTTAATCTTCCAAATGAATTTATTTTAGACCAAACAAATAAAGAGGGGGTTATTTGGAATTTTCCATATAAAAATAAGTTATATTCAATTCAAAATAATATTATAAAACCAACTATTTACAATTATTTCATGAACCCTAACAAATGTCTCCAATTCAAAATGTACTTGTCTCCAGAAGGATGTATATATCCATGCATAGCTTTCTATAAACAATGTGAGTATAATTTTGGTTCTCTTACTGAAGATATAAGAGTTTCTCAGCTGATAATTAAATTGGAAAAAGTTTGGGATGACAGAACTTTGGAAAATCCAATATGCAAAGACTGTATTCTGAATAATTTTTGTTTATCATGTGTAGTACTCAAAAATAAACTCATTGAGTTTGATAAATGTAACTTGAAAGATATTATGAAATGATGGAATAAAAAATAAATGTAAATGGTATCTCAAGAAGAAGTCAATTTATACATAGTTTTTTCGAGGGTAATGGATAGCTACACAATGCTTTAAGGATAATATTAAAAATGCGACTTTTTGTTTAGGGTAAAATAAGAATGGACGAAGTTGAAAAGGAAAAATCTTTAGACTTGCAAAGGGTTATTATAGGCACCCATAAATTATCCTTGTAGTTAGAGAAAACTTAACTGCAAGGAAGAAATAGAGGATGCTCACAATGACCCAAATAGATGATATCAGAAATGCGTTCTTTTTTAAAGGGTTAAATATCAGTGAAATAGCAAGGAAATTTAAAGTTGACCGAAAAACAGCATTACGGTTTTGCTTTTTATGTCTCTTTTTAATTTAAAAGTTTCTATTGTTTTCTATTTACTTTTCGTTTTAATTTAGCCAAAAAGCAGAACTAGCAAAAATCATTATATTATCTCCTAATGCATTTGCAGTATATTTTTTATTAATTTTTCTTTTAATTTCAAACTATCTTTCTTATTGTGAAAAATATTGGTAATTTGGTATAATTTTAACATAAGGTTATAATTATGCATGTTGGGAGGAATTTGTATGAAAAAATTCTTTTGGTTGTTAGGCTTTCTCGGTTTTCTTGGTTTTTTAGGATTTTTTAAATCTTATATGTATTTTGCATTTTTTGCTTTTTTCTCTAACTTTTTTACTAGTCGATATATTAACATTTTACAGGATAAACAACTTCAAAACAAAATGGCAGAAGCTCACTCGATCAGTTTTGTTGTGACTAGTTTTTTCTTATCATTCATGTTAATAATGCTGATATTCAACGTAAGTTATGAGATTTTTAAAGCTACATTTTGCATTGTTTTTGCTTTAATATTTATCATAGATTCGTACTTACTTTATAGGCACCACGAGAAACTAACAAGAAATAAGACTTAAACTTCTATTTCCCTAGTCCCTAATAGGCATCACTAATTGGTACATAATTAACCCAGAGGAAACGAAAAGAGATTGGCCCATCACATGTCGGAATATTTCTATGATTTAGATTACACTTTAAAGGATCGAAGGGAAATAGGAAACGTTTGGAGAAAGTCTATTAAGTTGTAAATGTCAATATCAAAATGAACAAAAAATCGAAAATAAAAATGTACAAAAAATAAACTTAGTTTTGCTGGTTTGTGTTGCTAAAATATACTGTTTTTGACTGCAATCTGTATGAAGGACCTTTTATGAAAATCACGTAAGAATGATGGAGTAGCCTATCCAAAATTGCATTTGCTATCGTCGCTCCACCAAATATCTCTCCCCACTCTGAAAATACAACATTAGTTGTTATTATTGTGCTGCTCTTCTCATATCTGCTTGATATCAGCTGGAAAAATAAATTCGCTCCATCATTGTCTATTGGCAAATAACCTATCTCATCTATTATTAAAACTTTGTATTTCGAAAAATGCTTAAGTCTGTACTCTAATCTGTTCTCTAACAGTGCTTTTTTTAGCTGAGCTATTAACTCTTGAAAATGTATAAAATATGTTGAATACCTTCGTTTTGCACACTCTATACCTATTGCTGTGGCTAGATGCGTTTTCCCTACCCCTGGTGTTCCGACAAATAGTATATTTTCATTACCCTCTAAAAATCTCAAACTCATTAAGTCCATTATCTGTTGCTTGTTTATACTTGGCTGAAATGAAAAATCAAAATCTTCTATACCTTTTATAAATGGGAAATTTGCTACCCTCACACATCCTAATATAGCCCTTTCTTCTTTGGCTTTTATCTCTAAGTTGCTAAGTTCATACAATGCATCTGTCATACTCTTTTCTCCGCTTGCCACTAAATCTAAGTATTTGTCAAGATTATTCTTTATGTTGTGAAGACCTAACTCTTCTAAGTTGTTAAGTAGTTTCACATAGTTGCTCATTTTTAGATTTTCTCCTTTCTTTAGTTTTTCAACAGATTATCAAATTTCTTTAGGTTCTCCTCACATATCTTGTTAAGCTCTTCTTTTTGACCAACTCTCATTAGCATTAGCTGTTTGTAATCTTCATCGTGATAATTGATACTTTTTTCATCAATAACATGTATCCTTAACAGGTTTGTGTTATAATAAATATAAATTTTGTTTTCCACCTCCTTTACTTGGACTGTCTTTCCTATGTATTCGGGTGGAACAGAGTATTTACTTCCCTTGTAGTAAATCAGAGAGTCCTTTTGGACTTTAACTGACTTGTAGGAATTTAGGTAACTCTCTATTAACCTTTTGTCTGGCAAGGGTTGTAAATACTCTTTTTCTTTTTGAAACAGAAGAGCAGGTGGGACTTGAGTTGTTTGATTTGGCTGCATATTGACCTTTGCGTTTATCTCTTTTATTATCCTTACTAAGTCCTCTTCTGTTTCAAATTCACCCTGATATGGCAGTATCCAATATATAAACTTGTTTGCTGCTTCAACTTTTCCTTTTGTGTACGAATGTCTTGGTTTGCACAGTTTCACTTCAAACCCAAAGTCTTTTGCAAAACTTTTAAATCTTGAATTTACTTTAATTTTCTCACCTGTTATATCAACAACTGCTGCTGCATTGTCAAATAAAATCTCTTTAGGTACTCCGCCTATATCTTTGAATATTCTTATTAGACTTTCTATTAATTCTTCTTGAGTTTTTGTCCTGTTTATCTCAAAGCAGCAATATCTTGAATAACCTAATTTAAAATCAAGAACATTAATAACAAACTCCTCTCCATTTCTTGAGACAAGCTTTATATTCTCTTTCCAATCAACTTGCGCTTGCTCACCTGGATCTGTCTCAAATCTTGGGTGACCTTTTACTTTCTTCTCTGGCTTTAATCCTTTTTTCTTAACATACTTATTGAAATTTGAGTATGTTCCTATTGTCTCATCTTTTGATTTTAAATACTCATAAACACCCTTGACTGTAACTCCTTTGATAGCAAGCTTTGATTTTATCTCATCATAGTATTTGTCCAATTTACTTGGTTTATTTCTATTCTTAGGTTTTCCTTCATAACCCTCATAATACTTTTTTACTGTTCTTCTGTCTATCCCATATATTCTTGCAAGTTCTGAAAAGTTAGGTTTCATTTTCATCGCCCTTATCATGTTTAAATGTGCTGTTAAGTTCTGCATTTGATATCCCTCCTCACTATGAGAAAGGATATCATATCAATGTACAATTTTGTACATCCTTATATTCCACTTTCAGTACATTTTTATTTTATCATTAACAAACGGTGCATTAAACATACTCAAAAAGGTATCTCCAAGCTCCGTAAATGGAGTAGGAGTAGGGGCTTTGGCCAACCCAATGCGGTTAAGGTTAGTAAGCTAACATACCGCATAAAGAATCCTCGCATTTTAATGCGGGGAGTAGGTCAACAGGTTTTCTCTCGTCATGAATATTTTTTGGTCCGTCTAAAGTAACTTGTATTTGAGAAATATTATAATTTTTCAATAAAGGAATGTAACTTTCCAGATGTACACCATTTGTAACAATTTCTATACTGTAATTTTTTGTGCTTGCGGTATCTAAGGTTTGTTTTAATCGCTGATATAAAAATTTATTTCTAATTAATGGTTCTCCACCAAAAAGGACAATTTCTACTTTTTCATGATTGTTCTCAAGTTTTAAAAACTCAATAGTATCAAACATTCTTTGAATAACAATCTCTTTAGCTATTTTTTTGGAGCGACTTATGTTTTGAAAACAATATTTGCATCTCAGATTACAATCATAGCTCAATATGAGATGTACCCTAAGTGGCTTTTTCATCTGTTTAATAAAATTGCTTAATTTTTTATGAAGTTTTTCTTCTTCTGAAACATCAAAAAATATATAACCTCTATCTGACAACATTTTTAAAAACTCGTAATTTTTGCTCTTTTTGTTTTTTACTAAATTCCACTCTTGTATAAATTGTTCATCCGCTATTTTATCTAAAGAACCACTTAACGGATTAATAAGATAAATGCAGTTTTCTACATTAAATTCTATAGTGTTCTCACTTATATAGTATTGCATCATCTCTTCCTCCTTGTATTTTATGAGAGAATATTGATTTAAAATGGAACCTGCGTAAAATACGCAGGTTCCTGTGTAAAAAAACGAATTATTTTGTTAACTCTGATTTACAATATGGCGAACAGATTAGACCACAACCGCCAAATATTCGATCTTTAATTTCGAACTCTTCTGTTTGTAACCAATTATACTTAACGACTGAATACATCTTATCCCTCCTTTCTATATTTTATTTATCCCCACCGGCAGGGTATGATAATTATTTTACATCCTATCCAAAGTAGCAAACTAATTAAGAAGGATTTCAAGTGTCCTCGGTTCTCTCGTTTTATACGACTTACTAAATACACTAACATCCTCCCTATCAACATCCACTCTATCCATACTTTTACGTCCAGCCACTTTTTCCGCTCAAAATTTATGAGTTTTTCGTTATTTTTCAGCTTTGTGCTATCTATAGTCGCGATACTTCCGATTAGTTTTTTCATTAATCTTGATAACTTTTCTTTGTCTATTTTCTTCTTTCGATAGCTTATCGTTTGTATTGATGGAAGTTTCTCATCGAAAGCTATTTGATTAGCTTTTATTTTCCTTTATAGTTCTCTAATCGAGTTTGTTTGGAGGAAATAAAAAATAATCAAGAACTTGAGAAAGACGATATCGTTATATTTACGAATATGCATACGTTTAGAAGGTTTACAGACAAGATTTGTAATAGATTCAAGAATATTGCTTGGGATATTGAAAGAGATAGTAATGTACTGAATTTGTTCCCTAATGAGCTACACCTCCGAGTGTAACTAATTACTAACTGAATCTTATTTGGTATAGCTCATTTTTTTCAAATATCATTCGCTACTTACTTTGGACAGGGTGAAATCCAAAAACTAAAGTATTTTCATATGTTATAAAAAACTATCAATGTAAATTATGATGATTATCTTACAATTGAATTTTATAATTATGACCTGAAATCTTCAAAGGAAAAAAAAGACAACCACAGAAAATTATAGTCATTTATAAGCCCATTTCTTATTTTTTTTGCATTTAATCTAATAAATAATTACATTTGTATGAACTAAATTCACTGTATTGTTATGTAACAAAACTAATTGCACTAGGTTCACATGCATATACGAGTAATTGGATATTGGTTAATATATTTTCCAAGAAAATGGTTTATGGTGAATACAAAAAAATACTCTGTCTGATATGACAGAGTATTTAAATATGCGACTTGTTGCTTTATTTTTATTCAAAAACTATTAAAACACACTAAGAATTTTTATATGTTTCTTGATCAAAAAATGAACCGATACGAAAATAATGACAAAAACAATGTTGAGTTGGATAAAGTATTTAGTTGTGTAAAAATTACTTGTGAAATTCCAAAGCGTGTGAATTACTGTTGGTACGAAGATATTATTACCTGAGAAGATGTATGTTATTGAAAGAAAGATTGCTACTAAAAAAACAAATATTAGTGATGTTATTAACGTGTCCTTGTAGAAGAGCATATAGACAGGGAAGTGTCTAAAAGAAAATAGCAAAGAAGATAACAAAACTCCACTCAAGGTACCCATTTGCTTTTTCACAACGTTAAATACTATGTCACGATAGGTTAGTTCTTCAAAATATGCAGAGATAAAGTAAATGAGACATGTAATAATTAGCCATGATAATGAATTTGAAATTTTTATTCCAAAAAGATAAACATTGTCTCTGGGAGAATTATCTACAAAGTAAATTAGAGTAGTGATAAATAAAAGATAAATTGAAAAGAGAATAAGATTTCGTTTGGTTCCTAACTTTTTTAAAAAAACGAGGCTTGTGTATTTGCTGATAGTTAAGAGCTCAAAAAACAACAAAAATAGAAAATAAAACAAGAAACTACGAAGAAAGATCACGAGAACAAAAAATAACTGTATTTGGATAGGTTCTGAGAAAAAAGAAAGGATATTTTGAGGAGTTTTGTTTAAATAATATCCGCCTAGATTAGCATTATGAAAAAATAAGGGATAAAACTTGTAAAAAATTTCTGGAAAAAGTATCAAAACTCTTATTCGCTGGGAAAAAATTAAAAAGATTAAAAATCCGTAGATAAAAAACCTATTTTTGTGATTCATTATCTTACCACCTTGATAATTTTGCTTCTCCCTAATAAAAGCATTGTAGATTAATCGTAAAACAAAAATCCAAAACGGTTTTAGCGAGTATTACTATAAATTAAACTGCTAATGCCACAGTGTTGATTGTAGAGAAGGTCAACAATAAATACTTTTTGCTTAACAGAAAGGTGCCCATTGTTGTATAGACAATAAGCAATCTCGAATTTACCAAAATTTTGAGACTGTTTATTAGTAAGAAACTTGTATGGCATTTTTTGGTTTATTAAAACCATATCACCTGGTGATATTTCGAAAGACGAAGCTCTTAATACATCGTTATTTAACTTAACAAAAAGCGAAATTTTTCTATGCAAGGTTTTTTCGGTTGTGCTTTGTAAAAATACTTTTATGTAGAACTTTGTATCTATGCCGAAGTACAGATTTTTTCTTTCAACGTTCTTCACATCCAATATTTTGACAATTAAATTATCATTTTCATGGTATTTCTTCTTCGTTTTTTTGAAGATAGTTGAGTTATTATTTGGATTAAACAACATAATATCTCCAAAGATATTCTCATTTAATATTTTTTCGTCCACTTTTATATTATAAAATTCATCAATTTCTATTTTATCATATTCATCGATTTCCAGTTCAAATGTTTTTCCATAATCTTTGTTGTATTTTTCAAGGTAAATTCTCATTATATTCCCCCCACTTTGAAATATGAACAATATTTTAAGGCAGTGGGGGACGTAATTTTAGAGATTAAATTTCATCTTACTCCCCATGAATCAAAGTCAATATCTAGAATTGCAGCTCCGCTTCCTCCACCTACTTTAATAACACCAGTGTTATTCACTGTTTTGTTAAAATTATCGATGTATTGTTTGTAAATAACCATCGGAGCATCAGGAGGATTTTCATACGCTTCATCCAAAATTCTTCTAAGTAATTTTTCTACATTGTTTGAAAAAGACTCGAGATTCGCAGTAGCACTGTTCTTAATGTTTGTAACACCATAATAATTAGAATACGAAATCATCGGAGAGACACTGCCAGCAGAATTATCAATTACAGTCCTCATTTGCTCCCCTCCTGTCTATCCCCCACTGCTATTTACATTATGGCGTTTGTTTTTGTCAAAATCAAGTTTTATTTCCAAACTTTTACTTATTTCGTTTGCTTTTTTCTTTTCTTTTCTTTTCTTTTCTTTTCTTTTCTTTTCTCGTGTTTGCACAATTTAGCGTTGTTTTTTATCAGTCAAAAATTATTTTATAATACACTTGAAAGTAACTTTACGTATGAATTCAATAGTTAAGGGGGGACAGAGCTTTGGGATATCTTATAATTGAATATGTTATTTACAGCTTTTTATATTACCTTGGTAAAAGCTTTTCAAAGTTGGTAAACTACGTTGTCGGTGTTGATGTTCATTATCTGTTTTTGAAGAAAACCTTATTTTTTATAATTGATGAATTTAATTCTGGAAAGTGGTATATTGTTTTCCAACCGTTTTTGGGGATGGTTTTTGAAGTTATTTTTCTATTAGTTATAATAAGTATCTTTAACAAAAAACACTCGGAACAAATACTGTATCTGAAAGATTTTGTTCCAACAAAGAAAATGATATTTCCATTGTTGATTTTTGCATTGCTATTTACAAGAATTTTTTTGAAAGCTTCAAGTGAAAGTCTGCGTTTATTTTTCCAATCTTTGGTATTAATGTTACCAGTTTTTATTTACGATGCTATAGATGAAATTTATTTTCGAAAGGTTATTTATCAAACAACAAGAAACTATTTCAATGTGTTTCTTTCAGTTGTTATAACTTCGATTATGTTTCTGATTTTTAATTTTTCAAATCCATATATTTTTTCCGCAGTTCCGAAATTACATTTTGTTACTTTGATTATTTTAAGCATCATATACACAGCACTTTTTGAACTAACAAATAGCATTTTTTCTTCAATATCAGTGCGTACTATAAATGATTTTCTCATAATACAAGTTCTGATATCAGTAAAAAACTGGATGTACCTTGCAGTTTGGAACTTGGTAATAATATTCTACTGCGTAGTCTTGGCTGTGATGAAAAAGTTTAAGAAATATCCGGTGGTCTTTGATTCTCTTGATGGTGGTGATAAAGATTAAAGTTAGGACAAAGCATCTTATTATCCTTTTATTTTTGCTGCTTTTTGTTATTTCAATGCTCTCTGTTATTTCTCATATATCAAAGCTCCATCTCAAGGGAAGCGGAACAAAAACGGATCCGTACTTGATAGAATCTCCCGAACAATTTACAAGATTGGGAGATTCTAAATTTGCGTATTACCGTATAGAAAAAGATCTGGATTTCTCTAAAGTGAAATTTCGTCCCATAAGGTATTTTAACGGAATTCTTGATGGGAATGGTAAGTCTCTTTTAAATATAAATATTGACGGGACAAAACAGTTTAAAACAGCTATTTTTTTGGAATTGGGAAAGGATTCTAAAATAATTAATTTAAAAATTGAAAACATCGATATTCTGTCAGGACTTGAGGGTGCCATTTTAGTTCATACAAACAACGGTGTTATTGAGAACGTTACTATTTCAGGTAACGCTATCATAAATCCGCCTGTAGGAACTTATTCCAGCTTATCCTCAGATATCATGGATATCGCTGTACCTAATTATAATGAAGAAGGGAAAGATATTTCATTTTCACGTTCCAGCGAGGCTAAATATTTCAATATTAATTTGATTGGGTTTGCTGGCATATCGTTTATAAACAGGGGAGAAATATTAAATTCTGAATTTAAAGGGAAGATATTGTATTCTCAAAGAGCTAAAAATTCTGGTTTTATTTTAATAGCTTCAGGAATTAATTTGTATAATTCTCGGGAAGGTATTATTTACAATTCTAACTTTGAAGGAGAATTGAATTTTGAGGTTGAAAGATCATTAATTGGAGGTATATCGGTATATAATAGAGGAAAAATACAGAATAGTGGTTTCAAAGGAAAAATTTCTGTAGAAGCTTCAGATTCTAAAAATTCCATTTATGGAAATTATATTGGTGGGATTGTGTATCATAATGGTGGTGTAACTGAAAATTGTAAGTTTACTGGTGAGCTGTTAGGTGACGTTGTTTCTATGGTTGTCTACAACGAAAATGGAGCTTTGATTGACACTATGGATGCGCATAATTTGGGAGTAACAAGCAGAATATTCTCTTCATTCTCAATACAAAATTATGGTAAAATACTCAGTTCTAAACTTGAAGGAATCATTTCAGCAAATAGGTTTGGTGGTTTTGTATTTAATAATTATTCTTCTGGTGAAAGAGTATTTAACTGTCAAGTAGATGCGAGTGTTACTGCGAACGAAATTGGACAAATTGCGTATTTTACATCAGAATATTCGCTTGTTAAGTTAAGTAAAATATTTATTAGATGTTCTAATCGTGTTGTAAAATCTTTCCCATTTATTTACTTTGGAACAAAGAGTTTTCCTGACCTCGATAAACATGAAACAGGGAACATTATGTCTTACAATCTGATAGAAACAGATATAAAGATGCTCAAGAATGAATAATTTAAAATAAACCGCCAGCACTTGCTGGCGGTTTTTTAAATTAATTCATCGCATACGCATTTAAATCAAAGTATCCGTGGCCTGAGAGTGTGAAGACAATAGCTTGTTTATCTTGTTTTTTCGCTTCTTTTATTACATACGCTATTGCATGGGCTGATTCTGGTGCAGGGACTATTCCTTCAAGTTGAGCGAATAATCTTCCTGCTTTGAATACTTCTTCTTGTGATACGCTTGCGGCGTCTATTAATTTTTCGTGGTAAAGTTTTGAAACTATCGGTGAAGCACCGTGATATCTTAAACCACCGGCATGGATAACAGGTGGTACGAAATCTTTTCCAAGTGTGTACATTTTCATCAATGGTGTTAAACCAGCTGTGTCTCCGTAATCGTATCTGTATTCACCTTTCGTCAACGATGGACAACTTTCTGGTTCAACTGCAACAATTTTAATGTCTTTTCCAGATAACACATCTGGTATAAACGGCAACGCGGTACCACCGAAGTTTGAACCACCACCATGGCAAGCTACGATCATATCTGGTTTTACGTTCATCACCTCAAGTTGCTTTTTAATTTCCAAACCAATCACAGTTTGATGCAAAAGCACGTGATTCAACACACTTCCAAGAGCGTATTTTGAGTTATTTTCGTTTAAAACTGTATGAACTGCCTCTGATATGGCTATACCAAGACTTCCGGGATGTGATTCATCAAACATTCTACCAATTTCTGTTAAATTGCTTGGACTTGGTGTAACGTCTCCATCGAATATATTCATGAGAATTTTTCTAAAAGGTTTTTGATGGTAACTGACTTTTACCATGAAGACCTTTACATTCAATCCGAATTTCTTACCAGCGTATGATAATGCACTTCCCCACTGACCTGCGCCTGTTTCGGTGATGAGTGTTTTTGTTCCGGAGATTTTGTTGTAATACGCTTGAGCAAGTGCCGTATTGACTTTGTGGCTTCCGGTTGGACTTGTCCCTTCGTATTTGTAATATATCTTTGTTTTTGTTCCCAAATATTCTTCCAAAAATGTTGCACGTATAAGTGGTGTGGGTCTGTAAACTGCGTATTCTTTAAGAACAGGTTCTGGAATAGGTATGAAACGATCTTTACTCACCTCTTGTTCAATAAGTGGTTCTGGGAATATGGCAAGTAACTTTTCAGGTGCGATAGGTTGATTCGTTTGTGGATCAAGTGGTGGATCCAACTCAAACGGTAAATCGGCAAGAACGTTGTAATACTCTCTTGGTAAATCTTCCGGTTTTAAGTAAACGTACTCTCTCATAATCCCAACCTCCTCTAAGAATGAAATGAAAATAATAGCGGTGTATTTTGTGATTTTGTAATTAAATAAAAAAAGCCGGGTATGAATTTTTTCATACCCGGCGATTGCCCTACCTATTTATGCTTGTGCCTAAGTTTTCTTAGAATATATGGCAACAAGCAGGTGGACAACCACCGGTTGTCCACCACCACCAGAAATTGGAATTGATTGTGTTTAATTCACATATCACTTGCAAATTACGTAAATCTACTGTTTTCATGTTTTTGCTCCTTTAAACACTTGTTTTCTGTATTCTATCAAATAAATTTTGTAAAGTCAAGTTTTTGATTATCTGAGAGAAAATATTCAAAACTTCCCGTTATTGTTGGTATTTTTCATAAACTTGGGCCAGTCGCTTTTCATGATATCTTTCGATGAAACTTTTATTGCTTGAACGATACCATCTTCGGTTACTACGACTAGTAAATTGTTTCTTAGATTAAGGCTTGCTTTTGTTGTTCCAGTTGAAAATGTCCATAATTGTTTGCCTTTTGAATTTAATGCGTATAGGTCTCCGTAATGATTTATGAAATAGATAATCCCATCGTCTCCTATCAAAGGGGTAGAGTAAATATTCGCTTTTGTTTTAAATTCCCATAGTTTCTTTCCGGTAGAATTTAAAGCATAAATCGTCCCTTCTTCGGTGCAAAAGTATATGTTCCCGCGGCTATCTATAACAGGGCTACTGTATATTCCACCATCGGAGAGGAATTTCCATATCAGTTTTCCATCTTTGGATATGCAGTGCAAGTAGTTGTCGTAACTGCCTATTAGTATATTCCCATTTTTATCAAGCGCAGGACTTGAATTTGTTTCAGTGTCTATTTTGAATTTCCATACCAGTTTTCCAGATTCTGAGAGCTTGTAAACATATCCATCCGAAGAAGCAAAGACGATATTTCCGGTGTTATCTATAGCGGCACTTGAATATATAGCTCCTTGCGTTGTGAATTTCCATAGTAATTTACCATCAAATGAGATTGCGTAGAAATTTCCATCTTGACTACCAACGTAAATTGCGTTTTTGCTTATCGCAGGTGTGGAGAAAATGTACTTTTCCGTAGCGAATTTCCAAAGTACTTTCCCATCTTTGCTAATTTTGTAAACGCATCCATCCCAACTTCCAATGTATATGTCGCCTTTTTCATCAATCGATGGAGAGGACGAAAATCCTTTTTCTATACTAACTTTCCAAAGTATTTTTCCATTCATGTTTAATTTGTATAGACTTTTGTCTCCGTCGATTATATAAACGTAATCTCCGTCTATAGCAGGACAGTGAGTTATTGAAGAACCATTGTTGATCTTCCATTGGACTGAGATAGAGAATGTGATTGTATTTAAGAGAAGGATTATAATAACAATCATTTGAGTAAAGTTCGAGATGCTAAACCTTCTCAAATTCAACACGGTTCCTCCCCCTTGTTTTGGCTTTGTAAAGTGCTTTATCGACTCTTGATAATACAGAATCGGTAGTGTCTCCGTCAACGTACTGAGTAACACCAAAACTTATCGAGATAGGCTTAATGATGGGATCTATCGTTATGTTTATCGCTTTTCGAAGTCTTTCGGCTATCGTTATCGCTTCTTTTAGATATGTGTTGGGGAGTAATATGACAAATTCCTCTCCACCCCAACGCGCTAAGGAATCAGATGATCTTAGATGAGAGCTTAGTATAAAACTAACTTCTTTTAACACCTTATCTCCCATCAGATGTCCATATATATCGTTTATCTTTTTAAAATGATCCAAATCACCTAAGATTATCGAGAAAGTACTACCATCCATTCTTGCATGTTCAAGTTCTTCTTTGATCAGTCTTCCGAATTCTCTTCTGTTGTTTATCTTTGTCAATTCGTCTGTTACTGACATATTTTTTGCATCTTCGAGGGCATTTTGGAGATCTCTTGTGCGTTCGTCTAATTTTTCTTGTAACCATCGGTTTTTCTCTTCCATTTGTTTAAGTGGAACTGATTCATCTTTTGATAAATCCAGTTCTGATTGTGAAATGTGAAGATGGTAAATAAGCCAACTTTCACCTTCTTTGACAAAGAGCATACTCATTCTAAGTCGTTCAATTTTGTAATCCGTCTCTTCTATTCTTAGATTAAACTCTAAACCACATAGAGCAAGAGCGACGGTAGGGGTTACTTCAGATGCTTTGAAAAATGTTATTTTGTATGGAATTGTTTCGGGGTATTGAGACATTTCCCGTTGATATAGATAAACGCTCTGTTCATATGTCAATCCAATTTCATCTTCACCGGTACCAATTGCAGATAGGTCAGGATGAAAGCATTTTAAAACCTTCTGCAAGTCTCTGTCAATTAGATAGGCTTTCAAATAACTTTCCAGTACAAACCTAATTTCTTCTTCAAATGAATTATTGTTTTGATTCATTAGGATACCTCCAACGCGAAATATAAAATAATTATATCATAATTTTTGATTTTTGGTAATGAACTTAAAAAAACTATTCCCCTTCTCAGAAGGGGAATAGTTTTCAGAAGAATTTGCTATCCAATTAGCATTACTATAACATCATTCACATTCGTCCCGGTCGAACCTGTTATTAGCAAATCACCAGAAATCTTCAGTGCGTTGTAGGCATCGTTGTTCTCTAAAAAGACTTCAGGTGAATATCCTGCTTGTCGTATTTTTTGGCATGTTTCACCATCAACTATACCACCTGCAGCATCCGTTGGTCCATCTGTACCATCAGTTCCAAAAGAACACAAAGTAACGTTTTCCATGCCCTCTATTTCAATAGCAAAAGAAAGTGCAAGTTCCTGATTTCTGCCACCTTTTCCTGTACCTTTGACATGCACTACTGTTTCACCGCCAAGAATTACCGCACAAGGCTTTTTAACAGGTCTATCGTTCTCCAGAATTTCTTTAGCAATAGATGCAAGGAATTTTCCGGCTTCTCTTGCTTCACAACTTAGATTTGTTGTGAGCAAAATGGTGTTGTATCCAAGTTCTTCTGCGGTGTTTTTTGCCGTTTCACATGCTATCTTCACACTTCCTATGATATGGCTTTCAACATTCGTAAGTTCTTTAGGAGTTTCATTTTTAAGTGCTTCGATTATTTTTTCTGAGACTTTTATGTTGTATTTTTTGATTATCTCAAGTGCTTGCTGAGATGTCGAACTATCAGGATACGCTGGACCGGAGGCGATACTGTCGAGTCTATCACCGAGTACATCTGAAAGTATCAAGGAGATAACCTTTGCAGGATAAACATGTTGAGCAAATCTTCCACCTTTGACTTTCGATAGATGTTTTCGTATCGTATTTATTTCAATTATGTTTGCTCCGCTTTTCAGTAATTGATTTGTTAGGTCTTGAATTTCTTCGAGTGTTATGCCATCCGCGGGTATTTCAAATAGAGCAGATCCGCCACCAGAGACCAAAAACAAAACAGTATCTTTTTCTGATAGATTTTTTGTCATATCAAGTACTCTTTGCGTTGCACGGATTGTATTCTCATCTGGTACAGGATGACCTGCTTCGTAAATTTCTATACCTTCGATTTCTCCTTCTGAATGGTTGTATTTTGTTATCACTATTCCAGATTTAATTTTATCTTTGAGTGTATCTTTCGCTGCTTTTGCCATACGCCAAGCGGCTTTACCTATGGCTATGAGAGTTATATTATTCAGTTCTTGTTTTGATAGTATATCATTTAAGGTCTTTTCCACAGATTTATCTGGTTTGGATGTGCTTATAATTTTTTCGATGATTAATTTCATGTGTTCTTTTAATTTATTCATTTTCCCACCTCGCTGAATAACCAGTCTTCTGACTATATATCCAATTTGATAGAAATGACCGGGTTTTTACCCGGTCATTTAATTAATTTATTGCAAACTGTATGTTGTTACACAACAAAGAAACTCATAATCCATACAACTACAGCCGCAGTTAAACCTTCTAAAAGAGTACCAAACGTTTGCAATTTGTATCCAGTTTTAACATCCATTTTTGATAATTGGCTAACTACCCAGAAGTAACTATCATTTGCGTGTGATACAACCATTGATCCAGCACCGATAGCTACCACAGTGAGTGCTTTGGCTATTGGTGAAACGAAGCCAAGTGATTCCATTAATGGTGCTAGTAATGATGCAGTTGTAATTATAGCTACCGTTGAAGAACCTTGCGCAGTTTTTATTGCTGCAGCTATTATGAATGGTAACCACATGCCAAGGTTGGCTTTCGATAGGTACTGACCTATTACGTTTGCTATGCCGGAATTTTGGAGCACCTTTCCGAATGCTCCACCAGCTGCTGTTATCAATATGATAACACCAGCTTGAACAACCGCTTGGCCTACCCATCCGCTCATAGATAACATTTCTTTGTCAAATTTCTTGGGCAATAGGAAAGCTATGAGCACACCTATCATTAAAGCGGATACTGGATGACCTATGAAACCGATGAAGTCTTTGAAGAATCCTTCTCCAAATGGTTTTGTTGGGAAATCAGAAATTGATTTTAGAACTATGAGAATTATTGGAAGCACGATTGGCAAAAATGCTTTCGGTGCATTTGGAGCTTCTTTCATCGTCTTTTCAATTTCGCTTTCGGTGAGCTCGGGCTCAGGATCTATTTGGATTTTTGAAGCGAATTTAACCGAGAAAAGCCAACCAACTATTATCGCAGGAATTGAAACTATCATACCAAGTAGGATTGTAAGACCAAGGTCAGCACCAAGAGTTCCAGCAGCTGCAACTGGTCCTGGAGTTGGAGGTACCATGGTATGTGTGGCATACAAACCAAGGCTGAGAGCTATACCGGTTGTAGCAAGGCTTAGATTTGCTCTTTTCGTCAGTGCTTTGTTAAGAGGAGTTATAATGACAAAACCAGAATCACAAAAGACTGGAATTGATACGATGTATCCTATTATACTCATCGCAAGTGGTACGTTCTTTTTACCTGTAACCTTGAGTACGGATTCTGCCATGGTGAACGCTCCGCCGGATTTTTCAAGGAAGATACCGATTATTGTACCTGCAACTATAACAATACCAATGGAGCTTACAGTTCCACCGAATCCTTCGGTAATAGACTTAATAATGTCGGGCAAGTTCATCTTTGAAAGCAGACCGTAAAGGAAGGCAGCGAATATCAATGCTAAAAAAGGATGTAGTTTCCACCGTACAGTCGATACAACGATGAAGACTATCGAGAGTAGTAGCAGAATAGTCAACCAAACACCCATGATCGTTCCCCCCTTTGAAAGTTTGTGGGTTTCCCCAAGGGTATTATAACACAAGGGTATTATAACATAATTTACAATGATAATGCATTGAACTTTAGAAAATATCCAATTTTGTTAATCAAATTTTTTGCTTTTTACTGTTCAATCTCAACTGTTTACTGATCACCGTTCACTATCAGCTGCTCACTGATCACCGTTCACCGATTGCTACTTCCCAAGCGCTGCTGTTGCCAGTGGTTCTACCCACGTTCCGGATGTTCTATCGTAGATACCGAATCCTGCGCAAAATTCCCAGTATGCGAGTGAAAATCCAAATTCTTCGGCGGTTTTTCTTACTGTTTCCGTCCATTTTACTCTTGAATCCATATCCGCTTTTGAGTAAGCTCCGAATTCGCCAAGGAATATCGGTACATTGTTTTTCTTCGCCCAATCACTAACGTATTTGAAGTGGTTTTTGATCTGCTCCACTTCCCAGTCTTTACCTTCCCATTTTACTCCTACTGGTAGTTGTGGGGTGACCCATTCTGCACCTTGGTGAGTGAAATTGAATGGTTCATAGTAATGGAAGGATACTATTATATTCTCATCGTCTGGTAATTTGAGATCCTTCACAGCAGAGTAATGTGCCCAATTCGGTACATCGATTATAACTATTCTTTTGGGATTGATTTTTCGTATCATGTAAATGTCAATATCAAAATGAACAAAAAATCGAAAATAAAAATGTACAAAAAATAAACTTAGTTTTGCTGGTTTGTGTTGCTAAAATATACTGTTTTTGACTGCAATCTGTATGAAGGACCTTTTATGAAAATCACGTAAGAATGATGGAGTAGCCTATCCAAAATTGCATTTGCTATCGTCGCTCCACCAAATATCTCTCCCCACTCTGAAAATACAACATTAGTTGTTATTATTGTGCTGCTCTTCTCATATCTGCTTGATATCAGCTGGAAAAATAAATTCGCTCCATCATTGTCTATAGGCAAATAACCTATCTCATCTATTATTAAAACTTTGTATTTCGAAAAATGCTTAAGTCTGTACTCTAATCTGTTCTCTAACAGTGCTTTTTTTAGCTGAGCTATTAACTCTTGAAAATGTATAAAATATGTTGAATACCTTCGTTTTGCACACTCTATACCTATTGCTGTGGCTAGATGCGTTTTCCCTACCCCTGGTGTTCCGACAAATAGTATATTTTCATTACCCTCTAAAAATCTCAAACTCATTAAGTCCATTATCTGTTGCTTGTTTATACTTGGCTGAAATGAAAAATCAAAATCTTCTATACCTTTTATAAATGGGAAATTTGCCACCCTCACACATCCTAATATCGCCCTTTCTTCTTTGGCTTTTATCTCTAAATTACTAAGTTCATATAATGCATCTGTCATACTCTTTTCTCCGCTTGCCACTAAATCTAAGTATTTGTCAAGGTTATTCTTTATGTTGTGAAGACCTAACTCTTCTAAGTTGTTAAGTAGTTTCACATAGTTGCTCATTTTTAGATTTTCTCCTTTCTTTAGTTTTTCAACAGATTATCAAATTTCTTTAGGTTCTCCTCACATATCTTGTTAAGCTCTTCTTTTTGACCAACTCTCATTAGCATTAGCTGTTTGTAATCTTCATCGTGATAATTGATACTTTTTTCATCAATAACATGTATCCTTAACAGGTTTGTGTTATAATAAATATAAATTTTGTTTTCCACCTCCTTTACTTGGACTGTTTTTCCTATGTATTCGGGTGGAACAGAGTATTTACTTCCCTTGTAGTAAATCAGAGAGTCCTTTTGGACTTTAACTGACTTGTAGGAATTTAGGTAACTCTCTATTAACCTTTTGTCTGGCAAGGGTTGTAAATACTCTTTTTCTTTTTGAAACAGAAGAGCAGGTGGGACTTGAGTTGTTTGATTTGGCTGCATACTGACCTTTGCGTTTATCTCTTTTATTATCCTTACTAAGTCCTCTTCTGTTTCAAATTCACCCTGATATGGCAGTATCCAATATATAAACTTGTTTGCTGCTTCAACTTTTCCTTTTGTGTACGAATGTCTTGGTTTGCACAGTTTCACTTCAAACCCAAAGTCTTTTGCAAAACTTTTAAATCTTGAATTTACTTTAATTTTCTCACCTGTTATATCAACAACTGCTGCTGCATTGTCAAATAAAATCTCTTTAGGTACTCCGCCTATATCTTTGAATATTCTTATTAGACTTTCTATTAATTCTTCTTGAGTTTTTGTCCTGTTTATCTCAAAGCAGCAATATCTTGAATAACCTAATTTAAAATCAAGAACATTAATAACAAACTCCTCTCCATTTCTTGAGACAAGCTTTATATTCTCTTTCCAATCAACTTGCGCTTGCTCACCTGGATCTGTCTCAAATCTTGGGTGACCTTTTACTTTCTTCTCTGGCTTTAATCCTTTTTTCTTAACATACTTATTGAAATTTGAGTATGTTCCTATTGTCTCATCTTTTGATTTTAAATACTCATAAACACCCTTGACTGTAACTCCTTTGATAGCAAGCTTTGATTTTATCTCATCATAGTATTTGTCCAATTTACTTGGTTTATTTCTATTCTTAGGTTTTCCTTCATAACCCTCATAATACTTTTTTACTGTTCTTCTGTCTATCCCATATATTCTTGCAAGTTCTGAAAAGTTAGGTTTCATTTTCATCGCCCTTATCATGTTTAAATGTGCTGTTAAGTTCTGCATTTGATATCCCTCCTCACTATGAGAAAGGATATCATATCAATGTACAATTTTGTACATCCTTATATTCCACTTTCAGTACATTTTTATTTTATCATTAACACCATAAAATAGGATAAGCGCAAGCATTTTTCTGTAAATAGAGCGAAACATTTCATTAATATTCAACCTCATACAGATACTTATCCATTAGAACACTTTTAGAACATTTTCTATAGATATTTGATTGGCGTAACATATGTTACAGCATAATTTTACAGACACACGTATAATATTGTTGACTTAGGCAAAACTAATTAATAACTTTTCTGGAGGTGGTAGTATGGCAGAGGTTTTCAACAAAAGAGAGTACTTGAAGAATCTCATAAGAAGAGCGGACAGGAATCCGGAAGAATTGGAAAGGCTTAAGGACGAAATCAAGGCTGTTATCAAGGAACTGCAACCTGTTGAGATTGCAATTGTTGAGAATGAACTTTCGAGAGAGGACGGTATAAGCGTTGAGAGGATTAGAGAGATATGTGACATCCATCTTGAATTGATGGAAGATTTCCTAAAAGAAGAACCGAATCTCGAGCACTGGCACCCGATATACATATCGATGAAGGAACACGAAAAACTTATCATACTTATGAAGCAAATGAAAAATCTCGTCGAAACAATAGTGTCCAATCCAACCTTCGAAAATCTCGTAACTCTCGGAAAGTTAACAGAAGAGCTGAAAGGGATAGAACTCCACTTTCAAAAGCAGGAATACGGCATATTCCCATACGTGGAGAAATATGGTGTTGAACAACCACCAAAGGTCATGTGGTCTGAACACGATACGATGAGAGCGATGATAAAGGAATTTGCACAGATAATCGAAAACAGAGACTTGGAAGGGTTAAAATCACGCGGTTTGCAAATTATGACTCAACTGCTTGAGATGTTCATGATGCACGTGCATAAAGAGAACCATATCTTGTTCCCAACAGCGCTTAGTCTTGTGCAGGAAGATGAATTCAAACTCATCAGGAAAACTTTTGACGAAATTGGATATTGTTGCTACTTCCCGAAAACTTTTACAGAGAACGCACAAGAACAGAAGACTCTAAGCAACGAAGGCATAGAAAAGCTCCTAACCGCATATAAAGATATGAAAAATGCCTTGAAGGCAATGGGCTACATAGATGAAGAAGATACGGATACCGTAAAACTCCCCTCTGGAAGCTTTAGGAAAGAAGAACTCGTTGCACTGCTCAACACTTTACCATTTGATATCACATTCGTAGATAAAGATGACAAGGTAAAGTACTTCAGCGAAGGGAAGGATAGAATATTCTTAAGAACACGTTCTATTATTGGAAGGTCAGTTCAGAATTGCCACCCACCAAAGAGTATACACATCGTCGAAAAGATTCTGAACGACTTCAAATCCGGCAAGAGAAACCACGCAGATTTTTGGATAAAGCTCGGCGATAAGTATGTACTCATAAGATACTTTGCGGTAAGGGATGAAAAAGGCGAGTACCTTGGTACGTTGGAAGTCACCCAAGATATAGCACCTATTCAGAAGATAACAGGCGAAAAGAGAATTTACGACGAAGAGTAATTTAAAAACGAGGAGGGAGAATCATGGTTTACAGAGTGAGCGACGTAGAGAATCTAATGAAAGGTCCAATCGATGCGAGAAAGTTTTACAACTCTGAAAAGGCAATTGTAGCAAAAATCACGCTCCAGCCAGGTGCAGTTCTTGAAAAACACTCATCGAAAGAATTCGCGTTGCTCTTTGTCATCAACGGTCAGGTACAGGTTGAAATTGGAGACAACGCTTACAATTTAGAAAAAGATTCTCTTATAGAATTCCCAGAAAACGTACTTCACAGCGTTGCAAACAGAACAAGCGAAGTAGCAGAAGTTTTAGTTGTCAAGATTAAATAAATCCTCCGAAATATGATAAGAAGCCGGTAATACCGGCTTCTTTCTTGTTATCTCTTAGTTCGTAGTTGGTGTACAATTATAAATACCGCTACAGTATCCACTCTGAAGGGAGGTGGAAATATGAAGCATAGAAATGCTATCGTCTTTCTTTTAGTTACTATGCTTATTTTTCTGAGCACTTCAGGCTTTGCCAAATGGACTGAAAAGAAGGAAAAGGACCCAAAAACCGGCAAACCTGCGGTCATTATCGTTTCTCCAGAAGGGAAAGCAAACCCGAACAAATCACTCCCAAACCTAACGGCAAGTCTTGTTATATCAACAGTAGGCTCTTCAGAGAACGTATATATCCGCTTTGGGATAGCCCTGCCATTTGTAATTAAAGAGATACCAACTCAAATCAAGATCGTTCAGCCGGGCAAGAAGAACCAAAAAGTGGTAGATGTAAAGCTCGTCAATTACAATGGCTATTGGTACGTCGTTGATGGTCACAAATTCTCTAAGGATTTGAAAAATGCTTCAAGTGTTGAGTTGATATTAAACTTTGGAATGTTTTCAGTGACGGTAAATATCCCTATAAACTAAAAAAACAAAACGGGCGGTTTTATCCGCCCGTTTTGCTTATTTAACTATCATCGCTTATTGTTGCTCTCCGGTCGTTCCACCCTGTGCTTGCTGTTTGTAGAGATACTCACCTATCTTCATACTTTCTCTCTGCAAGTCGTCGAATAGCATCTTAATCTTTGCAATGTCGTCTCTGTTAATCGCGTCTCTCAGGTCTTTGATTATTTCCTCGAGCCTTTCTTTTGTATCAGCCGGTATCTTATCGCTGTTTTCTTTAAGGATTTTTTCTATATGATATGCAAGATCATCTGCTTTGTTCTTCAATTCGACTTCTTCTCTCTTCCTCTTGTCTTGCTCTTCGTACATCTGAGCTTCTCTAATCATCTTTTCGATTTGGTCGCTGCTCAGCTGTTGCCTTCCTGTGACAACCATGGACTGTTCTTTACCAGTGCCAAGGTCTTTGGCAGAAACATGGACTATACCGTCACTGTCTATGTCGAACGTAACTTCAATTTGCGGTACTCCTCTTGGCGCCGGTGGAATTCCGACGAGCTGGAAGCTTCCAAGGAATATGTTGTCCCTTGCCATTGCGCGTTCACCTTGGTAAACCCTCACTTCAACGCTTGTCTGACCATCCTCAGCTGTTGTGAATACCTTGCTCTTTTTGACAGGAATCGTTGTGTTCCTCGGTATGACTGGTTCGAGAAGCCCACCTTTAACTTCAACGCCAAGCGTCAACGGTGTAACATCAACAAGTACAACGTCTTTGTCCTTTGCACCTTCTGTACCGCCAAGAATTGCTGCCTGAATTGCCGCACCGATAGCAACAGCTTCGTCTGGGTTGACGTTCTTGTTTGGGTCTTTTCCAAATATATCTTTGATGAACTTTTGGACCATTGGTACCCTCGTCATACCACCGACGAGGATTATTTCGTCTATGTCCTGCGGTGAAAGTTTTGCGTCGTTCAATGCCCTTTCAATTGGTTCTCTTGTCTTTTCAACTAAGTCTCTTGTTAGAGACTCAAACATAGCTCTTGTAAGTCTTATTTCAAGGTGTAGTGGACCTTCGGCTGTCGCGGTAATGTACGGCAGGCTTATGTCCGTTTCAAGCTTTGAAGAGAGCTCTATTTTTGCTTTTTCTGCAGCGTCTCTCAATCTTTGCAGTGCTTGTTTGTCGTTTCTCAAGTCAACACCGTATTGTTTCTTGAATTCGTCGGCAAGATAATCGATTATTCTCTGGTCGAAATCATCACCACCGAGGTGGTTGTTACCGCTTGTTGCAATAACCTGAATAACTCCGCCACCTATCTCGAGTATCGAAACGTCAAACGTTCCACCGCCGAGGTCGTAGACAAGGACCTTTCTTTCGCCTTCCATTTTATCAAGGCCATAAGCAAGAGCAGCCGCTGTTGGTTCGTTGATAATTCTAAGAACTTCAAGACCTGCTATGATACCAGCTTCTTTTGTTGCTTGTCGCTGAGCGTCGTTGAAGTAAGCTGGACAAGTAATAACTGCCTTCTTAATCTCACCACCGAGGTATTCTTCTGCGTCCTTTTTGAGCTTCTTAAGTATGTACGCACTGATTTCTTGTGGAGTGTATTCTTTGTCATCGATCCTCACCTTGTAGTCAGAACCCATTTTTCTCTTTATAGACTTAATGGTTCTTTCTGAATTGAGAATAAGTTGCCTCTTTGCCGGTTCACCAACGAGTATCTCACCATTTTTCGCAAAAGACACAATCGATGGTGTTGTTCTGTTTCCTTCTGCGTTTGGAATGACCTCTATGCTTCCATCCGGTTTCATCCAAGCTATAACTGAGTTTGTCGTTCCGAGGTCTATACCAACAACATACTCCTTCTTCGCCATATCTATCCACCTCCACGTGTGATTATTATTATCTTGTGCCATCTTTATTTTAACAGATTAGCACTCACTTGTCAAGAGTGATAATTAAAAATTTCAAAAAATACCCGAAGTTAAAGAAACTTCGGGCGTTTATTGATGAACTCTTAATGTACTACTTTGAATTTGAATATTGTAGTATGGTAGTAGACCTCACCAGGTCTCAACACAGTAGGCGGGAAGTTTTCATGGTTTGGCGAATCTGGGAAGTGTTGTGTTTCGAGGCAGAATCCAGTGTGCTTATCGTATACGTTACCTCTCTTGCCCCACCATCCCAGTAAGTAATTTCCTGTGTAGAATTGTAATCCCGGCTGTGTTGTATACACTTCTATACGTACCTTTGATTCCGGGCTGAATACACTTGCTGCGTGTTTTAACACCTTATCGTTTCTCTCAGACAATACATAATTTATGTCGAATCCATTAATACCTTGATTTTCAAGTTTTGATATTGCTTCTCCGATTAATGCCTCATTCCTCAAATCGTACCCTGTTCCTTCAACCGGTTTAATCTCTCCAGTCGGTATGAGATTTTCATTTACAGGTGTGAACTTTTCAGCATATACCTGTATTTTGTGGTTATATATCTTCCCTTTCCCAGAAAGGTTGAAGTATGTATGCTGAGTGAGATTGACAATTGTCGGCTTGTCAGTTCTTGCGGTATATTCTATCTTCCATTCGTTATCATTCGTCAGCGTGTACACAACTGTTGTTTCGAGATTTCCTGGATATCCCTCCTCACCATCGTGGCTTGTGTATTTTAAGATTAGTTTCGAACCCTCAGGTGTAATTTCGGTTGTGGCGTTCCACACCTTCTTATCAAACCCCTTCCAACCTCCATGTAATGCGTTAGACCTTTTGCCACCACCATCGTTAAGCGCGAGTTGGTACTGTACACCATCGACAGTAAACCTACCACTCGCTATTCTATTTGCGTATCTTCCCACAATTGCACCCAAGTAGCCGGGATTTTTCTCGTATTCTTCCAAAGTGTCATACCCAAGTACCACATCTACAAACTGCCCATCTTTGATCGGTATCCACAGCTCCCTTACAATTCCACCATAATTCAGTACGTTCATAATCATGTTGTTTCTGTTTATCAAGATGTATTCGTATACAGGTATTCCCTCTTTTGTGTAACCAAAAAACTCTTTTTGAATATTGCCGTAGTCTAACAATTCGCTCCAACTCCTTTCCTAAGTTTAGCATTCTCAAATAGCCAAGAATTCATCGACCGCCTCTTCTATGACTCTAAGCGAGGACTTCCAAAATTCCTTCTTTGTTATGTCTATTCCGACACTCGCCGCAACTTCTTCCGCCGTTCCTTTTCCTGTCGAAGAGAGCAATTTCTTGTACGTCTCAAAGAATCCTTCTTCATCTCTTTTTGCATAAATACCGAGTCCGAAGAGCATGCCGAATGTGTATGGAAAGTTGTAGAAATGGAACGTCGGTGAATAATAGTGGGGTTTCACAAGCCACATGTATGGGTGCTGGACATTCTCATCAAGGCCTTCTCCATATGCTTCTCTTTGAGCACTTGTCATAATCTGTTTGAGCTCATCAACGCTCAAAGGTCCCGAAGTTCTCTTTTCGAAGACGGTTTTTTCAAAGAGGAATCTACTGTATATATCTATTATTATCTGTACAGCGTCGGAAAGTTCTTTATCTAATAAGGCAAGTTTTTCCTCAGCTTTTGCCTCCTGCTTTATTTTGTTCAGCAAGAGCGTTTCGTTAAAAATCGATGCCGTTTCTGCCAGGGTTGCAGGCGTTGTGCTGTTAAGAGGTGTCTCTTCTTTCAGGCAGTAATTATGGAACGCATGTCCAAGTTCATGAGCTAATGTTAATACATTATCGAGCGTTCCGTCGAAACTCATCAGAATTCGCGATTCTTTAAGCGCTTTCACGGAAGAACAGAACGCACCACCGCGTTTGCCCGGTCTTGTTTCTGCGTCTATCCACTTTCGCTCAAATGCTTGGTCTATGAATTCACCAAGTTCATTTGAAAACTCCGACAGCTTTTCAACAATGAAGTTTCTTGCCTCTTCGAATGACCAAGTCCTCGTATACCCACCAAGCGGCGCAAACAAATCGTACCAAGGCAACCCTTTTGAGCCATCTGAATGTCCCAATATTTGAGCCTTCTTTTGCAGATATTTTCTTAGCTTCGGCATGCTCTCTTTCACAGCTTCCATCATCGCATCGAATGTTCCTTGAGAAATTCTGTTCTCAAATAGCATCGGTTCAAGCGGGGAAGAGTAACCTCTGAGCTTGACTTCGGTCAAAAATTCTCCTTTTATGCTGTTGAGACATTGAGCTATGACCGACGCAACACTTTCGCAAGCTTTCAGCTCTGATTCATACGCCTTTTTCCTAACTTCTTGAGATTTATCGTATGCCAAGTTTCTTATTCTCATAAGCGGAAGTTTCTTCTTCTCGCCGTTGAGTTCAATGTCGCAAAGTAGGTTAGATGTTGTTTTTTCGTACAAGTTGTTCCATGCGTTTCCGCCCGTGAGCCTCATCAGGCTTATAATCTTCTCTTCGCTCTCAGAAAGCAGGTATTTTGATAGCAGTTTCTGTTCTTTTATGACAAATCTGTGCGATTTAACTACTTCTGACTGAGAATGCTCGATGCCTGATATATCCAGTTCTTTCAAGAACTTTCTAAACTTTGTTCGCGCTAATGATAGATCTACGAATTTACTTCTTATTATATCAAGGTACTTTGCAGCTGCTTCGTTGTTCGCATCTGCACTGAGTGTCAAACTCGCAAAGTTGTAAAGCTTACCAGCCAAGAGAGATAGCTCGTTCAACTTAGAAATTACATATTCAAGTTTTTCCTCTGCGTTTTCAATCGTCTGGAAATTCTCGTCCATCCAGGATAGAAACGCCTTGACTTCACTTTCAAGTCTTGTTATGTCCCCTTTGAACTCTTCTGATTCAAACGAAGCGTAAATGTTAGACAAATCCCACCTCATTTGCTCACACCCCTTTTTTGATTAATCAGAAACTAATGTGGATATTTATATTATAGCACGTTGGTGGTATAATTAATTCGCATCGTTATCTTTCCATAAGCGATTTTAGAGTTATGACAGGGGGTGTCAAATATGGTTACCACGAAGAAGATTATAGATATGAAAGGCAAAGAGCCCATTGTAATGATTACAGCGTATGATTATCCAACCGCAAAGATTGCTTCTGAGTCTGGCGTAGAAATCATCCTCGTTGGTGATTCCCTCGGAAATGTTGTACTGGGATACGACAGCACGATACCAGTGACGATGGAAGATATGCTTTTTCACATTAGGGCAGTTAGAAGAGGCGCACCTGATGCGTTTATAGTTGGCGATATGCCGTTCTTATCATATGAAGTTAGCATTGAAAAAGCCGTCGAAAACGCCGGTTTGATGCTTAAAGCTGGTGCTAATGCGATAAAGTTGGAAGGTGGACAGGAATACGAAGAAACGATTAGAAGAATAATAGCTGCTGGCATACCGGTAATGGGGCATCTCGGCTTTACTCCACAATCCGTTAATCTCTTAGGCGGTCACAGGGTGCAAGGAAAAACTCAAGAGAGCAAGGAAAAGTTGCTTAAAGACGCTAAAGCACTTGAATCAGCAGGTTGTTTCGCTATCGTTCTTGAACTCGTTGTGGAGAATGTAGCAAAAGAAATAACTGAGAGTGTTAATATACCTACCATAGGCATAGGTGCGGGGCGGTATTGCGATGGGCAAGTACTCGTCTTCCATGACGTTGTTGGATTGAGCACAGCGAATTTTAAATTCGTCAAAAAATACGCCAACACTTACGAAATAATGTCCGAGGCTGTTAAGAACTATAGGAACGAAGTGAAATCAAGAACCTTCCCAGCTCAGGAAAATATTTTTGAGTAATCAAAAAAGTCCCCAAAATTGGGGACTTTTTGTTATTCCTAAGGGGGTCAACCTTTTATAAACTCATTCCACACGGTGACAAAGAATATTGCAACAGGCACGGCAAAGAAAGTTCCTACAAGTCCATATGCTAAACCAATGACAAAGATGAATATTATCATCAACACGGGATTTATATCAGCCTTGTATTTCATTATGAATATGAAAAATAAGAACGCACCAAGATGGACAAGTGCGACAATGATGTTGACGATGATAAAATCCTTCAGCCCAAGTACGAGTGTGACAATAATCACCGGTATCCATTCTATTACGACACCAACTATCGGTATCAGATTCGTTATGAATCCCCAAAATGCGAGCAAAACTTTGTACTGCGGAAGATATACAGAAAAAAGTATGTAAAAGCTTACTGAGACGATAATCGCACCAAGAAGCATTATGTCAACATAGCTTTGAAGTGCTGTACCAAGTTTCTTCAAGAAATCTTCGACTACTGGTCTCACCTTTTTTGGAAACAATCCGGGAAGCGAACCTGTCGTCCACCTTGTGTAAATCGTTATGTATATTGTAAACAGTATGCTGTAGAAAAGTATCACAAGGAAATTGGGTATTTTCTTTGCAAATTCTAACAGGTAAGTGTTGAATATTTCATTAATCTGAGGACTTGCCCAATCGGCAATTTTTCCTATTATTTCGGACAACTGAGGGTTATTTTTCAAGTAGTCTTGCCAGTATTTTGAATCAAGAATGTTTCTGATGAACTCAGAAAATGGACCAACTTGCTTCACCACAACAGGTATTATGTTCACAAACGCGTACGTCAGAACTCCAAAATAGACTACCAAAGAAATAATAACCGCAAATGCATGCGGTATTCTAATTCTGACAAGGTTTTTGTATATATAGTTGACAACCAATATGGAAATTAACGAAAAGACGAAGACATATAAGAGCGTCTTCGAAATCATAAATGCAATGAAAAAGGCAACTGCGTAAATGATTATATACAACAAAGCCTGTTGCTTAATGCTCAATTTCACTCATCATACCTCCTATGTGGATTTCAAAGTATTTTCTTATTTCTTCTATATCAGAAGTTATTCCAAGCACCAACATCAATTTAATCCTTGCTTTCTGCGATAGGGGGTGTTCGCTAAGTATAGCACCCTTCCTGCGAAGATCCGCCCCTCCGCCGGCATAACCATATATCGGGTATACTCTCCCTTTAAAACACCTCGAAGTTATAACAACCGGAACCCCAGAATTCACTATCTCTTCAACAGCTTGTGCAACTTCTGGCGGAATGTTTCCTCTTCCAAATCCTTCAAGAACTATCCCCTTATATCCCATGTTGTGTACCGCACGCAAAATAGCTCCGTCATCACCTGTGAACGCCTTCACCACCGCAACTCTTTCTTCTATCTTATCTGTTATTATCTTCTCTCTTGTAAGTGACTTTCGAAAGTATATAACATTGTTTTCGTCAACAACACCCAGCGGTCCGTAACCTGGCGAGTCAAACGTTGCCACGTTGCTCGTATAGGTCTTCGTAACTTCTCTTGCAGCGTGAATCTCATCGTTCAAACATACTACAACTCCCATTCCATAGCTGCTGTCTGAAGATGCTACAAGCACTGAAGAAAGTACATTTCTTGGACCATCTGTACTCAATTCGCTGATATTCCTCATCGATGCGGTTAGAACAACAGGCTTCTCTGTTTTTAAAACTAAATCAAGAAAGTACGCGGTTTCTTCGAGCGTATCCGTGCCGTGCGTAATAACTGCACCATCGTAATTATCCTTTTCAAGAAATTCATCAATCTTTTTGGCAAGCTCTAACATCAACCTCGGTGTCATTTGAGGGCTTGGGATATTCGAAAATTCGCACAACTCTACCTCAGCTATTTCATGTAATTCCGGAATATCCGTCACAAGTGCGTTTCCCTTGTCAAAAGGTACAACCGTTCTTCCTTTCTTAACCATCGCTATCGTTCCGCCCGTACTTATGATAATTATTCGTTTTTTATCCATCCCACTCTCTCCCTTTCACAGTTTAATAAAGATTAATACCAGTACCTCTTCTTTCTAACCCTGAATCCAACTAAGACACCGTAAATGAAACCACCTGCGTGCGCCCAATAGGCTACACCAGTACCTGTGACATCCGCATACATGCCGTTGAGTATCTGCATAATGAACCAAAGGAACAAGTATATAACAGCTGGAATCTCGACAAGAAAAGGCAGAATAAAAAACACAAGCGAGACTATGCGTGAATAATAAAACAACACAAGGTATGCACCCATCACAGCGGATATAGCGCCTGAAGCACCAACCAATGGGTAAGGAGAGAATGGATTGAAAATTATGTGGAAAAACAATGCAAATATGCCTCCAGTTATGTAAAAGAGAAAAAACTTGAAATGTCCCATCGCATCTTCAACGTTGTCACCAAAGATCTTCAAAAACCAAAGATTTCCAATTATGTGAGCCCAACCTCCGTGGACAAACATGTGAGTAAAGAGTGCAACGACTGGAAAAGCGTAAAACATCTTTTCAGGCACAAAACCAAACGTGTAAAAGAATGAATTTAAAAGTTCTTCATCCCAAAAAAGCGTCAGCTCATACAGAAAGACCAAGATGTTTGCAAATATTATTAGATAATTAACAACCGGACGTTTCAAGCTTGGTATCGTATCATATAACGGGAACATTGAATCACCACCTTATTTTTTAAACAGAGCGTACTGAAGGATTCCAACCCATTCGTAAAAGACCTGACAAAATGCGTAAAAACCACCATGGTTCGGAATATAATCGAGATAAACGTTGCGAAAGTCGATAGGATAATCAGCCTGAACATGGTAAATTTTACTAAAAAATTTTCCAAAAGACAAAAGAGATCGCCTCATATGCGTTGTACTAGTTACAAGAGTTATAGGAACATTGCCTATCAACTCATACGTGTATTTCGCATTTTCGTATGTGTTCCGAGCCATTTCTTCGACTATTATATTCTCTTCTGGAACCCCGAAGCTAATGAAAACATCTCTCATAACCGAAGCTTCTGGTATACCTTTCGTCACAACTCCGCCAGTAACAATTATTTTCCTTGGGTTCTTCAAATACAGCTGATAAGCTTTGTAGAGGCGTCTGAGCGTGTGCTTTCCGATTTCTTCCATACCACTGTATATGTCAATCCCGCCACCTAATACTACTATGTATTCACCACTATCATCGGTATCTGGAATGTATAAAGTTTTGCTTAAAAAATACGCAAACCAACCGGAAGAGATGACATAAAAAATTAACGATAGCCCTAAAAATATTTTCCACATTCTGCTGCGTTGCTTGTATAAAAATACGGATAGTGCTATAAAAATTAGGACAATTATTCCGGGAAAGACAACGAATGAGGAAATAACCCTCAATAAAGCAAACATGTCCTACCCTCCGTTTACTGTTTATTCTACTGTGTAAAATCCAATATTCTAAGCTCCTGAAGTATTCCTAAGGTATTTTTGAAGAGCGACCTCATCGATGACTATCCTTTCTTTCCTATCGCTTTCAAGCATTTGTGCCCTGATATACCTCTCCTTAAGCTTTTCAAAGCTCCTTCTTTCTGTTCTCTTTTCCAAATACATTTGCAGGGTCTTCTCTTCAAGAAGTCTCAGCTCAGATAGTCTCAATTTCAAGTTTCCAATGTGTTCATTGTACATCTTTATTAGGTAAATGAAAAAAGCAACTTGCGTGCCGGTTTGAGTACCGGTACGAAGTTGCGTTTCTATCTGTTTTTTAGAATTTTCGACGCTATCGATTTCTCCTTCAACTTTTCTAATCTCGGTTCTGATTCTGCTCAGTTCACCCTTTAATGATTCCTCTTCTTTTGCTCTTAAATATAAGAGTTTCTCAAGTCTGAAAGCCAAGTTTCAATCCTCCAAAATTGAATTTACTTGCCGGATAAGAAAGCAGACAGAAGCTCGACAAGTATTTGGAGAACTTTCTTGCTTGTTTCTGAAAATCTTTGCCCTTCAAAATTATCGAGTGAGATTATTATAACTTTCTTGTCTCTAACTTTCACACTTCCGACAAGCGGTATAAAGTTTGGAGTTGTGACTCCTGCTCTTTCCCATATTTCCCGCTGTTTGCTCTGAAGATTAAGTCGGTAAGCGTCAAGGAGCTCAACAACCTTGTTTTCTCCGATATTTGGTCCGTAGTTATCATCGGATGCTTTAATTAGAACATTCTTGACTTCATCATCGTAGTTGTACACCGCAACGCACTTGTATGTGTCGTTTTCCAAAAGCCAAATGGATGCTTTCTGTGTTTCTGGTACAAGCTTCACAAGGTCACCTAAGATTCTTTCAAGGTACTCTTCAAGTGTATTCGATTCGTTCCAGAGACTTATAATCTTCGTTATAGAATCGAATTTTTCTATTACATCCTTGTACATCCGTTGATTTTCTATAACTTTCATAGCTGCAAGCACCTGTGAACCGAGGAATGAAGATAGTGCCTTTGCAAGACTTAAATAATGCTCTGGTACATGGACAACAAACTTAAAATTCTCTATGGGGATTACCTGGTAGTTCTGTTTTTCGTGAGTGAATGTCTTTACCTCATCAATTTGCTTTACCTTTTCGATTAGTTTATAATCTTTAGAGCCTATCAAGTATTCGTTGTCTTTCAAAAGCACAACAGCTATATGTGGATACTCAGCATGAAATTTCCTCGAAAAAGTCGTGACGAATTTATCCAAATCACCCTCAGCTTCACCAAGCGATTCAAGTATTTTTTGTTCGACAAAGGAAAGAAGTTTGTATAGAGTTCTCTCGAGGACCTTTTCTGTAATATCGTACATGAAACCTGCAACGCCATAACCACCGGTTCCTAATCTTATTGGCATTCTTTGGATGTTGTAATGTCTCCCAGCGATCATGAGTTCGTGAGATTGATTCCTTCTATTCTTCATAACCTTCTTATCTATTTCATCTATTTCTTCGATCCCAAGTATTTCCGATTCTTTCTTACCGACAACTTTTTCTTCAGGCAACCCCACGACGTTTTCAAGTTCTTTATTAACCCACAGATACCTTCCCTTATTGTCTTTTATGAACGCTGGCGTGGGTAGTTTTTCGAAAAATTGCTGCAAAAAGTATAAGTACCTCATGCTGTTACCTCCTCTATCTTCACTTGAATAATCTTTGATATGCCGTCAACCATGGTCACTCCGTGTACTATATCTCCAGCCTCCATTATAAGTTTATTGTGCGTGATTACTATAAACTGCGAATTTTGTTGCTCAAGTAGCCTTCTGAACTTTTCTGAGTTGTAGTCATCAAGCGGTGCATCGACCTCATCCAAAACGTAGAAAACACCTTTGTTAGATTCAAGCATCGCCATTATTAACGCAATTCCAACAAGTGCTTTTTCGCCGCCAGAAAGCAACTGTAATCTCTGAACCTTCTTACCCATCTTAGATATATTTATCTCGATACCTGCTTCGAATATATTAACATCATCTGTGAGTCGCATACTACCCGTTCCACCGTAGAAGAGCCCTTCGATATATCCTTTGAATGCCTTGTTAATTTGATTAAATGTCGCTAAAAACTGTTCCCTTGCTTGTATATCAGTTTGCTCTATCAGCTCTTCAAGTTTCTTCTTCGCATCTTCCAAGTCAAGTTTTTGCTTCATTAGTTCGTTGTACTCTTCTTCAACCGCTTCGTACTCATCTATTGCTGATAAATCAACCGCACCAAGCATCCTAATTTTGTTTTCTAAATCTCTCATCTGCTCACCAAGTTCATCGATCTTCTCAGGATCGAGTTCAATCGGCTCCCTGTACTCTTCTGGAATATTAGATATTCTAAACCTTATTTCTTGGAGTCTCAAGTCAGTCTCATGGATTCGTTCTTTTGTTGTTTCTATCTCTGCCTTTACCTTTCTTATTTCTTCCTCGAGGTATTGCAGCTGTTGCAGTTTCTCTTCCTTTCCGCTCTTCCTCTCTTTTATGCCTGTAAAAATGTCCTGTGCGGTGGCTTTTAAACTTTCGAGCTCTCTCTCGTTTTCAATCAAGAACTGCTTGGTATTGTTTATCTCTTCTTCAAGTCTTGCAATAACGTTCTTGGCTTCGCTACTTTCTTGAGCTATCTCTTCAAGCCTCTTGTTTGCCCGCTCATTCTCAGCAGTGTACTGTAATTTTCTTTCGTAGAGGTTCTTCACTTCAGCCCTATACGTTGCGATGCTTTCGTTCAACACTTCAAGCTGTTTCCTACGCTCTTCAAGCTCTTTTGAGAATTCACTAACGCTACTTTGCAGTTCTTTCCGTTTCTCTTCAAGCGATTTTGTTTCTACTTCAAGATTCTCTATTCTCGCGACATTACCCTCGTACTTTGCATTGTATTCAGCTTCGAGCTTGGTCAACTCAGAAAGTTCATTAGAAACGTCTTTTAGAGCTTTCTGTATTTCTTCGAGGACCCTTCTTGAAGATAAAGATTTGCTCGAAACACTTGCCAGCTCTTCTCTTATAAGGTTTATGTTGTCCTGAATTTGTTTCATCTCGTTGGAAATATCTTCTATGTCACTTTCGAGATGAGTCTTTTCTTTTGTCATATTCTCTAATTCTTCCTGCAAAGTTTTAAGCCTGACTTTTCTTGCAATGAGAGAATTCGAATAATCTTCTTTCGACTTTCCTCCACTCATCGAACCTCTGCCGGATATTAATTCGCCATCTAAGGTTACGATCCTGGAGCGCAAGTTATATTTTCTCTTTATAGCTATGGCTGAGTCTATGTCTTTAACTATTATATCGTTTCCAAACAAATAGTATGGAAGTGTCTCGTACCTACGGGAAACATTTACGAGCTTTGCGGCATATCCGATAAATCCGGGCTCATTTTCAACCCCGGCAATCGGGCTGAAAGAAGTGTCAATGAGGTCGAGGGGTATAAAAGTGGCGCGTCCGTACTCTCCAGCTTTCAAAAACTCAATAATTCTCTTACCGTCTTCGGCTGTTTCGACAACCACATGTTGGACAGCTCCGCCTAACAGTGTTTCATAAGCTGTCGACAATGATTTTTCGAAGTCCACTAAATTTGCAACAACATCTATTAGACCTGTGAAGATATCCTTGTTTTCAAAAATCTTTCTGATGGCAAACCCAAAGCCATGATACTCCGAAATCTGCTTGTTTACAACCTCTATTTCTGCCTTAATTTCTTTCTCGTGTCTTAATATTGTATCGAGAGCTTTCATTTTTCTCTCTTTATCTGAGCTTAATTCTTCCAACTTATCCTTCGCTATCTCAAGCTCTCTTACCAATTCATTTTCTTTTTCGGTTATCTCAAGGAGGTGATTTTCGAGATCTTTGATCTCCTCCTCCAGCTCGAGTTTTCTCGTCTCTTTCGCGGTTCGCTGACTATGAATCATCTCAAGCCTGTGCGAGATATCTTGGTTGTTTTCTTTTAACCTTATAATTTCATTGTGTATTTTGGAAAGCGATTTGTCTACTTCCTCATATTCCTGTTTCTTCTTCAGTATCTCTCGTTCTTGCTCTGAGTACTGAGTGTATATCCTTGACTTTTCCTCTTCGAGTTTTTCCAACTCTTCTTCCTTTTTAGCAAGCTCTTCAGATATTTTCGAAACAATTAGCTTTATCTCTTCATATCTATTCTTTAAAGATTCTGACTCGTTACTCAGCATGTCGAGCCTTGTAGTTGTTTCTATGTACTTACTCTCAAGCTCGTTAAGTTTCTTTGTGAATTTTTCCCTTATTTCTCTGAGTTGATCTTCACGCATTTTGAATTCTTCGAGAGTCTTTGTATAGCTCTCCATCTCAACGTCTATTTGGTTGAATTCTTCTCTAAGAGTAGACCAATTTATCTCGAGCTGAGCAACGTGTCTGAGTTTTTCTTTGAGCGAAACGTTCAGTTCGTTATAATAGCTCTCCATATCCGCAAGCCTTTGAGACTCTACTTTGAAAACAGCTCCGAAGTACTGTTTTTTGATTTTCTCAAGCTCTTCTGAATACTCTACGTACCTTTCCGCCCTCTTAGCTTTCAAATAAAGAGATTTCCTATTCTTATCTACTTCGAAGAGAACATCGCTTATTCGACTAAGATTTATCTGTGTAGCATCGAGTTTGACTAAGGCTTCTTTCTTCTTTTCTCTGTATATCCCAATACCTGCGATCTCTTCTATCATCGTCCGCAAGCTTTCAGGTGTAGCCGATACTATCTTGTCTATTTGACCTTGACCTATTATCGAATAAGGGTTCTTACCGTAACCATGCGACATCAACAGTTCTCTGATGTCTTTGAGCCTTGCATCGTCACCATTAAGAAGATATCTGCTCGTGCCATCTCTTGATAATTCCCTGCCTATGCTTATCTTATTTCCTTGATCATCAAATACAAGTTCGACATACGCATATTGAGCTGGTGGTCTTTTCTCATTTCCCCAGAAAACAACATCATCGCGCTCTTGTGCGCGAATTTCTTTCATTGATTGCTCACCAAGTACCCATCTAATTGCATCAACAACATTGGATTTTCCTGATCCATTTGGTCCAACAACAACCGTAACCTTATCTGAAATATCCAGTTTTGCAGGATCTGCAAAGGACTTAAAACCTTTAATAAATATCTCTTTGAGGACCACCAGCAATCCTCCCCATGCGACTACTTAGAATAATAAAAGAAATCTTAACCTTTTAACAACTCTTTCCTTATGGTCTGTGAAACCTCATATATATCTCCTGCACCGACAAACATATAAACACTGTTATCCTCGAAGTTAATCCCCTTCAACTGTTCTAGTTTTTCCACGAACACGGCTTTTGGGATACCTTCAACTATCTTCCTTGCACTTACCCCGTTTTTGCTTTCAAATGCCCCGTACACTTCTGTTATGTATATCTCATCTGCATCTTTCAAAACATCTTTAAACCTTTCAGCCTCTCTTTTTAATCGAGTGTAGCGATGAGGTTGGAAAACAACCACTATTTTTCTGCCGGGATAAATCTCCTTTGCAGTTTTCAATATGACTTCGAGTTCATCCGCCGTATGTGCGTAATCATCAACAAGCGTTAGATTACGGCTCTTATCGTCATAGCTTACATTGAATCTTCTTCCGGGTAATGAAAAATCTCTGAAAGATGATAAAACGTCGTCGATGTTGTACCCTATGCTTGAAAGTAACGAAACCACAGCTAATGCGTTCAATGCGTTATGATATCCTGGAACAGGTAAAAGCAATTTCTTCTCACCCCATGGTGTTAAGAGCGTGACTATCTGTCCAAAACCGTCTTGTCTGCGCTCAACCATTTTGAAATCGCCGGAGTACACGCCGTAGCTGACATCTCCTGAAAACTTCTTTTCGTCTGCAAACGTCACGACAAATTTTGAGTTTTTTATAAGTGTTTCAAACGAGGAATAATAATGTTCTAAGTTCTTGTAATTCTCAAGGTGATCTTCTCTGATATTTGTTATTATCAGATACTCCGGCTTGAATAATTCAAATCCCGGTTGGCTTTCATCCAGTTCGTAAACAGCTATCTCTTTCCCTTTCCTATAGTTGCCATGTTCAAGCTTTTGGTGTAACGCACCAAGGAAGACGTAAGGCTCTGCTCCAAGGTTTATCAAGCTATTTGCTAACATGGACGTTGTTGTAGATTTTCCATCTGTTCCAGTTACGGCAAAACCTTTGTACGGCTCTAAAATTTTCCTGAAATGATCTATTCGCATCGTTATCTTAATATTATTTTTGATTGCATAGACGTACTCAGGATTTTCTTTCGATATAGCCGGTGTTACGACTATTTCATCCACGCCTTCAACATTTAATTCTTCGTGCTTGTCGTATACCTTAATTCCCAGATGTTTTAAGTAAACTGTTCTCTCTGAACTATACGGGTCACTGCCTGATACTAATTTTCCGTTAAAATGTTCATGCATGGCTTGAGCACTCATTCCAATACCGCCAACGCCTAAAAAGTGAATTCTGCAAGTCTTCTCTGAGTTTCCAAGGTTCTCAAAATTTCCAGACGAGTCAAATTTTCCACACATCTGCTATACCTCCAGGTCATAGTTTTATCTCAATAATATTACACTCTTTGAATTTTAAAAGCCTAAGTCTTCTTCTATCATCTGAACAATTCTTTTTGATGGATTTTCACGCTCTTCAAATTTTCTACCTCTCTCGAGCATTTTCCTTATGAGCTCGACAATCTTCTCAGGTGTGTATTCCACTTCACGTACCATCGTACCGAGTCCTTCTTTTTCAACGAGCTTCGCATTAACTACCTGATGCGATTCGGTTGCACCTTCCCAAGGTACAACAATTGCAGGGACGTTGAAATGGATGAGCTCTGAAATAGTCGTTGCCCCAGCACGCGTTATTGCCAGATCAACGCTTCGCCAGTAAGCGTACATGTTCTCAATATAATCTCTTAACTCAACATTTTGTGGAACTTCATCTTCTAACTTTTTCCCACCCGTTGACAAAATAAAATCGATGTCAGGTAGCAACTTTGCAACTTCGATTGTCATGCGATTTAAGAATTCGCTACCGCCACTCCCACCTATCACTAAAACTGTTGGATGACGAATTTCTGCAACGCCTTCCCTAGTCCAGACCGGATTTCCTGTCACGGCTATCTTGCTCTTTGCACTTTCAGGAAAGTGCTGTACGCTCTCCTCGAAAGCGACAAAGACTCTTTTAGCAAAATTGGAGATAACCTTATTCGCCCTTCCTGGAATCGTATTTTGCTCTTGCACATATACAGGAAATCCGAGCTTTTTGCCAGAGAGTGCCACCGGATAGCTGACATAACCACCGGAGACGTAGATAAAATCAGGTTTGAACTCTCTGAGCTCTCCTTTTATACGAATTCCGTTTGCTCTCAACTTGAAAAATCTAAACACATTCTCTGGATGAATTATTGGGCGCCTTAATCCTTTGACAGAGATACTTACTCGTCTGTATTCAGGATGAACCTTAGGAAGCAACCGCTCTTCAATTTTTCCTTCAACACAAAAGTACAAAACTTCTGAATCGTACTTCTTGGCGAGTTCTTCAAGCACCGCGAGATTAGGATAAAGATGACCACCTGTCACGCCACCTGCTACCGCGACTTTCAATTTGCCTCTGCTCATATTACCTTTCATTCTCTCCCGTCTCGTAAGATTTTCTATTTAGCAAGCCGGATAATATTATACCAAACCCTGTAAGAAGTGCCATCATCGAACTTCCACCAGTACTTATGAATGGCAAAGGAATTCCAGTTACTGGAAAAACACCCGCGAAAACACCAAGGTTAACTGACACGTGAAACAAGATCACAGTTGCATAAGACCAAGTGAACGTCCTGAGGGCGATGTCATCTATATAGCTTGCAACCCTCATCAACGAATAACTCAAAAGCAAATAAGCCACACTGACAAGCAGTATGCCAAAAAATCCGAAGTCTTCCCCAATAACAGCAAGAACAAAGTCACTCTCGGCCTCGGGAACATAGACTTTCAGCCAGCTGTTCCCAATGCCCCATCCTGTTGCTCCAGAATTCTTTATCGTTCTCAAAGCAATATCAACTTGCGGAGCTACTTCGCCACTGAAAAAGTATCTCAACCTTCCAAGCTGATAAGAGTGGAGAAATCCACCAATAACGGCAACGATAAAGAGAGCAATTACTATGAAAAGCAATATCAAAAAGTACCGAAACTTAGCCCCTCCGTAGTACAAAGTAACCGCGGCAATCATAAAAGTGAAGAGCGCTGTACTCAAATTGGGTTCGATCAAAATTAAGCCTGCATACACTGCACCTAAAAACAAAGGAAAAAGAAAACCGCGTTTGAACTCTTCCATTCTTCCCTTGTTATTCTTTGCGTAGACAGAAAGATAAAGAATGAGTATTATCTTTGCAAACTCAGAGGACTGCAGTGTAAATCCACCAATTCTTATCCACCTATGCGCCCCATTGATAGACGGGAATAAAAAAACTAAAATTAACAAACCTATACCTATGAAATAGAACAATGTCGCGTTCTTTTCATAAAAACTAAAAGGTATGTTCATCGCGGCAATCATTATTACCAAACTCAAAACAAGCATAATAACGTGCTTTTGGAAAAAGCTACTCGACGTACCAAGCACTTGCTCTCTGGCAATATCTAAACTGTACATAGCGATTGCACCAAGTACAAAAAGGATCAGATATGCGATTATCGTAACAGCAATTTCTCTTCTCACTTGAAGTATTCCTCCCAAATATTTAGCATTGTCACAAAAAAGAGATTACTGAAGTCCATACCCTTTTCCGAAAGTTTCACGCCGTCAAAAAAGTCGAACCTTCTTTTCAAAATATCCAGAATTTCAGACACATCTACGTGAGTCTTTTCCTTGAGGTACTCAATATTCACGCCCCATTTTGTTCTAAGAGACATGAAGAGCGTTTCTAACGCCTCACGTTCGGGAGTGTTTACCACTTCATAGACTCTCGGCAGTCTCCCTTCAGATATAGCGATGAAATAATCATTTAAAGATTCGTAATTATTGTACCTAATAAACCCAATGTGCCCACCAGCTGCAATCCCTAAACCGATGTAATCAGCGTTGAACCAGTATTTCAAATTGTGCAAACAATACTTCCCGTTCATAGCAAAATTCGATATTTCATACCTTTCATATCCTAAATTCTTAACGGCATCTAAGAACATTTCGTATCTTTGAAAAGTCTGCTCGTCCGGTCTTTTCAAGATTTGATTACCATTCTCACCGTGCACTTCGAGCATGTAAATAGATATATGATCCGGTTGAAAGTCGTTAATAAACCGAACATTCTCTTGGATGCTTTTCCAACTTTCACCCGGCAGACCAACTATAAAATCGACATTGATGTTATCAAAATATCTTCGGGCCAAGTCAAACTTTCGCAAGAATGTTTCGAAATCATATAATCTACCCGACTTCTTTAAAACTATATCATCCGCACTTTGCAATCCCATGCTCAATCTGTTTATGCCGAGGGCTCTATACCCTTTCGCAAGTTCTTCGCTCAACGAATCAGGATTAACCTCTATTGTAAACTCTTCTAAACTTAGGTACTTTGAAAGTTTTTCGAATATCATTGCTATATTCCTCAAAGGAAAAATACTCGGAGTGCCACCGCCAATGTATATGGTGGAAATGCCAGTCGAAAGGTATTCACTGTACATGTCAATTTCTTTTAAGAGATACTCTGTGTACTCTTCGTAGTTCTTATCAACAAAACTCACAAAATCACAGTAAATACATCTACTTTTGCAAAACGGAATGTGAATGTAAACCCCTAAACCATTCGGAACTCTCTCTAACAAGATATCTTCACACAATTTACCCAACTCCGTAAAAAATATCTGTTTTCAGTCGGAAAATTTAAACCTAAAGTAAGCAACATTATTTTGAATTATTAAATCTCCTGAGACAGGCGAGAGGAACCTCATCCATATCCCATACTTTATACTCTCTGAAGACGGGACATATGTACCGTACGCAGCAAAGAAAAATCTAAAATCTTGAAAGTCTATGAATATCCTACCACCTAATATTCCTACAGGCCTACCTTCTTCAAAATCCCAACCGAGATTAGCTGTTACACCCTGCTCAAGTGATTTATCAGCGAAGACATAAAATCCAAGTGAATGTATACTGCCAAGCTGGACATAACTCAACTGGAGTGAGTCTATCCCTGCAAACCCCCTTCTGATATTTATGCTCGGTTGATTTATACCCATTTTGCTAAGTGAAAAACCTTCGTAATTGAGTGAAAATGGACCAATTGTACCTTCACCAAAAGGAATACTTGGTAGCGAGAACCAGGTCTTTGAATACTCGGTTTGAATGACTTGGTTTTGTGAGATATAATAAGTCCTCTCAAAACCTGTACTCGGTATTGAATAATTTTCATATCCTAAAGTAAGTGCTACACCATATGTCTGACCAACAAAGGTAAGCAGGTCAAAATAACTTTTGTCCACTGTTCTTTTCGCAGTTATAAATCCAAGTTTATAACTCTCGGTTCGAATATTTTCATCATGCAATCTCAAACCAACAGCCAATTTCGAATCTTCGTAGACCAAAGAAAGGTTCCACAAGTTGAAAGAAACAGAACTATACAAACCACTTACCCATGGTTGCAAACTTTTAATGAATCTCTCTCCGTAAAAAAGTTCGCCATCATCTGAGAAACCAATTGTCGACACCAAGACGAAGAGTACTATAACAATTGTAATCTTAAAACTCGAATGTATAGGAGTTTTTTTCGACACTCTATACGGTTTGAAATCCATACTTTCCCCCCTTAAAAAGCTGAAAATTATCCTCTCAAAAGTTTATTAAGAACATCGTTAACGGTCTTTGGATTTGCCTTCCCTTTCAGTTCTTTCATAACTTGTCCCACAAAGAACCCGAAAAGACCTTCCTTGCCAGCTTTGAACGTTTCCACTTGTTGTGGATAGCTTTCGATCACTTTCTTTGCTACCTCTTCTATCAACGATGAGTCATCAACCTGCTTAAGCCCCTTTTCCTCGACTATTTGCCTTGGCAACTTGCCAGACAATGCAGATTCTTGGAAGACTTCTTTTGCCATATTTCTTGATATTGTTCCGTTTTCTACGAGTTCTATAATTTCTACGAATGTATCACTTGTCACACTAAGTCTTTCTTGTCCGTATTCTCCGTAAAGTCTGAAGAGCTCCGTTAAAAACCAATTAGCTACTTCTTTCGGTTTATTCACTTTTCTCACAACTTCTTCATAGAAGTCGGCTATCTGTTTATCTTCAACAAGAACCCACGCTTCTTTTTCGCTCAGTTTATATTCAATGACAAATCTGTCCAATCTCTGGTCTGGTAATTCTTCCAAGTTATTTTTCACATTCTCTATATAATTTTGAGTTAAAATAATTGGTGGTATATCAGGTTCTGGAAAATATCTATAGTCGTGCGCTTCTTCTTTACTTCGCATACTGACAGTTGTTTTCGTACTAAGATTCCAACCTCTCGTTTCCTTTTCAACTTCCAAACCTTTTTCCATTAAATCTATGATTCTTTCATACTCGTACTGCAACGCCTTTTCAACAAACTTAAAAGAATTCATGTTCTTAACTTCAACTTTATTACTTTGCTTACCTGTGAGAGTGTCAATCACAGAGATATTCGCATCGCATCGCATAGCACCTTTCTCCATATCTCCCGTGCTTACATTTATATACCTCACGATGCTTCTAAGTTTTTCCATAAAAATTCTTGCTTCTTCAGGAGACTCTATGTCAGGTTCTGTAACAATCTCGGCGAGCGGAATACCACATCTATTCATATCCACAAGAGAGTGTTCTGCTTCTGTTATGCTATCACCTGCATGAAATAATTTACCGGCATCTTCTTCCAAGTGTATTCTTCTTATCCTGACTTTCTTGCCATTAACTTCCAAGTATCCATGCTCTGCAAGTGGATAAAAGAACTGTGTTATCTGATATCCTTTTGGTAAATCAGGGTAAAAGTAATTTTTTCGATCAAACCTCGAGTATGTATTTATTTTGCAGTTCAGCGCCAAGCCAAGTTTTGTGCCAAGGAGAAACATCTCCTCCGAAGGTACAGGTAACGCACCAGGTTGACCAGTACAAACTGGACATATCGATGTGTTCGGTTCAAGCTCAAACACATCTGCACTGCAGTCGCAGAACGCTTTTGTCCTTGTGTTAAGCTGTACGTGTATTTCAAGTCCGATTACTGGCTTGTATCTTTTATCCATCACACCTTCCTCCTTCAATTAAAACAGTTGATTAAAACATATCATTTAATATTTCTCTCTATTTCATCGGCTATGCCAAGCACGAGTGCATCAGAGAATCTTGGTCCCATGATCTGAATGCCAACTGGAAGATTCTGCGACTTACCAAAAGGTACGCTGATAGCTGGCAGTCCAGCAAGATTTGCCGGAATTGTGAATATATCCATCAAGTAATACACGAGCGGATCACTGACCGAGCTAACTTCAAACGCGGCTATTGGCGATGTCGGAGTTACTATGAAGTCGTAATTTTCAAATACCTCTGATAACTTTTTTGATATCTTTCTTCTTACTTTCTGTGCCTTTTCGAAATAAGCATCGTAGTAAGCTGAGCTCAAAGTAAACGTTCCGATAAGTATCCTTCTCTTCACTTCTTCACCAAAGCCGTATCCTCTCGTCTTTTCATACATTTCGCGAAGGCCTTCTGCGGAAATTCTATATCCATACTTCACACCATCGAACCTCGACAAATTAGAACTCACTTCAGCAGGAGCGATTATGTAGTACGTTGCGACGGAATACTTTATCTCATCTATATCTACAAGCTCAACTTCATGACCAAGCGACTCAACAAATTTTGCGAATTCATCAACTCTCTGTTTGATACCATCATCAACACCTTCACCGAAGGACTGTTTTGCAATAGCAAATCGTTTCTTTGGCATTTTCTTACCTATGAACTGAGTGAAGTCTATATTGCGCTCCACTGTCGTTGAATCCATTTCATCTTTTCCTGCTATTATATTCATGACTATGGCACTGTCTTCAACATTTTTTGTAATAGGACCTATCTGATCAAGTGACGAAGCGAAAGCAACTAAACCGTACCTTGAAACTAATCCATACGATGGTTTAAATCCGACAACACCACAAAATGCTGCGGGCTGTCTTATAGAACCACCGGTATCACTGCCGAGCGCAACGACAACCTCACCAGATGCAACGGCCGCGGCGGATCCACCACTGCTTCCACCCGCTACCCTGCTCTTATCGTGAGGGTTTCTCGTGGGACCAAAAGCAGAATACTCCGTACTTGCTCCCATTGCAAATTCATCAAGGTTAGTTTTTCCAACAATCGAAAAATTCATTGATTTAAGCTTCTTAACTACAGTCGCGTCGTAAGGAGCGATGTAATCTTTCAAAATCTTTGAAGCGCAAGTCGTTCCAAGACCTTTTACATTTATATTATCTTTTATGCCTATCGGTATGCCGGGTTTGGCGTCTTTATTCACACTTATGAAGGCATTTAGAACACTATCTTCCTTTTCTATAACCTCTAAAGAAGTCTTTACAAGATATTCTCCATAACCTTGCTCAACTAATTTCGAAGCTTCACTTATAGTAATTTTTTCGAATTCTACAGTACCGAACAGCAAATTAAACACCTCCAAAGCAATCCAGAAATTTCGATATTAAAATTAAAGCGCACTCTGGATGAAATTATACCACACATTCAGCAAAATGTACTTATATATGTTAAAATAATAACGGTAATCCAAGACTTAGTAATTGGGAGGTGCAATAATGATTTTTGAAAAGAATAGTTCGAAATATTATTTTCACTACCCATTCCCAGTCGCTATAATCGGTGTTGTTTCGTCAGAAAAGGTGAATTTCATGTCTGCTGCGTGGCACACTCAGATATCCTTTGATCCACCACTGTATGGGGTTCTTATATCTCCAAAAAGATATACAAATCAATTGATTCAAAAGTCGAAAATGTTCTCAGTGAATTTCCTGAAATACAGTGATTACAAAATCGCAGGCTATGTTGGAAGAACTTCGGGAAAGGAAATAGATAAAGCAAAAGTTTTCGAGTTGAAATACTCTCAAGGACAGTTGTTGAACGTCCCTGTGCTTGAGAATGCTATTTCATGCTATGAGTGTAAAGTAGTTGAAGAACGAACATACGGTGACCACATCCTATATGTCGGTGAAATCCTCGGAGTACACTATGATGAAAACTTTTACAAAGACAACCTTTCAAAAGAACTGCTGCTTTATCACGGCAACGACAGATACACATTTGCAGTAACAGACAGCGTAAAATTTGGAAAAGAGGAAGTTTTGGAAGAGTTAAAAAAATCTAATTTTTGAAAAAAGTGATATAATTTTGATATAATTCTATCTAAGACGTGTAGGGGAGGTGGAAAGTATGAAAATTTTCCTTGATACTGCAAACATTGATGAGATAAGACAGGGCGTTGAGTGGGGGATAGTAGATGGTGTCACTACAAATCCAACGCTCATAGCAAAGGAAGGCGCAGACTTCGAGAAACGCATCAAAGAGATTTGTGAACTCGTACAAGGACCGGTCTCGGCAGAAGTAATTTCTTTAGATTGGAAAGAGATGGTCGAAGAGGCAAGGAAACTCGCCTCAATAGATGAATACGTAGTAGTTAAGATTCCAATGACGCCAGATGGCATAAGAGCAGTTAAAGTGCTCTCGGCAGAAGGCATAAAGACAAACGTAACGTTGGTATTCAGCGCAAACCAAGCACTCCTTGCAGCAAAGGCAGGAGCAACGTTTGTAAGCCCATTCATTGGTCGAATTGATGACAACGGGAACGACGGTTTGAAACTACTCGAGGAAATAATGCAGATATACACAAATTATGGATTCGAAACAGAAGTCATAGCAGCAAGTGTACGCCATCCTATGCACGTTGTTGAAGCAGCGATGATAGGTGTGGATATTGCAACGATACCTTTCGACGTTTTGAAAAAAATGTTTTTGCACCCCCTCACAGATGTTGGAATAAAAAGATTTCTGCAGGATTGGGAGTCTTACAAGGCTAACAAGAAATGAAATATAGAGCAGGGAGGAAAATAGATGTATAGAACACATACTTGCGGCGAATTAAGGGCATCTGACGAAGGCAAACGCGTAGTATTGGCCGGATGGATCGAAAGGATTAGAGACCTCGGTGGTGTAAAATTCATAGTACTGAGGGACAGATACGGTAGAACGCAGATAGTTGTGAATCCCGATTCTCCAGCTTACGAGACTGTTGCTCAACTTTCACGAGAAGACGTGATCAACATCGAAGGTGTTGTTAGAAAAAGGCCACCCGAGGCGGTTACATCCGACTTAACCGGTGAGATAGAGGTCCTTGCGGAAAAATTAAACATACTCTCAAAATCTGATCTCCCTCCATTCTATCCGGGCGACGATGTTTCCGAAGAAATGCGCCTGAAATACAGATACCTCGACTTAAGGACGCAGCGGATGACAAATAACATTATTACGAGGCACAAACTTGCTTTCGCAGCAAGAAGATATCTTTCGGAAAACAACTTCCTTGAAATAGAAACACCGTACCTTACAAAAAGCACACCGGAAGGCGCTCGTGACTTCTTAGTACCATCTCGCCTAAAAAAAGGCAACTTCTACGCACTTCCGCAAAGTCCACAACTTATGAAACAGATACTAATGGTCTCAGGAATGGATAGGTACTTCCAGATAGTACGGTGCTTCCGCGACGAAGATTTAAGGGCAGACAGACAACCAGAATTCACTCAAATAGACATAGAAATGTCGTTTGTTCATATGGAAGATGTTTTACAAATGGCAGAAGGGTTGATAAGATCAATGTACGCGGAAGTTGGAATAGAACTACCAGAAAAGTTCGACAGAATAAGTTATGATGAGGCTATGGAAAAGTATGGTTCAGACAAGCCAGACAGAAGATACGGTATGGAACTCCAAGATTTGACTCAATTTTTCAAAAGTTCAGAATTCAAAATAATCCAAGACGTCCTATCGAAAGGTGGTTCGGTCAAGGGATTTAAAGCTCGTATACCGATGAGTAGGAAAATAGCAGATGAGTATTCCGAATTTGTCAAGAATTTCGGACTTGGTGGTGTGCTCTGGTTTAGGCTTGAAAATGGTCAAATCGCATCGACAACAGTTAAATATCTTGAAAAAGAGTACACAGAGATCTCGAAAGCGTATTCAATGGAAGAAGGAGACGTATTCATATTGGCAGCACATGATAATAGAGAAAGGCTTAGCGAGGCGCTCGGAGCCTTGAGACTCAAAATCGGAAGAGAACATGTGAAAGTCGAAGGTTTCGATGCACTGTGGGTAATCGACTTCCCGTTCCTCGAATGGAGTGAAGAAGAAAATAGATTCGTCGCGAGACACCACCCATTCACAATGCCGTATGAAGAAGACATAAACAGCGGTGTGGAACTCTCAAAAGTCAGAGCTCACGCATACGACATGGTAATTAACGGCTTTGAAGTTGGAGGCGGAAGTATAAGGATACACTCAAGAGAGCTTCAAGAGAAAGTTTTTGATATAATAGGATTAACGAAAGAAGAAGCACAAGAAAAATTCGGTTTCTTCTTAGATGCTCTTAGATACGGTGTACCACCACATGGTGGTATAGCATTTGGTTTAGATAGACTTGCTGCTATTGCGGTTGGCGCGGATAATATAAGGGAAGTTATCGCATTCCCAAAAACATCGAGCGGAACGTGTCTGCTTACAAATGCACCGTCAAAAGTTTATTCATCACAACTCGAAGAACTTGGAATCGTTTTGAAGGAGTAGGTATTTTTGAGATAACAAATTAGGAGTCAACTATGTAAAATTAAAAGTTTTACTCCGAAGTAGCTAATGCAAAACCAACATTGAATTTTTCACGCTTTTTCAACATCGCATACATCGTTCTCAACAACTTGTGCGCTACTGACATTATCGCTTTCTTGTACGGTAATCCTTGCACTCTTTTTCTCTCAAAGTATTCTCTAAAGTATTCGTTGTGTATTACAACACTCACTGACATTAGCCAAATTATTCGTCTTAAGTGTGCATTATCTCTTTTGGAAATATGACTTTCAATTTTGCTTTTACCTGATTGATATATACTTGGATCAAGTCCACAATATGCAATGAGCTTTTTGTAGGAACTGAACCTTGAAATCTTGCTTCTGCTAAGAAATGCATCGCACTGTTTTGTCCAATGCCTTTAATCGAAGTGAGTAGTTCAATATCCACATTGTTCGAAGAACATTCGCAATATTGAGTAAGCTTGCTATCACATTCTTCAAGCTGTTGTTGGAAAAGTCTGAGTCTTGTAATGTTTTGAACGAGTAACATCTCTTTCATAGGCCAATATTGAGCGATAGAATTACTTGCAAGTTCTTTTAGAAAAGCAACAGAAAGTTTCGGCTTTCTTCCGGCAGGTTTTGAGAAGAAGGCATTCAGAGTATTGATAGAAGCCTTTTGAATAGCTTTAGCAGAAGGGAAAGAGGAAAGCAGGTCTAAGATAGCATCGTTGTATATATTGGTAAATCTTTCAAGCTCAGGGAAGAGGAGATTAAGAAGCTTTTCGATATTGTTCTTGATTCTTGAAATATCATGTATGATGTTTTCACGTTCCCTAACAATATCCCGGAACTCAGGATTGAGGAATGGGGAAGAAGGAAGCTGGTGTTGAAGGTAAAATAAAGTGCAAGCGATAGAGCGAGCATCGATTTTGTCGGTTTTGGTCTTTCTAAGAGAAATAGAAGGGGAATCTTTGACAATAAGAGGGTTAAGGACGATGCAAGAGAAATCGTTAAGGGCAAGGAAGGAAAGCAAATTGAGGTGATAACATCCGGTAGACTCCATAGCCAAAACGATGGAGTCTTTGGGGAAAGAAGAAAGACTGTCAACAAAGGAGGCAAATCCTTGCTTGGACATCTCGAAAACTTTCTCGAAAATGATGGAATCAGGCTTGGAAATGGCACAGACGTTGAACTTTTCTTTGGAAACGTCAATGCCAACGAAAATGGAGAAAACTTTGGTATGCATGATATGACCTCCTTTTGTTTGATAGAAAGGCGAGGGCAGGTGCCTGCTGAACCAAACCTCCATGATGACAAGGGTTTCAAACCCAATCAACTTATCATGGTTAAAGGCAGGCAACAGACTCCAAAAATGGCTTGAAAGCCAAGGCGAAAAAAGTTGTCCTGCCCTTGCCTATCTTTTGACTAAAATATTTATACCATAATTTTACGTAGGAGGTGTGGATATGGCTATTAAATTCGATAAGAAAGAATTAGCCGATAAGTTGATAGTGACTATTCATGGCGAAATTGATGCATACCATTCTGGAGAAGTGAAGAAATTTCTTAAAGATGTCATCACTGAGTCCAAAACTAACAAAATAGTGCTCGACATGTCAGAAGTAAATTACATTGACAGCGCTGGTTTGGGCAGCCTGGTTGCACTTTACAAAGATGCGCGAATGGCTGAAAAGGAGTTAGTCCTCGCGTCGTTAAAACAAACCGTAATGCGTATATTTGAAATGACAAGGCTTGATAGAGTATTTAAGATAGTTCAGACAGTCGAGGAGGCTTGATAAATTGTACTGCAAAATAGCAATAGACGGACCAGCCGGATCCGGGAAGACTACTGTTGCCAAAGAGCTTGCCAGAAGGCTTAACATAGATTACCTCGATACTGGTGCTATGTACAGAATTGTTGGGCTTTATCTTAAAGAAAGTGGTATAGGTCCCGATGCTGACGAAGAAGAAATTCAGAAAAAACTTGAGAATTTGTTTATTGAATACAAAGATGGGAATTATTTAGTTAATGGTAAGATTGTAGGAGATGAGATTCGTACCGCCGAAGCCGGAGTTTACGCTTCGCAATATGGTGCCAATCCGGCGGTGCGAAATTTTCTTACTAACTTGCAGAAAGAGATATGTAAGAATCGAAGCATAGTTGCAGAGGGGAGAGATATCGGTACAGTTGTGATGCCAGATGCACAAGTGAAAATCTTCCTTGTAGCATCTCCAGAAGTCCGAGCTAAAAGAAGATACGAAGAACTTAAAGCAAAAGGAAAAGAAATAAGTTTTGATATCTTGCTTAATCAGATCATTGAACGCGACAAAAACGACACATCAAGAGAGATTGCACCACTTGTTAAAGCTCCAGACGCGGTAGAAATCGACACTTCAAATATGACAATAGAAGAAGTGATAGAAGAAATTTTGAGAATAGTCAAGAACAAATGCAGAGTGATTGACAATTAATCTATTAAGGAGTTTCACATATGCCAGCCAAAATTTTGATTGGTCCGTATGGTTTTTGTTTTGGCGTTGAACGAGCTGTGGATAATGTAATTGCATTATTGGAAAAAGGCGAAAAGCTTTTCACAGATGGCGAGGTTGTTCATAACAAGAACGTAATTTCGCACTTGAAAAGTCTCGGATTAAGCTCGGAACCTGTTGAAAATGGCACTTTTGTAATAAGAGCACACGGACTGCCGCCAAAGATAACTCAAGAAATAGCAAAGAACCATAAAATATTGGATCTTACTTGTCCAATCGTGCTGAACGTCTTTAAATTAGCAGAAAAACTGAATTCTCAAGGTTTCACGATAGTTGTATTTGGGAAACCCGACCATGCAGAGATGATCGCGCTGAAAGGGCATGTCCAAAGCGCTATCATAACAAAAGAACCTCTCAAAATTGATTCAAAGAAGATAGCGTTACTCAGTCAAACGACAAGCTCAAGCGATGACTTCCATACATTTGTCGAAAAAATGAAGGAATTGAATTCTGATGCCGAAATATCTGTATACAACACGGTATGTGGTGTTACCACAGAACGGGAAGATGCAGCAAAAGAACTCTCAAAAATGTGCGATTTAGTAATAGTAGTTGGTGGAAAAAACAGCTCGAATACAAGAAAACTTTACGATATCTCTTCAAAAGGAACCTTAACACTTCATGTTGAAGATTTGAAAGAATTCGAAGAGATGTTAAAAAGCAAAGCAGAGATTGAAAGCATCATTACCAATGAAAATTCAACGATTGGAGTGCTCAGTGGAACGTCAACATCACAAAGAGATGTTAATATCCTTGTGAAACACATTCTTGAAAAATACGGTGGGAGGGAAAGTTTCATGGCGGAATTAAACAGAAACAGCACATCACAGGTCGAACAACAGGAAAACTTCGAAGAACTTCTCGAGCAGTACGAAAGAGCAACAGAGGCAAGCCCTGTGGGTAGGGGGAAAATAGTAGAAGGCATCGTCACAGAAATTACGCCAACAGGACTAACCGTAGACTTTGGATGGAAAGGCACAGGCGTTGTACCATTGGAAGAGATGTACAAAGAATTATCAGAGTACAAAGTCGGTGACAAAATCATTGTGAGGATAGAAAAGCTGAACGAAGATGAAGGCACAGCTCTGCTCTCCGAAAAGAAACCGATGGCAAGGAAGGTAATTGAAAACATAGGCAAAGCTTATTCAGAACAGAAAACAGTATATGGAAGAATAATCGAAAGGATAAAGGGTGGTTACAGAGTTATTCTCGAGAATATTGTCGAAGCATTCTTGCCTGGCAGCGAATCTAATATAAAAGAGGGAGAAGAGCTTCCAAGGGAAAAAATGCACTTTGCAATTATAAACTTCGAACAGCGCGGGAAGAAATTGAACATAGTAGTCTCCAGAAAGCGCTTATTCCAAAAACTAATAAATGAATTTTTTGAAACGCGTAAACAAGGCGATGTCATAGAAGGAATAGTGGAGCAAATAGATGAAAGGGGCGCGTTTGTAAAGATTGGTGGCATACTGACTGGATTCTTACCAAATAGCGAAATATCTTATAACTCATCGATCAAGGCATCCGATGTATTAAGCATAGGTAAAGTTATGAAATTCTTAGTTAAAGAATTAGACCCAGCACGAAAGAGAATAACGCTGAGCCTCAAAGCACTGATGCCAGACCCATGGGAAAGTGTTGATAAGAAATTCAAGGTCGGTCAAAACGTAACTGGCGTGGTGACATCAGTCAAACCGTTCGGATTCTTTGCCAAAATAGATGATGGAATTGAAGGTCTCGTTCCTGTTTCTGAAATTTTTTGGGGCAAACCCGGCAAAGTTACAGATGTCGTAAATGTTGGAGAGCATGTAAAACTTCAAATATTGGAAATCGTACCTGAAAAGAGAAGGATACTCCTTAGTTATAAGTCCGTCGAAGGTGATATATGGGAAAGGCTCCAGCAAAAACACCCTGAAGGTAGTGTCGCAGAAGGAAAGGTTATAAAAGTTTTACCAAATGGTGTAATAATTGAAATCGAGCCAGGACTCACTGCCTTCTGCAATATATCGGAAATTTCCTGGAATTTTGTTGACAAAATCGAAGATGTCGTAGCAGAAGGTCAGCATGTAAAATTCCAAATTCTCTCAATCGACAAAGAAAACAAAAAGGTCAGAGTAAGCATTAGAAAAGCAACCGAAAATCCATGGGAGAAATTTGCCGCAGCACACAAAGAAGGAGATACAGTCAGTGCTAAGATAATAAAAAGCGTAGATAAAGGCTACATCGGCGTGTGTGAAAATGTAGAGGTGTACATTCCGAAAACACAAGTTTACGAAAATTTAAGCATTGGAGAAGAAGTAAGTGGTAAAATAATAAAGTTGGAGAAACAAAAAGACATTTATAAAATAATCGTCAGTCCAAAAGCATACGGAAGCGAAACAATGAAAAATATGCAAAATCAAGAAAAAACGAACTTTTCAAATGTAACTTTGGAACAAACGCTGGAGGGAAAAGCAAATAATGCCACTGAATCGGAAAGAACCGAAGAAACAACCGGAGGAGAAAAGTGAATTAACTGGATCAAAATTTGGAAAAGCGCCTATAGTTTTGATAGTAGGTAAAAGTAATGTTGGAAAATCGACACTTTTTAACAAACTGATTGGAAAGAGGAAATCAATTGTTGCAGATGAACAGGGAACAACAAGAGACGCGGTCATAGACCGCGTCCTTTGGTATGATAAATCATTCCAGCTGGTGGATACTTGCGGTATATTCGAAGGAAAAGAAAATGAAATATACGAGAGAAGTAGAGACGCAACCATTAAAGCTCTTGAAGAAAGTGCTCTTGTTCTTTTTATTGTCGACGGCAAGAATGGATTATCGTCTGAAGATCACACTATAGCTTCAATTCTAAGAAAATCAGGTGCGGACGTACTACTGGTCGCGAACAAAACCGAAAGCGAGAAATACTACCAGAAGGTTTATTCTGAACTCTTTTCATTGGGATTTGGAGAGCCGTTCCCAGTTTCGGCAGAACAGAGCAAGAACTTGGACGAGCTAATAGAGAATGTGATCAGCAGGCTTGAGGAAAAAGGCTTCGATTTAGAATACACTGAAAATAACGAAAATTTGATCAGAGTAACGATAGCTGGCAAACCAAATGCTGGCAAATCCTCCCTCTTTAACATGATAATTAATGAAGAAAGGGCTTTAGTCACTCCCATAGCTGGCACTACGCGAGACACAATAGACGAAATTGTAAAAATAGGGGACAAGAATTACCTATTTGTCGACACAGCAGGGTTAAGGAAAAAAAGCAAGATTGAAGACTTCATAGAAAGAATAAGTACTTTGCGAACAATAGAGGCAATTGAAAAATCCGATGTCGTCGTTCTGGTAATCGATTCGACCCAAGGAATAACAAGACAAGATCAGAGAATTGCCGGTCTTGCCGAGAAGAATGGGAAGGGCCTCGTTGTTGTTTTCAACAAATGGGATCTTGTGAAACACGCAGACAGGCGTGTAAAAGACTTTATGGACATGTTTAAGGAAAAGCTCTACTTCGTTGATTTTGCTCCCGTAATCTTCACCAGTGCGGTTAACAAAGTTGGATATAAAGAATTGATGAAGGCTATTAACACTGCTTACGCTTCGCTCCATAAGAAAGTACCTACAAGTGCTGTTAATGCCGCTATACAAAGAATGATAGCTAAGCCACCTCACGGACTGAAGTTGTATTATGGACTTCAAGTGGATATAAGGCCTCCGACATTTTTATTCTTCGTAAACAAAATCGAAGTTCCGGAAAGCTTTCAGAACGCTATAAGGAAAAACATAAGGGAGCAAATTGATCCATTTACAGGTGCACCTATATTCCTGAAATTCAAAGAAAGAGAGTAGCGCTAATGAAGAAAGATAATGACGCGCAAAGAACAGAACCGCTTACGGATGATTTTATTAAAAACTTAGAAAAACTCATAGAAGAAACTGACTGTCCAGAATGTGTAAAATGTGGCTGGTGCTGTAAACATACGGTGTGCTATTATGGCGAATGGGATTACGAAAAGAGACAGTGCAAATTTTTAACGGAAGAAAATCTATGCAGTAAATACGATGAGATAAATGCTTTTGAGGATAAGATAAGGTTGGACAAGAAGAGCAGATTATTTGGAAGCGGTTGCTGCTTAAACTATGAAAACCCTTATAGGCTCGAAATTCTCAGAAGGTTAGGTAAATAAAATAGATCGTTTTACGGGGGGCGAAGGATGTACGATTCTAAAAAGTTGAAGAAGGTAGTAATGTACAGAAATTTGACAGTAGCCTTAATAACAACGATAGTCATTGGAGTCATATTCTTAATGTGGCTCAACGTTTTTATCACAAAGGATTCAGAAAAGAATTTTGAAATCATAGACAGTGCTTTCCAAAACATCTTGAGCGCACTGAAAGAATCGTTAACTCTTCAAACAAGTAATGTCGATAAGTTTCTCTTAAATAATCTACAACTTGCGAAATCTTTGGTATTAAACCTTGGTGGATACGACGCTCTAAAATCGATAGAGAAGATATATGAGTCTTCCTTAGAAGATGCTGGTGAAGTCTTCGTCGATATTGATGTTGCTTTGGTTGACCTAAACGGAAAGGTACTTTCCTCAACGGGATATCACTCTAACGTCAGCGAACTCAGATTCAAGCCTTCAGAACCATCAGATCAGCAAACTCCGAAATTCCTCACATTCCTGCCAAACGAAAACCGATTGGTAATCTATTCTTGGTTTAGGATAAGCAACAATGAATTCTTAACGTTTATCCTTTATCCAGACCCACGACTGTATGTGAACTTGATAAAAGGATTAGCAACACTCAAAATTGGAAATACAAAAGAAATCGCAATATATGTAGACTCGGAAAATAGACTGGATATTTCTGGAAAGGTCTTAGATTCGGTTATAGACGCGGGAATAAAAGACAAGATTATAGTAAGGAGAATAACAAGCACTACGCTTTACAAACCATACACTTTATCAACTTACGAAGGTCTGACGACGAATTTATACCTCAAAGTAACGTTTGACTACATGAACTATGTATACATCATAGCCCTCATAATAGTTTTATTTATACTTATTGTCTTGATATTCACATATCTTTCAACACGTTCGGCGATAACCCCATTTGCAAGTGACATGACAAAATTGGGAATTGCAGTTCGGGAGGTCGGAAATTCTGGAATCCTTCCACCAGCAGGAACATTCAATCTAAGAGATACTCAGGAATTTTATGGAACACTTTCAGCCATAATGCAAGAGCTCAGTGCAACTCTTGAAGAACTCGAAGCAACAAACGAGGAACTTGAAAAGGCATACAATGAAGTGTCCGCAAAAAGTAAAGAGTTTAGGCGTTTGTTGTTAAACATGTCTGAGAGACTTGCCATGATTGCGGAAGGATATGACGAGGAAACTGGTCATCATATTTACAGAGTCAAAATTCTGTCGCGCTTCTTAGGTGAAAAGTTGCAACTCGATGATGAAAGAATTGAAGAACTTGGCATGTTTGCAAGCTTGCACGATATTGGAAAGATATTCATACCGCATGAAATACTAAAAAAACCCTCGCGCCTCACACCTGAAGAATGGGAAATAATGAAGCAGCATACAATACTCTCAAAAAGAATCTTAGACGTTCCCGGCTTCGAGACAGCGCTTAACATTGCTCTGTACCACCACGAAAACTACGATGGAACAGGTTATCCATTTGGTCTGAAAGGTGAGGAGATACCTATCGTGGCACATATTGTCAAGCTTGTAGATGTATACGATGCGCTTAGGTCGGAACGGCCGTATAAAAAGGGACTTTCGCACGAAGAAACACTAAGAATTATCTTAGAAGGGGATGGTAGAACTTCACCAAGCCATTTTTCACCAAAACTTCTAGAAGTTTTTGAAACGCACAACAATGAAATAGATGAACTTTGGAGGAGTATTTAACAAAACATTAATTGACTAATTTGAAATATATGGTACAATTCTGCTTGCTGATAAAAAAATCCGCACGCTTTCCGTTTCCCACCTCGGTGCTCTGAATTCTAATCGGAGTCGGTGGGTTAAAGGGGGCGGAGGATAAAACCAAATGGAGGTGCAGGTATGCCAGTCGTAACGATGAAACAACTTTTAGAAGCAGGTGTTCACTTCGGACACAGAACTCAAAGATGGAACCCCAAGATGAAGCCGTATATCTACGGAGCAAGAAAAGGTATCTACATTATTGACCTTCAAAAGACCGTAAAGCTCTTGGACGAAGCCTACGATTTCGTTAGAGACGTAGCAAGCAAAGGCGGAACGATCCTCTTCGTTGGAACAAAGAAACAAGCTCAACAGGTTGTTAAGAACGAAGCAGAAAGATGCGGTGGATTCTACGTTAACAACAGATGGCTCGGTGGACTTCTCACAAACTTCTCAACGATTCAATCAAGGATTCAAAGACTCATCGAACTCGAAGAGATGGAAGCAAACGGGGAGCTCGACAGGCTTCCTAAGAAAGAACAAAGCAAATTGAGAAAAACGCTCGAAAAACTTAGAAAGAACCTGGGTGGCGTCAAGAATATGAGAAGTTTACCAGATGTCATATTTGTCGTGGACCCGAGGAAAGAAAAGATAGCTGTCGAAGAAGCGAATTACCTTGGAATTCCTATCGTAGGTATGGTAGATACAAACTGTGACCCAGATCCAATCGACTACGTAATTCCATCAAACGATGACGCAATAAGGGCAATCGCTCTTATCGCAGCCAAGATAGCGGATGCTTACTTGGAAGGCAGAGAAGGCGTTGCGTACTCAGCAGAAGAAGCTCAGGTAGTATCCGAACCAGAAGAGATAGAGATAAACATTCCAGAAAACCTTGAAGAAGAAGAAATATAACAATTGAACAAAATATAAAAACACAAAAGACCTCGGCGTCAAGCCGAGGTCTTGTTTTTAGCTCTCGAACTAAGGTACGAATTGGCAACAAGTGATGCAAGTATCATGACCATACCGATTATTTGAATAAAGAGTATCTTTTCATGACGAATCAGGCTACCAGCCAATACAGAAACGATTGTCGTCAAATTAGAAAATAGAGACGAAACGGTCGGTGAGACTTTGCTGAGCATGTAATTTACCAAGAAGAAAGCAACTGTTGAAGATAAAACACCAAGGTACAGAGCACTGATAATTGCTGATAAATTCGTCGTTATCTCGAACTGACCAGTGATTAAACTCATGGTTGTGAAAAACAAAAAACCTGTCAGCATCATTGTGAATGTTATTTCCATAGGTTCGAAGAGCGCTGATAACTTCCGCGAGAAAATATTATAAAGTGCTGCAGAAAAGACGGCACACAGAACTAACACCTTTCCTATGAAAGCTCCTTTTTCAAATCCGCCGCCTCCAACTATTAGAGAGACGCCCAAGAAGCTTGTGAATGCAAACAAAACCTGAAACCAGTGTAGCTTTTCCTTAAGCATGAATGGACTGAGAAAAGCAATAACAATGGGTATCATCGCTATTATCATACCAGCCTCTGAAGAAGTTGCGTACCTCAAACCATTCGTTTCAAAAATAAAATACATTATAGGCTGGAAAATAACAACTTTCCACAGCTTCCAGTAAGGCTTCCTACTTATACGGACAACTTTCAGAAAACTTAGCAACAGAATAGCAGCGGTTGCTATACCAAACCTATAAGACAAAAACGTGTAAATCCCCACGTACTCAATGCCAGCCTTTGTGAACAAAAAAGAAAGTCCAAATATCAGCGAAACGGTAACTCCAGCAAGATAAACTCTCCAGTTTCCATTCTTCCCCATTATTATTCCCCTTTCACAGGAATTCACGAAAATTCTCATGGAACATCAATGGTTCGCAAAGCGTACCATGTTCACAACAATATTTTAAACCATAATCCTGAGCTTGAAAAGATAGGAATGTTCGGACTTCTCAAAAGCTAAAGAATTGACAATAGTACACATTTATGGTAATATTTTAGCAGACAAAACATATGATTGCTAATTTGTTTGACAATTCACAGGATATACTTTTATCGATTTCGTAATATCCGGAGGTGATAGAATGGACATCACCGAAAGGCAGAAAAAAGTGCTGTACTGTATTGTACAAGAGTACATAAACACGAAAGCTCCAGTAAGTTCGAAGAGAGTCTTAGAAAACGCTGCACTTGAAAGGTCAGGCGCAACTGTCAGAAATGACATGAACAGGTTGATGAAGGCTGGTTACATATATCAGCCACACACATCGGCGGGTAGGGTACCTACCGATAAAGGTTTGAGATTTTACGTTAACGAACTCAGAAAAATAAGAGATGAGATAAAGTCAAAGAGCACCCACGTTGAGACAGTTGCGAATTTCCCAATGGGCGATATGGAAAAAGTGCTAACTGGGGCAGCCAAATTGCTGAGTTCATCAACAAAAGGCATGGTAGTTATAGAGAAGCCAAGTCCGTTGAATCTTAGGATCAAAAGAATTGTGATAACACCTGTTAGCAGAAACTTTTCTATTGCAAATGTCGTAACTTCGCTTGGTCTGAGTTCTTCTATACCTCTCCAACATGCAGAAATCGATAGCGGCGAAGAGATAACACACATTGAGGAAGTCCTGAACAAGCTGATTCAAGGTCTAACACTTAACGAATTCAGAACGAAATTGAAAGACATCTTCTCGAAGTTAAACAATCTCAATAGCATAAACGGCTTTGAAATAAGTAATATGAGCAAGGGATTCTTGGAGATAACTGAACGCTTATCGATGGAAAGCTACGAGGATTATATCACCGAAGGACTTTCAAACCTTTTAACAAACGACAGGATTAATTTACGAAAACTGCAGAATATACTTGCTTATGTATCAACCGATGTTTTCTACAAAGACCTCTTAGAACTCAAGAATGATGTCTATGTGGGTAAAGAACATGGTTTGCGTTTCTTGGATGACTTCTCAGTCATTATAGGACCATTCTATGCGGAAAACAACCCAATAGGACGAATCGCCGTCTTATTTGATAAGTTCAGCCGATATGATCATGTGTTCGAAAGCTTTGAATTCATGCTCAATAGATTGACTGAATACTTCACAATAGTCTCGAGAAATGTGTGAAATGTGTTAAATGCGTAAACTAATAAAATATATAAAAGATGAACTGAGGAGGGAAAAATATGGAAAAGGAAAGAAAACTGGAAAATTTAGAAGAGAAGGAAAGGAAAATTGCTTCAGATAACACAGATAATTTGACTGAAAATAAAGAGGAAGTTTCGAATCTTGAAAAGGAAAACAAGGAGTTAAAAGAAAAGATCTCCGAGCTCGAAGCGCAGTTGAAAGAAATCCAAAACGCGGCTCGGGTTATAAAAGCAACATTCGAAAATTACAAGTTAGACGCCGACAGGCAGATAAGAGATGCGAGCAGAGCTACCTCTTTAAGGATTATGAGAGCGATGATACCTCTCTTAGACGATTTCAAACGAGCTTTTAAACATTTTGAGCTATCAAACAACCTCGAGGAATTCAAAACTGGAGTGGAAAAGATATACGAGAAATTTGTCAGAACACTTGAAAATGAGGGGTTAAAACAAATTGATGCAACTGGCAAGTTTGACCCGTTCAATCACGAAGCATTCGAAAGGGAAGAAAGAGAAGACTTGGAAGAATACACGATCACCGAAGTTATAGAAGATGGTTATACCTTCAACGGTCAGGTTATTAAACCTGCGAAAGTAAAGGTTGCAGTCAAGCCAAGAAAGAAAAAAGAACCTGCAGAAAATACTGAGAACACAAACAGTAACAAAGACAACAGTGAAGGTAAAAGCTCTGAAAGCAGTGCGGAAAATAGAGGTGAGGCATAATGCCAGCTAAAAAGGATTATTACGAGATACTTGGCATTCCAAAAAATGCCTCTGACGATGAGATTAAAGCGGCTTACAAAAAGCTTGTCAAAGAATGGCATCCGGATAGGCACGTCGGAGATAAAAAGAAGCAGGCAGAACAGAAATTTAAAGAGATTCAAGAAGCATACGAAGTACTCAGCGACCCGCAAAAAAGAGCAATGTACGATAAGTTTGGTTATGTAGGCGAAGGTGGTTATGTATACGAACCAAACGGAACAAATTTTGGAACTGGCGGTTTTGGTTTCGGCTTTGAGGATATTTTCAGAGATTTCGATGATATATTCAACATATTCTTTGGTGGGCAGAGAACCTCAACAGCTTCTCAATCGTCCCAGAGAGGTTCACGGCGAAGCGCCCGAAGGGGTGAAGATATAAACGTTGAATTAGTTATAACGGATGCCGATATATTCACTGGAAAAGATGCAACGATCGAATACGATAGATACGAAGTGTGTGAGAATTGTCATGGCGAAGGCATTGAACCCGGCAGTAAGTGGGTAACTTGTTCAAAATGTCATGGTACCGGTGTTGTAAGAGAAGAAAAACGCACACCATTTGGAGTGTTTATTAACCAGCACACTTGCGATGCCTGTGGCGGTACAGGTTCGATTCCTGGAGAAACATGCCATGTCTGTCGCGGCAGTGGAAGGATAAAAAAACGAACCACAGCTGTGGTGAATATACCATCAGGAGTCGAAGACGGAAGCGTATTACGAATCCCTCGAAAAGGAAACGCAGGTAGTTACGGTGGCGAATACGGTGATCTGTACGTTCATATCCGAGTCAGACAAACAAGTGACTACAAACGCGAAGGTGATGATATAATAGTAACTGTACCAATAGATTACGTAACAGCAATTCTTGGAGGAGCAACGTTCGTCGAACTCCCGAATAAAGAAAAAATTGAAGTAGAAATACCTGCTGGTACACAGCCAAATGATAGAGTTGTTATCAAAGGCAAGGGAATTCCAAATACAAGAACAGGTAGGCGCGGTAACTTGGTTGCTGAATTTAAGGTTTCGATACCAAAGAAGGTATCAGGTAAAGAGAGAGAACTCTTGAAAGAGATAGCAAAAGAAAGGGGTATTAAGGTTTGAGACTTGACAGGAACAAGCTACAGAACGCTCATAAAAAAACGTACAGAAGACTTCCAAACAGTAGAAAGAACAGCAGAAATGGATCCAATAGTTTCAAGCTTTTTTCTGCTATTTTCTTGATATTAGTGATAGGTTTATTCTTCATTGGTTTTTCAACAATAATAAACTCTGACAATAACACAATGAAACTTTTTTCTTTTCTGAAGCAAGCTGATAAAACGAATAGCGAAAATGTAAATGAGGAGAAAGAAATCTTTCTTGACTTTGGGCAAGAAACACGAGTAACGAAGGTTTTGAAAGTCAACGACGAGTATTTAGTTGTAGGTGACGTACTGACAAACGAGAAGGAAAAATACCAGATCTTTTTAGCAAAGTTGGATAAAGATGGCAATATAATTTCAAAAACGTTTTTTGGAAACGATGGAGACGAATTTGCATATGATGTTATTAAGGAGAGCGACGGTTACATAGTCGTAGGGGTTTCTTCTTCAAAAAGTTTCGGAGTCCGTGGCAGGTACGATGCTCTGCTTATAAAATACAATGAACAAGGAAAAATCCTTTGGTACAAAGTTTACGGAGGACCTGACTGGGATAGAGCATACAAAGTTCTGAAAACAGAGAACGGATACGTCATCGTAGGTGATAATTACGCAAAAGGCGGAGATGTGTCGCAAAATTTTGGCGAACACGACTACTGGATTGTAAATATATCAAAAGATGGAAAAATAATATGGGACAGGAGCTTTGGTGGTATACGATGGGATAGAGCATATTCAGGCGGATATCTCGAATCTCAGAAATTAATTCTATCCGCTGGTTCTTCAAATTCATTCACAGACGGGAACCGATACGATGGATACGTTGTAGCTTACGACACAAAGGGTAATTTAGTTTGGAAGTCTACGTTAACAAACTCTTATACACTGTGGCCTCTCGATTTAGTTGTTACAAATAACTCAATTTACGTCGCAGGATATGTTTACGAAAGAATGCCGCCAAACTCTAATGGCAACAATTCGCAGAATGCCTTAGGAGTTGAGAAGGGCTTCATTGCAAGGCTTTCGGAAAGCGGTCAAGTCGTATACCTTAAAATGTTCGGTGAAAATGCAAGAATACACTCAATAGCCGTAGATTCTTCAACAAGAGATAGCAATTCTGAGAACGAGACAGTACTGTTCGCTGGTTATAAAACCGATAAAAATGTAAAGATGCCTTGGTATGGTTCTTTCATCTTCCAAGCAGATATGGAAAAACCTGCTGTGATAGAAAAATACTTGGACACAGAATATGGTATGTTGTTTAACATTCTAAAATCAGAAAATGGAGTCGTTATATCCGGAAGCATTATGAAAGAAGGGAAAATTGTTGGGCTACTGAGGATAATGCCAAATATATAAGTGTTTAAGTCTTATTCGAGCAACTCTTTTAAAGACTCCTTGTAATTTCTTCCAACTGGCACAATATCGCCATTTGAAAGCTCAAGAGCCATGCTTCCGAAGTAATTTTTGATTATCTTCGTTATGTGCTCAACATTTATAATATAAGACTTGTGGACCCTAAGGAATTGTTCTTCAGGAAGTCTTTCTTCACAAACCCTTAAGGAAGTTTTCGTAGTCAATTTTCCTTCATTTGAGACGACAACCACTTCACCTTCGTTCGCGTAAATGTATAAAATTTTGCTGATATTCAAAAACAACACCTCTCCGTCAATTTCGACGGAGAATTTTTCTTTTTTCATCCTCTTTATGAATTCCCTCATTTTTGACTGTTGAATTTCGCCCTCTTGGTTGCCTTCTATAATCTTCTTTGCTTTTCCGATAGCAGTTCTTAAACGCTCTTTTCTTATAGGTTTTAAAAGATAGTCAATTGCGTTTTCTTCAAAAGCTCTTACTGCGTATTCTGAATATGCCGTCGTAAATATCACATAAGGCCTATGCTTGATGTTTTCAAGAACATAAAAGCCGTCGTATTCTCCCAAGTTTATATCTAGGAAAACCAAATCGGGCATCTTTGTGTCGATCAACTCGATAGCTTCACGTGCGTGAGATGCTATGCCCAATATATCTAAACCTTCCTCTTTCAACATCTTTTCAAGTACAAGAGCAAGCAACTTTTCATCTTCAACAATTACGCAAGTCATATTCTCACCTTTACCTCCAATTCACTAATTTCATGTCAAACTCTTAGCGGGTAGCAAGCCATCTCAGAAATACCTTTGTTCCTTTTCCTGGTGATGTCTCGTAAATTACTTCTGAATCCTTATCAAACGTTTTCAGCAAATTCTCAACCATCTGCAGACCTGCACCCTTCACTATTTCCGGTGCACCCTTTCCATTGTCTTGAATACTCAAGAGAATAAATCCTTCAGTTAACTTAGTTTCTATTGTTATAACACCACCGTTTGTGGACTTGGTTACACCATGAATTATCGAGTTTTCCACAATCGGTTGAAGGATTAAAGACGGAATTTTCACACCCTCACATTCCGATTGAACGTCTATCATATAGTCGAAATTGCTCAACCTGATCTTTTGTATATCCAAGTATTTCTTCGCTAAGGAGATTTCATCTTTCAATGTCCAAATTTCAGGAGCTTCCAGAACTGCTCGAAAAAGCTCTGAAAGATTTATAAGATACTCGCGCAATTTGTCGTTGTTTTCTCCAAGGTCAATCATTGAAACCGCAGTGCTCATAGCGTTGAACAAAAAATGAGGATTAGTCTTGTACCTAAAAACCTGCATCCTTAACTTCATCTGGGTTTCATTAAGCTTTTTATACTCTACAATCTGCCTTTCAAGCTCTCTTCTTAGAGTAACGTAAGATATCCCGAAAGACACCAAGAGGAATGTTGAGACTACAAGTAGTGCATTCAAGAAATTGCTCAAAGTATCTATCGGGTACATGGCAATCCACATATTAAACAAATTAATAAAAAGAAAGCCCAGACCAACTACTGCAACTATAACGAGCAAAATATATGCGACTTTCATCATTTTCGTTGAATCAGCCAATTCTTTGCCCCACATTCTGAAAACATAATACGTTATGCCAACAGTATTCACAATCAGAAAAGTGGCAATTATTGAGAATAAATAAAGATTAGACGGTATGAAATACATTACATAGACAAAAATAATAAGCGATATTAGTTGTAAAAAAAGGAAAACTCGCAAAACTTATCTCCTCCTTGCTGTCTAAATTTTTCAGAATTAGTTTTTGTTTTTATAGAACATCAGATTAGAAATCGATCCAACAACAACACTTATAAGCATCCAAGCAAATCCAAATCCCGCCGAGCCCTTTGCGACAACGGTGAGCAGAATTTGGTATGTAACATACTCAGAAAAGAAAATATATGCTAAGAACTGGAGCGTAAAAAAAGAAAAAATAGGTGAAATTACAGAAATTAGAAGGATTTCCTTCAAATTTATCATTGCTCCCAAGAATAAAGCGTACAGTATAACGAATAGGACCGGAAAATATCCGAAAGAGAAATTCGGAAACAGGTTATAAAACGTTGCATATGAATTTACGACAGAAAGCATCAGCGCTTGAAATATTATAGCCAGCCATTTCTTGCTTGTCATATCTCTTCCTCCCTTTTACATTTCGTTAATATTTTACCATGTTTCATAATGAGTTATGATAAAATATTAATGTGAAGTGCGTTGACAAGGAGGTGAAAATATGAGTTTTAGTTTGGAAGAAGAAAGTGGAAGAATAGAGCATTTCATTAAGGAGTTTATCGAGAAATACGGATACAAAGGTGCCGTGATTGGAATCAGTGGAGGGATTGATTCAGCAGTTGTACTTGCCCTATTAGTAAATGCAATTGGAATAGATAAGATAAAAGCATTTATCTTACCAGAGAGAGACAGTTCGAAAAGAAGTATTGAAGATGCAAGGTTAGTCTGTCAACATTTCGGAGTTGAATACAAAATAGAAAGTATTACAAAATCTTTGTCAGGTTTAGGTATTTATAAACTATTCCCACCTGCTTTTTTCATACCCGAAAAGCTTAAAATAATCTATGCCAAAAATAGGTGGAATAGATACGACGACCCGTATGCCATGGATTTGCAAAATTCAGGTGATGAGCTCTTCTTGAAAGGCATAGCATACTACAGATCCAAACATAGGATAAGGATGTGTAAGTTATATTTCGAAGCGGAAAAACTCAACTACTGCGTCGTTGGAACGACGAACAAGACTGAACTGAAACTTGGACTTTACGTAAAATGGGGCGACGACTCTGTCGATATCGAACCTATTAAACACCTTTATAAGACACAAGTTTTTGAGCTTGCAAGGTATCTAAATGTACCCGAGAAGATTATAAAAAAACCACCGACGCCAGATCTCGTTCCCGGCTTAACCGACGAAGAGGCGTTTGGGATGAAATATCAAGAGGTCGACAATATTCTGATGGAACTCGAAAGAAATCCTGAACTCCTTGAAGAGAATATAGATAACGAAAAATATAAAAGAATTAAAAAGTTGATCGGACTTGCTAAGTACAGAGAGATTAAATCTTTGGGTATTGAGGACATGAAAGATGCTCGATAAAAACGAGAATTCATATGGCTCAAAGACAGGTTTAGTATGCGATTTGACTGTCGTCAAACTCGGCAAGAAACTCAGAATCTTAGGATACGACGTTGAAATAGTGAAAAGCTCAAATATGGCCACGATAGAAAATGTCGTCAAGACAAAAAACATAAAAAAATTACTAATTACTAAATCTCGCGAATTGGCAAGGAAGCTATCAGGCATATTAGTATTAAGCAACAATGTCAGTGAACAAATTGAAGAAGTTCTGTCAAAGATTCAAAGCACAGCGCGAGGAAATCCAAGATGTAGTGAATGCAATGCAGAATTGATAGAATGTTCAAAGGAAGATATCGTCGGAAAAGTTCCTACGTACATATTTGAAAGTTTCGAGCGTTTTAAACATTGCCCAAAATGTGGCAAAATATTTTGGGAGGGGTCTCACTTTCAACTCAGAGGAATTTGGAATTTAGCCGACCTGAAGGACTTTAAACTTCGAAGGGGTGAATCAAAATGATAGGAAGTAAAATATGCAAAGCGCTTACCGATATATTTGAAAAAAGCAAATTATCAGAATCAGCACAAAAAGTTGCCGAAGAAATTGCATCTTTTGTTGGAGTCGATAAAATTTCGATCGCTTTTTACGAAAAAAGCAAATCAGCATACCGTGTACTTTTAAGCAACTTCTTGCCAGTTCAGTCAAAAATTCATTCAAGTATTATAGACAAGCGCGATAGTTTATCGAAAATAAGGCTTGATGACGAATTGTCTGAATATGGAGAAGCCTACGTATCACAGCTTATCTACGGAGAGTACGGCGATAGTACCCCTATTGGCATCGTGCTCACGCCAAGGCTTCCTTCGAAAATCACTAATTACAGGGAGATCTTAGACTTCTTGGCATTTGCCCTGTGGTTTATTCCAACATACGAGCAATCCAGGAATTACTTAAGCAAATACAGATCCCTCTGGATGCTGACAACACTCTTCGAAAGTGCAAAATCCACCTCAGAGATAGTTGAAGCTTTTCTGAAAGTAATGGCAGATATACTGGAAGCAGAAATATCAGCAGTAGTGAAAATCAAAGACAAGGTCGAAGTGCAAGTGTATGATCAAAATTCGGGCTCGTTCGATACTTTCAAGTTCGAAATATCAGAGATGCCAAACGAAACTTTGAGATACTTCAAAGGCACAGAAAAGGTCGTTTACAAACCCGTCGGATTAAATGTTGTGCTCAAAGCGAATGTTTTATCCGCTGTTATTGTGCCTGGCGATATCAATTCAGAAGAATGGTACATTTTTGCGAACAAGAAGGCAAGGGATACATATTTGGAATCAAAGTCATTCGATTCTATGGATTTGGACTTAGCAAGAGATTCGGTAAGAAGGTCAATTCTTGCAAGGGGAAGAGTCGAGTTTGAAAAACGCTTGAGAGAAGAAATTGTAAAACTAAAAGAATTGCAAGAAAACCATGAAAAGCTAATAGAAGAACAAAAAGAGCAGATAAGGAAAATGAACGCTGTGCATTACATAAGCCAGGCTATGCGAACTATGTACAGCGTAAGAAATGTCTATAAGACTTTGTTATTGGGGCTTACTTCCGGAAGGTTACTGGGGTACAACCGAGCTTTATTACTCGTATACGATGAAAAACGAGACACGCTTATTGGAAAGATGTGGTTCGGCCCAGACAGCGAAAACGTAGAGGAAGATTGGAAGAAAGCAAATCAAAGAGCAATGAGATACGCCGATGTTGTTCAGTACCTGAGAGAAGAGGCAATGACGATCGAAATAAACAATAGACTAACAGAGCAAATCGAAAACAGAATATTTCCATATAAGGCGCATCCGATACTTGAAAAGTGTGTACTGAGAAAGAAGATATTTGTTGGAACCGAAAGATTGATCGACTCTATGGGAGTAGATGTTGCGGACATCGTTAATCTGCTCGGCACAAAAGAATTTGCTGTAATACCACTTGTAGGACGAGAAGGCACATTTGGAGTAGTGATAGTGGATAATTTCTACACAAAAAAACCTATCAGAGAAAGTGATATAGATATCTTAAAAATAATTTCTGACAGTGCAGGGCTCGCAATAGAGACCGCACTTAACTATGAAGAATTGCGTAATAAAACTGCATCGCTTGAAAGGCAGAAGAGTCTCATTGAATATTTACGCGAGTTCTCAGATTCTGTACTCCAAAACATGTCTTCGGCGATAATCGTTTTAGACAGAGAAGGGAAAGTGAACGAGTGGAACAAAAAAGCTGAAATTTACTTCGGTCGACCCAAGGAACAAATGACAGGCATAGAATTGAGGTCTCTCGGACCTGAATTTGAGGACATACAAGAAATGTCTTTTCAAAGCATGAGAATTAAAGAAGAGATAAACTTAAGTAATTACTTAATCTCATTGGGCGGTCAGGAAAGGTATTACGACATCCGCATAACACCATTTTGGGATACGGAGAGAATAATGCTCCGAGGCGTTATAATAACCCTTGATGATGTAACAGATAGAGTTAATTTAGAAAAAGAACGCAAGAAGCAAGAGAAACTTGCTGCACTTGGTGAAATGGCTGCAAGAGTTGCACACGAATTAAGGAACCCAATCTCAGTTCTTGGAGGATTTGTTAAAAGACTTCAAAAGAACGTTGATAACCCGGAAGCGAGAAGTAGGTATGTAAAAATTATAGAAGACGAAATCCTGCGTCTCGAACAAATAGTGAACGAAATACTTGATTTTAGCAGAGAACCGAGATCATTGGAATTCCGGTATTTCAATATAAACAAACTCATAAACGATGTGTATATTCTCTTGGAAGAAAAAATCCGAGAAAAGAACATACTTTTCACATTTAATGCCGATTCCGAAGAAATAACAGTATATGCTGAATACTCAAGAATGAAGCAGGTTGTAATAAATTTATTGCAAAATGCAATTGAAGCTACTCCAAATGATGGTAAGATATTAATAGAAACTAAAATCAAACTCGACAAAGTCCTGGTATCTGTCTGGAATGAAGGGAAACCGATAGACAAAGAAACTGCAGATAAACTTTTTACACCGTTTTTCACCACTAAGGTCTACGGTACCGGACTGGGACTGGCTATATGCAAGAAAATTGTTGAGGATGAGCATAAAGGAAAGATATACCATGAAGCAACCGATAACGGTAATCGCTTTGTCGTTGAAATCCCCAAGGTGGAAGACACACAAGTACCTGAAGGAAATTTGAACAGTCAAATAGACAATAATTAAAAAGGAGGAGTACAAAAATGATGGAAATTATGCTTAAAGCAAAGATTCATATGGCAACCATCACGGAAAAGGAAATTGAATATGAAGGAAGTATAGGTATCGATGAAGAACTATTAGAATTGAGTGGAATAAAGATAAACGAAATGGTAATAGTCTCGGATGTCAACAACGGAAATAGACTAACAACGTATGTGATACCGGAACCCCGTGGTTCAAGAAAGATTTCATTGAACGGCGCGGCTGCAAGACTTGTTGAAAAGGGAGACAGAATAATAATAATGGCATTTTCAATATACGATCCAAATGAATACAAAGGACCCAAGATTCTGATATTGAATCCAGACAATACTGTCAAAGAGATTAGGTGACATTCAACCAGAAAAATTATCGGCACGCTCTCTGATTTGCTCTTGCAAGGGGGAATAGCATGAATGTAGTCATTTCCGTAACACCGGACAAGATGGAAGCTTACATAAAACTTTCGAATATACTTCCGGGAGAGAATGTCACTTTAGATAAATTAACGGAAGAAATAAGAAAAGCGAAAATAACACACAACATAGATTTGGGGGCTCTTCGGCACCTGTGTGAAGAGCCGGTTGAGGACACACCTGTGCTTTTTGCCCGCGGTGATTTACCAAAGAATGGAGAAGACGGAAGAATAATATTTGAAGTACTGAGTCAAAGATCTTTCACCACTTCCGGAAACAAAGTTGATTTCAGAGAGTTTCCAGTGCAGAAAAGAATAATCGTCAAAAGTGGTCAGAAAATTGCAACCATTTATCCACCAACAGAAGGCATCCCGGGTCGAAATGTCTACGGAGAACCCGTTCCGGCTAAGAAAGGCAACGAAGCAAAAGTAGTACTTGGAAAGAACGTTGCACTTAGCGAAGATGGAATGTACATAATTGCAACAAACGAAGGAATATTAAAAATAGATATTGAAAAGGGAATGATTGAAGTAAGTGAATACTTAGAAATAGATGGAGACGTTAACTATGAAACTGGAAACGTCGAATTCCCCGGTGTAGTTTTAGTGAAAGGCGATGTAAAACCAGGCTTTATAGTTCGCGCAAAAGGGGACGTTGAAGTCAATGGTGTTGCAGAGGCTTCAACAGTAATCTCGTTAGAAGGAAATGTAAGAGTTTCTGGTGTAAAAGGTAAGGATAAAGGATTGATAAAGGCAAAAAAGGATGTGCATGTAAAGTACGCCGAAGCGGTAACAATAGAAGCCGAGAATCTCTACTTCGAATCCAATCTGATGAACTGCACTGTAAGGGTCACGAATTCTATAATCGGGACAGGACCTCGTGCGAATATCATCGGTGGCGAATACATCGCGCTATCAAAAATAGAAGCCGAAGAAATAGGTTCAGACTTTGGCGTTAATACATATCTGGAAGTTGGTGTAAACCCTTACATTCGCGAAGAACTGAAATTACTAAATGTCCAAATAGAAACAGATAAGACAAGCTTACAAAAGTTAATCAATATCGTAAAGCAATACAAGGAAATGAAAGAAAAAGGAGTGACTATACCTCCGGATAAAGAAGAACAGTTCTCTAAAGTAACAAGAACACTCATTAACCTTCGGGAACAACTCGAGAGAAATTTAAAAAGAAAGCAAGAACTTGAAGAGAAACTGTCCGTTATGCGTTATCAATGCTCAGTCGTAGCAAGAAAAGTATTATATCCTGGTGTTGAAGTCTTTATGCATGATGCAAGGTACATGACGGACAGACCATTGCCAAAGGTAGTTCTTAAATACGAAGACGGAAAGATAATTGCCGGAGGATATGGGGGGTAAAACCTCAACTCTCTTGGCTTTCTAAATTTTAAAAAATAGGAGGGTTAAGATGCAGTTCAAGATTATACCTCATTTTCGCTCAATGATCTGGGGTAACAGTGATATAAACGTTATCTTCGAGCTTGAAAATGAAATGCCAATAGGTGAAATTTGGCTTCTTTCAGGACACCCATTATATGAAACAAAGCTTGAGAATGGGATTTCCTTAAACGAATTTGGGCGTTCAATATACGACAGTAAATATGAGAGATTCCCAATACTGATAAAACTCGTATCAACAAAGCAGTGGCTAAGTGTGCAAGTTCATCCAGACAACGATTACGCAAACTCTTTCGAGAAAGAACCTTGGGGAAAAAGCGAAGCCTGGTATTTTCTTACAGACGGTGAATTTGCAATTTGCGAAGATGTTGACAAGATGAAAGAGTACATAAATAATGGCAAAATGGATAAATTAAACGAAGTTATGACTTTTGTAAAGGTTAGGAAAGGTACGTTTGTAAACATACCAGCCGGGACTGTACATGCTCTGGGTCCGAACAGCACAGTCATAGAAGTCCAGCAGTCGTCAGACCTTACATACCGCATATACGACTGGGGAAGGCCAAGGGAGACCCATATTGAAAAAGCGATTCAAGTAAGCAAAAGTATCAAAATATCCGATATACTCTCTGAAAATACAGCCGGATTACAAACACCATACTTTACTTTCTCAACAACACTACCAGAAAAAGACAGCCTCATAGTCGAAATACCAACAGAAATTACTAAAGATTTCTGTGCGAAAATAATCCTAAAAGAAACGGTTGACAACCAGAGCGATAAGATATATGTATACAATTTCTTATAGTCTTGAGAGCTTGGAATAAAAACATGCGGGTAAAAACCCGCATGTTTTATTTTTTCTATTCACTTTTGATTAATCGCTGATTTTTTCTTCAAGCAAATCAAGAATATTTTTAACTGTCACAAGTTTCTCGATTTCTTCGTCTTCGAGCTTTATACCAAACTCGTCTTCAAAAACCATAACAAGATCGAATGCATCGAGTGAATCTGCTCCCAAATCTTCAATCAAATGGCTATCTTCGTCAATATCTTCGATGGGTACGTTCAGCTTCTCAGAAATGATTTCCGCTACTTTTTTAAAGAGCTCTTCTCTATTCACATTAATCGCCTCCTACAAGGATTTTCTATGATGTCTTGCTATATTTTAATAAAACACTTCCGCTTTGTCAATATTTTTAAAATATTCCTTTTAATCCCGAGATGCTTCTTCTAACTCATCTACAAGGTGCTCAATGAACCTAAATGCCCTTTCCCAGAATCCTTCTTCCTTGACATCAATTCCAACACTGGCTAATAATTTTTCCGGTGTATACTTGCCTCCGCTTTCAAGCAATTTTAAATATTTCTCAGGAAATGTTCTTCCTTCTTCCAAGTACTTCTGATAAAGCGTAATCACAAGGCAGTGCGCAAAATTGTATGCATAGACGTAGAATGGTGTTTCAAAAAAGTGAGAAACCATCGCCCATTCATTTTTGTACCATTCAGGAATTTCGACAACATCTCCAAATACATTCTTCAGTTCATCGTGGTATATCTCATTCAACTCATTCCAATCGGCGTACCCATCTGCACTAATCTTCTCATGTGCTCTCAATTCAAACTTAGTAAACATATTCTGCCTAAATGTTGTTGCTATTGTATCTTCGATTTTCGAAGCAAGAAGTGCCATTCTTTCTTCCTTTGAAAGCTTATTCTTGAGATTATCAAAGACTAAGAACTCTCCAAAAACAGAAGCGAGTTCAGCAAGAGTCAGTGGTGTGTCGTGGTTGAAAAATGTCTGCTTTCTTGACAGAGTGCCATGTAATCCATGCCCAAGCTCATGTGCCAATGTCATAACATCGTACATATCGCCGTTAAAATTCGTGAGAACGTACGGAGGTAGTTTCGTCGTTGAATATATACAGTAAGCACCTCCAACCTTTCCCTTCTTAGGTAGCAAATCAATGCGCGAAGTATCGAAAAATCCTTTTACAATATCACCAGCTGATTGGTTAAATGCATAATACGATTCCAAGATAACGTCCTTAGCTTCATCGAAAGTGAATATTCTCCTCTCAGCACTTATTGGCGCGTATATGTCTGCAAGTGTCAGTTTTTCGCCCAGTATTTTCGATTTCCAATCATAATACCTGCGCACCAGATTTGTGTATTGGTCAGTAACTTCTATTAATTTATCTACAACTTCGTCGCTCACTTCATTTTCAAAATTCATCATCGATATCGGCTTTGGAAAGCGTCGAATTTTGCTCTCTGTGTCGTAGTTTTTGACTATCAGGTTATAAACTTCGGTTATCACCATTGAATCGTTTTGGAACCTTTCAAAGAACATCTTCATTGCTCTTTTCCTGAGCTGGCTATCTGTCGACCTGCGCAGCGCTTTAATTTCTTCGACCGTTAACGTTTTAAACTGACCATCGATTTCTATATCAAACGTGTAAGCACTCTCTAACCTACTATGAATCTTAGAAATCGCTCCTCTTCCGGAGACGGACATTAAAGCCAGAACTTGCTCAGCTTCCTTAGATAGGAGGTGTTTTCTTCTTTCCATAATCCTCCTGAGTTCATGTTCGTAGTTTTTATCTAAATCAATCATCTTTTCAAGCGATGCATCATCGAGAGCAGCAAGTTTAACCTCCATCTTCACGAGGCTCTCCGAAAGTTCAGTCTCAAGCTGTTGAATACTTCCGATGAGCTTCTGGCTTTCTGAACTCTCAGTATCCGTAGAGTACCTCATCCACGCATACTGAGAGGATTTTGCAAAATTATCGGTTGAATCTTCTATCTTTTTAATCAATTCAACTAATCTTCCTAATTCCTGTTCATTTTCAAATTCCTCAACGTATTTTTTTATTTCGTTCAAGCGCAGTTTTGCATTTTCAGTAGCAGCTGTATCGTCTTGAAAAATCTCTTTCAGATTCCAGTTCAAGACAGCTCCCTCCTATCCTTAGAAAATCTCTTATTCTTCCTCCTCACCAATCCTGAGCATTGCTAAGAAAGCTTCTTGAGGTATCGTCACGTTACCAATTTCCCTAAGCTTTTTCTTACCTTCTTTCTGCTTTTCAAGAAGCTTCATCTTCCTCGTAACGTCTCCACCGTAACACTTCGCCAACACGTCTTTTCTCAGTGCCTTAACTGTTGAACGTGCGATGAACCTACCGCCAGCTTTCGCTTGGATAGGAATTTCAAACTGATGTTGAGGTATGAACTCAGCGAGTTTATCGACAAGCTTTCTTGCTATCGTGTATGCTTTGTCGCGGTGCGCAACGAACGACAGTGCATCAACAGGTTCTTTATTCACGTATATCGCAATCTTTACGAGATCACTCTTTCTGTATTCAAGGAACTCGTAGTCCATTGATGCGTATCCTCTACTCACTGCTTTCATCTTATCGAAGAAATCGAAGATGATTTCCGCAAGTGGAACTTCAAAGTGCATAACAACACGCTCGTGACCGGCGTTTTCCGTTGAGATCATCGTACCGCGCTTTTCGTTCTGCACCAAGTTCATCAACTTTCCTATATAATCTGGTGGCGTAATTATCGACAACTTAACGTACGGCTCGTAAATCTCTCGCACTTCTCCTTCTTCTGGGAACTTAGCCGGGTCGTTTATGAACACCTCTTCGCCCGCATGCGTGATTACCTTGTACTCAACGTTCGGCGCAGTTAATATGACAGCCATATCGAACTCTCGCTCAAGCCTTTCCCTGACAACATCCATATGAAGTAGTCCAAGAAAACCGCACCTGAAACCAAAACCAAGCGCTGGCGAGTGATCTGGTTTGTAAACGAGCGCCGCATCGTTGAGCTTGTATTTATCCAGTGCCTTTCTTAACTCTTCGTAGTACTCAGGCAATCCTGGATACATACCCGCAAATACCATCGGTTTTACTTCCTTGTATCCCGGCAGTGGCTCTGGAGCTGGGTTATCAGGTTTTGTTATCGTATCACCGATTTTGGCTTTGGAAACGTCTTTCAACCCTGCAATGATATAACCGATATCCCCTGCTTTCAGAGAATCGACAGGCAACATATCAGGAGTGAACGTACCTACCTCTATGACTTCATAAACTTCGTTTGTAGACTTCATCATTATCTTGTCGCCTGATTTAATCTCGCCATCGAAAACTCTAACGTACGTAATTGCACCGCGGTATTTATCGTACTTCGCATCGAAAATAAGCGCACGCAAATGCCCATCATCGGATGTTTCCGGTGGTGGAACGAGCTTTATAACCGCCTCCACAAGTTCTTTAACACCAATACCTTCCTTGGCACTTATCTTAAAAATATCCTCGCCTGGAATACCTATCAAATCTTCAATCTCTGCAACAGTCTCTTCGATATTAGCAAGTGGCATGTCGATTTTATTCACAGCTGGTATTAACTCTAAATCATGTTCGAGTGCCTTATACGTATTCGCAACTGTTTGAGCCTGAACCCCCTGCGTTGCATCAACTAAGAGAATAGCACCCTCGACTGCCGCCATGCTTCTGTCAACTTCATAAGAAAAGTCGACGTGCCCTGGTGTATCGACAATGTTTATTTCGTACTCTTTTCCATCTTCTGCTGTGTAGAAAACTCTAAGTGGGTGTGATTTTATCGTTATTCCGCGTTCTCTTTCGATATCCATACTGTCAAGGTACTGTTCTCGCATTTTCCTCTTCTCAACGGCATTCGTCATCTCTAAAATCCTATCGGTAAGCGTCGTTTTACCATGGTCAATATGCGCAATTATACAGATGTTCCTAACATTTTCTATTTTCCTCATCTATCTCCATCCCTCCGAAAATTATTTCACAAGCTTGACTTCAACGATACTGAATGGAATCTTGATACCATTCTTATCGATTTCCGACTTAATTCTGTGCGCGACTGCATTTAGCGTGTCAAAATATGTTTCTTTTTCTGTCCAAAAACGCACCGTGTAAACAACGCCATTAGAATCGAACGATTTGAAGACAACATTGTTCTCCACAGAATTATCCTTTACCACCAACGGCTCTTCTTCGAGGACTTTCTTCAAGATTGAAACAACTTTATCAAGATCAGAAGAGTAATCGACCGTAACATCCACATCTATTCTTCTGTACCTACCGGGCCAAAATTTCGTTACAGTGCCTGACCAAACCTTCCTGTTTGGAATCAGTATCATCTTGCCGTCAAAAGTCTTCAGATGAACGTGGTTCATCTTAACTATATCGACAATCCCCGTCAGGCCATCTATATCGACCACTTCGCCCTCAAAGACCTTGCGCGTAACAAGAACCAGAATACCGGACATAAAATTCGTTAATGGTTCTTGCAACGCAAGACCTATCACTATACCAGATATTCCCAAACCTGCAAGGTATGGAGCAAGGTTGACATCCCAAATAGCCAAAATACCGGCTATCGCAAAACCATAAATCAAAAACGCAAGGATTAAAGACAAAGTTTTCGGTGCTTTAACCTCTTTACCTAATGTTGAAATGAATTTATTGATAGATCTCATTATAATTCTGTGAACAATATACGCAATGACTACAGCCAATATTGAGAAAAGTATGTTCTTCAAAATCACTGGTTCTAACATTTTTACCCTCCTTCATCCAGATCAGTACATTATCTTGATCGCTTCTCTAACTTCCTCCATCGTCTCTTGTGCAACTTTCCTTGCCTTTTCGTTCCCTTCTTCCATCGCTTCTTTGACTTCAGCATCGGTTATTGAATTGTACCTATCCCAAATCGGCTGCAATTTCTGCACCATGTTCTTTAGCAATAGTTTTTTACAATCGATACATCCTATCTTTGCCTGAGTACAGCCTTCCACAACCCACTGAGCTTCTTCTGGCTTATCCGCTGTGCCGAAAGCCTTATGATAATCCCACACTGGGCACACTTCCGGATTGCCTGGATCAGACCTTCTCTTCCTATTAGTATCAGTTACCATAGGCATTACCATCTTTGAAAGCTCTGCTTCCGTTGTGATGAGTGGAATCGTGTTGCCGTAGCTCTTGCTCATCTTCCTTCCGTCGGTTCCAAGGAGTTTTGGAACTTTCGAGAGTAATTCCTTCGGTTCTGGAAAAACCTCTCTCTTGAAGATATAATTGAACCTTCTTGCGATTTCCCTCGTAAGCTCTACGTGGTAGACTTGGTCTTCGCCAACTGGAACGCCATCTGCTTTGTAAATCAAAATATCGGCAGCTTGCAAAACCGGGTACATTAAGAATCCAGCATTTGAAAGGTCTCTGTTTGTGATCTGCTGGCGCATTTCTTTATAAGTCGGCACGCGCTCGAGCCAGGAGAGCGGAGTAATCATCGAGAATAAAACCATCAACTCTGCGTGTTCTTTAACAGCGGACTGGACAAAGAGCGTAGACTTATCGAGCCCAACAGCGATGAGAGTTTTCATTAAGTCAAAAGTAAATTCTTTTAATTCGCTCGTATCTTCGTAGTGCGTAGTCAGTGCGTGCCAGTCTGCTATAAAATAAAACGTGTCATTGCCTTCGTCTTGTAACTTGAGCCAGTTTTCGAAAACACCAACAAAATGACCAACATGCACTTTCCCAGTTGGCCTAATACCGCTCAAAATTCTCACAAACTTCAACCTCCCAGTCACATGTTCAAAATTATTGTCTTTCGTTATTATACCACATTTTAGAAAAATAAAAACGGGCGGATATCTTCCGCCCAGCATACATACGAAATCCTTTTATGAATCTCACTCTTGCTTGCCATTCTTCAAAAACCGCCTCCAATTTTTCATCTGCAGGTGTGGATAGTCCGGAAAATCCTTCCAAGAGCCGCCCCACTCCAGCCCAACTCTCTCTGCGATTTTCCCGCAAATCGCCCAAAGTTTATGATCATTCCAAACAACTTTTCCATCAACAACAGGTACGAAATCAGCTGCTAAGCCGTGACAATGCGGAGAATCTCTAAGATTAGTGACTACTCGATTTTCTGATGAACTGATAGGTGGTAAACCAGCCTTCTTACGGGCTTCGTTTACTTTCTCAACAGGTGCTCTGCCTTGCAAATACAGTGCATATTGTTCCTCTTTTGTTCTCAAAGTGTTGTAAATCAATACCTTTACACCAACATTTTGGCACTCTATTATGAATTTCTGAAGCAACGTTCTGAACTCAAGATTCAGATCATCTAAACTTCTGTTCATTCATTTCACCCAAGAAGATATATCTACAAGAATTAAAAATAAAAGGGTGACTACACCCCCCGAAATCTATATGCCGTATAGTATATATCTACAAGAATTAAAAATAAAAGGGCAGTTCTTCAAACTGCCCTCGCTTTTTGAAAAACATACCTATTAACTTTTTTCAGTATCTTCCTCTAATACGATTTTTTCAAACTCGGTCTCGGCAATATCCTCCGGGTTTCCACGCTTTACGACTATTGTTTTCTCAGTTGGGAGAACCTTGAATCTTTCCCACGGAAATTCGTAAATTTCGCGAAGGTCTCTAACTTCGTCAGGCACTTCGATTAATTCTATTTCCAGTTTCGACTCTTGGAAAACCCAATCACCTATTTCATACGTTCCGTAGACGGTAACAAACTTCGTTGCATCCTCCCATTTGAACCAACGTGGGATGAAATACCCAAATGAGTACAAGTTCCACTTAATCATCATAAAACCTCCTTTGAAATCAACAGGTCGCAAATAACCTTGACACAGACTTTAACATGCACATGTAAATTATACCACAAAAACAAAAAAGTGGGCTCTCGCCCACTTTTGTAGCAATTAAACTTTAGCAACTCATTTCTCCACATTGCTTTTTTATCTCTTCCAACAACGATATCAATCTATTTGCAGTTCCTTCCACTTCTCTGTAAGCCCTTTCTGCCTCCTGCAATTTGCCATGTTTCACGTATTCCATCACTTTCTCACCATTGTAGTGTACCTGTTCGTGCAATTTCCCAACTTCTTCCCACATGCTTTCCATGCCTTCTGGTGGTCTTGTAAAGTCATATATTGTTCCGAACGCACACCTGTGTGGGTTGAATTGTAGCATCTCTTCTCTCCCGTTCTTCACCGAATTGTATAGCCTCTCCAGCCAAGTTCTGTGGACTTTAATCGCTTTTTCTATTTCTTGCACATAATCTTCTTTCTCAGACACCACTATATTTTTTCTCACATTTTCTGATATCCTCAGGATCGTGTTACTAACTTCTGTATCCGCTTTGTGAACCTCTGGAAGCAGGTTTTTCACTTTGTTTATCTCTTCTGTAAGTTCACTCGTCCGTGCAACTATTTCATTCACGTTGTTCGTTGCGCTCTGCATTGCCGAGCTTATCTCTTGTGCAGACGCACTTTGTTCTTCACTTGCGGCCGCCAGAGTCTCTGCTTTATTGTTTATTATTTCCATCAATTTGTATATATTATCAAAGACATCCCTAACCTTTTCCACACTCTTTCTTGACTCGTTCAGTACACCTGCATTTTCGTTTACCGACATGCTGACTTTTTCTACACCAATTTGTATGTTATTCAGTATACTCTGTATATCACTCGTTGACTTCTTACTCTCTTCTGCCAGCTTCCTTATCTCATCTGCGACGACTGCAAATCCTCTTCCCGCTTCTCCTGCTCTTGCCGCCTCTATCGCCGCGTTTAAAGCGAGCAAATTTGTCTGCTCCGCTATAGAATTTATTGTTTCAACAATCGTCTGTATTTGCTTTGAGTAGTCCACCAACGACAATGTTACTTCCAGTGATTTGTTTGATGAATGTATCGTACTCTGGATGCTTTCTACTAATTTTTGGACATTCTCTCTGGAACTCACAATCTCGTTAAATGCCCTCGCGGTTACCGATGAAATCTCCTGAGCACTATTCGAAACGTTCTGAGCTGCTGTCGCTGTCTCTTCAGCACCAGAGTTTGTCTCCTCTATTGCCGCAGAAACGCTCTCTATCATGTCTGTTACATTTTCTATAACACTCACAGTTTGATTTACAACATCTTCAACCTGGTTTGTAACCATGCTGTAGTTGGAAACAGCTTTGTTAATATCTACAAAGCTCATTTGAGAATCTTTGAACAAAGCTTGTAATTTGCGCAGCGTTTCATTCAACGTGTTTGCTATAGCACCTATCTCGTTACTTGTTCCATGCAACTTAACAGTAAGGTCTCCGCTTGCAACTTTCTCAAGTGTTAAGTTAATTGACTTAACTTGTTTATTGATACTCCTAAGGATCATGAAAAGAACAACCACTATAACAACAATTACCAAACTCATTAAGAAAGTTGTCATTAAATTGCGCTTTTTCTGGAGTGCAACCTCCTCTTTAAGTGATGTCTTGCTGATGAGCAATCCGACTACATTCCCCTCAACGTCTTTCATGTGAATCACGTTGTACAAAAATCCATTATTCAGAAAATAATAATCCTCGTTTTCGATAAACTTTCTAAGGTCCTCGCTACTTATTTCCTTTGTCAAATCTTCATTTTCGGTTACTACTATTGGCTTTTCTAACTTTTTGCCATCTTCATCGTACAATTGCACAAAATTCTGTTCATTCGGGATGTCTTCTAAAAAACTCTTGTTCAAGTATAAACCAAGTTCAGCAATTGCTATAAACTGCCCATCTTTGAAAACCGGCTTTATACTTCTTAACCCAATGCCGCTTGCACCAATTTCGTACGTCACCACATCTGATTTATTGCTTGCAACATTCAACAACGCTTTTCTGAAGCTTAGATCATCACCATACTTTTCTGGCTTGTGCATTCTTAGAAAACTCTTCAAATCCGGAGTGATAAACTGAAAGATCTCTATTCCGTTTCTTTTGAAATCTTCGTAGCTTGGAATCAAATAATCGCGCAGCGAGTCTCTATCACCGTTTGCCAGATATTCGAGTATGGTCGGGTCATTCAAAGAATCAGTTAGAACCGTTTTCAACACTCCAGCAATTCCATCCACAACTTCTTGCACGACCTCTCCGGCAACCGTATCGTAAGTTTCGATCCAATGTTCCTGAATTTTCTTTGAAAAGTTCATCTGAATGATAAATGTGACAACAAATCCGGCAACTACAATAGTAGCAATCAAAACAGGAAGATATTTTAACTTCATAAGTCTTTCCCTCCTCTTGTAAGTGATATATATCCCGTCTAAGTATATTTAACATAGGATTATACCATAAAGTTACATTTTAAGATGATTAATTTAAACACCTGCATAAGTTTATTAAACTATTATTCAATGTAAGAAAAATCACTATAGAGTTCATACTCGTGCCTCACATAAACGAGAGATTAAATTTCAGTTCTTGGGAATTTATAGTGCAAAGGTTGTATTTGACAATACTTTACATGTAGTGTAAAATAAATATACGTTTTCCAAAAGGAGGGATAGCGCTTGAACACCGTCGACAAGGTTATTGAAACGCACGTTGGTTTAAAGCTTCAAAAGCTCATGTTACTCATCACTTCCGTTCTTTGGCTGTTCGACGCAGCAGGTGTGCTTGTTTTGTCTTTTACACTTCCTTCGATTGTTCAAGAGTGGGGATTATCAGTCCAGCAGTCTGCCAACATTCTGAGCTCCACGTTTCTTGGAATGCTTGTGGGAGCTCTAAGCGTTGGTCTGATCGCTGATTTGTTTGGCAGAAAGTTGTCGAATATTTTCTATTTCTTATTCACCGTTGTTTTTACAGGGTTGCTCGGTTTTTCGAAAACTCCAAGTGCGTTTTTATTTTTAAGATTTCTTGCTGGTATAGGCTATGGTGGGTTGATGCCGTCTGTAAATGCGTATCTGTCTGAATTCATAGGGAAGGCTATAAGAGGGCGTTATCTGGTACTTTTGGAGGCTAGCTGGGCGATTGGCAGTATCGCAATTGGTCTTGTAGCAGTCTTGACAACACAACACTCTTGGCGGATAAGTTATTGGAGCTTCTTCTCCGGAATTGTCATGTTACCAATACTCTTCAAACTCTCAGAATCACCAAAGTTCGTATTCAAAAAGCATGGAAAGAAAGGTTTAGAAAATGTCCTCGGCATCAGCATACAGGCTGAGATTGAACCTCTACCAAAAAGTAAGTTCAGCATAGCCGATATTCTTAAACCACCTTATTTAACCAAAACAGTTATGATTTGGACTTCATGGTTTGTCGTTAGTTTTGTGTACTACGTGCTCTTCTCATGGGCTCCGAAAATCTTCGCACAGCAGGGGCTCAGCACTACAAAATCGCTCTGGTTCACGTTCTTCATGATGGTTGCTCAGCTTCCGGGCTACTTGTCTGCTGCATACTTCATTGAGAGGATAGGCAGGAAGAAATCTCTCGTGATTTATTTCATTGGAATGGCTATTTCGTCTATCCTGTGGGCTTTTGTAACAAGCTCAGTACAACTTATTTTGACGGCACTGCTTCTTTCATTCTTCACGCTCGGTGTTTGGGGGCTTGTGTATGCGTATACACCTGAGCTGTACCCAACCCCCATGCGCGGGACTGGGAATGGGATGGCTGGTGTTATCGCAAGGATAGCAGGAATATTAGCCCCTCAGTTCGGGGGCTACATGCTATCGCTGAACAAGTCCTTGCTCGAAATCTTCTCATGGCTTGCAGGGTTATCATTATTGGCAGCAGTCGTTGTGGTGCTTTTGGCAGTTGAAACGAAAGGTAAGGAGATACAGTAGAAAATTGAAAAGGGCGGTTTTTGAACCGCCCTTTCACGTTTTTGTCTGAGAAAATGCATATATTATATTAACAGGAACCAGCTCAGCGGCAGCTTTACGGTATTTTCACTGAAGTACACATCATCAAATGCTTTTGAAATCAATATACCATACCTATAATCCTTTATTTCACTGCGGTAGATTTGTTTAGCTGTTCGTTTTCCTTTACCAACTTCAAGCAGAATTGGCCTGTCTCGAGTTTCCAAAACAAAATCTGGGGTCTTTTCCGAACTTGTTGTAACGTAACTGAGGAACCCGTTTTGTACCCTCCTCCTTACATAAAGAACAACTATATCTTCGTATATCTTATCCACAAATTGTTCAGGTATATCCATTTTGTATATAGAATAAAGTAGCGCCATCCTCAGTGTCGGGGACATAAAGAAGGCTTTTTTATTCTTCGTTAACTTTGAATCGATACCACCGTATGGGTTCAAAACGTTTAGAACCTCAGATTTTTCGAGTACACTTATAATATTTTCAATTTCTTTTTTATTAATGCCATAGTTCTGAGAGATTGAATCGATATTTATCTCATCAGAGCCAGCAATTCGGATAAGCAATTTCAGCATTTGCTCTGCATTAATCTCAGTATCTGACAGACGTCCTACATCTTCGTGTATAATTCTGGTAAACAACGTTTGAACCTCTTCGTATATTCTGAACTTATCTTTATAGAGTATGAAGTAAGGAATGTTGTAGAACTTGAGATAATCATCAACGTAGATGTATATGTGGTTCTCTTCTTTTCCGTTTTTAGAAAACACCTTAGAGACTTTGGAAAGATAATCGCTGATTCTTGGCTTTATATCTTCAATTCTTTTTTTTGCTTCTTCGATTGTTTGACTGTAAAATAACGCATTCTCAAGTTCAAGTGAAATTCCCTTTTCAGGTAATAACCTCTCTTCGTTGGCATAGAAAGATTTTGCGGTTACAAATTCAGTGAAGCTAAGAGGATAAAGCCTTTCTGTTTTAATCCTCCGAGCGATATCTGGGGTTTGATTTATCAAAAGTGCAGATGAACCAGTACACAATATGAAAGCTGTTCTTGCCTCATCGTACAAGATTTTCATCGCCTTTGCCCAATTAGGGTCGTCGTGGACTTCGTCGAAGAGCAGAACAATTGGTTCATTGTATTCTGAAAATCTTGCTTTTAAAATATGATTTTGGAAATCTTGCATAATTTTTATTATATTGCTGTTGATAGCAGTTATTGTGTTGACGTTAAAGAAGTACATATTTTTAGTTATATTATTGTAGATGTATTCTGCAATTTGCCACATCAACGTTGTTTTTCCAACACCACGCAACCCAACAATTCCGATAAACCTCGGCTCTGTTCCTGCTTTGAAAAAATCTTCTGCATATTTCCTGAGTAAAACATACATGTGCCTTTTTGGATATTTCTTCTCCATGATTGGATGCTTTGTATAGCTTTCCAGCTGCTTTCGTGTAACCTTCGTATTTTTCAGAAATTCATTTATTAACTCCATCAATCAATCCCCCAAGCTTCTCAAAGTTTCTTCAATTCTATTATATCACTCAAGGATTTTAAAACAAAAGGGCAGTTCAAAACCGCCCTTTTGTTCTTTCCATTTTCGTTATTTGATTACTACCGGTATCAACTTTGCGTATTCTTTTTCCGGAACGTATGATTTTAGAACTTGTTCTTGAGTGTACCCTTCTGGAACAATTGTATCAAGCACGAATGGTGCGTAGTCTTTGGAATCCATTGGATATCCGCCGAGTGTCCACTGTGTTGAGTCTTTTGTGATGGGTCTTATGTGGTCCGCTCCGAATCCATCTTGACTCATAGATAGGACGTAAGCCCTTATTCCTGTTTTCACTTCTAAGTATTTTTTGAAGACTATTATGTAAATAACCTTCTCAGCTGGGTCCGCTTCGTATGTTATGGCTTCTGGAATCTCTTTACCATCCGCCGTTGCAAAGACTATCCTATCATCAGGCCAACCCGCAACTTTTACAAAATAATCCCACGGCTGTGTAAACTGCACTCTCGCACCCTCTTTGTATGTGTTCGTTCTTCCTCCGTCTTTTGTATCAAGGTAGATGTTTATTAGCTGGTGTGAGAACCCCTTTGGAGATGCCCATGGGTTCGTCATTTCACCAAATTTTATCGCAAACACATATGCATCTTCATTTTCAAGTACTTGCATCTCAACTATGTCCCAAAGCCCTTTGTAAGGTGCGAAAGCTGGGTCCTTTGGATATGTGTACGTTCCAAAGCCGTAATCGTCGCCAATTTTGTCAACAAACTTTGCAATTACGTTTCCGGAAATCATCGTTGGAGCCTTGATTGCCACACCATCGGATGGCACCACTTCGTCCTTACCTTCTACAGATACAACAACATAAAGATTGAACGTTTCTCCGCTCTTCACACCGAGTATATCGTACGGTATTTCGAATTCGACAGCTTCATCCACCGCAACTCTGAATGGATTAGCTTGGAGTATCCATGAATCGTCTCCGGCAGCCGCAAAGAACGAACCTCTCTTTCTTGCTTGCCATGTTCTCATGTTTATTGAAAATCTAAATCCAACTGGTTTTGAAAGTTGCGTTCCGTTATATGTCTTTTTGTTAAAAGACGTCATTTTTGGAGCATCGGTGTAAACTTCAACAAGCACACTCTGACCAAGATATTGCGTTGCTGGTTTATCCAAAAGAACTCCAACGTAAGCAGCTGTTGACGTCCTCGCGACGTATGCGACAACGCCTTTACTTTCAAAATATGCTGTTGCCTTTTCTGCTTCGGAGATCTTTCCGTCAACTGCGTACTCAACAGACTTCACAATGTTTTCTTTTGGCAATTCGGCTTTTGGTTCTTCTTCCTTCTGAATTCTTGGTGCTCCAACTTTCAGAACGCCGTCTTCTTTCCAGACTTCAAACACACCGTTCTTTCCACCGAAGCCATCGTCAACGTACGCAGGAGCATTCGGATCTACTACCCAGTCTTTTCCATCAACTACGAATTTGTATTGGTAAATCCCCTGTGAAAGCTCTAAAACCGCTTCCCACCAACCGTCGCCTGCACTGTAACATTCCGTATCTGTCGAGCTCCAATTGTTGAATGAACCAGCAATAAAGACATATTTTGCCTCTGGTTTGTAGAACTTTATTACAACATACGCGTTATCTTCGATATAGAAATTTTCTTCTCTGTCTGCATTAATCTCGATCTTTTCTTTTATCTCAGCTGCAGGGGCGAGGATAATTAATTTTCCATCCTTAAGAGCAAGTGTGAAGACTCCATTCTTTCCACCAAAACCATCGTCGGTGTAACCTGGTGCATCCGGGTCTTCCTTCCAAGTTTTTCCACCATCAATTACAAACTTGTACTGGTAAGTACCCGGCTTGAGCTCGAGCTCTGTGACCCAAACATCGCCTTCTTTTTTCATCGGATTGGCAGTCGTGGACCAGCTGTTGAAAGTTCCAGCAAGATGGACAGTGTTTGCTGTAGGATAGCTGAAAGTGAAAATAACCTTGTTTCCCTCAACTTTCAGAGCACCAAACATGAAAACAATTGAAAAAACAACAACCAGCAGAGCAACAACTGAACGTCTCATCCTACTCCCTCCTTCGTATAATAAGTTCGGTAAAAATTAAAATTGGTCTTTGAAAATTGAATGCATATTTTTTAACACCTCTGGTAAAATAGTTTCAGGTTGCCCCTCCTTGAGACTTTGTTCTCTTAAATAAGATTGCCTAACTAGAGTACAGCTTTTTACTTGCCGGAAAATGTTTTGCCTCGTTTTCTTATGTACCGCGAGGTTGTAAGGCTGTACTCAATCCGGAGGTGATTCCTTTGGCTATTTTAGCTATTGATGTCTCAAAGAACTATCTTTCTTTCTTTTCTGATTTCATCGGTAGTGGGACTGTTGAGAACTCTCCTCAAGGCATTGTTGAACTTTTTAACAAAGCTTTTGCTTCTTCTTCCGATTTTTCTCTTGTCCTTGAATCAACTGGTGTTTTTTCTTTTAATGTCGCTAACTTCTTCTTTCAAAACAACGTACCTGTCTTTTGGGTTAAAACTGATAACATTAAGCTCTATCGCAAAATTCTCAATCGTCCTAAAACTGACAAAATCGATGCTGAACTTATTTTCTCTATCGCTTCTAAATTTCCTGAGTCTTTAGTCCCTTTTGTCAATAACTCATATATCATCTCTGAGCTTCGTAATCTCACCAGACTTTATTTAAAGTTCAACGAAGATATCGCTCGATTGAAACTTAGGCTCTATTCGTATGTTTCTCTTTATTTCCCTAAACTTGACTTTAAACTAAATAAGACTTTCGAATGCCTGCTTAAAGATTATACAATCGAAGAAATCGCAAACATGCCAATTGAAGAGTTATTTGAATATATTGCGAAAATTTCCAGACACAATGTCTCTTCACAAGTCTTAGCAGAAAAACTCCAAACTCTTGCTAAAGATGCCTTGAGGTTGTCTGTTAATCCTTCAAACACTCTGAGAATATCTATTGTTTCCACTATCGATTTGATACAGCACTATGAAAAACAAATCGAACTAGTAAAGAAAGAAATAAGTAAATTACTTAAAGTAATTCCGAACACACTAACAACAGTCAAAGGGATAGGAGAAATAACTGCAGCTGGAATTATAGCCGAAATAGGAGACATCAATCGTTTCGAAAAAGCCTCAGCGTTAGCATCATACGCAGGGCTTGTATGGACAATCAATCAAAGTGGAAATTACAAATCAGAAAACAACCAACTAACGAAAAAAGGGAACAAGTATCTAAGAACATACCTAGTAATGGCAGCGAACGGAGTAAAGACATACGATCCTGTATACAAAGAATATTATCGCAAAAAGTACGCAGAAGCAACAACACACAAACACATGAGAGCGCTAATATTAACTGCAAGGAAATTAGTAAATTTAGTGTATTATTTACTAAAGAACAACGTACCGTATGTACCGATGAAATAGGTAAAAAGAACGAAATCAAGTATGTGAAGAATGAAAGTGAAATATTAAGTTATTGAAAGTCAAAGAGTTGACTAGGTTTTTTATTTTTCTATTTTTTCTCCTCTTGACTTATTACCGGAAATCTTAAGATAGATTGCCGAAGATATTTTCTCACAAATTAAGTATCTTTTGACATATCAATGGAAATTTTTCACAGCTGTGATTATTTAGAAACTCTAAGCATCTTCTAAGCTCATGATAAGTATTTTCTAAGGTTATTTAGCTATACTATGATTGCCCACGATGAAAATGGCAAAAAAGAAAACAAAACAGGAGGCGAATGTATATGAAAAAGTTCTTAGTGGTATTGGTTTTAGGAGTCTCAGCGGTAAGCAGCATCTTCGCATTCGGTCCAGCGAGAGGTTTCAGAAGTGGCTATGCACAACAGCGAGCACCACAAACATCTCAAACAGCAACGGCATCTCAGGTAACAAGACTTTACAGAAACTTACCAGCGGGCACAACGTTAGGTTCGACAGAGACATTCAAGGGTACAGTCAAAGAGTTCGCATTCGCCCCACAATCTGGACTCACACTGAAAGTGCAAGTTGGAGATAAGGTATACGATGTTCACGCAGGTCCAATATTCAGAGTGGCAGAAGTTAAAGCCGGACAGTCGATAGAAATCGTTGGAAAACTCGCAACCTCAACAAGTGGAAGCTACATAGTCGCAGAGCAGGTAAAACTTGAGGGAAAATCAATAGACGTTTCAAGCCTCAAAGGTCCAAAACATGCACAAGACAAAGGAAACTTTGGAAGAGGATGCAAAAGATAAGTTAAAATAATCCAAAGGAGTTAAGAAACATCGTGCCTGAAATGGCACGATGTTCTTTATTATTTACTTTACCTCCTCAATCTCCACTTTCTCAATCAATTTTTCAACATCATTCCTTCTACACAACCTTGTTCCAGGTGTCATAACCGCAGCGGTACCTGCGGCGTTTGCCCACCTTAATGCTTCCTCATCTGACGTACCTTCTGCTTTCTTAAGTACAAAACCAGCTAAGAATGAATCTCCTGCACCTACTGCACTCTTTACATTCACTTTTATTGTTTTTGTATAAAGAACCTTATCTTTTGATATAAAGTACGCACCGTCACCGCCAAGGGTCAACAATATTCCCTTCAATTCATGGATATTAATTATCTTCCTTGCTTCTTCGACAATTTCTACATGTCTTGAAACGTGTTTTCCAATCAGCCTTTGGAATTCGTGAAGGTTTGGCTTTATATAGTCCGGCTGTCCAATCAATCCTGCTTTGAGCTTATCACCATCAGCATCGAAATATACTGTTGCTCCCCACTGCTTCAGCGAAAAGACTATACCTGTGTAGAATTCGGCAACAACTCCTTTTGGCAAGCTACCTGAGACGACTACAACATCCCCCGGTCTAACAAGTGCATTGAGAACTTCAAGTACAACCTGCAACTTCTTGACACTTATCTTCTCACCCGGCATGCTTATTCTGTACTGACCTTTGTTAGTTTCTAATATAACATTCATTCTTGTTTCTTGTGGCACGCGGATGGAAGAGTAGATGACCCCCTCTCTATCTAACATCTCTTCGAGCTTGCGACCATTATCTCCACCAACGAGCGCTATAGCAATCGATACTCCGCCGAGTTCTTTTATTACTCTTGATACATCGATTCCTTTACCCGCTGGATAATCTACCACTTTCTGTGCACGGATAGTATCGTCCAGAATAAGCTCGTCAACGTAGATGTACCTATCAAGGCAGGGATTCATAGTTAATGTAAAAATCATGATATGCACCTCCAGGGCAAAAACCTTAAGTTGATAATCGTATATTATTTTATCAGATATTTTTAAATATAAAAATTAAGAAAACATGGTAAAATATTATCGAATAAAATTCCTTCTCGGAGGGAACGATGTGAAATCAAAAAGTTGGATTTATTTTCTACTACTTGGGATTATAACATTCTCATTCATCATATTTCTGAGAATATACCTTGAAAATGAAGATAAATCTTTCAGGTTGCTATTCAAGAACATTATGGAAACTCAAGCAATGGAAGTATCGCGAGCATACTTTCAATGGGACGATATGTACAATGCTGTCTCAAAACAGGACCATGAAAGCATGAGAAAGCTTCAAAGAGAGATGAAAAAGGACTATCCGTTCATTGTAGACGTTACTTTTGAAAGTGCTAACCCTCCGAATGGATTTTACTCAATAAGAAGTGAAGGGACATTCCTTATCGTTGAATACAAAATATTCGATTCTTTTGGTGAGAGATTTCTACCTGACAAAAGAGCCAGTATCCGAATTGATGTAGGCCCTATTCTAAGAAACTTTGAAATACACAATATACGAATAACAACTGCGAAGAGTAACTTAGTAAGAGATCTAGCATATGGTTTGAGATACGAAAGATTACTCACAATTAGCGAAATTCCAATAATCATGTCTTTCGTTCTACTGTTATTGATAGCAATTACTGTTGTTTACGAAATGTACGTACGTCGAGAATTAGATATAGAATCAACTCTTAATAAAGCGCTAAATTCAGTAATCCAGCTAAGCCAAGATATGCTAAGAGGTTCCGTAAAACCTTCATATCAACTGATATTAGAAAAAGCAATAGAAATAATTCCGGGCGCACAAGCAGGCTCGGTTCTTGTGAAAGATGGCGATAGATATAAATTTAGTGCTTGTGTTGGATACAACTTCGAAGAACTGAAAAAGGTCTGGTTCCTTCCTGAAGAGCTGGCGCAAAGTATGGATCCTAAAGTAAAAATAATAACGCACCTTCAGGGTTTCGACTCAGAGAAGCTCAAAGATGAGAGGTTTCAAATATTAGACAAATACGGAAGAGTTAACGAAATCAAAGCTATGCTTTCTGTTCCAATCATTGTAAACAATGAAATCGCGGCATTTTTAAATATCGACAATTTTGAAAAAGTACATACGTTTAATGATTTTTCAGTTAGAATCGCCACACTCTTCGCTACCCAGATAGGTGTTGTATTCGAAAGGTTAAAACTTGAAGAAGAGTTGTTGAAACAAAAAGACATGCTTGAATTCTTATCCACAAGAGATGCTCTAACACAACTACCAAACAGAAGAGCGCTTGAAATTGAAGCTGAAAGAATGATGAACCTTGCAAAAAGGGAAGGAAAAAACATATGCGTAGTGTACGTTGATCTTCTGAGATTCAAAATTGTTAACGACTCTTTTGGCCACAGAGTAGGAGACTATCTACTTAGAGTGATCTCTGAAAGACTCCAAAAAGTTGTAAGGAAAAGTGATTTTGTCGCACGAATCGGTGGGGATGAGTTTGTCTTCTTACTATATGATTGTAAAGAATATCTACAATTTGTGGAAAGAACGCTCCAAGAGATAGAAAAAGATATAATCTGGGAGTCGCATGTATTCAAAGTCTCCGCAAACTTCGGAATAGCAATATATCCGCATGATGGCATTGACTTTGGGGATTTACTAATTAAAGCTGATATGGCAATGTACTACGCGAAAAACAGCGGAAAAAGCTACCATCTCGCCTCGCAACTCAGCATCGATAACATTGAATAACATGAACATATTTTAGAAATGGCATTTTCTAAAATAGTAGAAACTTAAAGCCCTGTGTTCTTACCGAAAAAAACATGGGGCTTTTTAAATTTTCTTCACTGACTTAGTGATAACTAATTTACTTTTTCAGATTATCGTGTATAATATAAATTGTAAGGAGGGAGCGAAATGGAACATGTTGAGAAGAAGAAAAGCTTACGCATCACAGGAATGACGTGTGCGAATTGCGCACGAATCGTTGAAAAATCTCTTTCAAAAGTCGAAGGTGTCAAATTCGCCGCTGTTAACCTTGCAACGAACACCGCTTTCGTTGTTTTAGAAGACGATGTAGATGATGAGATTCTGGCAAAAGCGGTTGAAAGCGTTGGATATGGTGTTACTGATGAACCAGTCGAGGCAATCGAGGAGAAGAGATTGAAAAGGATAAAGACAAACCTGATAATCGCACTCATCATAACCATCCCTCTATCAATTCTGATGCTTTTCCACATGAATAACGTCCACATACCTTACTTCAAAGAACTCGAGCTTATATTTGCAGCACTTGTCATTTTCTATGCTGGTCGCGATACTATTAAAGGTGCTACAATCGCCCTTTTGCATAAGCATTCAAATATGGATACTTTGATACTCTTTGGCTCTGTAACAGCTTGGTTGACGACGCCTCTATCTTATTTCATGGACATCCACGCATTTGGCAGTATCGGTGCGATGATAGTATCTCTCCACTTGCTTGGCAGATTCATCGAATCCTACCTTAGGGATAGAGCATCTAAGCAAGTGAAAGAATTACTTGCGCTTCAATCAAAGGATGCGCAGGTTATAACGGACAAGGGAGAATTCACAGTTCCCATCGAGGCTATAAAGGAAGGTCATATACTATTGATAAAACCAGGAGAGCGAATTCCAACAGATGGAGAAATTATAGAAGGAACAGCACTGGTAGATGAATCTATGATCACCGGAGAGCCCATACCTGTTGAAAAAGGACAGGGCGACTCAGTAATAGGCGGATCTTTGAATGTGAACGGTGTTATAAAAGCTCGTGTCACTAAGACTGGTGAGGATACCTTTTTGTCAAAAATGATTTCGTTAGTCCAAGAAGCTCAAGGAGCAAAGGTGCCAATTCAACAGCTCGCAGACAGGATTACGAATTATTTCGTGCCCACCATTGTGGCTCTTGCTCTCATAAGCGCTTTTTTGTGGTATTTCAATTTCGAGAATATGAACATGCTGACTCATTCAATACGCGATATCCTTCCGTGGACTATCCACACTGAAAACATACTTTCGCTGTCTATATTCGTATTCTTAACCACGGTTGTCATCGCTTGTCCGTGTGCTTTGGGACTGGCAACTCCAATGGCATTGATAGTCGGAACTTCTTTGGCAGCGAAAAGAGGATTGCTCATTAGAAATGCGGAGGCTATCCAAACCGTCAAGAACGTTGGTTATGTGCTCTTCGACAAGACAGGAACGATTACGGAAGGAAAACCGAAGGTTTCCGTTGCGCAAATCGAAGATTCATTGAAACCGATAGCCTACAGCTTGATGAGTTTATCAACTCACCCGCTTTCAAGAGCAGTTGCGGAATATTTGTCAAACCATAAGGCCACAGTTGTTCAAATCATCGAGTTTACCGAAATTCACGGAAAAGGTGTTCAGGGTAATGTAGATGGAGTGACTTATTTTCTTGGGAAACCGAAAGACATAGCTTCTTATTCGATATATACATCTCAAGGAAAATCGATCGTCGAGTTTAGGAAAGATGACGAGATATTGGGCTTCTTCGTCATCGAAGATGCTATAAGGGAAGATTCTGTCAGAGCAATTACTGAACTCAAGAATTCAGGTATAATTCCTGTCATGGTTACAGGCGACAATGAAAACACTGCAAAGTACGTTTCAAATATCGTTGGCATAGAGCAAGTATATGCAAACGTTAAGCCCGAGGAAAAACTGAACATTGTGCGGAAATTCCAAGCGTTCGGCAAGAAAGTGATTATGGTCGGTGATGGAATAAACGACGCAGCGGCGCTGAAAGCAGCGGACATAGGCATTGCAATTGGAAGCGGAAGTGACTTGGCAATCGATAGTGCTGATATAATAATAACAAAGGGTGGTATATCAAAGGTAGCTGATGTGATAAAGATATCGAAAATAACATTCCAAGCTATCAAGGTCAATTTGCTATTTGCGTTCTTCTACAACGTCATCGCTATTCCGCTTGCAATGCTTGGGTTGTTACATCCGGCGATAGCTGAAGCTGCCATGGCTATGAGCTCAATCACGGTGATTTTTAACTCAATAAGAATCAGGAATAAGTTCGAAAGGGCTACTCACTTATCTATTTAATTATCCCCGAATCTCAAAGGAGGCGAAGACGTATGGCAAGGTATCTGTTGAAAGTTCCTGACATTTCATGCAACCACTGCAAGATGAGAATTTCAAAGGCACTCGAGGAAATTGGAGAGAAGGACTTTGAAGTTAGAGTTGCCCAGAAAGAAGTCATTATCGACACAGATAACATTGAAAGAGTAGTACAAAAGCTCGAAGAGATCGATTATCCGGTAGAATCGGCAACCATTCAATGATTTTCAAAACTTGAACTTATTTTGAGGCGTGCGCTATGCCCATCGAAAGAGAAAAGAAGTATCTGATTGACGAAAACCAAGCCACGAAACTTAAAAATATGGCAAAATTTTCAATTGGTGTGGTCCAGTGGTATCTGCCGGACTGCATTTTGTTGTTGGAACTTCTTGGCGAACGGGACTTTTCAAAAAGTCGAGAATGGAGAATTCGCTACACAGTGGATAAAAAAGGAAACGAAACTTGGATCGCCGCATTTAAGTCTGAACTCGTGGAAGGTTTTCAACGAGTTGAAGAGGAGTACGATTTAACCAAATTTATCAGGAAACAAAATACAGATATGTGGGAAAGACTCTTCAACGAATTATCAAGCAAGCCCGTTGTAGTGAAGATCAGACACTACATATCCGATACGCCCACAGAAATAGTGCTCGATGAGTTCATGCAGCTTGACATTCCTTACAATATCGATATTAAGTACATGGTAGAAATCGAAACTGAAGACGAATTTGAAAAATACGAAAAAGAGTACGACTTAGGTGAAGGAATAAGCACCGAAGAATTCGACATTTACACGAACAGAAATATCGCTATCGAAAGTCAAATTCCTCCGAGAGTCTTAATCACACTTGTCAAACAGGCTCTTGGAATATCTCCATTCCCAAAGATGAGAAGAAAAGACAGAGAATTACCTATTAGAGATGCTATCGAACTTCTCAAAATCGGCGAATATGGTTTTTTTACAACCTACGACGGTAACTATCCGTACGCAGTGCCAGTGAATTATGTTTATAAAGACGGTGCGATTTATTTCCACTGTGCGAGCTCTGGAAAAAAGCTTGAAAACATTTCTGTGCACAAGAACGTAAGTTTCTCAGTAGTAACAAAGGCAAAAGTTCTTCCAGAACAACTGTCGACAGCTTACGAAAGCGTTATAGCTTTCGGTCAAGCAAGGGTTGTTGATGGTGAAAAAAAGAAGATGGCACTACTTGAACTTGTCCGGAAGTACTCGCCGCAAACGTACGGAAAATTCACTCAATCAAGAGCTGAAGAATTTGAAAGTGAGTGTTCTAACACAACAGTGGTAAAATTGATAATAGAGTACATAACAGGTAAGAGACGAAATGAATAACAATTTCATTACTTAAATGGTGGCGCTGTATATGGATTCTACATTTGTAATACTATTAGTAATTTTCATAATAGTCTCCGATGCTATCGTTCTATTTGTGATTTACAGATTCAGAAAAAAGAAAAAGGAACAAGAAAACCTCGTAGAGGATTACATCAACGGTCATGGATACAGATACATCGCTCGAGAAGATAAAACATTCCAAAAGGAGTTTTCAAAAACATTCTCAAAACTCAACCCGAATTTCAGATGGAAGAATCTGAAAGTACAACACTTGTTCACATACCCCACAGAAGAGCAGGAAGGTAAATCACTTTGTTTTGAATTAGAAGTAACCGCGAGAAATTACTATAAAAAGTATTTCTGTTATCTACTTGAAAATTTTCATTCCCAGCTTCCGGAATGCAGTATAATACCTCGTTCGCCATTTGAAATTATTTTCTTGAGAAAGAATACTGCCTTCGATAAGACTTATAAAGTTATTCCAAAAGAAGTAAGCGAAAGACTTCCTTTAGATTTAAAAGAACAGCTTGTCAGGTACTTCGGAGTGTCTGTCATTTACGCTAATAATCAACTTCTCATTACAAAAGAATACAAATCAAAAGAAGAACCTTTACAGGCGCTATCTACGTGCGAAGAGATTTTTGATATAGTAAAAATGTACTCTTAAATATTGAACGCCGTTAAAAGCAAAAACCGGGCGTAAATCAGCCCGGTTTTTTGTCACATTCTCCTCAATGATGTCTCATATATCCTCTTTATAACTTCCCTCTCAGCTTTTATCGGTGCTTGGCTAAGCAACAATCCAAGTGAAGGTGTCGTCATTGCAAGTTCTGTGAGTTTGTCAACGTGACCTTCGTTGAATCCTATATCTGAAAGTTTTTCCGTAACTCCCATGTTGAATAGCCAGTTTTCTATTCCCTTGGCTATAGCTTCTGCTTCGCCTGGATTGCCTTTCAATCCCGGAACAATTGGTTCATACACTTCGGCAAGAATGTCAGCTACAGAAGGATATATTTCTTTGACAACAGCAGGAAGAAGCATCGCAAGTCCGAGTCCATGCGCAAGGTCTGGCTTAACTGCACTCAGCGGGTGCTCAAGTGCGTGCGTGAAGTGGAGCAACCCATTGTCGAATGATATACCCGCTATTGCGGATGCATACAACAGCCAGTATCTTGCGTTCAGGTCGTTTGGATTGCTCAATGCTTGAGGTAAGTATGTAGCTATAAGTCTAACCGTTTCTTTTGCCAAGAGTATCGAGTATGGGTTTCTCGAAAGTGTAGTAGCTGCTTCTGTAATGTGGTTCAAAGCATCAATTGACGTGTAGAGAGTTTGCTTGTATGGAAGTGTTAGCATCAGTTTGGGATCGTCTATTGCAAACAATGGATAAATGCAGTCGTATGCTATCGCTGGTTTGTATTCCTTTTCCAAAATAGAGGCTACAGCAAATCTGTCGACTTCCGTACCTGTTCCATGTGTCGTGTTAATTGCGATTATCGGTTTTGCTTTTGTTGGAACGAATTTTCCTTCATAAAGCTCAGAGCCAGTCTTTCCGTCGTACTCAAGCAAAACGGCAACACTCTTTGCCGTATCGATTGGACTACCTCCGCCTATGCCGAGTACTGCTTTCGCACCGAATTCCTTTCCGAGTTTTGTCGCTTCGTCTATTTGCTCAACCGTCGGGTTTGGTGTAACCTTATCGTACAGAACGTACTTAATTCCGTATTCTTTAAAGTACTTTGTCACAACATCCCATGCACCCGTGATTTTATAAGCAACAGGGTCTGTAATAACGATAACTTTCTTCATGTTGTTATTTTTAAGATATTCAGATATATCCTTCATCTTCTCAATAGCGCCAACTCCAAAATAGCATGTTGTCTTGCACCTAAGCTCGAAAACGTTGTAGATGTTAACTTTCTTTTCAAACATGTTAGTCTACCTCCTGCACTCTAAGATTGGAATAAGCTATACTTAGTATTAAATAACTAACTTTGTGATATATTTCACGTTCCATTAATATTTTAATACATACTCATTATACTGTCAATATCTTGTTGTTATTATTTTCACGATTGCTGAAAGTCTTAAGTCTTGTTGAGGTTTTCAAAAGGCAAAAAAACAACCGAGGCTTTCTGCCTCGGTTCTATTTAATGAAAGAAACTTTTTAGACTTATTCACTATGTACTGTTTGGAGATGCTTCAATATAAATTTTTCATCATAGAAGAGCAACAGAACATATCCGAGTATCATCAGGGCAAGTGAAACTATCGCACTTACTCTTAGTCCAACTTCATTAACTTCATTTGAGCCGAGTATGAATAGCGAAGGGAATATAAGACCTGCAACTGTTTGGCCCATCTTCTGCACGAATGTCCTTGCGCCAAAGAAAACTGCTGCCTTGTAATTTCCAGTTCTCTTTCCATGGGCTTCAGCTATATCGGCAACCATTGCATTTGGAAGTATTCCGAATATGGCTAACGGTATCGCTGCGAGGACTGCGACGATGTAGCTTTGCGCAACCGGTGATAATGCCAGTCTTCCAAGCATTGAAGTAAATCCGAAGTTTATAGCAAATATTATGAATCCAACCATTAGCAGTCTTTTTTTACCAAGTTTTTTCGCAAGAATATTCACAGGTGCATAGAACAGGAACGAAAGCAAAAACATTATGAGCTGAACTTGTGAAGCGTGTTCTTTTGGCAATTTTAGTAGAACTGTTATGTAGTAAACAAGTCCAAGGCTTATGCCGGTTAATCCGACCCAGTAGAGCAGGTCTTGGAGGACAAATATAAAGAACGGTTTATCCTTTAATGCTGTTTTGATCGCTTCAAGTCCACCTTCGTTTACTGTATGTGCCTCACAGTATTTTCTCTCGTCTATAAATATTATTGGTAGCAGCATGAAGATAAAACCTACAACACCGTAAGCTATTGTAACTGTCTGGAATGCTTTTAGTGGTTCAAAACCAGCTTTTTCTAAGATGGTTTGGAATAGGTATATCTGCGTTCCTATAACGTACCCTATTGCCCACGTAACAGAAATCATCGTGCTCAGTCCGAGCCTTTCATCTGGCGTGTGCCCAAGCTCACTCATCCATGCAAAAAACGGTGTAACATACATTGTCATGAACCAGTAAAAAGCTATTACTGTAGAAAAGAGCCAGATCGTGTTTATTAAATAATTGTTCGATGGTGGCAAGAACGGCAGAAAAGAAAGAACGGCGAAAGGTAATACGCTTATTGCCAAATAGCCTCTTCTTCTACCGAGTTTCAGTTTGCTCCTATCAGACAAAGTCGCAACGAGAGGATCCGTGATAGCGTCGAAAAGCCTCGATGCGCCAAGCGCTAATCCAACTATCGTGAGTCCTGCGAATACTATACCCTTTTGAATAAACTGCGTAAAATTCACCCCCTCGGGCGGCATGTAAAAATAAACAAGTGCGTTTCCAATCGCAAAGCTTGTGAGTGACCATCCAAGCTGACCGAGTGCGTACATCCACTTCTTCCACAACGGCAATCTTTCAGCCATATAGCAACCCCCTTTGTTATTTAAGACTTACATCTCAATTGTCACCGTTTTTTGTTATTGGTAACGTTACCGAAAACTAATTTCATTATATCATGTTAAAAATATAATAACAAAATCGATACGTACAGAATAAGCACATGATAGTCTTTCAAATGTTGTCTTTCTTTTTATTTCTCTTTATTACGCTCATTTTCTTTTCTCATAATTGTCATAATAAAAAAAGTCGGTGTCTTTTTCACACCGACTTTTTCAGGTTTTCCAAGAATTAATATTAAATATTAATAGAACAATTTTGCAAGTTGTTTGATGTAGAAATCTACTGGCCTTACGTTAAGTAGTGTATCGCTGTACGGCACTTCTGTGACGATGAATCCCTTTACACCAACTGCATGGTAGAATTTACCCATTTTGACGAGTTCAACCGCTCTTGCACTCATCTGGGTTGCAATTATCCTGTCTATTGCAGCAGGTGTTCCTCCTCTTTGGATGTATCCAAGGTTTGTATATCTCCATTCAAGATTCAGTTTCCTACCTATGTAAAGCCCAACGACTTCTGCCGGATCACTTTCATTCGAGCATTTACATTCGTCGATTATCTCATCTGGAAGCTTTACACCATCTTCGACAACGACAAGCGAGAATCGTTTTCCACTCTCATACCTATGCTGTATAGTTTGAACCAATTCTTTTGGATTAAGCACATCGGAGCTCGTGATGACAAAATCTGCACCGCCTGCCAATCCTCCAAATGTGGCGAGCCATCCACCCGGTGCACCCATCGTCTTGACTATCATGACTCTATGGTGCGATTCCGCTGTCGAGTGGATTATGTCGAGTGCTTGTGTTACGTGCTCAAGTGCTGTTATGAATCCTATTGAAAAATCTGTAAATGAAAGGTCGTTGTCTATCGTTGCAGGAACTATTATTGATGGTATTCCGTATTTTTGCAAATTTAAAGCTGCTCTGACAGCATTCCTTCCGCCAAGGATGATATATCCCGTAATTCCGTATTGTATCGTTTTGTTCTTTATTGCTGTCAAATCTTCATCGCTCTCTGGAATGAATAAAGAGGTGCCGAGTATTGTACCGCCCTGGTGAAGTATACCTGAAACGTTGTTTCTTACAAGTATGTCAACCTTATCATTCAATAAACCTTCAAAGCCATCTTTGATACCCATGACTTCGACTTCTTTCTCTATAGCGTTGACAACAACTGACCTTATCGCTGCGTTTATACCCGGGCAGTCGTTTCCAACTGAAAGTACTCCCACACGTCTCATTGAATCCACCTCCCCACAATTGAGTAAAATACTATCGATGTAATTGCCATCAATTTTATAAGTATATTAAGTGCTGGACCAGCAGTGTCTTTGTAAGGGTCGCCAACTGTATCGCCAACAACGGTTGCCTTATGTGCGAATGATCCCTTACCACCGAGGTGTCCTTCTTCAACGTACTTCTTAGCGTTGTCCCAAGCTCCTCCTGAATTTGCCATGAATATAGCGAGCGCAACGCCTGTTACGGTTGAGCCTATCAACAATCCAGCTACCGATTGAACGCCAAGACCTAGCATCAAGATAATCGGTGAAGCAATTGCAAGCACTGATGGTAAGACCATTCGTTTAAGTGCACCTTTTGTGGCGATTTTTATACAGCTTCCATAGTCAGGTTCTGTCGCGCCGGCAAGTATTCCAGGCATCTCTCTGATCTGTCTTCTTATTTCCTCAACCATATCGTTTGCAGCATCGCCAACTGCGTTCATTGCAAGCGCTGAGAAGAAGAACGTAAGCATTGCACCTATCAGAGCACCGATGAACATCTTTGGGTCTTGCAGCTGTATCTGTTGAATGTGTGCAATAGAACCAAAGTTTGCGAACAAGGCTATAGCTGTAAGTGCTGCTGAACCTATCGCAAAACCTTTTCCCATAGCCGCGGTTGTGTTCCCAAGTGCGTCGAGTTTGTCGGTAATATCTCTTACGCCTTTTTCCAATCCTGCCATTTGAGCTACTCCACCAGCATTGTCTGCAATAGGTCCATAAGCATCGACTGAAAGGTTCATCGCAAGTGTAGCAAGCATACCGACCCCAGCCATCGCTATTCCGTACAGTCCGCCTAATTTGTGTGAAATAAGTGTTCCAACCGCTATGAGAATGGTTATCACCGCTGTCGATTCCATTCCAAGCGCTGTACCGCTGATGATAACGTTGGCAGGTCCCATCGCTGCTGAGTGTGCTAATTTCTCAACTTTCTTTCCGGATGTGTACCATTCAGTGATGAGCCCTATTGACACGCCCACGATGTTACCAACTAAAACTGTCCAGAATAGGTTCATGTTCTTATCCATGATTGCATATGAAAGCGAAAACGCCAAAAAGATTACGCTCGAAGCAATTGTACCGCTTCTTAAAGCGAGCGCTGGTTCTGTGTTGAGCCTTGATAAGACTTTAACCAGTATTATCGCAAGTATCGACGAAATCAGTCCAAAAGAGATTATGTAAAGCGTGCTCGTTATTCCACTCGCTCCAAAGAGTGCATATCCAAGAGATATCGCGGAGAATATTGAACCAACGTACGATTCGTAAAGGTCTGCACCCATGCCAGCAACGTCTCCAACGTTATCACCCACGTTGTCAGCGATAACTGCGGGGTTTCTCGGGTCGTCTTCCGGAAGGTTCGATTCAACCTTTCCAACAATGTCAGCACCAACATCTGCCGCTTTGGTATAGATACCGCCACCAACTCTGGCAAAGAGCGCAACAAAGGACGCTCCAAGTGAATAATAACTTACCGCTTGGAGACCAAACAATAGATACACTATCCCGAGACCTGCAAGTCCGAGGACCGATACAATGAGCCCCATAACTGCACCGCCAGAGAAGGCTATGTCGAGCGCCTCTCCTATTCCCTTTGTAGCACCCCAGGCAGTTCTCGCGTTAGATTTTGTGGCGATAAGCATTCCAAAGAATCCTGCCAAAACAGAGAACGAAGACCCTATAATGAAAGAAATTGCATTCACCCAACCGGATGAAAATCCAAAGAGAAGTGAGAGCAAGAAGACTATTGGGAAGAAGATTGTGTACTCTTGAAACAAAAACGACTTCGCACCACGTTGAATGATTCTTGATATCTTCTCTGTCTTTTCGTTTCCTGGACTCTTGTCGAGCACGTTTAAAGTTAGGTAAACTATCAAAATAGTTCCCGCCAATATTGATGAAAATAGTATAGCCAAAATCCCACCTCCGTTGTCGAATTTTATTATTACAAAAAGGGGGCACGCGGTCAACATGCCCCCGTATCCATATAGTCACCCAATTATAGAGACTTAACCCATTTTATTACTATCGGTGAAGCGATGAATATCGATGAGTACGTTCCGACAACCACGCCTATCGTCATTCCAAATGCAAATGACTTTATGCTACCAGTTGAGAGCAAGAGCAACATCAGTATGACAAAGAACGTTGTTAAAGATGTGTTTATTGTTCTAAATATAACAGAGTTTATACTGTCGTTAACAACACTTGCCATTTCTCTACCTTTGAATTTCCTTCCGAATTCCCTGATCCTATCGAATACTATAATCGTATCGTTGACAGAGTATCCTACGAGTGTCAAAACAGCTGCAATCGCCGCAATGTTCATTTCTATGCCGAAAATCGAGTAGAAGCCGAGTGTTATCACGACGTCGTGGATAAGTGCCAAAATTGCACCTATACCAAATGCGAATTTAAATCTCAAAGCTACGTATATAAGAATTCCGAGGAGTGTGAATACCACTGCTTTCCAAGTGAGGTTCTTGATTTCGTTCGCCGCGTCTCCGCTGACTTCTGTAAATGAAACGACTTTACCGCCGAGTCTTTCTTCTATTGCTTTCGACAATGTTGCCTTTTCATCAGCATTGTACGTTCTCAGATTACCTTTTTCATCCTTTGGTGCAACAACGATTGAAAATGTCTTTTCCTCTTCTTGTCCAAGAGCTTTTACTTCAAGAACTCTTGCGTTGTTGAATTCTGGAGCTAAGTCAGAAATCTTTGCCCTGACATCTGCAATTTTCATATCTTGCGAAGTCTTAACTACAACTTCGCTTCCACCTATGAATTCCAAGCCAACATTGAATCCTTTGGTGAATATGCTTATGATTGAAATAACTATTAATACTGCGGAAAGCGCAATGAAGTAATATCTTTTTCCAACGAAATCGAGTTTCATTATTTTGCACCCCCTGCTTTTCTAACTCTGATAGCCCCAGACATTGCATCGAGCAAGAATTTGCTGAATACGAGGTTCATGAACATTGCTGCAAAGATACCAACGATCGTTGTTATAGCAAATCCTTTGATTGTACCAGTACCGAAGTAGTAGAGGAAAAGTGCAGCAATTATAGTTGTAAGGTTTGCATCAAATAGCGTCCAGAAAGATCTTGAAAATGCCATTTCTATCGCTGCCTTTATAGTCTTTCCGCTTCTAACTTCTTCTTTGATCCTTTCGTAGATGATTATATTACCATCAACGAGAGTACCTATTGTGAAGATTATACCTGCAATACCTGGCAACGTGAGTATTGCACCAGTTCCGGCAAGGAATCCAAAAATTATTATCAGTGCATAGAATATACCGATAACAGCAACAAATCCCATAACTCCGTAAATGATAAGCATGTAGAGTATGACAAGTATTGCACCTATTATACCTGCATTGAGTGATTGATTGAGGACATCTTTACCAAGAGTTGGTGAAACAAGATTGGCTGTCGTTTTTTCCAACCTTGCCGGGAGTGCACCACTTCTAAGTATTGCGGCCAGTTCCTTTGCTTCATCGAAAGTGAAGTTTCCTCTAATTTGTCCTTTTCCATCTTCGATTGGACTGACGACAAATCCAACAAACTGAACTTTATCATCAAGAACTATTGCAAGTCTCTTCTTAAGTGCAAGTTGATACTGCGTTGTACCGCTATTAAGAACCTGTTCAGGTACGTAAAGTTCCTTTGTGATATTTTTGAAAAGTTCGACAAATTGTCTGTCAAGCGTGAAAGAAACTACGTAATTTGCAACACCTTTTTGATCTATTGTTGGTACCGCCTCGACAATTCTTGGACCTGAGAGTACAAGATCTTTCCTGTTGTTAATTTCTTTCTTGATCAAGTACCAAGTCTTTCCATCTTTGCTCTGATACCATTCGGCGTTTTCTCTTAACGCAAGATTCACATCGTCTGGGTTTGTCGTTGGGTCGTACGTTCTTTCGTCAATCGATTGACCAAACCAGAGCACACCAGTTGAACCAACTAGCTTTTCTGCTCTTGACGTATCCGTTGCATCTGGGATTTCTATAATCACAAAAGAATTGTTTTCTCTGAAACTTTTCTTTACCACCGCTTCAGTGTATCCTGCTGAGTCAAGCCTGTTTCTCAAAACCGTCCAAACATCATCAACTACCGCACTTGGATTTTCCGTACCTTTTTCAATATCAACCTTGTACTCGAGCCTTACTCCACCGCTTAAGTCAAGACCAAGTTTGATGCGACTGAAAAACTTCGCAAAACCACTTGCCGGTCTTCCACCGGGCAGCAACATGGCTACAACAGCTGCTACAAGTAGTGCCAATGAGATGATAAGTCTTATGCGATCACTCCGCATTCCGAAACCCTCCCCCGCTACTTATTCTTTGGAATCTTCTTTTACTTCTTCTTTGGCTTCCTCTTTCTCTTTAATTACCTTAGCTATGTAAGCCTTATGAATTTCAAGCTCAGTTGAATTTGCACTTTTGATCTTGATTACGTCTTTCTTGATATCAACTATCTTGCCAACCACACCACCAGTTGTGATTATAGTATCACCTTTTTTCAAGCTCTCGATCATTTGTTTGAATTCCTTTTCTCTTCTTCTCTGCGGCAGTATCACCAAGAAATACATCATCGCAAAAAAGATAAGTAGCATGATGAGCATCTGCATCAATGCTCCAGAAGTACTTGTTGGTGTAGCTGTTCCTGTTGTTGCTCCTGCATCTGGCGCTCCTGCGAATATAAGTTTCACTCGTACACACCTCCTAAGGGTTGATATGTTTTTATCTTTTTATAAAATGTTCCTTGCTATTTCAACTGCTTTTACTGTATGCTCCATAAGAACCAGTGTTGTGATCCTCCCGACTCCACCCGGAACAGGCGTTAAGTCACATATCTCGGCGACACTGGGGTCCACGTCTCCAAAAATTTCGTCGTTCTCAACGTTTATACCCACATCTATGACAGTTGTTCCAGGCTTGAAATAATCTTTGTTGAGGGCCTTCGCTCTTCCTATGGCAACAACCACAATATCCGATTCGCGCGTTATTTCAGCTATATTCTTGGTCCTTGAATGACATACAGTTACCGTTGCGTCAATACCCTTTTGCAACAAAAGAAGTGCAAGCGGTTTTCCAACGGTAACACTTCTGCCTATAACGGAAATTCTCTTTCCGGTTGGATCTCCAAGATATTTTATTATTCTTAACACAGCCTCTGCAGTACATGGCGGAAAGATGGGGCTATCGTACATTATTTTTCCAAGGTTCGCTGGATGCCTGCCCTCAACGTCTTTGTCCGGAGAGATTAAAGAAATCGCCTCGATTTCAGAAATCTCCGGCGGTAGTGGATGTGTGAGAAAGATTCCGTTGATAGAGTCATCAGCTGATAACTTAGGCAAAAGCAATTTCAAATCCGACGCTTTCGGTGCCTCATATACCGCAAATTCAATACCAAATCTTTTAGCCTGTTTTTCCTGACTTCTCAGATAACTCAGCGTTGAAGGTTCTGGCTGGCAAGTGACAGCTACCAGCTTCGGTGTTCTCGGTAACCTTGCCACACGTTGTTTTATATCTTCAACAATTGATGAATAAAGCGGTTCTAAATTCAGAATCATATGTCCCCACCTTCCACCAATAGCAGTTATTATCCTTGGTTAAAGACAGGTTGAAGTCCTGCGGTGTACAGCAACCCGCAGACTTCGTACATGCCTTTTTTCGTTACGCAAAGCACAACACCAGCCGTTTCTGCGGCTTTCAATGTTTCAGGCATTATGTCCCTGTTGCGCACAATGATAACAACAGGAATGCCGACAACCCCCGCTGTCCTCACACATTGCGGTGTTGCAAGCCCTGTTACAAGCAGTGAACCGGGTTCTGTAAGTGCGAGCACGTCGCTCATCAAGTCAGAGGCTGCAACTTTACTGATTTCTATGTTCAAATCGGCATCCTCTGGTGCAATTACTTTTCCTTCTACTATTTCAAGTATTTCTCTAAGCTTCAAGGATATCACCTCGGTAGGCGTATTTTACAAATGCCTCGTAGGTCCACGGGCAAGTTGCTTTAAACATCTTCGCAATAGCTATGGCGTACTGCTCTATTTCCCACTGGGCGTGAGAATCCGCTCGCAAACTCAAGAAATTCATCAAACTTCTCGCGTTAACCGTCCAATAAAACTGCGTGTAAGTTGAAAGAGGTAGAACGATACGTGCAAGTTCTCTTGCAACACCCATGTTGAGCAATTCTTTGTAAGTGTGATAAGCCTCCTCGAAGGTCTTCACCATTGCTTCCTTAACTTTCTCAAGAAGTTCTGTGTCATCAACAACTATCGCCTTTTGCCTGTCCTCAGGAACGTTAATTCTTATGTTTTCAGGTATGTAAAATTCTTCCTCTTTTATTTCCGTATACCTCTGGCTTATCTCGTTAAATGAACCAATCCTGTGCCTAAACCACTGCCTTGCAACGAAAAGCGGTGCTTTAACGTGAAATGTAAAGACTATATGTTCAAAAGGTGTCTCGTGCCCGTGTTCCATGAGATACATAATTAGTGCCTTGTCGCGTTCGGGTGTTTTCAACCCTTGACCATACGAAACTCGAGCGGCTTTAACCGCTGCGTAATCATCCCCCATCATATCTACAAGCCTTACAAAACCCTTGTCGAGAATTTTTTCTTCAAGATTCAATTTATCATTTGTTTTTTCGATGTGTTCGATGTTTTCTGAGATTCCCAAAGAGATCCACCTCCAAAAGACTCGAAACTTTCTTGTATCTTTCTTCTGATATAAGACCTTCTCTTAGCCATGAATCTAAAAGCTCTATCGATAATATCTGAGTAACCGGTTCAAAAGTTAATCTGTGAAAAGGTGTTGGACCGTAAATTTTCAGCAATTCAATGTGTTCTTCTGTTGGATAGCCTTTGTGTACCGATAACTTGTATTGTGGAAATTGCAAATCGAATTTCTTTATTATCTTGTCCCTTGTTACTTTTGCCAGAATCGATGCAGTGGAGATTTGATAAATTTCGCCATCGCCTTTCACGATGCAAGTTGCCGGATAGTTCAATTTCAAATTCTTACCGTCAACAAAGACATTTTTTATTTCAACAAATTGACTAAGCAATTCAAGTGCCCTGTTCATAGCAAGTTCCGTTGCGTGGAATATGTTGTACAGATCAATTTCTTCTGGTGTTGCCAATCCTATTCCAAACTTCGCTTTTGAAAAAATTATCTCGTATAGTTCGTTTCTTTTTTTCTCGGACAGCTTCTTACTGTCATCTATGCCTTCTATATAAACATCATCATCGAGAAAAACCGCCGCTGCAACAACAGGTCCAAAGAGCGGTCCTCTTCCAGCTTCGTCAACGCCTATTATTGTATAATCGATAGATTTATCTTTACTCATATTGCAATTTGTCCTACCTTTTTACCGTATTGTATATTTCATTAACATCCCTTACAAACCCTTCAATCTTGTCACCAGTAACAACTATAAGCCAATTTTCTTTGAACCAAGCGTACAGATCAGTACTCTCAAGCCTTACAGTGAAAACTCCATAGTCGCCCATGTTTACTTTCATGTACTTGATCTTCAAAGGATTACCGTACTTTTTCGTTATCTTGTTCCAATTTTCTTTCGCTTCTTCATTACTTTCGTATTTGAATAGCATGAAAAATCCATCAACACCGTCGAAAATAGCAAAACGACCATCTCCGAGTTGAATATCTCCAAAACCGTTAATCCAACCGCTCTCAAGCAGTGTGTACTTGTTACTAAGAACGTTGACCGCCGCTTCTAACGAATAGCTCGATGGAGGAACTTCTGGAATGAACGGTATAGAGCACGATGAAAGAATTAAAATGATCACTAAAACTACAAAAGCTGTTAGAAGTTTTCTTATATCTCTCATCTTATCACCTGCCGAGTTACTTAACTTTTTCTCCATAAAAGTATTCAATCGCCTTCTTGATTATTATATCACTCATAACGAGATCTGCATGGTCGAAACCTCTAAAAATCTCGCATTTTCCATAATAAGTTGCGCTTTCAATTGGAACCATTCCATCATTATCGGTGAATTGCTTATCTGAAAATAAAATATCTGTGACCGATTTCAAAAATAGAAGTCCTGTCGTTGAGAACATTTCGGTTGTCACAAGGTTTTCAAACATCACATCAGCTTTTTGGGTTATCACAGCTGCAAAATTTAGAAATTCAACATCATTTGGTACTTCTGGATATCTCGAACCATACATTAAATATCTATAATTCGGTGCGTACGTATATCCACCCGAAATGTTTGAAGCTATGAGCACGTTCTTTATAAATCCCCAGTCTTTCCTGAGCTTAAGCAAACTCTTGTTCATGACTATGAAATTTGCCAAAGGAGATCCGATATGCGGTGTACCAGCAAAGATGATTTTGTTTACATGTTTTTTGAATTCATCTTCTTGTAATGCGTATCTTAAAAGTAAACCGCCCATGCTGTGGGCATATATATTGAAACGAACGCTCGCATTATCATAATTCTCTTCGAACTTCTTGGAAATATTTTCAATTTCCCTGACAAGTGCATCTGCACTTTCTTCTAATGGTATGTCCAACGAGGGATAAATAAAAAAATACAATCCATAGTCTTCAGGCAATATTTTCGTCCAAGAATCTCGGAAGATAGCTTTGTAACGTGTCCACGTCCCATATATCTCGTTTGGATCAATTCCATGAATCAACAGTACCGAAGGTGCATCATTTTTCGGTTTCCTTATCTCGTAAATCTTAGCTTGTGGTCTCTCCCAATCGTATTCTACAACTTTGCTGTATTCAAAAAATGGCTCTATTTTCGTTAATGATATGTAGATCGGAACAAGTGAGTTATAGTAAACATAATATTTTGCACCGTAAGTAATTGAAGTAAAAGCGATAGCAAATAAAGATAAACAGAATATCAATAAGCGAGTTTTAATAGCAATACCTCCAATATATCCGAGGCATCTTCTGTTCTATCGACTATATCACCAACGTTGATAACGAGCTCCTTCAACTGCATCTTTTCAGCCAAAGTTATCTGCAAAGAGAATATATCCCTCAAAACTTCTTCTTCGATTACGTCTTCATTGTGTTCAAACCTTTCAACCTCAATTACATAATGCTGGACTTCGTCGATGTTGTCAAATAGCTTTTCGACGGCAGTAACGAAAGCTTGCGCTGCGCTGACTGCACAATCAAGTTGTCCTATAATCTTCTCTTTAAGGTGCTCTGGAACATTCGGGTGTTGGTAGTCCACAATTTTGCTTACCGATTCGCACTTGTTGACTATTTTATCTATACCTTCGGTAAGAGAGTGTATAACTTCTCTCATATCCGGAAGAAATAGACCTTTGTATATATCAGATATAATCCCGCGCCTTATTTCATCAGCTTCATGCTCAATACGTTTTATGTCTTTAAAAAAATTCTGCTTCTGATCACACTCGTTTTTGAAATAACAGTCGAAAAAACTTCTAAGAGTAGAAGTCGCTTCTACTGTTTTTCTTGAAAGTTCTCCAAGCTTTGCAATAACTTCACGTTCTTTCTTTGCGAATGAAATTTGCATACCAACACCCCCAGACAATTATACCACAAAAAGCTGAAAATTATAACCTTTCGAAAAATAGCAAGAGCGTATCGCCGTAATCCTTTTCTTTTATGATTCTTAAATTACTTATCTCGCTTTCTTTAGGTCTTTCTCTCTTAGAGCACTGAAGGATAAACATTGAATTCACGTCCATTATTGCATGAACACGTTCGAGTATATCGCGTACTATTCCCAGCTCGTAAGGCGGATCAGAGTAAATAATGTCAAAAACGCCGGCATGTGTTTCCAAAAACCGGCGTGCGTCTATCTTCTTTATATCAACTTTATTTTCAACTCCAAGGTTGATAGCATTCTTTTTAATCGTTGCCACAGATAATTTTGAAGTATCAACAAATGTCACATGCGCTGCACCGTTGCTTATCATCTCAAACCCAACAGAACCGCTCCCTGCACATATGTCAGCACACACTTTCCCTTGGAAATCAACCATATTTGCAAGACTTCTTCTAAGAATCGCCGAAGAATACCGCGTCCTTGGATCAGGAACAGTTTCTATTGCTCTCCCTCTAAGCTCACCTGTCTCGATTTTCAACATACTTTTTCCACCTGCATCATTCAATAGCTTTTGACTCTTCTGGATTCTCTTGACCCTCTACTTTCTGAACAACAACGGTCAATTCTCCTTTGACATCTTTAAAATGTTCGAGTGCGCTCGTCACTGTACCTCTGAAGCTCTCTTCGTGTAGTTTTGTCAACTCTCTTGCGATGAAAACCTCGCAGTCTCCCAAAATCTTCAGTATATCATCAAGCGTTTTTCTAAGCCTTTCAGGGCTTTCGAAAAAAACGAATCTTTCTATCAATTCATTATCTTTTATCTTTCGCAAAAGCCTTCTTCTGTTCTTGTCTTTCGGCATGAATCCGATGAAGTAGAAGTGCGTACCCATAAACCCGCTGAGCGCAACAGCGCTTGTCAATGCACTCGGTCCCGGAATTACTTGAACAGTGATTCCTTCTTCATGGCACTTTTTGATTAGTATAGCTCCCGGGTCCGAAACCACAGGCATTCCTGCATCTGATACTTGGGCAATATTTTTTCCTTGTTTTAGCAGCTCTATAACCTTATCAACCTTCTTATGTGAATTATGCTCGTTGAAAGACTCCAGCGGTTTAGATATTCCGTAGTGTGTTAGAAGATTATGAGTCCTTCTCGTGTCTTCAGAAAGTATCAAATCGGCATCTTTCAACACTTCCAAAGCCCTTAATGTTATATCCTTCAAATTGCCGATCGGTGTACCGACAATGTACAGAATACCCGCGATACTATCACTTCCCAACATTTACTATAAAGTTTTCAATCAGATTTTCCGAGTTGTCCATAACTTCATTTATCATCTCTTTGCTAAGTGTCTTTGCCTTTCCAAAACGAGACTCAAACGACAACCTTATGCTTTCTGCGATTTCTTCTATCGGTTTGTGCTGATAATCATACAGACCTATCAAAGGTATATCCAAGTTCTTCGTACTTTTGAAGCAGTGCTTAACCTCATCGTGCGGTATCAGAACTATTGAGCCGTGTTGCAAGATGTAATCCTGGGTCCTTGTCTGAGCGCTGCCAACAACCTTTACACCATTCATAGTTATTTCGTACGTCGATGGAACTTGGAAGCAGACATGTGTTGATGCTTTCTTTTTGCCCTCTGTTAATTCAACTGGATACCCTAAGCGCCTCAAACCTTCTATTAGTAGCCTTGAAATCAGATTATACAGTTCGAGGACACTTGTTTCGAAAAGCTCGTGATTCCTTGGCACTACAACAGAGTACGTCAATTCATCCCAGTGTAGTACAGCCCTTCCGCCAGAAGGTCTTCTAACCAAATCAAAATTATTCTCTTTAAGATAGTCCACATCTATATCATCGGAATTTTGATGCTTTCCCAAAGAAAGTGTTGGAACTTTCCAAGTGTAAAAGCGCAATATGACATCGTTTAATTTTTCAGAGAACACTCCTAAAGCAACATCTATACCCATGTTCTTCAATCCATCAAAACCGTACGTTTCAAAAAAGTACAACAAATCACCCTTTCATCTTTTTGGTGAGCATAAAAACAGGATTTGCAACTAATACTATTATAATCTTTATTACGTACTGAGACAATACCATAGAGATCAATTGATTGTACACTCCGAGGAACGCAACAAGCGTGAAAACAACTGTATCAAAGAATTGAGCAACGAGGACTGAAACAAGATTTGCTACTGCTGCACTCTTAAATCTCTTAGAATTGAATATGTAATAATTCATGAATTGTGAAGTTCCATACGCCGCTAAACTCGCAAGTGTGAATCTCCAGTTCATTCCCAAGATTATCCTGTAAGCCTCTCCCCTGTCGACAGAAGCAGCAGGCATGAAGAGCCCGAGCAAAATCAATCCACTTGCAGTCGCTTGTGCTAAGAATCCCATCCAAACAAGGAACTTTGAACGTTCCTTTCCAATCACGTCAGAGACCATGTTTGCAATTATGAATGTGAATGTATAACTTATAATCGATGCTGGAAATAGGAAAACACCAAACTTAACAACCTTCGCTGCGATAACATTCGAAACAACAATACCTGTTATAAATAGCGTAGTAAAAATCATGCCTTGCCTTTCCTTTCGTTCCACCTTCTCAACACTCCTTTCGGTCTTATATGCTGTATTAGCTATTCTTTTTTCAGGGCAAATTATTATACTCTATTAGATTTAAACTAAGCAAAAACCGACAGAAAAATTAGTAAAAGTGTTACATATCAGTAACCAAAAAACTGAAACATGGGGTATATAATATTGTCCGTAATACTGACGGTTTATGTTCACTTAACTGAACATGCCGACTTATATGGAAATGTCTGGTCTACTTAAGTGAACATAAACCGCAATAACGAAATTCATTTACTGACGAGCTTTTAGAACATGAACAAAAATCTTACATGGGGAGGGATTACCATGAAAAGCTTGGGAAGACATATCATAGCCGAATTCTACGACTGTGACAAGGAAATACTTGACAGCATCGATGGTATCGAGTTTCACATGAAACAAGCAGCATACGAGACTGGTGCCACAATAGTTAACTCTTCTTTTCACCGGTTCCTCCCCTACGGAGTGAGCGGTGTGGTCATAATAAGCGAGTCGCACTTAACAATTCACACATGGCCAGAGTACGGTTATGCAGCTGTTGACCTATTTACCTGCGGTGACCACGTTGACCCATGGAAAGCATTTAGCTATCTCAAAAAGGTATTCAGATCACAAAGAGCTCATGTAGTTGAACACGTAAGAGGAAGATACGACGAAGTAGGCATCCCCGAAAACGCACCGCACAAGACTGTAATCGAAGAAGAAAAGATAGCAGTAAGCTTGTAATTGCAAACCCAAAATCCGAACCGATTAAATTAATCTGAGAAGGAGGGAATGCCTATGGAAGAAAAGGAACTTAAAACAGGTAGGCACAGTATATATATGGAATGGTATTCAAAAGATCCTGGCGGATTATTCATGAGGGTTAATAGATGGCTTTACTCAGCGCAAAGCCCATTCCAGAGGATCGATATATTTGAAAGTCCATTCTATGGTAGAGTATTCTCTCTTGATGGAATAACGATGACTACAGAAATAGACGAATTCATGTACCACGAAATGCTTGTGCATGTACCGATGTTCATGCACCCAAATCCAAAAAAGGTCCTTGTCATCGGCGGTGGCGACGGAGGAAGCATAAGGGAAGTTTTGAAACACCCTTCCGTAGAAAAAGCCGTAATGTGCGAAATAGACGAGTTGGTTGTCAAGGCAGCTATCGAATATCTGCCATACACGTCAAACAAACTCAGCGACCCAAGGGTTGAGCTTGTCTACGAAGATGGTGCTAAATTCGTAAGGCAGTTCAAGAACGAATTCGACGTGATAATAATCGACTCGACAGACCCAACAGCTGGTGAAGGCGGACACCTCTTCACTCTTGAATTCTACAAGGCTTGTAATGAAGCACTCAAAGAAGATGGTATCTTGTGTGCCCAGACAGAAGGTATGACTTACGACTGGGAATGGGGCACAACAGCCTACAAGAGAATTAAGGCAAATTTCCCGCTTGCAAAGATGTACTTAGGCTTCATGCCAACTTACCCCGGCGGAATGTGGTCGTACACATTCGCTTCGAAAACCGGAATTGATCCAATAAAAGACTTTAATCCTGAAAAAGTTAGGAACTTCAAAGAACCTTTGAGGTACTATAACGAAGAAATTCACAAAGCGGCATTTGCACTTCCAAACTTTGTCAGAAAGTACATCGGAGAAGACTAAAGAAAATTGAACTTAAAGGCGGCAGGCAAGTCCTGCCGTTTTTGATTTTTCAAAGCTGTTGTGATAAAATAGGTGAGAAAATATATTAACAAGATACTCATATGTGGCTTGAGGTGAAATCGTCAACGCCCCACCACTGAAGTGGCGGGCTTGAAGCCCTCGTTGACTAGCCTCAGCCAAAGCCAATAGGCTTCTTGGCTACGTTAGATGGGTCATGACACCATGGAATGCTGCTCAAGTTCCATGCTCTGTCGTCTGTCATTAAACAGTCCTGAGGGGTAGGGACAGTGTGGCAGACATGACAAGCCCATCTAACATTGGCGATGAGCTCCTAACTCCGCAAGGAGGCTTACACCATATGGTGTATGCTATTTCTCAACAGGGGAAACCTCTCGTGCCAACTAAAAGGCATGGAAAAGTAAGAAGACTTTTAAAACAAGGACTTGCGAAAGTTGTCAAAAGAGAGCCTTTCACAATTCAGCTTTTGTATGATACAACCACATATGTACAGCCAGTAACAGTTGGCATCGACATTGGTTCAAAAACAGTCGGTGTCTCAGCCATAACAGATAAGAAAGAAGTATTTTCATCGGAGATAGAACTCAGAACTGACATCAAAGACTTATTGTGCGAAAGAAGAGAATACAGACAGTTAAGAAGGTATCGCAAGACGAGGTACAGAAAAGCAAGATTTTTGAATAGGCGTAAACCAGAAGGATGGCTTGCACCAAGTCTAAGGTGAAAAGTAGATGCACATATTAGAATAGTCAACATGCTCAGCAAGATACTGCCGATATCAAAGGTTATCGTAGAAGTTGCACCGTTTGATACCCAAAAGATATTAAATCCAGATATCCAAGGAGAAGAATATCAAAATGGAGTGCAGAAAGGTTTTTGGGATGTGAGAGAATATTGTCTATGGCGAGCAGGATATAAATCGGAGGTATCTGGCAAAAAAGGAGTTTTGGAAGTTCACCATATAGTTCCAAGAAGCGGAGGTGGGACGGACAATCCTTCAAACCTGATAGTCTTAACAGCACAAGAGCACAAAGCAATACATGAGGGCAGGTTGAAGATACCAAAGAGCAAGATAGAGAAGGTAAGGATTCTCAAAGATGCGAGTCACGTATCGACGATAGGTTGGCATATAGTTAATGAGCTAAAGGAACTGTACGAGGATGTCAGAGTTACATACGGTAGTATCACCAAAGCAAAGAGAAGTGAGTTTGGATTGGAAAAGACGCACCGAAATGATGCATATGTCATAGGGGGAGGGACAGTTCAGAAGAGAGCGAAAGAATGGTATTTTGGTAAGTTTTTCAGAAGACAAAATAGGTCATTGCATAAAGTCAATCCAATCAAAGGTGGTATAAGACCGGTTAATACAATCAAACAATCATACGGTTTCAGAAGGTTTGACAAAATAGAATACGAAGGGAAGATAGGAATCATAGCTGGAACAAGAAGTAGTGGATATTTTGTAATAAGAAGTCTTTCAGGGGAAAGAATACACGATAGTGTGAAATACAGCAAATTAAAACATTTCGAGAAATCAAAGACGATAATGTTGGAAAGGAGGGAAGCGGCTATCTCCTCACACGACTAAAGTTGCGTGTCTCCGAAGCCGTAAATTGATGAAATTGGGAAGTAAACTTAAAAGACTTAGACTCGCAAGAGGATATACACAAGAAGAACTCGCCGATAGATGCGATCTGTCGAGAAGTTTTATCTCTCAGCTTGAAAGTGACAAAGTTTCTCCATCTGTTGAAACTCTCGAGAGAATTCTCAGAGTCCTTGGGACAGATTTGAAACATTTCTTTTCCGAAGAGCAGAAAAAGATCGTATTCAAGAAAGACGAAAGGGTACCTGTATACGATTTACCAAAGGGAGTAAAGATAGATATACTGATGGACGCTGTGGAAGACAAAGAGCTCGATGCAAAGATAGTCGAACTTGAACCCGGAGCCCAGACAGATAAAGAAGACTATCACGACGGCGACGAGTTCGGATACGTTGTAGAAGGCTCTGTCGACATATATATAGATGGAAAAAGGTACAGAGCGAACGAAGGAGAGTGTTTTTACTACTCAGGCGACTGTGTACACTACATGAGAAACCCGGGCAAAGAAAAAGCTGTCATACTGTGGATACAGACAATTTGAAATTCAAAAAATAGGTGGACGTTCGTCCACCTTTTGTTTTCTATTTTTGTGATATTTCTACGTCAACCAAAACCCCTTTGTGATCCGATACCCTTTCACTTTCAAAAACAATTCTCGCACTCTTTACTAAAAAATTTTCAGGAACTAAAATGTAATCTATCCTTGCACTCTCTTCGCTTATCTTATCACCAATAAATGTAGGTCTATCAGGTTCATTTGGATTTGCAACCATCCAAGAGTCTAAGACGCTCAAACCAAGAATTTCCCTTTTCATCACCATTTTATATTCTTCTGAACCGTACGAAACGTTGAAATCACCTGCTATTATGAATCTCTCGTTTCCAATCTCTTCCACCCAGCTAACAAAGTTTTCATATTCATCTTCAAATCCAGCTTCTTTCCAATTAAAGTGCACTGAATACAGATCTATAGGTCCACCTTTGTCCTCTATCCTTGCTCTGATGATTTTCCTTGTGTAAAATGTGTTTACGTCTTGATTTCTTGAAACATATCTTGATTCAAAATCAACGATTGGAAATTTTGAAACGATGCCAAGTCCTTCCTCCCATATACCAAACCCGTAGTGCGCCATGTCCCAGACAAAATGATAAATCTTCCCATATTCTGCAAGCATTTCAACAAGTCTTCTGACATAGTTGCTCTTCTTGATGTCGACTCCATGTAAAAAAATATCTGGTTCTTCATGCATATATTGACCCGCTTCTTGGAAAAAACATATTTCCACATCTTCATTTGCAATTAGCTCGACGATCTTTCTTTGAATGGACTTATACTTTTCCAAGAAACCCTCAATCGTATCTTCATCGTTGTATACGATTTCTTGGTATGTGTGCAGATTGAGTGTCAATAGTTCCACGTCTCTTTCCCCTTTCTAACTACGATCAGTGTTATTCCAGCAACAATTAGTATAACAGCTAAGAAAAGCAAGATGAACTTCGCTGGTGTGAAAATCATGAGTCCAATGCAAACTCTTTTGAAATTAATGCTGTGTTGTGTTAAGAATGCCATGATTATAAGCGATATGTTTTCCAGAATATCGAACATTCCACCGAATAATCCAAAAGCTGTTAGAAATGAATTTCCAAGATTCAGCTTCATCAGGAATATCCTTACAAGGACTGACCAAAGAAGTATAGAATAACTCAAAGCAAAAAAAGAATCTATGACGTGTAAGTATACGAACCTGGAAACTCTTTCTTGCGTAATTAACTCAAAGCATTTCACTACATATTCTCTGCCAAGGCAGATCTCTGAATCTATGATGTTCTTATCAATCTCTTTGTTAAATCCCGCACCATATGGTCCGAAAACAAAATATCCAAGAGCCACTGAAAAAACTAAGCTCGTTATTATCCATTTCCAGCTCCCTATCCTATAGATATCTATTCTTTCCATATTATTCACCTCCTACATAAAAATATGGTATAAATAATTTAGCTTAAAAAAATTGAGGGCAGGACAACTTATGTCACCTTGGCTTTTAAGCCATTTAAGGAGTCTGTTGCCTGCCTTTAACCATGATTAGTTGGTTGGGCTTTCAGCCCTCGTCAGCATGGAGGATTGGTTCAGCAGGCTCCCTGCCCTCATCATTCGAAAGGAGGATTTTTCATGGATAACTTCCCTGTTTTCGTCGGCATCGATGTTTCCAAGGATAAGTTCAACGTCTGCGCTATCTCTAATCCCAGTTCCATCATCTTCGAATCTTCTTTCGATATGTCCCAGCAAGGCTTTTCCTCCTTCGCAAACAAACTCTCTGCCTTCCCAAAACAATCCATCATCATCGCTATGGAATCTACTGGCTGTTATCATCTCAACCTTCTGGCTTTCCTTTCTTCCAACGACTTTGCTTGCGCTGTTTTTAATCCTCTAACTGTTAAAAACTTTGCTTCTCTTCGAAAGACCAAAACCGACAAAATCGATGCTCGCATTATCGCTACTGCTTTGTTTTACCTACAACATCAAATTCCTTCTTCTGCTTTTGTCAACTCTGAGCTTCGTGATATTGTCAGAGCACGCGAAAACATTATCCACCGCATCGCAAAAGTTAAAGGCAATATCGAAAAACTGCTCAACGTTCTTTTCCCTGAACTCGAAAGAGTTACCAATATCTACAGTGACACTATCCTCAATCTTCTTTCTCATTTCCCTTCTGCCAAGGCTATTCAAAAGGCTCGTAATCTGGATGTGTTCTTTTCCAAAGACCGTGGCAGAAGTACAAAACTTAATGCTCAAAAACTTAAAGAACTCGCTAATAACTCGATTGCTCAATATTGGCCGATGAAAGAAAAGATTCTTGTGCAAAATATCAAAGAACTACAATTTTTACAGCAACAGCTTGAAGAACACGACAAGATGATGAAAGAATATTGCGAATGTAGTGCGATAAACCTTGATATCGAGATACTCACGTCAATACCAGGTATTGGTGAAAACAGCGCGATGCATTTCTTGGCAGAAGTTGGAGATATCTCAAGATTTAGTACATACAAAAAACTCATTGCGTATTGTGGACTCGATCCAAGCATTGCCCAATCAGGCAAAAGCAAAGTAGAAGGACACATATCGAAAAGGGGCAATGCCCACCTAAGACGAATACTATGGCTAATGGCAGTGAGTGTAGTGATTCACAACGAATATTTCCGAACATACTATGAACGAAAAAGGCAGCAAGGTATACCGTACAAAAAAGCGATAATGTCAGTAGTACACAAGTTATTGCGAACGTTGTACGCAATGTTGAGAAAGAAAGAGAAGTTCAATATTGATTATGCTATCTCACACTCAAAACAAAAATTTAATTTTGCATAGTTGACTCCTTGTATTAGTGAGATCAAATAAAATCACCTAAAAACATATATTCCCCCATCCAAAGAGGAAACGTAAATTTCCTCTTCGCCTGTAATAAACGGGTCCGCATATATCGTACCACCAATTTTTGTATACCAACAGACTTTTCCTTTTTTGTCTAATGCATAGAACGCTCCATCGTCACAACCAAAATATACATATCCTTTTTCTGAAACGCTCGGCGTAGATTTCACTTCCGCATTTGATGAAAACACCCATCGTCTTACACCAAAACCATCCACACAATAGAAATTCTTATCTCTTGAGCCAAAATAAATTGCTTCACGATCACATTTAGGCGATGAGAGTATCTCACCTTCAGTTTTGAATTTCCACAGACACTCGCCATTAAAATCCACAGCGTACAAATTCTGGTCGTTTGAGCCAAAAACCACGAATCGATCTCCACAAACTGCCGGCGAAGTGTGAACATCGCCACCGGCTACAAATTTCCATAGAATCTTGCCATCTAAAGATACCTTATACAACCTCCCATCATTCGTTGTCACATAGATATATTCTTCGAACACAACAGGTTTAGAATCACTTTCAACTTTTAGTTCAACTGTTAAAAGTTTCTTCCCTTCTGAATTTATTGCATACAGCTTTCCAGTATGACTTACAACGTAAAACACTTTATTCAAAAACTCAGGGGTTGACACTACAATATCTCTCAAATTGCAAAGTTTTTTATATTTCCCATCCTTATTAACAACGTATATCTTTCCATAAAGTGTAAAAATGTAAACATTCTCGTCCTGATCCAATACAGGTGAAGCTATTATATCTTCATCGAAGCACCTATTCCATATGACATTGCCTTCACTCGAAAATTTGTAAACACACCCATCGGTAGATGTTACATAAATCAAGCTGTTGCTCACAACAGGCGAAGAATATACATCGCTCCGAGTCCAAAGAACCTTGGCAGGGCTCTTGTATGTGAGATTGCTTATGCTATCTCCATCACTCTTCAGACTCTCTGGCTCAACTTTTTGAGAGACTTGGGCAAGAAATTTGAAATCAACGTATCTAAAACGCGAATAAACCCAAACGTGGATCCAGCTGTGCACGAACACAAGAATATTGATTAATATATTAAGCTTGAAAACATACAAGAGAGTGCTGAGAAGGGCTAATAAGATGGCTATTGTTCTGAGAACCTTAAAACCACTTTGGAGGGTAATATTATGCATTTTCGAATAAGATAAGAACAAAGGCAAGTAAAATAGCGTGCAAAAGATCCAAAGCTCTGAACGGTACACCAAGCTAATTAGGAATATAGATGAAAGGAGATAATAAAGTCCAAAAATGCGATATCCCTTGACAAAGATAATCTGAAATATGCCTGTTAGAATAAATAACTCCCCAAAAACAACCGCGAATTCTCGATACTGGCTTAAGAAGAACGCAATGCTAAGAAGAACTAATCCAATCGAAACTTCTAAACAGAAATTGTTTGCTAATCTCTTCCCGGTCCGTTGCTGTTTAGTTTGTCCTTTTGGATGCACTTTTTTTCCTCCTCTCAAAGGAGGAACTAGAATTATTAATTTTATCTTTACACACTTTGTCTATACACCTGCTACAGCTCAATCCTAGACACCTTGAGTCAATCCATTATACTACCAATATCAAAATTTTGTATACTTTTTTCAAAAATTTTTTGGTTTTTACATTGATTGACAATAAATAACATTAAAAGTATAATACTGTCAAAAGAGATAAATGTGGAGGGGGTTTGATGATGGAAAAACAGAAGCTCAACATCTTATTCATCGGCGGGGGAAATATTGCGGGGATACTTAAGAGTGAACTCAAGGACCATATTGATCTCTGCTGGTATTACGATTTGAAAAAAACAGACCTTGATTGCCAATACTTAGAACGCTTTGAAATACCTCGCGAAACAGATATCGTTGTCGAATGTGCATCAGTTGAGGCTGTCAAAGAATTCGGGATTGACATTCTTAAAAGCGGTAAGGATTTTTACATCATCAGTTCAGGTGCATTTGCAGACGAAGAGTTCAGAGCAACTTTCTTAGCAGAACTCAAGAATTCTTCCTCAAATGTATATATCCCATCCGGAGCAATAGGCGGAATTGATATTGTCCGTGCAGTGAGAAATTACGTAGAGAAGGTTGTACTAACCACAAAAAAGCCACCAAAGGCATTTGGAATAGAAGAAATACAGGAACCCAAAACAATCTTCTCAGGAAACGCTGTAGAAGCCATTAAGAAATTTCCGCAGAACACAAACGTTTCAGTCACGCTCTCTTTAGCCCTCGGCAGTTTTGAAAAGGTCACCGTCAACGTGGTAGCTGATCCAAATGTTAATGAAAATATCCATGAAATAAATATATTCTCCTCCGTAGGAAATTACACAGTAATTCACAAGAACAAACCGTCTCCAAACCCGAAGACGAGTTACCTCACACCGCTCTCACTCGCGGCGGCTATAAAGCGGAATATAGAGAAATTCAAGATTGGATGATAAGAAAGAATGGATAAGTGAGGTGGAAACCATGGGTCCAACTTCCGCACTTGAAACGTTGAGAAAAGGATTAATAACACCAGAGGAAATAAGAAGATTAGCTGAAGAGAAAGGATACACCATCGTTGCGCACAACTACCAGATTCCGGAGCTCCAGCAAATTGCCGATTATATAGGGGACTCACTTCAACTTGCAAGGCTTGTAACAACTATACCTTCTCAAAAAATTCTCTTCCTCGGCGTGGACTTCATGGCTGAGATGATGAAAGTTCTGAACCCAGAAAGGAAAATCATAGTTCCTGTTAGGCATTCCACCTGCCCTATGGCAAACTCTCTGGAAGTCAAAGACGTGATTGAAGCTAAGCAAAAATACAACGCTCCATTTGTCGTGTATGTGAACAGCCGCACAGAAGTAAAAGCATACGCTGACGTAGTCTGCACTTCGGCAAATGCTGTTGATGTCGTAAACAAACTCGATTCAGATACCGTTCTCTTCGGTCCTGACAAGAACCTTGCTTCGTACGTTGCAGAAAAAACGGGAAAGAAAATCATACCAATCCCCGGTGAAACAGGGTACTGCTACGTGCACAACTATGTCAAAGAAGATGAGATAAGATTTCTGATAAGCAAATATCCCGATGCAAAAGTGATGGTACACCCAGAGGTGCCGAGCAATATACGAAAACTGGCTGACTTTGTAGGCAGCACTTCTCAAATGGAAAAGTATCCAACAACAACGGATGCAAAAGAATTCATCGTAGTAACAGAAGTTGGCATGCTCTCCAAACTTGAAAACCTGTACCCAGACAGAAAATTTATCCCGGTGAGTTCAATGGTCTGCTACAACATGAAGAAAAATACATTGAAGAACACATATTTGGCACTGCTTGAGGAAAAATACGAAGTCCTCGTCGATGAAGATATAGCCCGGAAAGCAAGAAGAGCCGTAGAGAAGATGCTGGAACTAACGAGGTGAGTGGCTGTGTACGAAAAAGTCATAGACTCGTTAGTCGAGTTGATCCGAAAAGACGAACAGTTCATAGACTACGCTTCATACCCACTGCGAGGAAAAGAGGCAAAGGCTGTCATTTTACTTAAAGAGGAAAACATCGTTATTTCAGGAATAGACATTGTCAGAGGTGTACTTTCAAAGTTAGGAATAAAACACGAATTTTACTATAAAGACGGTCAAATCGCTCAAAAAGGCATCATTGGAATGATTGAAGGAGATGCGTACAATTTATTGATTTCTGAAAGAAGCATTCTTAACACGTTATCTTTTATGAGTGCAATCGCGACAAAAGTTCGAAAGCTTGTCGAAGTGATTGAGAAATCAGGAAAAAATGTAAAGATCGCTGCAACGAGAAAGACTATACCATTCACTTCGGAAATGCAAAAAATCGCAATCATGCACGGCGGAGGGGATACCCACAGGCTTAACCTTTCAGATTGTGCTATGATAAAAGACAACCATCTAAAACTGTACGGCTCAGTTAGAAAAGCTGTTGAAGAAGTGAAAAAGGTAATATCGTTTTCAAAGAAGATAGAAGTCGAAGTTGAAGATGAAGAGAGCTCGTTTGAAGCATGCGAAGTGGGAGCAGATATAGTCATGCTCGATAACTTTCCTCCGCAAAAAGCTTGCGAAGTTGCAAGAAAAATAAAAGAAAAATTCCCGCACGTCTTGATAGAGCTCTCCGGCGGGGTTAATCCTGAAAAACTCAGCGAATATCTTTGCGAATACGTCGACGTAATCTCCATAGGCAAACTAACAAGCGAAGTGAAATACGTAGATTTCAGCATGGAGATTGAAGATTAGAAAGCATCACAAATTCAGTTCGTTTATTTCCAAATGTTCAAAAGACTTTTCATCGTTGTACTTAATCTTCGCAAACCATATTTTATCGCTCCCGTCCATAATATACGGGAAAAGCTCTTTATCAATAATGGAGAGGTTATGCTGCATAACCTCTTCTTTTTTTATCCATACGAGATTTCCCTCTTCACTCTCCACAAAATCATCTGAAAGTGTACTACCTGTGAATATGAAAAGCACCCAATTGTAGTGCTCAGGTCCTTCTTCGGAAGTGACCATTTTTAATTTCAAGTTAACAAGTTCGAGCCCAGTCTCTTCCAAGAACTCTCTTCTTATAGCATCCTCAACATGCTCTCCGTCTTCGACATGCCCACCCGGTGGGACTAAAAAACCGGCAAACGGTTCTTTCTTTCTGTGCAGGAACAATATATTTCCGTTATTCTGTGCATAACAGATAACGGCAAGCTTTTGCTTTTCGTTTTTTCTCACTTTTTCTTCTAAAGCTTTGTAATCTATTTTTCTCAAAGTCTATACCTCCAATATTTAAGCAATAATCAAATCCTGATGCTATTAAAGAGTTCATCAATCGTTCTAAGTTCTTGAACAAATTTTGAAAGAGGTTGACCAGATAGAAGCATCTTTACAACAAAGTCTCTGTTTTCAATTAGTGAAACATTCTCCATATTCGGCAAAAGCCTTAGCATCAAATCATATAATCCGTCAATTACATCTACCATCTTAAGGTTAACATTCTTAAACATCTCTTCCAGCATCAAAGCTTTCTCTTCACTAATCTGGCTCAAGTCCATTTTGTACATAAGTGGCTCAGAGCTCGCGATTTTTATATTCTCCCCTTTCATCATCTGTCCCAGCATCCAAGCAATTAGAAAATCTAACAGATGAACAAAGCCCTTATTTGAGAAATATTCAGTATGAGCGAGCATGTATTGTTTATTTAAACTCAATGATATCTCCATACCGTATACCGTGTTTTCTACGGAAAGAAGCGGTACAGAAGTGTAGCCTTTTTGCATCTTTACATGCTTTACAATGACATTCGCAACTTTGAAATTCTCAAAGCTCTTTTCATCAAGAGGGGTTAAATCTCTGAATTCCACGAAGTTCGTTTGATTTTCATGGAGATATTCAATGCATTTCAGCTCTCTGCCAAATAATGTATCAGTGTACTCTCTAACCGAGTCCAGCATCAGAAAATTGAGTATGTTGGTAGAGTGCAGGTCTACATACAGATTGCTACCAATCTGGACTATGCAAGGGCCGTAGTACTCCATCAGATCATTAATCTGCAGTTCCTTATCAAAATAAATCTTCATATTACACTACCCCCCTTCCATACACCCTACATTAATTCTATCACCAAAACCCAGTTTTCCATAAAGAATTTCTAAGCCAACTCTAAGGATACTATAAGAACTTTCTAAGGTTGCATAAGTATAATCGTACCGTCCACCATGAGAATAGGAAGTCCAAAGAAAGGTGGCAAAACTAAAAAAAAGAAAACAGGAGGTTGATGAGTATGAAAAAGGTGTTAGTAGTTTTAGTCGCAGGTGTTGTGTTGGCAGGAAGTCTATTCGCATTCGGACCAAGCTTCGGACCAGGTTATGGTGTTCAACTTAACCAGCAGAACGTCGCAGCTCAAACAGTACAGCAGAGGCTCTATCAAAACTTACCACAAGGCGTTAAACTAAGCGATACCACAACACTGAAAGGGACTATCGAACAATTCTCTTGGACTCCAGAAGCAGGATTCATTTTGAAAGTTAAAACAACCGACGGTGTCATCGACGTTCACGCAGGACCACTCTTCAGACTGACAGAACTCAAAACAGGGCAAGAAATCGAACTCACAGGAAAAGTAGCGGAAACAACTGAAGCAAAGTTTTTCATAGCAGAGAAGGTAGTATTGGGAGACAAGACATTCGATTTAGCAGACAAAGGCAGATTCGGATGGGACGAGCAGAACACAAACGCTCCGAGAGCGCAAGAAGAATTTCAGAATGCACAAAGATATGCGAATCAGAATAGGAACGTTGTGATAATCATCGTCAATCCAAACGTTCAAGCACCAGCGCAAGCTCCTGTTCAAGCTCCTCAAATGCAACCGAACCAGCCAAATATGAACATGAGAGGTGCACCGAGAAGATAAGGGCAGAGAGGTAAAGGAAAAACACCCCCATGTGGGTTATATTTTACCACACTCGGGGGTGTTTTTGTTTTTTACTAGTTCGTTATTAGGGTTATGTGCAAAATAGGTCCTTACTACTATTTCTTCAGCCTCACATTATAAACCTCAAACATCGCACAGATTGGCTCATACGAACACTCCTGCCCAAATCCTCTGCACTTGCGCGTATGTTTTGAGCCCTCAGGTGCGACAAGTTCGATTTCTTCTCCATCCGCTGTAATGGAATTAATAAAGGAGTTCATTTCATCACTCAAGAAAACGGGAACGAATTTCCCTTCTTCAGTAATGCCTTCAATCAAATTCATCAACCAGTCTTCAAAGATTTGATAGTCAAATTGGTAATATTTGCTTATCCTTCCTCTCTTGCCTCCCGGTAAAAATATCTTGGCTTCTCCGTTGTTTTGCCGCTTTGCGTATTCATAGGAGTATTTTTCCTCTTTCTGATCAAACCTGAGAGAGAAGAGTACAAAGTATACATCACTTCCTCTGTACTTAGTGTTTTTCTCCGATTTCTGAATAACCCAGTCATAGAAAAGTAGTTGCTCAATTGGAGAGTTCTTAACTTTTGAATATTTGTAGTCTATTATTAAGTAATCGCTACTTCCGCCTGTTTCTTCAACTGTGTGTCTCACATTTTCGTCTTCTGAAAGTACAACTTTCGGCGATATTCTGTCTATCCGGTCTACTCTGACTGTGAATTCATAACCTTCATGGTGAACTACAAATTCCGATTCGAGTTCGGCAATTTCATCAGAAACTAAGTCTACCGTCGTGACTTTAGTGCTGTTCTTTTTGCGAGGTTTTTCATCACTTTCTTCGCTTGATTGCGACATTCCAAGACTCCTGTTACCTAAGGTTATAACCTTTTTGCTCTGCACAAAAAGGTTCATCAAAGTTAAGAGGTTCTCCTTGAATTCTTTGATCTTCAATTCTTTTGGTATAGAATAAGCATATATGCCTTCGTTGTACAGTTTGACATACTCTTCTTCCAGCCATTCGTCTATTTGTTTTTCATCTATTTCAAAAATCGTCTTTTCTTTCGTAAGTTCAAAGAACCTCTTCACAATCCTATGTGCAATAATTCCATCGTTGATGGATTTCTTATTCTCAATAGCCGCGCCAGGTTTGTAAATATTGAGAACCTGCTGGTAGAAAAATTGGAGCGGGCATTTCATGTATGTGTTGATTTTGCTGAAGCTGAATTCTTTCATGTCCACTGGTCCGACGATGAAGTCCGATTCGCTTAACGTTTTTTTCGAATGTTCGTCAGCTTTCAGTCTTTCGATTTCGTAGTCTATTTCTGAATACACGTCCTCAAGGGATGGTACATATTTCTCAGTGCGCCTTTTGTTGGCAAATTCCGATGTGTATTTGGACGGAACGAGCATGTCGCCCGTGTTCGTTGCAAGCGGGACGATGAGCTGTGATATGTCGCTGAACAATAACGACAGTATCAGAGACCTTCTCTCTCGCTCTTCAACGATTTGATATATCCTCGACCTTTCGCTGTTCGTCTTGAACAATAGCGGGTTTATCTTCTCTATAGATGGGTAGTAATCATCCGTGAATTCCAAGAAGAATTTGTATTTCTTGTTCAAGAACCTCGCATTTGAAAGGTCGACTATGTCAACGACGTTCGCCGATTTGAACGTCTCTCTGTAGCCTGAAGAGTTGAGCAGGACTGTGAGAAGTCTGTATATTTTCCTCCAGCTTTCCAAGCTCTTTCTGTCACCCAATTCGACAATTCTCTTCGTGTAGTCCTCAAGTTTGTCGATTATTTCTATGAATTTTGAGAATGCATTAACCTCGTTGCCCAAGCTGTGCGACACAAGCCTGCTGTCTTGAGATTTTTCAAATGCTTTTGAGAAGCTCTTTGAGTATTTCAATATGAACGCGCGATACCATTCGAAGAAGTCTTTCTCCTGAGCACTCTTGAAGATGTCATCGAGGATTTCAAACAGGTCGTTCATTATCCTCTTGAATTCTTCAAGCTGTTCCAATCTCTTGATGGTGTCGTAGTAGACATCCTCTTCTATTTCTATATTTTCTTTCTCAGCCTTTATCTCCTCTATCTCTTCTTCCAGTTTTCTGAAGAATATCTCGTTCCTCTTCTCTTTGTCCTTCAACAGCGACTGTGTCAAGTTCACGGAGAAGTATCCGAACTGTTTGAATAAATCCTCTATCTCGTCCATTGTAAGTTTTCTTTCAGGAATAAGCGGGGATTCAATAATTGCCAAGATGTTTTCGTAGTTCAGGTCGTTGAAATATGTTTCGAGCGGTTGAATCAATATCTGAACGACTTTGCTTTGCGTTAGTGGTATCTTCCCGCTGTATCTGTAAGGCACTTTCGCTTCGTCGAGCTCCTCCATGAGCCTTCTTGCGATGGAAGAAGATGGCGTAACCACGGCTATGTTGTCGGGATTCTCTCCTTCGATGAGTAATCTCTTAATTTGAGACGCAGTATAGTTGTACTGGTAAATTTGGCTTTCGATTGGTACTTCTTCGATCGTTTTCCTATCTTTCAGCTCTCCTAAGCTGACAAAGCGTTTGTGGCAGTAATCTGTCTTCAGTTCAAAGCCGCTCTCTTTGATAAATTCGCAAACCTCGTCGAGCTGTTCGAATGAGAAATCGTGCGGTCTCTGCCAGACGAAGAATAAAACTTCTTCGGCCTTTTCGAACATTTTGATTAAAGATTTTTGCATCAGCGGTGGTATGTCGAAGAATCCGCTCAGAGCGAGTGTTTTCCGCTCAGGTTCAACATGCTCAGCTTCTTCAACGTACCATCTGTATACGCTTATGGGGTCGTATATTTTCCTGCCTTTCAATTTTTCTGCTGATTCCTGCATCTTGCGGATGATTTCGCTGAGTATCTCGGCAAAGGGCGTTTCAGGATTCTGGAGTATTTCGTATATGATAGCGTACGTGCCTTTGAGTTTTTCTTGGTTTTCGTTCAGCTCATCTCCGTAGAGCGTCAGTTCCCATACTTTTTCGAACAAGTCGACGATGTATTCAATTATCGTCGGAGATTTGGAGAGCGTTCGCAATATAATCTCCTTTTGTGAATCGCCTGAGAATTTTTTATCCGCTGCGAGTTTATCGATGACGTCTGTGACGTAGACTGTGTAAAAATCTCTGTCGAAGACTTCCGCATCGTAGTTGTTCAGTTTAAGTATTTCGGTAACATACTGGTTAATGACTCTGAACGCATCCCTGTTTATCGCTTTCCCAACCCTTCTTGCTACGCTGTCAGCCACTTGCCTGACATAGAATCCGGATGGCCCGATGAAGAGAAAATCAAGCGGGTCTCTGAGGTACATCGGAGCGATCTGTTCAGCAATGAATTCGAAGTGGTCTCCATCTATCGGGATAAGATAGGCAACTTTCTTCGTCATATTTTCATCATCTCCTCAAAGCTCTCGATCTTCTCAACAATCTTATCGAAGAACCTTTCATCGGGCGGGTCGATTCTCAGAGCCTGCCCCCTCGGAACGCTGACTAAGTACCCACAGTGGACTTTTCCAATGTCGGAGAGCAAGTACATGTAGAATTTCAGCTGGAATTTGTAGCGTTCAATTGCATCTGAGTTACCGTAAAGGTCTGCGCTTTTGAAATCGACAACGTAGAACTCACCGTTTTTCAAAAATACCTTGTCAGGCACGCCGAAGAGTACATAGCTCTTGCCATCTATTTCGATATGCTTTGCGATTCTCCATTCGGATAATATCTTCTCGTTCTCGTTGAACAGGGGTTCTAAGATGTGAACGTTCAATATCTGCTCAGGTATACTCCCTCGCTCCACGAGAGCTTTTATATGCTCGTACTTATTAACGCTTGTGAGTATCGAGTGGACTTTTTTACCGATGTTTATCTCCGACGACCTTTCAAGCAGTTCGTTGAGTGCTTCAAGCCTTGCCATGCTGCCTCTACCTTCGTAGTTTTGATACGCTCCAGCGGAAGCGAAAGAAATACCTTCCGAAACTTCAAAATCCTGCTCCAATTCGTTTATCGCTTCCAAATCGCTCTTTTCATCTCTCAGGTTGTAAATTATCGTTGGTGAGATGTACCTTTTGTAGGCAGTTTGTGTGAAATCTGTTTCGATAAGTTCTTTGTTGAACTTACTTTCTATCTCTTCTGCACTCGCCTCAGCCTGTTCAAGATGAACCTCTTCATCACTACCAACAATCTCCCCAATGAGCTTTTCAATTTCTGAGATGTTTTCGATGACTTTTACGTTCTCTTCATATCCTTTATAATCTAAATACTTAATTGCAGGCGTTCCTTTCTTGTTGTCGCTCTTTTTTTTCTGCAAGTCCAAGACAAAGAGCATTTCTTTAGCCCTTGTTATCGCTACGTAGACTTTTCTCAGGATTTCGGTTTCGTCGTATATGATTTCTGCTTCCAATATTTTCCTCAATTCTTTTTCCAACTCTGCTGTCAATTTCCCGTTTCCGAACTTCTCGATAACTTTATCCAAGAACTGACTTATGTATATGTACCTCACACTCTCAATTTCGTTCTCTGAGTAAGGGAATAGCGTCTTCTCTTCGTTTCTATCCCCGTAGTCGTTGTTCACCAAAAAGACAATGTTGAACTCCAAACCCTTAGATGCGTGCACAGTCATCATGCGCACGACGTCTTCTTCTTCAGAGATTTCAGACGCTTCAACTTCTTGGATTTCAGAGATTTTCTCAAGCAGTCTTGTCAGTTCAAGGAATGTCGGTGCTTGGTCGTTAAAGTCGGAGGCTTGCTCGAGTAGTTTCCTAACGTTCCTGAGCCTCTGGCTCGAGTTGGGATATTGTGCAAGCTTTCTGAGGTATTCGCTCTCTTTGATGAATAGTTTGAGTGTTTCTGCGGGCTTCAGGTAGTACTTCAGCTCGTCGTATTTTTCAATCAGGTCGAGCATCTGGCAGATGTGATGAGGAAGTGCCCCTTCGTTTCTCAAATCTTTTGCGCACTGGAAGAATGATTTCTTTATACCCGACTGCGCAGATTCCCTGTATCTTTGTGTTATTCTGTTCAGCATTTTAAGCCTTTCATCCGAAGAGTTGTCCGCATTTACGGAGTTTTCGGAGATTTCCTCGAAAAATGGGCTCAAGAAGATTTGGACGAAGTGGTAGTTGTTGTTCGGGTTTTGGATAACGTCGAGAGCTGATATAACGGCTCTTATTTCGGGTCTTCTGTAGAAGCCTCTTCCTTTGACTATGTAAAGTGGTATTCCTTCTCGTGCAAAGACTTCTCTGTAGACATCCTCAACTTCTTGGAGTTTGTAAGAAAGTATGGCAAAATCTTTGTAGGTTATCTTTCTTACAACCGGAACATGTTTTCCGTCCTGTTTCTCGTAAAACGTCATTTCTTTTCCGACAAGCGCTTTTATCATCTTGGCAACGCTCAGAGCTTCAATCTCTCGCTCGTTTTTCTTTTCCTCATCGGATGCGGCGTTAACCTTGATGTAATTCACTCTCTTAACTCCATCAGGTACATTTTCATTTGGATCTGGCAAGAAAGCTGAGGAGGATTTGTCGTCTGATTCTATGAACCAAAGTTTATTGTAAAGATCTGGATATTTCAATCTAAAAACTTCGTGTACGAAGATCTTTTCTTCTTCATTTTCTTTACTGTTCTTATTTGTGTTCTTGTTTGTAGCAAGTCCTTCGTAAATGACATTGTTGAAGATAACATTCTCAGAGATGTAGTTAAAGTAATCAACGAGTTCTGGATGGGAACGGTAATTCGTCTTCAGCGAAAGTATGCTGTACTTCCCATTGCCATCCTTGATTTTCTTTTCGAATTTGTTCATCGTTTTTACAAAGACGGAAACATCACCGCCTCTGAACCTGTATATCGACTGTTTCCTATCACCAACGTAGAAGATGTAGTTTTCATCGGTATGTATTAAGTCGAATATCCTTTCTTGGAGGTCGTTCGTGTCTTGAAATTCATCGACTATGATGTATTTAAACCTCTTCTGGTAGTATTCTCTTATGCTCGGTTTTTCCAAGACCTTCAGCGTTTTCTCGAGCACGCCTTTGAAGTCGTATTCGAAGTTGTCTATCGTTTCAGATTCGTAGAATTCAGCGGCGATGAGTGCTATGTTTCTAAACGCCCTCAATGCGCCTCCGGCCTCTTCAAATACTTCAAGTAGCCTTTCGCTTACTTTTGAATCGTTGAGCTCCAACCTCCAGCTCCTGACAACTTCTTCTATCTTCTCCTTAACCTTGAACACATCTCCAAAGATGTTGAAAAGATGGAATATATCATCTTTGCTCTCTGCCAAGTCCTTTACAAGCTCTTCTATTCGCTCTCTTCTTTCTGTTGTGAGACCGTACAAGAAGGGAGATAACTTATCCGCAATTCTCTCGCCGTCTTTCAAGTCGTATACTTCAAATGCAATCTGTATTGCCTTTTGCGTTGCTTTATCAACTATCCTGAGCATCTTCAGTTCGTTTATTATCTTGAAATTCGGGTCAACACCGGCTTCCACATTCTGCTCGATTAAAACTCTTCTGCAGAAGCTGTCTATCGTTGAGATGATGGCCCTTGACATATTGCGGTAAACTTCGTTCCAGTATCTGTATTCTTTTGAATTTGGGTCAACCGCTGTAAGTTTTTTCTGAATCTCTTTCATTATCCTGTCTTTCATCTCATTTGCGGCTTTGTTCGTGAACGTAACGGCAACAATTGAGTCGACAATGTCGCTTTTTCCTTCTTGTTCGTAATGTTCTAATATGCCAATGTAGTAATTTGTGAGTGTGTAAGTCTTTCCGGTACCCGCAGAGGCTGAGATGAAGTAATTACAATTTGGATTCTGTCTTACTATTTCAGCTACGGAGCGGTTTTGTTGATTTTGCAAAATTTCCATATTATCACCTCGCTAAAAATTTCGGCAAAAGTATATATTTCACATTCAATTTTAGCACAGAATTATTTTTAATTTGGCATACAGTGAATTAGATTGTAACATATTAAAGTTGTATAATTGAGTTGATACTTTCATACTTTGGAGGTGAAACTTATGAAGAAACTCAAACTTGGCAACGAATTGGAAGTTTCCGTTATTGGCCTCGGTTGTATGAGAATCTGGAATAAACCGCTGAATAGCATTGAGGAGCTTGTTTCAACATCTTTAGAACTTGGAATAAATTTCTTTGACCATGCGGATATATACGGTGCTGGTAAATCTGAAGAAGTGTTCGCACAGGTTGTGAAGAATCTGAAAATATCGAGGGACAAGATAATAATCCAGACCAAGTGCGGAATTAGGAATGGATTCTACGATTTATCGAAAGAACACATCGTCACATCTGTTGAAAAAGCTCTGAAAAGATTGCAAACAGACTATATCGACATACTCCTGCTCCACCGTCCTGATACGTTGATGGAGCCAGAAAAAGTTGCAGAAGCATTCTCATATTTACACTCAAAAGGTTTAGTCAGATACTTTGGCGTGAGCAATTTCAATCCGATGCAGATCGAATTGCTAAGCAGTGCGTTGAATTACAAGTTGCTCACAAACCAGCTCCAGCTAAGTTTGACAAACACGGGGATGATTGATTTTGGCATATTCACTAATACGAAGTTCCCGCAGTCGGTTAACAGAGACGGAGAAGTGCTCGAGTACTGCAGGCTCAAAGGAATAACGATTCAGGCATGGTCACCGTTCCAGTATGGAAACGAACAAGGTAACATACAGGGCGTGTTCATAGACGATCCCCAATTCCCAGAGCTAAACTTGAAGCTCGAAGAACTTGCAAATAAATATAACGTCTCAAAAGAGGCTATTGCAACAGCATGGATTCTGAGGCACCCTGCGAAAATTCAACCGATAGTCGGCACGACGAGTGCAGAGAGGCTTAGAAAAATCGCCCAAGCGGTCGGAGTTAATCTAACAAGACAAGAATGGTACGAACTCTACAGCGCCGCGGGAAACAGGATACCGTAGACTTCGTAGAAATGGTAGCAATGTAAATAAACGAAACAATTGGCATGCCATCAACTTGGCTTTAACCGTATTCTGTTCGCACACTACTTGTCATTGTGATTATACAATATCACGTTCAAAAAGATTACTTGAACGTGATATATGGTATAATATTTAGGTGTGCGTCACATTAATTAATCCATGTTAAAAAGGAGGCATCAGGCATGAAAAAGCTCTTCAAGTTCTCAACCGCCACGGTGGTAGCGTCTGGTATTGGTGCTGCGATCTTTATGCTTCTGTTCATGTTCGTTAAGATCCCATCACCAGTTCCACAGACGAGTTTCCAAACTGCTTACGGTTTTGCACTCTTCTTAGCTACTCTTTACGGTCCTATTGCAGGTGGGCTTTCAGCTTTCATTGGACATGCGCTCAGCGATGCGATCCAGTATGGTTCTCCGTGGTGGAGCTGGGTTATCGCAAGCGGTATAGCTGGTTTCATATTCGGATTGGGTTATAAGTTCACAAAGCTTGAAGAAGGGGAATTCACCTTTAAGGATGCACTGAAAGTGAATCTTTTCCAAATAATTGCCAATGCTATATCTTGGCTCGTCATAGCACCTGTGCTCGACATAGTGATATATGCAGAGCCAGCGGATAAGGTTTTCATCCAAGGTGTCACAGCCGCAATTATGAACATCATCAGCGCTGGTGTGATAGGTACGTTGCTTATCTTCGCTTATGTCGCGACCAAACCAAAGAAGGGCAGCTTAAAAAAGGCACAATAAAAATTGATGATTTTCTAAATATCAACCCCCAGCAGGTATGTGCGCTGGGGGTTTTCATTTAATCATCAAGCTCTTCTCTATGTTCCTCCCACCATTTCTTCCATTCTGAATAGTTCAGACCAAATTTCTGACCGGTTATTTCCTCAAGGATTTGTAACGCAGTCTTGCAAACACCTTCATCTTTATCCTCCAAAGCTTGAAGGATTGCTTCTACCGATTTTCTATCACGTTTGCTACCTAAAGCCTTTATTGCTTCTTTACGCACGTAAGTACTTTCATCTTTGATCCCTTTGCAAAGTAAGTTATACGCGATATCTTCATCTAAAGCACGAACCTTTGCGATACCCCAAATAACTGCGCCACGAACTTCTGTATTTTCATCATTTAAAGCTTCAGCAAGTATGTTTAGTGCATGTTCTCCACCTATGTTTCCTATAGCCTCAGCTGCAGTTCTGCGAACCGCGTAATCCTTATCCCTCAGCAATGCAGAGAGAGGTCCAATAGCTTTTGGGTCACCCACCTCACCGAGCGCCTCTGCCGCTGACCATCGGATACTGAATATTTCGTCGTTCAATGCTTCGATAAGTGGCTCGACCACTCCTGCCCCACCAATCTTTCGAAGAATTTGGATAGCAAGCCACCTTATGTTCGGCTCTTCGTCTCTGAGTAATTTCCTAATCAAATGCACGACGCTGAAATCTGATATCTGAAAGAGTCCTTCTTGAGCTAAGAGTCTAACATCCGGATCAGGATCTTTTAAAGCTGTAAGGAGAGCTTCTACCGCCTTCGGGCCGCCTATTTTCAGAATCGATTGCGTAGTAATCTTTCGAATATCCGGGTTGCTGTCAAGAAGAAGAACTTCGAAAGCATCTAAGGCAGCGTAATCTCCTATCTTGCCAAGTGCCTCAATAGCAGATTTTCGAACTTCGAAATTCTCATCTTTCAACACTTCGATTAGTGGTTCAACTGCGCTCATGTCGTTAATATTTTCCAACGCTTCGATTACTGCTTTTCGAACTTTCCAGTCCTCATCTTTTAGTTTTTCGGCAAGCAGAGGTACAGCACTAACATCTCCTACTTTTCCAAGCGCCTCGGCAGCAGCTCTTCTCACGTTTGGAGACGAATCTTTTAAGGCCTCCTTTAAAATTTCTACAGCGGTCCAATCGCCTATTTTTCCAATAGCCTCTATAGCAGCCAACCGAACCCACGAGTCATTGTCTTTTAGCAGTTCGCTGAGTGCATCAATTGTTCCAGAATCTCCTATAGCCCCCAACGCTTCAGCAGCTGCAATTCTTACGGTTGGAATTTCGTCTTTTAAAGCTTCAATAAGACTATTTACTACTTTCCGATCTTTAATTTTCCCAAGTGCTTCTGCAGCAGCTTTGCGAATTTTCCATTCTTCATCTTTCAACGAATCAGTAAGCAGTTCAGAAACTTTTTCGCTATCTATCGATGCCAAAGCTTCTATCACTGATAGACTTATATTAGGATCCTTGTCTTTTAAGAGTTGTCCAAGAGGTTCTATTATTCTTTTGTCCTTTGTTCTACCAAGTGTCCTGATGGCAATTAAACGGATATCGTTATTCTCGTCTTTCAGCACTTTTATGAGTGGTTCTATTATTGAGATATCATCTATCTTCTCGAGAGCTTGAACCACTGCAAGGCGTACACTGGCGTCTCTATCTTGTATTAATCGAGAGAGCGGCTCAACAGCTTTTAAGTCCCCTATCTCGCCAAGTGATTTTATTGCTACTTTTCTTACATTGGAATCTTCGTCTTTTAACAAGTCGATAAGTACCTCAACAGCTTTAGTGTCGTGAACGTTTCCAAGGATTTCTGCAATTGTTATACGTGTATCCATGTTTCCATACTTTGCTGCCCGTAAAAGCGATTCTGTTACTGAAAGTCCTGATTTAATAGCTTGTTGAAGTTCAATCTTTGCTGCATTCCGAACTTGGTAATCTTCATCGTTCAAGGCTAAGATAAGGTAGTCTATTATCTTTGTGTCTTTTATTTTTCCAAATGCACCCACAACAGCCTTTCGGACGGATGAGTCGCTGTCTTTTAGAGCTCTCGATAATATATCAATAGCTCCAGGACCTCCAACCTCACCTATGGACCAAGCAGCGGCTTTCCGTACGTTGACAACTTTGTCGTTTAGAAGGGGTATCAAGTGTCTAATTGCTTCGGGTGTTTTTATTTTTCCAAGAGAACACGCTGCTGCTTCACGAAGCACATCGTTTCTGTTTTTGGACAGCCTAACCAATGCCTCTATAGCTTTCGGATTTCCCATTTCGCCCAGTATAACCGCCGCTCTTCTACGCATTTCTTCATCCAGTGTCTCGTCTTCTAATGTTAAAATGAGCGTTTCGAGAGTCTTTTCGTCCCATGCACGAGAGCGTTTTTGTACATTTTTCTCTTGATCGAATGTCAAAAAGGTATCTAATACATTCCCAAAGTCCACAGATTCTTGGAAGGATTTTTGCAATTCGCCGTATTTTGATGAAGTCTTGTCTTGGAGCGTAATGAGTAGAAGTTGCTCAAAAGCAGTGTTATTGCCTAACTTGACAAGTGCATCTGCTGCTGCCATCCTTACTGTTGGTTCTTCGTCTCTTAAAGCTTTTGCAAGCGCGTCCGATGCCTTGCTACAACGTATCTCTCCAAGTGCCCAAGCCGCACTCCTTCTGACGCTACCATCTTCGTCATTCAGCAATTGAATCAATGCATCTATCGCACTTTCACTTCCAATATTCCCAAGCGCTTGTGCCGCAGCCTCTTTTATCTCCGGTTCTTTGTCATTTAGTAAATTAATCAATGGCTGAACTGTTCTAAAATTTTTGCTTTTTCCAAGCGATTCAATAACAGCAAGTCTTAAACCTTTGTCTGTATCATTAATTTTTTCGATAAGAGCCGTCACGGCTTTTTCAGATCCAATTTCGCCAAGAGCCCACACAGCTGCCTTTTTAATCGCCAGATCTCGTTCCTTCAGAACACTAACGAGTTGCTCAACAGCTTCATCTTCCCCGATTTTTCCAAGCGCTTTTGCTGCGGCTTCTCTAACTGCTAAGTCTTCCTGTTCATCCATCAAAATTTCAGCAATCACTCCAGTAACCCTTATATCTCCAATCTTCCCAAGCGCTTCAACCGCAGCTTTTCGAATCTTGACATCTTCTTCATTCAACATATCAACGAGGGCTTCCGTAGCTATCATTTCTCTTATATTTCCAATAGCATCCACCGCAGCTTCGCGCACATTTATTTCTTCAGCAGTATTTCTTACCACCTCAATCAAAGAATCTACAGACGATACATCGCGAATTTTCCCAAGCGCTTCAACAGCTGCCTTTCGCACTTTCCAGTCATCATCTTTCAATTTTTCGATAAGCATGCCAACAGCTCTTTCATCGCCTATCATCCCAAGTGCTTCCGCAGCAGCTATTCGAACATTACTAATTGGATCAACGAGTGCATCAATAAGCGATGGCACAGAAGATGGATCATTCATATTCGCAAGAGCCTTTGCAGCGCTAAGTCTTATCCAAGAATCTTCATCTTTTAAAGCATTAACGAGTATATTCGTAACCCTTTTATCCCATACGTTTCCAAGTGTTTCAACAGCAGCTCTTCTCACACTCGGGTTTTCGTCTTTTAGTGCCTCTTCGAGGTAATCAATCGCTCTCTGATGTCCAATATTCCCAAGAGCTTCAACCACCGCTTTTCGAACTTTCCAATCTTTATCTCCCAGCAATTCGACAAGTGAATCGAATACTTTTGGATTTCCTATTGAATTTAAAGCTTGCACGGCTGCCAATCTTATATCAGCACTCTTGTCCTTCAACAGTTTCTCAATGGCATCTACAGCCTTCGGCGCTCTTATATTCCCAAGTGCCTGAACGGCTTTTAACCGAACGCTCATATCATCATCATCGAGTGCTTCGACTAAAGGAGCAACAACGTTTGAAGTGTTCAAATTGCCGAGGATTTCAACTAACGATTTTCGAACTTCAATATTCTTATCTTTTAGTGCCATGAAGAGTACTTCATTAACAGGTAACCCTGCCTTTAGCGCGTTGAAGATACCTATTTTCGCTTCTACACGCACTACATAATCTTCGTCTCTCAAGAATAAGACAAGCAATCCGACTACGCTGGGATCGTTTATCTTACCAAGAGCTTCTGCTAAGACTTTTCTGACTGTCGGATCCGTATCGGACATAGACTTTGCAAGTGATTCGACGGCCTTCGGATCACCAATGTTACCAAGCGCCTTTATGATAGCTTTTCTTTTATCGGAATCTTTATCCTTGAGAAGTGGAAGCAAGACTTCAATGCCTTTCACTATGCCGAGGATTTCGAAGATAACGGATTCGAATTCGTAGGTAGGCAGATTTTTTGAGCCTGCGGGAGGGATTTCAATAGAAAATCTGAATTTTTGTGCGTTACCTGATACCTTTAATGTTACAGTTCCTTCTATCTTGTTTGGTAACTCCTTCGTTTCTACTATCAGCTCTGCATCAGCGCTTTGAAAATCACCTTCGACAACCTTGAGACTTCCATACGTTTTGAGTATGTTCTTAGCTAATTTAAAATAATTTATGATTGCTTTTCTAAAGAAGCCAAACCGTTTTTCTACAGCACCTTCATTAACGGTAATTTTTACAGACTTAATCTCCTTACCAAGTAACTCTTCGCTCCTTTCTGACATAAACGTCAGCTCCTTTGAGCTTTCTAAATTGTCTATATATTATCGGCGATATAATATTTTAGCACACCTTCCTAGTATTCTACACACCAAATCGTCTAAATGGTGAAAAATTATCTACTTGTATATATGCATATATTGAACTGAGAATGCCACGGTGGTATTATATGTTCGTAAAGAAATTAAGAAGATGTCTAACTTGCGTAGGAGGAATAAAAAAGTGGAACCGATTATAGAATTTAAAAACTTCACGTTTAGGTACCACGTTCAGTCTGAACCGACGCTGTACGATATTAACCTCAAGATATTCCCGGGCGAGAAGGTACTGATACTGGGTCCAAGCGGGAGTGGAAAGAGTACTCTTGTCCACTGCCTCAACGGGCTCATTCCTTTCGCTTACAAAGGTGAAATAACTGGTAGCTTGAAAATCAAAGGTTTTGAAACGCGAGAACTCGATATTTTTAAATTATCGAAAATCGTTGGAACAGTCCTCCAAGATACCGACGCTCAATTCGTAGGACTTACTGTCGGCGAAGATATAGCCTTTGCTTTAGAGAACGATAACGTGCCGCACGAAGAGATGAAAAAAAGAGTCGAAGAAGCAGCGAAGATGGTCGGAATGGAGAAATTTTTGAACCATTCACCGTTTGAAATATCCGGTGGGCAGAAACAAAGAACAACAATTGCAGGTGTGCTTGTTGATAACGTCGATGTACTCTTGTTCGACGAACCGTTGGCAAACCTCGATCCTGCAACTGCTAAGAAAGCTATGGAGATAATAGATGAACTCCATACCAAAACTGGTAAGACAGTAATAATTGTTGAGCATAGATTAGAGGATGTGCTCCACAGGGAAATTGACAGGGTTATCGTACTAAAGGACGGAAGGATAATATTCGACTCAAATCCGCACGAATTGATGGAAAGCGATGTATTGTCAAGCGCTGGATTAAGAGAACCGCTGTACGTATCTGCTTTGAAGTACTCAGGTTTAAAGATTTCTAAAGAAATTAAACCGGGCTACATATCCACTTTAAGCCTTCCAGATAAAGAAAAGGAAAATGTTAGAAAGTGGTTTAACAGCAATTCAAAGGATGTTCAAAAAATGACCGATGAATCAGAGCCTATTCTAAGGGTAGAAAATCTGAACTTTTCTTATGAAAGAGGTAAGCCTGTTCTGAAGAATATAAATCTTGAAATAAAAGACGGAGAGATGATTTCGATAGTTGGAAAGAACGGTGCCGGAAAATCGACATTTGCAAAGGTGCTCTGTGGCTTTGTAAAGGAAGATTCAGGAAAGATCATCTACAAAAACGAGATTTTGAACAATATGACGATAAAAGAGCGAGCTCAGTTCATAGGTTTTGTGATGCAGAATCCTAACCAGATGATAACAAAACCTATCGTGTACGATGAGATAGCGCTCGGGCTGAGGCTCAGAAAAGTTCCGGAGGATGTGATTGAGAGAAAAGTGGACGAAGTTGCCCAAATATGCGGACTTAAGCCGTTTATTAAGTGGCCCATTTCTGCACTCAGCTATGGACAAAAGAAGAGAGTTACAATCGCTTCGATTCTTGCGTTAGATCCGAAGATAATCATTTTGGACGAGCCAACTGCTGGGCAAGATTTCAGCCACTATTCCGAAATTATGGAGTTCCTCGCCGAGCTCAATTCGAACGGGATAACAATCATACTTATAACCCACGACATGCACTTGATAATGGAATACACGCACAGAGCTGTCGTTTTTGCAGATGGTGAAATCGTGGCAAACGATGAACCGTCGAAGATACTTACGAATTTTGAAGTTATCGAAAAGGCGAATTTGAAAGAGACTTCGCTGTACTCTTTAGCAAACATCGTCGGAATAAACGAGACTTCAGAGTTCGTCCAGCACTTCATAGATTACGACAGGACGGTGAGAAAGAGCCATGCAAGAAAAGCTGATAATGTACACATCTGAAGAAACTTTTATACACAGGCTATCTGGATTGACGAAACTCATATCCTTTTTGGTTCTCACCTCGGCAGTTATGTACACGTACGATATTAGAGTAATCGTCGGCATACTGATATTCTCGTTTGCACTGATGAAGGTAGCAAAGATAAAGTTCTCAAAGGTAAAGACAATGTTCTTGTATGTTTTCATCTTCTTGCTCTTGAACGAATTTATAACTTTTCTTTTCGCACCTACTGAAGGAGTTAAGATATTCGGAACGAGCCATGTTCTTTTTGAGCTATCTTCAAGATACGTCGTCACGCTCGAGCAGATATTCTACCAGACAACGAAGTTTCTGAAATACATTTCGGTCATACCGCTCGGTATGATATTCCTTTTCACAACAAACCCGAGCGAGCTTGCTTCATCGCTTAACCGGATAGGCGTTCACTATAAGGTAGCGTACGCATTCGCACTAACTTTGAGGTATTTCCCAGATGTTCAGAGGGTATACACAGATATAAGCCTTTCACAGCAAGCCCGAGGCGTTGACCTATCATATAAAGCGAAGTTCAAGGATAGATTTAAGCATTCTCTCTTGATTTTGATACCTCTCATATTTTCAAGCCTCGAAAGAGTTGAAAAAATAAGCAATGCAATGGATTTGAGAGGTTTTGGAAAGCACAAAAAAAGAACATGGTATACGACGAAGAAATTAAGAAAGGAAGATTACGTAGCCCTCGTCATATCTGGAATGGTATTATTGATTTCGGTACTTATCGGCATGTTCGTAAACCATGGTAGGTTCTATAATCCCTTTATTTAAACTGAAAGGAGTAAATTATGAAACTTCAAAAGTTCCTTCAGTCGAAGGGTTATTCGCGAAGAATGGCTGATAAGCTTGTATTTAATGGTGAAGTCTCTGTAAATGAAAAACAAGTTTTTGAGCCTTGGTACGAGGTTAATTTTGGTGATAAAGTGCAAGTGGAAAATAAGAATTACACGTTCGATGATAGAAATCAAGATTACTCGTACTATGTACTCCACAAGCCTAAAGGATACTCAACAACACTTTCCGACCCAAAACAAAAGCACACAGTAGCAACGCTCTTGCAGGAAAAGAATCTACAGCATTTGAACCATCTCAAGCCAGTTGGAAGGTTGGACAAGGATGTAGAAGGAGTGGTTATATTAACTGATGATGGAGATCTAATAAACATACTCACGAGTGCAAGGTACGGCGTGGAAAAGGTTTACGTTGCCAAAGTGCGAGGAAAGGTTAAGAAAGAAGATTTGGAAAAGTTGAGGAATGGGATTGAAGACAACGGAGACTTCTTAAAGTGTGAAAATGCTGTTGTAATTGAGATGCATAAAGATTATTCGATTGTAAAGGTAACAATGATAAAGGGCAGAAAACATGAAGTCAAAAGATTGTTCTCATCAATTGGTAATCCTGTGGTCAATCTGATACGGATAAGTCATGGACCTGTTGATATCACCCTTGTTCCAAACCCTGGCGATATAGTGGAGATTCGAGCGAATGTTTTAGACAAGCTCTTAGAGATTAAAAAGAAGAATCAAAACAAAGTCCGTTCATGATATAATTCAAAAGTGAACATCAAACATTAGAAGAAGGAGGTTGAGAGTGAGATGAAAAGGATAAACCGCGTTGTTAAGTTGGTACTCTTTGTGGCGCTCTTCGTGTTGGTGGTTTTTGTTTTAAACGCGTGCAACAGACAGTCGACACTTCGCATATACAACTGGGCAGATTATATTCCTCAAGAAGTTATTGAGCAGTTTGAAAAAGAGTACAACTGTAAAGTCATATACGATACCTACGCATCAAACGAAGAGATGTTTGCAAAAATAAAATCCGGTGGTTCTGGATACGATATAGTTTTCCCGTCCGGAGACCACGTTAAGATGATGATAAATGAAGGATTGCTCGAAAAGCTCGATTTGAACAAAATCCCGAACTTCAAAAATTTGTCCGAAGTTGTCCTTTCAAAGACAACGTACGATCCTAACCACGAATACTCTGTTCCTTACATGATGGGAACGACGGGTTTAATTGTTAATAAGAATTACTTAAAAGAATACGAAAAATCTTGGAGTATATACGAAAGGGAAGATTTAAAAGACAAAATTACACTCCTCGACGACATGCGCGAAGTTTTCGGTGCTGCGTTGAAATACTTAGGATATTCTGTAAACACAACAAATCCTGAAGAGATAGAAAAAGCTAAGGAAGTAATATTGAACTGGAAGAAGAATATCGTGAAATTCGACGCTACAACTTACGCACAAGGCGTTGTGAACGGTGAGTTCTGGGTTGTACACGGTTATCCTGAAAATGTCTTCCAGCTAATTCCGGAAGAAGGAATGGAGAATTTTGAGTTCTTCGTTCCAAAAGAAGGTGGAACGCTCTGGATAGACAGTATGGTTATATTAAAGGATGCCAAGAACAAAGAGCTTGCGTATAAGTTCATCGACTTCATACTGAGACCTGAGGTAGCTGCAAAAATCGCCGACTTCCTCATGATTCCATCACCTGTTGCTGATGCTGTAAATTACCAAGAGGTTGAACCACTTTACACAGTCGAAGAACTGGCAAATTGCGAGATTATAGACTACATAGGTGAAGCAATCGACCTTTACAACAAAGCTTGGGAAGAGATAATTAAGTGAGTATTCTAAAATGATTTATGGCAAAGCGGGGTATTTCGCCCCGCTTTTTATTTGTATATTCATCTAAAATTTTTGGCACTAATTGAACGTTTTTGGTATAAAATTGCATTAGAAACTTCAAGAGGTGATAAGTGTGGTTCAGGTGCTGAAAGAACAAGTTGAATCGGCAGTGAAGTTGTATGAAAGTGTTGAGGATTTCCAAAACATTGATAAAGCTCTGAAGAAAATTCGAAACACATTTCCAGATTTCTCATTGCAGTCAAGTTTGGTAAAAGTGGCTGTTGTAAATTCTTTGTACAACACGAATATCTTTCGAACGCTCGATGTCGCTAAGCACATTTCAGAAGTCGTCGCAAGCGATGGCATAAATTTGGAACCTGATTTTGTTGATAAATTATCTTTAATAGTCCTAAAAAGCAATGGAGACGATGGCAAATCAAAACACTACATCAGCTTCACATCTATATTCGCACACAACTTCTTGAGCGAGAAGTTTCCAATATATAATTCCTTTGTGACTAAAATGGTAGCGTACCATCTTCATGAAGAAGCAAAGAAATACGGTTCGTATGCAGATTTTTATCACGATTTCTACATGCTCCTTCATTCACTGGACTTCAAAACTACCGTTTCTGATATGCACAAGTACTTGTGGATATCCGGCGAGTACAGAAAATTCTGTGGCCTGAAGCCTTGGGAAAATCCGAGCCAAGAAATAAATCCGGATCTGAAAAGGATTTTCCTCAAGAAAGATGATTCTACCAAAAATCTCTTAGATGATACAGTTAAAGATTTGTACGGTCCTCTCTTTAGAGAATAAACCTAATAAAGCTCACCAGTTGCAAATGTTCTTATTAGATATCCCACCTCTCTTGGTTTCTCAACCACCACCGCATGTCCTGAGTTTGGAATCGTTATGTGCAAAGATTTCTTTATGTTTTGATATATCTCCTCACTGAATCTTTTTGGCTTTATGCCATCGTATTCAGCCGAAACTATGAGCACGGAAAATTGAAATTCCCTCACCTTTTCAAGCAAATCATACTTGTTCAGCTCAAAGAAAGCTTCGAGTAGCCTAACTGCGCCCCTGTAGTTGAAACCTTGGAGTCTTGATGAGATGATATTAGCTAAGTTTTCAAATGAACTTATGTACGTTTCGCTGTACACATCCGTTAACCAGTTTCTCACAAATATTTGGGGGTCTTCGCTTGCAGCACCATCTTTCCATCTGAGAGCCTTAACTTCCATAACAGAATCTGTTCGAGCGGTGGAGGTTATTATCATCATTGAATCAACGTACTCAGGGAACATATAACCAAATAGCATTCCTACTTCCCCGCCATATGAAGTGCCAACAATCTTCGCTTTCTTTATTCCAAGAAAATCAAGAAGTTCTTTTAAATCTAAAGTGTGTCTTTCAAAAGAACACTTTTTTGTATCGTTGCATCCAGAACCCCACTGGCATCGAAAGTTATGGAAAAGCACCGGAACTTTCTCGTTCATACCTTTAGTCAAAATCTTCCAACTCTCATAATGCATGAATATGCCATTTAAAAACACCAACGGAATTTCTGAGTGCGTATCTTGATTTATTATCCCGGTATATTCGTACTCAATTCTTGTCCCATCGGAAGTCTCAAACAGATTTTTCATGGTTAGTTCCTCCTCCTTGGCACATAACAGCATTGAAATAGCTTTGAAAGAAAAAGGGGGATTTTCATCCCCCTGATATAAATCTTTGCGTGCGTATCAGTGCTTTGCCTTCCTTGCCCTCCATCCGTGCATTGCAAGTGCGAATGCGATAACTGCATATGCCACGAATTCTCTGAAGAATTCTCCAATCTGAGGCTGACCGAAGAGCTTGTTTCCAGCGCTCGGTGCGACAACGAAGAGTGCGTGGAAAAGTATAACACCGATTATTGCGTTCCATATGCTCGCTTTTCTCACCGAAGCACCGCCAACTAACAGCGCTGCAATTGAGAACAGTCCTATCTGCTCATGACTGTTGTACGTGTTTATCGTTCCTATGTCCTGAAGATAGATAACCTGCCCGATAGCTGCTAATACGGTTGAAATGATTACCGCTATTATACGCGTCTTATCAACGTCTATACCAGATGTCCTCGCAATGTGCATGTCCTGTCCAACTGCTTTGAAATCCTGACCGAGCTTTGTTTTTAGCAAGAATGTTATAAACAAACACAGACCAACGACTATGAGCAGTGGAACCATGTAGAAATTGATAAATTTGATGTTAACAACCCATATGTTGTTAAGCGCCCCATCTAATACACCATACAAATCAACTGTGTTGCGCAACCCAACGCCTTGCGGAAGGAGTATATCTGTCTTTGAGAATGGAATCAGAGAGCCGATGAAGAACAAGAATATGAGCTGGTAAACACCATTTGCAAAAAAGCCGAGAATCATCGATGTTATCATTTCTCTTCCCTTGGCTCTGTTAAGTGTTTTACCCACGAGCCAACCTAAGAATACCGATAGAACACCTGCTATGAGCATTGAAAGGAGAACACCTTTTAGGCCCGTGATGTTCCAGTCCACGACAAAGAACATAGCAGCTTGCGCAGCCATCGCTCCGAGCACGATTGCGAAGTTGAGACCAAGACCAGCTACGACGGGTATAATCAGCGCAAGGACCAAGAATGTGTTTCTGCTGAGTCGTCTAGCTATCTCAGAAAGTAAAAATAGTGGTGGAATTTTCGCGACAAGCACAGCACCGAGTGTTAGTAAGAAGAAGACTATCGGAACTATATTGCTTATTAAAATTGATTTTACAACTTTTCCTGCGTTCTTTTCCATGTCAGTTCGCCTCCTTTGGAGCTCTTGTCAGCGCGTAGAGTATCATACCATTACTCACTATCAACCTCATTACCTCGGTGATGTCACCTCTGGTAACTTGGCTGAGTACAGGAAGCGAAACGGTAAGCAGTGTTTGGAAGACAATAGTTCCTAAGACAACATTAGTAATTGATGCACGCCTTATAGAAGCTCCACCTATAAGGATTGAGGCAACTGCTGGAAATGTCATGAATAGAGGTGCTTGATACAGCTGGACAAATCCGTAGCTCTGAGCGTAAACTATAATACCTATACCTGCTAAGACTGTTGAAAGTATTACAGCATTTCTCCGAGCCTTTTTCGGTTTTACACCGGAACTAATCGCGTAAAGTTCGTTCTGACCAACCAAATCTATCCCAAGACCGGACTTTGTTTTGAAAAATAGATATACCACAAAACACATAAACGCAAAGAAGAGTATCAAACCGGTTGGAAAGTAGAATTCTCCAAAGACTTTGAAGCGCCAGAAGTTGTTCAAAACTTTGTCAAAGTAGTTCTGCAGGGTAAGCGTATACCTTAAACCCTTTCCTCCTATAGCCCATACCATCTCTGGGCTCGAAAATGGTAGGACTAACCACATGATTGACATAAACGCAACTATTGAGTATCCAACATACGTCTCAACCATCATCTCTTGACCGCGAACCTTATCGAGCAACCATGCGTATATCAAACCAAAACCTAAGTTGAACGCTATAGAAATTGCAATAGCTATGAAGAACCCAGCTGGGCCTGTTATTTGATTTTCCATCACTATAAGCATACCAAGTAATCCACCAATTATCCCAACAGGTAAACCGAAATTCGGACCTATTCCAGCTCTTATAGTTGGCAACATTGCGAGCACTAATACACCATTCATTCCTATCCTCACAAGTGAGTCGTTTAAAAGCGATGATATAGAAACCTTCGTGATGCCAGCCAAAACAAATAAGGACAATAGGAAGATTACGATAACAATTATTGGCAAATCAAGTTTTTTCAAGCTCGTGAATATGTTCTTAATACTTGCTCTTGTATCGCTCATTTTACATTTACCTCCTTTACCTCTCCAGCCATTGCAAGACCGAATTCAACATCGGATGCTGTTGGTGGAAGGATAGCGGAAACTTTTCCTTCTGCCACGATGGCAATTCTGTCACATATCGATTTGAGCTCTGCTAATTCACTCGATGTGAGAACTATTGTAATTCCATGCTCGCGGTTCAATTTGACAAGGTAATCCAAAACGAGTTTCTTCGCACCAACGTCAATACCGCGCGTTGGCTCAGAAACGAAGAGCAATTTCGGATTAAGGGTGAATGCTCTTGCCAGACAGACTTTTTGCTGGTTACCACCGCTCAACCTCCTCACAGGTTGCGTTGGTCCTTTACAGCGTATGTCAAGCTCATGAATGAGTTTTACAGCATGTTCGCGAATAGCCTTTCTATCGTAAATTGTTAATCCGAGAAACTTCTTTGTGAACATATTGAATGCAGAAATTGCCGTCGCAACTATGTTCATCTCCACAGATTCATCTAAGAGCAATCCTACACCCCTTCTGTCTTCTGAAACGTAAACTATTCCATTTCTCAAAGAATACAACGGGGAGTTAAGCTGGAACTCTTTCCCATTGTAAGTTACTTCCCCTTCGGCTGGATACAATCCAAATATTCCGTTTGCAACACCAAGCTTACCTTGACCGGCGAGACCACCTATTCCAAGTATCTCACCTTCGCGAATATCTATTGAAAAGTCGCGGACTTCTTCACCAGGCATATGGACTTTCAGGTGCTTTATTGACATTATGACATTTTTTTCATCTATTTCTTTTTTTCTTGGCGGAAGTTCTACGTTCTCGATTTTCCTTCCAACCATCTTTTCTGCAATTTGATAAATAGTAAATTCTTCCTTCTTCCCTTCTGCTACTAACATACCATCACGCAGTATAACAATTCTGTGCGCTACCTCCAAAATTTCGTGTAATCGGTGCGATATAAATATTATTGCGATTCCCTTCTCAGAAAGCAACCTTATTACATTCAACAAGTTTTCTGCTTCCGATTCAGTCAAAACAGCAGTAGGTTCATCAAGCACGAGTAGCTTCAAACTTTTCTTATCGATTTCACGAGCAATCTCAACGAACTGCTTGTGTGCAACGGGAAGTCTTGCTATTAGCTCAAGTTCGTCAATTGAGTGCATTTTTATAGTATCCAAAGCATTTCGTGCTTCTTGCCTCATTGTGGGCATATCTAACGTCTCTAACCTTTTACCGAACATTTGGCTTACAAAATTCGGTTTTGTTATCTCTCTGTTGAGCTTGATATTCTCTGTTACTGTAAAACCGGGCAAGAGCATGAATTCCTGGTGGACCATACCTATTCCAAGTTCCATCGCTTTCAAGGGAGAATCGATGTTCACCTTCTGACCGTTGAAAATTATCTCCCCTTCGAAACCACCCGTTGAATGTATGACAGGCATCCCGAACAAGATATTCATCAATGTCGACTTACCAGCACCGTTTTCGCCGACTAAGCCGAGCACTTCACCTTCGCCAACTGATATGGAAACGTTTTTAAGAACTTGGTTGCCGTAATAAGACTTAGAAATCCCCTTCATCTCAAGCACATAACTCATCCGGTATCTTACCTCCCCGCTTCGGAATGGTTAAACTAATGCACGGTTATTAATATAAGGTGTCGGCAAAATGCCGACACCTATTTAGGTTTAAATATGGATCACCGAATTAGAATTTGTCAACCCCAAATATTACTGACTTGTGGATGAACATGTAGTAGTTCTTGTATGGGCTGAGTGTTCTTGCCTCAAGTGCTGCTTTTGGATACTTTGTCTTTGCGGCTTCTGTAACGATGAGTTTTATACCATTTAAGTTTGTTGGGCTGACTTTCTTCTGGACCAAGTTCTTAGCAATTTCCACGCCTGCTTCAACAAAGAGCATGTTCATTGGAACTGGCCATGTTGCAAATCTTCCTGCACCGCCCATTTCAACGATCTTTTGGTTGACTACTTTCAATATGTATGTCATATCGCCTTTCTTGTCTTCAGGAATGGATATACCAAGAGTTCCAGGGAATCCGTGCGTTGGTGATGGACAGCATGGTTCGAGGTAGTAACCGCCATGTTTAAGTATAGCTTTCTGGAGAGGTTCTTGCATACCGCAGTTTGTTGAGAAGAAACCTGTCTTTGGACCGTATTTTGCGAGTTGTCTTGGAACGTCTTCAAGAATGAATTGTTGTGCACCTGTTAAACCCTGTTCTCCAAGTGGGTCTGGAGCGGAAACAAATACGAAGTTTATGCCCATTTCCTTAGCTGTCTTTTCCATTATGTCTCTTCTTTCAGCTAAGAGTTTGTAGCTCATGTGTCTTGGGAAAGAATAGTGAATTATCGTTTCGACACCCATCTTCTTTGCAAGCTCGACTATCGTCTTTCCACGACCTGGGGTATCAACCTCAAGAATCACATCTGCTGCTGGTGAGATGACACCTGGATCTTCGTGTGGCACTCCGACAACAAAGACAATATCTTTTCTCATTTCTTTAACTCTTCTTATTGCCGCTGTTGTTCCTGGTACTCCTTGGCATATGACGATAGCCTTTACCTGTGGGTCGTACGCAAGTTCCACAATTCTTGCTATCGTTGTTTCTTGCTCTTGCATGAATTTGTCTGGATATGTCACGTGGATGATCTCTTTACCGTACTTCTTAACTACAGCCTCAGCTCCGCGGTACTCATCTTCACCTTGAGAAACCGTTCCCGTAACAACTCCGATCTTGAATCCAAGAGCTGCGTAAAGCGATGAAACAAGAAGAACAGCTACAAGCAAAACAAGAAGTTTCTTCATATCCTACCCCTCCCTCGGTATAGTGTGGAACACTCAAATTATATCATATCATTGTGGAACGTTCCAAATTCTCTATGTAACATATATTACTGCTCTCGGCCGTTTTAAATGTCAGATTCCAAAGCACTGATAGAATAATGTTTTCAACAACTTTATTTGCTATTTCTCTTCTTGTTATACCCCCACAATCCTTTGTTATTTTCTCTCGCTTCGCGTTGGTATTCTATAAAATAATCCACATATTTAACATTAGGTTGAACTGTCATTACTTGCGCATACCCTTCGAGCAACAATATGGCATTGAACATTTTCTTTCTAATTTCTTCATTTGTTCTATCTTTCGGTTTCTCGAGCCAGACATACGCAAGAAGTCTTCCGTACCTATCCTTTTCTCCAACATCAAATTCAAGATATACAGTTCTGCCCGTTAAGAACTTTTTTGTAAAAGCCTTCGCTTCCGGACCGTAATATTCCACTTTCTTCACCGGGTGTTTCGTTTCAGGTGTGTTAACACCTATAAGCCGGACTTTGTACTCTTCCCCGGCTATACTGACTTTGATTGTATCTCCGTCTATAACTTCTAATACTGTTGCTTTTTTGAATTCACCCTGTTGCTGTAAGAAAAGAACAATCAGCACAATTATCGCTGTAACTAAGCTTCCGAGAGATATGGTTTGCTTTCTCCTTCTTGCCACACGCATTACCCCTTTTCAAATTTTCAGCTCCAAAAGATGTTTTATTCTCTCTTCTGGAGCCGGATGCGAGTAATGCCATGCTTTGTATAGAGGCATAGGGTTCGGGTTGGACAGATTCTCTTTTACAAGCCTTTTCAAAGATGAGATCAAAGGCTCGGATGTTCCTAAGAGCTTTGCGGAATATTCATCCGCTTCGTACTCCATTTTTCGAGAGAAGAAGTTAACCAAAGGCTCAATGAAGAACATCAAAGAAGAGATGAATATGAAAGCGTAGGCAAAGTTTGTGTATGGTTGTGATGCTCCAAAAATTTTGGCACTGTTTATAAAGTTGTACGTCCAGTTTGTGAGATATAAGACGAAAGCTATGAATAAAGCGTTGAGAATTATTAGCTTAGGCAAGTGCCTTCTCACATGATGTCCGAGCTCATGTGCTACAACTGCTAATATTTCGTCATGCGAATAGCTCAGGATTGTATCGAACAACACAAGTCTTCTCGATTTTCCTATGCCTGTAACATATGCATTTTGCTTCTTAGTTCTTCTTGATGCATCCATTTTGAAGATATTTGGAACTTTGATTTTTGCTCTATTGAGTATCTGATTTATCTTCTCTTCAAGCTCTTCATCTTCAAGTTTTGAGAACTTATAGAACAGCGGAGCTATAAGTATGGGCTGTATGAAAGAGAAGAATAAAATGAAAAGAATTGCGAATAGTGATAGCTGCCACCACCACACCGTATATTTGATAACCATCATAATTACAGCAATTATCGGAAAGCCTATTGCAGCTGCCAACAATGTGCTTATTATTTCATCTCTCGCGAATAGTTTCGGCGTAGTGGTGTTGAATCCGTATTTCTGTTCTATCACGAAAGTTGAGTAAACCTTGAATGGCAATTCGACAATTTTCTCGATCAAATAATACAAAGCAAAGAACAATATGGCTTGAAGTATCACTGAACTTTTTGCTGATACAACATTCTCTAACAGCGGGAAAATTTTCAAGATAAGAACCAAATCAACAGCAAGGCTCACAAGTTTGCTAAGAATTCCGAAGTAGGTCCTGTCTTTTAAATAGCTCTTCGCCTTTGCAAAATCTTCCATTGTCAATTTGTCTTTCAAAACTTCAGGAATAATCGAAGCTGGACTTAAAGTATACCTGAGATTTAACCAATCGAGCAAGATATCCCAAACAGCTCTTACTACAATTACGGCTACGAAAATAAGAGCGAAAGTGTTCATAAAACTCCCCCTTAGATGATTTATATATTTTCTTGACCTCTCTCAAGAATTTCAAAAATACTTCTCGGTGTTCTATCTAAAACCCTGCTCAATCTTATTATCCAAGGTGTTTCAAGATGCGACTTTTGGATTATTTCGTCATCGCCCAATACTTTCTCGGTCTCACCATCTGAGACTATAATCCCTTCGTTAAATACTATTGTTCTTTCAAAATTCTCAAGGACAAAATCCATATCGTGCGTGATAGTTATAACACTCTTTCCGTTCTTTATAAGCTCTTGGATAATTTCACCCAATCTCTTTACAGAATACCTATCCTGAGCGATCGTTGGCTCGTCTAAGATCAGAATGTCTGGCTCCATAGCAAGCACCGATGCAAGACAGAGGAGTTTTCTCTCAGATAGTGTCAAATCGTACGGATGGTCATGCTCACGGCCATTTAGCCCGACAATTTCAAGAGCTTTGATAGACTTTTTGTAAGCCTCCTGCTTATCTTTTAAAATGTTTAGTGGTCCAAACATAACTTCATCTATCACTTTGCTTTTGAATATCTGGTCTGATGGATTTTGGAAGACGAGCCCTATGACTTTTGAAAGTTCTGCCACTGTCTTATCCTTTGTGTTCATACCGCAGACAAAAATATCGCCCTTAGAGGGTGTCAGAAGACCTTTTAAAAGCTTGACGAATGTTGTCTTACCCGCTCCGTTTTGCCCTACGATTGCAGTAGGCCTGCTGTCGATTTCAACGGATATATTTTTTAATACATACTCTTCATCTTTGTAGGTGAAGTACAGATTCTGAACGGTTATCAGTGATTTTTCAAATTTAGATTCTAAACTGCTCGTAATGTTCACCTCTTGAAATCTAAGTCTATGCTATACCATTCAGCGACCTTATCAGTTGAACGGTTTCATCAAACTTCACCGGATAATATCCGCTTTGATTTCTAATATTCAGCTTTTTGCAAAAAGACGTGTAAATTGGCATACCTACTCCATAAGTCTCAACCTCTTCCATTGAGAATACCTTCTCCGGCTCATCGTATGCTATTAATTTTCCATCATTTAAGAATAATATTCTGTCTGCATATTCCACGAGTTTTTCCAATTTGTGCTCAACCAAAATGATTGTGAAACCGCTTTTTCTCAGCTCGGTTAATATCTCGAAGACTTCGACAGTTCCCTGTGGGTCGAGTTGAGATGTAGGTTCGTCCAAAATTATCACTTCAGGCTCAAGCACCAACATACTCGCTATTGCCAACCTCTGCAATTGCCCGCCAGAGAGTTCAAATGGATTTTCGAATTTTTTCTCCCAAAGCCCCACTCTTTTCAAAATGGCTTCAACTTTCTCAATCATCTCATCTCTCTCGATCCCAAGGTTTTCAAGACCGAAAGCAACTTCTTCGAACACCGTCATTTTTGCCCCACTTATCTGTGAAAAAGGATTTTGAAGCACTAAACCTACCTTTTTAATAACATCTCGCCTTGACATTTCAAGCACGTCTACACCATCGATAAGAACAGAACCAAGGCGCTTACCACGGAAAAGCTTTGGTGCGAGCCCTGATATAGAGAGGCATAATGTCGATTTTCCAGAACCATTTCGCCCGATGACTCCAACAAATTCACCTTTTGAAACGCTAAACGAGATATTCTCTATGGCAAACCTCTGCGCAGTTGGATAGCGATAGCTCAAGTTATCAACAACTATCTTTGGATTATCCACAACAAGCCCCTCCATGCAATTGCAAATATAACCAATGTCTTTGTAAACATTTTTATCCATCTATCAGCATGGCTCTCAACAACAGGGTTTACAAATGTTCTTGTCCCTTCAATGCTGAAGCCTCTCAGTTCGATAGCTACCGCCCTCTCACGTGCCTCCACAAGCGAACTCAAAACGAGAGGTCCTATGAGTGCGAAGAACGCTCTCAATTTTTTTAAAACACTACCTTCTGTATCGAGTCCCCTTGATTTCTGCGCATCTATTATCGTGTAGGATGTTGAAATCATCTGGGGTATGACTTGAAGAACAGAAGACAAGACGTATCCAAATCTCGGTGAAAGTCCGTTTTGAACAAGATCCGTAACCAAATCAGAAGGTTTGGTTGTGAGAATCAATATTCCAAACGAAACTATCATGTTGAAAACCCTGAGTATCAATAATAAAGCGTGAATCAGACCCTCTTTGTAAAAATGAAACTTCCAAAGCGAAAAAACGAGTGTTTCATTGCCTTGATAGTACATGCCTTGTATGAAGAGCATTGTAAGAGAAACGATAAGCACAGCACCGATTAGCTTTAACATATGTCGAAATACCTTTGCTACTAAAGATAGTAATAAAGATATGGATAGGAGCACTGCTCCTATCCACAATGAACTAAATAAGAATGCTATTATAACTGATGAAAAAGCGTACCAGAGCTTCGTGGAAGGTGCAAGCTTATGAACTGGCGTATCATTTTCAACATAAAGACTCAGTACCTTCAACTTTTAATCTCCCCAAGTTTATGATTATTCTTCTCTGAACGAGCTTACCAACGATTTCGGAAGCGCTTTGAATATTCCAAATGCTATGTAGACGGTGAGTACCTTATCGACAAGGTCAACAACAAGCTCATCGAAGAACGAAGCAGGCCATATACCCACATTCTTTGATCTCAGAAACGCAAAGAGTGCATCTCCCCAAACATTGCCTGTCTGTCCTTCCCAGAATATCACGTTGATTGGAACAGATATAACCGTCGCAACGAGTGCAATAATTAGACCGCTTATGAGCGCCCTGAGAGCGTTCTCAAACATCTTGCCCTTATAGAGCAAACCAGCTGCTACACCTATACCTATGCTCGTGAGCGCGTAGATGAAGGAAACGGGTCCCATCGTCAAGCCGTATATTATGTTGTTGATAGCACCGCTTATTCCGCCGACAACTGGACCGGCAAGCATCGCCGCAAGAACTGTACCTATCGAATCAAGCCAAAGTGGTAACTTGAGCAATTCGGCAAAGAACTTACCCGCATAGTTTATACCCACCGCAACTGGTATAAGTACAAGAACCATCGTGTTGAACTTTGAAGACTTTTCCATACCCTTCCCCTCCTTAAAATCAGGTAGTCTTTTCTATATCAATATTATACCATTTTCTGCTTTCTATTCAAAATTTGTACGTTATCTACTTTACAACTCTGAATGGTGTGGTATAATAAATTAGGAAAACCTAAGTAACTAATAAAATTGAATATACGGAGGTGCTTTTATGCTTCTGCAAGTAAAGGATTTAGTGGCGAAGTTGAGCGAATCGGATAAGGTAATTCTCAAAGGTGTGAATCTTGAAATTAATCCCGGTGAAGTGCACGCAATAATGGGACCGAACGGTTCTGGAAAGTCTACTCTGGCAAATGTGATAATGGGAAATCCGAAATATGAGGTTGTCTCTGGAGACATATTTTTTGAGGGCGAATCAATACTCGAGCTGAGAACGGACGAGCGCGCTCAGAGAGGTATAATGATGACATTCCAGAATCCATACGAAATAGAGGGCGTTAAACTTGACCAGCTCCTGCTCATAGCTTACAGAAAACTCCACGGAGAAGATAAGACTTTCTTCCAGCTCGATAAGGAGATGAAGTCCATATTAAACGATGTTTCTCTTCCTTCTGAGTTCCTTGAAAGGTTCGTAAATCTTGGATTTTCTGGTGGGGAAAGGAAGAAGGGCGAAATTCTCCAAGCAAGGTTCTTAAAACCAAAGCTCTTAATATTGGACGAAATAGATTCTGGACTTGATGTCGATGCGTTGAGAATAGTCGCTTCTCAGATTAACAAGCTAAAAGAAGAGGGAACTTCTCTGCTCATAATAACCCACTACGCGAGGATTCTTAATTACTTAGACGTTGATAAAGTGCACGTTTACGTCGACGGTAAGGTTGCTCTCACGGGCGACAAGTCGTTAGCTTATGAAGTTGAAGAGACTGGCTATGCAATAGTCAACGGCTCTTCGCAAAATGCATAATGAGGGGGCGAAAATATGAGTGACCTCCATGAACTTCTGTACGAATTAAAGAGAAAAGAGAATTTCGAGCTGAAAGTCAATGTACCCGCAGCGTTGAGACTTCCTGCAGGGCTCAACAAGAAGTTGGTGTATGAAATATCCGAGGCTAAAAATGAGCCAAGCTGGATGTTAGAACACAGGCTTAAATCATTCGATATATTCGAAAAGTGGCACGAACCGGACTGGGGCGTTACAAGAGACGAACTCGATCTTTCAAAAATAGTTCCGTACGTTAAACCGAATGCCAATAAGACAACGACGTGGGAGGAAGTTCCTGAAGAAATCAAACAAGCGTTCGATAAACTGGGAATTCCAGAAGCAGAACGCAAGTACTTAGCTGGCGTCGGCGCTCAGTTCGATTCCGAAATGATATACAAGAACATAAAAGAAGAGCTGAAAAAGCTCGGAGTAATATTCATAGATATAGAAACAGCGGTTAAAGAGTATCCTGATCTTCTGAAAGAGTATTTCATGAAGCTTGTTCCACCAACGGATAACAAATACGCTGCACTGCACGGTGCTCTGTGGAGCGGTGGAACGTTCTTGTACGTTCCGAAGGGCGTGAAAGTTCCTCTACCGCTGCAGTCATACTTCCTTTTTGGAAATCCCGGCGGTGGACAATTCGAACATACCGTAATAATAGCCGACGAAGGTAGCGAGGTAACTTACATCGAAGGTTGTACTGCTCCAAAGTACGATGTTGTGAACCTGCACGTCGGAACAGTTGAAGTGTACGTCAAAAAGGGCGCAAAGCTCAAATACCTGACGATGCAAAACTGGAGCAAGAATATGTTCAATTTGGAGATTAAGAGAGCGATAGCTGAAGATGATGCCGTAATGACCTGGGTGTCAGGTTCGTTTGGAAGTTACAAAACGATGGTCTATCCAGCAACGATACTCAAAGGTGACAATTCTGTCTCTGAGAACGTGTCTATATCGTTCGCAGGACCGGGTCAGCATATAGATACTGGCTCAAAGGTTATACACATAGGTAAGAACACCCGCTCTACAGTTGATGCAAGGAGCATAAGCATCGGCGGTGGATGGTCTTTCTACCGAGGACTGTTAAAGATCATGGAGAACGCAAAGCACTCAAAAGCGAGCGTCAGCTGTACAGGTTTAATGATAGATAATAAGTCTAAGAGCGATACAGTACCAATAATCGAGATACACAACACCGACTCAGATGTAGGGCACGAAGCGAAGATCGGCAGGATAAAAGACGAGCAGATATTCTACCTGATGAGCAGAGGATTGAGCGAGCTTGAGGCAAAGGGGCTCATTGTAAAAGGATTCATACAGCCAGTCGTGCAGGAACTTCCATTTGAATATGCAATCGAGTTGAATAGGCTCGTCGATATGGAAATAGAATCGTCCATAGGCTGATGGATCATAAGGATGGTGAAGATAATGGAGAAAGTTGAAAGAATAGAAAAGACATTAAGGTTGAGTCATCAGAATCTCAGAGCAATAGTGCCTCAAAGGAAGACGATGGACATTGCTGATTATCCTGTCGATGATTTTAAACCGAGCGGGAACAACCTCTTGGACGAATGGAGAATAAAAAGGCTATCTGAATATCTGACATACAAGTTTCCTGTATGGAAGAGAACTGGCTTAAAGAATCTTACACTTCCAAATATTCTTCCTTATAAGGGACTTGAGACAATAGACGAAGAAGCTCTTGAATTGCTCGAGAGTATGGATTTCGAAGGTAGCGATAGGAAATTTGTTCTTCTTGCAGATGTTTTCTCTTCAAGCGGAGATTACATTGTAGTCGAAGAAGACACCAAGCTTATCATAAACGACATTAGCCAGTACGATAACACTTTAATCGATGTCAGAAAAGGAAAATTAGAACTCGTTAGACTCGTACAAAATCCGTTCCATATAGGCAATTTAAGGATTAAAATCAGAGAAGGAACAGAAGTAAATCTATATAACTTGTACATTGGACCATCGAATGGAGAATTGATCGTCTCGAACGTTTTCATAGATGTTGAAGATAACTCAAAATTGATAGTGAAAGATTTCTATTTTGGTGGTAAAATAAATGCTGGATACTTCGGTGTCAGGTTGAACGGCGAGAATTCTTACGCAGATGTGAAACCTTACTATCTTGGGAGCACAAAGACGGTCATTGATATTCTCTATCTAATGAGATTTTACAAACCGAACAGTTACGGCAATGTAGATGCGAAAGGTGTCTTGGCTGAGGAATCAAAGGTCGTATTCAGAGGCATAATGGACATACTCAGCGGTGCAAAGGAAGTTGAAGCACACCAAAGCAACCACGCAACTCTTATTTCTGAAAAGGCAAAAGTCGATGCAATACCGAGCCTTATGGTCGACGAAAACGACGTCGTAGCTTCACACGCTGCAAGCAGTTCACCAATAGACGAAAGTATGGTGTTTTACTTGATGACAAGAGGAATACCTATGAAAGATGCGCAGAATTTGATAGTTAGGGGTGTATTTGAAACACTAAAAGAAGAACTAACAGCTTACAATCTGGAAGGGGTTGTTGAGAATGCACTCAACAGTGTGGTCAGATGAAGATTTTTGTAAAATATTGTCTGATTTTCCTTCATTGAGCAGAGAAATAAATGGAAAGAGATTAGTTTATCTTGATAATGCAGCAAGTACTTTGAAAAGTAAATCCGTCATCGAGAAGATGGCGGATTTTTACCTTTACCACTATTCAAATATCCACAGAGCTGTCCACACACTGGCAAGCGAAGCTACCGTCGAATACGAAAACGCTCGAGAAAAGGTTGCCAAGTTTCTGAATGCAGAAAGCACTGAAGTCATCTTCACAAGCGGGACAACTATGGGAATTAATTTTTTGGTGAATTCTCTTGTTAAAAGTGGATTGTTAAGCTCTGGCGATACTGTATTACTTTCACAAGTTGAGCACCACGCAAATCTCGTTCCTTGGGTCAGGCTTTCGAAATTCTATGGCTTCAAGGTTGAATATATCGAAGCTGACGAGAAAGGGGTAATAACAACCGAAGCTATACGAGAGGCAAAGAAGCACAAGCCGAAAATCGTATCTATCACAGGCCAGTCGAACGTAACAGGTCAACAGATGCCTCTGGAACTCATCAGGGAAACTTTTAACGATTCGATTTTAATAATAGACGGGGCACAGTTAGTCCCGCACAAGAAAATCGATGTTAAAAAGTTGAACATAGACTTTCTCGTTTTTTCAGGGCACAAGATGATCGCTCCAACCGGTATTGGTGTGCTCTATGGTAAGAAGGAGCTCCTTGAAAGGCTTGAACCTTTCTTTTATGGCGGAGAGATGATTGATAAAGTAACCTTTGATGACGTGTCATTCAATGTCCTGCCTTACAAATTCGAAGCTGGTACTCAGCATATAGCTGGAGCTGTTGGACTTGGCTATACTTTAGACTACCTCGAAAATCTCGGTTTTGAAAAGATAGAAAGGCATATTGAAGAGCTGTCGTCTTACATACTCTCCGAGCTCATGAAACTCGATTTCGTGGAAATATATGGACCGATTGATAATTCGCACAAGTCTTTGGTATCATTTAATGTAGCTGGCGTGCATCCACACGATGTTGCACATATCCTCGATGAAAACTTTGGCGTTGCAACAAGGAGCGGACATCATTGTACACAACCGTTGATGAGCGTGCTTAGAAAAGGGTCAAAAATTGACTTTCCAAATTCTACGGTAAGGGCAAGCGTGTATTTCTACAACACGAAGGAAGATATTGATGTTTTGATTGAAGGACTAAAAAATGTGAAGAGGTGGTTTGAATGATATATTCAGAATTCATCATGGATTACTCAAAACTCAAGAAGTTCCATGGAAAGATAGAAAATGCGCATAAGATTGAGGAAGGTAAGAACCTATCTTGCGGCGATGAAGTAAAATTGTACTTTTTGTTCAATGGAGATAAAATAGTCGATGTAAAGTTCGAAGGGCATGGATGTGCAATAAGCCAAGCTTCGACAAATGTCATGATTGAACAACTCATAGGAAAGACAAAACAAGAGGCAATCGAAATAATGAAAAACGCAGAGAATATGATGCTCGGCAAAGAATTCGACGAGAACGTACTTGGACCTATCGTGAATTTTTACGATGTGAAGAACTACCCGATGCGCGTAAAGTGCTTCTTGCTTCCTTGGAAAACACTCGAACTTGCTTTGAATGAGGAGAAATAGGATATTTTATAGAGAGGGGGATGGAATATGAAAAAGATCATTAAAGAATTCTCTGACTTTTTGAAGCAGTACAACGTTATAGGCTTGGCTGTTGCAATTATCATCGGTGGAAAGTTGAACCAGCTCGTTACGTCTTTTGTTAATGACCTGCTCATGCCTGCGATATTCCAACCAGTTTTGACAAGGGCACGCATTGGGAAAATTGAAGACTTACAGTGGCACGGAATCTTCTGGGGTAAAGTTGTATCGGCTGCGATCGATTTTCTGATCGTTGCGTTTCTTGTTTTCATACTCGTGAGAGCACTTAATAAAGCTGCTGAAAGAGCGAGAATAGCTGCTGAACTAGCCGCAAAAAAGATAGAAGAAAAGGTAAAGAAATAAAACAAACCTGGGGAGTCCCCAGGTTTGTTTTTATCTCACAAAATCACCAAAGAACGAAAGAGGCATAGCCAACTGTGTACGAATAGTCTTGAGAAAACTCTGCACTTGTTGTATGGTAAACAAGCCTTATATTTTCAAATAAACTCCTCACAACACTCACAGGTCCCGGTCCACACATGGTTATATCGTATTTTTTCAAATCGCTGTAAAGTCCTTCCAAATCGCCATTTAGAATTCTGTTTATAGCGATCTCGTCTTTTTGAATCGTCAAATCGTGGGAGTCATAGTGGTTGAAATCGGAAGAGGCAACCACCAAGGTTTCCGGATATTCTTTAAGTATTTCTCTAATCTTTCCTGCTACAATCTTGACTGTTGAAAGACGCTGTTCCATCATACATATTGGCACCAAAGAAAATTCGCCAAATGCATGCAAAAGTAATGGTAGTTGAACTTCTATGGAATGTTCATACATATGAGCCATTTCATCTGAATATATCACTTCTTCATCCACAAGCTTCTTTGCCATCTCCTCGTTTACCTTGACACTTCCGATGGGTGTATTCCATGAGCCGCTCGTCCAAACGGAGACGGACATACCATAACCAGTGTGATTGGGTCCAAGAATTATAACGTTTTTCGGTCTGCCAAAATTTAAGGCTTCTTTTATACCGAGCCCTGCCGTCTTTCCGCTGTAAACGTAACCCGCGTGTGGCAATATCAATCCGACCGGGTATTTTAAGAAATCAACGTTTTTCTTTTCCCCTATGAACGCTTGGCACATGCTCAAAAGTTGGTTAGGAGTACCTGGATAAAACTTACCAGCAACAACTGGCTTTCTATCCATAACTCTCCTTCCCTTCATTAAGGAATTCTTGTTAAATTATAGCACAGATAGTATTATAAAACAAAAGTCTCCCACACTTCAGTGGGAGACTTATGACTATTCAGCGAAATATCTTCATTGTTCCACTATCTTTGCCGTCAAGAATATTACAATATTTCTCTGCTCTGTGCTTTCCTTAACACCTCTGAAAAGCCAACCGATTATCGGTAAATCACCCAAAATTGGAATTTTCCATTCTGATTTGCTCATCTCTTCCCTTGCAAGGCCACCGATGATTAAAGTCTGTCCGTCTTTCAGCGTTATCTTCGTTTCCACTTCTCTTTTATTGCTCTTCGGCAAGCCGCCGATTACAACGGAATAGTCAAAATTACCAACAGCTGTTTTCAGGTTGATATCAATGGTGTTATCTGGGTTCACAAACGGTACGATATTTAATTCAATACCGGTTTCGAGGTTTATTATTTCTTCAGTTGTTCCTTGCTCAGTTTTCCTTGTCAATTTTACTGGTATAGAATCGCCTATAAATATACGTGCATTATCACCGCTTTTTGCCATAATGTTGGGGCTTGCCAAAAGTTTTCCTCTGCCAGATGTTGCCTTAGGTGTAATGATTTCAGTGCCTGAAGTCTGGAAAGAAATCTCGGCGTTGTCCAAAATCTTGTTCCACAGCTCTTGAATATCCACAAAGTCTGTGATTTTGAATTTTAAGCTCAGGCCACCTGTTCCTATAGATATATAATCAGCAGACTTTAAGAGGAGTGACATGTCAAAGCCTAAGCTGCTCAAAAGTGACTCGTCAACAACCTTTGCTTCAATTGAGACCGCTTTAACCTTGGAGACTTTGTCTATCACTCTGTTGATGTCGTCAACATTTTTTGGATCAAGATCATACGCAATTATTAAACCTGCATCAGTATTAACAAGAGCCTTTCCGCCGTAAAATTCTATCAGTTCCTTAACCTTATCTGCACCGCGAGTAACGTTGAAAGTGTATGTAGTTCTTATCTTAGTCGCCTCCGGAGTTGTGTCGACAACATAAATATTCCCTGTTCTCCTAATTGATATGCCATAATTCAATATTATCGAAGTGAAAGATTCAAAATCAACATCGGCAATTGACATTGTAGCATTCGCATTGATTGGTTTGGAAAATACAACGGAATAGCCTAAACTTTCAAAAACATTCCTTATAACGTTAGAGATTGGTTCATTTTCCACCTTTATGCTTATCAGCCCATTCTTTATAGATACCTTTTCATCGCTAACCTTTTTTACAGGCGACACGTAAACGATATTCCCAACTTCTTTTATATCAGCAAACTCCGAAAATACTTTTTTAAATGTCTCATAATCCACATCTTTAAGATAAATTGAGTAGACCGTTGTCTGTACATTCTCCATTTTGTAAGACTTTCCAAGTTTTGATAACACTTGCGATATAATTTCGCCGACGTTCTTATTCGTTGCATTTATGCTTATCAAACCATTGTCCACAGAAACTTCTTCCTGCTGGATCGCTGTTGGAGTACCAGCCTGAGTACCTACTGGAATAACAGATTGTTTAGGAGTCGCTACGGAGATTATGTATACTCCATCTTTGAGTTCGTAATCAATCCCATACTCTTTCAATCTTTCAAAAAGCACACCGATGCTCGGTACTAAGATTCTTAATGATACTGATGTTTGAACATCATCTTTAAGCAGCACTTGCTCTGAAAGCAATTTTGAAACTTCTAAAATCAGATCAGACATCTTCTTGGTTTTAACATCAACAAGCAAATTCTCGCCAATGAAGTTGTACTCTCCATCCTTTTTGAATTGCGTTATCTCTGAGGTTATTTTCTCTAAGCTTTCCTCTCTTCCTACAAGGTATAATTTCTCGCCAACTCTGAAATATTTTACATTTGGATCAAAGACCGAAATCACCGTTTCTATATCTTTCGACTCAAGCTGAGTGTAAAGACTTCGCAACGTTCTCTTTTCTTCGGAGAATTGAGAAACGAAATTTCTGACATCGTTAATCTGATTTACAGAACCTATAATGAAGTATCCGAGAGCAGTTTTTATCGTTTGAACACCGTAAAGTGTCTTTATGAGAGAATCCAATTCATCGGCATAATTCAAAAGTGCGTATCTTTTTTGAGTATCCGCAAAGTTTGAGATGAATGATTTGACAGAGTCAATTTGTTCGTCTGTACCATAAATAACATATCCCTGTGGAACTTTGTAAGTATCTACTTTATACAATGTTTTTACGACACTATCTAACTCGTCTGCGTATGTCAGGACTTCGTATCTCAATGTAGGCGTTATTGTTAACTTCTCAATTTCACTCTTCAATCTCAAAATATCGTTCTGTTGCCCTTTTAAGTAAACGGTATCGCCTATCTGTTCAGTCTCAATGGTTAAACCTATAATCCTCGCCAATTTTTCTATGTCTTCCTTCTTCATATTATTTTGAACCTTGACTGAATCAACGAAAATTGTGTAATTGAGGGATTTCAAATACGCAGCTGCGCGAAGAACGTTATCGCTTGAACCAACAACATAAGCTTTATTTATGTCTCCGAAATATTCAATGTTTACGTTATAGACTTTCTTGATGTAGTCTATGTGAGTTTGAGTAAGTTTTGCAATAGGTTCTACAACTGTGCTGCTAAGTGTTTGAATGTACTGTTGAGCTTTTAGTACATCACTTTCTCTACCCACTACGTATGATGTATCGCCAACGTTGTAGATCTTGACATTAAATAGCTCCTCTACCATGCTCTTTGCATTAGATTCAACCTGAGCAACTCTCACTATCTGTTGCTGACTTGAAAATTTATCAAGAAAACCCTTTGCGGCACTTGCCTGGGGACCATATAGTACCAGTTGACCTTCTATTCCGAACGTTCTTACTCCATATATCTCTTCAACCAATTTCTTCGCATCTGGACTGTATTGATCCTGGAGTACGATTATTTCTTTTCCATATAATTTTCTTATGTTCTCAATGCTCTTCCTCACGCTGTCCTCTTCAAATTTGCTCACTGTAATAATCAAATAACCGTCTGATATGGTTACTGGATAACCTGTTATCTTTGTTAGTACTTCTGCAGATGGATCTTCTGGAGTTACCTTAATGACAAGGTTAACAATATTCTCAGCAATAGCTTTCTTCAACCTTTTAATCTCATCAATTCTACCGCTCACAAGTTTCGTACCGTCAGAGAAGGTTTGAAGAACAGTAACGTTGAATTTTTTCAAAAATTCATTATCTACTCTCACAATATCTCTCGCATCGCCAGCAAGATCAACAAATTGCATAAACCTCTTGTAGATCGTTTCGTTAACAAAGATAGTTATGAAAACTCTCCCATCCGAAGACTGGAGTGAATAATCTTCATCCTTTATCTCGAAGTACGAAATTGCTCTTTTCACTACATCTTCGGGAACGTCATCAAAGACAAGTCTCCAGGGATTTCCTATGGTTGGGTCAGCTGACAGGGTTTGGATGGTTTTTTCGTATCCAGCAGGAATATAAACGAAACTTCCAACGACTTTAGGTTCAAATTCAGGATAAAGTATTTTGAATGCGTTTGCAACTCTTATTGGATAATTAACCTGAACAGGTACATAATTTATCTTTTCCTCTTTCACAACAGGTTTGTATGATCTTACAAGTTCCTCAACTTGTTTAACATCGGCTCCATAAACTGCTACGCTTTTCTGACTTGGTAGAATGACGTATTTTATATCATATATCTGAGATAGCCTTTTCATATAATCATCTATTTCTTGATCGCTTGCAGTGTATGGAATGTAGTACCAACTTATCTTCGCGGTCGGTATTAAAGCCTCTGTCAATAATCTGTACTCACGCACACCGCCGTATACAAATAGCTTTGACTTGTCTTTTGAATATGCAGCATAAGCACCTGTACCAAGTATCGCTCTCAACTTTTCTGCGTCGATCTGACCATCATAAATTTGCCAGAATGTCGCAAAATTTCTGGATATCTCTTCTGCCGAGCCGAAATACAGTGTTCCATCTGATGAATATGCGTAAGATAGACCTGTTGTAGTAAGTATGCCTCTTATAGTGTCTTCAACTGTTGAATTATCGAATTTCATATTTAAATCCTTGCCTTTTGCACTATCATAGACAACAGTTTTCAGACCGAAGAAATCCGCGAATTCTTTAAAAAAGAGCTCCGTCTTTAACCCGATAAAACTTCCACTGATTCTTTTACTTGACATACTTATAGGAAATCTAATGTAGATTTTCGTACCAGATGTGTCTACACTCGAATTTACCGGAGTAAGTGTATAAATAAAAAGATTGAGCTTTCCATCAATAGGTATCACATGGACACCTTCAACACTTCCAGAAGAGACTGGGAGATAAGCGGAGGAGTATACAGCTTCATCTATCAAGAAATAATGAACAGTCTTGCTCTCGTTCTTTCCAAAATATACAATCTTAGGCGATTTATTGAATGTAAGTGTAATCACAACTTGATTTGAGGTTGTAGTGAAATTAATGTCAATTAACGAGGCAATCGCAAGTTCTGAGACGAAGATTAAGAAAAATGCTAAAAATATCCTGTTCAATTTTTTCAAGTTTATCCCCCCATTTTAGTTAACAGTGTCACTGGCTACCAATATATTTCAACATCTTTATCTTTCCATCCTGAGTATCCAAAACAACAAGGATTGTTGGTTTCACAACTATCGATTTGTATCTTTCTTCTATCAACTCATTTTCGTCGTAGCTCTTAACTACACCCCCTGCTCGAATAAATAATTTTCTAACCTCCTTCTTGCCTGTATTGAAACTCATATAACCGTGGTACTGAAATTCTGGTGATGAAATATCTTCGACATAGTTAGTTTCTAATATTGAAGCATCAATTTTAACTAAATACGGAGAGAACAGATTTTTTCTCCCGTCTTCTTCGATTCTAATGTCTGAAAGCTTAGATAATTGATTTTCAATTTCCATTACCGAGAGATCCAATGGCGCAGTTGTGCCTTGCTGCCGTTGAGAAGCAGAAACTGGCGCAGAGGCCGGTGCGGTCTGAGCAGTCTGATTTGAAACTGGAGTTACAGCAGCTGCCGGTTTTGGTGAATTCATCCTAATTAAAACAAATATGGCAACTGCCCAAACTCCAACGAGTATGACAAGTAATATAATTGTACGCTTATTGATTGCCAACGTATTCACCCCCACCTGCAATTATCTTAACTTGATAAACGGTAGGGGTTTCAACGAAAATAAGCGGTGATTGGAGATCAGAACTAACATAAAGATAATCTATTCTTAAAATCTTCCTGTTAAATAGCTCGGACAAGATTTTAAGAAGCTCAGAATCGGTAACATACTTTTCAACAATAAACGAGGGGACGTTCTCTACTTCCTTCTTGAAATTCGCCAAAATCTCTGATTCTTTATTCAGAACATCTAACTTCTGATAGGCACTATTAGTACTATCTATCTCGTTTCTTAAATTATCTATGTATGACTTAACTGACTTTTGAAAATTCAAAAAACTTAGTACAACTGAAACAACAAGAATGAGCAGTGCTACAATTTCTGCTATTCTTTTATCTATAACTACCTTGTTCATTTCATCCCTCCTAAACTGTAATGATAATATTTGATATTGGAAATGAAATTCCTCTCTTCAACGAGATTTACTGACACATTGTTATAAAACTTTGAAAGCTCGTTATAAATTGTTGATGTAGAAACCTTCGTTTCGATACCATACTCATAAAAATCCACATAAAAAGTTGTGCCGTCGTATATTATTTTAGTTATGTACACCTGATTTGGAATATTACTAAGTTGCGTTAGTATGTATTTCACAAAGAAAAAACTCTTGAAACTATCAGTGACATATGTGCGTATTGAACTATTTGCAATCTCTAAGTCTGTGGCTTTTTTCTGAAAAGAGAGCTTGAGCATCTGTACTTGGTTTGGGAGGCTTTCGTAATCAAAATTAGTAATATTATTAAAAACGATCGGATTATTTTTCAACAACTTCTCAGCTTGCATTACTTTCCACTGATTTGAGAATAGAAAGATAGAAATAGATGGTAAGAGACTAATCATTAATACAATTAAAAAAGTTTCAATTTTGAGTACCTTTCTCCTACCAGGTGATAGATTTAACCTTTCCAAGTTCTATACCCCCTCTGTAAAGGAGCCCGTATTCTGAAAGTCTGATAGGGCTTTTCGGATGAATATTAAATACCGGTTCAACGTACTTAATCGTTTCGCTTTGTGAATGAACTGCCAAGCTCTTAACTATTGATGAATCGCATAAAATGCTAAAACCTGTAATTTTATCTAGGGTGATTTTCTCAATCTCAGTTGTATTCACAGATATTGTAATTTCTCTTTCTAAAATTCCTATGATGTCGTCACTTATCGCCTCGACTATCTTTCTCGCACTCTCCAGCAATTCCTCATTTCCACTACTCTCTATTTCGTACAATTCAAATCCAGTCTCTTCTTTAACTATATGGCTCACTTCATTTACAGTAATATCTAACATTCTCATATTCAATATCGAATTACCATTCATCACCACTATTCCCGAAGAAGTCTCACCTATAACTATATAAACCCAATAACCCGGCAATTTTTTTATAAGCAGAAGCTCAGCAAGTATATTCGGGTATGATACGTCAGGAACAAAGTTAATGTTGTTTAAATCCAAGAACCTTTTAAAATCAGAGTTTTTAACAAACACGACAAAGCTTTTTCCAAAGTAAGGGCATACGCAACCGACAGTAATATCTTCTTCTATACCCGTCGCTCTTCTTACTTCATATTCAGCTGCTCTTATCATATCATTAGTTTTTTTGACAGGTGGCAATTCCAAAAATAGAGTTTGAATTATATCCCATGGAATATTCATTACTATAAGATCTTCAGGATCTGGTGGCACAATTCCTTGGTGATACCCTCTTATTTTGATTTTTCCATAACGTACAAAACCTAAAATAGTTCTTTTCGAATTCTCACTTATGTTGTACGCAACTACTCGTTTTCGGAACAGTCCCACTATTTCACCCCCGAAGAGATACTTGAGATACTCAAAAATATGGGCTCTACTGCAACAGAGTTGTAAGTATCTGACCTTACCCACTTGAAAGACATAACTATGAGGTTCGAAAGAGTTGGTTCGGTAGGTCGCATAAAAGAAAACATGCTCGTGGAGATAACCAAGCATTCATTAGATTTATATGTTTTCTGCAATTCTCCCTTCCATAATCCAGAGTAGACAGCTGTTTCGACATATTGGTTCGATAAATCAATGTCTGCTGCATTAAGAAATGTTGTTACGAAAAAAGTAAAAAGTATCCCCAATATGAGAATGACCACGCTTAGTTCAACTATATTCACTATGGTCACCCTCCACTTGTGTCATTACATCATTGTAAACTATCCTTATCTTCCATTCATTTTCCAAACTGTCCTTGCATTTGGAAAATTGTTGAATACATGGTAAAAGCTATGAAAGCTATGAAAAGCCCGACAAATGCAATCATCATTGGTTCTATTAAGCTCACCAACTTTTTTGTGTCAGATAGTATCTCTTCTTCATAGAAATCGGCAACCTTCTCCATCACAGTGTCGAGCTGACCCGTTTGCTCACCTGTTCCAACCATTTCGTAGACGATCTGAGGGAAAATGTTGGTTTTTCTTAGAGCTTCTTTAAGGCCACTACCAGCCTTAACGTCATCAGTAACCTTAGACATTATTGCTATAAACCTTGGGTTATTCGAAGCTTTAGCAGCCATGTCAAGGGCATTTACCATTGCAACGCCACTTCCTATTAAGACTCCAAGTGTCCTTGTGAATCTCTCATTTGCCATCTTCTGTCTCAGTTTTCGAATAGGAGGTATCATGTTACCAACAAAATCTTTAACGTAAGTACCGTATACCGTGTCCATGAAGAATTTTAAACCTATACCCAAAACAATAACTATTGGAAGCAAAATGTACCAGTAATTTGTGAAGATGTGATTCAACTTTACAAGCATCCCAAGAACTCCACCTTGAGGAGTTGTGCCAAAGACTGAGATAAGCCTCGGAAGAATAAATACAGATATAACTATAACAACTGCGACAGCAAAGCCAAGAATAAACATCGGGTAAGCCATGGATGATTTCACTTGTTCTCTGAGCCTGTTAACACCTTCATAGTAATTCGCAACTTTTTTCATTGTAACATCTAAAACTCCACCTTCTTCACCGGCACGTACCATGTTTATAAATATAGAGTCAAAAATGCCTTGACGTTCCAGTGCATCTGAAAATGACATGCCACCTTTCATATCTGAACCTATTTCTCTTAGGGCATTTCTAAATTTCTTAGAAAAGACTTCCTGTTCTGAAAGCGTCATAATAGCATCAACAAGCCTTAAGCCAGCTGACACCATCGTCTCAAGCTGTCTTGCAAAGAGCACAACATCCTTTATTTTGGCTTGGAAAACTCGCTTCTTTCCACTGCTTTTGCGCACAACACTAATTGCTGCTGCTTTTTGACTTTTCTCGACAATATCAGTAACAAGAACGCCCTGTGCTTTTAATCTATCAAGTGCCTCTTTAAAATTCTCTGCCTGAATTATGCCTTTGAGCTTTTTACCGCTCCTGTCTATTCCTCTATATTCGAATACCAAATGTATACCTCCCTAAACTTATCTAACAACCTGAAGACTTAAATTTTGGTGCGTTATTTTGCCGTTGTCTAAAACTATCGTCCGATCACACAAATCAGTGAAAAGCTCAGGTTCGTGACTGGTTATCAAAAAACCTCTACCTTGCTTTTTGAACTTTTCAAGAATGTCCCTTACAGCTAGCACACCAAACAGATCGAGTCCAGCTGTAGGTTCATCAAAAATTAAGAACTCAGGTTCATGCAACAATATGGAGGCTATCGCAACCTTTCTTTGCTCACCGCCTGAGAGTTTGAAAGGTGATTGTTCAAGTATAGATTCTGGTAGACCGACTATGCTTAGCATTTTTTTAATCCTATGCTTATCGTAAGGAATGTTAAAGTTCTTCGCTGCATATGTAATTTCATCCTCGACTGTTTCGCTGAAAAACTGCCTTTCAGGAATTTGAAATGAAACACCGAATTTTTTGCGGTACTCATATGGATTTTCAAAAGGGTCAGAGCCATCGTAACGTATTATTCCAGTAGTAGGTTTAATAAGCAAATCCAAAAGATATATCAGGGTCGTTTTTCCTGAACCTGTATTTCCAACCAAAAGAATAGTCTCATTTGTATCAAAGTCTATATTAATATCTGACAAAGCTACTTTTTCGACATCCGTTCCTTTTTCAAAAACGACAGACACATCCTTAAGTTCTATATGCACTTAAATCACTCCAGTATTTGATTGCAAGAGTTGACACCTGAAAAAAGTTACTGATTCTTTTTCGAAATGTATATCCTTATTCCTCCCTCTTTCCATATGTCTTCAGCATTACCGAATATTTCATTCATGTACTTCTTTATCCGTTCCCCGCCTTTATTGTGATAAGCTACAAGCTGGAGAGTCCCACCCGCATTCAGATGTTCAAATGCGCCTTCAATTAGTTTCATCCAAACTTCCTTACCCGCAACTATGGGTGGATTAGAAATAATATGATCAAACTTCATGTCACTCCAAGGTTCATACAAATTACCTTGCCTTATGTCGGCTTCGATATTGTTATCTTTTGCATTTATCTTTGCGAATTCAACTGCTCTCTTGTTTATGTCGGACATAAACAGCTCTACTTTCGGCTCTTCCTTTTTAATGATTATACCGATGACACCGTATCCGCAACCTACGTCTAAAACTTTTCCAAAGACAGGTGCATGATGATTTATGAGTATTTCAGTTGCTTTATCAAGCGCGCCAAAAGAGTAGACGCCTGATGGGCTTTTAAATATGTACAGGTGTCCATTCTTTAGCTTTACTTGTACTTCTTTAACTTTCAATATGGTGCTTGGCTCCTCTGTGTAGTAATGCTCGAAAGAATTCTTTCTATTTTCTGATGAACCGCTATACATTTTTTACCCCTCCAAATGTTGAAAAATCAAACAGTATGAATTGTTTCTCTTATTTCTATAACCTTTTTGTAAGCTCTCTCCTGCGCTTTTGTAAGTAAAGAATCGAAATCTTTTCCATCTGTGCCATATTCGGCAATTCCCATTTGCAATTTCAGATCAACTCCTAACTTTCTTGAAAGTTGGTGCAGATTTTCTTCAATCCTTTTTTGTATAGCAAATGGCGCTTCTTTTGACAAACTCAGCACTGCAAATTCATCTCCACCTACTCGGGCTAAGACATCACTTCGTCGAATACTCTTTGACAAAGCCTTTGAAAGTTTTTTCAGCACCTCATCTCCCACTTCAAAACCATAGACACGATTTATGGTCTCCAAATCTTTTATATCAAAACAAATCATATAGAGTTTACTCGACAACCTTTTTGAAATTTCACAGTACTTTTCAAAATAATTGACAAGGAACTTCCTGTTCGGGAGATAAGTCAAATTGTCAAACAATCTCATTCTTTCTATTTCTACGTTCTTCTCCTTCACCGTTCTCACCAACTCAAAGCGCTCAACAGCTATTGAAAGCAGATCACCAATCATTTCAGCAACACTTTCAAAGCCGGTCTTTTCAAAAATCTCTTCATCCTTCCAAGTATCAAGATTGAAGAATCCGATTATCCTTCTTTGATACCTAATTGGAATTGATATAAATGCCTTTATACTATTGATAGATTCTATTTTGTCTTTGAATCTTTCAATAATTATTTCCTCGTCCTCGCCAAGTTTTACTGCAAGTTCTTTCAGCAAATCAACGCTCCTATGTTTCATAACATAAACCCTTTTAAAACGTCTCACATAGACTTCTTCGGGTGAATATCTTATTTTATCCAAAATGTCATAACTATGATTATATGCAGCAACGTAATAAAAATATCCATCATCATCGCTCATAAGTACGCTGCCACTATCGACAAAACTGATGTTATCTACAGCGATTTTTAACAACTCTTCAAAGTCCTTCCTTTTAAGAGAAGTCTCACGTTCAGTAGCTATTTTTAACAAGTATTCACTAAACATCATAAACATGCTTTTTATTTCAGTTGAGTATGATTGTTTAATAAGTGTCTTATTTTTTGCTTGATTCACTTTCATCACCCCTTGACGTGAATTTTACAAATAAAGTTACCAATATAAAGAATATGAATAATACAACTATCAGAGATACATAGCCAGTCAAACCTACTTGAAGAGCCTTAATGAAATTATCCAGTTTGCTCATAATACCACCAACTCCCTGACATGCTCACATTTAATTATTATAAGTTGCTAATCAATGTTATCAGAATTCCTCCGGCTAGAACTGATCCAATCTGTCCGGCAACATTTGCACCAACAGCATGCATCAGCAAATAGTTTGTAGGATCTTCTTTCCTACCAAGCTGGTGTATAACTCTCGCTGACATCGGAAACGCTGAAATTCCAGCAGCTCCAAGCATTGGATTAATCTTATTTCTGAGAAATAAATTCAAAAACTTTGCGAAGAGAACACCACCAGCCGTGTCAAACACAAATGCAACAAGACCCAACAATAAAATGTAAAGTGTCTGCGGCCTCAAAAACTTATCGGCAGTCATGGTCGAACCGATCGATAAACCAAGGAAAATGGTAACTATATTGGCTAATTCATTCTGCGCAGACTTGGCTATAGAATTCAACACTCCACATTCTCTGAGGAGATTGCCAAACATCAGAAATCCAATCAGTGCAGCAGCATTTGGTGCAATTAAACTTGAAATAACCGTCACTGCTATTGGGAAAATGATTTTCGCTCTTTTACTTATCTTCAAGCTCTTAGCCGGCATTTTTATCGCTCTTTCATGCTTGGTTGTCAACACTTTAATCACCGGCGGCTGAATTATTGGGACTAATGACATATAAGAATAAGCCGCAACAGAGATAGGACCAAGGAGTTCTTTTGCAAACCTTCCCGCAACATATATTGAAGTAGGTCCATCTGCCGCGCCTATTATACCTATCGATGCCGCTTGTTTCAAATCAAAGCCGAGCAACGTGGCTACAACCATAGTCGCAAAGATTCCAAATTGTGCAGCGGCTCCAAACAAAATCATTATCGGATGTTCAAGAAGAGGACCGAAATCTATCATGGCACCGACTGCAATAAAAATCAAAAGTGGGAAAATTTCTGTTATAATACCTATGTCAAAGAATATGCTTAGAACCCCACGATGGAGTACACCTTCTATCCATTGATCCAGCACTGAGGAAAGTGGTATGTTAACCAAGACGGTGGAAAATCCTATTGGGAGAAGCAGAGCTGGTTCATATTCCTTAGAAATCGCTAAGTATATTAGAGTGAGACCAACCGCTATCATTACAACATTACCAATTGTGACAGATGTAATACCAAGAAATAAACTTGACAAAAATAACACCCCCATGCAACGTATTCTGTATGCAACCATTAAATATTCTACCATAACATAGTTTGAAAAAAATGACTAAAATATATCGTAACAGATTGTCAATTTCTTCTTATTATTGTCAATATATATGTAAACAGATGAAGTGAAGAGGTGGGGATTGTGATTCAAAACTCAGTTAGCAGTTTAAATATTCCCGTAGTTTTTATCTTCTTGCTGCTATATAACTCAATAATCTCTTTGCAAACAATCTCCGTATTTATGAGATATCGAGGGCAAAATATTTCGAGGAGTGGAAGCATAGCATCGTTGTTGATTGGTTTCTACTCTTTTTCATATGCTATGGAAGCACTTAATATTATTTCAGGTAACGCATCAGTAGCTTTCTTATGGTATAAGGTAGAGTATTTTGCTATACCGTACTTATCTTTGGCTTGGTATGGTTTTGTTTTAGATTTTGCTGGAAAAAAGATCAAGAAAAGGAATTTGGCCTTACTTTTCATAATACCTGTTTTATCGACATTGCTTGTTTGGACAAACGAATTTCATCGCCTCTATTTAGAAGGATACTTGGTTAACGAACATTACATTATTCGTGGACCTTTTTACTATGTACAAATTACATATTCCTACATCATCGCATTTGCAAGCTACTTTATCCTTCTAAAAATGGCAAAGAGATATGCGAGTATTTTTAGAAAAACAACATTCATACACCTTTTGGCGGCAGTTTTGATTCCGATCTTCGCAAGTCTTGCCTATATCGTATTTGACTTAGACATTGATCTTACTCCTTTCGGTTTAATGGTAAGCATAATTATTATACTCTACGAGGCACAAAGATTGCACGGACTGGACATCGAAAGTCAGATCAAAGATGTAGTATACAATGCCTCAAAAGATTTGATTCTCGTCATAGACAAAGATGGATATGTGATAAGTATCAATAGAAATTTTGAAGATACTTTCAGCCAGATTTATAAAACCAAGGATTTTCTTTTCAAACCTGTTGAAAAATTGCTCTCGAAGGACTGTTTAGATGCTATTAAAACAGGGCACGGAGTCATAGAAAAGTTTGGTAGATATTTTGAACTATGGGTTTCTGAATTAAAAAGCAGGGCAGGTAAGGATATAGGTAAAGTTGTGTTCTTCCATGAAATAACAGATTTAAGAAAGGCTGAAGAATTGAGAATGCTCGAAAATAGAACATACAGAACGCTCTTTGATTTCGCGCCAGTTGGCATATTAATTGAAGATGAAAAAGGCAACATTTTAGACGTAAATCCAGAATTCTGCAGAATTCACGGCCGCACGAAAGAGGAACTGATAAATAAAAGTATAACAATGTTGGCACCTGTTGAAGATCGCGATAAAGTTAAGAAAAATATAGAGGAAATATTATCAGGTAAACAATTAGTGCACTTCGTCAGGAGCATTGGGAAGCATGGTGAGCCAAGATTTATAGAGCTATATGAAACAGCAATACCCCTTCCGGACAATAAGAAGGGGATACTGTCGATTCAAAAAGATGTTACAAGGCAAAAGAGCATCCAAGAAGCAATTAAGATGATGGCAAGATATCAAGGCATCATCTTGAATCTCGCTTTAAACCTCATAAACGTCCCCGCCGAAAGATTGGACGAAGAACTTGCAAAAGCAATTAAAAATCTATCAAAGCAGCTTGGTGTTTCACGAGTTAGAGTTTATAGTTTTGATAAACTAAAGGGAAGCTTTTTCTCTGTCGCTTCATGGTTTTACTCAGCTTCTCAGAGTGAAAGTCCGAATTTTCAGTTTAATCTCACAGAGGCAGAAAGCGAAAGAACCAGTAAGTTATTGTCTGGTGAGCAGTATGTAATTACTAAAGAAAACACTAAGCATGAACTCACTTTAAGGCTTCTTGGCGACAATGCTTCGGCACTTATAACCCCCATTAAACTTGAAAATGAAGTCATAGGTTTCATAAGTGCGGTATCAAAAGAGAAAAAAGATTGGAATGCCATTGAAAGAAACATATTTAAGTTGCTATCAACCCTGATAGCAAGCACTGAAGCCAAGAAAAAATATGAACAAGAGTTGATAGATGCAAAACGTCAAGCAGAAGAAGCAAGTAGAGCCAAAACCACTTTCCTGGCAAACATGAGTCACGAGATACGTACACCGCTAAATGGAATTGTTGGGTTTACCAATTTACTTGCCGAAACAAACCTTGATGAAAAGCAAAGAAAGTACGTCACAACTATCCTGAAATCCACAGAGGTACTTTTAGGCGTAATCAACGACATATTAGACTTAGCAAAGATCGAGAGCGGAAGACTACAACTCGAGTATATTGAATCAAATTTGAAGATGGAACTTCAAAGTTCTTTAACGCTCTACGAGGCAAAAGCAAAAGAAAAGAACCTAAGATACAATGTATTTATTGACGAGAATATCCCAGACTGCCTTGTATTAGACAGCGTCAGGCTTCAGCAAGTGCTATTTAATCTTATAAACAACGCCATTAAATTCACGCAAGCAGGTGGTAGTGTTTCTATCAGGGTTGAAAAACTCGAAGAAAACGCCGAAAAGGCAACTATTAGGTTTTTAGTGAAAGATACCGGCATTGGAATACCAAAAGAAAGGCTTGAGAAGATCTTTGAACCATTTGAACAATCAGATGTATCGATAACACGTCGTTACGGTGGTACGGGCCTCGGGTTGTCTATAAGCAAGCAATTGATAGAACTCATGGGTTCGACGATACATGTAGAGAGCGAAGAAGGAAAAGGCAGCACATTTTATTTTGATTTAACACTGCAAAAGTGTATTAGGAAGGAAAAAACTGAGAGAGTGGCAAGAAAGGAGAAAGTAAAATACAACATTAATGTACTCGTTGCTGAAGATTATGAGATTAACAGGCTGTTGGTGACAGAACTATTTAAAAAGTACGGCATTGAGCCAGATTTTGCGTTAAATGGAAAAGAAGCTGTTGAAATGGCGATGAAAAAATCATACGACATAATATTCATGGATATCCTGATGCCTGAAATGGACGGGATTGAGGCAACTAAGAAGATCAGGCAGTTCAATTTGGAAGTCCCAATTGTTGCTCTGACAGCCCATGCTCTGAAAACAATACGAGACGAGGTTCTCTCTGCGGGAATGAACGACTACGTAGTGAAGCCAATAAAGACTGAGGAGATAGAGCGAGTGCTCGAAAGATTCTGTTCACACCTCGCAAAACCATTAGAAGATGAAAGACAGGCAAAACCATCATTAGAAGGTAAAGAACTGCAAGAAACAGGAAAAAAACAAGGCGCTAAAGAACAAACACGAGAACCTTTTGTTGATAAATTGAAAGATGAAATAAGAGGTGCGGAGAGTGAATATGGTTTCACGCAAGAATTTGAGAAAGAGCTCCTCGAGACATTCATTTCTTCTTCTAAAAATGGCATAGAAAAGGCTTTAAAAGCACTTTCAATTGGAGATTTTGAAACTATACGAATAGAAGCACACAGCATAAAAGGAGCTGCACGTTCTCTTGGTTTCTCGGAAATCGGTGAACTGGCTTATGATATTGAATCAGCTGCGAAAGAAAAGAGAACGGATTTTGATTATGTTTCAAATATCGAAAAGTTATCTAACTACATAGAATTCGTACAGAAACTTTATGACGAAAATTTCGGAAATTCTGGGAATTAGAAGTCTCAATAACTTAACAGTGACCAATAAAGTCAATGACATTTTCATCAAAATTTCTGAGAGAATTCGTGAGAATTTCAATTCTTCTAATCGTTTCTTCAACATCCTTTGCAGCAAATCCATTTCCACACGGAACGTTCATATCGTTCATGGATAGTTTTGCTGCGTTGAGTGCCATCTGAGTGCCGATGCTCGCTTTCAAAGCGCAGCTTCTTTTTGCTCCATCACAAGTCATTCCAAATAACGTTGCGAGGACATTGTTGATTGCGTTCTTTATTTGTTCGTGTGAGCCATTTTGAAGATACGTAATCCCCGCCGATGCACCTGCTGAGGCTATAGAACCTGCTCCGCAAATCGGCGTCAGAGCCCCGGTGTAAGCCTTTATATAAATTGTTACCAACATGCTCAGTAGTACAGCCCTTAATTTAATATCACTCAAAACTCCGAGTTCATCAGCATAAAGAGCAACTGGAACTGTACAAGAAATCCCCTGATTTCCGCTTCCTGCGACGGTCATCACAGGAAGAAGTGCACCGTTCATCCGCATATCAACACCAGACGCGACGTATCTTGGCATTCCTTCGAGCACCTTTCCAAACGTAATTTCTTCTTCTAAACCTATCTTTGAAATATTCTGATTGTATTGTATAGCATCTGAAACCATTTTAATAACATCGTTGTCTGGAGCCTCAACATATTCGAATATATCTGAAAGATTTATTGATTTAATAATGTCTTTCTTAAAATTCGCACTCGATTGGTTGTTAATCACTTCTTTGCCATCCACAACTATCCTGCTTACGTTATCGTGTGAGTCTGTAATCTCCACAAGTACATCGTTTTCTCCCAAAAGCCGTGTTCTTATGTGCAAGTACATATCGTTTGTGTATTTGACTACAATCTTATCTTTCAATTCGTAAGCTTTCATAACAGCATCAGAATCCACATATTTGAAAACTTCCAAACCGAGCTCTGCCTTTCCCACAATGTAAGCCAACGCAACTGCTAATTCAAAACCGTGAAGATGTGTTCCAGGGATTCCCACTTCCAAACCATTTTTGTATGTGTTTCTATCCATTAAAACCTCTATCTTCTGAACATCTCCTTTAAGGTACTTCTTACCAACAGCAACCGAAAGCCCAACAGCAACAGGTTCAGTGCATCCATATGACAGCTTTACGTTGTCGAAGAGTATTGTTCGTACTATTTCCCGAAGATCATTTCTCATCGCGACTCCCCCTGATTTTCAAAAATAAGAAGCTAAAAATGCATCTGATGGATATATTTTAATTCGTAGACAAAAGAATCTCAAAATTCATATGCCAAAAAAACTCAATGAAAATTGTTATTTTTTCCACTCGCTACAACACATTCTCAATTTCTTTCATTATCTCGCATATTTCATCTCCACGCCCCATTGTAAACAAGTGAACTCCCGGAGCCCCACTTTCAAACAAAGCTTCAATTAACTTCAAAGAAAATTTGATTCCTACGTTATATTCTTCCTCTTTACTTCTTGCGTTTTCTAAAGCCTCGACAAAGCTTTGCGGAATACTGACGAAAAATCTCTTAGGTACCATGTATAGAGATTTCTTGTTGACCAATGGTTTAACACCGGGTATGATTGGAACATTTATACCTTCACTCCTGCAACGTTCTACAAAACTTTTGTAAACTTCCGCACTGAAGACCATCTGAGTTATTACAAAATCTGCCCCATTTCCCACTTTCTGCTTCAAAAACCTCAAATCGGTTTCAAAGTTTGGAGCTTCATAGTGTTTTTCAGGATATCCTGCAACTCCAATGCAAAAGTCTGTAGGTTTCGCCTGCGTATATAGGTACCTTCCGCTATTCATTTCGTTAATCTGACTAACAAGTTGGTAGGCATATTTATAATCAGATTTCGTATTTATAAATCGCTCGTCAACATCGCCTCTGATTACAAATACATTATCCACACCCATTATCGAAAGGTCAATCAACAGGTCCTCTATTTCGTATTTGTTCATACCTATGCAGACTATGTGTGGGACCACGTCCACGTCGTATCGTTTCATAATCGCTGCTGTAAGACCTATCGTTCCTGGTCTCTTCACTTTCGGCACTTTGATTATTTGATTGTCGTGCTCTATATACTCTATCTCAACAGGATGGCGAGTAATATTTACAAATGAAATGTTATATTTCATCAGTTTATCGAGTGCTCTGTATATATTCTCAACATCTTCTCCTCTTTTTGGTGGAACTATTTCAATAGATATTACTTTGCCTTCTTTGAGTTTTTCTGGAATCTTCACAAAAATACCTCCTCATGCTCAAATATTTCATAATTTATACGGAAAATTGTATATTCCCAATAGCAAACAATTTTGAGTTAACTATTGAAATCGCTCCTAAAATATTCTCCTTTTCAATATCCTCTTTTACCATCATCTCCAATTTTTCAAAATCGAGTGAACTGTGCACGATGTTCCCATATCTTGTTGCAAATGCATCTGCGATTACCGAAGTCTTTGCGATAACGCACGTCGCATCGGTACTGCCGAAACTTCTGGAATGTCCAATCTTTCCCGAAGAAGTGCACACACCCCAACTTCCAGATGGCAAAACTATCAAAAGTTTGTTAAATTCGCTATTGAAATTCGCAAATATCCCGATTTTGACAGGTTTTTTAGACCTGATGTATATATCTCCGCCGTTCTCTACCACAACCTCCTCACATCTATAATTTTCGACCAAGTGATTCCCAACTATATCCGCAAACGCACCGGCAACACTTGCCATGGGACCAACATCGGCTAATTTCGAAGCATTATCCATCATTAACACAATATCTGGCACTCTTTCCAAACATTCAACAGGTACCAAGGAAGCATAAAATTCTTTGTGAATATTTATATACGATTCCAAGGCTTCATAATTTGTCTTCACCAAATCGTATACTGTTCCAAGCATACTCTTCTCAAATTTATCAACCCTGATACATAAGTCGGTGAATTTGTATTTAACATAGAACATTTCTAACCTATCTGAATAAAAATCTCTGTAGAATCTCTTCGTAACTGGGATTTTTTTACCACTTTCCAAAAGTCTCACCACCCGCAACCAATCAATTCAGCAATACGTAGTTCAGCTAATATGGCATATCAAAGGTCTCTTTTCCAGCCTTGTCATACGGAAGTCTTAATCCAACAGGGCACACGTCTGCACAAACTAAACATTCCGTGCATTTATCTTTAGCAAGAAACACATTTCCATTAGAAAATTGAAAAGCGGAATACTGACATACAGAGACACAAGCGCCGCAGTGCACACAAGATTTATCTCTTTCCAAAGTTGCTCTGAGCTCAAGATAATTCTCTTCCATCTCTAAGTCAAGTTCTTTTGCATTGTAAAGATTCTTCAAGCTTCTTTCTTCATGCAAATTATAAGCAGGATTTGTGAGCAAGAACTCGCCATTCAGCATCCACGTTTTCAATTCTTCCGCAATCTCTCTTGCAACTTTCAAGCTCGAAAGAGAAGATGTTTTGACCTCTTTTCCAAGTAGCTCCACTTCTCCAGATTTCAATTGCGCATATGAAACAACACCGAGTGTCGGTCTTTCCGGCACGGAATAGTCTTTTATCTCGGTGTGTATCTGTTCATCTGAAAGGCTCACATAGTAGGCTATCTCTTCACTGAGAATTGGGATTGGAATTCCAACTCCAACAAAAAGCGTGGTACCGTAGTTCTTGAAATATGCTCCCTTGATATATTTCGCACTCATCTTCTTCGCATCGCCTATGAGTGCAAGAGTTCGAGCAGGTGAGATGGGGATACCGTTCTCATTTTCCTTGATTGTATTCCTGAATTGCGTTCCGTACCAACTCACGTAACCTACTCCACCCCCAAGGAAGATTTTCGTACCGATGCCTATCGTCAGGAGCTTCGGGTCTTTGAGCAATGGACTGAGTTCCCCGGAAGTCGAGTATGTTATGTTACCATAGTTTGGAAGCAGTTTCCCCATGTAAGTATAAATCACTTTATCTGAGCCGTTTGTTGCAGCAGCGTAGTTCTGATAAGCATTCCTCGGATTGAACAAGAAAAAGTCATTAATCGAATGTTTATCGACGTATCCTTTAAAATGCTTCCGAGGATAACAATCCGTTCCCTTTCCAAAAGCTTCAAGGAGCACCTTTTCCCCTCGTATCAACAACTCGATGACATGTCCACCGCCGAATGTTTTGTCGTATGCAGACTCTTGCGTTGCACCAATATACCCATCAACTGCCGCTATCCCACCGTACACCTCCACACCACCGAGTGTTATTTTTTCCATCCGCATGGGTGGAAAGGTGTGACCGAAATTTATAAAAGCGCCGCTTGAACACATCGGTGCAAACGTCCCTGTCGTAACCACATCAACCTTTCTTGCAATTTCTTTAACTCCTTCCTCTTTCGCGAGTTTCACCACTTCCTCTGCAGTTAGGACAACAGCGTTCCCTTCCAATATCTTTTTGTTTATTTCCTCAATTGTTCTGTTCATAAAGCTTTTCCCCCTTTTTGAACTATATTATCAACCAATATTGGAGAAAACACGATTTTCAAAAAGACTTCTGTGAATCGCACGCAAAGATACTTCAAGATCTTTGCGATCTATTATCAGATAAAACGAAACCTCGTTTGAACCTGCCGAGATCATCTCTACATTAATACCGTTGTCTGCAAGAACGCTGAACACTTTCGCGGCGATGCCATGTTTATCGAGCATCCCATGACCTACAAGTGCTATGAGAGCTTTATCTATCTTGTATGAAATTTCATCTATATCGTCTAATCGAATTGTCTCAGCAATTCTTAAGACATCGCTTAATGCGCTTTTAGACACTATTAAGTTAATCGATGTTTGAGACGTGATGACAAACTTTATATTCACCCCTCCGTGTGCTATTTTAGATGAAATTTCCCCCAAGACTCCTGGCACACGTCCAAGGTTTCTTCCTTTGAATTGAACGACTGCAACGTCGTCTGTGTAGGAAATACTCTTAACACAACTTTCGGTAACGTGTTTATCATCCGAAATTCTCGTACACCTATTCAAATCAAAAACACCATCAAAGCTACAGACATAAAGCGGAATCGAGCTTTTTCTTAATGGCTCTATGGAATTGTATTGCAAAACTTTAGCGCCAAAGTACGACAGCTCGTCAGCTTCATCGTAGCTCATAGACTTAACAATGTATGGTGATTCGGCGACTTTTGGATCACATGACAAAAACCCATTAACGTCTTTGAACAAGAACACAGCTTCGGCATCAAGAGAGTAACCTAAAGTAGTAGCGGTGTAATCGCTCCCGCCTCGTCCAAGTAACGTAACATCACCCTCCACGGAACGGCCGTAAAAGCCAGGGACTATTGAATGAACACCATTCCATCTATTTATTTCTGATTGAATTTTTTCTTTTGTCTTCTCAAGAAGAACTGTCGAATTTCCGAATTTTCCATCTGTAATTATCCATTCGCCAGCGTCTTTTAACTCAAATCTACTATCTTCATCTTCAATAAATTTCAACAGCGTGTAGGCATTAATCTGTTCACCATGGCTCAGAAATTCATCCTTCAAGAAAGGAGGCACTTTGTTGAGAATTCTTACAACCGTTAACAATTCACGAATGCGTTCGAATAAAGACTCGAAATAACCGTCAGTACGATTATTCAAAACTTGTAAATGGAATTCATAAATCTCGTCGATAATGCTATCAACCTTCTGATCACGAAAATTGTAGAGTGCGTGGAGAAGTTTGTCCGTAGTGCCAAAAGCCGCACTAACGACAATTACGAGGTGCTTATCTTTAAAAACTTCTTCTACCTCACCTATCTTTCTCTTCACCTCTGAATAGCATTCAAAATCTTTAAAATTTGAACCTCCGAATTTTAATACGAGAAATCTTTTCTCCAATTTTCTAACCCCCTTTTCGTATTGCATAAATATATAAAAAAACGGTCGGGTGATTTTCTCACCCGACCGTTGGTTTAACGTTCCAAAACATCAGAGGCATACCCAACGGTCGGTACGCCACATCATCATAGCCATCATGAATACATTATTGTTTAGTGTGATATCACTCAGAAAAGACCCTCTTTTCACAGTTTCGAAAAGCTCAGTCTTCACTAAGAATTCCCCCGTTTGAAATTTTTTAGAATTATACTAAAAAAATCCCAAAAACGCAAGATTGAATTTTGGGAAAATTGTGCTATAAAAAAATCGTGACTTTCTCTGTGAATTTATGTAACTCGATCCACGGAAGGTGGTTGTATGGAAACAATCTGGAAAAGGTGGAATGTGAGAGGCATAGTCCAAGGAGTTGGATTCAGGCACTTTGTCAAAAACGTTGCAAGAGCGATAGGCGTGAAAGGGTATGTCAAAAACGAAGACGATGGTAGCGTGACGATAGTAGCAGGCGGTAACGCTGAGCAGCTGAACGAACTTTACAGAAGAATCATGGAAGGAAATGGTTGGAGTTACATCTCAGATTTCGATGAAAAAGAACTACCTGAACAGGATTACAAAGATTTCCACGTCGAATTTTAAGTCTATGGTTACCGAAAGAACTTTTTAAAAAAGGAGATGGAAAGCATGAAAAGCATAGTTTATGGACTGCATTGGGGGGACGAAGGTAAGGGAAAGGTAACGACTTATCTTTCCCGTGAATACGATTACGTAGTGCGCTACAGCGGTGGTAGCAACGCAGGACACACCGTCGAGTATGGGAATTTTAAATTAGTACATCATTTAGTACCATCGTTTGATGTGAGAACAGATACAATCGGTTATATATCCAACGGTGTCGTCGTGGACCTTGGAGTGCTTAATAGCGAAATCGAAGAACTGAAAAGGCTTGGATTCGATGTGTCAAGAAGAATAAAAGTATCGAACCTTGCACACGTTGTTTTGCCAGTCCACAAAATGCTCGATGAAAAGTTTGAAATGGCAAAGGGAGACAAAGCAGTTGGAACGACAAAACGAGGAATAGGACCCGCATATGCCGATAAAGTTCACAGAATAGGTTTGAGGCTTGTAGATTTTGAAAACCAAGAAAATGCACTCGAAAAATTGAAGTTCATATCCGAGTTATACAAAAATCTCTATTCGATAGATTGGACAGACTACGATAAGATCTTTGAAGAATACGAAAAAATAAGAAGTTTTGTTGTATCACCTATCGAAATACGTAAAGAATTACAAAATTCAAACGTACTCTTTGAGGGTACACAAGGTGTATTGCTCGACATAGACATGGGAAGTTATCCGTACGTCACAGGTACGTACTGTAACACAACAGGCGTTGAACCGGGGCTCGGCTATCCGATGAACATCGATAAAAGAATAGGCGTTTTCAAAGCTTACCTCACAAGAGTTGGCGAAGGTCCGTTCCCAACTGAGTTGTTCGGAGAAGACGCAGAAAAACTCAGAAAAGCAGGAAAAGAATACGGAGCAACAACTGGAAGACCAAGAAGATGCGGCTGGCTCGACTTACCACTTCTGAAATACGCCATAGAAATATCTGACTGTACCGAGATGATAATGACAAAGGCAGACGTACTCTCTGGGATGGATAAAGTTCTTGTCGGTGTTAGGTATGCGATAGATGGGAAGAAGATAGATATACCCACGGATTTAGAAATGCTCAGTAAGACCGATGTAGAATATGTCGAATTCCAAGGTTGGAAAGATTTAAACGACAGAAACTTTGCTAAATTTGTAGAATTCTTGGAAAGAGAAACCGGACGAAAAATTACTTACATATCAACAGGCGCAAATGTAGAAGATATAGTGAGCTTTGAAGATGGAAAAGAAAATTAGAATATCGATAACGTTTTTTGGAAGTCTCACAGACCTTTCCAAAGCAAGAATGATTGAATTGGAGCCTGGAGTAAACCAGACGATAAAAGATTGCATAGAACGCCTCGGTGTTCCGCACACCGAGGTGTATTTTATTACTCTCAACGGTAAATTTGTGAAGTTCGACAAGATAGTTGAAAATGGTGAGATGTATTTCGTTTATCCCGATAGCGATTTGGAGATTCCGGAAGAATACATTCTGACACCGAAATACGAAGGAGAACCAAAGTTCATCTTAGACATACACTTAGGTGGGCTTGCAAGATACCTAAGAATGCTTGGAATATACGCAGATTTTGGGATTATAGAGGATGAAAAGATTATTGAAAAGGCAAGAAACGAAGACTTGATAATACTTACCAAAGACAGGATGATGCTCAAGAATAGTGAGGTTAAATATGGATACATTGTTAGGTCCGACGAGCCAAAACAACAATTGATTGAAGTATCCAGAAGATACAAGTTAAAAAATTGGTTTAACCCATTTAAAAGGTGCATATTATGCAACGGTAAGCTCTTGCCTATTGAAAAGTCTAAGATACTCGACAAAATTCCTGAGAAAGTTAAAGAAATGTACGACGAATTTTCGATATGCAGCGGATGCGAAAAGATATACTGGGGTGGGACTCACTACGAGAAAATGAATAGATTCATCGAAGAAATTAGAAAATACGTGTGATATTCCTCTATAAATTCCTGCTCTTAATCTTTTTCGCACTCTCTTTTTCAAAGAATAATTCATTTATCAAAAGTCTTCAAATAAATTTTCAAGAGAGAGATTTTATCAAAGAGATTTACGAGATTTGGGGAGGTGTTTCTATGGCAGGTACCATTTGGTCAATTTTGCCACCTTTAGTTGCTATTGTCCTCTGTTTCATTACAAAGAACGTCCTTCTTTCACTCTTCTTAGGTATCTTCACTGGCGGATTACTTTTGAATTCCTTTAACCCGCTGTCAGCATTTGGTTATTCTCTTGATAAGATAGTTGGCTCAGTTGCTGATGAGTGGAATGCAAAATTACTGCTTTTCAACCTCATCATGGGTGCTGGAATTGCATTCATCTGGAAACTTGGCGGAAGCAAAGCATTGGCAGACTGGGCGAAAACTAAAATTAAAACGAGGCGTTCAGCTACGGTTTGGGCTTGGCTTCTCGGTGTGATTGTTTTCTTTAACGATTACATAAATGCAGCGATTGTCGGTAACGTGACCCGCGACATATTTGAAGAACACAAGATCTCTAAAGAGAAGCTTTCATACATCTTAGACTCGACATCGGCTCCTGTTGCGACGTTCTTCATATCTGACTGGATCGCATACCAGCTTGGTATGATTCAGAAAGGTATGGAAAGTGCAAATATAACCGGAATTTCACCACTCTCAGCTTTTCTTGGTAGCATTCCGTTTAACCTGTACTGTCTGTTTACCGTCCTATTCGTTGGTATTATAGCTATCACTTCCTGGGACTTTGGTCCGATGCTAAAAGCAGAGCTAAGGGCTCAGAAAGAAGGAAAGACGAAGCGTGACGGTGCAGTACCAATGTTGGATGTTGACTTTGAACTCGGAAAGCCGATAGAGACTAAGCCGATGATTTTAACTTTCGTTCTACCGATAGTTGCTTTGATAGGTGTTACGATATGGGGATTTTATTACACGGGTGCTAAGGCAGGTGGAGCGACGCTTATTGAGAAGCTCGGTAATGCAGATGCTGCGACGGCACTTCTATGGGGAGCGTTCGCTATGATGCTTACCGGCATAGCCATAGCTATTGGATTTAAGCTCATGACTATCTCAGAGACTATGAAAACTGTTCTCGATGGGTTCAAGCTCATGCTGTTAGCTTGTGCGATATTGGTACTTGCTTGGTCGATTGGTAGTGTCACTAAGGACGTTGATCTTTCAGGTTACGTTGTTTCTTTAGTTAAAGAGGATTCATCGTTCTTCTTGATACCGCCTATAATTTTCATAATAGGTGCTCTTGTTTCATTTGCTACCGGTACTTCTTGGGGAACGATGGCAATTCTCACGCCGATAGCAATACCGATAGCATACAAAGTTACTGGAGATGCGTGGTTGTCAGTAACAAGCATGGCTGGTGTTGTCTTTGCTGGTTCTATATTTGGAGATCACTGCTCACCAATATCAGACACCACAGTTTTGTCATCAATATTCTCTGGAAGTGACCATATGGACCATGTCAATACACAGATACCATATGCATTGCTTACCGCATTCGTTGCTTTGTTAATGTATTTCGTCTACGGTGCTTTCAGGACTTCTCCATTCATTCTAATCACTGTTGGTTTGGTATTAGTTATTCTACTTGCAAGAGTTTTGAATAGATATTCAATAAAACGTATCGATTCTTAAATTCGTTTCTGCTTTATACGAATAGTTCTTAAATCAGCTTTTGTTAATGTGTTTTTAGCCCGTCTGCATAGGACGGGCTTTTATGTTTTTTGTTTATTGCGCATACAATATGATATGAAATTCTTCCAGAATGGCTTCATTTCATATTTTCTTAAAAGCTAACTCTTCTTTTTACCTCCCTATACCTTAACGATAGTATATATACTATCTATAAGATAGTAGTAGTATTATATATAGTGGTGGTAAGTTTGGTAAGTTTACTCAAATGTAACCAAAAACCTCACACCAAATCTTGACTATAGACTCATATTACAACTTACCACCTTTTTGTTACAACTTACCACCTTGGTAAGTTTTTAGTAGAAATCAAGTATTTAAGCGGTATTTTCGGTGGTAAGTTTTTTAAATGCGCATGAATAAACGATTTGAGTGCAATTAGGCGTGCCTAAAATTAGAGAAATTTTTCACTATTGGTAAGTTTGGTAAGTTTTCTTATTGAGAACAATTTGCAATTTCGTATATATAGTATGTTAAAATTGTTAGCCACAATTTGTTGTATTTAAAAACTTACCAAAGCTGGTAAAAACTTACCACTTACTTACCAGAAACTTACCACTAACTTACCACATCACAATTTGTTGTTATTATAAACCATGTCATGTACTATATCTTGAGTTGTTTTTCTAACGCTATCAAAGTTAATTCAAGACTAAAATTGTTATTTTTCATTTTTGCGTTTATTCAAAACATTTTTGGCTTGTTAATAGTATAACCATCGAAGATGTTCATTTTTTCGTTTTTTGTTGTATAATATCCATGTGTATTGGTAATTTTGGAAATTTGTGACTTTGATATGGAATTTGTTTTAATGCAGAATTAGGCAGAAATGGAAAGGTGGTAAGATGTCGAAAAACTTAATACGCGTTCTTTTTTATGGCATGACACTTGTAAGTGTTTTATTGTTGTTATTCTCTTTCAGTTATATGAGACACGTTAAGAATGCTCCGCTGGTAACGATTGAAGGGTTGAGAGGCGTTTATTTTTTGAATGGAAAGCAATACAGCGGAGTCACAAACATGAATCTGGGTACATACCACATAGTCGGGGAAGCTATCTTAAGACTGTACGGTAACAGAGTTAAGATCGTTAGGATTCCACAATTCGAGGTGGAAGTTATATGGGAAAAGTGAGGATTGTAGAGCCTGTTAATTTGGTAATTTTTATGTTCTCTTCACATATTGACTATTGGTTTAACGAGGTTAAAGACGAGCTTGTTTCACTTTTCGGACCGATGGATTATGTTAGCGATGCTTTGGATTTTGAAAAGTACACGCTCTACTACAATGAAGAGATGGGTTCAGGAATAATTGGAAGGCTTATAAGTTTTGAAAGGCTTATCCATCCGTCTTTGCTTTCGATGATTAAAGTGAAGACAAACGAAATAGAGCTTAAGTATGCCGTCGACGGAAAGCGAAGGTTTAATCTCGACCCGGGGTATATGCACCATATGCAATTTGTCTTGGCAACCACAAAGATGTGGCCTCACAGAATTTACATAGGACACGGGATATATGCCGAACCGACGTTGATGTACATAAATGGTAGGTGGAAAGATTACGATTTTACTTATCCAAATTACAAAGAAGAGGTGTATAAAGAGGAATTGTCGAAGATTAGGGAATTGTACCTTGAGAAACGTAAGAATTACTTGAGACAAGTTTTCGAGAAAAAAGGAAGGTGAAGTTTTTGAAGTTGTATATTGTTGTTCTCGGATGTCCTAAAAACGAGGCTGATTTTTCTTTATTTAAGCATCACATAAAACAGCTTGGTCATGAAATTGTTGATGATTTAGAAGAGGCAGATGGAGTTGTCGTAGATACTTGTGGATTTATTGTAGATGCAAAACAAGAGTCAATTGACACTATTTTAGAGTTTGTTGAACATAAGAAGGTAAAGAAAGATTTTAAAGTTTTTGTGACTGGCTGTTTAGTGCAGCGTTATCCAAAGGACTTACCGCATGAAATTCCAGAGGTTGATGGTTGGTTTGGTGTAATACCACCGAAAGTACTTGCAGAGAATATTCAAAAGGTGAGCAAGTATATCACGGATCCTATTGCCGTGTACGATTTCGAAGGTAGAGTCGACGATGATTTACCATACGCATACGTGAAAATTGCCGATGGTTGCGACAGAGCTTGTACTTTCTGTACGATACCGAAATTTAAAGGGGGGTTTGTAAGTAGAAAGCTTGAAGATATTGAAAATGAGGTCAGAACATTAGTTTCATCCGGGAAGAGAGAAGTTATTTTGGTTGCTCAAGATACCACAGGATATGGTATAGATATTTACGGCAAACAGATGTTACCAGAACTCTTGAAAAGGTTAAATAAAATTGATGGAGATTTTTGGATTAGAGTTATGTACATGCATCCTGATCATGTGACAGATGAAATCTTGGAAGGTTTCTCGTACGAAAAGGTGGTAAAATATTTTGACATTCCAGTCCAGCATGGGAGCACCAAAATTTTGAAACTGATGAACAGAACGAGAACACCGAGTGAGCTCGAAAAGCTTTTTGAAAAGATCAGAACTATGTATCCAGACGCTGTTTTGAGGACTTCTATCATTCTCGGATTTCCTGGTGAGACTTCCGAAGATTTCGAAGAGTTGCTCGATTTTGTTAGAGCCGTTGAATTCGACAAACTCGGAGCGTTCATATATTCAGATGAAGAAGACGCTGCATCTTACAAATTACCCCACAAAGTAAGGTCATCAACAGCTCAAAAGAGGCTTGACAGGTTGATGGAGACACAAGCAGAGATTTCCGCAATGCGAAATCAGAGATTTATCGAACGTGTTATTGATGTATTGGTTGATGAAGAGGCGAATGGGGTTTTGATTGGGCGTGGTTATATGGACGCACCTGAAATTGATGGAAATGTCTTTGTGAAAGGCAGTGGTATTAAAGGTTTTGTAAAAGTCCGGATTACTGAAGCCGATACATATGATCTGGAAGGTGAAATAGTTTGAGCTTGGGAGCTGGGGAAAAGAAAACCAAAGAGAGCGTAGTCTTCAATCTACCAAATGCCATAAGTTGGCTTAGGATTTTTTCGACAGCCATAATAGTTTTGTTGATGTACCTTGGTAACTATGGCTCTGCGTTTGTTATTTTCGTCGCTGCGGCAATCAGTGATTATTTTGATGGATATTTTGCAAGGAAGTACGGCCTTGTGACAAAGTTGGGCAAGGTTCTTGACCAAATGAGCGACAAGATTCTCATTACTTCCATTTTGATAGTTTTCGTGGAATTCGGAATGGCGCCGGGCTGGTTAGTGATCGTGATGGTGTTTCGCGATACGCTTGTGAGTATCGTTCGCATGGTCGCTTCAGACGCCGGAAATGTTATAGCAGCAAACATCTTCGGAAAGTTCAAAACAGTTTCACAGATGATACTCTCAGTTGGTTTATTCTTGGAGCTAACTCTGTCTTCTTCGGAAAGGTTATTGAGGGTTCTATCCGGATTGAACGCGGTACTCATTTATGTAGTTGCGATATCAACGGTGCTATCTGGTCTTATATATGTCTATCAAAACAGGGAGTATCTCAACAGGTAAATTGCGAAAATGCGAAAAGCAGAAATTAATATGGAGGGGTTCGCGTGAGAACGTTTATTGCCGTTGATGTTAATCAGGAAATTAGAGAAATAGCCACAGATGTTATCGACAGATTGGTGGGGCTTGGTTTCAAAGCTGCATGGACTAAACCAGAAAATTTGCATTTAACTCTTTTTTTCCTCGGAGAAATGGATGAAAAGGCAGTCGAGTCGATGGCTCTCTCTTTAAACAAAAGGCTGCAAGGTTTCCCATCTTTTAGCACAAACTTGGTGGATTTTGGTTATTTTAAATTCAAGCAATCACCACGCGTTCTCTTTTTAAAGCTTGAACCAACTAAGTCTTTGCAGAGGATGTATCTTGAGATGAAGTCTGAGTTGACTAAGTGCAAGGTGAAGTACGATGACCAAGGTAATTTTGTTCCGCATGTTACGCTTGGTAGGGTCAAAGAGTATCCTAATAATTGGGAAGAACTTGTTAAGGAGATTCAAGTTCCAAAAGTATCGCTTGTTATAGATGGTATTACCATCTACAGCTCAACGTTAACGCCGCAAGGTCCGATTTATAAATGGATGTACAAATTGAAATTTGAAGGAGGTTTGGTTAGAAATGCCAGATGAAATGAAGAAAGATGTTTTAAAAAAGGCTATCAGCAAGATCGAAAAGCAGTATGGTAAAGGTTCAATAATGGTCCTTGGTGAAGATAACCTGCTCCAGGGTGTTGAAGTTATTCCGAGCGGGTCACTTGCGATCGATATAGCCTCTGGAGTCGGTGGATACCCGAGAGGAAGGGTTATCGAAATATACGGTCCAGAGTCAAGTGGTAAAACGACCATAGCTCTCCACGCGATAGCATCTGTACAGAAGATGGGCGGTATTGCAGCCTTTGTTGATGCTGAACACGCACTCGATTTGAACTATGCAAGGAACCTCGGAATTAATCTTTCTGAACTCTTGGTCTCACAACCTGACTATGGTGAGCAAGCACTCGACATTGTTGACGAGCTCGTTAGGAGCAATGCAGTGGACCTTATAGTTGTCGACTCTGTTGCAGCACTTGTTCCAAGAGCCGAGATAGAAGGAGCGATGGGAGAAGCCCAGATAGGACTTCAAGCAAGATTGATGTCACAAGCTTTAAGGAAGCTTGCAGGTAACGTGAATAAATCAAAGGCGGTAGTAATCTTTATAAACCAAACGCGTATGAAGATCGGTGTTATGTACGGAAACCCAGAAACAACAACCGGTGGTGTCGCTCTGAAATTCTATGCAACGATGAGAATGGAAGTAAGGTCTTCTGGAAAGATTGTCGAGGGCAACGAACATGTTGGAAACGAAGTCACCATAAAATTTGTCAAGAACAAAGTCGCACCGCCATTTAGGACAACGACAGTGGATATAATTTACGGAAAAGGAATAGTAAGAGAAAATGAACTTTTCAACATGGCAGTGAATGAAGGACTCATAGACAGGCGAGGAAGTTGGTTTACATACGAGGATTTGACAGGAAAAGAACATTCACTCGGTCAAGGTAAGTCTAATGCCGTGAGTTATCTCTTTGAGCATCCAGAGATTGCAACTGAGATAGAGAACAGAATCAGGGAAAAGTACTTCCACAACATAGGAACGCAGAATACGCAGGATGAAGAAAAAGTATCGAAGTAACAAATATTACAATGACCAGAGCGATAATTTCTCGCACAAGTTCGAAAAAGACGTTCGTAAAGAAAAGGGAAAAAAATCCCCCATTGATGTTGCACTGAGATTTATAAAATTCAGGGCACGCTCTCAATGGGAAGTTGAAAATAGGCTAAAACGTGACGGATTTGACGAAGGGACAATTCAAGAAACTATCCAAAAGCTCAAAGAACGAGGGTTTATAGACGATGAAAAGTTTGCATATCTGTATGCGTACGATTCCCTTGTGATACACTACAAAGGACCGTACAGAATTCGATACGAACTTCGACAGCTGCACGTTGATGAGTACATAATCGAAGATGCAATCAAAAAAGTACTCGAAGAAGTTGATGTTAACGAAATTATTGAGAAAATAACGCAGAATTTGGATGAACAGAAGAAAAGAGAAAAACTATACAGGCAAGGTTTCGGAGGTGATTGGAAATGATGGATTTGATATACATCGTTATAGGTTTAGTTATAGGCATTGCAGCAGGGTATTTCTTTGGTTCAACAATAGGTAGGAAAAAAGCGGAAGAAAGCATCGAGAAGAAATTGAAAGCCGCCAAAGAAGATGCTGAGACTATTGTAAAGAACGCTGAAAAAGAAGCTTCTGAGATTAAGAAGAAGATGATCATCGAGGCACGAGAAGAAGCACACCAGATACGCGAAGAGATAGAAAAAGAACGAAAGCGCAGAGAAGAAGAAATTAAGGCACTTGAGGAAAGAATTCTAAAGCGTGAAGAAATGCTCAGTAAGCGTGAAGAAATGCTCGACAAGCGCGAGTTATTTGTAGATAACATGAAGATTGAACTTGAAACTAAAGCTAAGGAACTTGATGAAAAAGAAAAAGAAATCGAGCAGAGATTTATACAACTTGCAGGTATTACTCACGAACAAGCAAGGGAAATTGTTCTCCAAGAAGCACGCGAAAAGTACGAACACGAAGTTGCAAAGATTTTTGTACAGATAAAGTCAAGATACGAAGATGAAGCTGAAAAACATGCAAAGAAAGTTATTGCAGATGCGATTCAAAGATATGCGCCCGAGTACACTGGCGAGGTCACGATCAGCACCGTTATGCTTCCTAACGATGATATGAAAGGTAGATTGATCGGTAGAGAAGGAAGGAACATAAGAACGTTTGAGAAAATCACTGGTGTTGATTTGATCATTGATGACACACCGGAAGTTGTTACTCTCAGCTCATTCAATCCACTTAGGAGAGAAATAGCGAGAAGAACCATAGAGAAATTAGTACAAGATGGTAGGATACATCCTGCGAGAATAGAAGAGATGTACGAAAAGGCAAAAGTGGAAGTAGAAAAAGAGATTAAAGAAGCAGGTCAAGAAGCGATAATAACTGTTGGTGTTGGTGGACTGCATCCGGAAATTGTTAAATTACTTGGTAGGTTGAAATTCAGGACAAGCTACGGTCAGAACGTCCTCTATCATTCTATGGAAGTTGCTCAGATCGCAGGACTGCTCGCTTCCGAGCTTGGTTTGAACGTTGACAAAGCAAAGCGCGGTGGTTTATTGCACGATATCGGTAAGGCGTTAGACCACGAAGTTGAGGGCTCGCACACGACAATAGGTGCAGAGATTTTAAAGAGATACGGCGAGTCTGATGAAATAATCAACATGATAATGGCACACCACGGAGAAGAAGAGCCTATTACACCGGAAGCAGCGATAGTCACTGCCGCTGATGCTATATCGGCAGCAAGACCTGGAGCGCGAAGAGAAGATGTTGAAAACTACATAAAGAGGCTCATGAAACTTGAAGAGATAGCGAAGAGCTACAAGTACGTTGAGAATGCGTATGCTATCCAAGCTGGTAGGGAGATCAGAGTAATCGTTCAGCCAGACAAAACAGACGATGCAACTATAGAAAAAATGGCGCACGATATATCTGTCAGGATAGAAAACGAGTTGCAGTACCCAGGTGTTTTGAAAGTCGTAGTTATAAGAGAAAAGAGATCAGTCTCTTACGCAAAATAATGCGAATATTGATTCTTAGCAGAAATCGGAGGGTAATAAGTGAGTGTAATAATAAGTAGCTTAGCATTTGCTGTAGCAACGTTTCTTTCCAGAATACTCGGCCTTGTTCGAGACATGCTCATGGCTTCGAAGTTCGGAACTTCGTGGCAAGCTGATGCTTATTTTGTCGCCATACTCTTTCCGTTTTTTCTGCGCAGGGTCTTTGGTGAAGGTGCGATGACGTCAGCTTTTGTACCACTCTATGCCGAAGCAGAAGAGAAAGATGAATTCTTGTCTTCCGTTTTGACAAGTTTCACACTCGTTCTTTTGGTAATTGTTGCATTAGTAATGATATTTCCTGATATAGTTGTTTACCTTTTCAGTTCCGGAGCAGCTGAACAGACAAAAGAACTGATAAGACTCTTGACAAGAATCACAGCACCATCGATACTCTTCATTTTTTGGTGGGCGATAACATATTCGATAGAAAACACGCGAGGAAAGTTTTTTTATCCGGCACTTACACCTATAATTCCGAACATCGTGATCATACTCTTTATGCTCATCCCGGGTATTGGCATCTTTGGTCCTACCTGGGGTTTTTTAATAGGCGAAGCAGCTGCGTTTTTGGCTCTTGCATATCCTTTGAGAAGGCACAGGCTCAAATTGAGCTTTAAATACACGAAGACCTTTTTAAAATTGTTCTGGCCCAGCTTTTTAGCGATGTCCATTTCGCAAATTAACAGCATTGTGGATACTAACGTCGTCTCGTACTACAGCAAAGGTTATGGCGGTGGCGTGTCGTATTTACAATACGCTTCGAGGTTTTACATGCTCCCTTATGGTTTGTTTGGTGTAGCTGTGGCAACTGTTATCCTCTCGACTATAAGCAACGACAGGACTAACTACAGCAAACATCTGAAGAGCGGGTTAACATCAACACTTTTCTTCACCGTACCTGCAACCGTTGGTTTAATAGTCCTTGACGAGCCTATTCTGAGGCTATTTTACGAATACGGTCAGTTCACGGCAAACGATACGAGAATTACTGCGCAAGTTCTGAATGCATACGTCGTTGGACTGCCTTTTTATGGCATGTATTCAACGATGGCACGTGCAAGACATGCGATGAAGGATATGAAAACACCTCTCAAAGCTACTACAATCGTAGCGATTTCTAATGTAGTTATGGACTTGTTAGTTGGTTTGAAGTACGGACCTGTAGGCGTCGCGCTTGCCACGAGCGTTGCGGGAATTATCGGATTTCTGTACTTACTTTCAAAAGAGCAAGACAAAAGGCTTTTTGAGAAAGACGACTTGTATATTCTTCTTTCAGCTGTTTTGATGGGAATTCTGACTTACTACTTCATCAGTATATCAACCCGTCGCATTTGGGTTATACCGGCAACCGTATTTGGAGCGCTCGTGTATTTACTTCTCTCAGCTGTTTTCCTGAGAGGTAGAGTGAAGGAATTCTTAAAGAGGAGAAGATAATACAGTCTTTTAAATCAAAATCAAGGGGAGCTGACGAATGATAGGCGAAGAGATAGAAGTTTTGTATGAAATCGATAGTACGAACGAATTTTTGAAGAGAAATTACAAATCCTTCCACGATGGTGCTATTGTAGTTGCGATTAAGCAGACTGCTGGTAAGGGGCGCATGGGGCGTTCTTGGTACTCACCTGAAGGTGGACTGTGGTACTCTGTGTTGTTTAAACCGAAGATACACATAAACCTTCACGTGTACACGAAGATATTCTCTATCGCTATTGTGGAAGTTTTGAGGAAGCTGAAGATTAAAGCTTACATTAAATGGCCAAACGATATATATTACAACGGAAAGAAACTTTGCGGAATACTTTCCGAAGCCGTTTCGGTAAACGATAGAGTTGTGGCGATAATCGTAGGCATAGGTTTGAATGTCAACAACGACATACCTGAGGAACTAAAGAACGTTGCTGTATCGATTAAGGACATTTTGCGAAAAAAAGTAAAGATTACATACCTTTTAGACTCAATCAATAAGCATGCTTGGAATATCTTGGTTAACTACAGGAATGAGACTGAAAACATTACTAAGTTGTGGAAAAAGTATCTTGTTCCAAGGGAAGGGGATGTTTTAAAAGTAAAAGTAGACGATGAAATTGTGGAGGGAAAAGTATTAAAGATATCTGACGACATACTTTACGTTGACGTAGGAGGTAAAGTGATCGGTGTTCAAAGCATTCATCAGCTTGTTGAATAGGAATAAAAGAATACTTTTTTCGGTTTCCATTTTCGTATTTTTTATTCTTTCTAACCGTGCGAATGGACAGGATGTTTATTCAATAATCACATCTAAAATGCCCCAGGGTGGATACGCAGGGGCATATTTTGTGGATATTGATAGCGGTAGTATGCTTGTAAAGTACAACGAGCATAATCTGTTCATACCGGCGTCGCTAACTAAGATATTCTCGACACTCGTTGCTTGGGATGTGCTTGGACCGGAGTTCAGATATACGACAACCGTTTACGTGCCAAGAGGAAATATATCTCCCACATTAAGAGGAAATATTATCATAAAAGGCAACGGCGACCCGTCGATGAGCGTTGAGATCTTGAAAGAGCATCTCTACAAATTCGTTCAAGAAGGTGTCAAGGAGATAACCGGGAACATAGTTATCGATAATTCGTTTTTCTCAAACGAACGATGGGGAGTTGGATGGGAATGGGATTACAAGAATCCAAGCATCGATGCACTCGTTCTCAAAGAAAACACTAATTCTTTCTCACCATACGATGCCAACGCCGTAGCTATAAATTATGGTTCTCAGGTGCTTTCTATACTAAGAAATTATGGAATTCGTGTCAACGGCTCGGTAATGATTGGCAAACTGAACAGCGACTATCGGGAGTTTATTGTTATGAAATCGGTGCCGTTAAAAAACCTAATAAGCGTTGCGAATAAATTCAGCAGCAACTCTTACGCTGAACAGATTTTAAGAACAGTTGGTCTAAGGGTTTACGGGTATGCCAACGTATACAATTCTCTAAAAGTTATGAATGATTTTTACAAGAGGCTTTTTGGGGAGTACTACCCTTTAAAACTCAATGACGCTTGCGGTCTTTCGACGTATAACCTTTTGACCCCTTACTCCGTTGTGCAGGTGTTACTATACGCATACAGAAATTACGGTGGTCTTGACGGATTCATATCTACGCTCGCGATCTCTGGAAAAGAAGGAACTATGCAGGGCCGACTCGGTGATATAACCTTGTATGCAAAAACCGGTACACTTCAAAAAGTTTCAAACATCGCAGGAGTGATGATTACAAGAACAGGAAGAAAGGTAGCTTTTGCGATAATGGTTAACAACTTTATTACGCCAACTTACGTGGTTATGCAATACCACGACGAGATAATTAGGTACGTGTGGAATAACTACTAATTCTTTTCTTCCAGTCTTTCTTCGTTCTTTATATCGGCTCTTAAATCTATCGCATCGAGTTCTCTCGGATAAGGCTCGAATAGGGATTGATTCTTAATATATGATTCCGAATGCCTGATTGCCCAAGATTTTAATACGCTGAGAACCGATTGCAGATTTACAATCCCGTTCTTATAATCTTCGATTAAATCCATGAAATACGCCTTTTCCTCGAGGTTTATAATGTCCTTAAAATGCCCGTACACATGCAACAGCATGTTGATGATTTTACTTCTCTTAATTGGAGTTTTAAGTAATTTAACTAACATGCTGTGGTATTCTTTGAGCGTTTCGTTATTAAAGCCTTTCTGTGCAACGAGTCTTCCCATGTCTCTCATAATCTTCTCGTTCTTTGCAAGGAACAGATACTTGTTCTTTGAGTGGAATTCAATGAGTTCATTCTTCGATTTTATGCTTCTGAACTCTACGTGTTTGAAAATGAAAGTGAAGAATTCGAACCTTATTTTGTCATTTGTAAGTCGCATTTCGCTCTCTATGGCTATTTCTGGTAATTTTTCAACCATCGTCTTTGCAAAAAGACCTGCGGTCTTTGAAACAACACGCCCATTTTCACCGTACAGCTTTGCATCGTTTAAACCACACGATGGAGACTTCGACTTTAGTATCATGCCGTCTATGATGCCTTTTACGTTTTCCAAAAATCCATCCGCAAAGTTGTACATTTTGTTTGTCAAGTCAACCGTACGGGCTTTGTTCAAAAGCTTCAGTTCGTTGTTGATTAAAAATACGTCTATCGGCTCTCTTGGAATTGGCAGACCAATTTCAACCTCTGGACAAACCCTTACGAATTCGCAGTACTTTTCCAACTTTTTCACAATTTCGCTTGAAATAATCCCTCCGTCATACCTTGTGTGTTCGAAAAAGCAGCGGCTTACAACTATCTTAGGTTTTGGCATATTCATAACATCACCCCTCGTTAAATTATAGCATATATAAATTAATAAGTCACAGAAGGGGGTAAAACATGAAATCAAGATGGATTTACGTCGTCTTTGGGATAGTCATATTTATCTGTCTTGGAACTGTGTACTCGTGGAGCATATTCAGAAAACCGCTTGAGAACATGATGGGTCTTTCTTCGGTTGAAAGTAGCTTGCCATTCATGTTCTTTTTGACATTTTACTCTTTGTTGATGCCTGTTGGTGGCAAGTTAGTAGCTAAGCACAGCCCGAGAAACGTCCTAATTTTCGGCGGTATATTAGTTGGACTTGGATGGATACTTGCATCGTTTTCGGAGGGTTTATGGCAACTCGTACTAACCTACGGTGTTGTTGCCGGCAGTGGTGTTGGGATCGCTTATGGGATACCAATAAGTGTTGTTTCAAAGTGGTTCAACGAGAAAAAAGGACTAGCTTTGGGAGTTCTCATCGCTGGATTTGGGCTTTCACCGTTTGTCACAGCGCCATTGGCTAAAAAGTTGATTACTTCCTACGGAGTCTTTCCTGCATTTAGGATTTTGGGAATGGCTTTTCTGCTCTTGATCACGCTGCTGTCTATACCATTCAAATTTCCGAAAGATTCTGGTTTTGAATCAGATAGCAACGATGGTTCGACTTCTCCAAGACAGATGCTCAAAAATAAAAAATTCTATGCACTTTGGTTTTGCTTTATGGCAAGTACGTTTATCGGATTGATGATCATCGGAATCACCGCACCTTTCGGAGAAGAGGTTATAAGGATTGACGAAAAGACGATGCCCATTTTAACCGCTATCTTTTCGGCATTTAACGGAATAGGCAGGCCGCTTTTTGGCTTGTTGTCAGACATTATCTTACCACAAGTAACGATTTCGGTATCCTATGTCTTGGTTATTTTATCATCTTTGTTGTTGGCGTATACTCATTCTCCAATCTCTTTCGTAGTTTCATTCTCACTCTTCTGGTTAACATTCGGTGGATGGCTCGCAATGGCGCCGTATCTAACTTCGAAGTTCTTTGGGAATAAATATCAAAGTCAAAACTATGGAATTGTATTTACCGCATACGGTTTTGGCGCAATTTTTGGAAATCTATCAGCTGGCATAATCAAAGACTTATTTGGAAGCTACAAGTATGTCGTATATCCGATAGCTCTTCTTGCCATTATCGCTGTTGTTGTTGCAAACGTTTATTTGAGGGTAAACGAAAACGTTAGGTAAATGACTCATGATATAATAAATACTGTGGAACGAATTTAATGTAGGGGGTGTAATCATGGACAAGAAAGAACTTGTATTCAAAGTGTTACTCGAATCAGACAAACCGCTGAGGCCGGGAGATATCGCCGAGAAGGCAAGCCTTTCAAAAGAAGAGGTTGATAAAGCCATTAAAGAGCTGAAAAACGAGGGCAAGATCGAATCTCCAAAAAGGTGTTTTTATCAAGCAAAGAAATAACCAATCAAACCCGCCGAGGATTCCCGAGGCGGGTTTGTGCTATTTATACCACTTTGTTTCGCGTTAGGAGGGAAATCGTGCGAGCTAAGTTTTTGTTATTACTAATTCTGTTTCTAACCTTTATATATTTGTTCTCATCTACCGTATTTGCTCAAATACCATTCTTATCGCATAAGGGTTTTGTAGCGGTACTGAGCGATCTGCACTATCCATACCGCTCGAATATCACGGATACTCTGTTTAAAAAGCTCCTTGAACTGAAGCCGAGTTACGTATTTTTGACAGGTGACTTGACGGAGATGGGTAGCGATGTGGAATTTTCGAAATTGTGGAAAGCCATTTCGGTGCTTGATAAATCGGGTATCAAGTACAGATATACCCTTGGAAATCATGATGTGCGTTGGAGCGATATATTCAGAAAATCAAAAAGGCTGTCGAATGTTCCATATGAATTCTTCCAAGAGACTGTGGATAAGTTATTATTTATAGGCATAGATACATCTGTCCCATTCCAGCAAGTTGGTCATATTGGCAACGAGCAGTTGAAGTGGGTTGAAAACACTCTCAAGAGTGCAGGAGTTGAAAAGAAAATTCCGATTATATTGTGCCACCATCCGTTCGGTGGTCCTTCGAATTATACCGACGACGGCTGGAAGTTGATGAATATGCTTTTAGAATACAGAGTACCTTTGGTTTTGTACGGACATGGGCACAGCTATTCTTATGCAGGAAATTACAACGGGACATGGTTTCAGATGATTGGAGCAGCAAAGGATGGGTATATGACCATTGTAAGCTGGGACGAAGCGGCTTTACATATCTGGAGATACTCGCTTGAATTTGATAAATTTGAATTATTAAAATCTGTATCTCTAATACCGGAAGCTATTGAAAAAAATCTATCGCCTTCAATAGAAAACAAAGACGGAAAAATCTCTATATCTGCCAACCCTTCAAAATACAACAGAATTAAAGCGATTTCCAACGGCAAGATTCTCCTTGAACGAACTCTAAAAGATACTTCCAAAACCAGCTTTGAAATAGGCAACGTTACAACCGATTTAGGCATCAACTTTTTATCACTCTATGGCTACTCAAAAGGATACACTATTCATAGATTTTACACATTAAAAAGCGCCATAAACACTGATGCTAAGTTAAAACTCATTTGGTCGTATGAATTACAGGAAGCTATTTATTCAAAGCCGATAGAAGTAGATGGTGGGATAATCGTAGCTGATTACTCGGGCACGGTTTTGTTTTTGCAGGATGGAAAAGAGACTTGGAAGATGAAGATTGGTCCTGTTTTCGCGAATATAGTTAGTGAAAGTGATTCGGGTACGTCGTTCTTCATTGGCGATATCGATGGTAATATGTATGTTATTGAAACCAAGACAGGAAAGATTTTGAAGAAGATAAAACTTAACGAACCAATTTATACAATTTCAAATGGAAAATCAACACTACTCGTTGGTGCAGGTAGGTTTGGTTATGTGATTCGAAAGTCAGATCTCCAGATAATAGCCAAACACGATTTAAAGGGGTTAGTACAATCAGAAGCTTATTTTGAGAATGGAGTGTATTACCAAACATCTTGGGGCGGAGGTATCTATATCATAGCCGAAGATGGAAGGCTTACAGATAGAATAGACACGGGAAGCGGATACTACACAGCGGGTGCGTGTAAACCTGCGGTGATTGACGAATGGCTCTTCTATACAACCACCGGAAGCAAAGTTGTTGGTGTGAATTTAAAAGACAAGACTAAAAAATGGGAAGCCGGCAACATAACGGTTGGATATTCCTCAGTTGAAAAATTCAAAGATTTCATCTTTGTATCTTCACTTGGGGGAACGGTGTATAAATTTGACAAAAACGGAAAGTTGGTCTGGAAAGCAAATACAGGTTCGCCGATAAGTTTTTCATCGCCGAGAGTTTTGAGCGATAATCATTTAATAATTGGAACAAACTCAGGTGAGATAGCTTTAATAGACATAACGACGGGAAGTTTCTCAAAGTACTTTGCAGGACCCTCTTATGTGACGCATGTTGTACCAACTTCAAATCCCGGAACATTTATTGTGGCTTTTGCGGACGGGAGTGTGAAGATGATAAGAATAGGTTCAACGTGAATCAATTACAAATAACGCAGGGCATTTCAGCCCTGCGCTTTTTTATTTTTCAAAATCGGTTCGAATTTAAGGTTTCTTATACCTTTAAAATCGCCTTTATATCTTCTTCCGGTTGCCCTATGAGTTTCAAATCGTAGTTCTTAACGAGCACTTCAAGAATTTCTTTATTGACCCAAGCTGGCAATACAGGACCTATGTAGATTCCTTTGAGTCCAAGTGCAAGTAGTGTCCACAGTATTGCAACAGCTTTCTGTTCCATCCATGTGAGCACGAGTGATAGCGGGAGCTCTGTGACAGGAACACCGAACGTTTCAGAGAGCGCCATGGCTATTTCGAGTGCTACGATTGTATCGTTGCATTGACCAACGTCGATGAGTCTTGGAATACCTTCAATATCGCCGAGTTGTAAGTCGTTGATTCTGAACTTACCACACGCAAGTGTTATAACTACTGTTTCCTTTGGAAGTTTTTCGACGAATTCTCTGTAGTATGCACCGCGTCTTGTTGGGGTATCGCATCCGCCAACAACAAAGAAGTGTTTTATCTTTCCAGCTTCAACAAGTTCTTTAATCTTTCCCGCTAAAGATTTAACAACGCTTGCAGAATATCCTGTTGTGAGCTTGTACTTTCCGGGTTGTTCTGGGAGCTTTGGCAATGACTTTGCCTTCGCTATAACTTCCGAATAGTCGTAACCTTCAATGTGCTTTACGCCGGGAAGCCTTGCAATCGATGTTGTGAACATTCTGTCTCTATAGGATTCTTTTGGCAACAGTACGCAGTTACTCGTTCCGAGTATCGCTGCGGGAATTTTGTCAAAGAGGTCCCTTTGATCAAACCAAGCGCCTCCGAGGTTTCCAGCTAAGTTCTTGTATTTTCTCAATCCGGGATATCCGTGTGCTGGGAGCATTTCAGAGTGCGTGTAGACGTACACATCCGTGCCTTCAACTTGTTTAAGGAGCTCTTCAAGAGCTTTGAGATTATGTCCAGTGACGATTATCGCGTGTCCTTCTTTTGTACCCGTTTCCACTTCTGTCGGCATCGGCTCACCGTACGTTTCAATATGTGCCTTCTTGAGTAGTTGCATGACTTTGAAGTTCATCATACCAGCTCTGAGAGCCAAATTCACAAACTCCTGAGCATCGAAATTCACGTTTGTGAGGGTTGAATAGAGCCCTTCACTGAGGAAAGCTGCAATTTCCTCATCTTTGTAACCGAGTTCTCTTGCATGGTAGTAATACGCAGATATACCTTTGAGTATGTACTCCAAGTTATCTTGCAATCTTGAAACAACAGGATCTTTGCCGCACACACCTGTGATAGTACATGCTTCGCCGTTCATCGCTTGTGAACACTGATAACAGAACATGTTCAACGCCATCTCAAAACACCTCCTAAAATAATACCTTTTAATATTCTTTGATTTCGAATAACCTGAGGTTTCCAAGATAAGTTTAATATAACTTCAAATATAATTCCGTAACCTATGTTACAATTTTAGAGAAATAGTCGTGTCTCAAACGGAGGGAACTTTATGGAAAAATACATAGAAGCTCTTCAAAAGTGCGAGGTATTTGCCGGTGTTGAGAAGAAATGCATAGAAGAACTTATGCGGTATGCGAAAATTCAAAGGTACGATTCGAAAGAGCTGGTGCGTTCAAGGAATGATGAGTGCGATGAGATGTTGTTTTTAGTTGAAGGTGAAGCGTTTGGGCTTTTTACAAATCCAGAGGGCCACGTTTTACAAATTGACCATATGTTCGCCCCGAAATTGCTCGCAGCTGCGGTTATATTCTCAACGGAAGCCAAGTACCCTGTTGATGTCGAAACCGCTCAACCTTCTGTTTTCCTAAGCATCGAAAAGGATAGGTTCGTTTCATACATGATGAAAAACGAGCAACTGCTGAGGAATTACCTTAGATACGTCAGCGATGCTTTTGTCTTCATCACCGATAGGTTTTATGAAATAACAATGAAAAACCTCGTCCAAAAAGTGTGTTCATATCTTGTGAGACTAATGGAAGAGCAGAAAAGTCCTGTTGTTACACTTGATATGACGAAAGAAGAGCTTTCAAGAGAGTTCGGCGCCACACGCCCTGCGCTTTCAAGGGTGTTTGTGGAGCTTGAGAAGCTTGGAATTATTGAGATGGAAGGAAAACGCGTGAAAGTCAACGATATCGACTATGTGCAAGACTATGCTGAATTTGGATAATGGATTATAAAAGTGCATATGGCTGAAAATAAGTGAATTTTTGTACTAATAACGTTCGAATTGCTAATTTTCTTCTGTATGCTCAGTTATTTCAGCTTTGCGAAAGTTTTTCGATAAACTCCGAGGTTGTATAATTGTATTGCCAGAAGAAAAGCTTTTAAACAAAGGAGGCGGTTAAATTGGGGACAGTAACAATGAAAGCTATAATGAAGCAAACAGCAGGACCAGGGCTTGTAATGACAGAAGTTGAAAAGCCAACGGAACTTGGACCAAGAGATGTGCTTGTTAAAATAAGGCGTGCTTCAATATGTGGTACGGATATACATATATACAAATGGGATGAATGGTCGCAGTCTCGAATCATCCCACCACTGATAACCGGACATGAAATGGCTGGTGAAGTTGTAGAGGTAGGTAGTGCGGTAACACAAGTTAAAGTGGGCGATTTAGTTGCGGCGGAGACGCACATTCCTTGCGAGCACTGCTATCAGTGTAAAACGGGAAGAATGCACATCTGTAAGAATTTGAAAATACTTGGCGTGGATACAAACGGTATCTTTGCAGAGTACGCGGTTATACCAGAAACTGTTCTGTGGCGCTTTTCAAAAGAGATACCTCTGGATTTCGCGTCTGTAATGGAGCCGTTTGGTAACGCTATACACACAGCTTCCGTAACAAACCTTCTCGGAAAGACTGTACTCATAACAGGTGCTGGTCCGATAGGCTTAATGGCGATACAAGTTGCTAAAGTTGCAGGAGCAAGTACGGTAATAGTTTCCGAGGTTGATCCGCTTAGAATCCAAATGGCGAGAGAAAATGGAGCAGATGTAGTAATAAATCCTGCGGAGAAGGATCTTGTAAGAGAAGTTTATAAATTGCTTGACGATGGTGTCGATGTATTGCTCGAAATGAGCGGAAATAGAAAAGCATTTGAAGATGGTTTGAAATGCGTGACGATGGGCGGAGAGGTATCCGTTCTTGGTATATTCGGCGGCAAGATCGATATCAATATCGATGCATTGCTAACTATGAGAGGCCTCACAATGTACGGCATAACCGGAAGGCGCATGTTCGAAACTTGGAGAATCGCAGATGAGCTGTTGAGGACAAAGAAAGTTGACCTCTCAAAAGTCGTGACTCACGTGCTTCCATTTGACCAGTGGGAAAAAGGATTTGAATTGATGCTCAATAAGCAATGCGGAAAAGTTGTTCTTAATCTTGACTAATGTGCCGTAGAGGAAAAGGAGGGTTTGTATGTTCGATTACAAGATTCTCGAAGATGAAATGGAAGCTCTTAAGAATGAGGGACTTTTGATAAATATCCGCACGTTGGAATCACCGCAGGGAGCATGGATTGTAATCAATGGCAAGAGAGTACTTAATCTTTGTTCGAACAATTACCTCGGGTTTGCTAACGACGAAAGGCTGAAACAGGCAGCGATAAAAGCAACCCAAGAATGGGGTGTTGGACCTGGGGCTGTTAGAACGATCGCTGGTACGATGAAAATTCACGAAGAACTCGAAAAAGCGCTTGCAGAATTTAAAGGTGCCGATGCTACGATATTCCTTCAGTCAGGATTTATAGCAAACCAAGCAGCGATCCCGACAATTTTTGGAGATGAATCAGACGCTATCATTTCCGATGAGCTTAACCATGCGAGTATAATCGATGGTGTAAGGCTTTCAAAAGCCAAGAGGTATGTATACAAACACAACGACATGAACGAACTCGAAGCAAGGCTTAAGGAAGCGAGAGATGTTCAGAAAGCAAGAAGAATACTTATCGTTACTGATGGTGTTTTCAGTATGGATGGAGATATAGCACCACTGCCTGAGATAGTCGAGCTTGCAGACAAATACGGAGCTGCTGTAATGGTCGACGACGCACATGGTGAGGGTGTGCTTGGACGTGGTGGGCGCGGTATAGTGGATCATTTCGGGTTGCACGGCAGAGTTGATATGGAAATAGGCACGTTATCGAAAGCGTTCGGCGTGCTTGGTGGATACATTGCAGGTAAAGAAACGCTTGTCAGGTACTTGAAACAGAAAGCAAGACCATTCTTGTTCAGCACGGGCCTTACACCGGCAGATGTGGCTGCGTGTCTTGAAGCGGTCAAGATACTCCAAGAGAGCGACGAAAGAGTCAGAAAGCTCTGGGATAATGCTTCATACTTCAAAACTGAAATGAGAAAGCTGGGTTTTGACCTTGGCGTAAGTCAGACACCGATAACGCCAGTAATGCTTTACGATGCAAAGGTTGCAAGCCAATTCAGTAAAGAACTGTTTGAAGAAGGCATATTCGCTCAAGCGATAGGATACCCAACGGTGCCAAAAGGAAAAGCAAGAATAAGAGTAATGATAAGTGCGGTACACTCAAAAGAAGATCTCGACTTTGCACTTGAAAAATTTGAAAAGGTTGGGAAGAAATTGGCGGTGATATGATAAAATCAAACCGGGTGGTTCTCACCCGGTTTAATTTTGCACATTAGAGGTGAGGATTATGAAGCTCATCACTTATCCTCCGAACAGTGTTATATATAAAGAAGGCGAGGTTCCGCAATCAATTTACTACATAGTTAACGGCTCCATTAGCACAAAACTCTTTAGAAAAGAAAAACAAATAGAAAGCGGTACAATCGGTGAATGGGGCATTTATAATATCCCGTCAGAAGAGAGCGTTGTTACACTTTCAGAAACTACCCTCTATTCAGTGAATCCAAGTGAAATTCTTTCATCCGAATATTCTGACAGAATATTGAGAAGTATGGTTTCCTCAATAGCCCAGCGATTGTTGGTTATAGATTCAGAGCTTGCAGAATCTCGGGAAATACCAGAATACGTTGGACCCGATAAACTAAGATTTTTCAATAGACTGCACCCGGGGGCTTATAAATTGACTGATAATATCTTTCAAGACATTTTGCAAGCCAAAAGGTTTTATGTGGGTGGTTATTATAGAGAAGCGATGGAGATATTTGCTAAGATGATGGCTCAGGTGACAAATGAAGAGCTCAAAAAGGAGATAATGGTATGGCATACTCTCCTGAGCATGCTAACGGATCCTGAAAGAGCCGAAATACACTTCAAAAGGCTCAATCCAAACGAATACGGCGATTTGCTTTCATATGTGTACCTTGTTAATTTCTTCAAAGGTGGTCAGAAGCAGGAGATACTTGAAATGTACATGAAAGCAGGTCTATTTGTTCCGGCCAACACCATAGTTACGCTCGAAGGTGAGGCAGCGTTGGAAGGATACTTGATACTGAAAGGATACCTGAAGGCTGTAAAACTTTTTGAGGATAAAGAAATACTGCTCTCAATAGTTGGACCTGGAGAATTCGTGGGTGAGGGTGCTTTCTTAGATTCAAAAGTAAGAATGGTCACACTGTACACGCTTTCACCTACCGCATTCATCCCGCTCAATGCCGAGGTTATAAACAAGACGATCACTACAAACCCAGGTTTTATACTGAAGATATGCGAGTCTCAACTGAGAAGGATATCGCAAGTCAAGAGATTACTTGAGATACGGTATCAATCAAATCCAGCTCAAAGAACGATAAGCGCGCTTAAGTACTTTTCTGAACTCTTTGGCAAGACAAAAATAACCGTAAGGGATATAGCGTATCTTGTCGATGTAAATTCCGAGAGAGTAATAGAAGAAGCTAAGCATCTTGGATTCAAAGTATCATTTGATGGAACGATCATTTCGTAGAGGATTAGCTGTTTTGGAGGAAGTGCGATGGTAAAGATATTCAAAAATGCGAAAGTGTTTGCCCCGGAATATTTAGGCGTCAAAGATATCGTATTCGATAAAGAGATTTTGTACGTGGGCGAAAGTATAAATACCGATGTACTGCCTTTCGAAATAGAAATCTATGATGCAAATGGTTTGTATTTGATTCCAGGCTTGATCGATCCTCATGTGCATATAACAGGTGGTGGCGGAGAAGGCGGGTTTGCAACGCGAACGCCTGAATTGGACTTTTCCGAGTGTGTAAAAAATGGTATCACCACAGTGATTGGTTGCCTTGGAACTGATGGGATCACGAGAAGCCTTGAAAACTTGTACGCAAAGGCGAAATCGCTTGAAACTGAAGGGATAAATACCTATATTTATACAGGCTCATATAGAATGCCACCTGTCACTTTCACAGGTTCAGTGATGAAGGATATAGTCCTAATTGATAAAGTTGTTGGCGTTGGTGAAATAGCGATTTCTGATCATAGATCTTCCCAGCCAACGTTTGAAGAAATTGCTCGAGTTGTAGCCGATACGAGAGTTGCGTCGCTCTTGTCTGGAAAGCCCGGAATTGTTAATTTCCATGTAGGAGTCGGGAACGCTGGGATAGATTATCTTTTCAAGCTTATCGATACAACCGAGATCCCAATCCACCACCTGTACCCCACGCACATGAGCCGGAGCAGAACACTTTTTGAACAAGGACTCGAATTTGTCAAAAGAGGAGGAACGATAGATCTAACCGCTTTGCAACCAGAAGAGTTGCCTAATGAAATCGAATCATTTAATACAGTCAACTGCATCGTAGAGATTTATGAGAACAAAATGCTCGATAATGTCACTATCTCGTCAGATGGACAAGGAAGTCTTCCGAGATTTGACAAAGATGGTAGATTCTTAGGGCTATCTGTTGGAAGTGTATCATCTGTTCCCCATACGCTCAAGCGTGTGGTTGAAAAAGGCGTTCCGTTTGAAGATGCACTGAAGATATCAACGACCAACCCCGCGAAAGTTTTTAACATGAAAAAAGGCAAGATATCAAAAGGATATGATGCAGATTTTGTGGTTATTGATTTAGAATCATGGAAAATTAGCACAGTAGTCTCGCGTGGAGAATTCGTTATGAAAGATGGCATTGTGAAGCCCAGAATATTTAAATAGTCTTGTGTGTGGCTTTATAGTTGCCTATAATTGCCAAATTCACATTATGGGCAAGAAAAATATAATAAATCGTTTATAGCTTGCCTATTTTTGATTTTAAGCTCGTTCTTGTTTATTGAAAAAAGATGTATTAATAGTATACTAAAATATGAGATAAAACAAAAATATTAATAGTGGAGGCTAAGTATATGCTGGATCAGTTCGCTTTGTTTTTCCAAAGTACGGGCTTTGCACAGCTTACTATGGGTAATATTTTCATGTTAATTATCGCTGGTGTTCTGGTGTATGTTGCTGTGAAAAAAGATGCTGAACCTCTTCTCTTAATTCCTATTGCTTTCGGTATAATTTTCTCGAATATTCCTTTACTTGCGACTGGTGTTCTGGCTGAACCTCAGGTTTTAGAAAATGGTGGATTAGTTCCAGGTGGTTTTTTGTATTACATAAAGCAAGGACTTGATCTGGGTATATACCCGCCGCTTATATTCTTAGGTATAGGTGCGTTGACGGACTTTTCATTTATGCTTTCCTACCCGATAACTATTTTCCTTGGCGGTGCTGCTCAAATCGGTGTTTATTTAACATTTCTTTTAGCAAGAGCTTTCCATTTTACGTTCCCTGAGGCAGCGGCGATAGGAATAATAGGCGGTGCGGATGGTCCGACGTCGATTTATTTAGCAACTAAGTTTTCACCGGATTTGCTACCTATTATCGCTATCTCTGCTTACTCGTATATCGCATTGATACCTATTTTGCAGCCTCCGATATCTAAATTACTTACAACAAAAGATGAGCGAAAGATAAGGATGAAACCACCGAGAAAAGTTTCAAAAACAGAGAAAATAGTGTTTCCAATCATTACAACTGTTATAACGGCGTTGATAGTTCCGCAATCCTTAGCGCTTGTCGGTCCTTTGATGTTCGGTAATCTTCTCAGAGAAGTTGGAAATGTGAAAAGATTGGTTGAAGCAGCGAGTAAATACATACTGGATACTACGACGATCTTGCTCTGTCTTTCTGTCGGAGCGTCTGCTCGAGCCGATGTTTTCCTCAGTCCGAAATCGCTCTTGATATTTGGCATGGGAGCTTTTGCGTTTGTTACATGCATTATCTCGGGAATACTTTTTGCAAAACTCATGAACCTTTTCTTGAAAGATAAGATTAATCCGTTGATTGGTGGAGCGGGTGTTTCGGCAGTTCCTGACTCAGCAAGGGTTGCACAGAAGATAGCTCAGGAAGAAGATCCAACAAACTTCATTCTCATGCATGCTATGTCACCGAACGTTGCTGGTGTTATCGGTACAGCTGTGGCGGCTGGTATGTTCTTAGCGATGCTTAAGTAATAAACTATAAATGTAAAAAAGGAGGTAAACCCTCGTGGCAAAAAAGCAGTACAGGGTGGAAATCAAATATCAGTGGTGTAAAGCATGTGGAATCTGCTATCATATATGTCCAACAAAGACAATTATTAAAGGAGAATTAAATAAACCTGCAGTCCCAGATCACAGCACTTGTATAGGTTGTATGATGTGTGAAAACCTTTGCCCGGATTTCGTTATAAACATAGTTGAGATACAACCAGAAAACTCCAGTATTGAAAAAGAAGCTGAACAGAAGGTGGGTGTTGAAAATGCCTAAAAATTCTCGCATGGTCTTTTGGCAAGGAAATGAAGCCTGTGCCTACGGTGCCATAAGGGCTGGTTGCCGATTTTATGCAGGCTATCCGATAACCCCATCTTCCGAAATAGCCGAAGCGATGGCAAGAGAACTCCCAAAAGTTGGTGGCGTTTTCATACAGATGGAAGATGAAATAGCGAGTGCCGCAGCTATAATTGGTGCTTCGCTTGCAGGTACAAAGTCTATGACCGCGACAAGTGGTCCCGGGTTCAGCTTAATGCAAGAAGCCATAGGTTACGCAGTTATGACTGAAACGCCAACTGTATTTGTGAACGTAATGCGTGGTGGTCCCTCAACGGGTATGCCAACAAAGCCAGCACAAGGAGATATAATGCAGGCAAGGTGGGGAACGCACGGAGACCATGCGATCATTGCCCTTTATCCTTCAACTGTTGAAGAAGTTTATAAATACACGATCAAGGCTTTCAACTTAGCGGAAGAGTACAGAACACCAGTAATATTGTTAATGGACGAAGTGCTCGGACACATGTACGAGAACTTTATGCTCCCACCTGACAGTGAAATAGAAATTGTAGAAAGACTAACATCAAGAGAACTCGAAGAGGAAGAATTGTTCGTACCTTTCAGTGAGAGTGAATATGCTGAAAACTTACCGCCAACTTTGGTTGAGATGGGTAAGGCGAGATTCCATGTATCCGGTCTCGTGCACGATGAATCCGGCTTCCCAATGGCAACGGCAGAGACTGCTGAAAAATTGATCAGGCGACTTGTGAATAAGATAAAGCTTCACATAGACAAGATTGCAGAATGTGAAGAATTTATGACTGAAGATGCTGAAACAATAATAGTTGCGTACGGTTCGGTTGCAAGGTCCGCAAAGGAAGCTGTCAAAATGGCAAGGCAGGAAGGTATAAAGGTTGGCTTACTCAGACCGATAACAATATGGCCCATCCCAATAGAGAAAATGAGGAAAAAGCTTTCGAGTGTTCAAAACGTCCTTGTTGCGGAGATGAATCTTGGGCAGTACGCAGGCGAAATTGCAAAGCTCATAAGACCTGGAACGAAAATGAGACTTTTAAGTAGGGTAGGGGGCGAACTCATAGCACCTCACGAGATACTTAACGAGCTTAACAATATGCTCCTCGAAGGCATAGATTTTTGAGATACTTTTGTCTTTTGGTCATCCTCGCTTGGATGACCTTTTTTCTTTTTTGTGGTAGAATATTATAGGTAAGTGAATTAACGATTTAAGGAGGAAAAAAGACGTGATTAGCAAGTTAAAAAAACTTTTTGACAAGAATGAGTCTGAAATAAGAAAGGCACGAAAGTTGGTAGAGAAAATTAACGCCCTGGAAGAACAAGTGAGAAGAATGTCTTTCGAAGAAATGAAGAACTATATCTTAGAACATAAAGGAAAGATCCAGAACCTTGAAGAACTCGACGAACATCTGGAAAAGGTTTTCGCATTTGTAAGAGAAGTTGCAAGGCGTACCGTGGGAATGAGGCATTTCGATGTGCAGCTTATAGGCGGAATAGTGCTCCACAAAGGTAAAATTGCTGAGATGAAGACCGGTGAAGGTAAAACGCTTGTCGCAACCGCACCAGTTGTGCTCAATTCTTTGATGAACAGAAATATCCACATGGTCACCGTTAACGATTATCTTGCAAAAAGGGATGCCATGTGGATGGGACCGATTTACCTCGCACTTGGGTTGAGGGTTGGAATTATAAACACCGCTGGTAAAGCGTACGAGGTAGTTTGGAAAAATCCGGAATTAGCTCAAAAAGGACTCGAAGAAAATTACTGCGTCTGGCCCGATGATTTCGACGGAGAATTTCTATCCGATGAGGCAAAAGTTAAGAAAGCCGTTGAAGCTTTTGAAGTTGATATCGTTGAGGTAAGTAAGAAAGAAGCTTACAGGTGCGATGTTACATACGGAACGAATTCTGAGTTTGGGTTTGATTACCTGCGAGATAATCTCGTTATCTCGCTCGAGGACAAAGTCCAAACCGGACATTTCTATGCGATAGTCGACGAGGTCGATAGCATACTCATAGATGAAGCAAGAACGCCGTTGATCATAAGCGGTCCTTCCAAGAACAATGCTTCCGTTTACAAACAATTCTATCAGATTGCAAAAAGACTTGAGAGAGACAAGCACTTTAAACTCGATGAAGAGCACAGAACGGTGCTCCTCACAGATGAAGGCATCGAATTTTTGGAAAAATTACTTGGCGTTGATAATTTGTACGATCCGGCGAACGTGAACAGTATTTACCATATAACGAATTCTCTGAAAGCGATACATCTTTTCAAAAAGGACGTTGATTACTTAGTTCACAACGGACAAGTCCTCATCGTCGATGAATTCACAGGGCGCGTTCTACCAGGAAGACGTTACAGTGGAGGCTTGCACCAAGCGATAGAGGCGAAAGAAGGAGTGCCTATAAAGGAAGAAAGTATTACGTATGCAACTATAACTTACCAGAATTACTTCAGAATGTACGAGAAACTCGCCGGTATGACTGGAACTGCGAAGACGGAAGAGGAAGAATTTAAATCGATATACGGTCTTGAAGTCGTTGTCATCCCAACGCACAAGCCTATGATTAGAAACGACAGAGACGACCTGATTTACCGAAGCGTAGACGAAAAATACAAAGCTATCGTTGAAGAGATTAAGAAAAGATACGAGAAAGGCCAGCCTGTTCTCATTGGAACGACGTCGATTGAGAAAAGTGAAAGGTTAAGCGAGATGCTGAGGCGTGAAAAGATTCCACATCAAGTTTTGAATGCGAAATACCACGAAAAAGAAGCGCAGATCATAGCCCAAGCAGGTCAAAAAGGAACGGTAACAATAGCAACTAACATGGCTGGAAGAGGAACGGACATCAAGTTAGGTCCAGGTGTGAAGGAACTCGGCGGTTTGTGCGTTATAGGTACTGAACGCCACGAGAGCAGAAGGATAGATAACCAGCTACGCGGTAGGTCAGGAAGACAAGGCGATCCGGGAGAGTCTATATTCTTCTTGTCTGTCGAAGATGATCTCATGAGAATCTTCGGTGGAGACAGGATACAAAAAGTTATGGACATGGTCAAGATAGAACCCGGACAGCCAATTTACCATCCGCTTTTGACAAAACTCATCGAACAGGTTCAGAAGAAAGTTGAAGGCATAAACTTCGGAGTTCGTAAATTCTTACTTGAACTTGATAGCGTCTTAGACACACAAAGAAGGGCGATTTATGGTTATCGAGATTACATACTTGAACACAACGTTGATAATTTCATAAACGAGGCGATTGAGAATTTTGTCCAGTCGAGAATCGATGAATTCTGTTCATCAATTGAATGGGATTTAGAAGGGTTGAAGAATTCCTTTGCCGTAATAAAAGATTATGTCAAAATAAACGAAAAAATCGACGATGTTGAAAAACTGAAAGCCGATTTAACGGCGCAGATCAGAGGATGGTACGAGGAGAAGAAGAAAGAATTTGGCGAAGATTTTGAACATGTCGCAAAGTTTATTGTACTAAGGATTATTGATGAAAACTGGAGACAGTACCTTGAAGAAGTGGAGCATGTCAAAGAGTCTGTAAGATTGAGAAGTTATGGACAAAAGGATCCAGTTCTTGAGTTTAAGAAAGAGACGTACGCGATGTTCACGGATATGATGTCGCGAAATTATGAACTTGCGGTTTCTTACCTACTCAATTTGAGAAGGGTGGACAATAAAGCAGAAGAAGAATCGAAGAAGGAACTTGCAAGAGTCAGCACAATTCATGATGAATTTAAACTTGTAGAAGACAAAACAGCTGATGGTAAGAAAAAACCAAAATTAAAAATAAAGAGAGATTAAAAAATCTGTCTGGGTGAGTGAGTAGGCATGAAAATCGAGGGCGTGATATTCAAAAGTGGAGAAATTCCAAAGAAGCTTTTTAAAATTCAGTACGGAACCATTAGGGAAACAAGGAATAAGACATATCACGATATATCGAAGGGTGATTATGTTGCTCTGGTCGAGTATCTTCTTGAGATACCGCTGGAAGAGGATGTCGTTGCATTGGAGGAAAGCGAGATAATTGACGTTTCACTTGAAGATGAATACGAAAATATAATAAATAAGATTCTTGAACTTAGGAAGATCCTTTACGAAACATCTGTGGATTTAGACAAAATAGTTCTTGATGATTTTAATTTCGAAACGCCTGATTTAGATGAGTACCTTGAACAAGTTGAATCGCTCTTAACTTTATCAGGAGGGGAATTGCCGGAGAATAAAGAAGAAGCGATCAAGTTTATAGAGAGCATTGAGGACGACAAGCTAATCACAAAGGTCAATTTGGTAAAGAAATTCTCAGACAAATTTCCAGACGAGCAGATTGGTGCGAAATTTTTAATAGAAACAGCGGCCAAAGTTTACATAGTGCTGAACGACAGGTACGTAGCGAAATCTCTGCTGAAAAAGGTGCTTCTAAGGTACTCTCATCTTAAAGACTATTGTTACGAAGCGGTCAAAACTCTTGAGAGCATATACAAGGATGAAGGTAACATCATTTACAGAAGGTATTCAAAGATTGCGCGGGTTTTAGAGGTGATGTTGCGTGGAAACTCTTGAATTCAGCGACGGTGAGAAGATCATAGAAAAAGATGACAGAAAGCCTTACATTTATATAATCAAGACTGGAACCGTTAAAGCTATCGTAGGTGGTTATGAAACACTCGTTAGTAGTGATCAAGCAGCTGATATGGTTGAAGTCTTTGGTCTTGAGGCTCTCGTCGGAGAACCTTATTCTGAAACGTGCATCGCTGTTGGGGCTGTTAAAGTGATACGTTGTGAAAAGAATGAATTTTTGGATATATATGCAAAAACAGAAGTTGGAAAGAATGCACTCAAAAACTTTATGAAACGCACGGCAAAAGCACTTGGATGGATTTGATAACCGTTTGGCAGGTTTTGACACACCAAGAGTGTATTGTAAAATAGAAGTAGATTCCAAGGGATAATTTTAATAAACTTTTAATAGACTTTTTGGGGGTGACTTGTTGTGCACACTAACCGAATAGATCACATAGGCATCGCTGTAAGAGATGCCTCAGAGAAGCTGAAGTTGTATAAGGATTTCTTAGGACTGGAAGTGACAGAAATAGAAGAGCTTCCTGAAAGAGGTTTGAGAGTGTATTTTATCAAAGTTGGCGACACTCGAGTAGAACTTCTTGAGCCGATGAACGAAAACTCTGAAGTGTCAGGCTTTCTCGAGAAAAAGGGCGAGGGAATTCACCATATAGCATTCAACGTCCATGGGATAGATGAGGCAGTCAAACTTGCTAAAGAGAACGGACTGCAACCTTTGTCTGAAGAGCCGAAAAAAGGTGCGGGCGGTACTCGTGTTCTTTTCCTGCACCCGAAGACAACAGGTGGGGTCCTTGTTGAATTAGTTGAAGGTGAACATTGAATTGTTAGTTGATTTAACTGATTTGATAGATGTATCGGAAGGAGTGGGAATTGATGGACGAACTCATTGAAAAGCTTAAACAGATGGAGGAAGAAATAGAGCTTGGCGGTGGAAAAGATAAGATAGAAAAGCAACATGCCGAAGGGAAGTTGACAGCAAGGGAAAGACTTGAGCTGCTCTTTGACGAAGGCACTTTCGAAGAGATAGATAAATTCGTAAAACACAGAAACGCAACTTTTGGACTCGATAAGATGAAGTTACCAGCTGATGGCGTTGTCACCGGTATTGGAAAAGTTAACGGAAGACCCGTTGCTGCATTTTCCCAGGACTTTACCGTAATGGGCGGTTCATTAGGCGAGATGCATGCAAAAAAGATAGTAAAAATAATGGACCTTGCGTTGAAAATGGGAATACCTCTTGTAGGTATTAATGATTCAGGTGGTGCGAGGATACAAGAGGGTGTTGATTCTTTATACGGTTACGGAGAGATATTCTTCAGAAACACGATTGCATCGGGAGTTATACCGCAGATTACGGTTATCTCCGGTCCGTGTGCAGGTGGTGCTGTGTATTCTCCTGCGATAACGGATTTTGTAGTGATGGTGGACCAGACTGCCCAGATGTTCATAACGGGTCCCAACGTCATAAAGGCAGTGACAGGAGAAGATATATCGAAAGAGGACCTCGGTGGTGCTTATGTGCACAACTCAAAGAGCGGAAATGCGCATTTCCTTGCTTCTGACGATAGACAGGCTATAGAGATGGTCAAGAAATTGCTTTCTTACATTCCTGAAAACAACATGGAAGAACCGGTTTCACAAGAAGAATATGTTACGCCCAATATCTCTGATATCCACACAATAGTTCCTATCGATTCGAGAAAAGGATTTGACGTTAGGGATGTTATAAAGAAAATAGTTGACGAAGGAACGTTCTTCGAAGTGCATGAGCATTTCGCAAAGAGCATAGTAGTTGGATTTGCAAGGATTGGCGGGAAATCGGTCGGTATAGTCGCAAACCAGCCAAATTATCTTGCCGGTGTGCTCGACATAGACTCATCAGATAAGGCGGCAAGATTCATAAGATTCTTAGACGCTTTCAACATACCGATAATTACATTTGTCGATACGCCTGGATATTTACCAGGAGTCAAACAAGAACATGGCGGAATAATAAGGCACGGTGCAAAATTGCTCTATGCATACAGCGAGGCAACTGTTCCGAAGATTACGATAATTCTCAGAAAGGCATACGGTGGGGCGTACATTGCAATGGGGAGCAAGCACCTTGGCGCTGACTTTGTTGCCGCATGGCCAACAGCCGAAATTGCGGTCATGGGACCAGATGGTGCGGCGAATATCATATTCAAGAAAGAAATAGACGCTTCAGAAAACCCAGAAGAAACAAGAAAGCAGAAGATAGAAGAATACAGACAGCTCTTCGCAAATCCATATGTTGCAGCCTCAAGAGGATACATAGATGCTGTCATCGACCCAAGAGAAACGCGTGAATGGATCGAAAAAGCTCTCGAATACAGTGCCACAAAAGTAGAATCAAGACCGAGGAAAAAACATGGCAACATACCTTTGTGATCGTTAGATTGAAAAAATAGTTAAGAAGCTAAGAGGTGATTGATTCATGCCACAAGAATTAGTAGTGATGATAGTAGGAGTTACAGCAGTTTTTGCCATATTCGTTGTTCTTTATTTTGTTTTCAAGCTGATGGAACTTTTTGGTGTAAGCAAGAACAAAAAAGTGAAATTGCCTTCGCAAGAACCTCGAGAAGCTGTTGAGACAGCGACTAAAAAAACCGATGAAGGGAAAAAACTATTCAGCGAAGCGAAAATCTCTGAGGCTTTAGATAATTTAGATAATACCGAAGAAATAGCGGCAATATTTGCAGCAATTTACGCAACGATAGGAACGAACGTCGTCGTAAGAAGTATAAGACCTGTGTCTAAAGGAGAAAGTAAAGTAAGGCACAAAGGTATTAGAGGATGGGATGAATGGAGAACATATGGTTGGAGAGGTGGAAATAGATGATTAGAAAATTCGTTGTTAGGGTGAATGGAAAAGAGTACGTCGTAGAGGTCGAAGAATTGGGAGCACAAGTGCAACAATCTGTGCAAGTATCTCAACCAACACAACCAGTGCAATCAACTCAGCAAGTAGCTGCAGGACCCACACAACAAATGCAGAGAACATCTGCTCCGTCGACAACACCGACAACACCAACTGTGCCAACTACACCAACAGCACCATCAAGTTCCGGCACAAGTGCTGGTGCGAAAATAGTGGCACCGATGTCTGGTGTGATACTGAAAATACTGGTTGGGGAAGGACAAAAAGTTGAGTACGGTCAGAAGGTTCTGATACTCGAAGCGATGAAGATGGAGAACGACATCGTAGCTGATAAACCGGGAGTTATTAAGAAGATACTCGTGAAAGAAGGAGACAACGTAGATACTGGACAAATAATGATTGAACTCGAATAATCTTTGGAAGATGGGTAAAATTCAGATAATCTAAAATTCAAGAATTCAAGCCGATGGACGACCATCGGCTTTTTATTTATTTTTTGATTATGATTTAAGCGTTTTTTAATACTTATTCCTTGCATTTTCCTATACATGGTTATAGAATGGTTTACCTTTGTAAATAATGGGACTATACTTGCGTAAAGGGAGAAGCGTTTCAAGAAAGGAGGGATGAGATATGAAGAAGTTATTAATCGTTCTCTTGATAGTTCTTGTCTTTACGGAGTTCGTAGCAGCTGGAAGCACCACCATTCAAATGAGTTCAAGTGGACAGTGGTCACAGACGCTCAAGTTTTCAGTAAAACACAAAATCGTTGTTACTTGGGAATACGATGTGTCATCAACATTCTTAGTCGATTATGATACCGGAACTGCAAGTGTTGGAGATATTCAATTCTGGTCTAATAAGAAATTCAAACTTTACTACGCTATAGGCAACCAACTTCCTACTGGCTTAGGAATTTCTGCAGTCCAAGTTGGCACGCAAGTTCTTTCAGACAATGCTAATAGTCCAACAGAAGTTCCTACAAAGTCTCTTGCCGGTGTATTAAGTGTAACGTTTACAGGTTATACAGACATTGAAGATGACTTTGACGTAAAACTCGATTTTACCTTCTTGCCGTTTTGATTAAGGATATGATTTTAATAAAAACTGAAAGAAGAGGGCTTCGTGCCCTCTTTTAATTTAAACAGTTTCGTAGGAAGTGGTATAATTTTAGAGCGAGAAGATGGTAGTAATAAGAAGGTGATCAAGAGAATGATAATAAAACGACAGTTCGAAAAAGGTGACAGCATTGAGCGGTTCAAGGTATTAGCGATTTTGCTTTTGATCATATCTTATCTATTCTGCGCTGAGCGGACTTTTGCTGAGCAGATAATAACAATTACTTGGTATTACGATGAGAGCCAGACTTTTGTAGTAAGTGAATACACCAAAACAGCGTCAGTTGGAGAAATTTATATTTATGCTTCGGTGAGCAGATTTAAGATGTATGTTGAACCTGTCGTATTGGATTCTCAAGATGTGGTCGTTAAAAGTGTTAACATAGGCAACACCAAAATATCAATGTCTCAAGATAAACCAACAAAAATAAATAACTTCATAAGAGGAATTCTATCTCTGCGTTTCGATTTAGATGAAGCAGCTGGAGACTTCCAAGTGTCTTTAACGTTTGTATTTTTGCCGTTTTGATTTTTAGCACCCTGGTATAACGGAGGTTGATTTTTTGACAAAAAGATTGTTTTTGGTGCTTTCTGTTGTTTTAATACCACTTTCGTTGTTTTCTAATGGTCCAGTTCATATAATATTTGGACCAAGCGGAGCTGTCTGGAGTCAGGTACTTACTTTCACTGTAAAGCCGGCAATAAAAATCTCGATGGACTACGATGAAAGTCAGCAGATTCTAACCGAGCAAATGGATTTAAAAACGGTTGTGGGAAGCATCACATTAGAATCAAGTAAGAAATTCAAATTTTCTGTGGACGTTTTATCCACTGACGGTGTTGCTCAAGAAATGAGAATACCTATAACAATTAGGTTAGGTAATAAAGTCATATCTTTGAGCCAAGCTACTGAATTCAATCCGAGAAAACAGTTTAGAATGACTTCTGTTTTCTTCATCATAAACTTGGAAGAACTTGAAAAAGAAGAATCTCCAGTGGTCCTTTCATTTACTTTTTTTCCGTTCTGACTAATTGGCTAAAGAGCTAAAAAAGCTTTCCTCACCAAGAAATTCCTCCAGTAACTGCAAAAAACTGACCTGACCATAAAGTTCCTAATCTGAATTCATAATCTTTCCCTCTGTATCTTGCTGTCACTCCATATCCCGTGGTTTCATAAAATGCATTCCCTTGGTTTCCGAATTTTATCAATGGAACGAGTGAGAAATCGCCAAAAGAGATAACAAAGTCTATTTCTGCCGTGATTGCAAATGAATTATCATTTATCGAATATCCTATTTTTGGATAAATCTCAAAAAGAGGAAGAGTAATCTTGTCGTGTACCAAAATGTAGATCTTTGAACTTGATACCTCAAACCCAATTCCTATGAAAGTATTATCCACTATTCTTGTTAGTATCTCTGCATACAAAGGTAAAAAGTCTTGACTGCTTACAACAACCGATGCTTTGTTCCTTTCATTCTGAATAGACAGTATGGTCGATGAACTGCTGTATGTTAGTTCAATATCGCTTTTTAGTTTTGTTAGATTGTAGTTATCTTTCTTCTCTACATACGTATAATTTCTTACTTCATCAGTATTTTCAATTTCCAATTTGTAGAATTCCAAGTATATCAGATATTGTCCAGACTCCAATATAGAGTATCCTGTGCCCTGACCTTCTCCGAATTTAATCTTTTCCTCTGCACTCTTCAAAATCGGTATACTGTTCAGCGGTAGTGTCCCCTCAGCTTCTTTTGTTCCGAACTTAATAAACTCGGTACCATCTTTGTTGATCAACCGTACAGTAACTTGTCCAAAACCACCTTCTATTGTCATTGTTGCAGCGATGGTTTCTGACAAAAGCAAGGTTGACTCTTCAACTTGAGCTTTGTAGATCGGGATAGATATGTAGCAATATTCTCTTGAATATTCGCTCACTCGTTCAACGATTCTTGGCAAAATGTATGCTATATTAGATTTGTCGATACTTTGGTTAGCATTTTTGTTTGCTGAAATCGTGAACTCGCTTTTTGAAATCGACAACAGCTTTACCAAAAGAATCGAAGAATCTTTGGAATCCTTCCTTACATCGAGCTGTGAAATGATAGAAAGCAATTCATCTGCCTTCTGATTGCTCGCCGAGTAAAACACATTTCGATTTTCAAAAACATAATTCTCAATGTCTAAAGTGTCCAAAACACTTTTGATAGTAAACGGGTCCAGGTATTTTGGCTCGTAGTTTGTGATATATCTTGGGTAATACCGTGTCTGCGAAAAAACGACATAAGTTTCTGAATCGATTTTCTCAAAATCAAAGCCGAGATTTAGAAGCAACATTTTCAGCGCAGTCTCTATATTAACGTTTTTCAAGTTGATAGTAATCTTAAGTTTAGAGAGTTCTAAAGGGTAAACTATGACGGAACTGGTTTCTGAAGATATGAAATCGAGAATCTCAGAAAGAGGCGTATTTGTAAAATCAAGAGTGACCGAAATGCCAACGGAAAATAAAAACGAAGAGATAAGAAAAAAGAGCAAACTGTATAGACTTCTTCTCATTTTCCATCAACTCCTGATTCTTGAACATATTCGTTCATATTCGACAACAAATCTATACTTCTTGCGACGATTACAAGGAACATAACATATCTTTTCTCTGATTCGATGTAATAGCTTTTGAAAAGACTACCTATTATCGGCAAATCTTTAAGAAATGCGATTCCACCTTCCTTTTGCACACTCTTGTCATAACTAAACGATCCAACCAAGTAAACCTTCCCGTATTCCAAGTTAACTGTTGACTGAAGTATCGCACCCCTTGTTTCAAAGTTCAACTCGTTGGCATCTGGAATTCCATCTAACTTCAAAGAGATTTCCATTACACAGCTGTTGTACAAAAATCTTGGGGTTATGGTCATCTCCATTGTTGTTATATTCTGCCCGCTTGTTAATTTACCATCTCCGAATTTTGAAATCGTAATACTTCTCTGAGCCGTTATCTTTGTTTGATAACCACTTAAAGCTTGGACTTTACCTTCGTATATGATTTTAAAATCTTCCGAGTCTTCCTTGTTGTTAAGAAGAATATTTAGGTTTGTATCAGAAATTGGAATTTGCAACAAATTCGGCGCAAAGATTGACTGGCGTGAGGACGAGAAATCGAGCCGGAAGTTAAAGAGAAAGGCCTCGCTTATATCCGTAATCTTCACATAAACTTCGTAAGCTTGTTTCGGCTTGTCGATATCTGAAACAAAGCTCGCAATCTTCGAAGCTATCGGCGGTGGTGCAAACACTAAAAGATTATTCTGCTCAAAGGGTTTCAAAACGAAACTTTCAAGAGCCTTCGGCATGACAGCAATGATCTTCTCAGCAGAGCAAAACCTAAGCGGTATCTGATAGAATTTAGCAGTATTTAAAAAAGAAGATGCGTTTACATCCGAGATGCCGACAAAGTATACGTTTTCGAGCTTAGTCCAGTAGTAATTGTAAGGCATTAAAATCAAATCGAGGACTCTTTCAAAATCAGCATCTACTTGTATCGTAACTGCACCACTGATATTTGGTTCGTAAATGATAACAGCACCAGTATCAAGTGAAAGAATATTCAAAGCCTCTTTTATATTAGTGTTGAAAAACGATACTTCCAACGCAAACAAAAAAGGTAGAGAGTATATCATAATCAAAATAATTAAAAGAACCGGTGAAATTCTCTTCACAAAATCCCTCCTTCGAAGGTTTTTAAAGATCCATCAAAAGTCTTCGAGCGAGTTAGTTGTGTTTTCTCCATAAGGTCCGTACTTCACTTGTAGTTGGTTCTTGTTAATAACTGTCCCAAAATCGATGGTGAGTGTCTGCCCGGGGAAGATAACCAAAGATTCGCTGTTCAATTTCTGGTTGCCGTACATAACATCGAACTGTACAACGCAATTCCCTTCGTTGCTTACTACCAAACTTGAACCAAACTGGGATGATTCTAAATGACCTTCTAACAAGGCATTTATAGTCTTGCCTCGCAATACTACGTACGCAGGTTGAACATTCCTCAAAGTTGTTGACGATTCTGCTTGGAATTTTATTTCATATATCCTGTCTCCTGAGAAACCAAAGTCTTTTGTTGATGTTCTAACATTGAATGAAGTGGTCCTGTAAGGATAGATTATGGACTTTTTGGGGATAAACGAGAGTTCATCTGAATTGACAATTGGTATGATCGAATCTTTGATAAAAGAAAGGTTGCTTATTGTTAAACTGTATACTGTGTTTTTGTTCTTATCGTTAAAAATAACAAGTTGAGGTTCTGTCTTGACTATCATCAGGTTGTTTTTATTCTCGATTTTCTTTGAAGCACTTGTGCTAAAATCAAGACCATATGATTTTCCAGAGAGGTTGATGTCTAACGTTCCAGACGGTAGCGTGCACGGTATGTAAAATGTGTAGTAAGTTCTTTTCTCAGGAAAGACAACAAGATCAAATGAATCAATAGGAACCTCAGCTATCGTTGTTTTTAGTTCTCTTGCTGAAACTAAGATAGAACCTTTTGGTATTAATCCGATATTTCCATTATTCTCAATTTCAAGTGTAATCAATGAACCATAATTTCCATATTCATCGTCTGGCTCTAAAGAGAGATCCCTCACTGAAATATCCTTAATTTTAACTGATTGAAATATCGGAACAACCGTGAACCTTATAAAGAACGGTACTATATAATTTAGGCGTATCTGTACCTTACCGCCAGTGGTACTTTCCTGAGAAATCCGCAATGCGAAGACACCAGTCGCACCCGGAAAATTCTGAGGCACGTTGAATTCCAACTTTACAGGCTTTTGTTCGTTCACAGCTAAAATGATCTCTTTTTCGTTTACCGACACGTGATTTCTCAAACTGTATTTATAGTCCGGTTCGTCGAACGAATAGCTTCGACCATCAGTTATGAAATCTATTACCTCGACAGTAACTTTACTTTCGTAAGGTATATCGTTCTTTACGTAGAGTTCGTAAGAGAATTGATATTTCGCACTCTCAATTTGATATATGAGGTTAGGTGATATTTCTAAGGCGAAGAGAAGAGTTACAAAACACGTAAATACCAAAATCATGAAAACTCTCAAATTCATACGCAAATCCCTCCGTTCCTTTCGTGCTAATGGACGTTAATTTGAAAAATCCTTTTTTTCATAAGAATCACTATTCCTGATTTTTATTATTTCTAAAACACCATTTTCATCAAGAATCTTTACAGCTTGTTCAGTCAGCCCTGCCCTTTTTAAGAAACCTTTGATAGTTTTTTCATACGACTTTGTCCCTTTTTCTAAAACAATGATAACAATGTCTTCAAAATCAACCAAAATGTCGCCTTTTCTGACCGAAAATCCAAATATTACTTCGTCTTTTCTGAGAAGTAATGGTATGAAATGCTTTTCTCTTGTCAATTTCTGCTGTTCAAGGATGGCTTTTAATTTTGTGATTGGATTATTTTCTTTATCGAGGTTCTTTTGAGAGGCAGGATAGTTTAATTCTTCAAACATCTTCTGGCAGGTTAGTCTATATTTTTTCACCCAATCATCGTTGATACCATCTAAAAGAGGACCGGTGTACATGCTTTCTGCTCTCTTCAAATCACCCGATTCTACCGCTTCAAGGAACTCTTTGTAGTCACTTTGAAAATGACTCTGCGCAATGTGCACAAAATCCCTTTCGCCGCTTAGATAATCGGTAGGTATTTTAAGTCTGTTCTCAAATAACACAGGAGAGTATTTAGGTTCTTCTTGGCATAATCTTTGTTATATCTAATCCAGAAAGTTTTGAAAAGTTCATCCTCAGATACTCTCGTTCTTCCAGATAGTACAAGGTAAAATAGGATCTTCAATGATTTCTGGGATTTGAATTTTTTAATCAACTTTCCATTAGAATACACCTTCCAATCTCCGAAAAACTTGATGTACATCACCTTAACCACCCCTGAACCAGGGTTGACGGTTCAATCATTCTTTCTTCATCTTGATCAAAGCGTGTATAGTTTCGGAATTCACAACTAATACCACTTCATTATCGCCAACAAACGAAACTTCACTGCAACCCTTAATTAGATTTAAAAGCATATCCGTTGGTATGTTCGTAATTCTCAAAATCCCCAATTCTTCATTAACTCCAAAGACATAATCACCAATGTTGACACGAACATAACCAGAGAGGCTTTCCAAGGTGCTCAAGTCTATAACGCTCATCTGCAATTCGGGAAAAATTCTTAACATTTTTAACTTTGATGCTGAAGAAAGAGTCTTTGACAAGTACAATTTTGAAAATAGGGAGAAGACTATAGATTTAAGCATGTCTCTATAACTCTCGACCCAAAGGTTTTCTATGAATGGAAGAAAGTGGCCACGATAAAGTGCCAATAAAGACTCAATATCCGTGTCTTCCAAAGCACTGTGTTTCATTTTCTCTTCCACCTTCTCAACTTCCTTAGGCAAAACTTTTATATCACAGCTGTCTCTAAATTCTGAGCTAATTCTTCCTTCAGATACGTTTATATCAACATTATCACACACCTTCGCTCTTAGATTTTTTAAGATCTTCCTTACGTATGCAATTTCATAACGTCCTTTTTCTTCTAAAATATCATATAACTCATTTATGTAAAATCTCTCTTTGACCGCACAATAGGCAAGAGCTATCAATTCGTTCTTAGATAATTCCAGCTCGTTGCAATTACCTATAGAGAAATCGCCGAGAAACCTAATCATTTCGAATCCTCCCTAAGTGCGAGCGTTAAAAACCGACGTAGCGTACTGGGTGCAAAGATAAATAACAATTAAAAAATCTTTCAAAATCGTAAATAGACAATCTTTATCATATTTTAGAATATTTGATAGTATTTGATTAATTTTACACCTAAACAGACTGTTTAAGCACGAAAATACATTACGTTTTAGTAAAGTAATTGTAAATTTTTAACACATAAGTTGGATTTTTTCAAATCCCAATAAACCTTGGTGTAAGTTTGCATGCGATTTTGTGTAAGTAGAGAACGATGCCAAAAAACGTCTGAAAAGAACTTTCCGTTTTATCGAAACTCTAATTCAAGGCTCTTGGGCTTTTTTTCTACTTTGAATCTTTTATCTTGTGTGATAGAATAAAACTAAATAAAAGTATCGATTTTATCGGAAGGGGTGAGCGCTTGTGGATAAGAAAATTAGGGTGTTGATTGCTAAGCCCGGTCTTGATGGACACGACAGAGGAGCGAAAGTTGTCGCTCGTGGTCTTAGAGATGCAGGTATGGAAGTAATATACACCGGTTTAAGACAGACTCCTGAGGAAATTGTGAGAGCTGCTATGCAGGAAGATGTTGATATAATCGGGCTTTCAATACTTTCAGGCGCACATATGAGTGTCTGTAAGAAAGTCTTTGAGCTTATGGATCAGTACGATTTCCACGTTCCTGTTTTCGTTGGTGGCATCATTCCAGCAGACGATGCTGAGGAATTGTTAAAGATGGGAATAAAAGCTGTTTTTGGACCTGGAACGCCTATTTCCGAAGTTGTGAAAAAGATACAAGAAGTTGTCGAACAAGGAGTTGCGTAATAAGTGAAAAAGTCCATAGATGTTGAAAATATCTTTCATTACTGCGAAAGGATACTGAATGGTGACCAAATAGGACTTGCAAAGGCTATAACGCTTGTGGAGTCTGACCCAGAAGTCATTTTTCATGTTGAGTCGAGGTACTGGGAGCAGCTTAATAAATCTTCTTCGCATATAGTCGGATTCACCGGAAGCCCCGGTGCGGGAAAAAGTACGCTGACAGATGCTTATGTTGCGCGTCTGAGAAAGGAAGGCAAGAAGGTAGGCATCATCGCTGTTGACCCATCGAGTCCATTTACTGGCGGTGCTCTGCTTGGTGATAGGATTAGAATGAAGAGGCATTTTACCGACAGTGGTGTTTTCATACGAAGCATGGGCAGTCGCGGGAACGTCGGTGGATTGAACGATGCCGTATTTGGTGTAATAACGCTTTACAAACTCTACGGATTCGACTATATTCTAATCGAAACTGTCGGAGCAGGGCAGAGTGAAATAGATATAGCTTACGTTGCCGATACCGTTGTCCTGGTTCTCTCTCCAGCCGCTGGTGATGAAATTCAGCTCATGAAAGCGGGAATAATGGAGATAGCAGATATTTTCGTAATAAACAAATCAGACATCGAGGGCGCTCATGTTTTGAAGACGAATCTCGAAATGGTGCTTCAATTTTCCGAAACAGTTAAACCAATAGTACTCACAGTTGCGACATCTGGTAAAGGGATTGACGAGATGCATACGGAGATTGAGAATCATAAAAGAAAAATAAATGAAACCGGGGAAATTGTGAACAGAAAACTCCGCAGAGTGAAAAAGCATGTCGAGGTTTTGATAGGTAAGAAAATCTCGCAACTTGTCAGTTCGCAAGGTTTAAGCGAAACGGATAGGGTGGATGTGATCGTTGAAAATGTCATCAACAAAATCTGCGAACTTAAAAAGGAGAAAAACTAAAATTCCTCATTTTCGGAGTGTGGTTTTCATTTGAACGATATCACAACTTCTGAACGTCTCTGTACCAAGGAAGAAGCCATCTATTTAAACTATCGATTTTCAGATATTGTTAACATCGTTGGTGTTGGAAGAGTCTCATCATCTATTGCACATGCTCTTTTCGGGAAGGTAGAGTTTGGATACGTCATCTCGAGGGACATTGAAAAAGCAAAAAAGCTTTCTAAAGAAATAAACGCCGTGCCGAAGACGTACGATGATGAATTTCTTTTAAACGGCACGGTTTTGCTTGGTTTAAACGACTCTACACTTCCAAGAGCCGAAGAACTGTTAAGCGGAAAAATTGGTGATATAACAGCTTTACACTTCAGTGGTTTCTTGACATCAGATATATTTCCTTCCGACTGGTCACCAGCCTCAATGCATCCAAACTGTGCAGTATCAAGTGAATGGCAAGATTTTAAGGACATTATTTTTGGTATAGAGGGAACTAAAAAGGGAACAGAAATTGCGAAGGACTTGATAACACTGCTCGGTGGTACGTTTGTTGAAATCAGCAAAGAAGAAAAACCACTGTACCACTTAGCTGCAGTCATTGTGAGCAATTTTTCCGTTGCACTTTCGTACCTTTCAAGTTCCATATATAAAGACATAGGGTTTTCAGATGAACAATCCCGAAAAATCATATCGACACTTCTCAAAAGTGTAAGCGAGAATATTTCTGAAAAAAAGCTTTCTGATGCACTCACAGGTCCTGTAAAGCGCGGCGACTGGGAAGTTGTTGAGAAAGAAGCACTAATTTTCAAGAGCAAATACCCAGAATATGAAAAACTCTATTGGATGTTAGTTGATATATTAAAAAAGTTAGAATGACTATATATTGAAAAAATCTCACTTCCTTCCTGTGAACAATTCGGCTCCAGTTATGAAATATTTAGTCATGGAAAGGAATATGATTAGCATTGGTATACTTGCAAGGACCGCCGCTGCCATGAGTGCTCCTTCGTTTGTGTATTTCTCCGATGCGAATTGTGAAATGTAAAGCGGTATTGTTTTCTTTTCAGGGCTTTGGACTACGAGAAGTGGCCATATTAAGTTGTCCCACTGAGCTCTGAAAGTTAGTACTGAGAGCGCTGCTATCGCTGGTTTACTATTCGGTAGTGCTATCTTCCAGAAAATCATTAATTCATTCGCACCATCTATGCGGGCCGAATCCATTAATTCATCGGGGAAAGTAATGAAGAACTGCCTCATCATGAAGATTCCGAATGCGCTTGCGATGAGTGGGATTATTAAGCCTACATATGTGTCTTGCCATCCGATGTTAACTACAAGCAGATAGAGAGGAATCATTATTGCTTCGAATGGTATCATCATTGTGCTGAGTATCAAGATAAATGTTAAATTTCGTCCCCTGAATTTGTATTTTGCCAAACCAAAAGCGGTGATTGCTGAGAGCAATACAGTACCAAGAGTTGTCAATGATGCCACGATTAGGCTGTTTAATATGCTTCTTGCAAAGAGAAATTTCCCATCGTTTCCTCTTATTGCCTGCCAAAAATTCTGAATTTGAAGCGTGCGCGGTATCCACGGATACGGGATGCTCATGATATCTTTCGATGGCATCCACGATGCTGTGAACATGAATATCACAGGCACTATTACAAACACTGCGAATCCTATCAAGAAAAGCCAAATAAGTGTATCGATGACAATGGAAAAGAATCTATTTACATTTCTCAAAGAGATCACCTCATTTCTCTTTCTAAATATTTTCTTCAATAGCTTCAATACTGGACTTCCTCAGATCTCGAAACCCGGAGCTGAATTATCGTAAGGATCATGATTACTATGAAAAGTAAAACACTCATCGCACTTGCCCTTCCAATATTTCTGTCTCGAATAGCGGTATGATAGATATTTAAAGTAATCACTTCTATTGGCTTAACACTTGCTCCCGCCTGGACAAAAAGGTACTGCGTACTGAACGTTCTGAGACACTGTATCATAGCGACAACAGAGACAAGGGTTGTCGTCGGTTTCAAAAGCGGAAGAGTTATATATATAAAATCTTGGAATCTATTTGCTCCATCTATTCTTGCAGCTTCGTGTATTTCGCGCGGGATACTCGCCAGACCGGCGAGGAAAAGGACGGTAAAATAGCCTATGTATTTCCAAAAGTATACAATTATTGTTGATAGCACAAGCATATTCTCGTTAACCAGCCACTTGTAATCAACGCCTTTTGTGTTAAGGATAAAATTCATGAACTGATTTGCGATACTTCTCGGGTCGAATATTATCAACCAAACGAGCGCTGCAACGGCAGACTGCATTATAGCTGGTGAGTAGTATACCACCTGAAACAACTTCTGAAATCTCTTTCTTCCGAGTATGAAAGTTGCTAACAAGAGGCTGAAAACTACCATAGGTACGAAAGTACCCACTGCGAACTTAAGTGTTGCAATTACCGAATTCCAAAACGAGTCTGATTCTAACAGCCTCACATAGTTTCTCAAACCTATGAATTTTGGCGATTCTAACGATAGAAGCTCCTTCTTATAAAGACTTACGAAGAAAGCATAACCAATTGGGTAAAAGCTAAAAATGGAAAACAAAATTATCGAAGGTAATACAAAAACGATCCCCCAAACGGCTTTTTTTCTTTCTAAACCGCTAACCTTCTTTTCTTTAGACTTCTTTTCCTTCTTCAACTTTGCATCCCCCTTCCATTGTTTCATATTTACAACAAGAGTTAAAGCACTATCTATTAAAAAGGGGGCGCCGAGCCCCCGAATGATATGTAGATGGCAATAAATATAAATCAATCTTCGAGTAATTGAGCTAACTTCTTCTTGAAGTTGTTCAAAGCGTTTTCTGGTGAGACGTTGGACAGCATTACCGACTCTACCATTTCCTTCAAAAGCTGTTCGATTTGAGGATCCTTTTCGTGTAGTGGTATCATGTGAGATTTTTCAAGATCTTCTAAGAAGACTTTTGCATAAGGGAATTTTTTAAATGTTTCCGACTGCATCAAAGATAACTTTGGTTGAATGAGTCCAACCTCTGTTAGATACTCTTCTGGGTGGCTCAGCATATACCAAATCAATTTCCAAGCCATCTCGCGCTCAGGTCTGGAAGCTTGCATGTTCACCATGTAATAATGTCCGTAATAGTTGCACCTGACGTCTTTAACCGCATCTTTCCAAATGGGCCAATTAACCACCATCCATTCTCCGCTGTTGTAGAAATTCGGATTTTCTTCCTTTATTCTAAGTATCTGGTAAAGTCCCGATTCGCACATCGCTATCGTGTTGTTGTCTTTATTAAACTCTTTTCTTGCTGCAGTGTAGGTTGGAGAGCCGAGATTCTTACCGTTTGGTCCCCATTCTTTCATGTAGTTCAAAACTTTAATCCAAGCCTGGTCGTTGATAACAACAGGATTTCCCTTCTTATCGAACAAAGCTCCGCCCAATTGTTCTACCATCGGCAGGAAGAATGTGAGGTAATACGGATACCTGAAGTCGAAGCCTCTTCTCTTTATTATGTTACCATCGCGGATCGTCAGTTTCTCACTTATCCTCATTAAATCTTCCCATGTCTTTGGATAATCCTTTTCAGGATCCAATCCCACTTCTTTGAAGTACTTTTTGTTTATGAACAGTGCCCAGTTTGTAACTTCAAGTGGCAAGCCATAAATCATATTTCCATACGTCACTGCGTCCAATGTTCCCTTAACGTACATGTTCTTAAGTTCAGTATAGCTCTTTACACCTATCGCGTTAAGATCGACCGGAACGACTCGCTTGTTCGTGATGTATGGGTAAGCGTACTGAATTTCGAGGTTGAATATAGTGGGACCTTTACCTGCCGCGAACGCTGTCAAAACGATATCTCTTATCTTGTCGGATGGATAAGTTACTCTCTTCACTTCTACATTTGGATACATCTTCATGAACTCTTTAATGTACTTCTCCTCGATCCTTGTCCTGTTTGGATCCTCATGTGTCCATATCGTGATCTGGATCTTCGCACCGAAAGATATAACTACTGAAATCAACAAAATTGACAATAATAACTTCCTAAACATACGATCACCTCCTATCGGATAAAACAATTTTACTACTTATATTTTTGAAAAAGAAAGAATACAGTTTTGAGAATTTTAGAGTAAATAATCGTTTTTAACAGGAAATAACCCTTCTAAAATATATGCCAATCTTTTTCACCGATATTCACGAGACTTTCGTTAAAGTTGTATTCTTGGAAATGCTCATGAAATTGCCGAGAACAAATTAAAAATAAAAAAGGGACAGATTATTCTGTCCCTTTCTTTTCATTAAATTAGCTAATTTAATCTCTTCTCGCTATAAGTATCATCCTTACAAGTTGTAAGACTGCCATGAGCATTGCTGCTACATATGTCATTGCAGCGGCAGAAAGAACAGCCTTGACGCCTTTTAGTTCTTCAGCAGGCATCATTAAGTTCCTTTGCAAGATTGAAAGCGCTCGTCTGCTTGCGTCGAATTCCACTGGGAGCGTTATTATAGAGAACAGAACGGCTATTGAAAAGAGTATTATTCCAAGCTGAGCAAGGCCGAACATTCCTGTGACTAAACCTATTATGAAGAATATCCACGCAAGGTTTGAAGAAAATTGTGCCACAGGTGCAATGGTGTTCCTAATAACTAGAGGCACATAACCTTTTGCATGCTGAATCGCATGTCCGATTTCGTGTGCTACAACGCCGAGCGACGCAACGGAATCGCTTGAGTAAGTTGCCTGTGAGAGTCTTACTACTCTTGTTCTTGGATCATAATGGTCGGTTAATGTTCCAGGCAAAGCTTCTATTTTTACATCATACAGTCCTGCTGAATCAAGTATAAACCTTGCAAGCTCTGCACCAGTCATTCCAACTCTTGATCTAACTCTCGAATATTCAGAAAATCTTGACTGAACAGATATAGTCGCCCAGAGTGAGAGCAAAAGTGCGGGCAATAATATTATAAATGTTGGATCGTAAAACATCTTGCTTCACCTCCCGGTTTTTAAGCTTTTTTCTATTATATATTATACCACAAATACAAACTCTAACCTTAGAAGAAACTTAGAATCAGAACTCTGATTTTATCCTCCAATATTCATTCGCGAGTATACCCATTATTATCACGTCAAGGTACTGACCTTTCAAATATCTTCCTTGCCTCATTCTTCCTTCTTGGATGAATCCGCATTTTTCATAGACCGCTATGGCTCTTGGGTTGTTCTCAAAAACCTTTAGCCAAACGCGGTTCAGATTCAGGTACTCGAACGCGTATTTCAATATTAACTGAGTAACTTCCGTTCCTATGCCGCGATTCCAATATTCTGGATCGTATATGGCTATCCCGTACTCAGCACTGCGCGCTACCCAATCTATATCTTTTAATCCAGCCGTTCCTATAAGGACGCCTTCAACATCTATTCCAAAAGTTAAGTTGTTGTGAGATATTGCATTCCGCTTTATCCATTCTTCTTCCAAGAACTGGTTTATTGGAAAGACCAAACTGACAAACTCTTTGATGCTTTCATCGTTTAGATAATGTGCTAATTTTTTCACGTCCGATATCTCTAAGGGTCTGACTCGTGCAAGCTTCCCCTCTAATCTCATCTCTATCACCCCAATTTGAGCTTCGAATGTTTATTTCTTAACTAATTCCTCGCTCAGATTTATGATTTCTCTTAAACCAAGATTCCTTATGTGAGACACTTTTCTGTTCTCTTGGATGCTTCTTAACTCATCTATATTTACAACTTTCGTTGTCTTTTTAGCACCTTCGTAATACGTTACAGAATAGAATTTTTCATACTTGTTCCAAAACTCGTCAACGTTTCCAAAGAACGTCGTTTTTCCATTCTTTAGGACTAATATCTTATCACACACCTCTTCAACCTCGTCTTCATCATGGGTCACATAAAAAACGATGCATCCTTTATCTTTGAATGACTTAACGATATTCTTGACTACCGCTTTGGTTTCGACATCTAAGCCTTCTGCTGGTTCATCGAGCAAAATAACAGAAGCGTCCTTTAGCAAGCTTATCGCCAAGGATAGCCTCTGTCTTTGACCTTTCGACAGCCTTGCCGGTCTTTGACTCAAAAACTTTTCGATACCAACTTGTTCAGAGATGGAATTTATATCTTTTTCAGATTTGAATACATACTTGAAGTAGTTTAGATTGTCTTTTAAGTTAAGCTCCGATATGAATTGTGAGTTTTCGGAGACATAAGTGACCAATTTGCGATATTCATTTATGCTTTCTGGAGAACCGAAAACATCGATATTGTTGTAATAGAGTTTCCCTTCTGTTGGTTTAAGAAACGTCCCAAGTATATTTAAAAGCGTACTCTTTCCGCTTCCGTTTTCACCAATTACGGCAACAACTTCGCCTACTTCCACTCTACCTTCGATTTTATCAAGAGCGAGTTTACTCTCAAATCGCTTGGTGATTCTCTCTAAGATTAACACTTAGCACACCTCACTAATATCAGTCATAATTATCCTCATGGCTTTGGCACTCGCAAGATGAGTTTTCCATCTGAATCTATTTCGAGAGAGTTAAAGATATTCTTTACCCTCGTTGGATCTATGTCGTCAAGCATGTATTTAATGATGTACTCTTTTGTGTCTGACTTGTAGGTTATCGTGAATCCGCTGGGTTTAGTACTAATATGGCCTTGGGTATAAATATAATCCAATATATCCCCAGTTGTGGGGGGATTCGGTTCAAGTGTTAACATTTGAAGTACAGCTTGGTTCAACGTACGAAAATTTCCAGCAACATTTGTTGCTTTTGCTTGTTTTAAAGCATTTATACCTGTTGGAGTTGCCACAGCCATGAGAGCAGATATAATAGACAAAACTATCAAAAGTTCAATAAGTGTAAATCCTTTCCTCACTTTCTCGCCCTTCTTCCTGTTTTACCTATTAGATGTAGAAGGTGAAACTAAACTGCAAGAATTAGCCTATTAATACTATGCTCTTACTGGTAAGACTATGTAGATGTATCCTTCTACATTCCTCGGGTTTATTTGCAACGGGTTTATGTTGTCAACAAAGTTGAATTCAATTTCCTTTTCACCAATGTGCTTGACAGCCTCGCTCAAAAATTTCGGGTTGAAGTTGACTATCAAATCTTCGCCGTCTTTTGTGACTGGTATGTTTTCAATTGCCTCGCCGAAATCTGGACTCTGGCTGGAAAGTTCCATTACATCGTCGGTGATTTTGAGCTGGACCTTTTCGTTTCCACGTTTTGATATGATCATTACGCGCTTGAGTGCTTCTGAAAAGTCTTCGCTGTTGAGGACAACACGGGTCTTAAATGCCTTTGGAAGCACTCGCTTGTAATCTGGGAACGTTTCTTCAACGGTTCTAACAACCATAGTTACATCTCCGGCGCTAAACGACACGATCGAGTGATCGTACACTATATTAATAGTTGGTTCTGTAGTGCTTGAGACGAGCTTCTCGAGCTCTTTTACACTCTTTAGAGCGAGTATGAAGTCGAACTCACTATCGATGTCGAGTTTCTGTTCTGCGAGCGCAAGTCTGTAACCATCACTTGCCACCAGTCTCAAGAATCCGCCGTGTACCTCCCAGTAAACTCCGTTAAGTGCCCTCATTGCGCTTTCGCTTGATGCGCAAAAGCTCACTCTTTCGAGCATTTCTTCTAATATGGAAGTGTCTATGCTGAATCTAATTCCACCGTTATCTATTTCTATTATCGGAAATCTTTCAATGTCTGAAATAGTTGAGATGTTGTATTTTGCCTTGCCACTTTTGACCAAGAGTTTTCCATTTGAGTATTCAAAGATAACCTCTTCCTCAGACTGGTTACTTACTATATCGTCTATCAGCTCTGCATCGACAGCGAATGATTCGTTGCCTTCATATTCGCCAACGCGCACCAATGAAATCACAGAAGTTTGCAGATCTGTTCCATATATGCTTATGTGCCCGTCCGTTGGTTTGAACAACAAACATTGCAGAATTGGGTCTACAGTTCTTGAGCCTATTGAAGAAGATGCAATCGATATTTTCTTTGCGATCTCTGACTTGTTAACCGAGAATCTCAGCATCGTATATCCCCCTCTCACATATCGGTGTTATACATTATTTCGTTAATCTATCAAATGCTCTCTAATGAGCTTCACAAACATCCTCACTATATTTGGATCGAATTGAACTCCGGAGTGTTCAATCAGTTCTTTCAAAGCATCTTCTTTACTTAGACCCTTTCTGTATGGCCTACTGCTTCTCATAGCATCCCAAGCGTCTGCCACTGCTATGATTCGCGAAATGAGCGGTATGTCTTCACCTGAAAGTCCTGATGGATAGCCTTTGCCATCCCAACGTTCATGGTGGTGGTACACGTATCTTGCAAGTTCTCTCAAGTCAGCAGATGTTGAGAGAAAATCATGGCCATAAACAGGGTGTTTTTTAATTATTTCAAATTCTTCGATCGTGAGTTTTCCTTCCTTGTTAAGTATCGTTGACGGAATGACAATCTTTCCTATGTCGTGCACTAAAGCTGCCCAATAAGTTTTTCTTATTAACTCATCAGACAGTCCCAATTTCTCTGCCAATAGTGAAGCAAGATTTGCAACGTTCTTAGAATGCCCTTTCGTATATGGATCATGGTATTCCAAAATTCTAATTATTGTTAAAATCATGTCTTTTTGGAACTTACCTTGGGTTGTCACATAGCTGTGAGTTGCCATAAAGGACGTAAGAAAACCACTCAGGCTCTTAATGGTCTCTATTTCCTCTGTGACAAACGGTTCATCACGCTCAATTAAGAGTTTACCTTTCAGTTCGCCTCCGATATGTATATCAGTTACGAGAAGCTTGTTAGTAGAATTGTTTGAAGACCCTGAAGGGTTAGATGTATCGAGTGAAGGTTCAAAGAGTGCAGAAAATCTGTCCTTCTCAATTAAGTATACCCTTTCTGCAGAATAAGGCAAGTCTATCTTTCTTACTTTTCTTTCCTTCGCTGAAGTGTCGCCAAGAACAGATACAACTTGTCCATATTCACCATCAAAAGTTATTAAGTAGCTTTTCTTGACGTTCTTAAGGAAACCAACTGATAATTCGTGGAGGTTTTTGTAAAAAGTCTCCTCTCGCTGCACAACGATGTCTCTAAGTTTTGTAGAGAGATCTCGAAACTTTTGCAGCTGAGAGGAGTAATTTAAAAGCTGCTTTCTTTTCTTTCGAAGTCTAAAGAGTAAAATCATATTCAAGGACATGGACAAGATTATAGCTGTCGTAAGAAGAAAATGCAGAGTCACACTGCGACCTCCCGTTATAAAACTAAAATGCAGATTTGAGACAAATCTGGAAAACAGCTTACCCACTACTCGTTACTTTTACTATTTTCACTTCCTTGTCCTTCCTAATTACGCGATCTTCCGTATAAAGTTCGCCGTCAACAATTATTAAATGTTCCTCTGGATTCAGTCCCAATTTCTTTAAAAGCTCGTAGCCTCTAAGAGATTCATCAAACTCGAATGTCTGATATTCGTAAAAGACTTTCACCTTATTATGCTCACTCCTCAAGTATATATACGTAGTCACCTGTTTTCAACATAGCAGCATTTGCTTCATCCGTATCAACATGAAATTCAAGGGCGAATTTCTCGCTTACCCTTATAAGAACGTCATCGAATATCAATCTCCTATCTCCTTTTTCAACGACGACTTTAACGATATCTTTATCCTTAACGCCAAATTTCTCTGCGTCTGCTGTGTGCATGTGGATGTGCCTTTTCGCTAAAATTACGCCCTTATCTTTTACAACCGTTCCTTTTGGACCAACTATAACGATTCCAGGTGTGCCTTCAATATCTCCACTATCCCTTACCGGTGGCATCACGCCGAGTTTAAATGCGTCTGTGAGAGAAATCTCAACTTGTGTTTCTTTTCTCTCTGGTCCAAGTACCCTAACATTTTCGATAGCGCCTTTTGGGCCAACAATAATAACAGTCTCTTTACAAGCAAATTGCCCAGGTTGTCCAAGGTCTTTAATCGGTGTAAGTTGATAACCCTTTCCAAAGAGTATTTCAACGTCTTCTTTAGAAAGGTGAACATGTCTGTTGCTAACACCTGCAACAATCGGTAACTCCTTCTTTTTCATATAATACTCCTCCTCTCTGAACTTTAATGACGCAACAATCTTAAATTTTATTAAATTTCCTTTTCGGTTGCATTAATGCTTCCCTCACGTATACATTCACATCTTGAGGTAATGTGAGTTTGAATTTTACAGGACCTCTCTTAACATTTATCCAACAGAACCCAGATACCGATAGTTCCTGATTTTCATCTACAACTATCTCTTCTTCCTTGAAGTTCAGGATTGAGATATCGAATTTACCACACGGAGGAACAAGAACTTTTCCAAAATATTTTGAATAATTGTTTATAAAGCTCTCGTTCTTAGTTTTGTGGAACGCTACATTTTCAGGAGCGTATATCTGGAAAATTGGCCTAAGGGTTTCATCGGGGACGTAAACCGCGTTCAATTTACAAAGTCCGCCGATGAAGATCGTTTCTTCAGGATAAGGTTTAAACGTTTTCCGCGTGACTTCGCCCTTAGCGAGTATTTTTGATTGACATTCGGGATCAAACAGCTCCATCATTCTGTCACCTACAACAATTCCCGGTGCGTCAAAAATTCTAAGTTTTCCAATTTTGTGTTCCACAAGCCCTATAGTCGTGCCTGGATAAGGAGATACAGTAACGGATGATTCGGTTATACTTTTCAGTATAGAAGATTTCCCAACATTTGTCACGCCAAGAACTAAGATACTGCCCGTGAGTTTTTCCAAATCTTTTTTCAACTTACTAATCCCAAATCCATTCTTAGTGCTTGTTATGTATATTTGCGCATTCGGTACGTTTATGCGTTTAATAAGCCACTGCTTCAACTGATTTGCGCCAACGGTTTTGGGGAGTGTATCGAACTTATTAGCGACAAAAATCACATTGTTTTTTTCCAAAAGCTCAATAATTTCAGGTCTGAAAGTACCTTCGAAATCAAATACATCGAAAACGTACATTACATTTTTGAATTTCTTTAACACTTTCATCAAAAAATCCATGATTTGATCTTCGTCGGCTTCGCTTGTGAACATCCCGTAATTTTTCAATTTAAAACACCTTTGGCAAATTATTTCCTTTCCTTCTTTTGAGCGTTTCTCGTATACTTCGTAAGGAATAAAACCTGGTTTTCCTGGATGCTCAAACTGGATCTCCGCTCCACATCCAGGACATGCGTGTTTTTCTTTTAAGTCTCTATGAGTCTTGGAAGCACCTTGATTATTTGTCATTCTATCACCTCAGATTATTTACTTTAGTGCCTTTTCCATTCTCACAAAGGTGAATTTTTGATTTCTAATCGTTACTCTGTTTACCTTCTTGCCAATGTACCCAAGTTTCTTATAAAGATCTATCGCCTGTTTGTTTGTATTCTCAACATCGAGCGAGATTTTCTTGAAATTATTCCTCTTCGCAAGTTCTTCAGCAAATTCCATCAGTCTTTTGCCGTATCCCATACCTCGATATTCCCTGCTGACGGCTATATTTGATATATAAAATTCGTCTCTGCTTATTTTATTACGCATCCACACTAACCTAAACGAAGGAAGCCTTCTAATCAAGTCAAAACCCATGATTCTGAATAATGCAATACCAGTTTTGAATGCTCTCTTCATTATCGTATTTCCTGCAAATGCTACTATCATTCCGACAACTTTTCCCTTCTCTACCTCGAGGACATAGATATTATCAACCGAGTATACAGTACCGGGTGTCTTTATTAACCTGCCAAGGATTACCTTCACATATGGTCCAAAAAGCAGCGGTAGAAAAGACTGCCCTGTTTCCAATATTAAACTTGAAACAACATCTGCGTCAGAAACCTGAGCCTCTCGTATAAGCACGTCAGCCATAAATGGAATACCTCGCCTTGAGTTTTTATGAAATATAAGCCAACAAAATTATACCATAACATTTGAACTGTTTAAACCTCAGTATCCCTGATATGCAGTTTCTTAAATCTTAAAATTTTGTCACTGTGATTTAACATATTTTATTATCTCCACATCGTGCATCATTATTATCAAACCTTCTGTTATCATGTGGTCAATCATTTTTATGAATTCATTAAGTTTCTCCTCTTTATCAAGAATCTCTATGATTATCGGCAAGTCTTGTGAGAGAATTTCACTGAGCGTAGTGTGGACCCTACTGTTGGCTCCAAAACTCTCAATTGCGTATTACAGTTGCACCTGCAAGACCGAACTCCTTAGCCTTCTTGACGATTGCGTGATATAACGGCTCGCCGTGCAACTTATCTGATTCGCCAATAAATATCCTAAGCAATTTACCGTGTCCTTCTAATTTCACAAATAATCCCCCCTCAAGTTAGAGAACGGTACTAAATGACTATGTAAACAACTAACCTTCCGAGTACTACGCCAAATACACTCAAAAACAAATTCAAAACCACGTTCAAAAAAACAAGCATATATGCACCATCTGATAGCAATGCAACCGTTTCATAACTGAATGTGGAGAACGTTGTGAACCCGCCGAGTATACCTGTGGTTAAGAATAACCTCAATTCTGGTGAAATCAACTCTGTTGATAGACTGAACTCCATAATCGCACCTATCAAAAATCCACCCAACGCATTAACTAAGAGTGTGCCCAGTGGTATATCGAACTGACCTATTTTGGCCATATATAAAGACACAGAATAACGAAGTATAGCTCCGATAAATCCGCCAGCACCAACCATTAACACCTTAGACAACTTAAGCGCCTCCCAAGTTCTTAAAAATAAATAGTGGTGGCAAGACTACCACCACTATTCTAACCACTGACAAATTATTGTGCAATACTTTTCATTTCCTTATTCCGTTGATGTACCTTATTTCGCCTGAACTCTTGAGAGGTATAGTCTTGTAATTCAGATTATGTTGTGCAATAATTCTTCTAATTGTTCTTGTTCTTGATCTCATCACTATCGACTCTGTTATTGCAGTGTTCTTGTAGAATTTCACACCTTTAAGCATATCACCATCTGTCACGCCGGTTGCCGCAAATATTACATTATCGCTTTTTATCAAATCATCTGTTTTGTAAACCTTTTCGATGTCATATCCCTGCTCTGCAAGTTTCAACCTTTCATTTTCATCAATAGGCCATAGTTTAACTTGTATTTCTCCGCCGAGCGATTTTAACGCGGCTGCTGCAAGGAGCGCTTCTGGCGAACCACCTATTCCAATGTATATGTTGACGTTGCTTTCAGGAAGAGCTGTTGCAATTGCCGCTGCTATGTCGCCATCGCTTATGAGCTTTATCCTTGCTCCGACCCTTCTGATTTCATCGATTATTTCTCTGTGTCTATCCCTATTAAGTACAACACAAGTCAATTCTGATATTTCCATACCTAAGATTGCTGCAGCTACTCTAAGATTTTCCCTGATTGTTGCATTTATATCGAGCTTCCCGGCAAGCTCTGGACCAACTGCGAGTTTGTATGAATAGTACGTTGGAAGATACTCAATACCACCCTTTTCCGTTGCTGCAATGACGCTTATGGCATTAGGAAGTCCATATGCAACGAGTCTTGTTCCATCGATTGGGTCAACAGCGATATCGAGTTCCGGGTCCTCCTCTTCCCACCTACCGACCTGCTCACCTATATACAACATCGGGGCTTTGTCTTTCTCGCCTTCCCCAAGGACAACAGTACCTCTCATTTCGATATAATCCAGCATACCGCGCATAGCGTCAGATGCCTTTTGATCAACGATTTCTTTATCGCCGCGTCCAAGATATCTGCTTGCCATCAAAGCAGCTGCTTCCGTAACACGCACAAGTTCCAAGGTAATTTCTTTCTCCATAATGTCCCCCCCTTGTTTGAACCTCAGTAAAATTTTAGCACCGTTGTGCACGTGAAAGTATTGTTAAAAGAATATGCATACTGTTATATACTCTTTCTTTAAAATGAATAATGGAACTTTTTTCATAACAAGGGAGAAAAGTGCTGATTTTCGGGAAATGTTGTGAATCGTTGTGTCCAGCCAACAAGCACAAATTTGTTCACATTACTATTTTGCTTTAAAATCAGAAAGTATCTCGATGTTAAGGTCTACGATAGTAACTTGATTTCGATAAGATATCTTTGAAAAATAATACCCATCGGAATTCCTTGTAAGCGGAATGGGAGCGGTTATCAGAGTTTCTTGGAATGGTTCGCCGGGGATTATGCAGTAGAACGGAAACATCTGACTTATCATCCAGCCAAGTTTCTTATCGTTCACGACAACGATGACCGTGCCATGATTTTCAAAAGAACGTAGTTTCTTTATATCAAAGGAGTTGACGTGGTTTATATAATTTCCATGATGGTATAAAACAGAGTTGCTGTTATCGAGCTCGGTTAGAAGAATGTGTTTGTTTTGGAAACTTCTTTCAAATGCTCTCAAAATTTTCAAATCTTCCTTCGAAAAATTCTTCCCAACGATAACATCCGCTGACTTCAGTTCAACGGAAAAGTTGCCTATTACATCTTTAAGACCTTTTCCATCGTAATGTATTATTGCAACACTCAGAAATTTTCTCGGCACTCTTCTTGAAAAAGCTAACTTTCGCAAGTTCCTTAGAAATTTCTTAAAGTAATCACTGAGTATGTTCAAACCTTTATCACTTCCCTTGAGACGTTGTAATCCTGCTTCCTATTATATCATCAAACTTCGGGAGATTTTGAAAATCAGAACCTATAACCCGTTCTTGAATTATGTAATCGATTACATTTTGCAGTCGAAATTCAAGAAAAAATTAGGTATATGCAGCATTGCATATTTCTCGAAATATAAAGATGAAAATCGCCAATATTCAGCACTTTTTAGGAGTTAATTTTCACAAATATATTGTGATATATTACCAATGTAATCGATTACATTAAAGACATGCAACATATAGATTTAGGGGTGTTCTTATGGACATCAAAGAATTGGCGAATTTATGTGGAGTTTCAGTTGCAACTGTATCAAGAGTTTTCAATGAGCCTGAAAAGGTAAGGGAATCTACAAGAGAACTGGTGCTTTCGATGGCGAAGAAGTATGGATATTCTCCTCATTCAGTTGCGAAATCTCTTCGCAAGAGATTCACTGGACTTTTCCTACTTGCAGTTATGAGTGAAGTTGAGAGAGTTTTTGAAGATTCGTACACTTCTAAGTTCCTCAAAGGCGCTGTTGGATATTTCTCAGAGAACAATCTAAAGCTGGTGGTTGACGTTGTCAATCCAAACAAAACGAATGTTATTGAATACTACAGAAGCCTTGTGCTCTCTAAAATGATAGATGGAGTTATATTGATGGATTTGAAAGACGATGACGAACGTGTTGAATTGTTAAATGAGTTGCAGTTTCCTTATGTATGCGTTGGACGGAACAATAGGAACAATTTCATCTATGTCGATTCTGATAACTACAACGGAGGTTACATAGCAGCAGAACACTTCTTGTCTCTTAGGAGAAAAAAGTTGTTGTTTGTAGGAGGTGATCCAACTCTCCCGTTTGAAAGGGATAGAAGGAATGGTTTCTTTGATGGTTGTAAAGGACACGGCGACATAACAATAGTTGAGGAATACGGATATTATGATGAAAAGAAAGTAAAAGAGATACTTGAGATTTATCAGGGAAAATTTGATGGAATTTTCTGCACATCTGATGTTATGGCGTATGCAGCACTGAGATTCTGTGAAAGGAACGGGATAGATGTTCCAATTGTTGGTTTCGACAATATACATCTTTCAGAGATCGCGAACCTGACAACCGTAGACCAGCACATAGAAGTTGTCGGTACTAAGGCAGCTGAGAAGCTCTACAGATTATCAAGAGGACAAAAGGTAGATTCAGAGCTAATTAGCACAGAGTTAATTGTTCGTGGAACCAAGAGGTTCCTTATTCCATAACTATTCTGAAAAGGAGGGTTTAGTATGAGGAAGTTACTCGTGGTACTTTTGACGGTTTTGACAACACTTTCGATCTTCGCAGCATCGAAGATCACTATCAGTGGTTGGCCCGGCAACCCAATCGAAGAGGGAGCTATCAAAAAGGCAGTTGATACTTTCAACACAACGGTAGGAAAACAGAAAGGTATCGAAGTCGTTTGGGAACCTATCGCTGGAGATTACAAGCAAGTTCTTATGACAAGACTTTCCGGTGGAACAGGACCAGATATCTTCTACGTTGATGTTTATGTTTTCGAAGAACTAGCAAAGGCAAACGTGCTTTTGCCACTTGACACATATGTCAAGAGAGACAATTTCGACCTCAACGACTTCTACACATCGCTTGTCGATGCTTTCAAGTACCAGAACAGACTATACGGAATTGCGAAAGACTTCTCGACGTTGGCAGTTTGGTTCAACAAAGAGATATTCGATAAATACAAAGTCCCACATCTCACCAACGATGAGACATGGGACTCCTTCCTCAAGAAACTCCAACAGCTAAAAGCAGCAGGTTACGAAACCCCTCTGGCTCTCGCACCAGATTTTAACAGGGTCATACCATTTATTATAAGCTTCGGTGGAAGACTTGTAAAGCCAGACCTCTCAACAGCTCTTGGAGAACCAAATTCAAAGAAAGCACTGCAATTCTACATTGACCTCGTAACAAAACACAAGGTTGCGAAAGAACCATCAGCACTTGGTTCAGGATGGCTTGGTGAAGCTATAGCAACAGAAAAATGTGCAGTTGTTATGGAAGGTCCATGGACAATAGGCTTCATGAAAGGCTCATTCCCAGATACGTTCAAGAAGATGGGCATCGTTGAAATGCCGAAAGGTATCAAGAAGGCAACGATGATTTACACAGTAGCGTGGTCAATCAACAGAGCAACTCCAAACAAAGATGCAGCATGGGAAGTTTTGAAGTTCCTCGTTACGGAAGGTCAACAGATATTCGTTGACGGCGCAGGTGTGCTTGCGTCAAGAAAATCAATCGCGGCGAAAGATACAGATCCAGTAAAGAAAGTCTTCTACAAAGGTGCCGAATACGGTGTGCCTTGGAAAGTTCCAACACCAACCGGATTGTTCGCAACAGCAAACGATCAGATTAACTCACTCCTTAAAGACCTCTTCTACTCAAAGATAACAGTTGATGATGCAGTAAAGACGATAGAAACAAACTACAACAAGTGGATAGGCAAGTAACTTCCTTGGACAATTTAAAAAGAGGGAGGCGCCTGCCTCCCCTTTATTAAAAACATTCTGGGGGTCTTAGCCGTGAAGTACAGGACAAAAGAAGCTATTGTGGGTTATCTGTTTTCTCTGCCAGTAATATTAACAGTTCTTGTGTTCACAATATATCCAATAATCGCTGCATTCTATTATAGCTTGACGGACTACCAGCCTTTAGAAGCAAGAAAGTTCACATATATTTTTAATCCGTACGATGCACTCGAGATTCATACGGGCGTTTTGCGTGAGGAAGCGAAAAGTTATTCTGTTGATGAACTTCTGAGTTACTTTGACCCCGTCACATTTGTTGAAATCGACGTTGGTGTTAAGTTGAGTGATGAAGAGAAAGAATTGATAAAGAAAAACTTGGATTCACTTAATCTGCTGGCTGACTACAGAAAAGGACGCTTGCCTAAGGAAATTAAAATCTCAGACTTCATGAAGCGCTACATGAGAAATGATTCTAATCGCTTTACGCGATACAGACCGAAGTTTGTCGGAATTCAAAACTTCAAGGACATGTTTAAGGATATGTATTTTTACACATCCTTTTGGAATGCATTTCTATATTCAATCATCGTAGTTCCAATCCAAACTCTGCTTGCAATAATCCTTGCCGTTGCGGCAAATTCCAAGATACGAGGCGTTAACTTCTTCAAGTCCATTTTCTTCTTACCAGCGATAACTTCTTCAGCAGCGCTTTCAATGATTTTCTGGCTCATCTATTCAAAGCCAGGAATTTTGAACAAAATACTTCTTTCGCTTTTTGGAAGATTTGGATTTGAGCCGATAGATTACCTCAACGAACCGAATATAGCACTCTTTGCGATAATGGCGATGAACATATGGTCAACGGCTGGATACTTCATGGTTACGTTCCTTGCCGGGTTGCAAGATATTCCATCAAGTATCTATGAAGCAGCGAAAATCGATGGTGCGAACGGTTGGCAAACTTTCTGGAAAATCACAGTTCCACTTTTGAGGCCTCAGATAGTTTTCGTTTCCATAATGGGAACAATAGGATGTATGCAGGTGTTTGACCAAATATACTTCCTCATAAGAAACCTGAGAAACATAACTATCTCGTTCTACATATACAAGAATGCATTTGAATACGGAAAGATGGGTTATGCATCAGCTCTTGCGGTTGTACTCTTTGCTGTGATTTTGACGCTTTCACTGATCCAAAGAAAAGTCATCAAAGAAGAATACTGATATTTCGGGATGGGCGGTGAGTCTATGGACAGTAGAAATGACAAGAAGAATATATCAATCGTAGTATCATACGTTGTACTTATAGCATACGCAATAGCTACGCTCTTCCCATTTACTTGGGCTATCCTTGTTTCACTTACGCCAATTACATACTTTGATGAAAGCGGAAATGAAAAGGGCGTAAATATCTTTGATTGGCCACCGAAAATAAGACTCTTCCCAAAACCATCTGCGTTTGGTGCGCCACTTACGTTTCAGAATTACAAGTTGATCTTCGAAGTTGTTCCGCTTTACAGAAAGTGGCTGTGGAATACCATAGTCTACGCTGGGCTCTTGACGATGGGAAATATACTGCTAAATTCTCTTGGTGGTTATGCGTTCGCTCGGTTGAATTTTCCGCTTAAAAACTTCTGGTTCACGATGTTCCTTGCAACAATGATGGTCCCAGGGCAAGTAACGCTTATTCCTCAGTACAACTTGCTTGTCAAATACGGTTTGGTGAACACTTACACTGGACTCTTCCTTCCAAAGCTCACAAACATATTTGGCTTGTTCTTGATGAGGCAATTTTTCTTAAACTTTCCAAAAGAACTTGAAGAAGCTGCTAGGATAGATGGTTCGGGTATTTTGAGAACATACTTCAAGATAGTTTTACCGAACGCACTCCCAGCTGTCAGTGCACTTGCCATTTACACGTTCCTCGGAGCCTGGAACGACTTTCAGTGGCCATTGATAATACTCAGCAGGAAAGAGATGTACACACTTACTCTCGGATTGAACTTCTTCAAAACATCTTACTACACTTACTGGCAATACATGATGGCTGCATCGATATTCATGACTATACCGATGATAATAATATTCCTCTCGTTCCAGAGGTACTTCATCGAAACAGGAAAAGCGGTAGCTGTGAAGGGATAAAGATAAGAAAATTCTATTAAGGAGGACGAGGCATGAGACCTAAGGCTTGTATCTTTGATCTCGATGGTGTTATCGTCGATACCGCAAAGTATCATTACCTTGCTTGGAAAAGATTAGCGAAAGAACTCGGATTTGAATTTACGGAAAAAGACAACGAAAGATTGAAAGGTGTAAGCCGAATGGAGTCGCTTGAAATTTTACTCTCAGTTGGTGGGATTAAGATCGAAGACCAAAAATTGAAAGAACAGTTATCCGACAAGAAGAACAATTGGTATGTCGAATACATCAGTCAGATGACAAAAGACGAGATACTTCCAGGTGTCGAGGAGTTCTTGAGAAAATTGAAAAACGCCGGAATTAAGATTGCTATCGGTTCTGCAAGTAAGAACACAATGACAATACTCAGAAGAATCGAACTTGTTGATCTTTTCGACTCGATAATCGATGGTACTAAGATCACGAAAGCCAAACCAGACCCAGAGGTATTCCTGAAAGCAGCCGAGGAACTCAATGTTGATCCAAAAGATTGTTGTGTCTTTGAAGATGCGGTAGCCGGAATAGAGGCGGCGAAGAGGGCAGGAATGAAAGTGATAGGCGTTGGTGATCACGAGATACTTAAGGATGCTGATAGGGTTATAACCTCGTTCGTGGGTCATGGAATAGAGCTTGTTGAATTCTGACTTGAATTCTGAGTTTACGGAGGGAAGTGTGATGTGGACAGTGCGTAGAGAGAAATACTTGCCAGAAGAAAACCTCGTTTACGAAACCATCTTCACATTGGCAAACGGCTATCTAAGTTTACGCGGTACAGAAGAATTTTCAAGCAGAGCAATGAGAGGCACATATGTTGCCGGTATCTTTGATAAACACCACGCACAGGTTACCGAGCTTGTTAACCTTCCAGACCCTCTTAGGTTTGCTATATACGTTGACAATGAGCCGCTGAGTCTTGATTATTCAAATTTGAAAAAGTATGAACGAACACTCGACATGGAGAATGGCTTGCTTAACTCTTTGTATGAGTTTGAAGTTAATGAGAAGACGATACTCGTAGAATCTCAAAGATTCGTAAGCAGAGCCAACCTCCATCGCTTTGGTGTTAGATATAAAATTACGCCAAAGTTTAACGGGAAAATTGTGGTTGAAAGTAGCATCGATGCGAATACATATAATGGTTACCTCGAGCCTATTAACAAGGTGCAACACTATGAAATAATTGATTCAAAGGACCTCGAACCAGGAATAATTGTTCTTGTGAAAACACACGATAAAGGGCACAACATAGCAATCGCAACTTACATTTCTGGAAAATATGAAGATGGAGAAAACGCTTTGAAGTTCAGAAAGTTTAGAAAAATTGGCGACAATCCTCAAGAGAGCTACACGATATTTGTAAAGGAAAATCAGTCGATAATTATTGAGAAATTCGGAAGCATTTACACATCGTTAGATGTTGAAATTGAAAATCTTGTAGAAAGGACAGTTTGTGAATTAGAAAGTTTTCTAAAAGACACCTTCGATAAAGAACTGGACATACATGCTAAGATTGTACAAAAAACTTGGGATGATATGGACATAGTGATTGAAGGAGATGAAACCGCGCAAGTTGGAATACGATTCAACCTCTTCCACCTTTACCAGTGCGCTCCTGACAATCCAAAGGTAAGCATAGGTGCAAGGGGTTTGCATGGTGAAGGTTATAAGGGACACGTTTTCTGGGACACTGAAATATTTATGTTCCCGTTTTTCCTTTACACGCTGCCTGAATATGCAAAGAATTTGCTCCTTTACAGGTACAACACACTTCCTGGTGCGAGAAGAAATGCACAGATGAACGGGTTCAAAGGTGCCCAGTTCCCGTGGGAATCAGCCGACGAAGGGCTTGAGGTTACGCCAAAGTGGGGTGAAGATTACCTTGGAAATCCTGTGAGAATCTGGACTGGCGACGAAGAATTTCACATAAATTCAGACATAGCTGTTGCGTTAGTGCACTACCACACAGTGACTAAAGATGATGAATTTATGATTGACTACGGTGTTGAGATGCTACTTGAAACCGGCAAATTCTGGGAATCGAGGCTTGAGTACAATGAAAAAGAAGACAGGTATGAAATAAAGAGGGTAATAGGACCAGATGAATTTCACGAACACGTTGACAACAACGTTTATACAAACTACCTTGCGAAATGGAATTTGTTGAAAGCAGTTGAATACTATAATTGGATAAGGGAAAAATCTCCCGTAAAGTTTGAAAAACTAAAAACGCTTCTCGGATTGACTGATGAAGAAGTAAACAGCTGGGTAGAGAAGGCAGAAAAAATATACATTCCTCGAAAACCTGGCGAGAAACTGATAGAACAATTTGAAGGATACTTCAAATTGGAAGATATCGAAATCACTGAATGGGATGAGAACGGGCTACCAAAATGGCCAAAAGGGCTTGATTTGACAAAACTCGGGGAGACACAATTGATCAAACAACCAGATGTTGTCATGCTCATGTTAGTCTTGCCCGAAGAATTTACATTTGAAGAGATGAAAGTGAATTATGAGTACTACGAAAAAAGAACGATGCACAAGTCCTCTTTAAGTCCATCGATGTATTCAATAATGGGTCTTAAAGTCGGGGATACGCACAATGCTTACAGATACTTTTTAAAGACTGTACTCGTTGATTTAGAAGACAACCAGGGCAACACGAACAACGGTTTCCACGCGGCATCCGCCGGCGGAGCGTGGCAATCGGTTGTATACGGATTTGCAGGCATGGAATTGGAAAAAGATGGTTCACTCAAGTTCAATCCGTGGCTACCGGAACACTGGAAATCTTTGAGTTTCAAAATACATTACGCTGGAAAGCCAATTAAAGTGAGCATCACAAAAGAAAAAATCGCATTCGAATCCGAGACAGAGCTTGAAGTTGAAGTAAAGGGCAGAAAGTATAAAATAAATTGTGGAAAAACAGAGGTTCAATTGGTATGAAAAAGAGAAAACGGCTAAGGTTGATACCTTAGCCGTTTTGTTAATTTATACACCAGATCACTTATTGCTGTACAACCAAAATCCTTCCAAAAGCGTATTTTCTTGCCGAGAGTAAAGACAAAGGACGCCTATCAACTTTATTTTGGTGTATCCCGTCGGACATCTCAGCGGAATCCCAAACCCATATATTTCCGTATTTATCGATTCCTTCGAATATAACAACGTGGTCAAACACCGTGTCTTCATTCATGTCAAAGAAAATGAGGTCACCTTTCTTTAAATCTTTCAACTCCTTTATGGGCTTTGTGTTGTACCTGTACATATTGTCTGCCGTAACGTCATACACTAAGGAATTCTTGTAAACGAATCTCTTGTACCCTAACTGATTTAATAAGTAAATAATTAATCCACTGCAGTCTAAACCGAGCTCGGAGGTTCCGCCCCAAACGTATGGAACCGCCCTCAGTTTATACAGTTCCGAAAACATTTTTTCTATCTCAGAGCTTGTAAGCTCTCGTGTTGTAAAGCCGAAATACATTCCACTGATTACGAGAAGTAAAAATACCAAAAGAATTTTCCGCATCACTATTTCTTCTCCTCCTTGCATCATCTCAGAAAATTATAACATACCAATTCAACATTAGAAAGATTGAAAACTTCAGAATGTTGAAAAGAAAGCAGATATGGTATAATCTAAATTAAGTATCTTGAGCAAATGAATTGAAAAACAAGGAGGCATTGGGTATGGAGTGGGTGTACATAAAAGATTTAAAAGAATACATCGACCAGGAAGTTGAGCTGAGAGGCTGGGTAAGGCGCAAAAGGTCAAGCGGTAAGATTCTGTTTATAGAAATGCGCGATGGGACAGGATTTGTTCAGGTTGTAGCTGAAAAGAGCACAATTGGCGATGAGAATTTTGAGAGTGCCGATAAACTCAGGCTTGAATCATCTTTCATCGTAAAGGGAAAAGTCAGAAAAGACGAGCGCGCACCATCTGGCGTTGAAATACTTGCTACGGAAATCATTCCAGTTCAGATACCGCAAGAAGACTTTCCAATCCAGAAACCGGACCACAGCATAGAGTACTTGATGGAACACAGACATCTCTGGCTTAGGGCCAAAAGACAGTTCCACATACTAAGGATAAGAGATGCTGTGATAAAGGCTATTAGAAAATTCTACTGGGAAAGGGATTTCGTGCAGATCGATACACCTATATTTACCGGAGCAATTGGCGAAACTGCAGGTAACTTGTTCGAAGTTGACTACTTTGACTATGGTAAAGTCTACCTTACGCAAACAGGTCAGCTTTACTTAGAGGCAGCCTGTATGGCACTCGGAAAAGTGTTTAACCTCGGACCAACGTTCAGAGCTGAAAAATCAAAGACGAGAAGGCATTTGATAGAGTTCTGGATGAACGAAGCGGAAGTTGCCTACTACGAACACGAAGATAACGTCAGGCTCCAGGAAGATTTAGTTTACTACATAGTCCAGTACGTGTTGAACAACGTATACGACGACCTTGTTGCGATTGGCAGGGATGTTTCAAAACTCGAAAAGGTTCAAAAACCATTCCCGAGAATGACTTACACGGAAGCTGTTAACTTCTTGCAAAAGCAGGGATTTGACATAAAATGGGGCGATGACTTTGGAGGAGACGAAGAAACAGTCTTGGCAAAACAATTCGACAGCCCATTGTTTGTAACACATTACCCAAGACAGGCAAAGGCATTTTACATGCAACCTGATCCAGAAAATCCGCAGGTTGTTCTCTGCGATGACCTACTTGCACCGGAAGGCTATGGTGAGATAGTCGGTGCATCGCAACGTATACATGACTACGATCTAATGGTTGAAAGATTGAAAGAACATAACCTGCCAGTTGAAAAATACGACTGGTACCTCGACTTAAGGAATTTCGGCTCAGTTCCGCACAGCGGATTTGGACTTGGTGTGGAGAGAACAATAGCATGGATTGCAGGCCTTGAACACATAAGAGAAGCCATTCCGTTCGCAAGAACGCTCTACAGAGTGCATCCGTAATTTTCGAAGCAGTTTTAAATAACTGATTGGGAGGCATATGCGCCTCCCTTTTTATAAAGACTTTTGACAAGGAGCGAAGAACATGATTTGGTGGGTATTAATCGTATTTTTTGCAGGTTTCTTTGTAGGGAAATTCATAAATACAAAATGGATAGGAAAATATAAAGTGATAATGCTTCTTACAATGACCTTGTTGTTCTCTCTCGGACTTAAAATTGGGAGTAACGATGAACTTTTCAGCAAAATTGATTCAATAATATTTTTCGGACTATTAATCGCACTTGCAGGTGGGGCGGGGAGTTTCTTGGTTGGTTACATTATTGAGAGGGTGGTGAATAAAAAATGAGCATCTTAATGTTGATTGGATCTGTTGTTATTGGACTGATAGTTGGACGTCTTACTCGTACTCAATTACCGGGAAATACTGTTGACATTGTTCTTTATTCACTTGTATTCTTGGTAGGTTTGGATTTAAGTAAGGAGAAGATAGAGAAGAGGTTTTTGAAAGATATTATAGGAAGCATAATTTCAACGATTGTAGGTACCCTTTCATTTGTATTAGTATTGTCCTTCTTCCTACCGTTGAAACAGCTTGAAACTATAGTTGCTGCCTCAGGATTTGGATGGTACAGTCTGTCTGCTGTCCTCATAACAAATTCATACAGTGCGTATATAGGAAGTATATCGTTCTTTGCAAATGTGCTGAGGGAATTAATTGCAATAGTTATCTCTCCGTTTGGACTAAAATTTTCTCGCTACGGAACAATATCTGTTGCAGGGGCAACGTCTATGGATACTCTTCTTGGAATTATCGCAACTTATAGCGACAGAGAGACAGCTCTTGTTTCCTTCGGACATGGGTTTGTTATTTCCCTGCTCGTTCCAGTTTTTGTGAACATATTCTTGAAATTCCTAATCTAATTCACACTCCCATATTATTTTAGCGTATTTTAGTCACTATCGAAACGCCTGAGAGATAGGCATGCTGTGGTTGTTTGTAACAGAAAGTGGTAAGGAGTCGTTACGGAATGAGGCTTTACAGTTAACGCAAGATGGTGTAGAATGAATCTCGCCGTCTGACAGAAGGCGGAAGGAAAGAAGCGAGAAAGAAGAAAGACAAAAAAGACAGTTGACAAAACAAAGAGGATATGGTAAATTAAGAAACGCTTGAGGAAAGCAAGCGGAAGAAAGTACGGGTCTTGACAAAATTGAAGGACTATGGTAAATTAACAAAGCGCCGAGCGACGACACGAAGAAGGTAAGGGAAAGCCCGGTCATTGAAATACGAATAGCAGCCACCGAAAAAAGATAAGCTTGGGTTGAACCTGACAAGGGTTAGCTTGGAGGGTTTGATCCTGGCTCAGGGTGAACGCTGGCGGCGTGCCTAACACATGCAAGTCGAGCGGTGCGGCTGGAAGCTTCGGTGGAAGGCTGCATAGCGGCGGACGGGTGCGTAACACGTAGGAACGTGCCCCCTGGAGGCGGATAGCCGTGGGAAACTGCGGGTAAACCGCCGTAGACTCGGGAGAGTAAAGGCCGAAAGGCGCCAGGGGAGCGGCCTGCGGCCCATCAGGTAGTTGGTAGGGTAACGGCCTACCAAGCCGACGACGGGTAGCCGGTCTGAGAGGATGGCCGGCCACAAGGGCACTGAGACACGGGCCCTACTCCTACGGGAGGCAGCAGTGGGGGATTTTGGACAATGGGCGAAAGCCTGATCCAGCGACGCCGCGTGGAGGACGAAGCCCTTCGGGGTGTAAACTCCTTTTCTCAGGGAAAAAAGCTGATGGTACCTGAGGAATAAGCCCCGGCTAACTACGTGCCAGCAGCCGCGGTAATACGTAGGGGGCGAGCGTTACCCGGAATTACTGGGCGTAAAGGGTGCGTAGGCGGCCGTGTGTGTCTGGCGTTAAAATCCACGGCTCAACTGTGGGTATGCGCTGGAAACTGCACGGCTTGGGTGCAGCAGAGGCAGACGGAACTGCTGGTGTAGGGGTGAAATCCGTAGATATCAGCAGGAACGCCGGTGGAGAAGTCGGTCTGCTGGGCTGTAACCGACGCTGAGGCACGAAAGCTAGGGGAGCAAACCGGATTAGATACCCGGGTAGTCCTAGCCGTAAACGATGCTCACTTGGTGTGGGGGCGAAGGTCTCCGTGCTGAAGCTAACGCGTTAAGTGAGCCGCCTGGGGAGTATGCCCGCAAGGGTGAAACTCAAAGGAATTGACGGGGGCCCGCACAAGCAGTGGAGCGTGTGGTTTAATTGGAAGCTAAGCCAAGAACCTTACCAGGGCTTGACATGCTGGTGGTACTGAGCCGAAAGGTGAGGGACCTTACCGAAAGGTAAGGAGCCAGCACAGGTGGTGCACGGTCGTCGTCAGCTCGTGCCGTGAGGTGTTGGGTTAAGTCCCGCAACGAGCGCAACCCCTGCTCTTAGTTGCCAGCACGAAAGGTGGGCACTCTAAGAGGACCGCCGGCGACGAGCCGGAGGAAGGAGGGGATGACGTCAGATACTCGTGCCCCTTATGCTCTGGGCGACACACGCGCTACAATGGGATGGACAGCGGGAGGCGAGGCAGCGATGCTGAGCAAACCCCACAAACCATCCCCCAGTTCAGATTGTGGGCTGAAACCCGCCCACATGAAGCCGGAATTGCTAGTAATCGCGGATCAGCCACGCCGCGGTGAATACGTTCCCGGGCCTTGTACACACCGCCCGTCAAGCCACCCGAGTTGCGGGCACCCGAAGACGGTGACCTTTAGGGGCGCCGTTGAGGGTGAACGTGGTGAGGGGGGCTAAGTCGTAACAAGGTAGGTGTACCGGAAGGTGCGCCTGGATCACCTCCTTTCTAAGGAGAAGTGGTGGCTGCTATTCGGATTTGAGTGATTGGGCTCGTAGCTCAGATGGTCAGAGCGCACGCCTGATAAGCGTGAGGTCGGAGGTTCGATTCCTCCCGAGCCCACCATGGGTGGGGACATAGCTCAGCTGGGAGAGCACCTGCTTTGCAAGCAGGGGGTCAGGGGTTCGAATCCCCTTGTCTCCACCAATGGGGAAGGGTCATTGAAAAGTGCATAGGGAAAGGTGAAGGAAGAAAGGGCATGCAGTGGATGCCTAGGCGGCAGGAGGCGAAGAAGGGCGTGGCAAGCTGCGAAAAGCCCGGGGGAGCTGCAAGCGAGCGTTGATCCCGGGATACCCGAATGGGGAAACCCGCATGGGTGAGAGCCCATGTGCCGAAAGGCGCGATACCCGGGGAAGTGAAACATCTCAGTACCCGGAGGAGAAGAAATCAAACGAGATTCCCTGAGTAGAGGCGATCGAAAGGGGAGGAGCCTAAACCAGCGCGAGCTGGGGTTGTGGGACACAGTTAGGCTGAGTCCGCACTGAAGCGTTGTATAGCCGAACAGTCTGGGAAGGCTGACCGTAGAGGGTGACAGTCCCGTAGGCGAAATGCAACGCGTAGGTGTGACTGTGATCCCGAGTAGCGCGGGACTCGAGGAATCCCGCGTGAATCAGGGGGGACCACCCTCCAAGGCTAAATACTACCTGCCGACCGATAGCGCAACCAGTACCGTGAGGGAAAGGTGAAAAGCCCCCCGGAAGGGGAGTGAAAGAGACCTGAAACTGCATGCCTACAAGAAGTCGGAGCCCGCGAGGGTGACGATGTGCCTTTTGATTAATGAGCCTGGGAGTTATCGCATCTGGCGAGGTTAAGCCGATAGAGGCGGAGCCGAAGCGAAAGCGAGTCCGAATAGGGCGCGAGTCAGGTGCGATAGACCCGAAGCCGGGTGAGCTACCCATGGGCAGGGTGAAGGTGGGGTAAAACCCACTGGAGGCCCGAACCGGTGGATCGTGAAAAATCCTCGGATGACCTGTGGGTAGGAGTGAAAAGCTAACCGAACTCGGTGATAGCTGGTTCTCCCCGAAATGCATTGAGGTGCAGCCTCAGCAGTTCTGTGGCGGAGGTAGAGCGCTGGTAGGGCTAGTGGGGTAACCTGCGAACCCTGTCAAACTGCGAATGCCGCCACACGATATGCTGGGAGTGAGCCCGTAGGGGATAAGCTCTACGGACGAGAGGGGAACAACCCAGACCGTCGGCTAAGGGCCCGGAGAGGTGGCTAAGTGTGAAGAGGAAGGATGTGGTGTGTCCCTGACAACCGGGATGTTGGCTTAGAAGCAGCCATCATTTAAAGAGTGCGTAACAGCTCACCGGTCGAGACGCACTGCGCCGAAAATGTGCGGGGCTGAAGCCACCCCCCGAAGCCACGGAACCAGAAATGGTTGGTAGGGGAGCGTTCCGCGGTAGGGAGAAGGTAGACTCGAGAGAGCTACTGGACGAGGCGGAAGTGAGAATCCAGGCATGAGTATACGAGAGGATGGTGAGAATCCATCCCCCCGAAAGCCTAAGGGTACCTGGGGAAGGGTCGTCCGCCCAGGGTGAGTCGGGACCTAAGGAAAACCCGAAAGGGGTATCCGATGGGAAACCGGTTAATATTCCGGTACCAGCTGTGTATCGATACTGCAAGCGGGGACGCAGGAGGCTAAGTTCTGGGGATAAGTGGCAAATCCCTCCAAGCGGTTAGGTGTTGAGGGCTGTAGGTAAGTCCGCAGCCTGAGCTGAGCCGTGAAGGGGAGGCTCCGAGAGGGGCCAACGGGACTGACGCCACACTGCCAAGAAAAGCCGCGTGTAGTGATACATGGCTGCCCGTTCCGCAAACCGACACAGGTAGGCGGGCTGAGAAAGCTAAGGGGAGCGGGATAACCCTTGCCAAGGAACTCGGCAAATTAGCCCCGTAACTTCGGGAGAAGGGGTGCTACGTTAGGTTGAAGTCAGGGGAATCCGCGAGGAGGAAACTGACGGAGGCCGAGGTAGCCGCAGTGACAAGGCCCTGGCGACTGTTTACCAAAAACACAGGTCTCTGCCAACTCGATGAGAGGAAGTATAGGGACTGACGCCTGCCCGGTGCCGGAAGGTTAAGGGGAGGGGTGCAAGCTCCGAACCGAAGCCCCGGTAAACGGCGGCCGTAACTATAACGGTCCTAAGGTAGCGAAATTCCTTGTCGGGTAAGTTCCGACCTGCATGAATGGCGTAACGACTGGGGCACTGTCTCGGCAGGGGACCCGGTGAAATTTCAGTCTGGGTGAAGATGCCCAGTACCCGCAGCTAGACGGAAAGACCCCGTGGAGCTTTACTGTAACCTGGTATTGTGCTCTGTTGCGGCGTGTACAGGATAGGTGGGAGGCTAAGAAGCGGGCTCGCCAGGGTCCGTGGAGCCGACGGTGGGATACCACCCTCGTTGCAGCGGAGTTCTAACCTACGTGTGTGGAGAGCACACGAGGGACAGTGCCAGGTGGGCAGTTTGACTGGGGCGGTCGCCTCCCAAAGAGTAACGGAGGCGCGCAAAGCTCGGCTCAGGTGGGTTGGAAATCCACCGTTGAGTGCAAGGGCAAAAGCCGGGCTGACTGCGAGACCGACGGGTCGAGCAGAGGGGAAACCCGGTCCTAGTGACCCGGCGACTCCGAGTGGAAGGGTCGTCGATCAACGGACAAAAGTTACCCCGGGGATAACAGGCTAGTCTAGCCCGAGAGTTCACATCGACGGCTAGGCTCGGCACCTCGATGTCGGCTCATCCCATCCTGGGGCTGAAGCAGGTCCCAAGGGTTAGGCTGTTCGCCTATTAAAGGGGTACGTGAGCTGGGTTCAGACCGTCGTGAGACAGGTCGGTCCCTATCTGCTGCGGGCGCAAGAGGCTTGAGGAGGGTCGCCCTTTGTACGAGAGGACCAGGGTGAGGGAGCCACTGGTGTACCAGCTGTCCTGCCAAGGGCATACGCTGGGTAGCTACGCTCCTGAGCGATAACCGCTGAAAGCATCTAAGCGGGAAGCGCGCTCCAAGATGAGGCCTCCAAGGCCGGTCCGAGAAGAGGACCTAGATAGGCCGGTGGTGGGAGCACCGAGAGGTGTGGAGCCAACCGGTACTAATAGGCCGAATCCTTCACCTTAACCCTATGCACTTTTGAATGACCCTGGGTGCCGATACTGCGGTGGGAAACACCCAGCTCCATTCCGAACCTGGCCGTTAAGCCACCGCGGGCCGATGGTAGTAAGGGGGCGACCCCTTGCGAGAGTAGGTAGTGCCCAGGTTTAGGATAAATGAACAAACCACTCCCTGAAAAATACTCAGGGAGTGTTTGTTTTTTAGGTACAAGTGCCAAGTTCTGAGTTGCGGGTTGCGAGTGAAAAAACAAAAAATAATCACTTTCTCGCAACTCGTAACTCGCCACTCGAAACTTCTTACATTCTCGACGGTTTTTCATATCCTGTCTTTATCCACCAGATATGCAATACTCTGCCTTCTATTTCTTCTTTCTCATACTTACTCTCTTCTATTTCTTTCTCAAATATCACATACCATCCTTCGTTTAATCCTCTTCTTTTTATGTATTCCAACAACTGCCTTTTCCCTTTCTCATATTCGTCGTACCATATATTCGATTTTACTTCTATCAGGTATTCTTTGTTGTTCACGTTCACAAGTAAATCGACTCGTCCTCCACATATTTGTGCTTCTGGGTACACTTTCCCTCCGATTATCTCAACGTACGTACTCAAGAATTGATCCAAGTTGTATTGGTAAACGCCTTCGTAGTAATTTCTTCCATTGAACATTATCCCGCCTCGTTGCTCAATGTATCGGATGTATCGTTCAAGTAATTTGTTTAAATCTATCCCACCATCTTGGGTTATGTACGTTTTTATCGTGTCTTTGAGCGTTATCATGTAATCTCGCTCACCATTAATTTTTGGTTTGAAGTAAGAATAAAGCTTTTTGTAATACAACGGTACTTTGACACAGCATACTCCTTCGCAGTTGTCTATCACTCCGTGTAAGTATAAAAACTTTATCCTCTCATCGCTTATATCAAACTCCACCTTATTTGGGTCAAACAATATACGGAGCATTATCTCTTGTTCTTTTTTTGCCTTTGCAACGATGTTTTCCATGTTTCTATTTATGTACACTTTGAGGAAATCGTATAGTGTTTTATCAAAGTGTTGTTTGGTAATGATTTTCTCATTCTTAGCTTTGTTTTCGACTAAATCGTATGCAAGAGCGTTTGTTAATCCTGGTTGTCCAGCTGCGTTGTGCCAGATTAATTCTTTGACTTGCTCATCGAACATTTGCCCTGTTTCGTTTTCGTGTTGGGAGAGTAAATCGTACACTTGTTCTTTGGTAAAATACGGAAGCCAAAGGTGTTCCGCTATATTGAACGGACTTGCGTTATCTGAGAGTACCCCGCTTAAATACCCTACACTTATCAGTATCACGCTTCTTAATTTCACTTCTTTTTTTCTGTGATATATCCCCCTTATCACATGTAAAAAGCTGTTCATTACTTCCGAATTATTCATCAGCTCAAATTCATCTATCATCAGTACTATCTCTTTTTCTTCAATTTCATACAATCTTTCAAACAATCCCTTTATGCCTTCCATATTTTCTGGTACAGCTATATCTACATCTTTTCCATAATCCCATTTTATGCTTCGTTTTATATCATCAACAAATACTTTGAGAAATTCATTTTTGTTGTTGGTAAAATAGGTTTCAAAGGAAAGAAAAATAGAAAGGTATTTGTCTTTGATTTTGTCTCTTACATCGTTTAAAAACGTAGTTTTCCCAGTTTGTCTGGGAGCAGAGATGGTGAAGTATCGATAATTTTCGATGTATTCAAGAGCTTTTTGCATTTCAACTGGTCGTTCAACGTAATAGCAAGTTTCTTTATCGACCGGTCCTGTGGTGCAGAATCGTCTCATCGGAACACCTCTTTTAAAGTCGCAAGTTCCGAGTGTCGGGTTGCGAGTGTTTTCATCGGAATCTGCTGATCTGGAATCCGTAAAAAATTGTTTCTCAATTTTCTGACGATATTCTTATTTTATTATATCACAAAACAAAATGAAGTCTTCCTAAAAAAGAGAGAGTAAGAATTTATGGTAAAATAGGAGTTAATAAGATACAATGGAAATCTTTGGAGGTTTTTGTATGAGGACAATTATTGTTTGGTTTGAGAATGATTTGAGGGTTTCTGATAATCCCGCTCTATATTATGCATCTAAACAGGGAAGAGTTGTTCCAGTGTTTATTTATGCAAGTGATAATGTAAGAGAATTAGGTGGAGCAAAGAAATGGTGGTTACATAAGTCCCTTTTAAGTCTGATCGAAAGTTTGAAAAGTTTAGGAGTAAAATTGATTATCAGAAAAGGGAAAGATTCTTCATCTGTTTTGAAAAGTCTAATCAGTGAGGTACACGCCGATTCGGTTTATTGGAATAAACGTTTTGATCCATTGGCTAAATCAAGGGATGAGAATATAAAGAAAGAGTTGATTTCTTCTGGGATAAACGTCGAATGTTTTGACGGCTTTTTATTGCATAATCCAAATAGTTTCTTTACCGCCGATGGAAAGCCATACGGTGTTTTTACCCCATTCTGGAAGAAATTCCAAAACGAAATTGTTGTGTCAGCACCGTTACCTGTACCAGAGCGTTTGCAAGGTGTGGAGTTCGATGTTCATTTAGAGCGTTTAGAAGATTTGAACTTGTTACCGAAAATAAAGTGGTACGCTGAGATGGAAAATTTCTGGAGTGTTAGTGAGCAAGATGCACAGAAACGTCTAAATTGGTTTATCTCACATGCTTTGGATGGTTATGGAGAAAACAGGGATAGACCAGATTTAGATGGTACGTCCTTGATGTCTCCGTATCTTGCAAGTGGTTTGATTTCGCCAAGACAGATTTGGCATTCGGTTGTAAATAGTAAAAAGAATGGAGTTTCAGAAGGTGCGGAGGCTTTCTTGCGTGAATTGGCTTGGAGAGAGTTTTCTTACCATGTTCTTTATCACAATCCTGATATGGTAAATGCCAATTTGAAAAAGGAATTCGATGCTTTTCCTTGGAGATGGGATAAGACAGATGATTATGTGAAATGGACAAAGGGTTTGACTGGAATTCCGATAATCGATGCTGGTATGCGTCAGTTATGGAAAACAGGTTGGATGCACAACAGAGTGCGCATGATAGTGGCTTCTTGGTTGACGAAAAATCTTCTGATACATTGGAAAATTGGAGAAGAATGGTTTTGGGATACACTTGTGGATGCTGATATTGCTAACAACGTTCAAGGTTGGCAATGGACAGCTGGCTGTGGCGCTGATGCGGCACCGTATTTTAGGATATTCAATCCTGTTTTACAATCGAAAAAGTTTGATCCGAAGGGTATGTACATCAGAAAGTGGGTACCAGAACTTGCAAAACTTCCAGACGAATACATACATGAGCCATGGAATGCACCAGTGTATTTACTTAAAATGATAGGTTTAGAACTTGGAAAAGATTATCCGTTACCCATGGCTTCGATAGAAGAAACAAGAAAAAGGGCGTTGGAAGCTTTTGAAAAAATCAGGCGGAAGAACTTATAGAAATTTTAAGTCAAGGAGTCATATTTTTTCGTATTTTCTCAGCTGGGAAAACTATTTTTATTGGTTTTATAATTAGAATAATTGTGAGTAATATAAAAAACTCTATCCAACTTTGCAGTGAAATAAAATTGAATAAGTTGGAATGTATCAGAAAATTAAACCTTTGCGAATACCAAGCCCCAAAAAAGTTATGTAAAAAGTGAATTAATGTTGCTAAATAAAGGCTTTTTGTGCTTTCGAAGATTATAGTAACTAATGTACCTATTATAAGGATTTCAAAGGCTGTTCTCAGGAAACTTTTCAAAAACAATTGATTCACATTAAACGAAGAGAAATGAACACCAACAAATATCAAATTAACAACTAAACATGACGAAAAAACTCCGAAAAACTTTCTTGAATTTTTATACAATACAAATCGATAAAAAAATTCTTGATAAAGAGCGCCCATAAAAAAGCGAAAAAGAAAAGCAATTTGAACATTAGTTGGCAAAAAATTTATATTTGATTTTACAAAGATTTTTGTAGTATCTGGAATGAGAAAGTTTAAAAATAATAAGATTGAAAAGACAAAAGGTATCGTTATAGTGAGGTAGAGAATGAGTTTTAAATTCTTTTTGATTAACGTGAAAATTTCTTCGTCTTTGAAAAGAAGTTTTGAGAAAAAACTTATAGTTGATATTAGCACAAGAAATTTTAGAAATGAACTTATCATAAACTTATAAATAATAGAGTTATTTTCAATAGCTAATTCATACCTAACTGCTGGATTCAATACTATATCAGCCATTAATCTGAAAAAGTTATTTGCAAATATTCTACTTGTTAAAACAAAAATAATTTCATTAACGATAATTATAGAGATGAACTTGATAAGAAAAACTAATTTATGAGTGTTAATTTTCATTTTTTATAAATCAATCTCCCTACTTTTATATTTTTATCTAAAAGACAAATTCCCGAGAGTAATGTCATACACTTGATTTCTATGGGAATTAAGTTACCTTTCTCACGAAATCTTTGAAGAATTGGGAATAAATAGAAATCCTTTTCAAAATGAAATTCTCTTTCTAATTCTTTAGTAAAGAGAAAAACTATTCTTTTGTCTATACTAAGAACAATAGAGAGTGTCTCTCTTAACTGTGAATTTCTATTATTGAAAAACTTTCCAGAGACTAAAAGTGTAAATTTTTCATCAATTTCTGGCATAAAAGTTGTTCTTTGTCTACCGTTAGAATCAAAAATCAAAAGATCAATTTTGAAATTTTGAGTTAATATTGTGTCTTTGCTCAATGTTTTCTTAAAAAATACTTTCTTACCAAGTTCTATTTTTTCATCTCCGAAAATATTATAACATATTTCTTGGTTGTTCAAAAATAGTTTGTAAGTATCGTTTGTTTTGACCTTAAGCCAATATTCTTTGAAAGAAATATTTTCCGTGCAATTGCTATAAAACAGTACTATTTTTAAATTTTTGAAATCGATATCTTTGTTATTTGGTATATTTCCTTGTCCAATCGTAATCAAATTCACACGGTGCTCCACCACCAGCTACTTTTCTAATGTCTGGTTCTACAATTTGGGTTGATATTATCCCTTCGTTATAGCCTCCAAACGTTATGTATGTTCTGTCTTGTGGTTCAAGCTCTGAATAATAATTACCTGCGAATTCATGTCGAGTTTTTGTATAGTTTGAAGTTCCATACCATCCTGCTGGATCAGGATTATCTTCCCATCTGGAATCTGTTTCTTTTATCGTGTTACTTGCTTTTTTCTGAGCAACAGCTCTTCTCATTTCATCTTCCCATCTTGGAAGATATCCACTTCCGTCTATTCTTGAAATATCCATCTAAATCCCCCCTTGTACAAGCATTTTCAATCAAGATTTTATCAAAACAACTGTTTTGTTGAAAATTCTTTAAATTAGAGATATTGATAAATCTCTTCCGTTTCTTAGAGTTTTCTTTTCTTTTCTTTTCTCATGATTTCTTACAATTTTATTGTTTTAGTTGCTTTTACATTAAATAATATACTATGTATAATTACAACGAGCATTTATGAAAATAAAATTCAAAGGGGGAATAGGTTGTGAGGAAAACATTGTTATTAATTTTGGTATTGCTGTCTGTTTTATTTTTATTTCTTACATACTATCCACGGTTATTTTTCACCGAAGGTAACGGCACACAAGATTCACCATTTGTCATTAAAACAGTGAAGCAATTTAATTCGCTTTCAAAGATACAAACAAAGGGAAAGTTTTTTATTTTGGGGAATGATTTAGATTTTTCAGGAGTTGAGCTTAAACCAATAAAAGTTTTCGGCGGTATACTTGACGGAAATGGACATGTTATCAAGAATTTGAAAATCGCACCGAATAAAGATGGTAATTCAGCCATTTTTGAGAAGATATTGCCAACTGGTCAGATAAAGAACCTAACTTTTGAAAACTTGGTGATAGTACCTGGAGCAAAATCTTCAAGTATCTCTATTTTTAATCAAGGAGAAATCAAAGATTGTAAAGTTTCAGCTGAGTTGTTTTTTAAAGAACCTCCAAAGGCAAGTTCGGAGGTTAGATATTATTATCCGAATACAGTAACAATTTTGGCAATTAAAGTTGGTGGAATCGCGACTGTAAATCAAGGTAAGATAGAAAATTGTACTTTTTCAGGAAAGATTGCATCGGAAATTTTTGAGGATGAGAGACTATATCTGATAAGTGGAATTTGTGTGGAAAATGAAAAAGATGGAACGATAGATAATTGCAAAACCTACGGTGAAATTACATTTGAAAGATTTTATTCCGTTGATATCGCTGGGATATGCACATGGAATAAATCTGGTGGTATGATTAAAAATAGTTCTTCTTCCTTTAAAATCAAAACCGATGGAAATTTTGCAAATGCCGCTGGTTTGGTTTTTAGAAATGATGGAACTATTTCAAGGAGCATTTTTAATGGACAAATGGAAGGAAATAGTGTTGCTGGGATTGTTTATGTGAATTCGAAGACAGGTTTTGTCGATAAGACAGGGATGATTGGTTCTTTAACTGCTTTTAATTCAGTTTGCGGTATTGTAGAATCAAACTTAGGAAGGATTTTTGAAAGTTTCTTCAACGGGGAAATAAGAAGTTATAACAACGTGAATGGGGTGTTTTACGAGAATTTTGGAAAGATAGAGGATGTTTATTTTCACGCTAACGTGTATACAAAAAATATAAATAACATAGGATACAAGTTAGGTGATGGCGGAGAGGTAAATAACGTTTTTTCAAAGGTGATTTTTAAGAACCAAAAAGAACGATTCAATTATTTTGTGAATTATATTTCCGATAAAGCACTCTTTGGAAATTGTATATCCGTTTTTTCAGACGATGGTGTGAATTTTGAAAGAAAAGCAAATATCTCTGATTCGTCGAAGAACTGGGATTTTGAAAATGTTTGGCTTGATAAAGATGGAGAATACGAATTAAGGCTTATGGAAGAAATGCTCAAAAATACCAGATAAAAAATCCCCCAGGATACGATCTGGGGGATTTTTACACTTCATTCAGCTTCCAATTCTTCTTCAGGCTTTTGTTCAGTGACAGTTGTTAGCTTTCTTGGTACTTTCTTGATTATGTAAAATTCCAATTCATCTCCTTCTTTTATATCGTCAAAATTCAAGAACTTAATTCCGCATTCTTGAGGTGCACTGACTTTGTTCACATCTTGTTGATAGTGCTTGAGCGATTCTAATTTACCTTCGAATACAAGTGCGCCATTTCTGTATATCCTTACAAAACCATTCTTTTCCACGTATCCATCGTACATCTGTACACCAGCGATGTTTCCAACTTTGTGTATTTTGAATACCTTCTTTATCTCTCCAGTTCCGGTCTTTTCTTCAACTTCTTCAGGTTCGAGCATTCCTTCGAGAGCGGCTTTGAGTTCTTCGAGTAATTTGTATATGATTGTATATGTTTTTATCTGTACACCCTCCGTTTCTGCAAGTTTTGAAGCTTGGTTATCTGCTTTCACTCTGAAGCCAAGTATAACTGCTTCAGAAGCACTTGCCAACATGACGTCACTTGAATTGATAGCTCCAACAGCTGCGTGGACAACATCGATATCAACTTCGTTTGTTCTAAGTTTTGCTATAGCGTTCTGAAGTGCTTGCAATGAACCAACGGTGTCGGCTTTCAGAATAAGTTTAACTTCTTTCTTTTCGGTTTCTTGCATCTTCTTGAGTATCTCTTCAAGTTTTATCTGGCGTTTCTTTCTCAATTCTCTTGCTTCTATCTCTTTTATCTTTTCGACGATTTCTATCGCTTCTTCTTTTGAATCAACAACGTAAATGATACTGTGTGGATCTGGTAATTCTTCAAAGCCAACTATCATAACCGGTGTTGATGGTTCAGCTTCTTTGATTCGCCTACCTTTGTCATCTATCAACGCTTTAACTTTTCCGTATACTTTACCTGCTACAACGTAGTCTCCAACTTTTAGAACTCCGTCTTTGACAACGGCGTTTGCAACTGGACCATAACCTTTATCGAGTCTTGTTTCGATGGTTACAGCTCTTACAGGACTATCCGGTATACATCTTATATCTTGCATTTCTGCAACTAAAAGAATCATTTCAAGAAGAGTATCGATATTGATTCCATTTCTTGCTGAAATTGGAACGACAATTGTATCCCCACCCCAATCTTCGATAATGTTAACTAAAAGTATTGAAACTTTCCAAAAACCGCATTATCCTTATAAAGAGGGGACACCCCCCAACCAACTCTCGACAAAGGAGGTATCCCGATATGAACAACTCAACGCTCTCTTGTCCAAAATGCGGTTCCACCAGCTTATACAAAAACGGTCATGACAAATACGGTAACCAACAATTCCTTTGCAAACTCTGCCATCATTCTTTCAAACTCTCCCATTCTCAAAAACGCAAAAACTTCCCTTTCCCTTATCCCAAATGCACTTCTTGTGGTAAATCTATGCAAATTTACAAAGTCCGTCGCTCTTTCGTTGTCTTCCGTTGTAGAGCTTGTCGTACCAAAGATAGAGTACCTTTTAACCTCCCCGAACCAGTCACCCTTATTCCTGAGAAATTTTAATATTTCCGCTTCCCTATCTTTTTCGTCTTAAAGGCTTTTGTTTTGTATATGAAACACAATATGTCTTATCGCTCTCTTGCTCATTCTCTTAATATCAAAGTATCTCATGTCACCATATACAAATGGGTTATTAGATTGTGTACTTTATTCTCTGTACTTTTCCCAACATTTACCATCGAAAATGTTTTCTCAGTTCATGCTGATGAAACTGTTCTTGTGTTCAAAGAACAAAAGTACTATGTTTGGCTATTAGTTGATCACGAAACTAACTTAATTCTTTGTTGGCATGTCTCAAAGTACCGTGATATGGGACAAGTCAAAGTATTGCTCGAGAAGTTCTTTGGTAATTCAAAACCTAGAAACATTGAACTTATTACTGATGGACTTGGTGCATATGAAAGTGCAGTAAAGCTGTTGTTCAGAAATATCAATCACGTAGTGGTACCGCTCGGTAAAAACAATCAATGTGAATCTAAGTTTTCATTGTTGAAAGACTTTTTCCGACTCAAGCGAGGGCTGAAGAATACGAAGAACTTAGCGAAATATATTCAAGGATTTTGTGTAGTGAAGAATCTTTGGAAAACGCACAATGGCAATATCAATCGCATTCTTTCACAATTACACTCTTTCATCACTACAAGTTAACACTATCGGGGAGTGAAAGAGACCTGAAACTGCATGCCTACAAGAAGTCGGAGCCCGAGAGGGTGACGATGTGCCTTTTGATTAATGAGCCTGGGAGTTACCGTACCTGGCGAGGTTAAGCCGGTAGAGGCGGAGCCGAAGCGAAAGCGAGTCCGAATAGGGCGCGAGTCAGTAGCGATAGACCCGAAGCCGGGTGAGCTACCCATGGGCAGGATGAAGGTGGGGTAAAACCCACTGGAGGTCCGAACCGGTGGATCGTGAAAAATCCTCGGATGACCTGTGGGTAGGAGTGAAAAGCTAACCGAACTCGGTGATAGCTGGTTCTCCCCGAAATGCATTGAGGTGCAGCCTCAGGAGTTCTGTGGTGGAGGTAGAGCGCTGGTAGGGCTAGTGGGGTAACCTGCGAACCCTGTCAAACTCCGAATGCCGCCACACGAGATCCTGGGAGTGAGCCCGTGAGTGATAAGCTTCACGGACGAGAGGGGAACAACCCAGACCGTCGGCTAAGGGCCCGGAGAGGTGGCTAAGTGTGAAGAGGAAGGATGTGGTGTGGCCCAGACAACCGGGATGTTGGCTTAGAAGCAGCCATCATTTAAAGAGTGCGTAACAGCTCACCGGTCGAGCCGCACTGCGCCGAAAATGTGCGGGGCTGAAGCCACCCCCCGAAGCCACGGAACCTGTCGAAAGGCAGGTTGGTAGGGGAGCGTTCCGCGGTAGGGAGAAGGTAGACTCGAGAGAGCTACTGGACGAAGCGGAAGTGAGAATCCAGGCATGAGTATACGAGAGGATGGTGAGAATCCATCCCCCCGAAAGCCTAAGGGTACCTGGGGAAGGGTCGTCCGCCCAGGGTAAGTCGGGACCTAAGGAAAACCCGAAAGGGGTATCCGATGGGAAACCGGTTAATATTCCGGTACCACCGGCTAACCGATACTGCAAGCGGGGACGCAGGAGGCTAAGCTCCGGGGATAAGTGGCAAATCCCTCCAAGCGGTTAGGCGAAGAGGGCTGTAGGTAAGTCCGCAGCCTGAGCTGAGCCGTGAAGGGGAGACTCCGAAAGGGGTCAACGGAGCTGACGCCACACTGCCAAGAAAAGCCGCGTGTAGTGGTTAGCAGGTGCCCGTTCCGCAAACCGACACAGGTAGGCGGGCTGAAAAAGCTAAGGGGAGCGGGATAACCCTTGCCAAGGAACTCGGCAAATTGACCCCGTAACTTCGGGAGAAGGGGTGCCACGGTAGGTTGAAGTCAGGGGAAGCCGCGAGGTGGAAACTGACGGAGGCCGAGGTGGTCGCAGAGAAATGGCCCTGGCGACTGTTTACCAAAAACACAGGTCTCTGCCAACTCGATGAGAGGAAGTATAGGGACTGACGCCTGCCCGGTGCCGGAAGGTTAAGGGGAGGGGTGCAAGCTCCGAACCGAAGCCCCGGTAAACGGCGGCCGTAACTATAACGGTCCTAAGGTAGCGAAATTCCTTGTCGGGTAAGTTCCGACCTGCATGAATGGCGTAACGACTGGGGCACTGTCTCGGCAGGGGACCCGGTGAAATTTCAGTCTGGGTGAAGATGCCCAGTACCCGCAGCTAGACGGAAAGACCCCGTGGAGCTTTACTGTAGCCTGGTATTGTGCTCTGCTGCGGCGTGTACAGGATAGGTGGGAGGCGAAGAAGCGTGCTCGCCAGGGCACGTGGAGCCGACGGTGGGATACCACCCTCGTTGCAGCGGAGTTCTAACCTACGCATGTGGAGAGCATGCGAGGGACAGTGCCAGGTGGGCAGTTTGACTGGGGCGGTCGCCTCCTAAAGAGTAACGGAGGCGCGCAAAGCTCGGCTCAGGTGGGTTGGAAATCCACCGTTGAGTGCAAGGGCAAAAGCCGGGCTGACTGCGAGACCGACGGGTCGAGCAGAGGGGAAACCCGGTCCTAGTGACCCGGCGACTCCGAGTGGAAGGGTCGTCGATCAACGGACAAAAGTTACCCCGGGGATAACAGGCTAGTCTAGCCCGAGAGTTCACATCGACGGCTAGGCTCGGCACCTCGATGTCGGCTCATCCCATCCTGGGGCTGAAGCAGGTCCCAAGGGTTAGGCTGTTCGCCTATTAAAGGGGTACGTGAGCTGGGTTCAGACCGTCGTGAGACAGGTCGGTCCCTATCTGCTGCGGGCGTAGGAGGCTTGAGGAGGGTCGCCCTTTGTACGAGAGGACCAGGGTGAGGGAGCCACTGGTGTACCAGCTGTACTGCCAAGTGCATACGCTGGGTAGCTACGCTCCTGAGCGATAACCGCTGAAAGCATCTAAGCGGGAAGCGCGCTCCGAGATGAGGCCTCCATAAGGCCGGTCCGAGAAGAGGACCTAGATAGGCTGGTGGTGGAAGCGCCGAGAGGCGTGGAGCCAACCGGTACTAATAGGCCGAAACCTTCACCTTTAAGCCCTATGCACTTTTGAATGACCTGGGTGCCGATACTACGGTGGGAAACGCCCAGAACCATTCCGAACCTGGCCGCTAAGCCACCGTGGGCCGATGGTAGTAAGCGGGCGACCGCTTGCGAGAGTAGGTAGTGCCCAGGATTTCTTAAATCCTCACCCCCTGAATCATTTCGATTCAGGGGGTTTTTGTTTATACTATTACCATTGTGGATGTTGTGGTATAATCTTTTTGCTGTTGAAAATTATTTAATGAAAGAAAGGAGTTATTTTTTTCTATGAATAAATTAGTTCACATCATTGGAGCAGGGCTTGCAGGTTCTGAAGCTGCTTGGCAACTTGTAAAAAATGGTTTTAATGTAGTTATACATGAAATGAAAAGAGTAAAGAAATCACCAGTGCATGTAAGTGAAAATTTTGCAGAGCTTGTTTGTAGTAACTCGTTAAAATCTACTGACTTGAAGAATGCCGAAGGTTTACTAAAAGCGGAAATGGAAATATGGGGAAGTTTAATTTTAGAATGTGCTTACAATAATAGCGTGCCTGCTGGTAAGGCTTTAGCTGTTGATAGAGAAAAATTTTCTCAGTGTGTTACTGAAAAACTTCTTCAAACTGGACTTGTTAAAGTAGTGTGGGAAGAGGTGGAAAAACCTTATACCGATGATATATGGATAATCGCTACAGGTCCAACTACAGATGGAAAGCTTGCTGAATGGATAAGGGAACAAACTGGTGGATTTTTTAATTTCTTTGATGCTGTTGCACCAATTGTTAGTGCAGAAAGTATTAATATGGACGTTTGTTTTGTTGCTGATAGATACGGTGTAGGCACAGGTGACTATATTAACTGCCCTATGACAAAAGAAGAATATGAAAGGTTTTGGAATGAACTTGTAAACGCTCAAGTTATAGAGATAGAAGATTTTGACAGAAAACTTTTATTTGAGAGGTGCCAACCGATTGAAGAAATAGCTCGAAGTGGTAAGGATGCCATGCGTTACGGTCCTCTGAGACCTGTTGGTATTGTAGATCCAAAAACGGGGAAAGAACCATATGCTGTCATTCAATTGAGAAAAGAAAACGTTGAAGGGACTATGTACAATATCGTTGGGTTCCAGACAAGATTAAAGTGGGGAGAGCAAAGAAGAATAATTCAATTAATTCCTGGGTTAGAAAACGCGGAAATTCTAAGATATGGTGTGATGCATAGAAATAGTTATATAGACTCCCCAAAGGTTTTGGATGAGTATTTGAGATTAAAGAAAATGCCAAATGTATTCTTTGCTGGACAGATTACAGGTGTTGAAGGTTATGTTGAATCTGCTATGACTGGATTATACGTCGGCTTAAATATTTCAAGATTAATTTTGGGTAAGGATATGATAAAATTTCCAGAAAAGACTATGTGTGGCGCATTAGTAAGATACATAACAACCGCTCCAGAGCTTAAACCAATGTACGCAAATTTTGGATTACTCGGCGGGGGAAAAGACAGGGAAAAAATAGCTTTGAAAGCGCTTGATGAGATGAAAAAATTCTATCAAATTACTAGTTTGACGATTGGAGGATAAGCGATGAACAATCGAAATATAGAATTGCTGCTCGGAGATTACAGGAAAGCCATTGTAAAGTTATCTATTCCAAATATGATTTCCATGTTTGTCCAGACAATATATAACCTTGTTGACGCTATATGGGTTGCCGGACTTGGAGCTGTTACACTTGCAGCTATGGGATTTTTCTTCCCAATCTTTATGATTGTTGTTTCGATCGCGACGGGAATAACTGTTGGAACAAGTTCGGCTATTTCCAGAAAGATAGGTGAGAAGGATTACGAAGGTGCAAATTCCGTAGCGGAACATTCGATCTTACTTTCGCTGATTGTTTCACTTTTTACAGTTTTAATAGGTATCACAACGTTGATACCTGTTCTTAAAGGTATTGGCGCGAGTGGTGAAGCGCTTCAGAAAGCATATGATTATGGGTTTATAATTTTTTTGTTTACACCATTTCTAATGTTTAACAACACCGCTGTAGGAATATTACGTGGTGAAGGTGATTCTAAAAGACCTATGTATGCTGTAACATTTAGTTCTATATTGAACATCTTTTTGGATCCTATTTTTATATACACATTTAAACTGGGAATTGAAGGTGCGGCTTGGGCTACTGGAATATCTATTATATCGGCGACGTTTATATTTATCTATTATTTATTCTTTTCCGATAAAACTTTTTTAAAGATCTCTTTGAAGAAGTTTAAATACAATGGTAAATATCTCCGAGATATTTCCATAGTTGGTTTTCCAACGGCGCTGGCTCAAATAACGATGTCAATTGCAATTTATGTTTTGAATAGATTTGCTGTGAGTGCTGGAGGGGATGTTGGAGTTGCGACTTTTACGGGAGCATGGAGAATAATAAACCTTGGAACGTTGACTATTATAGGTATTTCTTCTGCTGTAACACCAGTTACAGGTGCAGCTTACGGTGCTAGAAATGTAAAAAGGATACAAGACGCGCTAAGTTATGCTATAAAATTTGCGGAGCTTTTTAGTTTAACCATAATGTTAGGAATATTCATCTTCTCAAAGCAGTTAGCATTTCTTTTCGCTTATTCAAAAGCATCTAGTCAATTGCTTGAAAATATTTCTCAAGCATTAAAAATTTTGTGTTTATTTTTACCAGGTACTCCTCTTGGAATGCTCACGTCCGGGATGTTTCAGGGAATTGGTCAAGGTTTTAAAAGTCTTGTGGCAACTATTCTTAGAACTATCATATTCCAATTATTTTGGACATGGCTATTTGTCGATGTTATAAAAATAGGTTTAGCTGGAGTTTGGTGGGGAATAGTTATCGGAAATGCAAGTGCGTCGTTGGTTACATATACATGGGGCAAGTTGTCGATCCAGAAATTGTACGAGGAGTTTCAAGAATAAGTTTAATTAGTAAACTACTGCATTGGTACAAATCGCACGTGAGTTAGATCTTCTTCAATAATTTTTTCTCCTGATTTTCTAATTAGTTTTAGTATCTGGACATACTCATTACCAACTGGAATAACCATTATCCCATTGTCTTTCAATTGCTCAATTAATTTTTTCGGAATGTGCTTAGCATAACAAGTTACTGTGATTTTGTCAAAAGGGGCATATTCTTCAAAACCTTCTTTGCCATCGCCGATGGTGATGGTTATGTTTTTTATTCCGAGCAAATTGATTCTTTTTTGAGCTTCTTGCGCGAGTTCTGGTATTCGTTCGATGGCGTATATCCAGCCACTTTCACCAACGAGTAGGCTCATAACCGCTGCGTTGTAACCACTTCCTGTACCTATTTCGAGAACTCTGTCCCCATCTTTTAGTTCAAGATACTCACACATCATTCCAACCATATGTGGAGCTGAGATTGTTTGACCATAACCTATAGGGAGTGGAATATCAAGATAAGCACTTTCTTGGAGTTCGCTTGGAACAAATAATTTCCTGTCAATTTTATTCATCGCTTCGATAATTTTTCTTGAAACACCGTAATATTGAAGGTGTTCGAATAACAAATAAGTTTCACCTCGATGGATATTTATCCACGATAGATTAAGTAAATTGTGTAGCCAACGTAAGTTGATACCATAAGCAACCCTTCAAATTTCTCTATTTTCAAATTTTTTGAAAATAGTAACAATATTACAGTAATTATGACAAGCAAAGTTACGTCAAAGTTCAAAACAGTTGTGTAAACTATGGGTTTTATAACAGCTGATATACCCAGTATGAAGAATACATTGAATATATTAGAACCTACTGCATTACCAAGTGCTATTTCGTTATTGCCTTTTATTATTGCAGCTAAAGATGTTGCAAGTTCAGGAATGGAAGTTCCCGCAGCTACTATGGTTAATCCTATGAGTTTATCTGAGACACCAAAAGCTTTTGCTATGTCAACTGCGCCGTTTACTATCCATCTACCGCCAAAAACCAAACCTGCAAGCCCACCAATTATGTATAGAATAGAGATAATTGTACCTAATTGTTTTTCTTTGGTCTTCTCAAGTTCCTCAAACATTTCACGGTCTTTTTGTGCCATTTCCAAGATATAAGACATGAATATCGCAAAGAATAGTAACAAAACTATTCCATCTCCTCTTGTTATAACAGATGGTGTTTTGTTTCCAAGTGCAAGAATGGAAAGTGCTGCTATTAAACTTAATGGAATTTCTTTTCTCAATGTAGAATGTTGGACTATTACAGGTTTTATCATAGCAGATAATCCAACGACAACAAGTATGTTAAAAATATTACTTCCAATAACATTTCCTAAGCTTATATTTGATGTTCCTTTAATGGACGAAACGATATTAACAGCAAGTTCTGGTGCAGAAGTACCAAATGCTACAATTGTAAGACCTATTAATAAATCAGAAACCTTTAGTTTTTTCGCTAAAGTTGACGCACCTTCAACCAATTTGTCTGAGCCAATAGAGACAAAGACAAAACCGATTATGAGAAGTAAGATGCTCAGTATCATATGTAATACCACCTCTTCAAAGAAATATTTTTTATCTTTTTTGCTTATTGGTTTGTTGTAAAATATATTATACAATCAAATAAATTTACTTGCAACTCGAAATGATTAAGTATTGCTTGTTAATCTTTTTTGTGGTAAAATATAATTAGTTATGACTAAATAAACTGTAAAAATTCTTTCTATCTGTTATATGCTTGAGTATGCAAAAAATATTTCAAAATCTTAACCTGATTTTTGTAGCAAATGTAATAATTATATTGTACAATTTTTCACGAGGTGGGAAGAAAAATAAATTGGGAAGTCTCTACAATACTTGATTTAAGGAGGGAGTAAGATGAAGATAGCTATTAACGGTTTCGGAAGGATAGGAAGACTTGTTTTGAGGGAACTCATTCGCCGCGGTAGTAACGTTGAGGTTGTTGCCATTAACGATTTGGACAAACCAGAGACATTAGCTCATCTCTTTAAATATGACTCAGTTCATAGAATTTTCCCGGGAGAAGTAAAGGCAACAGAAAATTCCATTATCATTGATGGAAAGGAAATCAAAGTATTTGCAGAAAAGGATCCAGCGAACCTTCCATGGAAAGACCTTGGTGTCGATGTTGTTATTGAATCAACAGGTAAGTTCACAGAAAGAGATGGAGCGATGAAGCACATTCAAGCAGGAGCGAAGAAAGTTATAATCACAGCTCCAGCAAAAGGTGAGGACATAACAGTAGTATTCGGTTGTAACGAAGATAAACTCGCACCAGAGCACCAGATTATTTCATGTGCATCTTGTACAACAAATTCAATAGCATCAATTGTTAAAGTACTCAACGATGAGTTCGGAATAGTCACAGGATACCTCGTAACAGTCCACAGCTACACAAATGACCAGAGAGTTCTTGACTTACCACACAAGGATTTGAGAAGAGCAAGAGCTGCAGCGATGAATATTATTCCAACAACAACAGGCGCAGCTAAGGCAGTTGCTCTCGTCGTTCCAGAAGTAAAGGGTAAACTCGACGGAATGGCTCTTAGAGTTCCAACTCCAGATGGTTCTATGTCAGTTTTGAGCGTACAGGTGGAAAAAGCAACAACAGCGGAAGAAGTAAACGCAAAAGTTAAAGCTGCTACAGAGGGCAAACTCAAAGGCATCATTAAGTACAACGACGAAGAGATCGTCAGCTCTGACATAATTGGAACAACATACGCAGGTATCTACGATGCAACACTCACAAAAGTTATGAATGGAACATTCGTAACAGTCTACAGCTGGTACGATAACGAATACGGTTACACCTGCAGAGTTGTTGATACAATCGAGAAAGTTGCAACGATGCTTTAATTTTGAAACCAAATAAGGGGGGGACTTGTCCCCCTTTTTTCTACTGTTTCTATAATTCTTCATGTTTGATAAGAAATTTATGGAGGTGAATAAGATGGAAAAGTTAACGATAAGAGATGTTGAGCTCAAGGGTAAAAGGGTAATAATGAGGGTCGACTTTAATGTTCCGACAAAAGAAGGTAAAGTTACGGACGATACAAGGATAGTCGAGGCTCTTCCAACAATAAAATACGCTCTCGATAACGGTGCAAAGGTAATTCTTCTCTCACACCTCGGCAGGCCAAAGGGGGGTCCAGATCCTAAATATACGCTGAAACCAGTTGCAGATAGACTTGCAGAGCTTTTTGGCAAGGAGGTAAAATTCGTACCTGCACTTTACGGAGAAGAGGTCGAGAAAGCTGTCGCCGAGCTAAAAGAAGGCGAAGTCTTGATGCTTGAAAACACAAGGTTCGATGCAGGCGAGGAAAAGAACGATCTTGAACTTGCAAAAAAATGGGCAAGTTTAGCGGATCTCCACGTTAACGATGCATTCGGTACAGCTCACAGAGCCCATTCAAGTAACGTCGGTATTGCGCAGTACATTCCATCAGTTGCTGGTTTCTTGATGGAAAAGGAAATTAAATTCCTTGCCAAAGCAACACTCAACCCAGATAAACCTTATGTAGTCGTTCTTGGCGGTGCGAAGGTTTCCGACAAGATAGGGGTTATCACAAACCTTCTCAGCAAGGCAGATAGAATAATCATCGGTGGCGCTATGATGTTCACATTCTGGAGAGCACTCGGCAAACAGACAGGAAATTCTCTCGTTGAAGAGGATAAAATTGAACTTGCAAAACAGATGCTTGAGCAGGCAAAAGAGAAAGGTGTTGAGCTTGTTATACCAACCGATGCTGTATGTGCACAGAAGATGGAGGCTGGGGTTGAGAAGAAAGTCTTCACATGCGAAGAAGGCATTCCAGAAGGTTGGAGCGGTTTTGATGTAGGACCAGCGAGCATTGAGCTTATAAAATCAAAACTTGCCGATGCAAAGACTGTTGTGTGGAATGGACCACTTGGTGTGTTTGAAATCGAAGATTTTGCAGCTGGAACGAAGGCTGTTGCCGAATTCATTGCTTCATTGACTGAAAAAGGTGTAACAACAGTTGTTGGCGGTGGAGACAGCGCAGCAGCAGTCTCTCAATTTGGTCTTGAGAAGAAGTTCAGTCATGTATCAACAGGTGGCGGTGCTTCTCTTGAATTCTTAGAAGGTAAAGAACTGCCTGGTATCACATCAATCGCAGATAAAAAAAAATAATTAACAGGAGATTTATTCTTGCTGGAAATTGGAAAATGAATAAAACACCCAGTGAGGCGCAATTCTTTGCAAATACGCTAATGAATGCGCTTGCTGGGTTTAATTCTTTTGACATATACGTAGCCCCTGTATTTGTTGCACTTGATAGGGTTCGGGAAGTAGTAAGTTCAAGCAATATAAAACTTGCTGCTCAAAACATGTATTTTGAAGATATTGGAGCTTTCACCGGTGAAGTATCACCAAAAATGCTTAAAGAACTCGGCGTAGAGGCAGTTATAATTGGACACAGCGAGAGAAGAAAGATATTCGGAGAAACCGATGAGCTTATCAACAAGAAGGTTAAGAAAGCGTTGAAAGAGGGACTAACTCCAATTTTCTGTATAGGTGAAACATTGGAAGAAAGGGAAAAAGGATTGACGTTCTGCGTCTTGGAAAAGCAAGTTCGTGAAGGTCTTTACGGAATTTCAGCAGATGAGGTTACAAGAGTTGTAATAGCGTACGAACCAGTATGGGCAATTGGAACAGGAGTTGTTGCGACACCTCAACAAGCACAAGAAGCTCATGAATTTGTGAGAAAATTGCTCGGTCAAATATATGGCGAAGAAGTTGCTCAGTCAGTTACAATACTCTACGGCGGTAGTGTTACGCCTGAAAATTTCTTCGGATTGTTTGTAAAGAAGGACATCGATGGTGCTCTTGTTGGAGGAGCAAGCCTAAAAGAAAGCTTTGTTGAATTAGCTAAGATTATGTCAAAAGTAATCTGCTAAGAGCGAAGACCTGAAGAATGACAAAGGTATGTCCCTCATGGGACATACCTTTTTTCTAAAATTGTCAGAATCTGTTTTTTGTAACGCTGAATCTTGAATTTTTGAAACTATGTGGTATAATAATAATGCTCATTTCACGAACTGACAAAGGAGAGGTGGCCGAGGGGTCTAAGGCACACGCCTGGAGAGCGTGCGGTGGCCACAAACCACCCGTGGGTTCAAATCCCACCCTCTCCGCCAGATTTTCGAAGCCGAGAAAGTGTATTTGTAAAACCGGGACAACTGTCCCGGTTTTTCGATTATCCTTTTCGAAAAAAAATTATGAGGTGGAGGCGGTTGCAATGCTAAGTGCGAAGGAAATAGAAAAGAGAGTTGCGGAGTTGGTTAAGCCAGTTGTTGAAAAACATGGCCTTGTACTCTTTGATGTGAAGTACAAATTGCAGTCTGGAAGATGGATACTGACTATTGTGATTGACAAACTCGAAGATTACGTTAGCACTAAGGACTGTGAAAATGTATCGTACGAAGTTGAAAGAATCTTAGATTCAGAAGACTTGATCCCAGGAAGATATTATCTCGAAGTTTCTTCACCAGGACTCGATAGACCTCTACGAAGCATAGACGACTTTAAGAGATTTGTTGGAAGTTATGCAAAAGTTAAGACCACAAAAACGGTTAGAGGTTACATTAGAAACGTTGATACCGAAAATGAAAAGATTGTAATCGAAGTTGATGGAAAAGAAATTACGTTTGATTACAAAGATATCAAATCTGCTAATTTAGAGATAGAAGAATAACAATGGATTGATAGGAGGTAGATTGAGCGATGAACAGCCCGATGTTGTTAGAGGCATTGAGAGAACTTGAAAGAGAAAAAGGAATTTCTGTAGAAGAATCGATTAGCATACTCGAGAAAGCTATCATGAGCGCTTACAAGAACAAGACAGGAGAAAGAAACGTCGAAATAGTTATTAACAGACTTTCAGGAGAGATAGAAGCTTATCAGCTCCTTGAAGTTGTCGACAAGGTTGAGAACGACACGCTCCAGATCTCCTTGGATGAGGCACTGAAAATCAAACCGGACGCAGTGATCGGAGACATTGTGAAGAAGAAAATGAACGTTAAAAAACTCGGCAGGTTTGCGATACAAGTTGCAAAACAGGTCCTTGTTCAGAAAATTAGAGAGATTGAAAAAGAAAAGCAGTACGAACGGTATTCAGAGCTTGTTGGACGAGTTGTTGTTGCTGAAGTGTTGAAAGTTACACCCGAATGGCTCGATATTCGTATAGGTAAACTCGAGACGCACTTACCGAAAAAGGAATGGATACCCGGCGAAGTCTTTGAGCAATCGGATTTCATAAAGGTGTATGTAAGAGAAGTAAAGAAAGATAAAAAAGGACCAAAGATAATAGTTTCACGAACGGATCCAGAGTTTGTGACTGGATTACTTAAACTTGAAGTGCCTGAACTGGAGAATGGCACGGTCGAAATAGTAAAAGTTGTGAGAGAACCAGGAGTGAGAACGAAAATCGCTGTCATTTCGAAGGATCCAAAGATAGACCCAGTTGGTGCTTGTATTGGTAACGAAGGTTCTCGAATTGCATCCGTCTTAAAAGAACTCAAGATAGAAAAGATAGATATAATCAAATGGTCGGAAGATCCAAAAGAATTAATTGCAAACGCTTTGCTGCCTGCTTCCGTCATTGAAGTTGAAATTCTCGACTACGAGGCAAAGGCTTCGCGAGTGCTTGTCTCGCCAAATCAGTTGTCTCTGGCTATTGGCAAAGCAGGACAGAATGCAAGACTTGCAGCAAAACTTACAGGCTGGAAAATAGATATTAAGCCTGTTATGAACGCATAACGAAGGGGCGAGAATATGCACGTAGATAGCTTAAAAAAAGAGCTTAAAGATCGGAAATGCCGAATGACTCCTCAACGTGAACAAGTGTTGAAAGTCTTTATCGAAACAAATAGTGAGCATCTTGGAGCTGAAGAGGTTTACAGATACCTTATAAGCAGAAAATTGAATGTCAGTAAGGCAACGGTATATAGAACTATAGATTTACTCGTCGAACTCGGCTTTTTGAGAAGACTTCAATTTGATGAAGGCGTTTTCAGATATGAATTGGTTGATAAGGAAGAGAAACATTCACATTTTATCTGTACTTCATGCGGAAAGATCTACGAGTTGAAGGGTGAGCTTTCTCCTGAAAATGTTATGAGAGAATATTTGCAACTAATGAGTAGTAAAGGGTACATTATCGAAGAGGTCGATTTAAAGTTCAGAGGTCTTTGTCCGAAATGTACAAAGAAGAAGAAAAAATAAAAGAATTTTTTCTTTATATATTACGCGGTACCATATTTAGGTTGGTACCGCGTTTATTTTCTATAACTATCGCTATGAATATTACGTATGTCAATGCAAATGCTATTGTTATTGAAGGGTGTCGCGGTATAGTAGGGAATTTTGATAGCGTTTGAGCAACGAGTTTCACAAACCAAGCAAATGGTGAGAGTGCATACAGCACAAATGACGAGAGGTAGTACATTTTACTGGAGAAAAGTAAATAGCTAATTGTTAATCCAAACATTATTATCTGCACTGGAATGGAGACAATTATAGTGCCTACTATCGAAAATGGATTAACTGGATTAATTAGCGAAACGTAAGGAGCACTACCAAGAAAACCTCCGACATTTGTCAAAATTTTATTGTCGCATACCAGCACACCAATTGTGGCAAAAAACGTCATGTAAAAGGACAGTGAGTAAACGATTTCCGGATTTGCAATGATCATCGCTGTTCCAATAATAGATACAGTATTTATCGGATTTATCTTATAGTCAGCTAATTGAAAGATTGAAGATAGCACTAACATAAGAAGTGCTCTAAAGGCAGGAAGGTTCATACCAGAACCGATGACAAAAATTGTTGGAAATAGCAGTGATAAAATTATTCTGAGAAATTTCCTGTGTGTTACAAGTTTCACTATTGAAAGAGCGAATAGATATAGCAAAGATACATGCATGCCAGAAACACAAAATATATGATACAAACCGCTTTGTATAAAATCTTCGTCTCTCGCCGCTGAACCGAAGAGGCTTTCGTAAAATGGATTGATCTTACTTACATACCTTCGAAAGGCTTCGAAGTGATTGTAAATTCTGTGTTTGAAGGAATTGTAGTTCGTTGCTGTTGCTAAGTAAGTTGGCTTGGCATAATAGAAAGGATAACTGTTTCTGCGTCGCAACTCGCCTTTGAAATAGACTATGGTACCTAACTTTTCCTCGTTGTACAATAAAACATCAAAGCCTAACTTTTTCCAGTTCACTCCATCAAAGTATGATAGTTTCAGAATTGAAGAATTGTTTTGAACGCTCTTAACTACACCAACGAATTCCGTTTTAACAGTCACATTTCCGACGAATCCGAGATTTACAATGAAGAATATAAGAAACGCCAAGCCAATTCTTGGCTTTTTGAAAAACAAGAGTGGAATTGCCAAAAAGAAAAGTGGGAACTTATAATAAGCTCCCACTAACGCACCTAAAATTGCACACCCGAAGTAGTAAAATGATGTGTAAATTTGTATCCCCCCAAGATACTCCCCCACATTTCACTCTAAATTATTTAGGATTTCTTATTACGCACCGAATTTCTCAAATTTTCCTGAATATGCCATTATTAAGTTCATAACGTCTGTTGCATGAATTGTACCAATTGTCCCCCTTGCACATTCAAATTCGTTGAATGCTTTGGAAAGGCCTTTTCTTGTGTATTTTGCGCAGAACATAATTGGTACTGGATGGAATGAATGTCCTTTCATGGCACATGGTGTTGAATGGTCGCCTGTTACAACTAACACATCGGGATTAAGTGCAAGTATTTCTGGGATTATTTTATCAACGTTTTCTATAACATGCACCTTGTCGTCAAATTTTCCATCCTCGCCGTATGAATCCGTCTTTTTAATATGTACGAAGAAGAAGTCGTAGTCATTCCATTCTGTTTTCAAAGTCTCGATTTCATCTTCTATTGTCTGTCCGGTTGGAATAATCGTCATTCCGACTAATTTTGCTAACCCTTTGTACATTGGGTAGACTGCGATAGCTCCCGCTTTCAATTTGTAAACTTCCGGGAATTGTGGAAGTTGTGGGTATTTTGAAAATCCCCTTACAAGTGCGAAGTTCAGCTTTGGTTGGTCTTTTAGAACTTCTTTGATTCTCTCCAAAAGTTTGTTAACTATCCTTGCTGTCTTTTCTGCTTCTGGTGAAAGCGCAGAGGTGAATTTTATCGGCTTCCCCTCTTTTTGTGGATCGGCGTCTTCAATTTTGTCTGAAAGGCCTTCCCCTGTTAGTTTGAGGACAAATCTGTGTTCTTTGCCAGGGTAGAACTGAACTTTTACGTCTTCTATTTCCTTGATGTTTGCGTTAAGAATTTCCACTACCTTAGCGCTTTCTTCAGTTGCTGGCCTTCCAGCTCTTCTGTCAACTACGATGTCACCTTGTATTGTTGCAAAATTTCCTCTTGCAACAACATCGAGTTCTCCAACATCGATATCTTCGCCAAGAGCTTCGAGAATTCCACGGCCTATCTGGTATCTAATTGGGTCGTATCCAAAAAGGCTAAGATGCCCTGGTCCACTACCTGGTGTTATTCCTTGAAGAACTGGGATTGTCTGACCAAGGTCACTCATCTGTGCAACTTTATCAAGGTTTGGAGTATTTGCTTTCATAAGTGGTGTCAAGCCTTCTTCATTTGGAAGATCACCGATACCATCCATAACCAAAAGAACAATCTTGCTGCTGTTTGGCGTTATTAATTCATGAACGAACTGTTGTTTGTCAAAGCTCATAACTTTTACCTCCTTTTAGAAAAATTAAACTATAAGTGATTTAATTCACAAAATATTATAACACAGCTTTTGATATTCGTGTAGAGAAGTTTAAATTTGCCAAAGGCCGTTTTTCATTAATTGATATTCCTTACCGCCTTTAATCCCGTAGACATTCATTTTGTCATTGCCAACCATGAAGTCTACATGTGTAATGCTCATGTTTATACCAGCGTTCTCTGGATCTCCACCAAAGCTCTCAACACAAGTTGGGTATGCTCGTCCCAATGCAAAATGCGAAGCCGCATTTTCATCGTACAGTGTGTTGTAGAAAACTTTTCCAAGTTTATATATTGGTGATGTCACATCGACAAGTGCAACCTCACCAAGATATGATGCTCCTTCATCAGTAGCTATAAGTTGCTGTAAGACCTCTTTTCCTTTCTTTGCATCAAAGTTTATAACCTTTCCATCTTTGAATTCGAGCCAGAACTCATCTATAATATTTCCTTGGTATACCAACGGCATGCTACTTGAGACTTTTCCATTAACCCCATATTTATACGGGGCTGTAAACACTTCTTCAGTTGGGATGTTTGGTAAGAAAGGTACACCATTAACATCGTGTTCTACACCGCTTAGCCAAAGATGAGCGCGTGGCAATTCAACAACTAATTCTGTACCAGGTCCTTCGTATCTCAATGCCTCAAATTTCATCTCATTAAGGTAGTCCTTTCTATTTTTAAGATTTTCCAGATGCTTGAGTAACGCATCATATCCATTTTCATCTATTCTTGCCATATATAGGATATCGTTCCAAAGTTGTGTAATGTCTTCTGTGCCGTAAACTTTTCGTGCCCATTCAGGATTTGGTACGCCAGCGACGCACCACCTGTTTTTATTCATCATCGTTCGTTCCATAATCTCTTTGAAAGCTATTTGTCTTGCTTTCGTGGCTGCACCTATTCTCTGGGCTGGTACGTCGGCAAGCAGATCCGCATACGAACCAACCAATGAGACGGTAGCAGCACCGTCTTCGAGAAAGCTTTTTGCCATTTCTATCTCCCAGTTGTATATGTTAGTAATTACCTCTTCGGGTGCTTTTAGTAATTTTTGCCTGGAGATGTAAGTATCGTTCCATACGACAAGTACTTCTTTTGCACCTAAATCGTAAGCCTGTTCGACGAAAATCCTTACGAAGTCTTTGTGATCCACAGAAGCGTTCACGATTAACTTTTGTTGATTTTGCAAGTTTACCCCAATCTTAAGTATAGCCTGAGAATAGTTCACAAAAAGCTTTTTTTTCATCACTAAAACTCCTTTCGTTAGTTTAAACTCAATCAGTCTGAACGAGTGAAAATACCAGTCCAACTATGAGTCCGAAAAAACCTATGTCAGAAGCGCAAATGGTCAGTGAAGTTAAAAAACTTATTATACAAAGCACGTAGAATTTCAAAATATTAGCGAAAAATCTTCCCAGATTCTTTTCTAATATAAATCTTGAATACTCTGAGTGATCTGCGCCAAGTGAGAGTACAAGTAATCTGAATCTCTTGTCCATTGAGTACACAGCAACAAGCAATTTATAGACCAGGAAGACGGAAGACATAATAATAAAGAATAGATAAGCAAGATATAGATTATCGACGTAATACCAAACAAGCGTCATGATGCTTAGCATCATCACGTCGTTAAAAAGAAACAGCGGCTGGTATCTAACACGAGCTCTTTTAGATATTATATTGTAAGAAACTAAGAGCCCAACTATACTTCCAACAAGTGTACTGATGCCACTACCGAACAATATGTTTAGAAAAGGCGTTATCATTGTTGCTTTTTGTCCTCCACTTTTCTATCTTTAAACAATTCTGCCATAGCACCCACAGATGATAAAACGGATGAGGCTTCAAGAGGTAAGAATATCTTCGTTGCTTGTCCATTAGCAACTTCTTTAAGAGTTTCAAGGTACTTTATAGCTATTAGGTCGTTTGTTGGATTACCGTCGTGGATCGCTTTGAAAACGTTCACAATAGCTAATGCTTGACCTTCTGCCTCTGCTATCAGCTTGTATTTATTAGCCTCTGCGACTCTCTTTATTGCTTCCGCTTCACCTTCAGCCTTTAATATCGCAGCCTGCTTTTCACCTTCAGCTTTCAATATTTCAGACTGTCGAATACCTTCTGCCTCAAGGATTGCTGCCCTTTTTGTTCTTTCAGCCTTCATCTGTTTACTCATTGCTTCCATTATATCTTTTGGTGGATCTATCTTCTTGATCTCGACTCTCGTAATCCTAATTCCCCATTTATCAGTCGCTTCGTCTAATACTGTTCTTAACTTTGCATTAATACTCTCTCTCGACGTAAGGGTCTGGTCAAGCTCCAGTTCACCTATGACATTTCTCAAGTTTGTTTGCGCAAGTTTTATAGTTGCAAATTCAAAGTTGTTGACATTGTACACTGATTTGAATGCATCTGTTACTTCGTAATAGATAACAGCATCGACCACTACAACCACGTTATCTTTTGTAATGACCTCTTGAGGTGGTACATCGATAACATGTTCGCGCATATCAACCTTTATCATGCGATCAAAGAATGGGATTATGAAGTGTAAACCTGAACGCACTTCTTTTTTAAACTTTCCAAGCCTTTCTATCAATCCGCGTTCGTACGGTCTTACAATTCTGATACCAGTAGCAGCAATTATTAACAACAAAAACGCTATAGCAAGAAGAACTATGTACATCACGACCCCTCCTTTTCAAATAATTTCAGTGCCATTAATCAGATTCCTTAGATTCCGCCGAACTTGATGGTCGCACAACTACATGTGCTCCTTCCACTTTTTCTATAATTACCTTTGCACCTTCGTTGATTATTATATGATCCTCAATCGAAACAGCTCTCCACATATCGCCGTTGACCTTTACAACGCCTTTTCCTTTGATGTTATCGATACGCTCAATTACTATTGCCTCTTTACCAATTATTTCATCTACATTAATGCTTCTAACTTCTTCACCTGTTAATTTCTTTGCCAATTTTCTTGTCAACAAAACCAATACTCCAGACACCACTATGAAAGTGAGAAGTTCGATAAGTGTGTTTTCGTAAAAATACGCAACAACAGCAGCAGCAAGACTACCGATTCCAAACCAAAAGATGAAAAATGTGGGTGTGAATATCTCTATTACCATTAGCACGACCCCAAATACGATCCAAAAAGCAACAGGTGATAACATTTCAATCCCCCCTCTACTTGAATGTTGCCAGTGCTAAGAAACGTTGATTCATACTTCGATTTTGTGCACCGTCTGCATGAATTCTACAAATTTGTTAACCAAATCCGGATCAAAGAATGTTCCAGCCATTCTCTTAATTTCGTTTATCGCCTGTTTCGGTGTCTTTATCTCACTGTCCCAGTCTGCAGAGACGAAATTTGTCACTTCATCATAGTAGTCGAGAATAGCTATGATTCTCGCAAAGTACGGTATGTCTGTTCCTTTCAGTTTGTCCGGAAAACCTGTACCGTCCCATTTTTCATGATGGTTCCTAACTGTTGGTATGTATCTCCAGAGGCTTTCATGTATTGATAGGTATATAGTTCCCATTGTTGGATGGTCTTCGTAGTGCGTTTCGAACGTTCTTAACCTTGTTGGAGAGTAAAGCATCAGCTGTTCAATTGCTATCTTTCCAACATCATGGAGCAAGGCGTGGTTTTTTAAATCCTCTACTTCTTCCGGTTTCATGTTAAGGTACATTGCAAAGCCTTCCGCTATCTTTGCAACCCTTTGGGAATGTGAAAAACCATATCTGTCTTCAACTTCTGTTAAAACTATAAGGTTGACAAACATTGAGCGTAATATCTTCTCTATATCACGTTCTGCAGGGGACAGCAACCCTGCCTTTTTTGCATAGAATGACAATATGTCTCCGTAACTTGATTCATCATCCTTAAACTGCGCGATTAGTACACCATTTGTCTTGATGACTATATATCCATTCTGTTCGAATATGCACGTACCTTTTTCTGTGTCATGACAGATTGGATCCATTCCAAATGCAGATCTGAACTCTTTCAAAAGCTTCTCTGGTAACAAATTACCACCTCACTTTTTGCGTTCGGATTGTTGAACATTAAGGGTTAAAAACTCAGTGTTGAGCTTTTCACAAATATCTCATGCTTCACTCTTTCAACAAAATCTTTCAACTCTATGTCGTGGAGATCTTTTCCTTCCCTTGTTCTGAGCGATATTTTCCCCGTCTCCTTTTCTTTCTCACCAACTATTATCATGTATGGTACTTTCTTCAACTGATTTTCACGTATCCTGTAACCAAGTGTTTCGTTTCTATCATCCAATTCAACTCTGATACCGTTTTTATCTAATTCTTGATATAAATTACGTGCATACTCCACGTACTTTTCGGAAACAGGTAATACAACTACTTGAACCGGAGCAAGCCACGTTGGGAACGCGCCCGCGAAGTGTTCTATGAGTATACCGAAAAATCTTTCGATTGAACCATACAGCGCTCTGTGGATCATGACAGGTCTTTTTTCCATACCGTCAGCGTCTTTATACGTGATATTGAATCTTTCTGGCATTTGGAAGTCGAGCTGTATCGTTGCACACTGCCATTCCCTTCCGATGACATCGCGTACGTGAAAATCGATCTTCGGTCCGTAGAATGCTCCTTCACCTTCAGCAACCACAAATGGTACACCCGTTTCTTCAAGGGCATTTCTTAGAGCTACGGTTGCTTTTTCCCAAGTTGCTTCGTCGCCCATATGATCTTCAGGCATAGTGCTGAGTGTTGCCCTGTATGTGAAGCCGAACACGCTGTATAATTCGTTTATGAATCTCACAACATTCGTTACTTCTTCGACAATTTGATCTTCACGACAGAATATGTGAGCGTCATCTTGCGTAAACGTTCTGACTCTCAGTAAACCATGCAAAACGCCACCGCGTTCGTATCTGTGGACTCTACCGAATTCAAACAATCTGATCGGAAGATCTTTGTAAGAGATTGGTCTATTCTTATAGATAAGAATGTGCCCCGGACAGTTCATAGGCTTTACAGCGTAAGTTACTTCCTCTTTTTCGGTGAAATACATGTTGTTTTTATAGTGATCCCAGTGTCCGCTCTGCCTCCACAGTTTCTCGTGCATTATAAGTGGTGTGCCAACTTCTTTGTAACCGTACTTTTTATGGAGCTTTCTCGATAACTCCATCAACTCTTTCAGAATTGTCATTCCATATGGAAGGAATATCGGCATTCCGGCTGCAACATCTGTATTTATGAAGAAAAGTTCTAGTTGAGGGCCGAGTTTCCTGTGGTCCCTTTTCTTAGCCTCTTCAAGCATTTTTAAATAACTTTCGAGTTCATCTTTCTTTGAAAATGCTGTTCCGTATATTCTTTGAAGCATTGGATTCTTTTCGTTGCCTCTCCAGTAAGCACCAGAAACAGATAATAATTTGAAATGCTTAACCTTACCTGTGCTCGGTAGATGAGGACCACGACACAAATCAACGAATTCTCCTTGTCTGTAAAAACTTACCTTCTCATCCGGTATCTCCTCTATAAGCTCTACTTTGTATGGTTGGTTCTTTTTCTTCATCAGCTCTATCGCTTCGTCCTTTGGCAACTCAAAACGCTCAATTTTTAAGTCCTCTTTTATTATCTTCTTCATTTCTTCTTCGATTTTTTCCAAGTCTTCTTCAGCGATCTTTGCATTAGCAATATCGAAATCGTAGTAAAAACCATTTTCGATTGTTGGACCGATGCCAAGCTTGACATTCTCTTCGCCATAGATGCGCATTACTGCCTGAGCCATAATGTGAGACATCGTGTGTCTATAAATCTCTACCGCTTCTGGGTCGTCTAATTTAACAATCTTTAATTCACAGTCGTAATCAATAGGTCTTTCTAAGTCCCAAAGTTGTCCATTTACCAACGCACCGGCAGAATTTCTCCACAGACCTTCTGAAATGTCCTTAGCAATTTGTCCTGGCGTCACACTTCCTTCGTATCTTCTTACACTTCCATCCGGTAACTTTATTTCCATTATCTTGCACCTCCGAGCTCTAATTTTCTATATGCATAAACGAATAAAATTACATTAACAATATAACCATAAACATATGAAAACGGATAGAGATAATAGTAAGGTAGCAAAAATATCACAGCTTGTAACAATGATGCGCTCCAAGGATAATAAAAATTATCTCTGTACAATTCTATCATAATTATAAAAAACGTAATAGCAACCCATATTAAACTTAAATTCATCGCTGCAAAACTTTGATATGAAACAGAGAATATCAACAGCCTTGCAATTTTCAAAGTTGGCTTTTCCTCCACAACTGACTCAAACAAGAAATACAAGGGAGTTATACTAAAATAATCTCTAAAAACGTTATCAACAAAAACAGCTGAAAAAGAGATAATCCAAGGTACAAAATTCATGTTACACCTCTTTTTACAGACCTATCTTATCTGATATTTCTTTCATCGCTTCGAGTGCTAATGTGTAAAATTCCTCTAAGCTAAGCCCTATGTTTTCGCAAGATTTCATCTGCTCTCTGTTTGCACCTTTTGCAAATCCCTTCTCTTTAAACCTATTAAGTAAGAAAGGAACATCTACAACCTCGAGCTTTTTTTCAGGTCTTATTAAAGCCGCGGCTACTATGAATCCACTTGTTGGATCCACCGCATAAAGTGCCTTTTCCATAGTTGTCTCGGGCGTTTTCTTCTCGCAGTGAGCTAGTATAGCGTTTTTTATTTCATCGCAAACCTTCCCATTAAGAATCTCTACACTTTTGAGCCCATGCTCTTCTGGTTTGTCTTTTGTATAGTCGTAATCAAGATCGTGGAGTAAGCCCGCAAGTCCCCATACCTCTTCGTCTTCACCAAAGTGCTTTGCCAATTTTCTCATGATAGCTTCGCACGCAAGACAATGATTTATAAGATTTTTGTTTGAAACGTGCGTTCTCAAGAGTATTAAAGCTTCTTCTCTGTTCAATTTGCATCCCTCCATGTGCGTTCTCGCTATCAGTTACTTATATTAAGTATATCACAAAATATGGTATAATTAACACGAAAAATCGGAGGTGATTCAATTGGTTTTGGATCTTCACACTCATACAACAGCTTCTGATGGTACACTCAAGCCGAAAGAACTGATACAAAAAGCACAAACGATAGGTTTAGAAGTGTTGGCAATAACTGATCATGATACAATTTCTGGCTTTGACGAACTCGATTCTGTAGTAGAAGAAACGGACATAACCGTTATAAAAGGCGTTGAAATAAGTGCTGATTATCCTACGGACAGTTTGCACATACTCGGGTACAATATTAAGGATTCACTTAGAGTAGCACACGTGCTAAACGAACTTATTGAATATAGAAACAAAAGAAATGAGATTATCTTGGAAAAAATGAATCAGTTCGGGTTTAAAGCAACTATGGAAGAAATAAAGAAAATAGCGAAAGGTAAAGCTATAGGAAGACCGCATTTTGCAAGGTTGATGGTTGAAAAAGGGTACGTGCAGACTATTGACGAGGCTTTTAGAAACTATTTGAAAGATGGCGGACCTCTTTTTGTTGAAAAGAAACGTTTAAAACCACAAGAAGCTATAGAATTAATCAAGGAAGCAGGTGGTATTGCAATATTGGCACACCCCTACCAAGTTCTGAAGGATGGACTACCTTATCCTATAGCTGACGGCGTAGAAAACCTCGAAAGCTTCATTCGTTACCTCATATCAAAAGGCTTAGACGGCATAGAGGCGTACTATTCGACTCATTTGCCGAAGCAGACGGAGGAACTTCTCAGCATAGCGAAGAAATACGATTTGTTAATAACTGCAGGTAGTGATTTTCACGGAGATAACAGACCTAACGTGAAGCTTGGAATGAATGTACCGTTCAAGACTGTTGGAAAATTTTTATCTAAGCTCTTTTGATTTTCCGAAATCCATAATAAGGGGTAAGATAAACATGCACAGAGAAAAGGATGTTAAAGAATACAGACTTGAAAGAGCTGAAAAGCTAACAATTCATGACAACATAATTAATGAATTAGATGCCGAGCAAAGAGAAGCAGTAATAAATTCTTCTGGAAAGGTGATAGTAATAGCTGGTCCGGGCAGTGGCAAAACCAAGGTAATAACTTACAAGATAGCCCATTTGCTTTTGAACGGGATTAAACCTTCTGAGATACTTCTTGTTACATTCACGCGGGCGGCTGCTAAGGAAATGATAGAACGCGCTCAAAAGGTTGCTGGGAAAAATCTTGATGGCATGATGGCTGGTACATTTCACCACGTTTGCAACGCCTTGTTGAGAAAGTATGGGTGGGTTATGGGGATAAAACCAAATTTCACCATACTTGATGAAGAAGATGCCACGGATTTGATGAAATTAGCAAGAAGCCGTTTTGTCACGTCGAAGCAAATGGGTAAAGCCTTACCAACACACAACGAACTGCACTCATTGTACTCTTATATGGTGAACACTATGCAGACTCCGTATGAGGTCCTCCTCAAAAAGGCAAGAAGATGGATTAATGTTGTCGATATAATCGAAAAGATATTTCAGGAATATATCTTGGAGAAAGAGAAACAGAACGTGCTTGACTACGACGACCTACTCTTGAAAATGTTACGATTACTTGAGGAACACCCAGACATACGAGAGCGGATTTCCTCACAATTCAGATGGGTTTTAGTTGATGAATTTCAAGATACTAACATACTTCAGTTAAGGATCGTTGAATTACTCAGTCAGGTTCACGGAAACCTTTTTGTGGTGGCAGACGATGCCCAGAGTATTTATTCTTTTAGAGGAGCAAGGTTTGAAAACGTTAGTGAGTTAATGAAAGACGCGAGGATTTTCAAGATACAGACGAATTATAGAAGTGCGGATAAGATTGTTGATTTGGTTAACGCGATGATTCCGCGCTCAGCTGTTCCGAAACGTTTGCGCGCAGTCAGAAGTAGTGTTCAAAAACCTATTGTTGTGAATACCTATGACCACTTTGACGAGGCACATTTTGTTACGCAAAGAATCATTGAGCATGTCGAAAATGGTGCAAGTTACAGTGACATAGCAGTTATATACAGAGCACATTCCCATTCCTTAGAATTACAGATAGAACTTGCAAAGAAGAATATTCCTTTCAAAATTCTCTCTGGTTTAAGGTTCACAGAAACCGCACATGCTAAGGATGTTATTGCGTTTCTGAAAATATTGGAGAACCCCTATGAGACGATTTCGTGGATGAGAATACTAAAGCTGTTGGATAATGTTGGGAATGTTAGAGCTGAGAAAATTATTAGCGAAATAACATCAACTGAAGACCCAATAGGTACATTTTTAAATGTAGATGTTAAGAGTGAAAACATCAAATCACTTAAGAATGTACTTACCGAATCACTTGGAAAGTCACCTAAAGAACAGATTAGAACTTTTTACGAGAATTTTTACAAATATGTCTTAGAAGTCCATTACCAAGACTTTAGAGATAGAGAAGAAGATATAGAAAGGCTCATCGAGATGGCGAGTTTTTATGAAACTACAGAAGCTTTGCTCAGTGAATTAATTGTTTCAGATGCACGGGGCATAACAATTGAAAATGATGAAGATAGTGGAAAAGTTACATTGACGACTGTACATCAAGCAAAGGGGCTTGAATGGAAAGTGGTATTCGTTATTGGAGTAAATCCGGGAGATTTTCCACATTTCTTGGCTTTAAAAGATAATTCGCTGGATGAAGAGGAAAGACTTTTTTATGTTGCGATAACTCGGGCGAAGGATGTGCTGTATATAACTCATTCTGTTCTATCAAGAGGAAATTATATCAGTTACGATAAGATAGAAAGAGATTTTGTCAAAGATATCCCTCCACACCTTGCAGAATTTTGGCGTGTTAGATAATTCTACTGAAACTTGGAAGTTTGAGAAGAAGGGATTTTGTGAATGAAAGAAATACTTTGAAATGGTATATAGGAACGAGTGGTTTTTCATTTTCTGATTGGATCGGTACGGTTTATCCAGAAAGCATCAAGAGTTCGGAGATGTTTACGTATTATTGTCAGCACTATGGTTTCAACGCAGTTGAGATAAATTATACTTTCTATCAGATGCCGTCTTATAAGTCTATAGTTTCTCTTTTAAGGAGGGCACCTACAGGTTTTAAATTTGCGCTAAAGATACACGGCTCAATAACACATGAAGGCAATCTTGAGAATATTGCCAATTTCCTCAAAAACACCCATATAGTATTCGATGAAGGCAAACTTGCTGGTTATCTTGCACAGTTTCCCTATACATTTAAGTATTCGGATGAAAATATTACTTTTCTAAAAAGGATTGCTGAGTGCTTTAAAGACTCAAAGGTGTTTATAGAATTTCGACATTTGAGTTGGTCTTATAAAGAGGATGTAGTTGAATTTATTAAAGAGTATTCACCAAACGTAAGTATTGTTATCGTCGACTTACCGAAGATTTCAGGATTGTACCCATTTAATACGTATTACAACAGTGAGGACGAAGAAATATACGTTAGGCTTCACGGACGTAAGAAAAGTTGGTTCACTGCTTATGAAAAAACAAGATATGATTATTACTATACAGAAGACGAGCTTGATGAGATTTCAAAGAGTATACTTTTACCAAATGTAAAGAAAGCCCTTGTGTTTTTCAACAATTGTTACAGAGGACAAGCTCTAAGGAATGCTCGTTCTTTTAGAGAGCAGGTAGGGGGCGAAAAGATTGGAATCTTCTAACAACTCTTCAAGAATGGATATTAATTCGCAAAATGAACGATTTGATGAAAACGTTAGTCAAAATAATTGGTGTTCGGAAGATAGATTAATCAAGGCTCTTAGGAAAGGCGATGAAAATGCATACAGGTTCCTCTATAAAACGTATGCTTCAAAGATAGGAGCCTTAGCTAAAAGTTTTATGGGGTCAGACGATGTAGACGATGTGATTCAAGAGGTATTTTTGAAGATTTATAAAAACATCAAAAAATTCAGGGGCGAGTCAAGGCTTTCAACTTGGATATACAAAATTGCTATTAACGTTTGTAGAGATCACTATAAAAAGTACAAGGGTAGAGATGTTTTGATTGATTTGTCTGAGACCAACGATAGCGACGAATATCAAACTCAGTACAGCACCGACGAAGATATTCAGGAAAACGTGGCTAATGAATTTTCTTACGAAAAGCTTAGAAAAGCAATTGAGAGGCTTTCACCAACTGATAGAATGATTCTCTACATGAAAGAGGTTGATGGGTTAACATATTCTGAAATAGGAAAAATAATTGATAAACCTGAAGGAACCGTGAAAAGCAGACTTCACTACATAAAAAAAGAGTTAAGGACGGCACTTAAGGAGGAGTCTTTAAATGAGTATAATGAGTGATCCAAAAGAATTCTCCGGGGAAAGAAAGTATTTGAAATTGGTGTTAAGCGAGTATTCTTACAAACCTGGGCCGATTATGGAAGAGAAAATCATTTTGAAGATAAAGCGAAGAAAAGTCAGAAGCCTAATTTATAGATACGGTATTGCTATTTTGATAATTATTTCAATACTTTTCGCTGGTTTCGAATACATTAAGCCTGGAAGCTATACTAACAGTTTTACACTGATGTTTCACAAAGCAGCAGAGACCTTTAAATTATTTACGGAAAATGATAATCCAAGCGTTATACCAGCTTCGGAAGATGCTTCCTTAGAGCACTCTAATGTTGAGAACGAAGAAAATGATGTTTTCAAAATAATCAGATATACTGCAATTGCAAGCGACGGTGGGTGGTAAAAAGGTAGAAATTCCAAAAAGCGAGGCAGAAAGATGATAAGACATACAAGAAGATTCTTTGTATTCGCTATATTTATAATTTTATTGCTTGTGCCGAGTTTCAATTTCTCAGAAGGCTATTATGTCAGAATGGTTTATGAGACGACCAAATCCGGCACTATGTTTAGAAGTGAAGAGGTTTATGAAAGCGGGGATATAAAGGTTGTTTTCGTGACGAGTCCCGAAAGTTTTACATGGGTAAGGGTGAAAGACAAATACTATATAGGAAACACCAACAATTTAACACGGACTTTTCAGATAAGAGATCTCGCGGATATAGCATACGAGTATGTCAGGTCTAAGAAATTAGATATCTCTGTTGATGGCGTATATAAATTTTCGGAAGATACCTTTTCTTTAGAAATTTTCGTCGTTTCAGGAGAGATAATTCGTATTTTTAGGAAAGTTGGAGACGTTTCAACAACGATGTATATAAACAAACTCCCAAAGCAGTTTGATATGAAAAGTATTTTATCAAAATTTACACTTGTTGAAAACCCTAATTTACCAGAGGAAGTATATAACTTGAATAATATCTTTTTATGGGCTTCCGTGTCAGAAGGTAAAGGATATATAAGGATTTCCGGCTATGATAAAGAAGGAAAACCCCTCGAAATGGAAATAAACAAAACAAGTGGTGATTTCAAAATAGGATCATACTATTTGAAAATATTAAAAGCAACTGAAAAAACGCAGAAGGAGATTAAGAATGCGTTGCGTGGTAATTGACGGTTATGTTGACGAACCTGCTGTTCTTGGAGTACCGCCTTACGTAAGCACTTATGTAAGATACGTTTCAGGAGCTTTCATTCTAAAAGGTTATGAGGTTGATTATTACACAATTGATGAAATACGTGCCAAAAGCCTATGGCACGTTTTTTCTGTTTATGATGTTGTTGTTATAGTCGGTGGTCTAACTGTTCCGGGAAAGTATGTGGGTGGAACACCTATAAATCCGTTTGAAGTTCAAAAAATATTTAGCAACTGCAAGAACTCTTACCGAATCTTAATGGGAGCATTGGCCAAAGCTTTCTCAAACAGAGGTGGAAGTCTAGCAAAGGATATTTCCAACAACATAGAAGTTGAAGAGACAGTGGATGATATAGGAAGATGGATTTCAGAGTATTTAGAGAAGCCTTATATTGATGCTATACGCTCTACCTCAATAAGTGGTTCAGAAATTGTGCAGAAACACCCGAGGTTCCCAAATATAATAGCTGAAATCGAAGTATCTTTGGGTTGTGAGAGAAGAACTTACTGCACATTTTGCACAGAACCCTTGTTACATCCTAAGTTCTTCTCACGTCCTGTTAAAGATATAATTGATGAAATAGAAAGCCTTTACAAGTCTGGAGTGAGAGCTTTCCGGCTTGGCAGAAGTGCGAATATAATAGCCTATGGTAGCGACTTTAACGATAATAACATAAACCCCTTGGCCGTTGAAGAACTTTACAAAGGCATAAGAGAAAAATGCCCCGATTTGAAGGTTTTACATACCGATAATGCCAATCCAGCTTACATATCTAAGAATTTGCCCAAGTCAGCTGATATCCTTGAAATTATAGTGAAGTACAATACCTCAGGAGATATCTTATCTTTTGGCGTTGAAAGTTTTGATCCGATAGTCAGGAAAAAGAATAACATAGACGGAGATGTACAAGATATTGATACAGCTGTCAGAGTTGTTAACGAAATCGGTGCAGTAAGAGATGCCACTGGCGTTCCAAAATTGCTTCCTGGCATTAACCTTATTTTTGGACTATTCGGAGAGACTAAGAAGACATACGAGTTAAATTACAGAAAACTGTTGGACTACCTAAATTCAGGGTATCTGCTTAGGAGGATAAATCTTCGTCAGTTAATGATCTTTCCAGGAACTCCTATATGGCATTTAGCGAAAAGAAAGACGCTGAAACCTAACAAGCAGTTCTTTGAACACTATAAATTTATTATTCGAAGAGACATTGATAATCATATGCTAAAGAGGGTTTTTCCACAAGGTACGATCCTTAAAGAGGTGATTCCTGAATTTCAAGAAGGTCGGATAACATTTGGTAGACAGCTTGGAACTTATCCGATCCTCGTCGGTGTTCCTGCCCAATTTAGTGTTCCAACAGACATAGTTGTTGTAGATTACGGACAAAGATCTTTGACGGGTGTAAGAAAAGTCAATTTTTCAGAACTGACAATGGAGGAGCTTCTCTGCCTTCCCGGAATTGGTAAGAAGAATGCACAGCGTGTCAAGGAGCAAGATTTTACAACTTTAGACAAAAGTTCATATGAGTTTCTAAAAAAATATTTCTTGGATTAAAACGAATAAAAAGCTGGTATAATTGTTAGGGAAAAATTCAAAGGGGGGAAGGGTTATGAAAAAGAAGATTTTTCTTTTTCTGTGCTTGATATTCCTAAGCCTGACTGGGTTTGCTCAATACAAAGATGTACCAGAATCTCACTGGGCTTACGAAGCTGTGGAAAAAATGTCAGACCTTGGAATTATCACCGGTTTTCCTGATGGAACTTTTAGGGGGAACGAAGTTGTTACGAGATTTCAGGTTGTCGTACTGATTTATAGGTTATACACTGCATTTGAGACAAACATTAAAAGCATCGATGAGAAAATAACATCAATTCAAGAAAAATTATCTTCAGAAACTCAAATGTCTCAACAAAAGGTTCTTATTGAAGTGCAGAAAAGTCAAGAAAAGACAAACTCGGATATAAACAAAGAAATTTCTGATATAAAGACTTCGCTCGCCCTCCTTACAAAAGATATGAAGCTGCTCACCGAGAATCTTTCCTCATTATCGTCAGAGATTACAGATGTAAAATCTTCAGTAGATAGCAGATTTTCAAGCGTTAAACAAGATTACGAAGCTTTGCGAAATGCACTTAGTGAACTAAATTCTAAGTACAACGTTCTAGACCTTAAACTCAAAGAACTAGAATCATCATCAAAGAAAGTTTCAGAAACCGTATTTCAATTGTCTGATAAGATTTCTGAATTAGAATTGAAAGTAAATCAAGAAATAGAGTCTTTGAAGCAAAGTGTTGCTGGAGCGGGAAACAAGAATTTGCAGCCAGTCTCTGAAAAGGACAGAAGTGAAGATATTGATGCGCTTAAATTGAAGATAGAATATCTTCAGAAGCAACTAACGATGGTTCAGGAATTGAAGACTGAGATAGAATATCTTAACAAAAAGGTTTCTGAAATTGAGAGCTCATTGTCAGAGGTTAAAGCACAAAAAGAAACTATCCAAGCTGACAGTAAAACCAAGATTGATGAGACGGAAATTGAGGAAATGCTCAGAACTATCCAAGGGTTGCTAAATGAAATAGCTTCTATGAAGACTGAAGCAACTCTCTCAAAGGATAAATTAAATATGCTGCTGTCCAAAGTTGATGAATTAGGTGCTAAATTGTCACAGATGGAAACTTACGATCAAGAAGTTAAAGTACAAGTTGAACAATTGAAAGCAAGTATTCAAACTCTTTCAGAAGCAGTAGATAAGAATGGTCTTATTTCTGACGGCACTGATACAACGATGTTGGCAGAATCTGTAGAGATAATTAAACAGAAAATTCTTGAGAGTGCGGAGCTAACAGCACTTATGAAATCGACAAGGAAATTGGTAGAGCTCGAAACTAAGGTTGATTCCTTAAGTTTGAAGATTTCAGATATAGAGAAGAGCATATCAACTATGGGCAACTATGTAACGAGATCAGAGGTCGAGTTGTTGAAAGCTGAAGTTAAAACGCTCAAAGAGCTTTTGGGAGAGTTAAATGCGAGTTCTTTAGATAGCGAACAAATTGCACAGATTTCCAAACAGATTCAACAGAAAAACCAGATGATTGATAATCTCTCTGTAAAGGTAGATGAATTGACCATTTCCTATTCATCTCTCACAAAGAATGTTTCAAGCATAGCCGAGAAAGTTGAGAAGCTTTCGAATTCCGTAGACTATCAATCTCTTGCTTCTGATATTGCTGATTTGAAAGATAAACTAAGCAAACTTAGCGATGAGCTCCAAAAAAGGGTAACCACAACGCAGCTCAATTCCGTTAATCAAAATATCCAAAAGGTACTCTCACTAACTCTTAATCTGCAAGATGAGGTAAAGGTTTTGACGAAAAGGGTAGAAACCTTAGAGGCCCAGAAAACACAGTCTGAAATAAAACCAGAAACGACTGAGAAAAGAGACGAAGCTTCTGCACAGAAAGTACCTGAATTGGAGAATATTGAAAAAGAGGTTGCTAAAATTGAACAAAATCAGGCAAAAATTACAGAAGATGTTAAAATCCTTACCGGGCAGGTAAAGGGTTTGAATTCAGATACGGGCGAACTAAGAGTAAAAATGAAAACATTGGAGGAAGAAATCAACAATCTTAATAAAATTTACATCGGTCTTATGGAAAAGATTGAAAAGATTTCTTCTAGTCAGATACAGACAAAGCCGACAGTTCTTCCCACTGAGCAACTGGATGAGATGCTGGAAAAATACGTTACGAGAGATATGTTTGAAAAAGACATAGCTTACATAAAGGGTGTTTCAGGGAATATTCAGAATAAACTTGAAGAGATCACAAGTTACGTTGAGAATATTGAACAAAAGATCAGTGCACTCGAAAACCGTGACGAGATTTTAAATGACACAGTAAACAATATCGCTGCTGCTGTTTCTGAATTGGCAGATAACCTAAAAGGTATACAAAATGACGTTGAAGAAATAGAAAGCAAGATATCTCAGATAGAAAATCGGACTCAAAATCTTGAAAAGAAATTTATTGACATGAGTGTTGATCTATCACTTATTAAAGAAACTCAAAATAGATTAACCAGTGATTTAGAAGCTATCTCAAACCAGATGCGGGAACAAAACAGAAGAATTGAAGAGCTTGGTGATAAGAATATTCAGATAGAGAACGAAAACAAAAATGTAAGTGGAAAGTTAGACGCTTTAGCCTCAGAAATTAAGAATCTCGAAAACAAGAATTTGGAGCTTGAGAATAACTACGGAGCCATGCTTATGAGAATTGAAGACTTAGAAAAACAATTAGAGCAGATCAACACTACCAAAAGAGATTATGACGAAGACATGAAGTGGCTGGAACAGGATCTTACCACAAAAATCATGCTCACTGAAACAAAACTGTATGAATTAACTGGGGCACTTGAGAAGAAAATAGAAACTGTTAAAGGATTACTGAACGAAAGTGAAAAAGGATTGGGTGAAAGGATAGATTCTACACTAAATCTGCTGAACGAGAATAATAAGAAAATGGAAGATAAATTGGAAGAACTCAGGAAGGAAAATGAAACGCTTAGGACTTGGCTTGTAATAATAGGTTTGGCCATTGTGGGATTAGGTGCGTATCTGTTTTTGCATACTCACTAAAGTTTTCTAAGTTTATATAAGACAAACCTAATGTTTTATGAGGTGTATCATGGTATTCTACTCATTTCTCGTTGTAAACTTTAGAAATAAATTTCTGTTTTTTATGAACATACTTCTTCCTGTTGTTTTCATAATACTATTTGGAGCAGTTTTTGGCAAACAAGAGAGCGGTCTGTCTGTTGGGTATTTTTCCGACAGGCCGCTTTCTTTTGAAGCAGCTGGGTGGCAGGAGTTAGAAAACATACCGGACAACGATGAGATTGAGAAGAGTTCATTCGATGCGATTGTAGTCGCAAGAGAAGGAAAGATAGATGTCTACATCAAGTCTGCGCTATTTGAAAACAGTTATGATTTGGAAGCTTTCAAACTCAAGTACGCTTCAGCCAATCGAACGTCTATTATTAATGTGAAAGCTCATCAAATAACGATCGGCAAGAATCTTTCGGATCTCGAGTACATAATGATAGGTGTGATTTCCATTTCTCTGCTTTCAGTTGGTCTGAATGCTGGTGTAAATATATATACGGACTATGTCAGATATGGACTTTTTAAGAGATTGGCAACTACTCCGATCAGTGCTTCGAACTTGCTTATCAGCTCGGTTGGTGCAAACATTATCACTGGTCTGATCTCTTCTTTTCTTGTGATTCTTACATCCAAAATTCTCTTTAAAGCAGATATTGTTATCCCACCATCGAGAGTTCCAATTTACATCTTAGTTGTCATCTCGTCAGTTCTACTCAATCTAGCCCTTGGAGCCTTGATTGGCTTATCATTTCGAAAGGCTGCAAAAGGCGTAGCACAGCTTCTTTACACTCTCTTCATATTCTTTTCTGGGGTTTACTTTCCGATCGAGTTTATGCCAAAATCATACCGAATAGTATCTTACATCACAACGCCTCGGTACGTTCACATGCTGTTCCAAAAAGTATACGACATAGACGTGCTTAGCAATACAGCATTTTTTATTTTAGTCACCTCTTTCACTCTCTTAGGATTTATCGTTGGAAGTTATAGCATTAAGTTACACCTCAAACAAAGGTAAATCTGTTCTGAATTATTAATATTCCATGGTGGTGATACGCTTTGAGCGAAATTATATTAAGTGCAAAGAATTTAAAAAAGTATTATCCAGGAGTTAGGGCGGTCGACGGTGTGTCAATAGAGCTCCGTAAAGGGGAAGTAATATCGATCCTCGGACCAAATGGCGCTGGGAAAACAACTACAGTTGAGATACTCGAGGGTTTGAGAAAACCTGATGGGGGGGAGATATTTTATTTTAATAGACCTTTCCGCGGCACAAAGGAGTTTAAAGAATTGATAGGGGTTTGTCTTCAAGAAAACTTCTTCTTTGAGGAGTTAACGGTTCTGGAAACGCTCCGCATGTACTCAGCTTTGTACAAGAAGAAAGTTGATCTTGGGGAAATCATTGAAATATTCGAACTGAACGAAAAACTTAAGTCAAGAGTTAAGAATTTGTCAGGGGGTCAGAAGCAACGATTGGCACTTGCTCTCGCGTTTGTCAATGATCCGGAGATAGTTTTTTTAGATGAACCGACTGTTGGATTGGACCCGCACATACGTCGGCACTTATGGGACATAATAAGACACTACAGGCAAAAAGGTAAAACTATAATACTTACAACACATTATATGGAAGAAGCACATCAACTTTCCGATAGGGTCTACATAATGGACCACGGAAAGATAATCGCACACGGGACACCACAAGAGCTTATAACCTCCTCTGGACTCCATTCGGTTGTCGAAGTTAGGAAACAAAATTTGGAAGGCCTGAAGCTTGAGGAATTTGAAAATGTAATAATCTCAGGTGAATATGTATATATTTCGGCAATAAACATTGTTCCAATTTTGGAAAAACTGCTTGAATACGATATTCATGACTTCGTTGTGAGACAACCAACCTTGGAGGATGTCTTCTTGAAATTGACGGGTAGAAAGATTGACTGACGACATTGATTTTGTTCTTTTTAATAATCAAGAAAGCGGGTTGATAATGTGTATAATTTGGCACATATTTTTGAGATTTTTAGCGCACTATTTAAGGAACTTTTCATAAGGTCAAAAGAGAGTGTTTTTTGGTTGGTCTTGTTTCCAACACTATTATTCTTAATACTGACCTCGATTTTTGGAAATGTCGGGGAAAATATAAGTCTTAAGGTTAAAATACTTGGGAAAAGCGAAATACTGAAAGATGTTTTTACGTCTATAAAGCAATTCGAAGCTGAATTTGTAGAAAATTCAAATATAGAAGTTCTCAAGGAAGAACTTAAGAATGGGAAGATAAACGCTTTTGTAGTGTTACCAAAAGATTTTGACTCAAGATTCGGGTTAGCTAATCTGTTGAGAAACACAAGATTGATGAGAAAATTGGATATAGAAATATACTACGTACCTGTAAGGCAGGAATCGCAGATCGCGGCTGACATTTTAAATGGAGTATTCAGTTCAATCGGAGGTTCAGAAAGAATTGAGTATGCCGTCCATAAGCTGAATGCTACACAATTCAATTACAACTATTTTATCTATCCGGGCGTTATAGGGATGGCGATTCTATCGGCTTTCTTGTTTGGCTTCTTGGATATATTAACTTATACGCATCGCAGAGGAATTGTTAAAAGGTTATATTTAACTCCGACGAGTCTTATAACTCTTTACACACTAATCGGTCTAATTTGTATGATTGTCCTTGTGATTGGTTTGATAGTCCTGAGTTTTGTTGCGCAACTGAAAGGTGTGCAAGTTATGAGATACGTCCCGACGATGCTGATTCATGTTTCTATGGCATCCGCCGTCATGATTTCTATGGCAATGGCAATCTTGACCGTATCTAAGAATACTTCAAGGCTTTTCATATTTGAGCAGATATTTTTTCAAGTCCAGATGTTTGTTGGAGGCTTTTATTTCCCGCTCAAACAAGCCAACCATATAGTCAGATCAATAGCTCAATTTTTACCAATCACTTACACTGTTGATGCACTGAGAAAGGTAGACGGCTTTGAAGCATTTCAAAATCATCTGCTTGTTCCAACTCTCTATATTTTCTTTTTTGCTCTAATTGTTGTACTCAACAGGAAACGACTATCTGTAGGGGTGTAAGAAGATTAAGTATATGAAAGGTAATTTTGCACGATACAAAATCATACCCTACGTAGTAATTCTTAGCATAGTAGCTCCAATATGTACCATATTCTTTTTCAAGATACTGTCTGTAAAGTCTGACTACAAAGTGGGCTTTACAGAGTATGGTCCGTTAACAGATACGATTTTACAATTTATGTACGGTTCTAATTCCTTCCTTTACGTCTCTTCTCTCGATGTTTCACATCCTGAAATACTAAACGCGTTGATAAGTCTTCAAAAGAATGGTATAGACGTGAGAGTTCTCACTGAGAAGCCAGTTACAAATATTAATTCGAAGATTGATATCTCAAAAGGACTCCACCATGTAAAATTCATGGTTAACGACAATGGTGTGGTTTTCGGATCAGCAAATTTCAGCAAAAGTGGTTTAGAAAGTGGCTTAAATGACATGATATTCTTTTCAGTTCAGTACGTTGAGAGATTTAAAGAGTTCTTCCTAAAAGCTTGGGATTATGGTACAATTGTTAAAGTCAAGGACTTTCAAGTATCTCCTGTTGATAAGACAGAAGAATTTGTATTAAAAACTATTCAAAATGCAAAGAAAAGGGTCTGGATATGTGCTTATGCGTTTACTGATTCAAATCTGCTTGCTTCACTAAAATACAAAGAAAGTACAGGGGTAGATGTTAGATTAGTTACGGATAAATGGTTTTTATCAAGTCCTTTGTTAAAATACAAGCCGCACAATTCTGTAATCGTAAGTAGTCGAATGTTGCATCATAAGTTTATAATTGTTGATTCTCTTCTTATTACTGGCTCAACAAATTATACAGAAAGTGGATTTCACAGAAATGTTGAGATGATGTGGAGCACAAAGAACAAATATATATTAAAGCGTTACGAAACTGTTTTCTTAGAACTCTACAATGAGAAAGCTCACGGAAGGTGGTAACGACAGTGGAGACAAAGATAGTTGTTGTTAAAGACCCGTACTCAGATTCTATAGATGTGGCGTGTGAAGTGCTGAGAAGCGGAGGGCTTGTCGCATTTCCAACGGAGACCGTTTACGGATTAGGTGCAGTCGCGACTAATCCTGAAGCGGTGAAGAAAATATTTGAAGTTAAAGGCAGACCTCAAGATAATCCCTTGATAGTCCATCTCTCTTCAATCGAACAGATCACCAATTTTGCATATTTAGATGAGAAATTTGTACCAGTAATTAAGAAACTTTCACCTGGACCTATAACATTCGTCTTGAGAAAAAAAGATGTCATTCCGGCTGAAGTTACTGCTGGACTTGATACAGTTGGGATACGAATTCCAGCACATCCTGTTGCGCAGAGATTGATAGATTGTTCTGGACCAATCGCTGCACCGAGTGCTAATTTATCAGGAAGACCGAGTCCAACAGATGCTCAGAGTGTCATTGAAGATTTGAAAGGTTTAATAGAATGTATCATCGACGCAGGACCAAGTGCGTTTGGAATAGAGTCAACGATTGTTGACCTCACTCGTGAAAAGCCTGTTGTACTCCGTCCGGGTCCTATAACACTTGAAGAACTGAACGAGATATTCAAAGAATTTGGTGGAGTTGAATATCACAAAACAAATATGGAAATCAACAAACCACTTGCTCCTGGAATGAAATACAGGCACTACGCTCCAGATAAGCCGCTAAGAATCTTAGAAAGTAACGCGCTAAAGGATTTCATTAATACAAACACACTGATATTGTGTACAGAAGAAACTAAGGATTCGCTACTTAAGGATGCTGAAAATGTTTATATTATAGGTCAGTTTAAAAAGCCATATACGATTGCGCAAAATTTATATAAAAGTCTGAGGTTTATAGACAAGAGTCCTTATTCCGATGCTGTTATAGAGAAGTTCCCAGAAGAGGGTTTATTCTTTTCTATAATGAATCGCATCAAAAAAGCGGCGATAAAGAAATAAACTAAATGAACCTGACGGTTGTGGAGGGAGGAATAGCATAGGATGGATAGAGAAAAATTCGAGAAGAATGAGAAATTGTGGAGATCAACCACCGTACTTGCGGTTAGGAGAAATGGAAAGGTAGTTATGGCTTCGGATGGCCAGGTGACATACGGAAATACAGTTATGAAGGCGAGTGCCAGAAAGGTTAGAAAAATTGGTGATGGAAAGGTTTTGGCTGGATTTGCAGGTGCAGTTGCCGATGCCATGACTTTATTGGAAAGATTCGAAACGAAATATAGAGAGTGGAATGGAAATTTACTCAAAGCTGCGATAGAACTGGCGAAGGATTGGAGAATGGATAGGGCGCTCAGAAGGTTGGAAGCACTGTTAATTGTTGCAGACAAGGAACATCTTTTAGTAATATCCGGAACAGGTGAAGTAATCCAACCTGATGAAGATATAGCTGCTATAGGTTCTGGAGGACCCTACGCACTTGCAGCGGCTCGCGTTTTGATTCGCAACACTGACTTTGATGCTCGCAAAATTGTCGAAGAATCGATGAAAGTTGCAGGAGAAATATGTATTTACACAAACGAAAATATCGTAATAGAAGAACTGGAGTAAGAGAATATTCATAGGGGCATTCGATATGGTAGTTGGATATGGCACAATACTCATAAGGCTGTTTGGGGTCAATTCTCTAAAAGAGAAAAGAAGCATAGTGCGTGGTATCGTGAACGAATTGAAGAAGAGATTTGAAGTTTCGGCAATTGAAGCTGGAAGGCAGGATTCAAAAGATTATATTATGATTGGTATTGCCTTTGCCACTCTCTACGAAAAAGACGCAGAATCGAAGTTTGACAATATAGAGTATTTCATTGAAAGTATCCATACGATAGAGGATTTTTCATATGATTTTCACCATTTTTAAGTATAGTGATTCCTTAGGCTTGTGGAGGTATGATATGGATTTGGAGTTAGTAATTAAAGACTTAGGAAATTTGGTGAGTAAACTCGTTCTTCCGGAACGCAAGCCACATGTGGACGGAGTTGTAGATTTTTGTCGTAGGCTATCTAAAAGGTACAACGTAGACTCAAAGATTCTTGAGATAATGGCACTTGCACATGATGTTTTTAGAGATGTTGAAGCCACAACGCTCATGAGAATGGCAAGAGCTTACAATATTCAAATAACTGAGTTACATCAGAAGAAACCAATTTTGTTACACGGTCTTGTAGCCGCGGAATTTATCAAGAGCAAGTATGGAATTACCGATGAAGATGTACTCTTAGGAGTAGCATACCACACCTCAGGGCATCCGAATTTTGGAACGTATTCTAAAATGCTCGCACTGGCTGACTCGCTTGAATTTACAAGAGTGTACGACAAAGTGAATCAGTTAAGAGAACTTGCATTTTATGATATGGAAATCGCCTACAAAGAAGTAATCCGCAATAAGATTGTCTATGCTGTTAACTACAACCTTTACGTGCTACCATATACCTTAGAGACATGGAATAACTTGGTGGAAGGAGGAAACTCATGAGAACTGGTGGCAAAAAGACCTACATTGGAAGAAGGAAAGAACGTGAGGTAAACTGGGTAAAACCTACTATCATTGTTTTTGGGATACTGCTTGTTATTATTGGACTCTATTTTGGAGTAAAAATTGCAGCCATTCGGAACTCACCTGAATTCGATTTAACGAAGATTTCAGCGTACTATTTTTATTTACCAGATTTGTCAACTGACATATCCAAGATCGTCGAAGCAAACAATAGTTTGGTCATAGTCGATGGCAACAAAAGGGTCGTTGATATCATAGACATACCGGCAACTCTTTTCGTAAACTCATCGAAAATAGATGCTTTGAATACAAATCCAAAAGATTTTGCGGTGGCTGTCTTAGGATTGCTTCAAATAAAATCTGATTACGTATACACGGTAACTTTAAAATCTGATTATTTAAGGAAGATAGGTGTTTCGAATATTGATGAAATGATTAATACATATGGCAAGAGAGGGTTGCAGATCTTTGATTATTTTTCTCTGAAGGGACAAGTTTCGATTCTAAGACCTGAGTCTATAATCACCGATGCGAGTTTGGCAAAACTGTACAGTTCACTTGGGAAGTTTAATATCAGAAAACACGCACTACCGCTTCTAACACAGAAGCCGCTTAAGATTACTGTCGACGAAAAGATTTATTATAGAACATATTTGGATGAGGGAAAATTATCTGGATTTTTGGAAGAACTGAAAAAATGAGAATCTCTTTCAATAAGGAGTCAACTATGCAAAATTAAATTTTTGTTTTGAGTGTGAGATAGCATAATCAATATTGAACTTCTCTTTCTTTCTCAACATTGCGTACAACGTTCGCAATAACTTGTGTACTACTGACATTATCGCTTTTTTGTACGGTATACCTTGCTGCCTTTTTCGTTCATAGTATGTTCGGAAATATTCGTTGTGAATCACTACACTCACTGCCATTAGCCATAGTATTCGTCTTAGGTGGGCATTGCCCCTTTTCGATATGTGTCCTTCTACTTTGCTTTTGCCTGATTGGGCAATGCTTGGATCGAGTCCACAATACGCAATGAGTTTTTTGTATGTACTAAATCTTGAGATATCTCCAACTTCTGCCAAGAAATGCATCGCGCTGTTTTCACCAATACCTGGTATTGACGTGAGTATCTCGATATCAAGGTTTATCGCACTACATTCGCAATATTCTTTCATCATCTTGTCGTGTTCTTCAAGCTGTTGCTGTAAAAATTGTAGTTCTTTGATATTTTGCACAAGAATCTTTTCTTTCATCGGCCAATATTGAGCAATCGAGTTATTAGCGAGTTCTTTAAGTTTTTGAGCATTAAGTTTTGTACTTCTGCCACGGTCTTTGGAAAAGAACACATCCAGATTACGAGCCTTTTGAATAGCCTTGGCAGAAGGGAAATGAGAAAGAAGATTGAGGATAGTGTCACTGTAGATATTGGTAACTCTTTCGAGTTCAGGGAAAAGAACGTTGAGCAGTTTTTCGATATTGCCTTTAACTTTTGCGATGCGGTGGATAATGTTTTCGCGTGCTCTGACAATATCACGAAGCTCAGAGTTGACAAAAGCAGAAGAAGGAATTTGATGTTGTAGGTAAAACAAAGCAGTAGCGATAATGCGAGCATCGATTTTGTCGGTTTTGGTCTTTCGAAGAGAAGCAAAGTTTTTAACAGTTAGAGGATTAAAAACAGCGCAAGCAAAGTCGTTGGAAGAAAGGAAAGCCAGAAGGTTGAGATGATAACAGCCAGTAGATTCCATAGCGATGATGATGGATTGTTTTGGGAAGGCAGAGAGTTTGTTTGCGAAGGAGGAAAAGCCTTGCTGGGACATATCGAAAGAAGATTCGAAGATGATGGAACTGGGATTAGAGATAGCGCAGACGTTGAACTTATCCTTGGAAACATCGATGCCGACGAAAACAGGGAAGTTATCCATGAAAAATCCTCCTTTCGAATGATGAGGGCAGGGAGCCTGCTGAACCAATCCTCCATGCTGACGAGGGCTGAAAGCCCAACCAACTAATCATGGTTAAAGGCAGGCAACAGACTCCTTAAATGGCTTAAAAGCCAAGGTGACATAAGTTGTCCTGCCCTCAATTTTTTTAAGCTAAATTATTTATACCATATTTTTATGTAGGAGGTAAAGTTATGAAGAAGTTTGTTTTTTTAGCTATCGTGTTCCTTTTGTTTGCAACAAGTTTTGCATTTGAGCTGAACAGTGGAGTATTGTACTCCTTTTCCGGTCAATTGCTCTATGCGCTGGAATTTAATACTCTTAGTAATCTCGTTAATGGTCCGAGCACAACAAGTGGATTCAGTTTGATGTATATAACAGATGTGGCCGAGAAGCACTTTGGAGCAATAGGTGGGCAGGCAAAGTATGACATTAACCTTGAAATTGGTAGGATTTCTTTATACGGTTTTGGAGGTATGTTATTTCCAATTTTTGAATTCGGTTTTGAGAAAATCACGAGCATCGTCAGGGTTGGAGCGAAATATTACATAGGAAACATAATTATCAATTCAGGAATTTACTCATTGTACTTAATAGATAGTACAAAGCTTGAAGGAGTTGAATTTTCAATAGGTTATACATTTTAGTTTGAAAGGTAAATTTGATAGTTTTTTATATTTCTTTATGCACAGTTTTACTTTAGTATGCGAGGTTATATTGAGGTTGAAAAAATGTCTTTTTATAATATCATAACCTATGGTGTAAACATTTCTAATTGAAGGAGGTATATTTTATGGCAGTAAATATGAAGGGCAAGTCTATTCTTTCCTTAATGGACAACACGCCTGAGGAAATAAGGTACTTGCTTGATATTGCCAAACAGGTCAAAGCAGAGAGCCGTGCAGGTATAAGACACCAGAGATTTGTTGGAAAAACGCTTGCTCTGATTTTTGAAAAAAGGTCAACAAGAACAAGATTAGCTTTTGAGACTGCTTTCGCTGAGGAAGGCGGACATCCAATATTCCTTTCCATTCAAGACATTCAACTTGGTGCAAAAGAGTCTGTTGAAGATACAGCAAGGGTCCTTGGAAGAATGGTTGATGCTATTGAATTCAGAGGATTCAAACAAGAAACTGTTGAGATTCTTGCAAAGTATTCCGGTGTTCCGGTTTACAATGGTTTGACTGATCTTTTCCACCCAACACAGGTCTTAGCTGACTTACAGACGGTAGAGGAAGAATTCGGAAGGCTGAAGGGTATCAAGATGGTCTTTATGGGTGATGGTAGAAATAATATGGCCAATTCCTTGATGGTTGGGGCAGCAAAAATGGGGATGCACTACGTTATCTGCTCACCGGAATCACTCAGACCGGAAAAGTGGTTGGTTGACGAATGTTTGAAATTTGCTCAAGAGAGTGGGGCAAAGATAGAATTTACAGATAATCCGGAAGAGGCTGTCAAAGGTGCGGATGTCATTTATACGGACGTCTGGGCCTCAATGGGTGAAGAAGACAAAGCTGCAGAAAGAAGAAAATTGCTCCAGCCATATCAAGTTAACGAAGAACTTATGAAGAAAACAGGAAAGCCTGAAACGATATTTATGCACTGCTTACCAGCTGTTAAAGGCGAAGAAGTAACATTTGAAGTTATAGAAGGCAAACAATCAAGAGTTTGGGATGAAGCAGAGAACAGAAAGCACACAATTAAAGCGATAATGATAGCTACATTACTTTAATCAAAACACTAATAATGAACAATGATAATTGAAAAATCGGCGGTGAGGTCACTCACCGCCGTCTTCTTTCTACATCTGCTCGATTATCTTATACAATCTCTTAGCCGCCAGATAGGTTCCTTCTTTTTCGTATCCCTCAACGCCAAGCATCGTTCTAATCTCTCCAACCTTCACCCCGGTTTCGAACATCTTTTTCATGAATACCTGTGCAATTTTGTGGTGTGCCTCTTTTCTTTGTACGGCGCCAAATGGATTAGCAAAGTAACTTTCTGTCATTCCTTCCTCTGAAGTTGTACCTTTCGACATACGACGCCCAGCCGAGAATACTTCAAGTGCCTTTTCTACATCGTCAAAGAAGACGATCCTATCCTCATCGTTATCGGTTTCTGTGTAATTGTTCGCATAGAAGAAAAAATCAATTGGCGTTGGCGTTATCACTTCTTTATAATTGTTGAATGGTACTATAACTCGTGCATTTATCTTATCTGGATTCATAAATATACTTCTGTCCATTGTGTAGTAAGCGTATCCTGGCGGTAAATCATCAAGCCTTACGAACGCTCCAGTTTCCGTTCCGTAGGCTACAACTCTACCATTTACGATGTCTAAAGAGCCCATGTCATCGATTATAACGTCAACATAAGCCACTTCTTCTAATCTGTTCAATGCATCTAATGTTTCACTCTTACCAGCTCCGCTGTCACCTACGAACATCGCGACTGCACTCTTGCCATTTTTCAAAACTATCCTCGCCATTGAACCATGGATTGGAAGTTTTCCTTGATCAACCCTTATCAAATTGTGAAGCGTAAGTATTGTTTTTTTCATGTATCCAAAATAATCATTCTCATCAAGGGCTGGAATCACACCAATGTATGTGTTTTCTTCCTTGAATATCACACCGTTTTTCCATTCTGGTTTATAGTCTGGTATCAATTCTGGTTGTAACCCGAATATTAGAACACCTGAAACTTGCTTGCTCTTCATGTCTATAAGCTCTGCAAACTGAAAGAGATTTCCAAGACCTGCGGCATGTGACAAGAATTCCTTGTGGACATAAATATAGATTAATAATTCTGCAGCTAAAATTGGCACCAAGTACCAATCACGTTCTTTATTTGGCAACTTTATCCTATCTAATACTCTATTCTCAACGACAGGAAGTGTTCCTTTTCTCTTGTTTGATTTAGTATAGAATATAACAGGCGGATCAAAAATAGCACCCCAGATGACAGGAACGTTATCAAAGTGTCTCAATTTTTCTTGGGTGCACTCGAATGTGTCTACAAGGAAAGTAACCTGTGCGCCGCTCGGCAACTGACGTATTATATTTGTATTATCTGAAATTATATTTTTCATTATTGTCCTGTAGAGATTTCTGACTAAATTCTTAAATTCTTCAGCAACCATTGCTGCAGTAAACACAATGCTCGTTTTTCTTGCACTATCTAACGTATAGCTTTCTCTTTTCATCATAAATCTGTGTTTATTTCTCCAAAAAGAGTAAAAAGACTCAACGAATTTTGCTAAATCCTCAGGATTAACGTAATTTATAATAGTAGTTATCTCGCGGATATTCCGTAAGGTGAGTAAATGAAGGTATTCAACTATATGCCTAATGTCATAATCTTCGCCAATTCGAAAGGCTTCTAAAGTTCTTAATAGCGGAGAATTCCTTTCTTTTAAAACGTCTATATACTCTCTCAGAAGTGCTTCAAAACCTGGGTTACTAAGTATTTCACTAGAATCCGTATATACGATTGAACCGTCGATAATCACACTTCTACCCATCTTATTCCCTCCTTCAAAAGAAAGGCTAGTCTCTTTTGGTCAACTAAATAAAGATAACCAATTAGAGCTTCAAATCCTGTGCTTTCCATATAAAAGCGGTCATTACCATGCTTTCTTGCTCCCTTACTGTTCACGCCCCTTCTTACTATATCGAGTTCTTCTTCAGTAAGCAAAGGCAAGAGTGTTTTAAGAAATCTGCTCTGTCCTTCTCTTGAAACGTATTTACTCGCTGCTTTGTGTAATTCTCTAACTTTCCAGTCTTTTAATGTATATATTTTTATGAATAGATTAAAAATTGCATCACCAAGGTAGGCGAGTGTATCTGTTGAGAGCTCTATTGGATTTACATTAGGTTTTGGAAGAAAATCCAGGAAACTCCTTTCTGATTCTTCAAATTCTTTCGACATTTCTTGTTGCAACTATATCAACTCCCGTGTTAAGTATGTTTTCTATAATTACTTCACCAGCTTTGATAGGTGCTTGGACTTTCGTTTGTTTAAGTATTTTCATAATATCATTTATCAGTCTTCTTGGAACAGGTTTGGTTGTTTTTACTGAAACTAATGGAATCTCGCCGTTTATAACAAGTACACTTGAGGTTAGAATTCGCAACGGTTCTGTCATTTCTTGCTTTCCGTATTCAACACCTCTTGGACATTTATTACCCGTTACTTTAATTTCTCCAGTGTCTTCTTTTGTCACAATTAGTCTACAGCCAAGTGGACACATTATGCACACCATTTCTTCAGTTATCATTCTAACACCTCCACGAGTATGTCACCGCTACCAAGTTTGGATTCCGGAATCTTTATACTCACCATCTCACTCGGGAGTAGGTTGAGATGTTTCTTACTGTAAAGCAAGTTGTTTCTTTGCTTAACTCTTATTGTTCCCTCTGCAATCGGCTTTTTAACTCTCAGATACAGGTTAAGGTTCGTTCCTTCTTCATACCATGAAGGGAATAATATCCCAACGTTTGTACCTTTCTCAACAAAAAATCTTGCTGGTTCCCAATTGTTCTTAGCATACATAGCAGCAAATTTTCCAGCGATTGTTCCCTCATCTGTGACCCAGTCAACTAAATCATATATGACAGTACAATTACCTGCTGCAAATACCCAATTCAAAGATGACCTTCCACTACTCGATGTAACTATACCCTTAGTCCAGGGGTCTATTTTTAAGAAATCTTTGAAAAGTGTCGATTGTGGAATGAGACCAACCGAGAGAACTAATGTATCAACTTTAAACTTTTTCTCAGTTCCCGGTATAGGCTTAAAACTTTCGTCTAACTGTGCTATCACAACTTCCTCTAACCTCTCTTTGCCGTAAATACCAACGACTGTATGGCTAAGGTAAAGTGGGATATCAAAATCTTTCAGGCACTGTCGTATGTTTCTTTCCAGACCGCCAGGATATGGCATACGTTCTACTACCGCAACAACCTCAACACCTTCCAAAGTCAACCTTCTTGCCATAATCAGTCCTATATCTCCAGAACCTACTATAAGAGCTCGTTTACCTGGTAACCTGTTTTCTAAGTTTACGAACCTTTGCGCAACACCAGCTGTGAATACACCGGCAGGTCTTGTACCTGGCACCAAAACGCCGCCCATAGGTCTTTCTCTTGCACCAGTGGCAACTACCAAAGACTTTGGCCTGTAAATTGTTATACCTTCGGTTGAAGCCACGATGACTTCTTTCCTTCTGTGATCGATCTGATGGACATATTGTTCGACTTTTACATCGATATTTGGATACTGTGCGACTATACTTTTTATGCGCTCGGCATATTCAGGTCCTGTCAACTCTTCCCTAAAATAGTGCAATCCGAACCCGTTATGGATACATTGATTTAAAATTCCACCACTTCTATCATCTCGTTCTACTATAACAACATTGTTAACTCCTTCCCGGGCTGCGCCAATCGCAGCGCCAAGACCTGCTGCACCTGCACCGATGACTAAAACATCTATATTTTTCTCGGTCATATTTCCCTCACCCGCCCGTTGAGAATTTGACTTTTTTCACTTCTCAGTTTTATTTCTGATATATCTATATTCAATTCACGCGCTAATATCTTCATTATTCTGTGCATGCAAAATCCGCCTTGGCAACTTCCAAACATGGCTCTTGTACGGAACTTTATTCCATCGATTGTTTTGGCACCTTTCTTTATAGCTTCAAGAATTTCTTTTTCAGTCACTTTATTGCAAAAACATATCATCTTTCCAGCAAGAGGATCTTTCCGTATTTCCTCGTCCCACAAAGCAGGTGGAAGTTCTGCGTATTTCTTAATTCTTTCCCTTAAAGGGTTAAAGTCTTTCTTAGTTGTGAAATTTTCTCCCATAGCTTCTTGGATTTCCTCAACAATGTACTTGGCTATAGCTGGTGCTGCAGTCAAGCCCGGAGAACGCATAGCCATGACGTTGAAAAATCCGAAAACGCTCGTTCTACCAATGAAAAAGTCCTTTTGCGGACTTTCTGGCCTTAAACCAGCAAACGTTTTTATCGAGGCTCTGAAATCGATGAGAGGGGTCATTCTCAAAGCTTTTGACATTAGGGCTTCGAAGCCTTCGAAGGTTGTTGAGGTATCTTCCCTAAACTCTTTTTCAGGTGGCAAATCCACGGCAGTTGGGCCAACTAATATTCCACCATCAACGGTTGGGGTCACGAGTGTACCTTTTCCGAGAATTGAAGGCGTCGGGAAGAGTACACTTTTTACAAAACCTCCGAATTCTTGCTTGTCTAAGAGAATGTATTCTCCTTTACGTGGATGAAGTGGCACGTATTCTGCGCCCGCTTTTTTCGCAATTTCATCCGCATACATACCGGCTGCATTGACCAAAGCGTCTACTTCAAATTCTCCAATGTTTGTAATCACTTTCTTTATTTTTCCGTCTACAGTAGATATGTCAAGTATTTCTGTATTCAAATAAAGCTTTGCACCATTCTGAATGGCATTTTCTACCGCTGCCATTGCAACCATCCATGGTTCGGTAATACCAGCTGTAGGTGCCCAGAGTGCTGCTATAACTTCCGGATTTACGTTTGGTTCATATGCCAGTATCTTATCTCTATCCCAAATCTCTATTCCAGGTACATTATTTTGCTCGCCACGCTTGTATAGCTCTTCAAGCGTCTTAAGCTCTTCGTCTTTGAAAGCAAGCACCAAGGAACCTATTCTTTTGAGGTCAAATTGTAATTCTTTAGAAAGTTCCGAATAGATCGCATTTCCTGGAACACAGAACTTGGAGCGAACAGTACCTGGCTCATCATCATAACCGGCATGCACAATGGCTGAATTAGCTTTCGTGACTCCCATTCCTACATCAGAAGCTTTTTCGAAAATGATAACCTCAACATCGTACCGGCATAATTCCCTTGCTATAAGGCTTCCGACAACGCCCGCACCGACAATTCCTATTCTCATATTTCTACCCCCAACATGTTTGATAATCATTCAATTTAATTCTACCATATGATAGAATATTTTTGAAACTTGCTTAACAGAAGGAGGAATGCCAATGTTTATTGCTTTCGAAGGCATTGATGCTTGTGGAAAGAGCACACAAATACAACTTTTTGCCGAGTATATTAAGAAGAGGGGATTTAAGTATACTACTGTTCGAGAACCGGGTGGCACAAAGTTAGGTGAAAAAATACGGGAAATTCTTATAAATGAAGACATGAATTCAAGGAGCGAGCTTTTACTCTTCTTAGCTTCAAGAGCACAGCTTGTTGAAGAAGTTATAAAACCAGCTCTGAAGAGAGGAGAAATAGTCATAGCAGATAGATTTGCTGACTCAAGTGTGGCTTACCAAGGCGGAGCAAGAGGGCTTGGTGTTGAAATTGTCCAGCGGCTCAACGACTTTGCAACAGACAACGTATATCCAAATTTAATCTTCTTCATCGATATTCCTGTTGAAATTGCTATTCAAAGACTTGAAAAAAACCAAAAGGACCGCATTGAAAAAGAAGGGGCAAAGTTTTTCGAAATCGTCAGAGAAACATACTTGAAGTTAGCAAAAAACAATAAGAATTTTGTTATAATAGATGGTAATGATGATATTAACGAAATCCATAGGAGAATCGTAGAGCATTTTGAACTGAGAACCAAGAGTTTAAATCATTGACATATACTTTTCTATTATGTCTCTGAAAAAATCAAGTATGTCTCTGAAAAAATCAAGCATACTCTCGATCATCCAACCAAAGAGAAACATCAACGTTAAGAACACAACAAGTATCCTTGGAGCAAAGGTTAATGTCTGTTCATGGATTTGTGTAGCAGCTTGAAAAATGCTTATAAGGATTCCAACAATAAGGCTTATAAGCAATGGAGGTGTGATTAAAGTTAACAAGAGTTGTATACCATGCTTGACAACATCTAAGAAGACTTCTAAAGTCATAGCATAACCTCCTTGCTGAAACAGTTAGATCAACACGATTAAATTATAACAAAACAATATAATTTTTCAAACACTGTAAAATCGGGGGGATATCTATGAGAGATTCTAAGCTTTTGAAAATTCTTCTCTTTCTATTTGTCTTATTATTAGCATCCTGTACGTATTCACCAAAACCAGAATTTGCCAGTATTAGTTATGATGGTAGAACGTATACTGAGTTTACGACTCCAATCGAGGTAGTTCGTTCAAAACAAATAACAGTAAATATGAAAACGCAAGGAACTTATGCGTACTCATATAAACTTGACGGGATTTCTCTTGAAAGTGCTACAACAACTAATTTTATAACACTTAAGAATTACAACGCTAAGTTGAACCTTACAAAGGAATTTTTCATTAATCAACATGTTTTGACAATGACTGTGGCTGCGTCAGGAAGAAGTGCTACACTGGAAGTTCCAATAAAAATTCAAAATCAAAAGCCTGTAATTGAAATAAAGAAAAAAAGTGATACAGAGATTTCTATATCTATTGTTGAACCAGATGGTGACCAAATTAAATTCAAAAATGTGAAGTTGTACAAAGATGGCAAAGAAGTCGGTAATGTTGCCGAGGGAATAATAAGCGTTACCGGATTTACGCAGGGTGTGTATAGAATAGTGGCGCAAGCTACTGATGAATTTGACGAAGTTTCTCAAACGGAATATTCATTTGAGATTCAGGGAAGTGGTGGCATCCAAGAAGAAAACACACCTCCTAAAATTACAATTTTACAGCCATTCATGAATGAGATAACACCATCAAGCCTTATATTGAGATTCCAGGGTAAGGACGAAAATGCTGGAGATGTTTTAACTTACGATGTTGCTGTTGCGGAATACGGAAGCTCTGAAGAAATTCTTAAACTACAGAACACAAAATCAACAGAAATTATCGTTCCAAACTTGAAAAATAGTACAACATACGTTGCTACTGTAACGGCTTACGATACTGCGAGAGCTTCAGCAACTGACTGGGTTATTTTTACGACAAACTTAAGAGAAAGATATCTATACTCACTGGGTAGGGATTTTTCGGGAAAGGGAATGATAGCAATTTTGAAAGCAACGACTTTAGATTCCTTAAATACCGTTGGAAGTTTTGTTTATGATTCTGAGATAACTGATTTTGATGTTGTTGAAGATTACATTTATGCTATCAGTGGAAAGAAATTAATTGTTGTTAATGCTCGTGATAAATCAGAACCAGTCAATAGCAATGAAATTTCTTTTGATTCTAATCTTTCCGTTATTAGGGTTTACAAGAATTATGCAGTAGTGGGGGTTGGTTATGATAAGATTGAAGTTCTTAATCTAACGGTTCCCTCCTCACCAACATATGACAGTTATAAATTTGGCGAAAAAATATTTTCATACAAGCTACCCATTCTGAAAACGCAAATAGAATCAACTAACAGCTTAAAGATGAAGAACTCTATTGACATAACTCAAGGAAGGATAAACGATATAGTCTTGTTCGCAGACAAGGCATACATAGCTGCAGATTTAGGTGGAATATTCGAGTTGGATTTGAGTTCAATTCCAAATTTGACAATCAGAGACATCAAGAATGTTATACCTGGTGACTATAGTACTTTGGATATAGGTATTTTTGACGGAAAGTATACTTTGGCATATGGCTCAGGATATACGGTTGGAATAGTAAATATTCCAATATTATCTTCCTCGGTTGTAACTCCTGTGAATTTTGATTTTGATACACCTGTCAGGAAGGTTAAAATTCATGATGAGAAGATGTACATTTTAACAATGGACAAATTCTACGTATGGGATGGTTCTACTGTACGTTTGATTAAGTATATGCCAAGCAGCAACCTCAGGGATTTTTACTTTTCACAGGGTTATTGTTTTGTATTTGATGAATCAAAGGGACTGTGGACATTCAGATTAGAAGGAGGAAGTTACAAGCTTCATGAACCGAATAAGGTTTACCGTTCAGTTATCCATCAGTACCATAATAAATTCATCTTTTTAATTGGTGATGGATTTGTTCATGATGGTATTGATAGTGAAGGGCTATATGTCGTTGATGTTAGAGAACCAAAAAATCCAGTTGTTCGCGATAAGATAATTGGTAATTTTTCAAAACTGAAAATTAATCCATATGTATCGAATCCAACTGTAGGCGTTCTAAGTAATAAAACAATAACTCTTTATTCATTTAGTATGAGTACGCTCAATTTTTCCACTCTTACGTCTCTTGATCTAAGTTCATATGCAAAAGTATATGATTTTGTGGTAGATGCCAACAATAATGTGTATGTTCTTGCAAATAATGGGACGAACAATATAGTTGCACGGTATATGCATGGTATTTCACCATCATTGGACAAAACTATAACTCTTCCAAATACAATAGATCAGGATATACCATACTTTTCTGGAATTACGGAATTTGTTGAACCATATTCAATAGAACTTGTAATAGACACTCTTTCAAAGAGCAAAGATGTTATTTCTGTCTTAGTTGCTCTCGGAAGCGCGGGAAGTATGAGGCTATCAGCCGACCTGAGTGAACAAAAAACAATACTAACAAGGTACTACTTAGTTACAGAGTCACAAAGCGGGGGTTATACTTTGAAAAAGTATAACCCAGGGAATGATTTAAAAATAATTTCAGATAAATATTTCGACAGGCTGTTCGTGGCAGATGGTGAGTACAATGGGGTATGGATTTTGGATAAAAACGGCGTAAATCTTATAGGTGGCTCTGAAGATAATTTGACATCAACCCCGCTGTTTGAAAGTGCGCCAGCAAGAGATATCACTTGGTATGCCGACAAGATTTTTGTAGCATGTGGTAGTTACGGTTACAAGATAATCGACGTTTTCTCAAAGAGCGTCATCGCAGATGTAAGGTTTTCAGGCATGACGTATGCCTTTAGTGTTAGTTCTGATGGTAAGTACCTTTATGCATCAACTGATAATGGCTTGATAATATACGATATATCTGTTATTAGTAATCCTCAACCACTCTTTACTCTTAACATGCCTATGATGAAAGTCTTAGGTAGATGATGTGGATACGAAGAACAAAAAGGGGACATACGTCCCCTTTTCTTTTTATTCGAGCGCTTTTCTAACCAGCAAAACTCTTTACCAAGCTAACTATTACAGATTCCCACCCATTAGCAAGGACAAATACTAATATCTTGAAAGGTAGAGAGACTAAAACCGGTGGAATCATTATCATACCTAAGGAAAGCAAAATACTTGCTACAACCATGTCTATGATTATGAAAGGTATGTAGATTAAAATTCCCATTTTGAAACCGATTTCTATTTCACCCAAAATGAATGCTGAAGTCAATAGCGAATCAGACGCATCCTCTACTCTATCCACGTTTTGATTCAAAGCTCGTGAAAGTACAAAAACATTGTCTTCGTTGTGATGGTTGACAAGTTCTTTAATCATAAATGTTCTTACAATGCCCATAGTCCTTGAGAAGAATTCTTGATATGTTATCTTTCCGTCCATATAAGGTTGAAGCGCAGAATTGTTTATATCGTTCCACACAGGTTGCATGATAAAAAATGTTAAAATCAATGCTAAACCAATAAGAACCTGGTTTGGTGGAACTTGACGAGTTCCGAGTGCGTTTCTGACAAAAGAAAATACAATTATTATCCTTGTAAATGAAGTAAACAGCATCAAAATACTGGGTGCTAACGTAAGAACAGTTAGCACCAAAAGTATTTCCAAAGTAGCGACTAAGTCTCTTGGTGATTGATTGGGATTGACTTGAATACTTATTCCAGGTAATGGAACTTCATCCTGAGGAAAGGACGATGTAAAAAGAAGGATTAAGAAGAATATTGTAAGGAACTTTTTCATTTCTTACCACCAACGAGTTTACTAAGAATATCCTCAAAACTTTTTCCGGATTCTAACTTTTCTATCTCTCCTTCATCTATCATGTCTAGTTTTTTCAGTACCTGTGCGTAGTTTGGACTGACTAATATCACGTAATATTCTTTCAGTATTCTTACCAAAACCAAGTATGTTGTTCGGTCTATGTAGATTTTGCTTAGTACTTTAGCAAAACGCCCCCCAACAGTTGTGGGGAGCTTCCTTCTCAAGAACCAATATGTGAATACCAAAACCAAGATTATTAGAATAAGTCCTATAAAGAAACTTATTAAATTCTCGATTTCTTATCTCTCCTCGAATTCAAAATTTCAAAGATATTATTTCAAGACTTTTTGAACAGCTTCTATTACCCTTGCTGCTTGGAAAGGTTTAACTATGAAATCTTTTGCACCAGCTTGTATTGCTTCTATAACCATTGCTTGTTGACCCATAGCACTACACACTATCACTGTCGCGTTCGGATCAATTTTCTTAATTTCTTTTATTGCATCGATTCCGTTCATTTCGGGCATTGTAATATCCATAGTTACTACATCTGGTTTTAGTTCTTTGTATTTCTCAACCGCTTCGATGCCATTAGCAGCCTCTCCCACAACTTCATGTCCTGATTTTGTAAGTATATCTTTGAGCATCATCCTCATGAAAGCTGCATCATCAACAACTAAAACACGTGCCATCTTATGCCACCTCCGAACCTATAATCTCTTTTAATATTTCTTCCAGGTTAAGATAAACTATCAATCTCATATCTTTCTTTATAAGACCTTTCGCTTTTTTGCCGTATGTATTCATTTTTCCTAAATTTGTCTCAAGTTCATTGCTACTGGTTCTAAGAACGCCTATAACCTCGTCAACCATTAGTCCGAATTCAACATCCTCAATTTTTACGATTATGATCTTTTTATAGTTACTTTCTGCATTGCTCGACAATAACAATGGCAAGCTTATTACCGGGACTATCTTTCCTCTAAGGTTAATCACACCTTCTATTACTTTTCTTGCTCTTGGTACTGGTGTTATTTCTGTTTTTTCTATTACAATTTCCACCATTTCAACGTCAATTGCCATTTCCTGATTGAGAGCTTTGAAAACAAGCACTTCGAATTCCATGATCTTATCGCTCATTTCTGTCACCTCTCTTTTCTAAATATTTTCAACAATATTTGCTACGTCTAATATTAGTGCGATACTACCATCACCGAGTGTGGCACCGCCACTGAATATTCTGACGTCGCTGAATATCTTTCCAAGTGATTTAATAACTATATCCTCTTGTCCTATTAATGTATCAACTGTAAGACCGTACTTCCTCGTACCTGACTTTACGACAACAACGTTCATTTCCTTGGGTGTTTCTTCGTGTTTCATTTCAAACACGTGCCACAGTTTAATCAAAGGTATAACCTCACCGCGTATGACTATAACTTCTTCGTTTTGAACCACTTTTATGTCTTCAGAACTTATAATTAACGTGCTGTCAATTATCGATATAGGAATGGCATAGACGTATTCATTTACTTTGACAAGCAACGCCTGGATGATAGCAAGTGTTAAAGGTAATCTTATAGTTACCTTCGTACCTTTTCCTATTTTACTCTCAATTGAGATCGAGCCATTTAGCGAATCCACAGTGTTTTTTACAACATCCATCCCTACTCCTCGGCCAGAAAGTTCACTCACTTGTTCCTTGGTTGAGAATCCGGGTAGGAATATAAAGTCAAATATCTTCTCATCAGGCATTCCTGCGGCCTTTTCTTCAGTTATTAATCCTCTTTCAACAGCTTTTTTAAGTATCTTTTCTCTACTCATTCCTCTTCCATCGTCTTCAACTTCTATAACTACGTTGTTTCCTTCATGGCGAGCAGATAGTTTTACCGTGCCGATCGGTGGTTTTCCAAGGGCTATTCTTTCTTCTTTCGTTTCGATTCCATGGTCTATAGCGTTTCTTATGAGATGTACTAATGGATCACCTATAACTTCCACGAAAGTTCTGTCGAGTTCTGTCTCTTCACCTTCCATGACAAAATTTATCTCTTTGTTCAACGATCTTGACAGATCTCTTACCATTCTTGGGAATCTGTTAAACACAAATTCGATAGGAACCATTCTGACCTTCATAACGACGTTTTGCAAGTCCAAAGTAATCCTGCTAAGCTGTGCCAAGGATTCATCGACTTCTTTGATATTGTATTTCTTGAGTATATCTGCAATTCGACTTCGCGCTATCACAAGTTCTCCCATTAAGTTCATGAGAGTATCAAGTTTTTCAGTATCTACCCTCACAGTCTGTGTTACTTTGACTTTTTTCTGCTCTTTTGTTTGTTCTTCGGTTACTCTCTCATCTTTTTTACCAGTTTGCTCAGACTTCGCTGCCACCTGCTTAAGTGGCTTAACAACTACATTCTTGACTTCGGAGACGTTCATAAGCTTTTCATAGATTTTTTCTTGCGGTACATTACCAACACCAATCAGTTCAACAGATAGGTCAAACTTCTCATTTTCTATATCCTCCACAGAAGGAATTGAGTGGATTATTTCTACGCCAAGTTCTTCCAGCGAGTGGAAAACCATGTACATTCTGGCAGATTTTAGCTGGGTCCCTTCTTGAAGCGTAACAACAATATGATATGCAGGTATATTTTTCTTCGCTGCTTCTTCAAGTACGTCCTTCACTACTTCTTGCGCGAATGTATCTGCTACATCTTTTGACTCCATAACTTTTTCTTCTTCACGCACATTCTTTTCTGCCTTTTGAACTTCCTTAGAAACTGTTTCGCCTTTGGCTATCCTTTCGAAGATTTCAACAAGTCCGTTGATATCTTCGCTTATATTGTCTGTGCCACTGCTCATAATTTCTGCAATCATCTTTTCAATCATATCAAGACCAGCGAATAAGAAATCAAGCTCATTGCTTGATATTTCTACCTTTCCTCCACGCACAGCCTCAAGATAGTTTTCCATTCTGTGACACAGTTTGGCAAGTTTCTCAAATCCCATGGTTCCGGCCATGCCCTTTAGTGTGTGAAGTGCCCGAAAAGCTCTATTGATTTGTTCCATGTCTGATGGATTTTTTTCTAACTCGAGAAGCGAGTCATTTAGAAGCTGAATATATTCTTTTGATTCATCGATAAAAACACTCAGATATTCATTGTATTCACCCATATGAGTATCCCTCCTTTTTCGGGCTTTAGGATATTACTATCTTATAATAACTAAAATACCCTGAGTTATATTTCCACATAAGCAACTTGGATGGTACATTAAACCCTATTGTCGACTTAATTATATCACTAATATCGATAAAAAGTTTAAATTCGTATGCTGAAATTTTAGAAAAATCAAAATAAGTCGGAACATCTTTAAATCTCGTGCGAGTTTTGTCGTACAGCTCGTACTTAGATCTTTCCAAAGTTCCAATAAAAACTCTGTTCGAAATACTGTAAATATAAAGCTTTATATTACCCTGAAGGTTCAGGATCCATTCTTGTTTTTGGCTGTCATAGATACCTCCTATTTTTGATACACTTGTTTCAAGGTTTTTGCCTGTGTAATTATCAAAGATAAACAGGAAATCTCCAGTATCTATGCGCCCAACAGTGTGCACGTTCGTTGAAGATTTTGAAAGAGTCGATGCAAAATATAGAAATCTGTTCATATCACTTGATGTACCTTGAAACCATTGGTTGATAGAATTGATTACTTCGTCTGTATTACCAGCTGGTGTTGACAAGTAGTAGTTCCAAGCAAATGGAATGTTCCCAAGATTTTCGGTTACCTTTTTGCTAACTGCCTCTTTCTTGTTTTTTTGTTCAAAAGTCGCGTAAAAACTACCTGCGGATACTGTAGAATAGAAAAGAATATACTCCGAATCTTCAGCATCTATCTGGGATACACCTGGTAAATTCAACTTGATTACATTCGGTTTTGCATATCCACTTATAAAGAATGTTCCTGACCTTAATCGGTCAAATACTTTCGTTATCTTTGATAACTGCATTTCCTGGGTTTTTGAGGTCTTCAAAGCAAGCTCCAAAGTGGTTTTACTTCCAGCTATTATGAAATATTTTCCAGTAAATCCACAATATAAAGAGTCTCCAAGTATGTATTGATTATTTCCAAGAGTCTTGTAGCTAACAGATAGTAAGAACGACAAAGCCTTTACAAATTGCGCTGGACTGTTTGTTTGGAAAGCTAAGAAACTATTTGTAGCAATTGACTTAACGAAATCAAAGTAAAAATTCAAGTCGAACGATATTATCTCGGTAAAGTTTATTTCTGCACCCTTGGAAGCAAAGATAATATCTTTAGAGATAGCGTCTTGCACTACCGATGGTAACACACCTGTCTTGTACCGCATGTCTTCCAAAATCCTCATGAATGCATCTTCAAATCCGAGACCCTTTCTTCCAAATATAAACGAGAAGAAAGGGACTTTTTTGATCTCATCGTACCAGGAACCTGCTTGAGATATTCTTAACACAAAGTCATAATCTTTGTGTACTAAGTCCAATATGTCGTTATCGGCGAACGATAATGTAATGAATGAAAATGTAATCAAAAGTATTATGATTCTTCTGGCGTATGCTGTGATCATTTGTGGTGTTCCTCCCAGGCGTTGTTAACAACCTTCATTATATTCTGTTTAATCGTTTCAGGTTCAGAATACGCTTCTCCATAATATCTGACTACAAGGAAGAATTCTATATTCCCATCTCCTCCAAGAATCTTTGAATACGTTAAATAATCTGGGATAAATTCTTCATGAATAAATTCATCGAGAAGATTTTCCAAGATCGTTACATGGAGTTCTCTCTTCCTTACCACTCCAGAGTGCTTGTGCCCAACTTCAAACTGTGGTTTTATTAAAATTATAGCATGCCCGTTCGAATTTAAAAGACTTTTAATTGGTTTAAGTAACTTGGTTACAGAGATGAAAGACACATCTACAGTTACTACGTCCACCTTTTCCCCAATATCTTCAAAGTGCAGTTCTCTCGCATTTTTTTCGATCTTGCATACTCTTGGATCCGTGGCTACTTTTGGATGTAATTGTTTTGTGTTAACATCCACAGCATATACTTTCTTGACACCATGTTGGAGCAAAAAGTCAACAAATCCGCCCGTTGAACTACCTATGTCACACGCGATCCTGTCTTTTAATTCTATGTTATATTCGTTAAATAATCCTTCAAGTTTATATCCAGCTCGACTAACATATTTAAGCTCTTTCAATAGATAGATTGAGTCGTCTTTTTTTATTAATTTTGACGGGTCGGTACATACTTTACCGTTTACTACAACATTGCCCGTCTCGATGATCTGACGTGCTTTTGTCCTGCTCTCTGCGAAGCCTTTGTGCAGTAATGCTATATCGAGTCTCACTCTTTCAGAAATACTTCCCATGTTCCCACATCCGTAAGAATTCTTAGTTTGTCGTTCAAAACATAAATGAAGATTAGTTCATTGCCTAAGAAAGTCTTTCCAAGAAATACGCCGAAACCAGTATTTTGTAAGCTACTTATGCTCGGATAAAAGAAATGTGCTTCACTTTCTTCGATATGGTGTTGATCTACCTTCTCCAAAGAGGTTTCTCTTACATGATAGCATAAGTTTTGACTACATAGAAATACGTCGCTTCCGTGTTTAGAAAACTTGAAAGCTCCTTCAACACCACCCAGATGGTTGACTTTTCTGGTTTTTAAGTTCACTGAATAAACATTTCCAGAAATATCGAGTACATAAAATCTGTCTTCATTGAGTAAGAAATCCAACGGAGTGTTCGATACTTTTAGTCTCCAACTCAATGTCGTGTCGGTAATGCTTCCGTCTGAATACAAGATTATTTTATTCCAGCCAAAGACAGGAACGGATTGATTATAACTATACTTTTTAGTTCCCAATGATATTGTATAAGACTTTGTCATCAAAAAATTAGTTGATAATAGAATCGGGATTTCTTCCACCTGAATTTGCCTGCTGTTTGTAGTTGTCAGAACACCACTTCGGTAAGTGCTACCATCAATAGTTATATAGTGTTCGTAAAAATTCAGCTTGTCTTCAACCACTATTATTGGGATCTTTCCGTACGACGACACATATAATATCTCAGAATTAGGTATAAAAACAATTGTTTTCAAGTCTTCTGCTTTCTCTCGATGAATATCAACATTAAAAATGGATTTCAGTATCGCACTTGCATTCTCTACAAAAATTTCTTTTGGAAGCACGTAAGATTTTTCACCAAAATTTAGTGCTATCTCATCAACGTTCTCGGTTACCTCAAGCACCCCAAGGTATTTTACATTAGTAGAACTTGCATCTTCTTGCTCAAATAAGTATTCAGTAGTTGTACTTTCAAAATTTATTGAATAATCCGGTGCTATACCAAATTTTACGAGATTTGTAGATACTAAGGTTCTAATTTGAACTGAAATATTCCTTGATTTAATACCTACACGTGGAAGCGAGTACCACTTTTCAATCACTTCTTTGGATTGTTCATTTAAAATTCTGTCTGGCAAATATATGCCGAGAAAATTGAAAGCTAAAATAACACTTTGTATAAGAACAATCCATGCGCAGGTGCCAATCCAGCGGATTTTGATCGATCTTTCGATTCTAACACCTCCAGAATATGTTCTGGTTTCCATTGATTTGTTCCTACTTTTATTAAATTAGCCACTAAACTTCTAACCATGCCTCTTAAATACGAGATTCCTTCGACTCTTATCAGTATAAGATCTTTTTTTAAACGTAGTATACGCAAAGCACTGATGGTTCGGATAGGATTTGTATCATCTTCTCCCCTCTTGCTGAACGCTGTAAAATCATGCTCTCCAACTAAGTAAGTAGCAGCTTCACGCATAGCCTCTACATTCAATTTATATGGAAACCACCAAGTATATCGTCTTAAAAATATGTCGTTACTTTTGGAATTCAAAATGAAATAGTGGTATATCCTCTTTTTCGCTTCGTACCTTGGGTTAAAATTCTCATGTACAAACCAAGCTTTCTTCACATAGATATCTCTTGGTAAGTTTGCATTGATGGCGTTTCTAATATCTAGTTCACTAAGTCTTTCTGAAGGGATATCGAACGATGCTACTTGACCGCTTGCATGTACCCCTGTGTCAGTTCTACCGGCTGCATATGTTTGAATTGAAGTCTTGAAAACACGTTCGAGTGCCTTTTCCAATTCGCCCTGAACTGTTCTCACATCGTTTTGTCTTTGATAGCCAAAGAAATCTGTCCCATCGTACGAAAATTCTATCGCAACGCGTTTCATATATTTACTATCCTTCCTCCACCAGATTTTTTTCCAGCAATTAGTGCGGTCCTGATTTTGGACAATATACCATTTAAGTCAGTTGCATCAGCTGGGTACTTTACAATGGCTCCCGTGAACGTTATACCGGGGTATCTTTCCTTAACACTTTCGACAACCTTTTCTGCAACGAGCATTCCGTCTGACTTGCTTTTCGTCCAAAGGAGTACCATAAATTCGTCACCAAGATGAGAATAAACGCCGAATGTTTTCACCTCTTGCTCTAATGTATGTTGTACATGTCTGATGAGTTCATCTCCAAATCTAAAACCCTTTTCCAGATTGATTTTTTCGAAACTATCGATATCAAGGTAAACCAAAGTAAATGATCTATTTGACATTATAGCCTTTGATATTTCCTCCATCAAAGAAGATAAACTTATCTCTTTACCGTAAGGGCTTGTAAAAAGAATACTGTAATGGCTATCTTTCAGTATCTGCAATATCTGCCAGGCAAAAAATTTTGCCAATTCAACTTCTCTTTTTGTTGGTCTAAGTCCGTTGGAAGGTTTATCAAAGCTTATATAACCTATGATCCTGTTACTGTATACTATAGGAACTAAAAATAAATCGTCGGGATCCCATGCGTTTTCTGCATCGAGTTTGGCATAATCTAAAGGTTTAAATGTATATTCTTCATCAAGCGCTAAGCTTCCCTTAGGTATGAAGAAAGCACCTCCTATATCAAACCGGCTCTGCATTAAGAGAATTGTGTCTTTTATGTCTGGTTGCTTTTGCTTTATAATAGCAAAATCCTCGTCTGTAATACCATACTTAGATATTCTTACTACCTTTCCAGTCCTATTGTCGAAAAGACTCATTAAAGAGACGGAAAATCCTGTCATTTTGCAAGTTACTTCTAACAGCTTTGACAATATAGTATCTACATCCTCTGTTCCAAAGCTCTCAAGTATCTTGGGCATCTTAAGTAGATTTTCTGTTTCCCTTGATATCTGTTCCTTCTCATATTGTAATTCCTGATACCACACCTGAGCGTTCACAGTGTAATACAGCTGGATCAAAAAACCAGCATAGAGCAGCAATGTGAAAGATAAATTTGTGAATTTTGATTCTAAAAAGAGGTACGCGGTTGTAAGTATTGCCGAACTATAAATGCCAAGTAAGAACACAACGGCTGTAACCCGAAAAAACTTTTTCACAGAGACCTTTGCAAATGACTTTACATAAATTACTGTAAGAATCGAGTTTAAAGAAAAATAAGATATTGAAAATAACGGTATCCTATAATAATCCGTCGATGATAACTTAAAAAGGAATGTAGCTAAACCATATTGCGCTAATTCAAAAGAGCTTCTCAGTACAAAACTTTTTAAATTGATTTTCCTTTGTACAAGAATTGAACCAATAGATAAAAGGGCTGTGGTTTCAGGTGATAAAAACAGAAGCAAAAAAAGCGCAGCGAATGCCTTCATATTAAATATCACACCGGCAATCGGTATCTGCACATACTGGGCAAAAACCATTATTAAGAAACCGAGTATCAAAAGTCTTAAATCATAGCTTACAATCAAAGGCCTCGAAAGAAAAAAGAACAAACCTCCTATAAGAAATAACGAAATAACAAAAAAGAGTTCTTTTTTAGACACATCCTTCCCCCCAATGTTACGTTATATGAATTGTAACATAATACCACAATATTTTAAACTCATGTTTATGTATATTTTGGCATATATATTCTATCATAAGTTCGATAATTTATACAAGGAGGGACAAAAGAGATGGAAAAACTCAGAACAATAGCAAGCAATTACGGAACACCAGTCTTAGTAATGGATTTAGAAGTAGTTAGACAGAACTACTTAAACTTAGTGGAGAATATTAAGAACTGTAAAGTATATTACGCAGTAAAAGCGAATTCTCACGTTGAGATTCTGAAACTTCTAAGGGATTTAGGTAGTTATTTCGACGTTGCATCAAGAGGCGAGATTGAAAAACTTCTATCACTTGGAGTTGAACCCTATAGAATGAGCTTTGGAAATACAATAAAGAAAACAGAAGATATAAAGTTCGCTTATGAAAATGGAATTAGGATGTTCGCTGTAGATGCCGAAATGGAGATAGAGAAAATTGCAGCTGTTGCACCGGGATCGAATATTTACGTGAGAATCAGCACAAATGGAATGGAAGACGACGCCGATTGGCCATTAACAAGGAAATTTGGTACAAGCGTAAGCCATGCCATTGAACTTGTTAAATATGCAAAGGAAAATGGCTTAAATCCTATCGGTTTGAGTTTCCACGTTGGTTCGCAAAACTACAACCCAGAAAACTGGCGCACGGCTATTAGGGAAGCGGCGATCGTTTTTGAGGAAGCAAAAGAGTTTGGTGTGAAGATGACAATGATAAATACTGGTGGTGGAATGCCAGTCAAGTACGTAAGAAGTATTCCGGCGGTGAAAGATATTGCAAAGGTTATAAACGAGGCAGTTGAAGAGTATCTTGGAGATAATATAACAGTAATAGTTGAGCCTGGAAGATCGATGGTTGGAAATGCGGGTATAATGATTACAAGAGTTATACTCAGAAGCCAAAAAAGTGAGGAAAAATGGCTTTATCTTGACGCAGGTGTATTCCATGGCTTGACAGAAACTATTCAAAACATCAGATACAGAATAACAGTTGATGGCAAAGAAGACGAGGAATTGGAAACATTTGTTTTAGCAGGTCCGACATGTGATAGTGTTGATGTTATGTACTATGACGCTCAGTTGCCGAAAAGCACCACAATAGATGATCTTGTTTACTTCCATGCGACAGGCGCATACACTTCAGAATATGCCACAAACTTCAACGGTATTCCTTCACCAAAGATAGTTTTTGAGAATGGAGTAATCTCAGAAGTGGAACAATATGCTGAATCAGTGAAGGTTGAAAAGGAATAAAAACAGTAATAAGAAATATCAAAAAAGCTGGGATCAATCCCAGCTTTTGTTTTGTCCATTCACCACCATCTGTTGACCCTTTTCCTTCCAATAACAACCTCTGATCTTGTTCCTTCATGTATCCTTATTGCTTGGCGTCCTGAGAGAATCGATATAGCGTTCATGAACAAAGTTGAAGGTGTGACATACTTTTTAGTCGTTATCTTTGCAAAGAGTGGTATAGTTAGATATCTGAGTATACTTTCAATGATAAAGAATATCTGTAGTCCGAAAATATGAAACTCTCCAATGTAAAAATCAAAATGGTTGAACATTCTCGCAATAGGCCCACCAATCATTGACCCAAGCATACCACCTAATCCACCAAGTGCCGAGAAAACAGCAAAGTACATCGGTGAGCTAGTCGAAGCTGTTTCCATCGGTAAAGTGATAATTGAAAGGTTAACAGCAGCCCATCCAACCCCAGACAGTATAGCATCGAGCGTAAGAGCCAATATCCAATCACGTTCATTCATCAAAATCCAAATCGCTGGTGTCATGGATACTATTGCCAAACCAGTTATAAGCACACTTTTGTGCCCGAACTCATCTGCAAGTTTGCCCCATAGCGTATAAAATAACATAGAGAGCAGGGAAGCCGTTATAGATGTGTAGCTTATATATGTCATTGGTAATTTTAAATTATTTAATTGGTGGTATGGAAAAAATGGTGCTGCCATGAGTACAACAAAATTCCAAAAAAAGTATGCCTTTGAGAGCTTGATAAAGTTCTTGTCTGAAAGCACTATCTTTAGATCGTTGAATGTACCTGCCCGTTTTGACCTCTTTTCTTCGATAGGTGCTATCGCCATCAGAGATATAATGGTAGTTATTTCTGTCGCTAGTATTATTAACAAGAAACTGTAAGGTTTCTTTACTGAGTCGTTTATTAAAGAGAAAGAGTAAAACGTTAGTAAAGTCATAAATGAGACAAAGAAATTTCTCAAACCAAGGTACTTACCTCTTCTCTCGGGACTTATTGTATCGTAAACAATGCTTATCCAGACGTTACCAGCAAGAGCGGCGAATATCTGACTTATCGCGAAAACGGTTATGAATATTTCCGGGGGCTTATGCTCTGCGAAAAGATAGGGTATCAGTATGAGCCAGAGAAATCTACCCGAGTTAAAAAAACCAAGAAGGATTTTCTTGCTTGGAATCCTTTCTATTATTGATGGTGCAAAAATTTGGAATATCTGAAACGCCATCGGGAATGAGGCTGCTAATCCAAGTGATACTTCATTCAGGCCGAAGTATATTGCAATTGCTGTAAATATAGCTGTCTGCGTTAAGACTATATAAGGAGTCGAAAATACCCCTTCAACTGTTAAGTAAAACTCATTCTTGTCTTTGTGAAATCTCAGAAAATTTCTCATCCCTTCATCACTCCGAGTGGGATGCATTTTGCCACTTTGAGTGATATTCCAAGTTCATCGACTATCTGAACAACTTTATCGACGTCTTTGTAAGCTTCGGGAGCTTCCTCAACGATACCTTTTTTAGATTTTGCCATTATTTTTATGCCTTTGGATTTGAGCTCGTTAAGGACTCTCTCGGTTGAAAGTTCCCTTGTTGCTTCTCTCCTTCCAAGGGCTCTACCCGCACCATGTGCTGTTGACCCAAATGTCATCTCTTCGGCCTTTTTTGTACCGACAAGCAAGTATGAAGCTGTCCCCATACTTCCAGGTATTATGACTGGCTGGCCAGTTCTTTTGAAGATTTCCGGGAGTACGTCATTGCCAGGTCCAAAAGCTCTCGTCGCTCCTTTTCTATGTACAACCAGTTTTCTCTTTTTTCCATCTACAACATGCTCTTCAACTTTAGCGATGTTGTGTGCTATGTCATATATAACCCTTACATTTACTCCTAAGACAGTTTTGAAAACCTTCCTGATAAGATGTGTTATTATCTGCCTATTTGCAAAAGCGTAATTCGCTGCACAATTCATCGCACTGTAGTATTTCTGTCCCCAATCACTTTTAAATGGTGCGTTTATTAATTGCTTATCAGGGAGATTTTTGTTGTGTTCTTTTAAGTTGTCCCTCATCAGCTTTATGTAGTCCGTTGCTATTTGATGTCCAAATCCTCTGCTCCCTGTGTGGATCAGTACAGTTATCATTCCCTTTTCTACTCCTAATATCTTTGCTACCTCTTCATCGTAAACTTCCGCAACTTCCTGAACCTCTAAGAAATGATTCCCGGCTCCAAGTGTTCCGAGCTCGTCTTTACCCCTTTCAAAAGCTTCTTCGCTGACGTTTGAAAAGTCGCACTCTCTTATACAGCCAAAGTCCTCAATTCTTTCCAAATCATCTTGGTAGCCGTAACCTAATTCGATAACCTTCTTAGCACCTTTTTCGACAATTTCCTTAAATTCCTTTCTTGAAAATTTCTTCTCGCTTCTCTCTCCAACCCCCACAGGAATTGCTTCATACAACCGTTGAATAATCACTTCTAAATTATCTTTTACCAGATTACTATGTCCTTCAACTACAAGCATTCTGACACCGCAATTTATATCAAATCCGACTCCACCAGGACTTATAACACCGTCTTCTATATCAAAGGCAGCTACTCCACCTATTGGGAAACCGTATCCCCAATGTATATCTGGCATCGCTAAGGCGTAATGAACAATCCCTGGTAAAGTGGCAACGTTCTTAATTTGTTCTACAGCGTCTTCATCTATCGTCTCATAGTCAGAAAGAACAACAGCATCCACCTTCATGCTTCCCGTTTTTCTAATTCGGTAGATGTATTTACTTTCCTTTTCAATATTCGAAAGTGCCATAAAAAACACCTCCTTTCTGGTGCATTAAAAAAACCACCCTAAGCCTTGAAACGCTAAGGGTGGTGAGCTCTCAAAACTAATACCTTTCGTGCGGACTGTATTCTTCTTTTGATTTCTGTAAGACCTCGTATATTTTCTCCAAGTCGGCTTCGACTCTCAATTGTTTCCCAGTTCTCCGTTTAATTTCTACGAAGCCCTCATTTAATGCCTTACCTATAGTCATTCTGAATGGTATACCTATTAGATCAGCATCGCTGAATTTTACGCCAGGAGAGACATTTCTGTCATCGAAGAGAACCTCTTCGCCTTTTTCTGACAAGAATTTGTACACTTTTTCTGCAAAACTCATCAAATTCTCGTTACTGCTCACTGGTGTAATTACAACGGTAAACGGTGCAACAGATAGCGGCCATATGATACCTTTTTCGTCGTAAAGTTGTTCAACGATCGCACCCATCGTTCGTGATATACCCCAACCATAGCAACCCATGATGAATGGTTTGAGCTGCCCATCTCTATCCATGTATTTTGTTCCCATAGCTTCTGAATACTTTGTGCCAAGCTTGAATATATGCCCAAGCTCGATACCCTTTTTCATGTTCATGGGCTTTCCACAATGTGGGCACGGGTCACCTGCTGTCGTGACAACCAAGTCTGTCCATTCACTTGGCACAAAATCTCGCCCAACGTTTACATTCACGAAGTGGTAATCTTTCTCCATTCCACCAACAACAAAGTTTTTCATGCCTTTTACTTGATTATCCGCTATTATCTTTATACCCTTGACTCCAACGGGTCCTAAAAATCCGATAGGAACTCCAAAATCTCTATATATATCGTCAGGTGTTGCAAATGTTAATGATTGGTCATTAATGAAAGCTTTAAGTTTTTCTTCGTTTAGTTCCCTATCGCCAGGTACTAATGCCATGAAATAGCCATTTCGCCCTTTGTAGATTAACGTTTTAACGATTTTTCTTACCGGAACACCAAGAAAATCAGCAACATCTTGTGCTGTTTTTACGTTTGGAGTGTAGACTTTTTCAATGGTCTTTTCATCTTCATTGTCGTACACGATATCACCAACATATGGTACTCTCTCGTCATTACCGGCGTAACCGCACTCACAATAGAGTATATTGCTTTCCCCTGTGTCGGCAAAAGCCACGAATTCGTGACTTTCGCTACCGCCTATCGCACCGGACGACGCTTCAACAACGGCATATTTCAGACCTATGCGCTCCATGATGTTTGAATAAGCTCTTCTATGAGCTTGATAAGTCTCATCCAAAGACTCCCAGCTGTCGTGGAAACTGTAGCCATCTTTCATTATAAATTCCCTTGCGCGCAGGACTCCGAACCTTGGACGGATTTCATCTCTGTATTTATTTGCCATCTGGTAAAGTGTTATTGGAAGCTGTCTATAGCTATTCAATTCGTTTTGAACGAGGAAAGTGACGAGTTCTTCGTGAGTTGGTCCCAATGTAAAATCTCGTCCATGGCGGTCTTTCAACTTCATCATCTCAGGACCGTAATCTTCCCACCTGCCCGATTGTTTCCACAGTTCAGCAGGTTGAATTATTGGCATCAAAATCTCATTTGCACCTATTTTGTTCATTTCTTCCCTAACTATGTTTTCAATCTTTAAAAGAACTCTTCTACCCAGTGGTAGGTAAGTGTAAACACCTGCGGCTATTTTTCTTATGAACCCAGCTCTGATGAGTAATTCTTGGCTTGGAACTTCGGAATCTGCCGGGGCTTCTTTCAAAGTTGGCGCGTAAAACTGCGTATATCTCATTTTTCTCCCTCCACTATCTCATATTTCGTTCCTTCTGGTGTGTCGAGTAACTTCACACCTGCTTCTAACAGTGTATTTCTCACCTTGTCGGCTAAATCGTATTGCTTTTGTTTTCTGAATTCAGTTCTCAGATCTATAACCTTTTGAATTACATTGTCGACTATGTCTGATGAAATCTCAGTTGTGACAATTTCTGCGTCAAATATCCCCAATACAGGTCCGAAAACACGCTTAATCAAGTGATACATTTTAAGGGCCCTCTGATCATCTCCACTGTCCATAGCTTTGTTCAATTCTTTTGACACGTCGAAGATTATCGAAAGTGCTATTGGTGTATTAAAGTCGTCAGAGAGGGCTTCAACAAACTTGTCTATGTATTCTTTCATTTCAGTATCTTCTTTTGGAACCAACGGGTACTTGTATTTTTCTGTAAACCTCTTCAAAGTATTATGAACTCTCGTTGCGGCTTTCATGTTATCGCTCAAGATTTCATCTGAGAATTCCATAGGTGACCTGTAGTGTTTGGACAGAAGGAAAATTTTGACGCCATCTTTACCGTATTTTCTAACGGCTTCTCTAACCATGAATGTATTTCCCAGAGATTTGCTCATCTTGTCCCCACGCACGATGATCATTCCGTTGTGCATCCAGTATTTTGCAGGTGGCTTACCGGTCAAAGCCTCACCCTGTGCTATCTCATCTTCGTGGTGCGGAAAGATTAAGTCCTCACCGCCACCATGGATATCGAACATATCACCGAGGAGCTTTTGAGACATTACTGAACATTCAATGTGCCATCCTGGTCTTCCTGCACACCATGGACTTTCCCACTTTGGCTCGCCGGGCTTGGCCGATTTCCACAAAACGAAATCAAGAGGGTCTTTCTTTGCATCGCTTATATCCACACGTGCCCCGGCACGTAAATCGTCCGGATTTTTCCCTGATAATTTACCGTAGCCTGGCAATTTCCTAACGCTAAAATATACATCACCATTCTCAACAGGATATGCGTATCCATTTTCAATAATTCTCTTAACAGCCTCTACTATATCTTCAACAAAATCGGTTGTCCTGGGATGATAGTTTGCCGCCCTTACACCAAGTAAATGCGCATCGTGGAAATATTCTGCAATAAATGTATCTGCAACTGTTTTCCAGTCAACTCCCCATTCATTAGCCTCGTTAATTATCTTGTCGTCGATGTCTGTAAAATTCTGAACCATTATCACCTTATAACCAACAAATTCGAGAAACCTCCTAAATGCATCAAAAACAACCATTGGACGGGCATTTCCAATGTGTATGTAGTTGTACACGGTAGGTCCACAGACGTACATCTTAACTATTCCTGGCTCGATTGTTTCAAGCGGTACTTTATTCTTTGTTAGCGTGTCCGTTATATGTACCTTATGGCTCATTCCACTCACGCTCCAAATGTTATTTCTTTATCACTTACTTAGGAATTGCTCTATCCTTGCAAGCACTTCTTCTTTGCCGAGTATCTCCAATATATCAATTAGCTCAGGACCTTCGTGTTTTCCAGTGAGTACAAGTCTTAGCGTCATGTAGAAATCTTTACCTTTAAGCTTTGCACCTTTCATCACATTTTTAAACGCTGCATATATACTTTCCTTGTTCCAATTTTCTATGTTCTTCAATTCGTTTAACAAGTTTTCGTACGTTTCATGCGCTTCTGGTGTTTTCTCTGGCAAATTTTCTGGTCTTTTGAAGAAGAACTCTGTCAGTTCTGGCAATTGCGAAAGTTCTTCTATTCTGTCCTTAACTGCTGGGATTATCTTTTCCAAGTAGCTTTCATCAATATCTTTACTCATGAATTCTTTCGCTAACAACACGATTTCCCTAACCGGTTTCATCCTTATGTGTTCTGAATTCATCCAGCGCAATTTCTCTGGGTTGAAAATTGCCGGATTCTTTACTAATCTTTCCAATGAGAAACTTTCTACTAATTCTTGCTTTGTCAAGATTTCCTTTCCTTCTGGGTGTGACCATCCAAGCAATGCTAAGAAGTTCACCAATGATTCTGGTAAGTAGCCTCTCGACTTAAATTCTTCTACAGAAGTTGCACCATGCCTCTTACTCAGTTTACTTCCATCAGGACCGAGTATCATTGAGACATGTCCAAAAACAGGTGTATCCCAACCGAATGCTTCGTAGAGTGCAACTTGCTTAACTGTATTTGAAAGGTGGTCATCACCACGCAAAACATGAGTTATCTTCATCAGTCCATCATCGATAACACAAGCGTAATTGTATGTTGGCATGCCATTGCTTCTAAGGAGTGCGAAGTCACCAACGCTACCAGCTTTAAAAACGACCTCACCTTTTACAACATCGTTTATTATGTAATCCTTTCTCGGCATTGAGAAGTAAATTGCAGGTCTTAATCCTTTTTCTTCGTACTCTCTTTTTCTTTCTTCTGTGTTATAAGGTTCAAGCATCTCTCTTGTATAGTGAGGTGGCTTACCCTCTGCCAAAAGCTGCTCTCTCATGGCCTCTATTTCTTCAGGGTATGCATAGACTTCGTAAGCTTTTCCCTGCTTGACAAGCTCTTGTGCATATTTATGATAAAGTTCTGTGCGCTCACTCTGTCTGTATGGCCCATAATCACCACCGATGTCTGGTCCTTCGTCCCAATCGAGTCCCAACCATTTCAACGCACTTATCAGTTGTTCCTCGAAGACTTTTTCGGATCTTTCGATGTCCGTATCTTCTATCCTCAGTATAAACTTTCCGCCCATCTTTCTTGCAAACAAGTAATTGAATAAAGCCGTTCTTGCCCCACCTACGTGTAAATAACCTGTTGGGCTTGGAGCAAACCTAACTCTTACCATAATATAATCAACTCCTTCTCAAATATTTCAATAATATTATTTATGGATAAATCGGGGGGCATGCCCCCCGAATTGACTTTGTCTTTCTGAAATTAAATCTTGAATAGGTTTGAAATTATTCAAGAGGTTCGAACATATCCTTACTTACTCCGCAAACTGGGCATGTCCAATCGTCTGGAAGATTTTCAAACGGTGTGCCTGGATTGATGCCGGAATCTGGATCTCCAACTTCAGGATCATAAATGTAACCGCAAACAGTGCATCTGTACTTCATATTTCCACCTCCATTAGGTACTAAGGTACATTTATTATATCATATACTTTTAGACATTTTCAACAAGTTTCTTGAGAATCTACAAAGTGGTGTGGTATCATATAGAATATGGGTTGAATACACGATGTACAAGGAGGAATGAACGCATGAGAATACACATACTATCCTACGGTGGTAGCATAAGGGTGCCTAAAACAGTAGAAGTTGCTTACTCCACACCTGTACTATTAGAATACAACGAACGTAAGGTGCTTATCGACCCGGGAGACTATGTGTCTTTTCATTTCTTGGAAGAAGAATTTGAAAAAAGAAGCATCAAGCTCGAGGATATAACCGATATATTACTTACTCATTTGCACTTAGACCACGCATACGCTACACGTCTTTTTTCAAATGCTACAGTTTATATCCACCCAGCTTATAAGAATAAGCCTTACAGTAAATTTGGAATAATTAAAAGCAAATTGTATTTGGAAATAATTAATTCATGGAAGCGCGTAATTGAAATAGATGCTGGAAGTAAACTTTTCGATGGTAAGGTAACTGTCTTTCACACCCCTTGGCATGCAAAGGAACATCTGTCTTTTGTTATTGAAACTTACAATATGGGCCGTGTGCTTTACACGGGAGATATCGTAATGAATAAAGTAGAGTTTTATGATATAATAAGGTGGTTAAGAAAAGATGACTGTGCACGCTTCATAAACAAAATAGGCTCGAAGTGTGACTACATAGTATTTACTCATGATGAATTTATTAGAGCAAGTGATTATTTTAGGAGGTGAAAGAAATGAGGATAGCAATGGTGTCGTATGAAGTTTATCCGTTTGCAAAAGTTGGTGGTTTAGCTGACGTAGTTGGAGCGCTTCCGAAATATCTTGAAAGACAAGGCGTTACGGTTGATATCTACATGCCATATCACAAAAAGGTAGACGAAAATGCTGCGAAATTTGGTTATACCATCGAGAAACTCTCTGAAGGAATTGAACTTCCAGTACTATCAACAACTGAGAAATTTGATATATACAAAACAAAATTGCCAGGAACGAAAGATGTCAATGTCTTTCTTATAGCGAACGAATATTATTTCAGTGCAGATGAGGTATACGCTGGACCTGATTTGGCAGAGCAAGCGATATTTTTCTCTAACGCTGTTCTTGAAGCGGTAAAAAAGCTGAATTTCACTTACGATGTGGTTCATGTTAATGATTGGCAGACCGCTTTGATCCCAGTGTACATGAAAACTGTTTACAGAAACGATGATTTAATATCCAGAGCAGCTTCCATGATTACGATTCACAATTTAGGATACCAAGGAATTTATGAACCATCGTACATGAGATTTGCTGGGCTACCTGATTATCTCTTCAACATAGACGGTCTTGAATTTTATGGAAAAATGAACTTCCTTAAGGGCGGCATAATATTTTCAGACATTATCAACACTGTAAGCCCAACTTACGCCAGGGAAATACAAACTAAGGAGTACGGTGAAAAATTGGATGGCGTGCTGCGAATGAGATCCTCAGACTTATATGGTATTTTAAATGGTATAGATTACGAAGAGTACAACCCAGCAACAGACAAGCGAATTTACGTCAATTATGATTTAAATACCATAGAAAAGAAAAAGGAAAATAAAAGGATGCTTCAAAAAGAGCTCGGTCTTCCTGAAAGAGATGTACCTGTCATAGGTATGATAAACAGACTTGTAGTTCAGAAGGGTTTGGACATTATGGCTGAAATAATGGACTACGTGTCTTTGCTTGACATTCAGTTTGTTCTTCTCGGTACAGGAGATGAAGAATACGAAGAAATGTTTAAGAAACTTGGTGAAAAATATCCTGATAAGTATTCGATAAACTTGAAATTCGATGTGGTTCTTGCGCAAAAGATATACGCAGGTAGTGACATGTTCTTAATGCCATCGAGATATGAGCCTTGCGGTTTAGGGCAGATGTACAGCCTGAGATACGGCACAATACCTATCGTTAGGTACACTGGTGGACTTGCAGATACAGTGAAAGAATATGATCCGATTACGAAAGAAGGAACTGGATTTGGCTTTGAAGGCTTTGATCCAGCTCATCTGTTTGAAGCCATAGCGAAGGCCGTATACTTCTACAACGATAAGGAACACTGGGGTACTCTGATAAGGAACGCAATGTCTACAGATTTAACCTGGGACAGTTCGGCAAAGGAATATGTAAAACTCTACCAACGTGCGAAATCTAAAGTTCAGTAAAACCAATAGAATGCAAGAAATGAAAACTTGGGAGGAATTCATATGCCAGAATACCGAAAAGATCCCGTGGTAAAAAGATGGGTCATCATCTCAACGGAACGAGCTAAAAGACCGCATGATTTTCAGGTGCAGCCAGAAGAAGTTAAAGTTGCGTTCTGTCCTTTCGACTACGGTAATGAGCATACAACACCGCCAGAAATTTTGGCTTTCAGGCCAGCTGATACCCAACCAAACACGCCAGGCTGGTGGGTACGAGTTGTGTCAAACAAATTTCCAGCTGTTGATCCAGAGTTACCAGTAGATAGGTACGGTCATGGAATGTACGATGCTATGACCGGTTTTGGATACCACGAAGTTATCGTTGAAACTCCAGATCATGAATCAACATTTGCTCTGTATGATTACAAGCAAGCTGAGGAAGTAGTCTGGGCATACGTAACAAGGTTCAGAACGATGGCAAAAGATGAACGAGTCAAATATATTCTCGTCTTCAGAAATCACGGAAAGGAAGGCGGGGCATCTTTGGCACACCCGCACAGCCAAATTATTGCAACGCCGGTTGTTCCAAAGACTGTCCAAGAGGAACTTGACGGTGCCAAGGATTACTATTCGTACAAAGAGAGATGTGTCTTCTGCGATATGATAAACCAAGAAAAGATAGAAAACAGAAGATTGATCGAAGAAAACGAACACTTCATAGCTTTTGAACCTTACGCAGCTCGGTTTCCATTTGAAACGTGGGTTCTTCCAAAGAGGCATTCACATGATTTTGGCAGCATAACTGAAGATGAGGTAAGATCTTTTGCAAGGATAATGAAGGACGTTCTTCACAGAATTTATGTTGTTCTCAACAATCCGCCATACAATTTCTTAATACATACAGCACCAGTTTTTGAGGAAGGCAAGACTTACTATCACTGGCATGTTGAGATCATTCCACGCTTAACACGTGTAGCAGGTTTCGAATGGGGTTCTGGATTTTATATCAACCCAGTACCGCCTGAAGACGCTGCAAGGTACTTGACTGAGAATTACCAAGAAGCTTTAGAAAAACAATCTAAATAAGGAGGTTAAAATATAATGGATTTTAAACTTTCTGAGACCCTGGCCAAAGTGGGATGTGAAATTGGAGGGATGAGTTAACAAATAAAAAAGAGAGTTAACAAAAAGGGGGAACCGTGCCAAAATTGTATCGAACACCAATCAATACGAAAGGAGGCACAGTTCCCCGTGATCAAAGTTATTATACCAGAAAAATCATTAGAAGCTATTGCGAAAATTGTCTTTAAGAGGTCAAGGAGGATGTTTACGAGGAAATATTCGGATTTAGACATATTAAGAGTCATCATTGCAATGTGTTTGACGAAATGTCAGTATGTGAGGGAGTTCTACGATGAAGTCAAGAGAGGGAATATCTATTATCCATACAAGTTACCAACTCGGCAGACGTTAACGTATCGGATGAAATATATAGACAAAGCGAAGATATCAGGAATAATGAAGAAGGTAGCAGGGAGCATACTTGCGATAGATTCGAGCGAGTTGAGAAATAAGAAAGAGAGATTGCATGCGTTGTACAACAGCAAAGAGAAAGTAGTAGTGGACTTCGAGGTAAGTGAGAGGCGAGAATGGGACGTAGGGATAGAAATGACGAAAGGGTGCAAAGGTAGTTTAATAATAGGAGACAGGGGATATCACGTTAAAAAGTTCAGGGCAGAAGGGGAAGGAGAAAAGATAATCAGGCCGAGGGGAAAAGCTGGTGAAGAATTCATGAAAAGTGAGCTGATGAGGGCGATATACAGGAAGAGGTGGGAGATAGAGTACTATTTTGAAAGGTTGAAACTGGGATTAGTGATAGAGAAGATAAACAAAGCGACGTTGTTTACGAAGTTAACGATAAGGTTAATTGGGCAGGAGTTAACATACTTGATAGGGATGCTGAAGAAACAACCGAAGCTATACACAGTTCTGTTCACTTAGATTTTACATTGGCCAGGGTGAAACTTTCTGAAGACCAAAAGATTACCACGTTAAAAGAAAATGTAAAGCATTTTATCGCTGTTCTGAGTGGAAAGGGTGGGGTTGGTAAGACAACTGTCTCTGTGAACTTAGCAACGGCTCTTGCCGAGAGTGGCTATAACGTTGGAATACTTGATATCGACATCCACGGACCGGATATTGTTAGGATGCTCGGTGGGAATGCAACTCCGCTAATTGACGAAGATGAAAGAATAGTGCCTGCAGAGATACTTCCAAATCTGAAAGCCTTATCAATATCCATGATGGTGGAGGAAGGTAAGCCAATTATCTGGCGTGGTCCTTTAAAACATTCGGCAATAAAACAATTCTTGGGTGATACCAATTGGGGTAAGCTTGATTTCATGATATTTGATTTGCCACCGGGGACGGGTGATGAAGCACTAAGCCTTTTCCAGACGCTTGGCCAAATAGATGGAGTAATTATGGTCACAACACCACAAAAGGTGGCACTCGATGATGTTAGGAGAGCGATAGCATTCGTCCATGCAATGAATCAGAAAGTCCTTGGAATAGTAGAAAACATGTCCTACATGAGATGTAAAGAGGAAGTCGTGTATCCATTTGGAAAAGGCGGGGCCGATGCACTTGCCGAAGAATATTCAGTTCCCGTCTTAGGACGCATTCCCATGGATCCAAAAGCTCTTGAATTACTCGACGAAGGTAAACCAATAACACTTTATTACAGAGAGAGCGAAATTGAACAGGCTTTCAGAACATTAGCTGAAAATGTTGCAAAGGCAGTTGAGAAGTAAGACAAACACTATTAATTTGAAGAGAGGTTAAAACGTGAGGATAGAACCACCTTCAAATGACCCGAAATTGAAAAGTTCGAATATCAAGGGTAAAAAATCTCACAAAAAAGAGTCAGTGCACTCTGAGATCAAGAGTTCATTTGCTGGTATATTCGAAGAAGCTGAGAGCGAGGCAATCAAAAAGACCATCGAAGAGATGGTAAGTGAAGTTGTTGAAGCGGGTAACGACTTTGTCCGTTCGCCAACACCTGAGAATTTGAAGAAATACAAAGAACGCATAAAAAATATTCTAAAATATGTAGAGAAGAACCTGTATAAATTAGCTGGTAAATATGACTATTCATTATCTCAGCCGAGATTACACATAATTGCTGAGCAAATTGACGAAAGGCTTGAACAGCTGACGAGCCTACTCATGCAGGCAGAAAAAGATACACTAAAAATGGCAGAGAAAGTTGGAGAGATTAACGGTATTATTTTTGATCTGTACAAATAATACCTCTATATAATGTGAAAGGAGCGAAAAAGGTGAAAGATTTCTTCCTCGGAGTTGTACAAGGACTTACAGAGTTTCTACCAGTGTCAAGCTCAGGACATTTGGGACTTTTTTCGAAACTTTTCGGACTTCAATCTAATTTATCTTTATTTGCCTTTCTGCACCTCGCAACTTTCTTAGTGGTTCTAATTTTTCTCTGGAAAGATGTTTGGAGTATTCTTTACGGCATGTTCAAGCTTGATAAAGAAATATGGAACTTAGTTTTTAAACTCATCGTTGCTACCATTCCAGCCGGTTTAGTAGGCTTGTTTTTTGAAAAGAAAATCGAAAATATTTTCTCGTCACAGTGGGTTATTGGGATATTTTTCTTGATTACTGCAGCCTTTTTGTGGTTTTCAGATGCTGCATCTGGAAGGAAATCACTTAACGAGCTATCATTTTTGGATGCTCTGCTCATAGGACTTTTTCAAGCTGTAGCAGTATTACCAGGTATTTCAAGAAGCGGTATTACATTAGTAGGTGCCTTATTAGTAGGTCTTAACAGGGCAGATGCGTTTAAATTTTCTTTCCTTCTAAGTCTTCCGATAACACTTGCAGCAGGATTGTTTGAACTTAAAGACGTTGTTTTGAATGCAGCTACATTTTCTGGATTTGGTGGAGCTTTTGTTGCCGGTATTGTGGCTCTGCTTGTTGTAAAGCAACTTACGATATCAGCTCATCTAAGATACTTTTCCATTTACCTAATATTGCCCGCTATATTAAGCTTTTTTATTAGATAAAGGATTCTATAGACAAAAAATAGCGATAGTCCCTGGGGGTTCACACCTCCAGGGTTTTTGTTTTTTGAACGATTTCGGGCCTTGTGATATAATCTTAATGGATTTTTAAGTACAAGTGATATTAGGATATTTAGGAGGGGGTTTTGTGAAGAAGATTTTATCCATTTTCTTAATATTGCTTACCTTTTCTGGATTTATGCTCGCTCAAGAGTTTTACTTTAACACAAAGTATGGGTTTGGGCTCTCAGGCACACATGGACTACTATATTACACACTGGGTTTTCCGTATAGTGAGATAGGTTTTAAGATACCAATTGATGCGAATGGAATATTATCTGTTAATACTCAGGGTGGATACGATTTCCAATTCTCAACTTATTCTTTCAAACTGGCACCCATTCTTCAATTTTACGGATTTTCGATAGGCGTACCTTTTGAACTGTCAACAAAATATGTAGAATCGCAACAAGCAACTGAAACCGGCAGAATGAACGTGGGAATAAACTTTTCAGCTAAATATGACACAATTATGATTAATATATTTGCATCGTATTCTATGTTCTACTTGTACTACGACCCGGCTTTTAATGTTAATGTTCCGACAGTGTATACAGAAAATATATTTAGATCTATACTCGATTTCAAGATCTCGTATGTTCAAAGCAGTTATTCCTTAGGAATAGGTTATTCTTTACCTGTTAGGTGGTTGCCTTACAGATCTACTTTTATCACTGGACAGGATGGAGGATACATAGAGGGGAGATTCTCAGTGAAATTCTGAAAAATTCGGAGGTTATCGTGTGCAAGAAAGATTAAAGAAGGCAATAGATAATCTAATAAAGTCGAACGCATTTTATGCATATATACTTATGGGTAGTCAATTCATTGAGGGAAATGTGAAAAACATATCTATAAGTATCACAAAGAATGGTGATGTGTTGTTTGTATACAACCCAGTCAGCGTGGCAACAAAAAGCGACATAATGGTAGAAGGTTTAATACTCCACGAGCTTATGCACATTATAAACAGGCACTATTTGATACACCCGAAAGATAAACGCGATAAAGCGGTGTGGGACATAGCTAAGGATGCAGCGATTAATCAATTCATCCCTCAACTTGATGCGTTCAGCATACCTTTAAACGTTTTGATTGAAGAAGGTCACGGTACTGATAACGATTTGATATTTGTAGGTCCTCCTATTGATATGCTTAACAAAACGGCCGAGGAATATCACGATTACATAGTTGACCAATTCCTGAAGCGTGGAAGATATGATATAGAGACGATTGCTGAGAGGTTACCCGATTCACACAAGATGGAAAGTGATCTCCCTGTTGAAATGCTATTGGAGGTTACCGAGCAGAAAATTGGTAAAGCTTTTAATCTCTTTGGTGGTGAACTTCCTTCTGGTGTAAGGCAGAACATAGAACTACACTTGAAAAAGCCAGTAATCAACTGGGAAACAGCGATAAGGAAGTTTGTTGGACTCTCTCAGAGAGGTGAAAAATACTCAACACCATTAAGACCGAACAGAAGGTATGATGACCAGCCGGGTTGGAGATATACTTATCTACCGAGGATCTGTGTGATAATAGATACGAGTGGCAGTATCATAGAAGAGGAGATGAATCAATTCGTAAGTGAGATAGATGCCATTGCAAGACAAGAAGTACCTTTAAAACTTATACAAATTGACAAATCAGTTACGTTCATCGGGGATTACAAACCAGGTGGGTGGAAGAGCTTTGAAGTGTACGGTGGTGGCGAAACTGATCTGCAACCAGCTGTAGATATCGCCGAAACGAGATTCAGGAGTGAGGGTATAATAATATTCACGGACGGGTATGTAGACCTACCAAAAGTCAGCCGCAGAGTTTTGTTCGTGTTGAGTAAAAAGCACAATTCTGAGTTTTATATTGATGCAAGAAAAATCTATGGGAATGTATACGTTTTAGAATAAAGGCACGGAATTGGAGGAGAGGAAATGGAGGAATTCAGCGAGAAAATTCTTGTGGAATCAAAAGTTAGTTACTTAGAATATATTAAAGAAAAAATAGATTATCCAGAAGTTTTAAATACTTACAAGTATTATTGTTATTCGTCTCTTGGAAAAGAGTATCTTGAAAGTCTTAATCCATACAATGTTGATGTTATTCAGGAATTGACATATGTTTCTGAACTTTGTGACTTTGTCAGAGTTGAAGGATACCCAACGTCCGATGCTTTTATAGATGTAAGACCCATCTTGCAAAAAGTAGAATCTGGTTTGCTGATCGAAGGTGAGGACTTCCTTGCCATTCTCAAATTTCTCTCCGGAATAAAAACGTTAAGGGAAAGTTTTAAAAATCAGCGTATACTAAATTCACAAGCCACAGTGCTATCGTTCGTATCAAAGCTCGGGAATTACGACGAGATAATAAATGCTATAAGAAGCGTAATAGACGATAACGGGAAAGTGAAAGACAATGCTTCGGTACTTTTGAAAAAAATCAGGAACGAGTACAACGAAACACTGAGAGACATAAGGCATAAACTTGAAAGATTCATTGCACACAATCAGAATGTCTTGCAAGAGCTTAGCTACACCATAAAGAACGAAAGGTACGTCTTACCTGTCAAAGCAAATGAAAGAGGGAAATTGAAAGGTATCGTTCACGGACTATCTTCCTCCGGTTCAACGGTCTACATTGAACCGGAAGAAATAATACCGATGAACGATAAAATTCGTATTCTTTCAGAAGAAGAAGCTAAAGAAATTGCTCGGATACTGAGAGAACTGACTTCTAAGATATTCGACAGGCTTTCTCAAATAAAGTCTGATATAAATGTTTTGAAACGACTCGATGGTTTGTTTGCAAAAGTCAGATATGTGATTGAAAAGAATGCTTCCATAGTAATTCCTGAAGGCAAGTACTTAAAACTTTCGAGAGCACGGCATCCCTTAATACATCCAGACAAAGTAGTTCCTGTAGATATAGAACTTCCAGCGGACAAACTTGGTATTGTGGTTACAGGTCCAAACACTGGTGGAAAGACGGTGCTGCTCAAGACAATAGCCGTTTCCATAATTTTAGTGAGAAGTGGTTTTCCAATATTGGCTGGCGAGAGTAGTCGCATACCGCTGTTAGATATCTACGTTGACATTGGCGATAGTCAGAGCATTTTGGAAAACCTTAGTACCTTTTCAGGCCATATCGTGAACATAGTGAGAGCTCTCGAGTTGGCTGATGATAACTCATTGGTACTGATAGATGAACTTGGCTCAGGTACTGATCCGTACGAAGGAAGTGCGATAGCACTCGGAATAATCGAAGAACTCGTAGCCAGAAGGATCAAGTTTGTTGTGACTACCCACTTAACGCCAGTAAAATTATACTCGATGTCCCACGATAGACTCGTCACAGCATCGATGGAATTCGATCCGGAGACTCTGTCACCTAAATATAGAGTTTTAATGAACATACCTGGAGCTTCTCATGCTTTCGAGATCTCGAAGAAATACGGTTTACCAGATGGAATACTTGAAAGAGCAAGAAAACACCTTGATGAAGAACATGTGAAAATTGAGGAATTGATCAAGAGTTTGAACAAACAGATAAGCGAACTCGAGTTCCGCAAAAGAGAGCTTGAACAGACGCTCAGGGATTATACCAGACAAAAGAGGGAATTTGAGGAAAAGTACAAATTGTTGAAAGTTAAGAAAATGGAAGAATTCGATAAAGAACTGAGAGAGGTCTACAAAGATATCCAAAAAGCGAAGCGAGATTTACAAATAACACTTCAGAGCAAGAATACAGAAAGTGAGCAGCTTATAAGGAAGAGACTCAAAGAAATTGAAAGTGAAGTCAAACACCTTGAAAACGTACAAGAAAAAATCGAGAAGGTTATGTACGAAACAGTAGTTTCTCAGGAAGAGAGGACGATAAGCGTTGGTGATACAGTAAGATTGTTTGACGGTACAGCTTTGGGAAAAGTCGTAGAATTTAAAGGAAACAAAGCCGTCGTTGATTTCAATGGTTTGAAAATCGAAATCAAACCAGAGAAGTTGGTGAAAGTAGGAACCAAAGAATCAGCAGAACTAACCCAAAAACCGAGTCATCCTCATACAACAAAGCACAGAGTTTTTGGTCCGAGCCTAACAAGTAACGAAATAGATGTCAGAGGAATGACTGTTGAAGAAGCTGTTGAGAAAATAGACGAATTCATCGACCAGCTCCTTATGTCTGATTTTACGATGGGCTACATAATCCACGGAAAAGGTACAGGTAAGCTTGCCACCGGAATATGGAATCACCTACGCCATGACAAGAGAATTAAAAATTACAGATTTGGTAGACCAGACGAAGGTGGTGTTGGTGTCACTGTTGTAGAGATATAATCAAAAAGAATATTTGGAGGGCGATATATATGATCTTTGCACTTGACATAGGGACTCGAAAAATCGCAGGTTTGCTTGTCGATATGGACGAAGATGGAAAGATGATAGTCCACGATGTAGTACTCAGAGAACATGAGCACAGAGCTATGCTTGACGGTCAAATCCATGATGTTGAAAAAGTTGCGAAAGCGGTGAAGATTGTTAAAGAAGAACTCGAAAATAGAAACAACGTCAAGCTTGATAAAGTTGCCGTTGCACTTGCTGGTAGGTTTCTAAAAACATATTTCGGCGAAGCAACGATGAACATCGCTGATTTGGGGGAACTCACGAGTGACATAATAACAAAGATAGAGCTTGAAGCTGTTGCAAACACTATGGAGAACGTTGAACCTAACATGTACTGTGTTGGATACTCTGTTATTAGGTACGAACTTGATGGGATGTGGTTCAAGAAACTCGAAGGGTTGAGAGGAGATAATGTCACAATAAAAGTAGTTGCCACGTTTTTACCAAGCCATGTTGTCGAAGCTATGCTTTCAGTCTTAAAAAAAGTCAATTTGACGATAACCCATCTTACATTGGAACCTATAGCCGCTGTTAATGTTACCGTACCAGAAGATTTGAGAATTCTCAACATCGCACTTGTAGATGTTGGTGCTGGGACGAGTGATATTGCGATATCCAAAGACGGAACTATCGTAGCGTATGGTATGGTACCAATCGCTGGTGATGAGCTGACAGAAGCTATCACAAAAACCTTTTTGCTCGACTTTTCAACAGCAGAATATGTGAAAAGGAACTTAGAGAAAAATGAGGTTCTCAGGGTCAAAAATATATTAGATAAGGAAAAAGAGATAAGAGTAAGTGATGTTATCAAAGCAATTGAGCCAGTTGTAGAGATGATGACTAAAAAAGTTGCCGAAGAGATAATTGAACTCAACGGCGAAAAGCCGCAAGTAGTAATGGTCGTTGGTGGTGGAGCAAAGGTTCCCACTTACACGCAATTTCTTGCGAAGCATTTGGGTATAGATGAAGAATATGTCTCGCTCAAAATGGCAAAGAACCTTGACTTTATCGACCGTACCGGCCAAATCATAGGAAGCGAATTCGTTACGCCGCTTGGTATTGGATACACAGCACTCACGAAGACCGGGAGCGTGTTTGAACACGTGACTGTGAACGAAGAGCGGATACAGCTAATCGGCTTTAAGGGAAGTTACACAGTTTGGGAAGTCTTGGCACAAGCTGGAAAAGATATTCACAGTTTGCTTGGAAAGCCTGGAAAATCTGTGGTTGTTGAAGTTAACGGCGAACCGGTTGTAATTAAAGGTAAAATGCCAAAACCGGCACCGGTTAAAGTCAACGGACGAGAAGCAACGTTAAGAGATGTAGTCAAACACGCTGATGTTATAGAGGTTGGCGAAGCTGCTGATGGTGAAGACGCAAATCCAATGCTATATGAGATAATTAAGCCGATTAGGCTTAGGTCTTTAGAAAGTGACGAGATAATTGAATATTATCCACGCGTAAAGGTCAATGGCAACGATATTATCCAGAATATTCCACTGAACGACGGCGACGTTATAAAATACGAAAGCGTTAAAGTCAAGGAAATAAGAGAATTCTTGGCACAGGACTTGATCAAAATCGAGTATTCAGTGAATGGTGCGTACAGAGAATTTACCGCTGGAGAAGTTAAGATATTTAAAGATGAGTTAGAATTACGCGATGAGAACAGTGTAGAATTGGGTGAAGAATTGAAATATGCACTTGTACTAAATTATCCAAAGGTTAAAGATTTACCAGAAATGGAAAAGATAAGTGTAGTCATAAAAATAAACGGACAACCGACTGTACTAACAAAAGAAGGCGTGATTGTTTTGGTGAACGACCAGCTTGTTTCTCCAGAGTATGAAATCAGAGACGGTGATAAGATAAAGACTCAGATACCGGATGAACAAGGCTTTATAGTTGCTGATATACTAAAACTTTTTAACTTCGACATCAAGAAAGTGAAAAGCTATAACCTCTTGAAAAACGGGGAAAAAGTGGGCTTTACCGAACCTTTAGAAAGCGGTGATGAAATAATCTTCGAGTTTGAAACAATCGAAGACATGGAAGAAGTAGATTGAGAAAGTATTAATTAGAAGATAAATAGAGAAAATATAACTAAAGTCACCTGCGGGTGACTTTTTTTACTTTTTACACAAATCATTGACTGAAAAATGTTACTCTTTCTATTCTTCGTGTAACATGTTTCAATAATAGAATTGGGTTAATTAGAATAATTTTAATTTTGGAGGTTGTTTATGCCAGGCATTTTTGAAATTTTACGCTTGGGAAAGGTAAAAATTCTTCTCCTCTTTTTATTAATATCTATAGTGATTGTCCTAACTTCAAACCAGAGTGCACAACAAACAAAAGGAGTGAAAGGGATGCAAAAAATCAGGATATGGCTTACAACATCGGATCAGAGGCATCTGCTTGATGAAGTAAGAATTGATGAACTCGGAGATTTAGCATATCGCGAAGAATTCAAGATTGTTGTAAATCCTGATAAGAAATACCAAATCATGGATGGATTCGGCGCTTCTTTTACGGACGCGTCAGCATATTTAGTGTATCACAAATTATCAGATGAAAAACGCAGAGAGGTTATGGAAAAACTATTTGACAGAGAAAAAGGAATAGGCATATCGTTTCTAAGACAACCCATGGGAGCTACTGACTACACCACAAAAATATACAGCTACGATGATCTACCGGAAGGAGTAAAAGAAGATAGGGAACTGAAACACTTCTCTATAGACCACGATAGAAAATACATAATTCCACTTTTAAAAGAGGCTTTGAAAATGAATCCCCAGCTCAAAATAATGGCTTCGCCGTGGAGTGCACCAGGTTGGATGAAGACAACAGGCAGCATGATAGGCGGTTCGCTACTCAGAAGGTACTACGACGTTTACGCACAGTATTTTGTGAAATTCATAAAGGCATACGAATCAGAAGGAATACCCATATACGCAATAACAGTTCAGAACGAGCCACTATACGTTCCGAAAGAATATCCTGGTATGAAAATGGACTGGGTAGAACAAGCAGACTTTATAGGCGACTATCTTGGACCAGTTTTTGAGAAGGAAGGTATAAAGACCAAGATTTTGACTTATGATCACAACTGGGACAACACAACTTATGCTGCGTATGTCCTTTCTGATGAGAAAGCGTCTAAGTACGTTGCTGGATCTGCTTGGCACTTTTATGGCGGGAAGCACGAAGCTATGACAAAGATAAAAGAGATGTTTCCTGACAAAGAAATCTGGTTCACGGAAGGTTCTGGTGGTGATTGGGTGCCCGCTTTCTTCAACGCGTATATGGATCAAATGATGCATGTCATTAGAATACCTCGAAACTGGTCGAAGACAGTAGTTTGGTGGAACATAGCACTCGATGAGAAAAGAGGACCTACAATTCTCTCAAATAGCACATGTAGGGGGCTTATAGAGATAAATCAGAAAACAGGTGAAGTCAAATACAATCTCGATTACTATACATTGGGACACATAAGTAAGTTCGTTTTACCCGGAGCCTACAGGATAGATTCGTATACTTATCTGGACAAATTAGAAACCGTTGCTTTCGAAAATCCTGATGGAACAAGAGTTTTAATAATATCAAATAGAACTCAGACAAATAAGAAAGTGAGTGTAATTGAGCAGGAAGAAGAAATTTTTGAAATCGTGTTACCATCGTACGGTTCTGCGACGGTTGTTTGGCGATAATTTCTGGTGTGGCGCACCACAAAACAGGAGGTGTTTAAAGATGAGAAGACATGTTACAAGGCTGTTGTTACTTGGATTATTGGTAGTTTTCTCACTCAGTGTCTTTGCAAAGGTAACGATAACTGCGTCAGTTTGGAGCTGGGATGTGGAAAAGTACAAAAAGATTGTTTCAGAATTCAACAAGTACTATCCTGATATTGAAGTTGTTCTGGTTGTCAATGAACCTGATGTCAATGGGTTTTTAACAGCTCGTGTATCAGCGAAGCAACTACTTCCGGATGTTGTAGTCCAGTCATGGGAAGCACTTCCGTATCCTGTCTCTCAAGGATGGATATACCCTATTGATGAATTTTTGAAGAACGATGCTGATCTAAAACATATGCCGTTAGCTCTTAGACAGTCTTTCGTGTACAACGGAAAGACTTACGCACTTCCTGAAAGGCTCCACTTCCAGGGTATCGTCATGAACTTAGACCTGTTGAAGAAACTGAACTTGCAGGCGCCAAAGTACGAAGCGTTTACAGTCAATATATTCAAAACGTACCTGAGAAAAGCAACGACTCGAGAGTATTCGGGTATAAACCACCTCTGGGATTTTGATAATGTAGAAGCAGCTGTCCTTAGCAAGGACACAACATTCTGGGGATTCAATCCAAAGAAATGGGAATTTGAACTCGCTACAGGTGGTTGGTTGCCAGCAATTAAACTGCAAAAAGAACTCAAAGGTGTTCCAGGACTTGTTTCAGACGACCTGAAAAATGACGAGCTGAGAAACAAAGGGGAACTCGACGATTATCAGAAGAAGTTTGGAAAAGATGCAGATGCATTCAGAGAATCAAAGGTTTTAATGGGACTTCACGGTACTTGGGACTGGAGCTGGGTAAGAACTCTTCCGTGGAATCTTGACTATTATCCTATGCCATTTGAACCACAAGTTGGGCAGAGAATACCAGTTCACGTGAACTACGCATTTATGACATCGACAACGAAGTATCCGAAAGAGGCATTCGCATTCTTGAGATTCCTGACATACGACCCACGTGGAGTTGTCGCAAGATTGAAGATAGACGTAGCAAATGGTGAAGAAAACGGAAGGCTCATCGATTGGTTCGTTCCAGCGACGATGCACCCAGATGTGATTAAATACTTTGATTCACTGAAAATCCCAAATGGTGTTAAGTGGATGCTCAAGAACCTCGACAAGGCTGTGCGTGTTGATATGTGGAAAACTGTTCCTGGCTGGGATCAAGCAACATGGGACGTTATATTCCCAGTAAGCGAGAAAGTGAGAAGAGGCGAAGTACAACCTGAAACCGTAGCAGTTGAAACGCAAGAAAAGGCGAACAAGATTATAAAAGACGCTTGGAGCGACTTTTCTAAGAAGTTAACTGAAGTGGAAAAGAAATTCCCGGAGATCAGAAAACAGGTTGAAGGAAAATAGTGTCATCTTTTAGAAACAAGGGGACCTGTGAAAAATCACAGGTCCTTTTTCATTTAATCGTTTCTAAACGCTCAGCACAAAATAGGCACTTTGTTTAAGCTAAAACAGGTTTTGTATGTAACAAGTTTCAAATCTATAATGTAACAAAATTTGAGAAATTTTCAATTTGTTTCATCGTGCAACTATGGTCTTATACTATTAAGCATTTTGAACATGTTTTGTGAGTTTGTTCTTACAGGTGCAAAAACGGGTGGAAAACCTAAAAAGACAGAAGGAGGCGTATGGGTATGAAAAGAGTGTTCTTAGTTGTTACGGCGGTTATCGCTATTCTCTTTGCATTTTCGGCATGTGTGCCAAAACCACAAGAACCAGGAAACGGAGGCACGCCAGCGGCTACAAGTCTTGAGTTTTTTGACAGTAAACGTGAAGACGCGCTAAGTTATTATAAAACTGGCACATGGTATTTCTTTAAAACAGGTGACTATTTTATAGCGGATCCCATCATAAAAGCTGATGGAACAGTTGTCGCAACAAGAACATCACTTGTATGTGGTTCGGAACCCTGGGGCCCAAGAACTTACGAAGCACAACTTGTTAGATTTTACGACAAGACGAAAACAGACTTCACAATAAAACTCTGGCTCAAAGGAAACAAAGATGCTCAAATAAAAGCATATTTTGGAAGCGAACCATGGCAAGATTGGGCATACAATACTTCACGGGATATTCCAGTAACTACCGAAGGAACCGAAGTAACATTACAATTTACACGAGATAAAGGTGTCGACAAGTGGTTGAAACTTTCGTTAGAATTTGCGCATGTTCCAGATGTTGAACTTCAAGTGAAAGTTTTAGAAGAAACTGCTAACTAAAGCCCACTTGTAAATTGAAAAGGAAGAAGGTAGGGACTATGAAAACCATCTTTAAATTTCTTATTATAAGTCTGACAGGTCTTTTCCTATTTTCCTGTCAATTCCAAGAAAAAGTTGAAGCTGTAGCAACAACAGTTCAACAGCAGGCAACCGAAAGTGCAGTTGGGGTTAGTTTATTGAATAACTGGAATTTCAGATCCAACATCAAGAATGATCAAACAAACGCACCATTCGAATGGTGGATTTGGGAAGGCGGAAAGTACGGAGTCGGTAGTGCAAAAGTAGAAAACTACGGTGTACGAGACAACTATGCTTTTATAAAAATTGCTGATTCCGGCTCTGACACCTGGCACGTCCAGTTCAATCAGTGGGTTAAGCTCACACCAAAACAAGCTTATTACATTTCGTTCAGGGCAAAGGCAGATAAACCAAGAACAATCAATGTCAAGGTTCTCCAGAATCATGATCCATGGTCTAATTACTTTGCAAAGACCGTTGAGCTGACAACGGAATGGAAAACATACGAATTCTATTATATCCACAAAGAAAGATCAGATGAAACTGTCAACTTCGGTTTCGAGCTTGGTAAGCTTGATCCAACAACGATTTACTTTGCTGATGTAATAATTAAACCAATAGACAAGTCAGAAATTCCACCTGAGGCATTGGAAGAGGAAGTAGAATTGGAAACGCTTGACTTTGATCTTCTAGAAGATGAGGAAGAACCAGATAATTTAGTAAATAACGGAGATTTTGGATACAAGATAGTAAACGATCAAGGTAGTATGCCATCAGAATGGTGGATTTGGCAAGCAGGTCAGTACGGCATAAGCAGTGCAAAAGTCGCAACTTATGGTGTTGTTGATGGCTACGGATTTATCAAACTTGATGATACTGGTTTCGAAACGTGGCACTTGCAGTTCAACCAGTGGATCAAAGTGAGAAGAGGACATAGCTACACGATCACATTCAAAGCAAAAGCGGATGACCCAAGACCAATAAGTGTCAAGCTTGTTCAAACAGGTGCTCCATATGGTGTTTACTTTGCTCAAACGGTTAACCTAACAACAGAATGGCAAACCTTCCAGTTTGAATATACCCACCCAGAAGATGGGGATCCAGTTGTAACCTTCAGCATCGAGCTTGGTAAAGAAAAGCCAACCACAGTTTATTTCGACGACGTTGGAGTACTTCCGAAAAAATAGGAACGCAGAATTCGTATGTTAGAATTCCTGGGTAGCACGTCGAGTGCTACTCAGGTTTGAATTAATAAGCTTAAGGAGTCAACTATGCAAAATTAAATTTTTGTTTTGAGTGTGAGATAGCATAATCAATATTGAACTTCTCTTTCTTTCTCAACATTGCGTACAACGTTCGCAATAACTTGTGTACTACTGACATTATCGCTTTTTTGTACGGTATACCTTGCTGCCTTTTTCGTTCATAGTATGTTCGGAAATATTCGTTGTGAATCACTACACTCACTGCCATTAGCCATAGTATTCGTCTTAGGTGGGCATTGCCCCTTTTCGATATGTGTCCTTCTACTTTGCTTTTGCCTGATTGGGCAATGCTTGGATCGAGTCCACAATACGCAATGAGTTTTTTGTATGTACTAAATCTTGAGATATCTCCAACTTCTGCCAAGAAATGCATCGCGCTGTTTTCACCAATACCTGGTATTGACGTGAGTATCTCGATATCAAGGTTTATCGCACTACATTCGCAATATTCTTTCATCATCTTGTCGTGTTCTTCAAGCTGTTGCTGTAAAAATTGTAGTTCTTTGATATTTTGCACAAGAATCTTTTCTTTCATCGGCCAATATTGAGCAATCGAGTTATTAGCGAGTTCTTTAAGTTTTTGAGCATTAAGTTTTGTACTTCTGCCACGGTCTTTGGAAAAGAACACATCCAGATTACGAGCCTTTTGAATAGCCTTGGCAGAAGGGAAATGAGAAAGAAGATTGAGGATAGTGTCACTGTAGATATTGGTAACTCTTTCGAGTTCAGGGAAAAGAACGTTGAGCAGTTTTTCGATATTGCCTTTAACTTTTGCGATGCGGTGGATAATGTTTTCGCGTGCTCTGACAATATCACGAAGCTCAGAGTTGACAAAAGCAGAAGAAGGAATTTGATGTTGTAGGTAAAACAAAGCAGTAGCGATAATGCGAGCATCGATTTTGTCGGTTTTGGTCTTTCGAAGAGAAGCAAAGTTTTTAACAGTTAGAGGATTAAAAACAGCGCAAGCAAAGTCGTTGGAAGAAAGGAAAGCCAGAAGGTTGAGATGATAACAGCCAGTAGATTCCATAGCGATGATGATGGATTGTTTTGGGAAGGCAGAAAGTTTGTTTGCGAAGGAGGAAAAGCCTTGCTGGGACATATCGAAAGAAGATTCGAAGATGATGGAACTGGGATTAGAGATAGCGCAGACGTTGAACTTATCCTTGGAAACATCGATGCCGACGAAAACAGGGAAGTTATCCATGAAAAATCCTCCTTTCGAATGATGAGGGCAGGGAGCCTGCTGAACCAATCCTCCATGCTGACGAGGGCTGAAAGCCCAACCAACTAATCATGGTTAAAGGCAGGCAACAGACTCCTTAAATGGCTTAAAAGCCAAGGTGACATAAGTTGTCCTGCCCTCAATTTTTTTAAGCTAAATTATTTATACCATATTTTTATGTAGGAGGGTGACTGTACCAATGTTAGAATTGTTCAAGAACAGAGCTTCATTTATGATCATTCTTGTATTTTCGCTACTCGGTACGTTACTATTTTCTGGAAGCGTTCAAATAACCGGTAGAGTTGAATTCAATTATCGGGTTAATCCCGATTTTACGCTCGGAACGTCTAATGCTTTCGTAGGTGACAATGCTGCTTATTTAGTTGTTACTGCAAACGGTCCTGTTATGGTTGTCGATATGAAATACACATCACCCAATTTTACAAGTATCTATGTTAACGAGCTTTTTGTACCTTGGAAAGTGAATGACAATTTAACAGCTTTCTTTGGTTATAGAAACATTGCGGATTACGATGGTTTCTTAGGAAATGCAGGTTCTCTGAAATGGGCTAAGAACGGCGTAGGAATACTTTGGTATAAGAGCGTGTTTTCTCTAATATATGGTATTCCCGGTCTTATGATTGAAGCCGGAACAGATTTTCAATCTACACTTACTTCACCGTTGAGCTACGTCGTCTTGGCCAAGACTTCGGTTGGACCTGTAAAAATTAATGCCAACGTAACTGGAAAGATAGACGGTACGCAGACTGCCGTTGGTGCAAGGCTTGCGTATAGGATTTCTCCATTTAACTTGTACCTTGCAGTTGGGTACAGTTTTAGTACGGCTTCAATCACGGGATTGTTAATTGGTCTTGACGGTCAAGTTGGAGATCTCGGTGGATTGGCAGAAGTTGACGCAACTGAATTTGACAAAGTCAAGTTATATGGTGATATTTATTATAAGTTCCAAGCTTACAAATTTGGAGCTACAGGAAACTATGATTTTAGCAACGGAAAATTTGTTTTGCAACCGTATGTAGTAACTAAACTTGGTGCTGCAGATGGGAGGATATCAGCAAGGTTTGAGGAAACCGGTTATAAGTATCTTTTGTTAAACGTCGGTTTTGGATTCTAAAAGGTTCTTAAATGGTTTTTTGAGGAGGGATTATTATGAAGAAGTTCGTGTTTTTAGCTTTGCTAATCATTTTTACCGTTGCCAGTTTTGCAAAAGCAACAATAACAGTGTCTGTATGGAGCTGGAATGTTGATAGGTACAAAAAGCTCGTTGCAGAGTTCAACAAATACTATCCAGATATAGAAGTAAAAATAATCGTAAATGAGCCAGATATCAACGGTTTCTTAACAGCGACCGTTTCTGCCAAAAAGGCTCTCCCAGACGTTGTTGCGGAATCATGGGAACCACTCTCGTACCCAGTTTCACAGGGTTGGGTTTATCCACTTGACGAATTCTTCAAAGATGATCCGTACATAAAGTATGTCCCAGACAGTGTAAGGAATGCATTTAAATACAACAACAAAACTTACGCACTTGGCGAAAGATTACACTTTGAGTGTATCGTTCTGAATCTTGATTTGCTCAAAAAATTGAATTTGACAGCTCCGACGTACGAAAATTGGACCGTTGACCTTTTCAAGAACTATGCAAGAAGAGCAACCACAAAGGAGTACTCTGGAATAAATCAATTGTGGGAATTTGATACGTTCATGGCAGCTATTTTGAGCAAAGAGACAACATTCTGGAGCTTTGACCCAGATAAATGGGAATTCGATCTCGTTAACGGTGGATGGATACCGGCAATAAAATTGCAAAAGGAACTGAAATCAATACCAGGACTTGTTGCTGATGACTTGATAAACCAAGATATGAGAAATCAAGGACAGCTCGATGATTATCAGAAAAAATTCGGCAAAGACGCAGATGCATTTAGGGAATCGAAAGTCTTAATGGGATTCGAAGCAACGTACGACTGGAGTTGGCTCAGAACAGTACCTTGGAACTTCGATTATTACCCAGTTCCACATGATCCAAAAATCGGCATACGGTTACCAGTGCACATTAACTATACGTTTGTGAGTTCAACAACAAAGTATCCTAAGGAAGCATTCTTGTTTGCAAGGTTCTTAACATATGATCCAAGAGGCGTTGTGGCAAGGCTCAAACTATACGAATCTGAAGGTGTGGAAAATGGTAGACTTACAGACTGGTTCATCCCAGCAACAATGCATCCAGATGTTGTTAAATACTTTGAGACTTTGAAAATTCCAAATGGTATAAAGTGGATGCTCAAGAATCTTGACAAAACAGTCCGTGTTGATATGTGGAAGATAGTTCCTGGCTGGTTCGAAGCGATTTGGGATGTCATATTCCCAGTTAATGAAAAGATAAGAAGAGGAGAAACGACACCAGAAGCTGTTGCAAAGGAGACTCAGGATAAAGCAAACAAAGTTATAAAGGAATCCTGGACCATATTTGCTAAGAAGTTAGCTGATGCAGAAAAGAAATTCCCACAAATCAGAAAACAAATCGAAGGTAAATAATTAATTAAATTACTTCCACCGATGGGCATAATTTTTAGCCGTCGGTGGATTTATAACCAAAGTTGGTGGGGAGTTGATAATAAGTGAGGAAGTTTGTCATTTGGTCTTCTATAATTGTCTCAGTTGTGGTTGGTTTATTGATTATTCTCTATTGGACAGGAAAGTTAACTTATGAAAGTTATGCACTCAATATATCCAACTTAAGAACTTCTTCCGTAGCATCGACAGAAAACCTTGCAAAACAAGGCTTTAAGAATCTTATGGAACAACGGATCAGTCGTGCACAAGACTACGGCATCAGTGTTTTGGATACTCCTGTTTTGTTAAACAACGACGAATCGTTTAAGTTAATAGTTAATATGCCAGAAAGAGGTCTATACTACGCAATCTTGAAGTACAGGTATACTCAACAATTATCGAGCACTGGCGCACTTGAAGTGAATGTCAACAGTGTGCCATATTTGGCTATCTTGGACAACTATTCATACTACAACTACAGTGAAAAAGTGTACGATAGGTACGGTAACGAGATCACTCCGGAGCAAATTCCTTTTGACGATTCTTTCGTTTCATATTTAAAGGATTCACACCGCATCGGTAGTTTACCGATATTGTTTGAATTAAATGATGGAGATAATGAAATTGAAATAAAGAACACAAGGCGCCCTATAATTTTAGAAGGGTTATATTTTGTGCCGATTTCGAAAGAGTTCAGTACAGTATCATATGCAAAATACATAGAAAGCAATCCTAAGAAAAATGATATAGGAAACGAGAAGCCAATCTTGATAGAGGCAGAGCATATGGCTTTCAAATCCGACTCTTTGGTATCTATAGTGAATGAACAAACTGCGCAAGTTTCACCATATGAATTACTTAAGAAGAAAGTCAATGTAATAGACGAGAATACATTTAAACAGTCGGGACAAGAAGTCCATTGGAGTTTCTATATCCAAGAACCTGGGTATTACAAGATTGCGTTCAGATACAAGCAATCTTTGAATCGTGGGGTACCTGTATACAGGAGAATCTACATAGATGGAAAGGTTCCGTTTACTGAGCTCATGAGTTATAAATTTCCGTTCACAGGATTTAAGTGGGTTGACTTTACGTTGTCTGACAATAATGGAAAGCCATATGAGATTTACTTGGACAAAGGTTACCATACGTTGTCTTTGGAAGTCACTACAGGCGTATATGAAGAGAGCGTGAGATTTTTACAAGATAGTGTGAAAACTTTACAAGCGATAGGTCTGGATATACGCAAATTAGTTGGTAATAACCTTGACCCGAACAGGACTTGGAATATCGAAAAGTACTTACCAAATGTTGTTAGTGATCTCAAGTCTATAGCAACGAACTTGCGACTACAACACAACAAACTAATCGGGATTGTTGGACAGAAGGGCCTTCCTTCTATTGCCGACATGTTGGTGTGCGCCGGAATAATAGAGAATATTTTAAAGCGTCCCGAACGCATACCTTTTTATCTTGATGTTATAAGTGAAGGAGCAGCATCTGTTGCACAAAGGTTATCAGAGCTTTCGATGAACCTTCGCAACCAACCTATGGGGATCGACAGGGTACTGATCTACCAAGGCGAGAGTGAGAAGTACATCCCAAAAGCTAATGCATTTTTGATTACTGCGTACGAAGAACTTCACAAATTGTGGCTCTCTTTCTTTAATAAGAACGAGGCTTATTCGATATACGAGAAGGTAGATGAGAGAAGCTTGAGGATATGGGTTAATAGGCCTATTCAATACGTCGAAACTCTGCAGTACTTAACCGATACTGATTTCACAAGGAAAACAGGCATAAAGGTTGTTTTCTCAGCGATGCCAAACGAACAGAGGTTAATCCTTGCGAGTGCAGCGGGAAACGCGCCTGATGTGGCTCTAAGTATCAGCAACTGGATACCTTTTGAACTCGCTATCAGGAATGCCCTTTATCCGTTGTCCAACTTTCCAGATTTCTACAGTTTTGTGAGCAGAAATATAAACGTTGAAACTTTACTTCCGATGGTCATAGAAGATAAGGTTTATGGCATAACGGAAACGCAGAACTTCTATGTGCTTTTCTATAGAAAAGACATTCTCGACAAGCTCGGAATTCCAGTTCCGAATACTTGGGACGATGTGAAGAAGATTTTACCGGAGTTACAGAGAAGAGGTATGAATTTCTCTATCCCAATGTGTGAACAAACAACAAAATATTTCAACACTACAGCTCCGTTCTTCTTCCAAAATAACGCAAGACTTTATACAGAGGATGGGGTCAAAACGGCTATAAACACTGAAGAAGGAGTTAAGTCATTTGAGCTAATGACTGAAATATTCACCATATTCGGTATCCCTGAACAAGTTGCTAATTTTTATAATTCTTTCAGATACGGACGTATACCAATCGGTGTTGGAGATTTCGGTTTGTATGTAACGTTGATGAACGCAGCGGATGAGATATACGGATTGTGGGATATAGCACCGTCCCCAGGGGTAGTCGATGAGGAAGGTAATGTATTGAGATATCAAGTTGCCGGAGACAGGGCAGATGTCATATTTGCAACGTCTGAGAAGAAAGAAAAAGCTTGGGAATTCATAAAATGGTGGATGTCTAAAGAGACACAACTGAAATTCGCACGTACATTGATCAACAGATACGGACCTTTGTACATATGGAACACGGCGAACATAGAGGCATTCAAAGAGCTTGATTTCATAGATGAGAGACATAAGAAAGTAGTTTTAGAACAATGGCGCTGGATAAGGGAAGTTCAACGACACCCTGGAGGATACATGACAGAGCGCGAAATCAGTAACATCTGGAACAGGGTTGTTGTAGAAGGTGCACCACTTAGAACGGCGATTGACAGATCAGTGATTCTTATAAATAGAGAGCTTGAAAGAAAGTTGACTGAATTTGGATATATCAAAGAAGGTAAGGTGTTGAAGAATTACAGGATGTACGACTCAATGGAAGAATTCATGAGAGTTAATAACGTTCCTATGCTGAATGTACTGAAGAACGTTGAGGAAAGTAATGAAGAGAGTAACGAAATAGGTAATGATGATCGAGGTGATACCGATGAAAATCAGTTCTAAAAAGGATAAGGGCCATTGGATATTGCTATCACCATACTTGGTTTTGTTTTTAATATTTATCGCACTCCCGGTAATAGTTGCGATATATTTATCCTTCACTTATTTTAACGCAATAGAGAGACCAACTTGGATAGGACTGCAAAACTACATAACGCTCATCACAAGAGACACGCTTTTCATGCAAAAGGTATTACCAAACACGATAAAGTACGCACTTATCGTTGGAGTTGGCGGGTATATCTTATCATTTATCCTAGCTTGGCTTGTTGCTCAATTGACGCGCGTTCCACGTACTATCTTTGCTCTTATTCTATACTCACCATCTCTTACAGCCGGTGTTACTATGACTGTCTTGTGGCGTGTCATTTTCAGTGGTGATCAGCAAGGTTATCTAAATGCGTTGCTTTTAAACCTTGGATTGATTGATAAACCGATTCAATGGTTGCAATCGCCCGAACATCTTATGGACATAATGATTTTAGTTGCACTGTGGAGCAGTATGGGTGTTGGTTTCTTGGCAATGCTGGCTGGTATATCGAACATAGACGAACAATTGTATGAAGCGGCGTATATTGATGGAATCAAGAACAGACTTCAAGAAATAATATATATAACCATTCCAGCGATGAAGCCTCAGATGCTTTTCGGAGCGGTTATGTCAATAGTCAATACATTTACATCCGCTGGCATCGGTGTAGCTCTCTCAGGTTCAAACCCCACACCACAGTATGCGGGTCAATTGATAGTGAACCACGTAGAAGATTATGGATTTTTGAGGTACGAAATGGGATACGCCGCGGCTCTTTCAGTGGTTCTACTTTTAATTATTTGGTTTTTCTCAAGAGTCGCGTGGCGATTGTTTGGTGAAAGATAGGCTCTTTTAAAAGAGAGGTGGAAAAAATGGCAAAATTTTCGACGAAGACGAATCCACGGTATTTCCATAAGAGTCAGCTTAAATTCTATTTCATATTGACACCTATCGCTATTTTCATGTTGTTACCGATAATATTTATCTTTTCGCAAGCTTTTAAACCAGTTGATGAGCTTTTCCTCTATCCGCCGAGGTTCTTTGTTAAAAGACCAACTTTGGCGAATTTCTACGAGTTGTTCGCCATGACCAGAACTTCGACTATACCCGTGAGTCGATACCTTATGAACAGTATACTGACTGCGTTTTTCGTTGTTCTGTTTACGATAATAATTTCTGTGTTCGCTGGTTACGCTCTTTCTAAAAAGCAATTCAAAACAAAGAATCTGTTATTCACGATAAACAACCTTGCGTTAATGTTTGTTCCTGTGGCAGTTATAATACCAAGATATCTATTAATCCAGGAGCTGAGACTTATAGACACGTTTTTGATAAATATACTTTCGTTGTTGGCAATGCCAATTGGTGTTTTCTTGATAAAGCAGTTCATAGATCAGATACCAGATGCACTTATAGATGCTGCACTCGTAGATGGTGCTAATGATTTCCAGATAATTTTTAATCTAATAATTCCTATGCTAAAACCCGCTATTTCAACCGTTGGAATATTAGCATTTCAAGTGGCATGGAATAGCGCCGAAGCCTCTTTGTATTACATAAACAATGAAAATTTAAAGACATTCGCTTTCTACGTTTCAAACCTTACGCAGACCACAGGAAACACGATTGCCGGACAAGGAATTGCCGCAGCAGCGGGATTAATTATGTTCGTTCCGAACCTTGTATTATTTATAATCATGCAATCGCGAGTAATGAACACAATGGCTTACAGTGGTCTTAAGTAACCGAAGTGAATTTTGAGCGAATTTTGATATGGGTGGTGCTTGAAAAGTGCAGCCAAAAGTTAGTATAAGATTTTTGATTATCATATCTCTATGTTTTGTCTTTCAAACATTGTTGAGCAATAACAGTCCGTTTCTGACTTACACAATCTCCGGTAGGAATGAGTGGAAAATTACTCAGGATGCGTATGTTGTGAGTGAAGTTCTCTTTAAAGATTTGGACCTTTACTATCCTGAGGACATATTCATCAAAGATGGCAAGATGTATATTGCAGATTCTGGAAATGCAAGAATAGTTGTTTACGATATGAAAACAAGAAAAGTAAGCTTGATTGGTGAATTCTCGCTTTGGCAACCTACAGGTGTCTTTGTTGATGAAAATTATGTATACGTTGCAGATCCAGGAACTTCTGAAGTGATTGTTTTCGACAAAGAAGGAAACGAGGTAAAAAGAATCGGTAGGCCCTCAAACCCGTTGTTTGGCGAAGGTGCGAATTTCAAACCCAAAGAACTTATCGTTGACAAAAGAGGAAATCTATACATAGTCAGCGAGGGCACTTTTGAAGGTGTAATCCAGCTTGACCAGAATGGCGAATTTCTTGGCTACTATGGAGCAAATCTCGCATCTATGACACTATTAGACAAGATCATTGACATCTTCTATACGCGCGAACAAAAAGAAAGACTACTAAACAGAATCCCAAAGCCGTACACGAATATCACAATTGATAGCAAGGGGCTCATATACACCGTAACACAAAAAGAAAGAGGAAACGCTATAAAGAAGCACAACACCCTTGGTAACAACATACTGCCGATATCGAGAGAAGCAAGGATGATTGATGAACCGAATTTTATAGATTTAGCAGTTGATGATAGCGGAAGGATATACGCCTTAACCGAAACAGGACTGGTTTATGAATACGATGCTGAAGGCAACCTTATCGTTTCATTCGGTGGACGCGCAATTGCCACTGAGAGAAACGGTCTCTTTACTGTTGCTGCTGCAATCTGTGTTGATGAAAATGGCAAAATTTACGTTTTAGATAAAGAACGAGGACTTGTGCATGTTTTCAATCCTACGCAGTATATAAAAACTCTTCACAAAGCCTTGGAGCTTTATTCTGAGGGTAAGTACCTGCAAAGCAAAGAGCTTTGGAAGGAAGTGATGATTTACGACGGATATTCAAAAATAGCACACTACGGTCTTGGAAAAGCGTATTTCCAAGAAGGTAATTACCGTCAGGCACTCGCAGAGTTCCGCATAGCTCAAGCAAGACGCGACTATTCCGATGCTTTCTGGGAAATAAGAAACGAGTTCTTGCAAAAGCACACAAGAGGATTATTAATTGCGTTTATAATCCTCATAATTCTTGTCTCAATACTAGATAATCTCTACAAGAGAGAAGTAATAAAATTCAGAATAGATGTTAAATCTAAACTTGTGAAGGATTTACTATACATTTGGAACATTCTTAGACATCCACTCGATACATTTTACTACATACAGAGAAAGAGGTATGGTTCAGTCCTTTCAGCAACTATAATTTACGCGATTTTCTTTATAGTTATACAGTTAGAATATTTTGGACGGAGTTTCATTTTCAATCTGAACACAGCAGACAGAAGTGTTGGTTTTGTCTTTTTAGCAAGTTTTGCACCCGTGTTTTTGTGGGTCTTTGCGAATTACCTTGTCAGTTCAATAAACGATGGGCGAGGAACTTTACGAGACATATATATCTTCACCGCTTACAGCTTTGCGCCTTATATACTGTTCCAGCCATTCGTTATTCTTCTAACGTACATTCTTTCATATAACGAAGCGTTTCTTGTTTCGTTTGCTTCTGACATCTTCATCGCATGGAGTGCCGTTTTACTCTTCACAGGTGTAAAGGAAATTCACGATTACGATATCAAAAATACCGTTAAGAGCATACTCTTAACGCTTGCTTGGGTGTTCGTTATCATACTTGTATATTCAATAGTTTACATGCTCTGGGACCAACTCGTTCAGACAGGTTACGCAATTGTTCAGGAGGTGCTCTACCGTGCACGTTAATAATATAAAAAGTGTTCTATTAATAGTAGGATCGATTATGATGATCAGTTCTATGCTTTTCAGTCAAGGTATTGGCGATGAGTTCTTATCCAATAGATTCACTCGTCCCGAGGTACCGGTAGAAATAATCTCGAAATTTACAACGCAAGATTATGAAAAGGTCGGCGATAGCGGAATATTGGAACTTTACATCGACAAGAATAGTACTTCTATGAGAGTATTAGACAAGCGTTCAGGGTACGTGTGGGGAGATGTTTTGACCGATACAGATGCCTACAACGAAATGAACGATGTTTGGAAGAATATCGCAAAATCCCTTGTAATGATAGAGTACTTTGACGATCGAGGCATTTCAAGTGTAGTTGGTTCAGCTTCACCAGATGTTAAGAAAACGTGGAAAGTCCTAAAGAATGGGGCTTCTTGTACATTGAATTTTGAACCTGTTTCGATAAGTTTCACAGTATTTGTTGAAATATTTGGTGACAAGCTCGTCTTCAGTTTGGATCAGAAGACGATATCTGAGAAAGATAAATACACTTTGGCTTCTGTAATATTTGCTCCATTTCTTGGAAGTACCATAGCGGATGAGATAAATGGATATGCATTTGTTCCAGATGGTCCAGGAGCGCTGATAAGATTCTCAAGACCGGCGCATTATTTGAACTGGTTTGAAAAGCGAGTTTACGGAAAAGATTACAGTATCGAAAATCTTGTAAGTGTAAACGACTTGCGAGCCAATAGACCAAACGATTTTCTTAGAGAGGAACCGACAGTGCTCGTTCCTGCCTTTGGTGTTGTGCACGGTGTTAAGAAAAACGCTATTTTTGGAGTAATAACTTCGGGTGCTGAGTACAGTGCAATTATTTCGTATCCAAGTGGCATACTCAGTTCTTACAACTGGACTTCCGCAAAGTTCATATACAGACAGAAGTACCTACAACCAACATCACGAAGTGGTGCTGGAATTCAGGTAGCACAAAAAGAAATGAATAAGTTCAACGCAAGATTGGAGCTTGTCTTTTTAACAGGAGATCAAGCTGATTACGTAGGGATGGCAAAGTATTATAGAGAGGCTTATTCGAAACAGATATTCGGCGAAAAGCCAACTAAAAAAGAATATAAGACAAAAGATATACCGCTCTATCTTACAGTCTTGGTAAGTGATATTGAAAAGCAGTTAATCGGACAGAAAGTTGTGCAGATTACTTCGGTGGAAAACATCAAGGCAATGAGTGAAACATTATCAAAGAGTGGAGTAGGTAATTTAGTATTCCTCCTTAAGGGTTGGGAAAAGGGAGGAGTTAACGGGAATAAGATTAACAGTACAAAGGTGGAACCAAAATTTGGCGAAATTGACGATATAGCTAAGTTTGCATTGGAGCATTCTGCGGCTTCGGGAAAATCTTTCGAATTGTACTTTGTTACTAACACGACAAGGGTAACGGAAAAACAGCTCAATCTTAAAAATGAAGTTGGATTGAATTTATCGCAGTCTTTGATTTTTGAAGAGAGAGATAACAAAGATTTGTGGCTTTACAGGAGCTATTACACAAAAATAGATTTGTCAAGTCGATATCTCGTTGAACGCATTAAAGAACTCAACAGAAACAATATAAAGAACATCGCCATTGAGGAGTTTGCAAATAAACTATATGGTCATCTTAAACGCGATGAGGAAATCTATAGAAGCGATGCACGAAAACTGGTTGAAAAAACACTATCCGATGTGAAGAATCAAGGCAACAATCTTATACTCTTCGTCCCGAATGTTTATTCATGGAAGTATATGAAAACCTTTGGAAATATACCGATGAATTCAAGTCAGTACCTTTTCGAAACCGATACGGTTCCGTTCTTACAGATAGTTCTAAGTGGTAATGTCGTGTATTTCACACCATATATGAACAATGGTTTCTTTTCAGATACCGATGTGCTCAAATCGATTGATTTTGGTGCATATCCATCGTTCATCGTCTCTTGGCTGGATAATGCTTCACTGAAGGATACACCTCTGTGGGATTATCCATCGACAAGATTTGCTGACTGGAAGTCTAAGATAGTTGAGATTTACAAGAAAATAAATGGAGCTCTTAAATACGTTAGAGGTTCTAAGATTATAGACAGGACAGTTATCCACCCTGGGTTTGTTCGTGTAGATTATGAAAACGGATACAGCATCTTGGTGAATTACACAGAAGAAAGGGTCAAATTTGGAAACGTAGTTGTTGAACCTGTTTCATACAGAGTTGTTAAAGTAGTGAGAAACGGAGTTGATGGAAATGAGAATAAGTAGAAGCGCAAGAAAAGCTATTGCTGGATATGTCTATATAATGCCTTGGATAATTGGTTTCTTGCTTTTTACGGCGTTTCCATTCTTCTATTCACTCTACTTGAGCTTTTTCCATGTCAACTTTACCGTTTCTGGAATAGAAACGGAGTACGTTGGATGGAAGTATTATATATACGCTTTCAGAAATGATACAGCATTTCCTCTGAACTTTTCAAATACGATTATAAACATAGTGCTTTCGACACCTTTGGTAGTAATCTTCGCTTTGATAGTAGCCATCTTGCTAAACAGAAAACTGCATGCAAGAACGTTCTTTAGGCTTCTGTATTTCTTGCCCGTTGTCATAATCAGTGGTCCTGTGATTTCGGAGCTTGTTACCAACAATGCTGCAAGTATAGTCGATCCAAGGAGGTACTTTATTTACAGGTTCTTCTTAATGATTCCAAACACGATTAGTTATCCGTTCTTGTACATGTTCAACAACCTTGTGCTTATACTATGGTTCTCCGGAGTCCAGATTCTTTTCTTCCTTGCTGGTCTGCAAAAGATAAGCAGTAGCATATATGAAGCCGCACAAATTGACGGTGCGAACGATTGGGTAATCTTCTGGAAGATAACATTGCCACTCGTTAGACCTTTTGTCATAGTTAACACTATATATACAATCGTCGACTTGGCATCGTTTGCTAACAACCCAGTTAACACGAGTATAACTCAGCACATGTTCGATATTGATAAGCCTTATTCGTACTCTTCAGCGCTTTCTTGGATTTACTTCGCAGCTGTGATGGGCATACTCGGCGTTGCGTACATGCTTCTGCATGAAAGGAGGAAAAAGAAAATATGAAAGATAAAAGCTTTCACTTTTCGTACTACAAGCATTTTAAAGATCCAGCGACTAAGACAATTATATATATAGTTCTCATTGGTATCGGTTATGCTTATCTTTATCCTCTCCTTTACATGATAACAACTTCGTTTATGACTGTCGATGATTTAGTAAATTCAACCGTTGTCTGGATTCCGACGAAGTTGACCATTGAAAATTTCAGAAGGGCATGGACCGTTCTCGATGCAACAAAAGCCCTTTTCAACAGCGTGTATACTTCAACACTTCCGGCACTGCTACAGACTCTTGTAACAGCCTTAATAGCTTACGGACTTTCAAGGTTTGAGTTCCCTCTGAAGCGACTTTGGATTGTATTGATGCTTGCTACTTTCTTGATCCCCACGCAAGTAACATTAGTCACAAAATACATGCTGTTCAGCCAGTTAAGGCTTACTGGAACTATTTTTTCTTCTATATTGCCAGCAACACTTGGGCAGGGCATAAGAAGTGCTATTTTCATACTCATGTACTATAACTTCTTCAACATGTTGCCAAAGGCATTTGACGAGGCAGCAGAGCTCGATGGAGCAAACTCATTCCAAATATTCTATAAAATCATACTCCCGCTTTCGCTACCGGCTATCGTAACAGCTTTCATATTCTCTTTGGTGTGGTACTGGAATGAAACGCTACTTTCCGGGTTGCTTATGGGAAACAACATCAAAACACTTCCGTTGGCACTTCGCGATTTCGTTGCAAGGTATGCCGTGTTGTTCCCAACAGCTGATGGGAGTGCAGCAAATAGGATAAATGAGGGAATTAGAATGGCCGCAACGATGATTACTATATTACCACTCTTAGTAACTTACTTGATTTTGCAGAGGTATTTCGTTGAAAGTCTCGAACGAACAGGAATTACAGGTGAGTGATAAATTGAGTATATACAAAGAAGGAGGAGGAATAGTATGGATATCGAAGCTCTTGTTTCAAAAATGACCACGGAGGAAAAGATTAGGCTTGTAGTTGGTGTTGGAGTTCTCGGTGCTTTTGGAAATCCAGAGCCGAAAGTTAGTGGTGCAGCTGGCGAGACGGCTGAAATTGAAAGGCTTGGAATACCGAAAACAGTTTTGGCAGATGGACCGGCTGGATTAAGAATAGACCCCGAGAGAAAGAACGACGAAAGAAAATATCATGCAACTGCGTTTCCCGTTGAGACGATGTTAGCGTCGACTTGGAATAGAGATATCTTAAGAAAAGTTGGCAGAGCGATGGGGGAGGAAGTTAGAGAGTACGGTGTCGATATACTCTTGGCACCAGCGATAAACATCCACAGAAATCCACTCGGCGGAAGAAATTTTGAATACTATTCAGAAGATCCGTATTTAACAGGCGAAATGGCTGCGAGTTTTGTTGAAGGTGTCCAATCTGAAGGTGTTGGCGCATGCATTAAGCACTTTGTAGTAAACGAGCAGGAAACAAACAGGATGACAATAGACACAGTTGTATCAGAAAGAGCTCTAAGAGAAATATACTTAAAACCATTTGAGATAGCTATCAAGAAGGCAAAACCTTGGACGGTGATGAGTTCATACAACAAGATGAACGGTCTGTATACCTCACAAAATAAGTGGTTGCTTAAAAAGGTATTGAGGGATGAATGGGGATTTGAAGGTTTTGTGATGACAGATTGGTTTGCTGGTGACAACGCTGCTCAGCAGATAATGTCAGAAAACGATTTGCTCATGCCTGGAAACACGTACCAGATATTCAAAAATAGAAGACCCGAGATAGAAGAAATAACAGAGGCATACGAGAAGGGCGAGATAACAGATGAAATGTTAAATGAAAGGGTTAAGGCGATACTAAGAGTGTTGGTGAAAACACCTGCTTTCAAAGGTTATAAGTACAGTAACAATCCAGACCTCGAAGCACATGCAAAGGTATCCTACGAAGCTGGTAGCGAAGGTGTCGTGTTGTTGAAAAATGATAATACACTTCCAATAAACGAAACTACCAAGATTGCCCTTTTCGGCACAGGACAAATAGAAACTATCAGAGGAGGTACGGGTAGTGGTGAAACGCACCCGCAATATATGATAAGCTTCCTTGATGGACTCTTGGAAAAAGGTTTGAACGTAGATAAAGAACTTGCAGAGTTCTATCGGAACAAGATAGCTGAATTTCGCAAGACCGACTATGTAATAACTAAAGGACAGTGGGGAGAAGATATTGTTCCAAGATTGCCTCAGGACATCATTTCACAAGAGGAGATTGAAAAGATAGCTGAACGGAATGACTTGGGTATTTATATACTTACGAGAATATCAGGCGAAGGTGTCGATAGAAAGCTCGAAAAAGGTGACTTTTATCTGACTGACGATGAATTCTCAATTATTAAAAAGCTTTCCGAAACTTTTAGAAGCAAAGGTAAGAAGTTCGCTGTAGTCTTGAACATAGGCTCACCGATAGAGATTGAAAGTTGGAAATCACTGTGCGATGCGATAGTCTTGGTCTGGCAACCAGGTCAGGAAGCTGGAAGAATACTTGCTGATGTTCTTACAGGGAAGATAAACCCGTCAGGAAAATTACCAACTACGTTCCCAAAAAGGTACGAAGATGTACCTTCGAGATCTTTCCCAGGTGAACCAAGAGAAAATCCAGCTGTTGTTGTCTACGATGAAGACATATACGTTGGCTACAGGTACTACGATACATTCAGAATAGAACCGTCATATGAGTTTGGCTTTGGACTTTCATATACAAAATTCGAGTACAAAGACCTTCAAATACAGCAGGTAGGTAATAAAATATATGTTTCTTTCACGGTAGAAAACACAGGAATGTTTGCAGGAAAAGAGGTAGCACAAGTATATGTACGTGCGCCACGTGGAAAAATTGACAAACCTTACCAGGAATTGAAAGGCTTTGAAAAGACAAAAGAATTGCAACCGGGAGAGTCTCAGAGGATTTCTGTTGAAATTCAGATTTCAAACCTTGCTTCATTCGATGGAAATTGCTGGAAGGTTGAGCCTGGAAGGTACGAAATCAGGGTTGGTGCATCATCCAGAGATATCAGACTTACTGGCTATATAGAGATAATGTAATCCTTCAACGAGGGGGCATTAGAATGGCTAAATATTACTTCAACACAGATGATAGATTCGTAATTGAGGACTACAATAACTCAAAACCATTTGCAGGTTTCCTTCCTGGGATTGCTGGAAGGCATGGCATTCCATTGTGGGTGTTCTATGTAAATAGGGCGCAGTGCATCGCCTCATTTGGACTGGCGCACAAGGACAATCCAATACTGGAATTCCACCCGGCGTTCCGTTCGTATCAAACAGTCTACACGAACGGCTTCAGAACTTTTATCAAAGTACACGAAAAAAATATATTACATGAAGCTTTTGTGAAAAAGAACGAGAAAATTATCCAAAAGATGTACATCGCAAGAGAGTCACTCGAAATTGAAGAGATAAACGAAGAAATTGGTCTTAAAACTAACGTACTTTACTTTACATTGCCACAGGAGAAACTTGCAGCACTTGTTAGAAAGGTTGTAATTGAGAATATTTCAAGCGAAACTTTAAGTCTCGAAGTACTTGACGGATTGTCGATGTTGTTGCCATTTGGAATAAACGATTACGGACTTAAGCATGTGGGTAATACCCTAAAAGCTTGGATGGAAGTTCTCGAAATTGAGAATGGAATTCACATATTCAAGCTCCGTTCTACTGCGGAAGATGTAGCAACCGTTTCAGAGATAAGAGAGGGAAATTTCTACGTCTCATTTAAGATTCAAGAGAGTGAAAAAGAACAGCTGAAACCTTTAGTGGATCCAGATGTAGTATTTGGGTTTGATACCTCTTACGTTTTGCCGCAAGTATTTGCTGAGCTGAATCTTGAGCAGATAAAACGTATCAAACAAGTCATGTCAAATAGAGTTCCATGCGCATTCTCACCAGTCATAACCGTTTTGGAACCTGGTAAGAAGGTAGAAATATATACAGTAGTTGGTCATGCTCCAAATACAAATTTACTTGTTGAATATTCTGAAAAATTCTCCGATAGTAAGTATTTAGAAGAGAAGTACCGCGAGAATAGGCTGATAACGGAAGACATCGTAAGCAGAGTGTGGACAAAGACAGGCTCCAAATTATTTGACGAGTATGCAAAGCAAAACTATCTCGATAATGTACTAAGAGGTGGCTATCCAGTTATAGTTAGAAATGGTGAAAATCCTTTAGTTTATCACATATATTCAAGAAAACACGGCGATTTGGAACGCGACTACAACTACTTTGTATTGTTGCCTGAGTATTATTCTTCAGGAAACGCAAACTATCGAGATGTAAATCAAAACAGGAGAGATGATGTATTCTTCAATCCAGGAGTTGAAAGATACAACATAAGGTTTTTCATGAACCTAATACAGACAGATGGTTACAATCCTTTGGTTATAAACGGTGTAAAGTACAGAGTAGATGTGACAAAACTTGACAAGTTATTGCTAAATGATTTCTTCGAAGATGGTACTAACGTAGATGTAGTTTTAGAATTCTTGAAAAGTAATTCATTTACTCCAGGAAAGCTCTTAAAATTCATTGAAGATAAAAATATAAAGCTTAGAAAAGATTTTGAAGAATTGCTCAGATATTTAGGAAATTACATCGAAGAAGAAATCGATGCTGTACATGGTGAGGGATACTGGACCGATCACTGGACGTACAATTTGGACTTGATAGAAAGTTACCTTTCGGTATATCCGGATCACAAAGAAGAACTGCTCTTCAACGATGAAAGCTACACTTACTACGATGACACTTATTGTGTACTTCCAAGGAGCAAGAGATACGTAATTGCTGACGGTAAAGTGAGGCAGTATAAGTCTACATACGAAGACCAAGAAAAGAAAAGACTGATAGAATCCCGCGCTGAATACAAAAACGTTATGCGAAAGAATAAGGGAACTGGTGATATTTACAAAACATCCTTGATCGCTAAGTTAATAAATTTAGCTGTCGCAAAATTTGCGACACTTGATCCAAGTGGCATTGGTATTGAAATGGAAGCAGGAAAGCCAGGCTGGTATGATGCATTAAACGGATTGCCTGGATTATTCGGTTCTTCTGTTGCAGATAGCTTTGAGCTCCTTAGATTGCTTGATTTTATAATAAGAACACTGAAAGAATATCCGCATAAAACGTTGCGACTTCCAGTTGAGGTCCTTCAATTATTGAGAGATCTTGTGACACTTGTCAGAGAATACGGCAACTCAACTTCTGAAAACAGGGATTTTGACTTCTGGAATAAGATATCGATACTTAGAGAAAAGTACAGGGAAGAGACAAAGTTCGGCTTCATTGGTGATGAGAGAGAAATCTCAGCTTTGACCACTGCTGGGGAACTTGAAGCACTTGCTAACAAGCTTAGAAATGCTCTGGACAAAGCAGTTGAAGAAAATGACCACTTGATGCCTACCTACTTCTATTACGATGTTGAGAATTACGTAGTTGAAAAAGTGGGCTCTGAGGATATAGTAAAAGTCTTAAAATTTTCAAGAAAAAACATGCCGCTATTTTTGGAAGGAATTGTAAGAGGTATGAAAGTATATAAAGAGCCTGAAATTTTGAAAAGCATATATTCAAAAGTGAAATCTTCAGGTTTGTATGATAGAAAACTGAAGATGTACAAAGTGAATGCTTCTCTTGAGAATCAGAGCATAGAGATAGGTAGGGCGAAGGCATTCACACCAGGTTGGTTGGAAAATGAATCGATATGGGTACATATGGAGTACAAATACATGCTTGAGCTCTTAAGAAGTGGACTTTACGATGAATTTTTCGAGGATTTCAAAAACGTGATAATTGCATTCTTAGATCCTGCAATATACGGAAGGAGCCCACTTGAAAATTCCTCGTTTATAGCCAGTAGTGCAAATCCTGATGAGAAAGTGCACGGAACGGGCTTTGTTGCTCGACTAAGCGGTGCAACCGCAGAATTTCTAAGCATTTGGAGAATAATGATGGCAGGAAAGAATCCGTTTAAGGTTGATAATGGAAAGTTAGTCTTAGTTTTCGAACCTGTCTTACCAGGTTGGCTCTTTGATGAGAATAACAAGATATCGTTTAAATTCTTAGGAAATTGCACTGTAACGTATGTAAATCCTGATAAATTGGACACATACAAAGTAGATTATTCAAAGCAAAGAGCAACTCTGTTCCTCAATGATGGAGAAAGAATAAGTTTGAGCAGTGGACTAATTGAGGAAAAATACGCCGAAATGGTACGAAATGGAAAGGTGGATCGAATTGAAATTCTTATCGCTCAGTAGTAAGATAAATTATAGGCATATAAAGAGGTGGTTTAAGATGTTGAGAAGAAGATATATATTAATTCCTTTTGTCTTTCTCATTCTTATTTTCACAAGTTGTATAGCATCGTTAAAGGAGTTTGAGCCTATGATAAAAGACAGCAGATGGAAACTTGTTTGGTCCGATGAGTTCAGCGGTCCTAAAATCGATACTTCAAAATGGAGATTCGAGATTGGAAACAACAACGGCTGGGGAAACGGTGAGTGGCAGTACTATACTGAAGGAAAGAATGCCTGGATAGAGAATGGCATGCTCGTTATTGAAGCAAGAAACGAGACAGTGAAAGAAGGTAGTAAGACGTTCAATTACACTTCAACACGTATGAAGACAGAAGGTAATTTCTCAGTGCAGTACGGAAAGATTGAGGCGCGTATAAAATTCCCTTACGGAAAGGGTCTGTGGCCAGCGTTTTGGATGCTCGGGACTAATATAAGGTATGTCGGATGGCCCATGTGTGGAGAAATCGATATAGTCGAATTTCTTGGACACGACAAGTGGACAGCCTACGGTACGCTGCATGGACCTGGGTATCACGGAAATAGCGCTATAGGTGGCAAAATCAGGTTAGAGCCACCAAAGCCTGATTTTACAAGTGATTTCCACGTATTTGGGGTAATGTGGGATGAAGAAAAGATTGTTTGGTACGTCGATGATACCGTTTACCACATTGTCACAAAATCCGCGGTGGAGTCAAGAGGAAAGGTATGGGTCTTCGATAATGAATTCTTTATAATACTGAATATGGCTGTTGGCGGATACTGGCCTGGATATCCAACAAATGAAACAAAGTTTCCTGCAAAGATGTATGTAGATTATGTAAGAGTATATGAACTACAAAGCAATGAATAAGATAAACAGATTTGCATCGAGGTGGTACGATGGCAAATATTAGAGATGTTGCAAAAATGGCAAACGTTTCCATAGCAACGGTCTCAAGGGTTCTGAACGGCAACGAGAATGTATCTGAAGAGACCCGTAGGAAAGTGCTCAATGCTATAAAGAAACTAAATTATAGACCGACGATTTCTTTCAGAACAGCCTCTTCTGATCTGTTTAAAACTATTGGAATACTTATACCTGACATAAGAGGTTATCATTACAGTGACATTGTCATGGCAATCGAGGAATATGCGTACACAAAAGGTTTCGATATAATGCTTGCCCTTCCGAAATGGGAGGTCGACATCGAACAGCACATCCTTGATCAGTACTTCAGGCGTAAGGTCGATGGAGTTATCTTGGGAGAACTTTTTGGAAGTTACAAATTGATAGAGCGCTTCAAGAGAAGCGGTATCCCAATGGTTGTTGTTGATTTCCAGGTCGACGAGATCGATTTCGATACTGTGAACGTGGACAATGTAAGTGGTGGCTATCAAGCGATCAAGTATCTTTATGAGCACGGGCACAAGAAGATTCTTTTTATACCCGGTCCACAACAATCACCAGCAGCTGTCGATAGGGAAAAAGGTATTAGAAAATTCATTGATAAAGTCAGGGATGAAGAGATTGAGATTTTTTATGGAACACATAGAGGCTATAACTCCGAGCACGGATGGGTTAGTGTTGTTCAGCACCTGAAAGAACATGGGCTAAACTTCACAGCTATCTTCGCTGTTAATGACTGGACAGCTATCGGTGCGATAGATGCTTTAAAGGATAACGGAATTAGAGTGCCAGAAGATGTATCTATAATAGGATTTGATGATGCTCCATTTGCACAGTACACAAATCCAAGGTTGACAACTGTTATGCAACCCCGTTGGGAAATGGGGACTACTGCTGCACAGTTGTTAATAGAGAGAATAGTGAATAAGAAAGTGCGTTTGCCAAGAAATATAATTTTGCCAGCAAAGATTATCGAGAGGGAATCTGTGAAGGATATCAACAAGTGAAATCTGCAATGGTTTAAATATCATACTTATAGTTCTTTAATGTATAAAATGACGCGCAAGCTTCCTTTTTTGTGCAAATCTTCAGGAAAGCTTGCGCTTTTTTCTTAAATTATTTTTAACATTTGATAGTATAATAATAACGTTGTCCCTCTTTTGGGGATTTTATCAAACAAATCATGGGAGGTGTGGTGTATGAAGAAACTTTTTATACTGTTTTTAGTATTCGTTGTTGCTTTGGGCTTTGCAGAAGTCAAGATTCAGTTCTGGCACGCAATGGGCGGTTGGAGAATTGACTTGATTCAGGGTATGGTAAACGATTTTATGAAGGCAAACCCAGGAATCAAGGTTGAAGTGCAGTATGTTGGGAGTTATGAGGAAATATTGGCAAAGACAGTTGCATCACTACAAGCAGGTACTCCACCACATGTTGTCCAACTGAACGAAATCAGTACGAAGAAGATGATCGATAGTGGAGTTATAGTTCCAGTTGAAGATATGATTAAAAAGGATCCATCATTTGATAAAGGTAAGCTCTTACCTCAGGTGGTTAAATACTACAGCATTGGCGGAAAGCTTTATTCTATGCCTTGGAACAGCTCAACACCGTTGCTCTTCTACAACAAGACCATGTTCAAACAAGCAGGACTTGATCCAGAGAAACCACCAAGAACTTTCAGCGAAGTGATTTCCTACTCGAAGAAATTGTTAAAGAAAGACGACAAGGGAAACATAGTAAGAACTGGTATCACATGGCCACTTTATGCATGGTTCTTTGAACAATGGATGGCAGAGCAAAATAAGTTGCTTGTTGACAACAACAACGGAAGAACAGGCAACCCAACAAAGGTAGTCTTCAATAACGAAGCTGGCTTGAAGATTATGGAATTTTGGAACACATTGACAAAAGAAGGTTTAATGATTAACACAAAGAAAGGGGACTGGACAGCTGCAAGACAGCTCTTCATATCTCAAACGGTCGGAATGATAATTACGTCAACATCAGATGTTGCATTGCTTGTTTCAGAAGCGGCGAAGCAAGGCTTCGAAATTGGTGCGGCTTACATTCCTATACCAGACGGAGTACAGCGAGCTGGTGTTATAATAGGTGGAGGAAGCCTGTGGCTAATTAAGCAGAAGAACCAAGCCGAGATAGATGCGGCATGGAAATTGATTAAGTATCTTGCCGATGTTGATCCACAAATCGCATGGCATAAGGGAACTGGGTACTTCCCAGTAAGACTTGATGCGAAAGAAAAGCTTGAGAAAGAAGGCTACTACAAGGAAAATCCACTCCACTATATCGCCATTAAACAGTTGTTAGATACAATTCCTTCATACGCAACAATGGGTGCGGTTGTTGGTGCTTTCCCAGAAATAAGGTCAGCGATCGATAATGCCGTTGAGAAAATGCTAAATGGACAGCTAACGCCAAAGCAAGCTTTGGAGGAAGCAGAAAGAGAAGCAAATAAAGCTATAAAACAATACTTTTAATGGATTCAATCAAAAAGAAGGGCTGGCGTTGCAGCCAGCCTTTTTTGAATTCTTATGTTCAGGAGGGTGCTAGAAGTGAGAAAGTTGTTACCTTACATCTTTATACTTCCAACATTTATCATAATTTCACTCTTTATATATTATCCAGCAATAAATTCATTTTATCTAAGTTTTTTTAAAGTGTCTGTCTTTGGCAATAGGAAGATGTTTGTTGGATTAGAGAATTATATAGAATTATTTTCAGACGAGAAGTTCGTTAAATCATTCACTTTTACGATTGTCTTCACAATAATTACGGTAATTGTCTCTATTTTTATAGCATTTTTTGTGGCGTTGCTGCTTAATCAAAGAGTTCCCGGCGTTAGGTTATTCAGGACTTTGATATTCGCTCCTTATGCTGTCTCAACAGCCGTGGCAGGAGCGCTCTGGGGATTTTTACTGAACCCAGTTGTTGGGCACGTTAACTATATTATGACAAGGTTATTCGGAATACAAGTGAACTGGTTAGTTACCGCACCATACGCTGCATACGCTGTAATAATTGCTGCAATTTGGAAAACATTGCCATTTAACATAATATTCTACATTGCAGGTTTGCAAAGTATTCCTGATGAGCTTGTTGAAGCAACTAAGCTCGATGGTGCAACTACTTGGACAAGAATGTGGAGGTTGTATTTTCCCTTACTTTCACCTATTACATATTACCTTGTGATTATGAGTATAATAAGCGCTATGTTCCAGTCGTTTGCTATTATCGATGTTATGACACGCGGTGGTCCCGGTGATTATACAACGAACATCATTTACAGGATCTACCTTGACGGTTTTAGATTCTCAAAAACAGGACCGGCAGCTGCGGAAAGCGTCATATTGTTTGCCATAATGATCATAGTCACTCTAATATACTTTAAAGTTGGACGTAAGAGCGTTCATTATCAGTAAAAGGCGGTGGGAGTTATGAAGAAGAGTACTCGAAAGATTGTAAATACCGTTTTTGTAGAGATAGCCCTGATAATATTTTCAATAATCATGTTTGCACCTATATTCTTAGCGTTGACTATGAGTATTCAATCTTCAGAATTCGTTTTTGCTTACCCGCCTAAGATTTTGCCACGTGGGTTCAACATAGAAAATTACATACAAGCTTTTAAAATAGTGCCTTTTGGAAGGATGATGTGGAACAGCTTTGTAGTAGCGTCTTTAATAACACTTGGGAAGCTTTTCACTGGTATCCTTGCAGGTTATGCGTACGCAAATTTCAAATTCAAGGGTGATTCGTTAACGTTTGGTTTGATATTTTCAACTTTATATATCCCAGCGGAAATATTGTTAATTATCCCTCTGTTCCAAGTCGTTAGCAAACTTGGATGGGTTAACACATACCAAGCGATGATTGTACCATTCATCGCAAGTGCAACGAATGTGTTTTTGTTCCAACAACACTTTAAGACTATTCCAAGAGATTTCGAAGATGCCGCGAGGATAGACGGGGCAAGTGCTATGCAATATCTTACAAAGATAGTTCTTCCGCTTTCTCGCCCAGTTATAGGGGGGGCGGCTATAATTAATTTTACATACGCTTGGAACATGTATTTGTGGCCTATGATTGTGGCAATGCGTGATGACATGAAGACTGTGCAAGTGGCGATAAATATGATAATCAATGCTGAGTCTTCAAATAACTGGGGAATAATTATGGCAGCGACAATTATTGCTTTGGCACCAACACTTCTGTTATTCTTCTTACTCCAAGATTTGTTTGTCAAATCACTCGTTGGAAGCGGATTGAAAGGTTGATATATCCAAGGAAAAATGGGGCGTGCGCCCCACTTTGTTTTTATGTTTTTATTTTTCTGGCCTATCGAACTTTATGGCTTTAATATCAACTTTGTATCTATGCCCGTCTACGTCGATGTAATACGTCAAGATGAATTTGTTATCCGGCAAGTTTTGTAAATACGTAGCGTCCACTGTTTCCCAGAACATGTTTTCTGCAATGATTTGAGCTTTTTCTTGTCTAATTGATTCGTTTAGTGTTTCTCGCTGAGCGGGGATTGTAGTGGCTATTATTGTCAATAATAACATCAGTACAAGCATTGCATATAGTATTTCCGTGTAGACCATAACCTATCCCCATACCCCCTTACTCGTGTTCATCATCAACTTTTAAGAAATTCGGCAATACCTCTTGTAGCCGTCTTACCTGCCCCCATGGCTAAGATTACAGTCGCAGAACCTGTTACGATATCTCCTCCCGCAAAGACCTTTGGTATGCTCGTCTGCCCCATTTCATTTGTTACAATGTATCCGTACTTGTTAGTTTTCAAATCCGGAAATTGGTTTAGGAGGAATTTATTCGCCTCAGTTCCGATAGCTTCTATAACTGTATCAGCTTCGATAACGAAATTGCTGTTCGGAATGATAACCGGTTTTCTTCTCCCGCTTTCATCCGGCTCGCTCAGTTGCATCCTTACACATTCAATTGCGACTAAATTCCCATGCGCGTCACCTATGTATGTAACCGGTGTTGATAAGTACATGAACTCAATGCCCTCTTCTTTGGCATGCGCTATTTCGGCTTTACGAGCCGGCATCTCCGATTCGGTTCTCCGGTACACTACCGTTACATGTGCCCCCAACCTTAAAGCGCTGCGTGCAGCATCCATCGCAGTGTTACCTCCCCCGACAACGACAACTCTTTTTCCAATCCTGATAGGTGTATCGTATTCAGGAAACTTGTATGCGCGCATGAGGTTTACTCGAGTCAGGAATTCGTTGGCAGAGTAGACTCCATTCAGCTCGCTTCCTGGAATTCCCATGAATTTCGGAGTACCCGCACCGACGCCTACAAAGAGTGCATCGTATTTTTCAAGTAATTCCTTTGGCGAGATTGCGTAACCTACTGGTATGTTCTTTATAAAATTTACTCCAAGAGCCTCTAAATGTGAAATCTCTTTGCCAACAATCTTTTTTGGCAACCTGAACTCAGGTATTCCATATACGAGAACCCCTCCAAATTCATGTAGCGCTTCGTATATATCAACACTGATTCCAAGCTTTCCAAGTTCTGAGGCTACCGTAAGACCAGCAGGACCAGAGCCTATGACAGCAACCTTCTTATCTACGTAATCTTTTTGTGCGTTTGATGTGTTAGAAGACTCTTCGTCGGTCAAATTGTTCACATTATTCTCTCTTGCCCAGTCTGCAACAAATCTTTCGAGCGCACCGATATTTATAGGTTTTCCAATTTTGTTGAGAACACAAACCCCCTCACACTGTATTTCTTGTGGGCAAACCCTTCCGCAGATAGCAGGGAGGTAATTATATGATTTTAGTATTTTAAAAGATCTATCTAAATTACCTTTAACGATTTCTCTTATGAAACCCGGTATATCTATGCCAACTGGGCAACCTGATATACAAGTTGGTACTTTACACTGTAAGCACCTTTTCGCCTCTTCCTGTGCCATCTCGTATGTGTAACCCAAAGATACTTCTGAAAAAGTGTGGTGCCTTTCTTCTGGTTCTAATTCCCTGACTTCTATTCTGTCTTTTACAGCCACGAGATATCACCAACCTGCTTAATGAAACTTTCCAAAGCCAATGTTTCTTGTTCTCTATACTGACTGAGTCTTTTGATAAAACTTTCCCAATCCACATATCGGCCATCAAATTCGGGTCCATCGACACAAACGTACTGTATTTCACTTTCTCCGTCTTTCTTTATAACCGTCCTGCAGCCTCCGCACATTCCTGTGCCATCTATCATAATCGAATTAAGTGATACCCACACAGGTGTATCAAATTCCTTTGCTACCAAACTTGCATATTTCATCATAACTGCAGGTCCTATCGCCCAAATAACGTCGAATTTCTCACTTCTAAGCTTGTCTTTCATAACATCTACAACGCTTCCTTTTTTGCCATAACTTCCATCGTCCGTGCAAGTTGTTAAGTCATCTGCGAAGGTAAATTCATCCTTTAGGATTAGTTCATCTACTGTCTTCGCACCTATTATTACATTTACTCTGTTATTAAAACTTTTCAAAGCCTTAGCTATTGGGAAAATTGCAGCTATACCAATACCACCGCCGATGATTAAAGTATTTCCATAGTACTTTATCTCACTTGGCTTGCCCAGAGGACCAACTACATCGTGCAGTACATCACCTTTATTTTTCATACACAATTCAAGAGTAGATTTACCTATGGCTTTTACAACTATCCTGAACTGCTTCCCACTGACATCTGCTATGGTTAATGGTATACGCTCACCTTTTTCTGTATTTCGAACAATTACAAATTGTCCGGGTTTTGCGTGTTTGGCTACGAATTCGTTGTTGATCCAGAATTCGTACACACCTTTGCAGAGCCTTTTTTTCTCTACTATTTCATTTATGGGATTTTCCATCATGGATACCTCCAAATAGGGAGATAGCATATGCGCTTTCTAATTCACAGCTGCAAATCCTTGAGTTTTGTCTGAGCTTTGACTATTGAAGATATGACTCTTGAGAGAGTTTCAAATTTTTCAGATGCTTTGTTCATCACTTCTACTGCAGAATTGAAATTCCCAGTTTCTTGTACAAGCTCGCTCTTTGTTTGTAATAGTAATTCTGAAACGTGGGATAACAAAGCAGAATTTTGCTGCATGAATCCCATCAATTGTTCCATCGAGGTCTGTACTGCTTTGAATATATCTCCAACGAGCTTTATGCTTTCAAGTGCTTCAGAGACTGACTCCGAAAGCTCTTTAACAAGTTCGTTGATATCCTTAGCGACCCTGTTAGATTCGCCTGCCAATTTTTGTACTTCGGAAGCTACAACGGCAAATCCGCGACCGAATTCACCTGCTCTTGCTGCCTCAATGGAAGCATTCAGAGCCAGTAAGTTAGTCTGTTTTGCAATCTTTGTGATTTCAGAAACCATATTCTCAACCTTTGAAAACATTTCTAAGGTACTTGATGTGTTCTTTACTGAGTTCATAACTATTTCGTTTATCTTTGTAATATCCGCACCAGATTTTCTTAGCTCATTAGTGATGTTCTTATTGACAGTTTGGGAATATTCTATGCTGTTAACAATATTCTTACTCTCTTCTTCAAATTGTCCAGAAAGCTCTACCAGTCTTTTTTGCATATTTCTGAAAACCAACTCTAAATCTTTTATGTTTTCCTGCACACCCTTTACGCGAGATATTAGTGCCTCATCTAATTGAGCCATAAATGATGTCATGAGGTTTTCAGCAAAAAATGCGGAAGACATCTTTTCGACAGTATCTTTATTCATGTTTGGCATTTGTATCACCTACCGTATATCTCATCAATGATGTCGATTCCGCACTTTAAGTTTCTAAACCAATCAAAAAGTTTCTTTACATTTTCGCCTCTAAATATTGCACCGTGCTGAGGTGCTACTATTTCTATGTCTTTTCTTTCTACTATGCTGAGCCATTTTCTTAGGGCAACGCTCGAAGTAATATATCTTCTGTGGAACAACTCCATAAGCTTTACATGCTCATTGAAGTTATCTACAAATACATACCTCTGCCCTTTTGGGAAAACTGCAACACCCAAATCACCAGAGAACAGAATCTTTGCTCTCGGGTCATACAATGTAAAATTCCCTGTTGAATGTAAGTAGTGCGCTGGTATGAATTCAAGTTCCGTACCTGATTGGAGGCGAAGCTTGTCACCTTTGTCTGGAAGAGCAACAACTCTACGCTGGTCATAGATCCCGAAGTGAGGTAAGAATCTTGTCCAAAGTGCTGATATATAAATCTTTGCGTTTTCCGCTATCGAAAGCCATAGTGTTATTCCAGATGTCACGTCCGGGTCTTGATGGGTAAAGAAGATGTACTTGATTTTGCTCGGCTCAATAATCTCCGATACGTTCGCAAGGACTCTTGGAAAGACATGGGCACCACCTGGATCTAAGAGCATCGCTTCGTTGCCATCAATTATTAAATATTGGTTCGTCTGGACTATACCTTCCTCTTCCATTTCTTCCCAAGCCAGAAATATGAACTTGTGAACGCCGTCGTCGTAAAGCGTTATGTTTTCAATTCCTTCCTTCGTTGCCATACTTTCACCTCCTGAGTCGAAGAATACCTGTTTTGTCTCACATTAGAATTCTATCATACTTTTGTATTTTATCGAAAGAAAATGTATCCGAACGTTCCCGAGATGAGTAACAAGAGCACAACGTCTATTTTTGTATAAAGTAAGATAAAAATTGCCAGAAGCGTAATAATAAAAGATGTTACTGAACCAAATGAGGAGCTCAAGAAACTCAAAGCAGCGGATGCTATCATTGCCAAGACTATGGGTTTTAGTTTGGATATAACAAACTGAACTACAGTATTTTGAGAATGCCTTCTGTAAAATAAATAAAGTGTCAAAGTGGAGATAACGGGAACCAATATGACAGAAAGCGTAGCCACTAAAGAACCGAAAATTCCTCCCATTTTATATCCCACAAACGTCGCAGCGTTTATTCCAATTGGTCCTGGCGTCGATTGCGAAATAGCCACAATCTCATTGAATTCTTCTACAGAAAGCCATTTGTTAGTATCAACGACATAGTGGATTATTGTTTTCAGTATACTGTATCCACCACCAAAACTAACTGCACCTATTTGCAAGAACGTCGTAAAGAGTTTTATGCAAATCATTTTCCATTCACTCTCCTACCAATATAGGTTCTAACAATACCGTACAAGATTCCAAGGAGTATCAGATAGAATGGACTAAAATTGAAAATGCTTAATAATGCAAGAGCTACAGCAAAGACAATAATGTCTTCCTTGCTCTTTATACTCGTCTTCCACATCTTTAAGACGCTTACAAATATTACAGCAAAGAGTGGTACCTTCATACCTTTCAAAAACGGTTGCAGAACGTTGTAAAACTTTCCAAGAACAACGGCGATCGTTATTATTATAAGTGTTGGAAAGAAGATAGCACCGGCAACGGCTGCTAACAGTCCTGGAATTTTCCGAAGCTTATAACCAACCAGCGTTGAAGTGTTTACTGCAATTGGTCCTGGCATCGATTGGGCTATGACAAGTAATGCTGAAAACTCATCGTCAGAAATGAATTTGTGCTTGTTGACGTATTCATCCCTGATCACAGGAACCATAGCGTAACCACCACCGATGGTAACACCACCAATTTTCGCATTTATCGAGAAGATTTTCAGCAGAGAAACATGTGTAGCATCACCGTTCAATTCTTCCACCTCCGACGTTTTCATATTCTCAATCAATAAAGTGCGTGCTAAAATGATTATAACATCAAAATGGGGGTGTATCAAAGGGTCAACGCCCCACCACTGAAGTGGCGGGCTTGAAGCCCCCGTTGACTAGCCTCAGCTATGGTCCAAAGGACCATCAGGCTACGTTAGATGGGTCACGACACCATGGAATGCTGCTCAAGTTCCATGCTCTGTCGCCTATCGTTAAACAGTTCTGGCGGGTAGGAACAGTGCGGTAGGCACGACAAGCCCATCTAACATTGGCGATGAGCTCCTAACTCCGTAAGGAGGTTTACAGCAAAGGATGGGTGTATGCCCACCCTTATCTAAGACAAAAACATATTTGAAAGGAGGGAAGAGGCTCTCTCATTACAAGACTAAAGTTGCGTGTCTCCGAGAGCCAAGGACGATGAAGTCTGGGATCGGACTTCTTTGGATGACTATCAGAATTGTACTGCTCGGATACGAAAGGATAGCTGGGAACAGAATTTCGAGAGGTTCTCCAACTTTCGTTGCGGCGTGGGGTTTTTTCTTCTTTTCGTTTCTCTCATTGTTCCCGTTTTTCAACTACATTACCAAAGAAATCTTGTTGCTTTCTCTGATAAGTGGTACTATTTATTCTGTTTCATTTTCCCTATATACATATGCGTTAGGTCATGAAGATGCTTCAGTGATAGCACCGCTGTACAACCTCAACGCTGTTTTCTTAGTTGTTCTATCAGCTATCTTCCTTGGAGAACAATTTAGTTTGAAAAGACTTATAGGTGCACTGCTTATGATTTATGGTGTTAGTTATCTAAAAAAGGGAGATAATATAGCGATCTCTTACAAGAATATTTTCAAAAGCAAGGGTGCGGTTGCTATGATATTGGCATCGAGCTTGATGGCAGTTGGAAGGATAATCGACAGGAAGATAACGATAGATGTCTCACCGATAGGGTATTCTGTTGGGATATATTTGATTATAAGTCTCTACATACTACTTTACGGTCTCGTTAGAAAGAATAAACCAGTAGAGTATTTCAATCTCGTAAGAGAAAAATGGTTATACTTAATCCTCGGTGGAATATGTAATGCATATTCTTACGTTGCGCTTCTCAAAGCCTTCAACTACTTCGGCGTGAGTGTAGCTGAGCCACTTTCGATGTTGTCAGTCTTTGTCACGATGTTCTTTGCAAAGGTTTTCTTAAAAGAAAAGATAGGAGTCAGAGTCATAGCTGCGGTTCTGCTGTTTTTTGGAAGTATCTTAATATATTAAAAGCACCACTTTTTTCAGTGGTGCTCTTCTAAATCATGTATTTATCTACGTAAATGTCCACGGTTAGAGGCACTCTGAGCTTAACAGCGTTTTCCATCTCAAATTTCACAATTTCTTTCATTATCTCAACCTCGTCTTCAGGAACTTCAAAAACAAGTTCGTCGTGTACTTGTAATATCATCAAGCTCTTCAAATTTTCTTTTTTCATTCTTTCGTATATATTAATCATCGCTATCTTCATTATATCTGCTGCTGTTCCTTGTATCGGTGTGTTTATCGCGATTCTTTCACCTTCTGCCCGGATATTTTGATCCTTTGAATTGATCTGTGGTATCTCCCGGCGTCTTCCAAATAAAGTTTTTACATATCCGTTCTTCCTCGCAAATTCTTTTGTCGTTGCTATATATTCCTGTACGTTCTTATATGTTTCGAGATATGCCTCTATTACTTTTCTTGTCTCTTTTACATCCATTCCAAGCCTTTTTGCCAAGCCATAAGGTGATACGCCGTACACTATGGCAAAGTTGATCATCTTCCCAACGCGCCTCATACTGTCTGTAACGAATTCCTCACTAACATTGAAAATCTTCTTCGCACTTTCTAAGTGGATATCTTTGTCTTCTCTAAACGCTCTTATCAACTCCGGATCCTCGCTTATGTGTGCAAGCACGCGCAATTCAATTTGGGAATAATCGGCCCCCAAGAGCCACCAGCCTTCTTTTTGTGGCCTTACCGCCATCCTTATTTCCTTACCTTCGTCAGTTCTTCCCGGCAGGTTTTGGAGATTTGGATCCGAGCTACTCAACCGTCCCGTTGCCGTACCAGTTTGATTGAATGATGCGTGCACCCTGCCAGTGTACTTGTTAACCATGGATGGAATCGCATCAACATATGTACTCTTGAGTTTCTGGATTTTTCGATACTCGAGTAGTAGCTTCGCTATTTCATAATCACCTGCAAGGTTCTCAAGTACTTCGACATCTGTTGAGTAAGCACCAGTGCTTGTTGACTTTACAGCAGGTAGGTTGAGTTTCTCGAATAGTATATATCCAACCTGCTTAGGTGAATTTAGATTGAAGACCTCACCAGCTAATTCAAATATCTTTTGAGAAAGGTTGGAGAGCTTCTTATCCATTTCATTTGACAAGTTATTTAGATAACCAATATCGAAGTAAACGCCGTTCAATTCAAGTTCCGCAAGAACTTTTACCATCGGTAATTCTATCTTTTCGTACAACTCTGTTAATTCGTAAGAATAGATAAGCGGGTAAAGCTTGTTGTGTATTCTCAATGACATGTCGGCATCTTCACAAGAGTACTTTGCAGCTGCTTCAACGGGGACATAAGAAAAGTCACCTGCAAAGAGTGGAACGGAAGATTGGACAACTTCCTCGTAGCTTATCATCTTGTGCCCTAAAAGCTTGAGAGCGAGGTCATCGAGATTGAATCTTTTCTCGTTGGGATTTAGAAGGTATGCTTCGAGCATCGTGTCAAAAGATGGGTAAGGAAACTCTACGCCCATCTTCTTGAGGAATTTGATGTCGAATTTTATATTATGCCCACCAAAGTTTTTTAAATTTAAAACTATCTCAAGGAAGTGTTTGGCTTTCTCATACTGGATATTCGGACCACCAATATGCGACAAAGGTATGTAATAAGCGATGCCTTCATCGATAGCGATCGATATACCAACAATCTTTCCCGTATGTGGATCTAAAGATGTGGTTTCCAAATCTAAAGATATCTTTTTTGCTTTCTCAATTTCACTAAGTAGTTTTTCAAGTTCCTTTTCATTTCGCACGACATTGTATTGAGACTTGTCCGTCAAACTCGATGAAAGTTGTAATTCTTTAATAATACTGGAAAACTCAAATTTTTTGAGTGTTTCCAAAAGTACCTCAGGTTTATATCCCTCAAATACAAGATTTTTTAGTTCTATATTTATTTCTACATTTGAATTCAGCTCAACCAGTTTTCTGCTCAGTTCAAAATCTTCAAGACTGCTTTGTATGCGTTCTCTTACTTTCTCTGGAAGCTTATCGAGGTTGTTGAGAGCGTTTTCAACACTACCAAATTCTTGCAAAATCCTTGCAGCGGTCTTTTCACCTATTCCCGGAACTCCCGGAATGTTATCTGAGGCATCTCCAACAAGTGCGAGATAATCTGCTATCTGATTTGGATAAATACCGTATTTTTCGTATACTTCTTTATCTGTGTATTTCTTAATATCCGTTACGCCTTTTTCTATACGCCATACGTAAGTATTATCTTTAATAAGTTGCAGCATGTCTTTATCGCTAGTAACTATGTTTATTTCTTCTATATTCAGAAAATCTTTGTTTCTTTCGAAGATTTTTACAAATGTAGCTATTACATCATCCGCTTCGTAACCTGGATATTTCAGAACTTTTACCCCAAAACTTTGAACTAACTCTTCAGCAAAATCAATTTGTTTTAATAAAGGTTCAGGTGTTTCTGGTCTATGCGCTTTGTACTGCTGATAGAGTTCCTTTCTATACGTACTTCCACCTTTGACATCAATAACAAAAGCGCAGTAATCCTTACCTACCGAAACATTTTCCTTCAGAAATTTCAAAAGCATCCTTGCAACACCAAAGAGGGCACCAGTTGGTAGCCCTGTTGTTGTTGACAAAGATTGATCAATTGCAAAGTATGCCCTATAAAGCAATCCAGTACCGTCAAATAGAAATACCTTCGCCACTCGATTGCAACCTCCGAATTTCTAGTAATGTGTTTACCGCACGCCTGAGATGAGGAATAACTATCGAGCCACCTACAATCAGTGCTATATCGAATGTTTCAAAGAATTCCTCATCTGTCGCACCAAGCTCTGCGCATCTAATCATATGGTAAGTGATGCAGTCATCACATCTCAGAACCATTGAGGCGACCAATCCCATGAGTTCTTTTACTTTTGGTTCCAATGCTCCGTTCTGATACACAGCACCATCTAAATTCCAGAATCGCTTTGTGTTGAGCGTACCTCTGTCGAGTATTTCCTTATTCATTCTTTCTCTAAATTTTTTGAATTCTTCAAGTGTGTTGAATTGACTTTCTGACATCCTTTTGCCCCCTTTGGAACTAAACATCAATACTTCTCAATACCAAAGCCTGCTTGTCCTGGTCCAACGTGCATTGAAATGACTTTTCCGGTCGGAGTATAGTAAACATTCTTGACTTTATACACACCTTTTAGAATCTGTTCTATCTCTTTCAGTTCCTCCATGTTGTCGCAACTAACCATGTACAAATCGACCGTACTGCCAGGTGTGAAACCTTCTGATTCTGCTTTTTTAAGTAGCTCATCCACGATAGCTTTGAAACCTCTGGCCTTAGTGAATGGAACCATATTTCCTTCTTCGTTTATATATATCCCAACTCTGATTTTGAACAGTGAACCAACAAATCCTGCAAATTTGCTTACTCTTCCGCCTTTTACCAAGAAGTTAAAATCTTGAACGTAGAAGAACGCACCGAAACCTTTAGCTTTTATCTTCTTTTCAAGTTCTTGTGCGACATCATCGAGTTCCGCTTCCAAATTAAGAAGCTCTCTGGCATAGCGAGCCATTGGGGAGATTGCAGTAGATGCCATTTTGGAGTCGACAACCTTGACGGGAATATCAACTTCATGCGCCGCAAGGGTAGCAGAATTAAATGTTCCTGACATTGCACTTGAAATTGTTATTACTAATATCCCCTCGTAACCCTGCGACTTTAGTTCCTCATATTTCATTCTCCAGTCCTCGATACTGGGTTGCGAACTCTTCGGCAATTCCTGAGCATTTTTGAGTTTTTCGTAAAATTTCTTCAGATTTTCGAATTCTCTCGTATCATCTTTTTCCGTTGAGCCATCTGGCCAGTTTACGTAGAGAGGTACAATGTCGACATCCCATTCCTTGAGCATCTCTTTTGGAAAATCTGACGTACTGTCAACCAATATCTTTACTTTCTTAGGCATACTCCACACCTCACTTTGTTTATTCTGATTTCGCTATCACTTTAAAGAGTTCTTTGATGTTCCTTATAGATATAACTTCCATTTTCGAATCTTTTGGGGTGTATTTAACGTTCTCAGGAATTATAATCTTATCAAGCCTAAGATTTTTTGCATTATCTATCCTTTTTGTAACGTTCACTGCCGCTCTAACACTGCCATCGAGTCCTATCTCTCCAACCATGAATGTATTTCCGATATATGAATCTAAGAAAGAGGAAAGAATCGCACCTGCAATAGCCAATTCGCAACCTGGATCTGTAATATTTAAACCACCAGAGACATTCAAATATATATCGTGGAAGTCAAGCGGCAAGTTCAGGTGCTTAGCAAGCACGGCTGATATTATAATCACTTTCCTCACGTCTACACCGTGGGAAATTCTCCGTCCTGAAGCCATTTTGACTCTCGAAACTAACGCTTGAATCTGAACATTCAAAGGTCTACTGCCTTCAAAAACTCCTGTAAACACGTTTCCAGCGGTGTCTGAATACGTTAAAAGCTTGTCTTCGGAAAGGCTACTCAAACCTTCTTGCGTCATCTGGAAGACTGCAATCTCGCCGCTTGGACCGTATCTGTTTTTCTGAACTCTGAGTATCCTATAATCGGTTGTCCTCTCACCTTCAAAGTAAACAACAGTATCCACAACATGCTCAACAAGTTTTGGACCAGCGATCAAACCTTCTTTAGTCACGTGTGCGATCAAAATTGCCGGTATTCCGTTCTTCTTGCTAAAAATCCTCACTTTTTCAACGACGGCCTTAATCTGAACAACTCCACCTACTGGTGAGTCAATATCAGCACTGCTCAAAGTCTGGATGGAATCAACAATTATGAGTTTTGTTTTGTCCACATCGATGTTATTTAGCACGTCTTCTATTTGTGTTTCCGATGTAATTAATATGTTATTATTCTTTATATTCAAGCGTTTAGCTCTGTTTCCTATCTGCGAAACACTTTCTTCACCTGAAATATAGTACACGTGCTTTTCATCATTGACTGAGGATATTGAATTGCAAATCTGGAGTGCCAAGGTACTCTTTCCAACCCCAGGCTCTCCACCCAATAAAAGAACCTGCCCGTGTACAAAACCGCCGTTTAGAAGTTGATCCAAAGCGGGTATGTTTGTCTTGATTCTTTTTTCATTAGTTAATTCTATCGCACTCTTTATATCAAAAAAGCGAGGATGAGCCTGAAACATCCCCGCACTATCTGCTCGTATAGATTTTGAACTAAGAGAAACATCTTTCATCTGAAATTCTTTAGCGGTATTCCATTCACCGCATACTGGACACTTACCAAACCACTTTGGAGATTCGTAACCGCACTTATCACATACGTATATAGTTTTCCCCTTCGCCATAGTGGTAAGTCCTTTCTCAGTTTTTTCTTAATTAACTGTCTGCATCTCAGCTTTTTTGTTTATAACAAAACCAAGCTTCTCTCCTTCTTGAACAACGTAAACTTCTGAGCTATCTTCAACTTCACCTTTCAGCAGTTCTTCAGAGAGTGGGTCTTCGATGTATTTTTGAATGGCTCGCTTAAGTGGTCTTGCGCCGTAGACATTATCGTACCCAACGTTGACAAGAAATTCTTTCGCTTCCGGTGAAAGCACGAGAGTGATATGCCTTTCGGAAAGTCTTGAACGTATATCTCTCAAAAGTATGTCTATGATTTGTTCTATATGCTCTTTTGTAAGCTTGTGGAAAACTATTATTTCATCGACTCTGTTAATGAATTCCGGTTTGAATACCCGTTTAACTTCATCTAAAACCTTGTCTTTCATTTCGCTGAATTCTCTTTCTCGTGTTTCTCCCTCTACAAATCCGAGGCTCTTTCTTGTGGCAACGATGTCGCTACCACCTATATTGCTTGTCATGATTATTATAGTGTTCCTAAAATCTACAACGTGACCCTGTGAATCTGTTAACCTTCCGTCGTCCATTATCTGCAACAACAAGTTGAACACATCGGGGTGTGCCTTTTCAATTTCATCGAACAGTATCACAGAGAATGGTCTTCTTCTTACTTTTTCAGTTAGTGTTCCACCTTCTTCGTATCCAACATATCCCGGAGGTGCACCAATAAGCCTTGAGACGGAGAATTTTTCCATATACTCGCTCATGTCAAATCTGACAAGCGCTTTCTCGTCACCAAACAGGTATTCAGCTAACGTCTTTGCAAGCTCTGTCTTTCCAACACCAGTTGGACCTAAGAACAAGAAAACTCCAACTGGTCTTCTTGGATCTTTTAAACCACTTCGAGCACGTCTAATAGCCCTTGCTATCGCATTTATCGCTTCTTCTTGACCTACAACCCTCTCGTGAAGTGCGGATTCGAGTTTCAATAATTTTTCTCTTTCTGTCTCTTCGAGTTTCTTTAAAGGAATGCCTGTCCATCCTGCAACTACTTCTTCGATTTCTGGAACATCAACAGTGGCAATTGTAGAATCTATCTCTTTGCGCCAGTCATTGTACATATCATTGAATTTTTCTCTTAGCTCTTGTTCTTTCTGTTTTAATTCGGCAGCTCGTTCGTAGTCTTGCTTGGCAACAGCTTCTTCTTTTTCATTTCTTACAGATTCTATTTGTAGCTTTAATAGTTGCAATTCACTTGGCATTACAAACAATTTAAGCCTCGTTCTCGCTCCGGCCTCATCTATCACGTCGATTGCTTTGTCTGGCAAGAAATGATCAGTTATGTAACGCTGGGAGAGATAAACCGCAGCTTCTAAGGATTTATCTGTGTACTTGACTTTGTGATGACTTTCATATTTTGCCTTCAAACCTTTTAAGATTTCAAGCGCCATCTGTGGCGTTGGTTCTTGGACGTATATCTTCTGGAACCTTCTTTCAAGTGCCGCATCTTTTTCTATGTATTTTCTGTATTCATCTGGTGTCGTTGCGCCAATACAGTGAAGTTCGCCACGTGCGAGCGCGGGTTTCAATATATTTGCCGCATCTACGGCTCCTTCAGCCGAACCTGCTCCAACTATCATGTGGAGTTCGTCTATGAAGAGTATTATGTCTTTATTTCCTTTTACTACTTGGAGTAATTTCTTCATCCTCTTTTCGAATTCTCCACGATACTTCGTGCCTGCTACTATGGCTGCAACATCGAGAGAAAAAATAGTCTTACCCTTAAGTGGTTCAGGTACTTCACCAGAGACAATTTTCTGTGCGAGCCCTTCAACAATTGCGCTCTTACCTACACCAGGTTCTCCGATGAGAACTGGATTATTCTTCTTTCTCCTCACCAATATCTGCATTAATCTTTCTATTTCATTTTCGCGACCGATAACCGGGTCAAGCTCTCCTCGGAGTGCTTGCGCTGTCAGGTCTACACCAAAGCCTTCAAGTTGCCTCACGGCTGGCGAGGATGGCTGCTCTTCGTATGAAGGCAGTGGCTGAGCTTCTTCGAAGAAATCTTCCTCGGAGATGTTATCTGCGATCTCTTTTCTTAGCGCCTGAATGTTTACATTTAATTTTTTCAAAATATGGATTGCTATACCTTCACCTTCTCGTAATATACCGAGCAACAAATGTTCGGGATCTATCTTTTCGCTTCCCATCATTCGCGCTTCTTCAAAAGCGATTTCTGTTACTTTTCTTGCTCTCGGAGTCATCTGTGGTGACATAATGAAACCGCGCATTCCAAGACCGACTATAGATATTACCTCGTTCTTCACCCGCGCATATGTCAAACCGTATCTTTCCAAAATTGTAGATAATGGTTTATCATTGAGTTTTAATATTGCGAGCAAAAGGTGTTCTGTACCAACATATGAATGTCCAAGGTCTTTCGCCTCTTCTTGAGCAGTAACAAAAACTTTGGCGGATCTTTCAGAAAATCTATCGAACATATCTATCACCTCCAATGTTCAGAATTATTATACCACACTATTTAAGAAAAATAAAGCATGTGGTGTTTCACTTGCCTAATATTCATTAAACAAAGAACAGTATTGAACTAAATGTAAGTGTTGGTTGCATTTAACTTTCAATAATATGTTTTACTCTACCTATTCAGCCAGTTTGTAATGTGAAACTTATGGATGTGAATTAAAAAGTTACTTCTTTTTCTTTATAAGGCAAACGCGAAAAATGAGAAAGTCCGGTAAGATTTTTCCTTATATTAATTAACTCTGCAAGTATAATCAAAAAGGCACATAGATGCGTTACAATTAGAATACCGGAAATTCATAATGGAAAATGAGAGCAAAAAAACAGGGGGGATTTTCGTTATGGTATTTGAAATGCCACTTGAACAGCTCAAAACTTATATGGGAACAAACCCATGTCCACCAGACTTTGACGAATACTGGCAACAAGCATTGAAAGAGATGGACGATGTTGATCCACAAGTTGAAATTGTGAGAGAAACGTCTATTGAAGCACCTTATGCGGAGTGCTATAACCTCTACTTTACAGGGGTAAAAGGTGCAAGGATAAGAGTACAGCTCATAAAGCCTAAGAAGATTGAAGAACCTTGCCCCGCGATATTGAGTTTTCACGGTTATTCTTGGTATTCAGGCGATTGGAGTGATAAATTTGGATTGGTTGCTGCTGGTTTTATTGTTGCCGCGATGGATGTGAGAGGACAGAACGGTTATTCTGAAGATGTTGGTGGGGTGAAAGGAAATACAGTTCATGGACACATTATTAGAGGTTTAGACGGGAAAAAAGAAGACCTCTTGTACAGACAAATTTTCTTGGACACAGCAGAGCTTGCAAAAATAATTGCGAACATGCCGGAAGTAGATAGCCGTAGAATCGCTGCAATGGGATTTTCGCAAGGTGGTGGACTAGCTCTTGCGTGTGCTGCGCTCTCGCCTTATGTATCAAGAGTGATCTCGGTTTACCCATTCTTGTGTGATTACAAGAGAGTTTGGGAGATGGACCTTGCAAAGGATGCGTACGAGGAAATCAGGACGTATTTCAGATTCAGAGATCCACTCCATGAAAGAGAAGATGAAATATTCACGAGACTTGGGTACATAGATGTCCAACATCTTGCAAAATGGATTAAGGCAGAAGTTCTGATGGTCACGGGACTTATGGATACAATCTGCCCGCCATCTACTCAGTTTGCTGCATATAACAAGATTCAAAGTAAAAAGCAGATGTTAATCTACCCTGACTTTGGACATGAACAAATTTTCTTCCTAAATGACAAAATATTCATGTATCTCATGGAAATGCTTAGATGAGTACAAAAAGCTGACATGAGGTAATATCTATAGATTACGAAAAAGAAATTCTGCTGTTTCTTGCGTTAATTGATCGAAAACAAATAGGGGGCTTTTACTGCCCCCTATTTCGTCAAACAGGAACATCTTCGAACTCACTTTATGGGTATATTTAAACTTCCGAAAGGACACTTCATTTCTCTATAGCACCTCGAAAAATCTTTTGAACAAATTCCTTATTTAATTCGAAATCGTAATCTGAGAAAACAGCCTTACCAAGGAGTATTACTTCACCGTCGCCAAATTTGAAACTTGCAGCGAGCACAACCTTATCCACAGGTTGAGCATCATCTTTACCGTCTGAATCCACTGAATTTGCGCTTTCTGACGATATCAGTATATTTGCGTTTCCATATATCAAGAGCGAACATGTTGAGTAAAATCTCACGTTCTCTGCAAGTACTTTATAATTTGCACCATAATTATTAATTTCGTCAACAACTTGATCATCGTTAAACCTTACAGGTGAGTTCATAGCGTCTAAAATCAAATTGAGGTCCTCAGTGTTCCCACCGTTACTATAATCACTCTTTGAGGTAATGACTAATGTACCACCTTTTCTCACGAACTCCACTATATTCTTAATTTCTTCATCTGAATATCCCTTTCCGTTCATAACTATGAGATATTTTCCGTCAAGTGAATCTATCGTGTTTATGTACTGTACATCATATCCTGTTGACTTCAAGAACTTATCAAATAGGGTCAGCTTATCTTTGGAATAATCGTTAGAATGCCCTTGATCAATAAATACAACGTTTCTTAACTGTTCAATAGTCTTGGAATCTTGTGATATACCGAAGGCTTTCAGAAGTTCGATTGCACTTTCAAACACCCTCGCACTTGGGAGAGCTTCTTTGTATATATTGAAGTATTCTTCATCAGAGCCTTTTACTAAGTAAACCTTTTCACCCATCTTGTTGAGCCATTCTATCTCGTCAGGCATCAAATCCTTGAAAAAGCTCAAGCCTTCAGCACTTGGAGTTGGTATGATCACATAGTCGACATCGTAGTCTTTTAGCATCGTTTCACTAAACGACACGATATTTCCTGCGTTGCTAAGTGTTTGTATGGCTCTGAGTAATTCATCTGAAAGGTCATTTTCGTGAAGTTTGTCAAATAGTATAGAAAATCCCGCCTTTTTTGAAACTTCAAATGAAATAGACTGGATATTAACATCGTTGAACAAGAACTCAACCTTGTGTGTACCCTCAGTGAATTTTCCTAAGTCTATACTCTTGTCGTAAATAATGCCATACGATGGCAAAGAAATATCTTCGGTGGAAACTTCCAGATCATCTACCAAAATCCTTAGTTTCCCAGACTCTTCAATGTTTTCTGTGTTGTAGATATCGAAACTAATGCTGACGTTTTGTGAAACATTTGGCTTCTCCGGACCTACTCTGACATAGTTAACTTTTATACCTGATTCTGCTTCAAACCATACCGGTGCAGAGACGATTTCGTTACCGTCCTTTTGCAAGATGTAGATAAAATACCATTCGAAGCCGTCAGGAATTTCGAATGAGTTTCTATACTCAAATTCGTCCTTGCCCTGAACATCCTTTACTTCATAGGTTTTGCTTTGTGAGACGATATACATCTTTCCTACTGGGTCATTCTTATCAGAGTAAAAAACGGATATTTCGACCTGACTATCTTTAGATGAATTCAAGATACTTCCCATTACTGCACCATTTGCGTAGAAATATATCTTTACATTTTTATCCTCACTCGCAAATGTTCTTCTGCTCCACAGAGCCTCCATAACATCTTCGTATGTGAGTTCTTTAGCTAATATTCCAGTTCGACCATCGTTTGCGCTTGCCCAATTTGGTTTGTGGTTATCCTGGTTTGCAGTGGGGCTTAGATGCCAGCCTCTGTTCAGTGCTAAGATGTAGTTTCTGTACATTTCCTCAGAGATAATGTCTGAGCTCGACCAGTTACCATTACCAATTTCTACAAGATTGACGTAATTATCAGCCTCTGGCCAAAACCAGAAATTGTTGAAGTTTCCAAATGTCATTCCTGGATGATTAAATTGAGCCAACTTCTTTACCTTTACTATCCATTCATAAAAGTCTTTCAGGTCACCTTTCTCGTCTCTACTTATGAATTCTAAAGTTTCGTAAACATTTATGTGTCCTGAACCGGCAGTCCATTCAAATCCCTGCAGTCCCACAAATTTGCCTTTCACCGTTGAAGTTCTTGCCGCTTCCTGGGTAAGAGATGTCTTTGACTGACCATTGACAGGGATTTTTAAAAAGTAGCAGTGATCCGTGACTGCCTGAACATCCGCATAGTTTGAAGCATGCTCATAAGCTTCTTCTGGTGTACCTTTCCCGTCCGAAAACGATGTGTGAGCATGTAAATTTCCATAAAATATCTGGTACTCATCTGCAGAACTTAAGCTTAGTGTTGGGAATACTATGAAAGAGAAAAATAGAAGTGTTAGCAAAACTTTAGCAAATTTCGTAGTGTTCATTGACCCATCCTCCCTTCGAAATGGTTGAATTGCCAATTTCGGTTTAGCTAATCATTATACCACAAATTCGATTGGGATTGCTTATCTGGATGAGAAAAAATCGATTCTTGACAGTACAAAACGGCTATGGTAAAATCATACCGCTGTTAGAGATAAGCAGTGGCGGCGTAGCTCAGTGGCTAGAGCAGATGATTCATAATCATCGTGTCAAGGGTTCGAGTCCCTTCGCCGCCACCAATTTTTTAAGTTAGCACTGGTTTGTTTGAGCCAGCGTAGCTCAATCGGTAGAGCGACGCATTCGTAATGCGCAGGTTGAGGGTTCGAGTCCCTCCGCTGGCTCCAAATAGCTAATATCAGCTGATTAGGACTCCGACTGGGAGTCCATATTTTTTTCAATACATAGTATAATAGAGTACGAGACATGAGGTAAATTCAACGGAAACGTTTAAGAAAGAGGTGTAAGTATGGAGAAGATAGGTTTTGTGGATTTAGTAGATTTCTACGTAAAAGCCGGTGACGGTGGAAATGGTGCTGCTACTTTCAGAAGAGAAAAATACGTACCTTTCGGTGGGCCAGATGGCGGAGATGGCGGAGATGGCGGTTTTGTCTTCCTTGTTGCTGACCCAACAATATCAACGTTGTATCATTTAACCGAAAAAAGAAAATATACCGCGGAAAATGGCGAAAATGGTCGACGGAAAAAGCAAGATGGAAAGAGTGGTCGAGATTTAATATTAAGAGTTCCTGTAGGCACTGTTGTTAAAGATTATGATACAGGTGAAGTGATCGCTGACCTTGACGAGCCTGGAAAGTACTGCTGTGTTGCGCGTGGCGGTAAAGGTGGTAGAGGCAACACACATTTCAAATCATCAACAAACCAAGCACCTAAGATTGCTGAGAGAGGTGTAGCTGGAGAGGAGAGACATATCTTACTCGAGCTCAAGTTACTGGCAGACGCGGGACTCGTTGGGTATCCGAATGTTGGGAAAAGCTCTATAATATCGCGAATTAGTAATTCTAAACCTAAGATAGCAAACTATCATTTTACAACACTTATACCCAATCTTGGGGTTGTTGTCGTTGATAAACCCGAAAACTCTTTTGTTGTAGCAGACATTCCAGGGCTGATTAAGGGTGCGAGTGATGGAAAAGGACTTGGGAACGTTTTTCTGAGACATGTAGAAAGGTGTAATTTAATTGTTCACGTTGTTGATATTGCTGGTAGTGAGGGGCGCGATCCAGCGCAGGATTATTACGATATAAGAAAAGAGCTTGAGTTCTTCAGCCCATACCTGGCAAGCAAGGAAGAGATAGTGGTTGGGAATAAATCCGACCTACTTTCAGAGGAAGAACTGTTAAAAAATATCGAGAGATTTAAGAAAGCAACGGGAAAAGACGTGCTTCCAATTTCAGCCGTGGTCGGTATTGGCCTTGACAAGCTTAAGTTCAACATATGGGAGCGCATTAAGGAGAGTCGCAAATTACTTACGGACAGAGTTGATATTGAAAAGATTCAGTTTGCTAAACCAGAACCAGTTAGAATCACGTTGCCGGATAGGGTTGATATCGTTATCACAAGAAATGATAAAGGTGAATTCGAAGTAAAAAGTCAATATATAACAGCGTATCTTGAGAAGTACAAGAAAGAGGCAAAATACATGTTAGAGGATATTCTCGAAATACTTGAAAAGAACGGACTTGATGATAAGTTAAGAAAGGCTGGTGTAAAAGATGGAGATACTGTATGGATTGAGGGAGTTGAATTCACTTTCAAAGAATGATACTGCAGTTCTCTTTGGGAGTTCCTTCAACCCTCCACATTTAGGACATCTTGTCATTTTTAATTACGCATTCAATTACTTCGATGCAGATTTCTATATTTTACCAACCAAAAATCCGCCACACAAAGCGATAAATGTTCCATTTGAAAAACGTTTCGAATGGGCAGTCAAAACTTTTCAGGTTTTTAAGTCGCAATATAAAGGTCTATACATAACCGATTTGGAAAAACATATTGAAGGAGTTAATTACGCCATATATAACGTGGAATACTTCTTGAATTATTATAGAAATGTAATACTTCTTATTGGGGAAGATGCACTTGGCAATATTGAAAAGTGGTTTAAATATGAAGAACTTTTGAGAAAATCAACACTTGCCGTGTATCCAAGGACACGCGATGGAAGGCTTTACAAACGTGGACACGATGTTCTCGGGGAGTTATATGATAAAGTACTCGAACTGGACTTTCCAATTATTGAGATCTCATCATCAGATATTAGGAGATTTGTACGAGAAGGGAAATCGATAACTGGCCTTGTTCCAACCGAAATAGAGGATGACGTCATCAAAACTTACCAACATTTAGAAGAGGGAGAGAGATGGTGAAGAAAGCAAGTTTCCTTCCAGGAAATATTGGATTAGCTCCAATGGCTGGAATAACGGATTACACCTTCAGACGCATATGTTTTGCACGCGGCGCTCACTTTGCTTTTACAGAAATGATTAGTGCAAAGAGTATTCTTATGAATTTATCTGTCAACGAGACTTATTTGCCAAGAGAAGATGAAAAGTACAAAGTTGGCGTGCAGCTCTTCGGTTCGGATCCTTATGAATTATCTGAAGCAGCTTCAATTGTTCAAGAAAGAGGATTGTGGATTGATTTAAATGCGGGGTGTCCAGTTAACAAAGTAGTAAAAAAAGGTGCAGGCAGTGGTTTGTTAAGAGACCTTCATAAGTTAAAAATTATAGTGCGTGAGATGAGAAAGGTTGCAAAACGATTCACTGTTAAAACCCGTATCGGTTGGGACAAATACGAATTTGAAAAGATTTACGACATACTTGTTAGCGAAGGTGTGGACGCGATATTCATCCACGGAAGAACTGCGAAGCAGATGTACTCTGGAGAAGCTGTATGGGATATCTACAATCCTGGACTTGTTCCGTTATACATAAGTGGGGACGTATATTCTCATGATGACTTTAAAAGAGCAACTGAGAAATATGGTATGGACGGTGCTATAGTTGCCAGAGGTGCAATTGGTAACCCTTGGATCTTTTCTGGAGCAAAGCCGTCCTTGAATGAGAGAATTAAAACAGTCTTTGAACATATAGATGGCCTTTACAGTGAATACGGAACACATGGCGTTGTGGAGTTCAGAAAATTCATTGCAGGGTATACTAAGGACCTGCCATACGCACGGGAGTTTAGAAATGTGGCTATGAAAATTACAGACACCGATGAGCTAAAAAGAGCTTTCATCGAATACTTCCGAAGGGTTGAAAATGTACTCGAAGGTATTTATGCTCAAAACGAGAGGGGTTAATGAATGGGAAACGTATATCTCTTAAGACATGGAAGCACTGAATGGAATGAACAACAACTATGGCAGGGAGTTGTCGACACAGAGCTGTCTAGAAAAGGATACGAGCAGGTGCGAAACGTTGCGAGACTTTTAAGGAACAAAAATGTCTCGAGAATATTCTCCAGTCCTATGAAAAGGGCTTTACAAAGTGCAAAGATAATCGCAGAAGAAATAGGGTATACTGGGCAGATCGAAATCGACAACAGACTTCGCGAATGTGAAATAAGGTTGTGGAACGGGAAGAATTTTGAACAAGTACTGACTGACCATCACAAAGAATTCAACGAATGGAGAACAAACCTTTATTCGAATGTAGATGGGGCAGAATCTCTAGCAAGCGTGCAAGAACGGATGTCCCAAGTTTTGTCAGAAATAATAGTTCACTATCCGAATGAAAATGTTATAATTGTTTCGCATGCAATTGCGTTGAGGATGTTAATTGCCAAAGTTCTCGGTCTTGTTCCACCTTTGCATCTGAACTTTGGACTTGACAATGCTTCACTGAGCTGTCTGTATGTGAGAGACGGTACAGTGAGAGTTAAGTTCCTAAACATTTCTGCGGACGAACTCATCTACTGAATTAAACATAACCCTAAGGTGATGTTGAATGCAAGGAGGTTAAATAATGAGATTGGTCTTAATAATATTAGGATTCCTGTTTCTCGCTTATATTGGCGTGAAAGTAATACCGCTTAAATTGAGATATGCGAATATTTTTTTTGCTCTTACTACAATCTTTCATATATTTGCTGCGTTCAGTTGGTCATATGTTCTTATATCCATATCTTTTGTTCTGATAATAATTTTCTTCCTCGCCCTGCTATACCTTTTTGGTTTGTAGCTTATTAATGAAAATCTAACGTTTTTTGGGAGTGGTTGAGTTGCCTGGAAGTAGCGTGAGCATTGTCGAAGTCGATAAGTACTTTGGAGATTTTCACGTATTGAAGAATATTAACCTTGAAATCAGAGAAAATGAATTCTTTTCTCTCCTTGGTCCCTCTGGCTGTGGTAAAACGACATTGTTGAGAATAATCGCTGGCCTTGAAGATGTGGATGATGGCGATGTTCTACTCGATGATAAAAGCATCATTCACTTGCCACCAAATAAGAGACCAGTGAATACGATATTCCAAAATTACGCACTTTTTCCGCACTTAACTGTTTATGAAAATATAGCTTTTCCTCTAAGATTGAAAAAATTATCTGAAAACGAGATAAAAGAAAAAGTTGAATGGCTACTATCACTCACTCGATTGGAAGAACATGCAAAAAAGAAGCCAACACAACTCTCGGGAGGACAAAAACAGCGCGTTTCACTTGCAAGAGCACTTGCGAACGAACCAAAAGTACTTCTTCTCGATGAGCCAGTGAGTGCACTTGATGCAAAATTGAGACAGGAATTGCTAATTGAACTTGATAATCTTCATGACAAGGTAGGCATCACGTTTATTTACGTTACGCACGACCAATCTGAAGCACTCAGTGTTTCGGATCATGTCGCCGTTATGAACAATGGCATTGTTGTGCAGTACGGGACACCATATGAAATATATGAAAGCCCAGCGGATACATTTGTAGCAACGTTCATTGGTGAAAGTAATTTGATGAAGGGAACGGTAAAAGAGCTCATTTCTGAAAATTACGCACTTGTTGAATTTCCAACACTTGGGGACATCGTGTGTTTTAGGGATAAGCCATTGAACCTTGGCGATGATGTCTTGATAACTTTGAGACCTGAAAAAATTAGAATAAGTCATTCGAAACCGCAATTGTCTGCAGATTCATACACAAATATCGTTCACGGGATTGTTGATGAGACGATATATATGGGCTATCAAACGAAATATTTCGTTAGAACTGACGGTGGTTATATATTAAAGGTCTATAAACAACATGCTAGTTACCTCTTGGATGAAAAGATAATCCAGTGGAAAGACGAAGTTTATATGTACTGGAATCCAGACGATAGTTTCATCGTGGAGGTAGAAAGAGTTGATTAAAGAATTGACTAAGAAAACTTCCAAATTCAAAGGATACGAAAATTATGGGTTAACATATTTGATTTGGTTGCTGTTGTTCTTTTTGATTCCTGTCATAATTATCTTAGCTTACAGTTTTCTTGAAAGGGATTACCAAGGTGGAGTTAATTTCAACTTTTCCTTGAATGGTTACCGTGATATTCTAAATTTCAATTACTTAATTGTTTTTGGTAGAACTGTGCTAATATCCCTTATCTCATCAGCAGTATCGATTTTAATAGCGATACCTGTTGCATATTACTTAGCTTTCAGCAAATACAAAAATATATTACTTCTGCTTGTAATTATTCCATTCTGGACAAATTCTCTGATTAGGATCTATGCTTGGATATTCATATTAGGTAACAATGGTCTTGTCAATCAATTCTTAATTAAGCTTGGATTTATTGAATCTTACGTGAAGTTCATATACAACAATTTCGCGGTAGTTTTGGTCCTTGTTTATACATACCTGCCATTTGCTATTCTGCCCCTGTTTTCGTCAATAGAACGATTAGAAAAACAGATATTCGAAGCAGCTATGGATTTAGGTTGTACAAGGAGACAAACCTTCTTTAAAGTCTTGCTGCCAAATATTCGTCAAGGTATTGTGTCTGCGTTTGTCTTTGTATTTATTCCAGCGATAGGAACATATGCAGTTCCTGAACTTGTAGGTGGGAAAAACTCAAGACTTATCGGTAACGAAATAGCAAGATTACTTACAACAGCAAGAAACTGGCCAGCGGCTGCAGCCATTTCTTCTGTTCTGCTTGCGATTACAATAATAGCTGTCCTATTTTTCATTTTCGGTGGTGAAAAACGTGAAGCCAGGTAATTTTGCTAAAGCTATCTTGATAACTGTTATGATTTTCTTCTACTTACCTATTTTCATAGTTGTGCTTTTTTCGTTTAACTCGTCAAAATCACCCGAATGGACAGGATTTAGCCTTAAATGGTATGAACAACTATTCACGTCGTCTGCTCACATCTGGAGAACTTTTTTTAATTCTTTAATTGTGGGTATATCATCGAGTGCCATTGGTGTTATACTTGGTACTTTCGGAGCGGTTTCTGTATATCTCGGCAACAAGAAATTTAAGAAGATAGTCTGGACAACTACTTACATACCTTTCATAATACCGGATATAATAATAGGCGTTTCTTTGCTTGTTTTTTTTGCGACAATTCACTTAAGACTAAGCCTCTTCACAATATTCATCGCACATGTGACGTTCTCCATTCCATACACGATGATGATAATACTCACAAGACTACAAGACTTTGATAAATCAATCATTGAAGCATCTTACGATTTGGGTGCAACCAAGTTCATTGCATTGAGGAAAGTTATCTTTCCGATCGCATTACCAGGTGTAATAGCAGCATTTTTCATGGCATTCACACTTTCCATAGATGACTTTGTGATTACATTTTTCGTTGCTGGTCCGAGTTCAACAACATTGCCACTGCAAATCTTTTCCATGGTAAGATTTGGGATATCACCTGTAATTAATGCTATTTCTACGCTTCTTCTCATTGGAACTGTGATGATAAGTATCTTACTGAGACGGTATATAAGGTATATAATATAGTTGAACTCACACTTGTTTCATATTAATACAGATGGTGGAGGTGTAGTTATGGTACATGACGTAAAGGCTTACGTTGAAAGGGTTAAAAAAGCTGCTGAGTATTTGAAAGTTAAGGTATTGGAGCTTCCTGAGATTTGTATAGTCCTAGGATCCGGTTTACACGGTATCGCAGATAGCGTTGAAAACCCTGTAAGAATATCTTACAAAGACGTTCCTGAGTTTCCGGTTTCGACGGCTCCGGGACATAAAGGCGAGTTGATATTTGGGAAACTTAACGGTAAGAATGTCGTGCTCATGAATGGTAGATTCCACTACTACGAAGGATACCACATGAGAGATGTAACATTTGGTGTTAGGGTTATTCAAGAACTCGGTGTTAAGTACTTATTCTTAACGAATGCTGCAGGAGGGCTCAATCCAGACTTTGAAGTGGGAAGACCGATGATAATCTCTGACCACATAAACATGATGGGTGACAATCCTTTGATTGGACCAAACATTGAAGAGTGGGGCCCAAGGTTCCCGGACATGTCAAATGCGTATGATAAGGAGTTAAGGAAAATTGCAAAAGAAGTTGCTGGTGAACTTGGTATACCTGTTTATGAAGGAGTCTACGTTGCCGTCTCCGGACCAAACTTTGAGACTCCTGCTGAACTAAGGATGCTAAGATGGATGGGGGCAGACGCTGTTGGTATGTCAACTGTTCCTGAGGTTATTGCTGCAGCTCACAGAGGTACAAAGGTTCTTGCCATTTCAGCAATCACGGATCGTGCAGTTCCTGATGACTTAAAACCATTAACGGCAGAGGAAGTTCTTGAAGTTGCCAACAGAACAGGACAAATGATAGTTAAAATACTGTCGAAAGTTATTGAAAGACTATAAACAACGTGTAAATAAGCCAAAAGCTGGTGATTTTATGTCTATTAAAACACGTCTGCTTTTGCTTTCAATTCTTTTGGTAGCGGTTCCATTAACAATTTCAATCTTATTTACCGTTATCAATTTATCGAATGAAAGCACTAGAATACAAAATGAAGTTAAAAAGCAGCTCGGTGATCCAGAGGTTCTTTTCAAAGAGTTTTTCGATACATTTTCACAAGAACTTGAGCGACACATAAATGAATACAATGAAAAACTGGTATCAGCTGTAGAGAAACAAAAAGAAAGCGTCAGTGCAGCTTTTGAGAACGTTTACCTTGGTACACTTGAAAAAGAAGCAAATTCTATAAAGAACGTTGTTGAAAACCTTATTAAAGACAAAGTTGCTAATATTGAAAATCTTTCAAAGGTAGCTGCAACTTCGAAAGAAGTTATAAACGCTGCTGCCGAGAAGAATTTGGACCTCGCTTTGAAAAGAAGCCTGCTCAATAACTATGTTGAACGTTCAATGTTCGATTACATTTCTCTTTGGACAACCGAACCCAGTGAACCAAAGTTGAAGATAAGGCCCTTTGTTAAGCTAAATGAGAAGTTTCTTGTGGAGTATGCTTACTCATTGGCACCTGGTGTTTCATCTACTTTGTATAAAGACTTGGAGTTTTCACAGTCGATTATTGAAAGGGCTAATAAAATATTGTCATCTCCATCAGCCTATTCCGATTCCTTTGTTTTCAAAGGTTCCCAGGGAATATATATAGTCTCAATAAATCCAGTCATGCACCCCCAACTTGGCAACACAGTTACTGGTTTTGTAATATCTGCTGGTAGACTTACAGAAAGCTTTTTTGATGATATAAAAAGGCTTACAAATGCTGATTTAACAGTATATGTGGACGGTAAGGCTTACGTGACAACAAGGGTGAACGAATCCGGTGAAAGGGTCTCTGGTATCGATGAACCCTCAGAAGAAAAATATACATTCAAAGTTGGTAGTGATGAATATCTTGCAGTTAAAAGCGACCTCAACGTTATGGGAGACAAGATCGGAACATTTGAAGTTGCACTAAGAAAAGAAGTTGTAACTGCACAGATTGAGATTCCTCAGCCTGAAAAGTTTCAGCTTCCTGAAATCAAAATGCCGGACATCAAAGTAAATGTTGATTTCAACCTTGCAAGGCTTGTAGTAATCAACTTGATAGTAGGTTTTGTGATTTTAGTAGTTGCCTTGATTGCATCTGTGCCGCTTATTAACAATATCTCGAAAGAAATAGTGAGATCCGCAGATATAATTGAGAAATTTTCAAATGGCGAAATCGTATCGTTTGATGTTAAGACATTTGGAGAATTTGAGCGTGTTATAGATTCTCTAAAGGGATTGTCCGAGAACCTTGTAGACTATGCAAAGGATATGAAAGAGAGTTCAAAAGAGTTGAATACCGAAGTTGAGCAGGTTACAACCATAAGAGATACGCTCGAAAGATCTGTTTCAGATTTCAGCGATTTTGTAGAAAACTACATTCTGAATGTTGAAGATGTGAAGTCCAAGATCATGACTCTTCAAAATACAGTCGATAGCTCTATGACTAATAATCAAAACCTTTCTGAAAAACTCTCTGATTTATTGAAAGATATTGAACATGCACAGGCTGAGATATTAAAGAACGTTGTCTTAATAGAAGAAATGAACGATTCAGTCAATTCTAACGTTGAAGTGTTTTCAAAGTTCAGTACGACGGTTCAGAGAACTATAGAAAAGTTCTCTTCAATAAAAGAATCAATAGCAAAAATACAAAATGTTGCATCACAAACTAATTTACTTGCACTAAATGCGGCAATCGAAGCAGCAAGGGCAGGAGAAGCTGGTAGAGGTTTTGCTGTTGTTGCAGATGAGGTTATGAAATTATCTGTTGAAATAAACACACTTTCCAAGAACCTCGTGAAAGAAGTTGATACCTACACTAATGACCTCAGAGAGCTTGACCAATTGTATGAAAGCTCCGGTGAGAAATTCAAAAAACTGCAGCAGGCTAAGGAAGAATTTTCCTCGAATTATTATACAGTGATAGAAAAAGTTCAAAATATAGGCAGTTTGAGCGCACAAGTTGGAATGCAAATAGAAGAGAACAGTCAGGCGTTTGCTCAGATAGAAGGCCTCATGGATGATGTTGCAAATTCGATAATTTCTTCTTCACAACAGTTGCAAAAGTTCAATGAGGATTTCAGAAGAATTACAAAAGTATTTGAACAACTCAGTGAGAGTACTGAAAAACTTAAGGTAATCTCGCAAAAGATGGAAAATATTTCTCGCTGGTTTAAGGTTTAACTCTTTCGTATATCTCCACAGGGTGGCTTTCATATTAGAGAGCCACCTTTTTAGTTTTAAGCAAATATGTTATAATAAGAATGTTGCAAATTAGGTTTAAAGGAGTGATTATTTATTAGCTTCTTGGCAGTCGAAACTGCGCAGAGAGATACTATCGTTGCGATCGCCACCCCACCGGGTACAGGTGCAATTGGTATTGTAAGAATATCTGGTGAAAGGTCATGGGAAATAATTCAGAAATGTGTTCGTAAGAGCATATACGATGAGAGAAGAATTCTTTATGGAAACTTTTACGATACAGATGGCAACGTTGTAGATGAAATATTGTTTGTGGGATTTAAAGCACCAAAAAGTTATACAGGCGAAGACATGGTAGAAGTGTATTGCCATGGTGGCGTACTGGTCACTCAAAAAATACTGGCCGAATTGATAAGACATGGTGCAAGGCTTGCAAAAAATGGAGAATTTACAAGAAGGGCATTTTTAAATGGTAAGATAGATTTGATAAAAGCTGAATCAATACTCCAGATCATAGAAGCCAAGAGTGAGGAAAGCCTTCGATTAGCGATTGACAACCTTAAAGGTAAGCTATCTGAAGAGATAAACAGAGTTAGAAACTCTCTAATAAATATACTATCTAAAATCGAAGTTTCAATAGATTACGGTGATGATATAGAAGTTCCGCGCGACGAGATTATGCAGGACATAGCTGATGTGGAACATTTTTTGTCAGACAAATTGGCTCACGCTGACAAGGGTATACACATCTCAACTGGCGTTACGCTCGCAATAATTGGAAAACCAAATGTTGGAAAGAGTACACTTTTGAACAGATTGCTTTTGGAAGATCGTGCTATAGTAACAGATATCCCTGGAACAACGAGGGACATTATAAAAGGTGAGATAAAGATCCAGGGCATTCACTTTGTCATATCAGATACTGCAGGTATTAGGCATACGGATGACTTTGTGGAAAAGATTGGAATTGAAAGGGCAATAAAGGAAGCAAGCCAAGCTGATGTGGTCATATTCTTGCTCGATGCGACAACTGGTTTCACTAAGGATGACCAATATATACTTAATATAATTAAAGATAGCAATTTCATTCCGGTGTGGAATAAGATAGATTCTGGAAACAAAGTCATCAAAGTTTCTAAAAACAACGAAGATATTCTGCTCAGTGCATCGAGTGGTGTAGGATTGAGAGAACTCGAAGCAAAGATCGTTGAAAAGGCACAACCACTAGTAGCAGAGGGACAACTGTCACACATAACGTCCAAACGGCAAATTGAACATCTGAAATTAGTGAATGAAAATGTTGTCAAAGCTATGAGGTCGCTTAGAGAAAATTACCCACTTGATATCATATCAATAGACATCCGCAATGCATTGTCTGAGCTCGATAAGCTCCTCGGGAGAAATTTCACAGATGATTTGCTTGAGAACATCTTTGCAAATTTCTGCGTAGGTAAATGATTAAAAAAAAAGCGGGCTTTTTTTGCCCGCATAAAGCCGTGGGAGGTGTATCTCAAGGGGGATAGGGGGTTCTCTGTAGTGAGTATACCATTTTTTGTGTTAAATTATCAGTACTCTTTATTATAATAACACCGAACAATTGTGTTACAAAATACTTGAATACATGATGTGTTAAGAAGAGCCTTAAAAACATCTCATTTTGCCTCTCAATATATTAGACTCGATATAATTCAAAATCGTTCAAAATTTTCTAAAATTTTTCCAGGCAGAGGTGGGTTTATGAATTTTGACGTAGTTGTTGCTTTATTGGTCGTAGCAATTGTGTTGCTGATGATAATACCTATATCTGACTTCATGCTCGACTTCTTTCAGTTATTGAACATATCGATTTCACTTGTAATCCTATTCTCAACGATGTATATAACTCACATACTTGAGCTTGCATCATTTCCGACATTATTGCTTATTGTAACTATATTTAGATTAGCCCTGAATGTTGCCTCTACGAGGGCTATATTATTAGAGGGACCAAAATTTGGTGGTAAAGTGATTCAGACGTTTGGAAATTTCGTCGTTGGTGGTAACTACGTCGTAGGAATCGTAGTTTTCCTTATTTTGGTGATCATTCAGTTTATAGTCATAACACGTGGTTCGGAAAGAATTGCGGAAGTTGCAGCGAGGTTTACACTTGATGCAATGCCTGGAAAACAGATGAGTGTCGATGCTGACTTGAATGCAGGACTGATAACGGAAGAGGAAGCGCGACGTAGGAGGGAAGAGATAAGGCGAGAAGCAGATTTTTATGGTGCTATGGATGGAGCCTCAAAATTTGTACGAGGCGATGCGATAGCGAGTATCATAATTACAATAGTTAATAGTCTCGGTGGTATAATTATAGGGGTATTGATGCACCAACTGGGTTTTGCTGATGCTGCTAAGACCTTTCTTTTGTTCACGGTTGGTGATGGGTTAGTTAGTCAAATACCGGCACTTATGGTTTCAACCGCAACGGGTATAATTGTTTCTCGTAGTGCGACGAAAGATAACCTTGGAACCGAATTGATAAAAGAACTTTCAGGAGAAAAGAGAGTTATCATTTTAACAGGATTTGTACTGATCTTTCTCGGTGTTTTTACTCCCCTTCCAACATTCACGAGTTTAATAATTGGCGGATTTTTCTTGATAGTCGGATTTATGATACGTAGGCAAGAACTATTACAACCACAAGTGCAACCGATTGGTCCAACGCCGCCTGGCCCTGGTATGCCAGCACCATCTGGTCCTATTCTCTCAACACCGGAAGAGGTTTCAGAAGTTCTTCAGTCAGATACTGTTGAAATTAACATAGGTTATGGACTTTTACCACTCGCGGATCTTTCACAAGGTGGCGATATGCTTGAAAGGCTAACTATGATTCGAAGACAGTTGGCACAAGAATTGGGACTTGTGCTTTCACCAATTCGAGTTCGAGATAGTGTGATATTGAAACCAAACGAATACGCTGTATTTATTAGAGGTGCTGAAATTGACAGATATGAACTAATCCCTAACAGGCTTTTGGCTATAAATCCTGGATTTGTAAGTGAAAAGATAGCTGGTATAGAGGTGAAAGAACCCGCTTTCGGTTTGCAGGCTTTTTGGATAGACGAATCGAAAAAGGAAGAAGCCATTCAAAAGGGCTATACAGTAGTCGATCCGCCGACAGTCTTTGCTACGCACATAACTGAATTGCTACGCAAACATGCTCCTGAACTGCTTGGGAATAGAGAATTTCAGCTACTGGTAGACGGCGTACGAAATAAGTTTGACAGATTAGTTGATGACGTCTTCAACGTTGTGAAACCAACGGTTGTGAAAAAAGTATTACAAGAGTTACTTGCTGAAGGTGTTTCGATAAGAAACTTACCATATATCTTTGAGCTAATACTTGATAACGCAGATAAAGCAAGAGATGTTGAGATGCTCGTCGAGTATGTACGAAGAGGTCTCAAAAGGCAAATCACAATAAAACTCTTAGCACAAGATAAACAAATACACGGAATCGCACTTGATAGTGAGCTTGAAAGGTTACTTACGGAGTCGATTTCCGAAAGCGAAGAAGGTAGATACCTGAGTGTTAACCCGCAGATTATGCGCGAGATTATAGAAAAGATTTCACAGGAATTGGAACAACTTATGAGAAAAGGTTTTGCACCTGTGCTCGTTGTTTCAGGTACCATAAGGCCTTACATTGCAAAAATGGTCATTCGATTCATACCTGGCGTAACAGTGATTGCATTTGAAGAGATACCTGAAGATATGAATTTGTCAATTGAGGGTGTGGTGAAGATATGATAGTGAAGAAGTATGTTGTTAGCGACATAAAAGAAGCTTTCGAAAAAATAAGAGTTGAACTTGGCAAAGATGCTGTGATTCTCAGCACGCGAAAGATAAAGAAAGGTGGTTTTTTAGGGATTGGTGCAAAGACTTATATTGAAGTGACGGCGGCCGTTGAGGAAAAGAAACAGCAACAAACCGAAGATAAGGGTCAGATATATAAATTGCAGGAAATACTTTCTAAAACCAAACAACCCCAGCAAAGTCCAGAAGATATTACGGAACTAAAGAAGATGATGCTTGAACTTAAGTCCATGATGGTGAGTCAGAGAAGCAATGAACCCCAGTGGGTTCAAGACTTTAGAAAAGCTTTGAGTAAACAAGACATAGATGAAGAGATATCAGAAAAGATCATCGAATACGCAAGGGTAAAATACCAGGAACTGGATTTTTCAAATGAAAACACTAGACTAATACTCTCAGAGATGTTCCTTCCTTTCTTGAATACATCGGTACCAGAGATAAAGGGAAAAGTTATGTTTGTAGGGCCGACTGGTGTTGGGAAGACCACAACACTGGCAAAATTAGCCGCAAAATTGAAGCTAAACGATCATAGAAGAGTTGGGATAATTACTCTTGATACGTATAGAATAGCAGCGGTTGATCAGCTGAAAACTTACGCTATGCTTCTCGATGTCCCGATAAGAGTTGCATACACTCCAAAGGAAGCAAAACTTGAAATAGAAGCACTCGCTGATTACGATATAATCCTTATTGACTCCGCTGGAAGAAGTCAAAAAAACGAACTCCACATGACAGAAATCAAAGCAATGAGTGAGATTGTTGAACCCGACTATGTCTTTTTAGTTGTTGGCATGCAATACAGATCAGAAGACGTGAAAGAGATTGCTTCTAAGTTCTCGATAGTTTCACCAACCCATGTAATTCTTTCCAAGATGGATGAAACATCATCGCTTGGACACTTTGTAAACGTTCCGACATTTTTGAATGTTCCCATAGCTTTTGTTACGAATGGACAGAGAGTACCAGACGATATAATTGAAGCGAACAGCAGGGAATTAGCCGTTTTACTCTCACGCGAGGTGTTAAAAAATGCAAGATCAAGCAAGTAGTTTAAAAAGCAGTCAGATAGTGTCAGTTATAAGTGGAAAAGGTGGGGTAGGTAAAACGTTGGTGTCTACAAACATGGCTGCAGTAATCGCGGAAAGCGGAAGAAAAGTACTGCTCTTAGACGCCGATGTGGGATTTACAAATGCGGATATACTTCTCGGAGCGTACCCGAAGTTTACAATGAAAGATTTCGTGAATCATAAATGTTCGATAGAAGAACTTGTCACACCAACAAAATATGGTTTGGATCTCATGTCACTTGGGGGAGACGTTACCGACTTACTTGCGACAAACGAGTTAGTCTTGAAGGATTTCGCGGTGCACTTCTTGAAGCTGTTAGATCATTATGATTTGGTCATAATGGACATGCCACCAGGTTTTTCGAATTCCTACATGCCATTCCTAACATTGACGGACGATTTTGTTATCATGACAACACCAGAACCTACATCTGTGGTTAATACTTACACCATGATAAAACTCCTCAGTCTCAAGGGAATTAATGGTGAAAACATCCATGTTGTCGCGAACATGGTTCAGAATTCTAAGGATGCAACGAAACTTATGGAAAGGCTGACTGAGGTTGTTGAAAAGTTTGCAGGAAACAAGGTGTCATCCGTTACACTTATGAAAGAACACCCGTTGGTGGTCAAAAGTATTCAAGACAGAGAGCTTTTTGTTGTCAGATACAGAAGCATACAACCAGCGTTTTCTATTATGAGAATCGCTTCTAATTTGCTTAAGGAGAATATCAACAAAAAGGATGAAAACACTCTGATTCAGAGATTTCTCAATTTCTTTAGAGGTGAATACAGGTGACTTTGGAAGAGTATATTAATGCCAATTTAATGAATGCTGTGCTTCGAGGATTTACAAAAGATGGAGAAATAACAGTCCGACTCAAAGGTATAAAAGGACGAGTTTTTGTGATAACTTTTGTCACAATTCTCAGTATCCCAGAATTACTCAGAGTAGATGTTCCAATCGAAGGTTTTGTTATAACATTTGTCGGGAAGCTTAAAAGCATAAATGAAGGCTTGTATGAATACGAAGCTCTGGACAAAGTTGGTATTTTGCAAAGAAGGACTAAGCCAAGATACGCCGCGTTTGAGGAGTGCTCGATATATGGTTTTGATACCGTTATTATTGACGTCTCAGAAAACGGATGTCAGGTAATATCAGAATTCAAACCAAAGCTGAAAGAAAAGATAGAGATGAAACTCGAGAGGATAAATTCCTCTATAGTTGAGGGCACGGTAATGTGGGTTGTTGAAGAAGAAGAATGTTATAGGTATGGAATCTTCATTGAGGATATAAAACCTGAATGGAAAGAATTAGTTGAAAACTATAAGCAAATAGGAGAGGGACTGTGATGGCTTATGTAGAACTTGTCGATGCTTCAAAAACGCTGAAGATAGGTTTACCGGCAAGTATAAAAATAGTTTTTGTCAAAGAATTGGAAGGTGTCTACAAGAGTAATGTTGCAGACATAGATTTCAACCGTCGAATCCTTTTTTTATCAATTCCATCTTTAAAAGGCAAGTTTATACCAATTCCCAAAGGTGTTAGAATGACCGTAAATCTTTTCGATAGATCTTCAGTATATGAGTTTGATACTGTATCTTTGGGAGTCATAAAGTATGATAACATGTACGTGATTCCAGTTCCATTCCCTGAGAGTGTTAGAAAGACGGAGCGTAGAAAATTCGTTAGAGTGCCAATTTACGTGGAGGGAAAATTTTATATTTCAGTTGAGAATGAGACAGAGTCGTTTGTTTTCACAACCAAAAATATTAGTGCCGGTGGGCTCATGATGGCTACAAAGAAGTATTTGAAGGTTGGTGATATAATATATATCGATTTAAAGCTTGATACAGACTTGATGATGAACAAACAGAAGTCTAAAATTGTTCGCGAAGATGAGCACACTGAAGATGGATTTGTATACGGTGTTCAATTCTTGGATTTGCCAGTCTCTCTTGAAACAAAATTGGTTAGATTTGTTTTCCAGAAAGAACTGAAAATGAAGAGTATAAGATAATTTTCAATGGTCTTGCCTTATTTGAAGGGAGGAAGAAGGATGCTTGAAAAGCTTACAGACGTTCAGTTAGACGCGATAAAAGAAGTTGGAAACATAGGAACAGGTAATGCAGCAACTGCACTCTCAATGATGCTTGATAAAAAGGTGGACATTTCGGTTCCTCAGGTAAAAGTTGTCCCTATTTCTAAGATACCTTTTTTGTTTGAGAAACCTGAGGAAGTTGTTTGTTCAGTAAAGATGGAACTTAGAGAGGATATGACGGGTGAGATCCTCTTAATTTTTGAACCCAACACAGTTAAGATTATAGCAAAAGCATTAACAGGTGTAGAAGTTAATGATGTCACCGAACTTGATGAATTTACATCTTCAATGCTCAAAGAAATAGGAAATATAATGTGCGGTTCATATGTAACTGCACTGGCAGGTTTTACAAACCTTTTCATAAATCCAGAACCACCAGAATTAACCATAGATATGATAAGCGCCATAATATCAGAAATTTCAATTCCATTAGCGATGGCAGGTGAGGAAAGCATAATGCTCATTGAGACGCTCATAGAGATAGAAGGCATAGAACAAAAGCTGCAGGGATATCTGCTCTTAGTTCCATCCGTGGAGTCATTGGAAAAGCTCCTTAAAGCCTTAGGGATGTGATAAATATGAAGAAAAAGGTTATAATAGGAATAGGCGAATGGGCTGTTGAAAAGAATCCCGCAGTTTTGGTAACACTCGGCTTGGGTTCTTGCGTTGGCGTGTGTATTAGAGACCCAGTGGCTAAGGTAGGAGGAATGGTTCATGTAATGCTACCTGAAAGTGGCGGTAAACCTACGAATACACCTGGCAAGTTTGCTGATACCGGTATAGATTTGGTCATTGAAGAGATGGTAAAGATGGGAGCAAGTAGGGGTAGACTTGAGGCTAAGATTGCTGGTGGAGCCTCGATGTTTCAGTCTGCTATGGACATAGGTGCAAGAAACACCCAGGCTGTGAGAAATGCGCTTCAAAGAAATGGTGTAAGGATTTTAGCTGAGGATACAGGCGGTAATAAAGCTAGGAGCATTGAATATGATATTGAAAGTGGGAAGTTACTTGTTAGAAAAGTTAAAACAGGTGATGCTGTGGAGGTTATAGAAATTTGATTGTTAATAAAGAATCAATAATAAGAGAATTCTTGCCTTTAATCGGAAAGATGGCTAAGGATCTAAAAGTTAATCTTCCACGTAATGTTGAAATTGATGATTTAATTCAGGAGGGTGTAATTGCCCTCTTGCAAGCTGTGGAAAAATACGACCCAAGACATGGAGCAACATTTAAGACATATGTCTATAATAGAATAAAAGGTGCAATGATAGACTATTTGAGAAAATTAGATTATCTCCCGAAGAATGTCAGACAGGATATCAAAAGGTTGGACAAGGCACTTTCAGAATTTTACGTACAACACCAGCGACTCCCAAAATATGAGGAATTAGCTGAGATCCTTAACATGAGTGTAGAAGATATCCAGCAAATTTATAATGAACTGATGTTGAAGCAGTACATGAATATTGATGAATATCTTTTTGAAGTTCAAGAAAATTCACATATTAACTTTGATATATCATCAGACGAAGATGTTAGAGAACAGGCATGGAAATCTATACTTTATGAACAACTAATTTTGGCGATAAATAAATTAGATGAAAGAGAGCAACTTATACTTAGCCTAAGATTTGAACATGAGCTTTCACTTAAAGAAATTGCTGAAATTCTTGGTGTAAGCGAATCAAGGGTTTCTCAATTATTAAGTGCGATACTCTCGAAGCTTCGAGCTTCTATTGAAGCAGAGAGGGAGTGATGCAGATGGCAGAACCAATTAGTGGCATACAGAATCAGACGATCTTTTTGAAAGTTAGCCATGAAAATTCTCATATGGTGAGTATACAGCAGTATGCTGCACAAGCTGCAAGTATGAGTAGTGCACAAAGTGTTGCGAGAAGAACTGAAGCAGAGCTCCGTTCAACAAGAAATGTTGAAAATACCGAGCAAAAGTACATGAAAAGCGCCACGGAGGGCAAGAGTCAGGGAGAGTACTACTCCTCGGAGAGAAAAGCTAAAGAAGGGGTAAGGGATAAAATTAAGAATCAAGATAATTCTCATATATTAGATGTGAGGGTATGAATTATGATCGGCTATCTTAGCGTCAAAAGCATCGATGGAAAGTACTTGGGAGGAATCTTGATCGTTAACGATTACGGCATTCCTGTCGAGTTCAAGTACTCCGAGCCTATAGTTCCAACGAGGCTGCAGCAAATTATTTACGGAAATTCGCTTGAATATTACTTAAATACCGAGATTATTTCAAAAGGTTTGATACAAAAGCTGGAAAATCGACCAGAATTATTGTTAGTCGAGGATCCTATGTTACTTTTCGACAAGAATATCGTTATGGTAACACTGCTACCACAAATGGTTAACGAAAAAACTGAAGGCAACGAAGCTGTTGTAAATGTCAATAACAAGAGTATACGAATAACTTTTCCTGAAAACATAAAAGTAGAGAATACTCTTGTCCAAAAAGTTGTAGAGCTATCTCAGAAATTCGATATATTTGAACCATTTGATAGGATAGAGAAGGCACTTGAGTACGTATGCGAATCGCAAGAGAGATAATAGAAACTCTCAAACTTGAACTGGGTTTTCTAAAGAGCAAAAGTGTACAGTTGGAATTTAAGTCTGACGTGAAAAATGAGTCTATCAAGTTTGAGTCTCAGTTTGATAAGCTCGATATTGTAGTACCTTTTTTTAAAGATTTGCACGCAAGTTTTTCTCTGAAAGTTGATAGTTTAGTTGAGAATTCGCAAGCTTTAAAAGTAAGAAATACTAACGGAAACTTAACTTTGAATGTTAACAGTTGCCATCTTGCCCAACGCATAGCCGTACATGAATCGCTTCCAAAGTCGGAATTCCTGATAAAAAATTATGAGATGGCATCTTACTATGCAAAAATACAATCGGTTACCCCATCCTTTGATTTCTCTGCACTTTCTCACAACGTTATAGGGCAGGCTAAAATTAGTGGGTACCGTAGCGTCAAATTTCCTTCAAATATCCGAGTTGAAGAGGGAAAAAATTTTCCAATCTACTTGTGTGAATATATACCCTCACAGTATGTAGAAAAAGCAAAAATCTTGGATGCGTTAAAAGCATTGAGTCAAAAACACGATATATCCCACCTAAAGTTTTACGCTTATTATAAAGAAATACCAATTACGAATGTTGAGTCAATAAAGATCCTACAAAATAGAAACATAAGGGTTTACTTTAACTCCAAGGTTGCTTTGAAAGGGTATAATAGGAACGTGACATTCAAAGATGTATTGGTTTTTAAATACGATGACAAGTATCTTTACCACCTTTTATAGTTTTTTCACACAAAATTAGACAAATTTAATCTTCATATATTAGGTAACTATGCTTATAATAGTTACAGTAGCACTTTGACGATAGAGCTGAATTTTTCATTTTCTTTGGGAGGTGTGGTAAGTGAAGTTGCTCACGTTTAAGGGAGGAGTGCATCCACCCGAGAGGAAATTAACAGAGCACGAAAAAATTCAGAAAGCCCCATTGCCGGAGAAGGTTGTAGTCATGATGGCTCAGCACGCAGGTGCACCTGCAAAGCCAGTTGTTCAAACTGGGCAGCAAGTCAGGACCGGGCAAGTTATCGGTGAACCACAAGGTCCTATATCAGCCTATGTTCATTCGCCTGTGACTGGAACCGTTGTTAGTGTTACAAAAATTAACAGCGCTGTTCACGGCATGGCTGTCGAAGCTGTTACAATCGAGGTAACAGGTGAAGACGAATGGGAACTGTTACCAAAGTTGGATTGGGCCAAAGCTTCTAAGGAAGAGCTTGTTGAAAGAATCAAACAGGCGGGGATAGTTGGTTTGGGTGGTGCAATGTTCCCAACTCATGTAAAGTTGAATCCACCGAAACCCGTGGACACTCTGATAATCAATGGTGCAGAGTGTGAACCGTATCTCACGATAGACCATCGAGTAATGCTTGAAATGAGTGAGGATATACTCTTAGGTATAGAAATTACAAAGAAGATACTCGGGGTAAAAGATGTTTATATTGGAATTGAAAGTAATAAGAAAGATGCCATTGAAAAACTTGAAAGAGAATGGAATGGCAAGGTAAAAGTTGCACCACTCAAAACAAAATATCCTCAGGGTGCAGAAAAACAACTGATAAAAGCTATCACGGGAAAGGAAGTTCCAAGCGGGGGACTACCATCCGATGTTGGGGTTGTTGTGCAAAACGTTAGTACAATGATAGCCATAAAAGAAGCTGTTATCGACGGGAAGCCACTGATAGAAAGAGGATTAACACTAACCGGTGAAGGTGTAAAGCAAAGAGGTAATTGGTGGGTAAGGATAGGTACACCAATATCTTGGATTATAGAAAAGCTTGGCGGTGGTTTAGTCGAAGGTTATGAACAAATAAAGGTATTGATGGGTGGACCCATGATGGGAATACCTGTTCCAAATTTTGATACTCCGATTCTCAAAGGAAATAATGGTATCACCATTATACTTGAGCAAGAAAGAAGGAGCACTAATTGCATTAGATGTTCCTATTGTGTTCATGTCTGTCCGATGAATTTGCAACCATACCTTTTGGATTTGATGGCAAGAAAGAAAAAATATGACGAAGCCGCTGCTATAGGTCTTCTCGACTGTATCGAGTGTGGCTCATGCACTTACATCTGTCCAGCTAACGTAGAGCACGTTAAATCCATAAAATTGGCGAAGAAGGTATATCGCACACTGAGAGGTGGTAAAAAATGAAACTATCCACGAGCTCAGCACCTCACGTCAGAACCAAAGACTCAACAAGCAAGATAATGTTGGACGTGATAGTAGCCTTGGTCCCGGCCGTTATAGCAGGTACTTACTTTTTCGGGCTTTACGCTTTGGTTCTTTCCATCATAGGAATGGTGAGCGCTGAATTAATTGAGTTATTTATTATGAGAGTATTGAGGAAAGATAAGAGTTTTGTTCCGAATGGTAGCGCGGCAGTAACAGGTTTGCTTCTCGCACTAAACGTAAGTGCCGCGACTCCTTGGTGGGTACTGGTCATAGGAGTTGTCTTTGCTATTGCCATAGTCAAACACGCTTTCGGAGGATTGGGTCAAAATATATTCAATCCAGCGCTTGCCGCAAGGGTGTTCCTATTGGTTTCTTTCCCAACAGCAATGACCACATGGTATAAACCAATTAATTCGTTTGCTGGATGGTATACTGATGCTCAGACAACTGCTACACCACTCGCAATACTTAAACTTCAGGGATTTAGCAAGGTTATGGAGAACACGAATTATTTAGATCTTGCTTTCGGAAACATAGGCGGTTGTATTGGTGAGACAAGCGCAATACTGCTATTTATTGGCTTTTTGTATTTGCTTTTCAGAGGAAGGATAAAAGTGATAGTTCCAGCAACATATATAGGCACTGTTTTGCTGGTCGCCTCGATTTTCTATTCGATAAATCCGGAAAGGTTCGGCTCACCCACTTTTCATCTCTTAGCTGGTGGTCTGATGCTTGGTGCTCTCTTTATGGCAACTGACATGGTAACATCTCCAATGACTTTGAAAGGGCAAGCCATATTTGGTGTTGGCTGTGGAGTACTAACGATGCTTATTAGATACTTAGGTGGTTATCCTGAAGGTGTGTCACTCTCCATACTGCTGATGAACAGTTTAGTCCCGATAATTGACAGGCACACCCAGCCAAAGATATTTGGGAGGGGAAAAGCATGAATAACAAGAATAATGAAAGCAAGAAGGCAATGTGGAAACTTAGCATTACTCTCATGATTTATACACTTATTGCTGGAATCGCTCTTGCGCTTGTTTACCAGTACACGCAGACAAGGATAGCTGAAGCTGAGTTAGCTAATGTTATAAAGTCGATGGAGTATTTACTTACAGACGAAACTGGTAATCCAATAGTAAGTCCAGAAGAGATTAAAAAGCTTGTGATTGAAAAGAGGAACGAAATGGGTAAGGTAATATATCAAGATGATATAGGTACAGTAATCTCTCCCGTGTACGAATTCGAAACTTCAGGTCAGAAATATTACATTCTCAGTGGTTACGCTGTTGGTTATGGTGGGAATGTCGTTACAATGGCAGCATTCAAATATGATAGGAACGAGCTATCACTAAGTTCGATAAAAGTCCTTGACTATTCGCAAGAGACACCAGGACTTGGTGCTAAGATCTCCGAAGAGAGCATCCAAAAAAGATTTTTCCCAATTCCAGAAGAGGGACTGAAAGCTGGGTTAAAGGTGGATAAAGATGCAGGTAAACAATCTGTAGACCCTGATGAAGCAAAACTTGAAGGTGTAGTAAAAGTGTCAGATGTCATGACTGGTGCGACGATCACACCGAGGGCTGTTGTGAATTCTCTGAATACAATGTATAAATTCTTGAGAGAAAAAGAATTAGGAGGTGAACAGTGATGGCCTCCAAGCTCTCAGAGTTCACGAAAGGTATAATAAAAGATAACCCAACGTATGTTCAAGTTCTCGGCATGTGTCCTACGCTTGCTACGACTACAAGCGCCAAGAATGGTTTTGGTATGGGAATTGCTGCGACGGTAGTTCTCGTGATGTCAAATGTTGTTATATCAGCCATACGGAAAACAGTTCCTGATAAGATACGAATCCCGATATTTATAACTGTAATTGCTACATTCGTTACGATAGTAGACCTCTTGATGCATGCATTTACGTACGAGCTGTGGAAAACGCTTGGATTATTCATTCCGCTTATTGTTGTCAACTGTATAATAATGGGACGTGCGGAAGCTTACGCTTCAAAGCACGGTGTTGTAGATTCATTACTGGATGGTCTTGGCATGGGGGTTGGATTTACATTGAGTTTAACATTGCTTGGAAGCATTAGAGAATTGCTCGGAAATGGTACAATTTTCGATGTAGAAATATGGGGAAAGGCGTTCAATATGTTTGTTATGATACTTCCACCTGGGGCGTATCTCACACTCGGTTTGCTTGCAGCTCTCTTTGCGGCAATATCTATAAACAACCAAGAAAGGGCAAAGAAAAAAGCACAACAGGAAGCACAAAAAGCGCAACCCGCACAGAAGGCTGGTGAATCGAAATGAAGTTGTTCCTTATATTATTGTCCGCAATGTTAGTTAACAATTATGTTTTTGTTAGATTCCTTGGTATATGTCCGTTCTTAGGTGTGTCACGAAAAACATCAACTGCGCTCGGTATGGGCTTTGCGGTGATTTTTGTTCTCGTAATGTCATCAGCAATTTCTTGGTCACTCGATTTGCTTCTAATAAGGCTTCACTTAGAATTTTTGAGAACAATAGTCTTCATATTAGTTATCGCGACTTTCGTACAATTTGTTGAGGCATTCTTGAAAAAGAATAACCCAACGCTCTACGAAGCTCTCGGTATTTATCTTCCTCTGATTACAACGAACTGTATAATACTCGGAATTGCGATTGTAAATAGCTTATCGAAGTATAACTTGTTAGAAGCTGTATTCAACGCCCTTGGTGCTGGCATTGGATTCCTGATAGCGCTGTTGATTTTCGCTGGTATAAGGGAAAAGCTTGACTTGTACGATGTGCCAAGACCATTTCTTAACCTGCCGATATCTATGATAACAGCCTCTCTTCTTTCCTTAGCGTTCATGGGATTCCAGGGCATGATTAAGTAATTTCTTAGTAAATATATAGAATAGCGAAGTTCCGGGGTGACCCCGGAACTTTTTATGTATTTAACATTTTTTGGAAAGAAAGTTTTCTGATCATTCAAAAAGTATAGGATTTGTGGTAAAATAATATGATGCAAATAAGGAGCGAATTAAATGGAGGTGCACATATGAGTGTGAAAGAATGGAAAAAGGTGCTTTTTGGTAAGGAATGGACATTCCAACACGGTAAAGTTGCTAAGCAGTCCGCTGGTTCTATTTGGGCGAGGTTTGGTGACAGTGTTGTTTTGGCAACCGTGAATGTTTCTGACAATATTGTTGAGGGTATCGACTTTGTTCCTTTAACCGTTGAGTTTATGGAGAAGTTCTATGCAGCAGGTAAGATACCTGGAGGTTTTGTTAAAAGAGAAGGGAAGCCTTCAGAAAGCGGAATCCTTTCTTCAAGGCTTATAGATAGACCTATTAGGCCACTCTTTCCAAAGAGACTAAGAAACGAAGTCCAAGTTATTGTAACTGTTCTATCGGTTGATCCTGATTGTCCAGCAGATGTACTTGGAATATCTGCCGCGTCTCTTACATTAAATATTTCAAAAATACCATTTGACGGTATTGCCGCCGGTGTCCAAGTTGGTTATGTCGATGGTGAGTTCATAGTCTTTCCGACAGTCGAACAACTTGAAAGAAGTAAGATAGATATCGTCGTTGCTGGAACTAAAGACGCTATCACAATGGTTGAAGGTGAAGCAAAAGAGGTAAGCGAGGACGAGATGCTCAAAGCACTAATGGTTGCGCATGAAGCAATCAAGGAAATTGTCGCGTTCCAAGAGGAAATTTTGAAAGAGTTCCAGATTGAGAAAATGCCTCTTCCAGAGCCCAAATACAACGTTGAGCTCGTCGAGAAATTCGCAGAATATGTAGATATGAGCGAACTTGAAAAGAGAATATTTATCCGTGGGAAACAGGAACGAGCTGAGATGGCTGACGATTACTATGAGAGTATAGTTCAAAAATTCTTCGAGGATAACAATATATGCGAAGAAGAACAGGAAGAATACAAAATACCACTGAAGGAAAAGTATGACGAACTGTCCAAGAAACTTATGAGAAAAATAATTATCGAACGCGGAATGAGAGCAGATGGGAGGGGGCCAAAAGACATTAGACCAATTACATGTGAAGTTGGTCTCTTACCACGAACACATGGTTCGTCTCTTTTCACGCGTGGCGAAACCCAGAGCCTTGGTATAGTCACGCTCGGTTCTCCGGCAGAAGAACAGATAATCGATACGCTTGTTGAGGAAGGAACTAAAAGATTTATTCTTCACTACAACTTCCCGCCATTTTCAACAGGCGAGGTAAAGCCACTCAGAGGTACAAGCCGAAGAGAAATTGGGCACGGGCACCTTGCCGAACGCGCTGTGAAAGCAATTATCCCGTCCGAAGATGAATTCCCGTACGTTATAAGGGTTGTATCTGAGATACTTGAATCCAACGGTTCATCGTCGATGGCAACGGTATGTTCCGCTTCATTAGCATTGATGGATGCGGGTGTTCCTGTTAAGAAACATGTTGCTGGAGTCGCGATGGGGTTGGTACTTGAAGGCGATAAGTCTGTTGTGCTTACAGATATTCTCGGGCTTGAAGACCACTGGGGAGATATGGATTTTAAAGTCGCGGGAACAAACGATGGTATAACAGCATTTCAAATGGACTGTAAAGTCTCTGGGGTTAGCGAAGAGCTTCTCAGAACGGCACTTTACCAAGCAAAAGAAGCAAGGATGTTCATCCTTGGTAAACTCTACGAAACAATATCTGAACCAAGGAAGGAGTTATCACCATATGCCCCAAGAATTAGTTGGTTCTATATTGACCCTTCAAGGTCTGGAGAATTGATCGGACCGGGTGGTAGGATTATAAAATCGATAATTAAGATGTTTGATGTAGAGATAGCTCTTGATGACGAGAGTGGAAAAGTAACAGTTAGTGGTGTTAACGCAGAGAAAGTCAATGAGGCCGTCGAATACATTAAAAACATGTTTAGAGATGTGAATGTTGGTGATGTATACGATGGAAAAGTAACGCGCGTTGAAAACTACGGTATATTCGTGGAAATCGCACCGGGTAAAACAGGTTTGACTCATGCGAGCAAGCTTGGTAATATGAAACCGAACGCGTTCAAAGTTGGCGACAGAATCAAGGTAGAAGTTGTAAGCATAGATGAGACTGGTCGTTTTCAACTAAGGAGGGTTGAATGATCAATCTATGATAAAAATAGCGGAGAACGTTTATTATTACGAAATCCCTGGTGTTCGTTCTGCAACAATAGCTTTCATTGTTGGCAGTGGTCCGGTTTATGAACCGGACCATTTACTCGGTATTTCTCACTTCATTGAACACACAGTTTTTAGAAAAACAAGAAAAAGAACACTGAAAGATATAAAATTTCCCATTGAGGAAGTTGGTGGAAGCTTAAATGCATGGACCGACAAAGAGGACACCGTTTATTATGCCAAAGTCCCATCATCGTATTTCAAGACAGCGTTCGATATTTTACGAGAAATAGTTTTTGAGCCTTACTTTATCGAAAGGAACGTGGAACTAGAAAGGAAGATCATCCTCCAAGAGTACTATTCAGATATGGAAATTCCTGAGCAGAGGTTGTTTAACAAATTCTTTGATGAACTGATAGACGGTCCACATTCAAAATCTGTAATCGGCAATGAGAAAACTATAAAAAGCATAACGATAGATGATATCGTACAGTTCCATTCCGAAATGTACGCACCCTATAACGTTAAAGTCTTGATAGCTGGTCATATAGACAAGAAAGATCTCGAATACGTTAAGAAAAAACTAGATCTCTCAGAGGGTATTCGAACTACAAAACAAAACTCTATGCTCAAGCCAGGAATTGTTTACGATAAATTTCAAGAGACACAACAGATGCATTTTCTTTTTTCTCATAACGGAATATCGCTTTCTGATGAAGAAAATATCTACGGAGCTATGGTTCTCAAAACACTGCTTGGAAGCGGTATGAGTTCTGTCCTTTTTGAACAGATAAGGGAAAGAAAAGGACTGGTTTACGATATAAGCGCTTCTCACTTACAAGGAAAAGAATGGGGAGTTTTCCTCATCTATGCGGCCACTTCAATTGAAAACTCAAATGCACTTGTTAGCGAGCTGTTCGGTTTGCTGAAAAACTTGGAAATTACTAAGAAGCTCTTTGACTATGGAAAGAAACGATTGCTTGGATATTTGGAGTTACTTACAGAAAGTACATCATCTCTCATTTCGCTTTACACACAATATTTAGCCAATGACTTAAGAGTTAAGACGTTAGATGAGATAATAGAAAATGTAAAAGCAGTAGATTTGGAAGCGGTAAAGAAAGCATATGAAAAAATGATATCTGGACAATGGTCAATGACGTGTGTTACGCCAAATGAAGAGCTGAGTATTGGACTGGAAGATATAAGAGTATGAAAGTAATAAAGTGGAGGTGTGAAAAATGCACGATTTCGATACATTAACACCCCGTCAGATAGTAGAAGAGCTAAACAAATACATAATAGGGCAGTATGAAGCGAAAAAGGCTGTCGCTATCGCAATTCGTAATAGGATAAGAAGACAGAGGTTGCCAGAAGAATGGAGAAAAGAAGTAATACCTAAGAATATACTGTTAATAGGTCCAACAGGTGTTGGAAAGACCGAGATAGCAAGAAGATTGGCACAACTCTCAGGTTCTCCGTTTTTGAAAGTTGAAGCGACAAAGTTCACAGAAGTGGGCTACGTTGGAAAGAATGTAGAATCCATGATACGCGATCTTGTTGAAATCGCGGTCAATATGGTTAAGCAAGAGAAGATAAAAGAAGTAGAACCGAAGATTAAAGAACTCGTGGAGGAGAGAATTCTTGAGGCACTCGTCCCAAGTAAAAAACAGAGTGTACCATTTGCAAATATATTCGGTTTTCAACCGCAATCAGAGCAACCTGATGAGCATGACATTAGAAGGCGAAGAGCAGAATTAAGAGAAAAACTCAAGAATGGTGAATTGGAAGACATGGAGATCGAAATAGATGTTGAGGCGTCTACACCAGGCGTTGGATTTGTGGGAATTCCCGATATGGAAGATATGGGGATAGATTTTTCTCAGGTATTGGGAAATATTCTACCAAAGCAGAAGAAAAGAAGGAGGATGAAAATCTCCGAAGCTCGGAGGGTATTGGCACCTATTGAGTCAGAAAAGGTTATAGATATGGATGAAGTTGTGCAAAAAGCGTTGGTGCTCGCACAAGAGAGAGGAATCATATTTATTGACGAGCTTGATAAAGTAGCGGGTGGGGGGCAAACACATGGACCTGATGTTTCAAGACAAGGTGTGCAAAGAGACTTACTGCCAATAGTTGAAGGAACTACAGTGACAACAAGGTATGGACCAGTGAGAACCGATTATATACTCTTCATCGGAGCCGGGGCGTTCCACATGACAAAACCGACAGATCTCATCCCAGAACTGCAAGGAAGATTTCCTATAAGAGTTGAGCTTGAACCTCTAAAAGAGGATGATTTTATAAGGATATTAACTGAACCTGAAAATGCTCTTGTAAAACAGTACAAAGCGCTGTTGTACACCGAGGGTGTCGAGCTTGATTTTACTCAAGACGCGATACGACAGATAGCGAAGATCGCATATCAACTTAATGAAAGACTTGAAAACATAGGCGCAAGAAGACTGTACACCGTTGTTGAAAAGCTCTTAGAAGACATCATGTTCCAAGCACCTGAAGTGGAAGAAAAGAAAGTAGTCATCGATGGAGAATTTGTTGTAAAAAAACTCGGAGAAATAGTAAAAGACGAGAATATTTCATCGTATATCTTGTAAAACTATGTCAAATATCTTAAATTGGCAAAATAGTGTACGGGGGTGGAAACGTGTTAAAGACGAACATACGTAAGTTTAAGGAAGGGTTGCTTGCTTACATGTTCTTGCTGCCAGCTTTGCTGGTGCTGAGTGTATTTACATTCTGGCCAATTGGATTTTCCTTCGTTCTAAGTTTCTTTAAATGGGATTTTCGAAACATGAAAAACCCATTTTTCTACGGCTTAGGGAACTACAAAGAGATTCTTAAATTTGACTATCCTGTAAAATTTTCCTTTTACAAGGGATTAATCTACAGCTTACTCTATATTGCCATTGCATTCTTGACGACAATGTTGGTATTTGCCATTGTCCAGTTTGTAATCAAAAGAAGCAGGACGAGAAGAGATGTTTTATTCATAGCAACTTATATAGCTGTTGTTCTAATTTATCTTGTTTTACGTCAATCCCTCTCGTTACTGGCGGCAATTTTGATGTTCATATTGTTCTCGGCAGCAATCGTATATTTTTGGAAAAAATCTACGTTCACCAGTCTAATTAAAGAACATGCGTGGATTAGTGCTATTATATTTATTATTTCATACCTTGTCTTTGAGTTCCAATTGTCAGCAAGTCTAAACAATCAGTCTTATGGTCTAATAGATTACCTACTCGATGCCTCTGAAAAAAATCTCTTTGCAAAAGCACTTCTCAACACGACGTATTACGTTATCCTCACCGTTCCTATTGGCTTGACTTTAGCGTTGTTAATAGCACTTTTATTAAACAATGATATAAGGTTTAAAGCATTTTTCAGAACATCTTTTTTCATACCATTTGTTACATCAAGCGTTGCTGTTGGATTGATCTGGAAATGGATATACAACGATGATGTTGGATTGTTAAACTATATATTGACTTCAATGGGTTTGCAACCTGTCAAGTGGTTGAAAGATGCAAAGTGGACCATACCAACTGTGAGCATTGTTTCAATTTGGAAGAGTGTTGGATACAACGCTATGATATTCTTAGCAGGCCTGCAGAACATCGACACATTTTACTATGAAGCAGCGGAAGTGGATGGTGCGAATAGTATGCAGAAGTTTTTCAAAATAACATGGCCACTACTTTCTCCAACAACATTTTTCCTACTCATAGTATCTGTGATAGGTGCTTTCAAAGTCTTCCAGGAAGTATTCATACTCTACGATGGACTTCCAGGTCCTTACGGAAACAGCGGTATGACAATGGTTTACTACGTCTTTGATCTATTTTACCGACAACAGAGGATGGGTATAGCAAGTGCTGCAGCTTACCTACTATTCTTAGTAATTCTCGTCTTCACATTCATCCAGTACAAAGTTGGCGACAAAGTTGTAGAGTATGTCAGCTGAGGGGGAAAATGTATGAGAGAGCTTAAAAAGTTGTTCATATATGTGTTGTTAATTATTGGAACTGTTGTCATGATAGCACCTTTTGCCTGGATGCTTGTAACTTCTTTCAAGCTTCCTTCTGAAGTAAATTCTTGGCCCCCAAGATGGACTACAAAATCATTTTTATCAAGTAGGATTGTAAAAGTAGTTCCCTCTACAGGTACTGTCTCGACAGCCAAAGGATTGAGTCTTAGAGAAGCGCTTACATTCGTTTCTAAAAAAAGCACTGGTTTGAACCTTGTCGTAAACGATGATCCGTTTTATAGAGGAACACTTCGGATACCATTGAAGAATGCGAAGTACAGCTATGGTATAGACAAGCAAAAGCTTGACGAGTTTATTCAAAAACTCGAGTTACCTCAAGAATTTAGCAACGAGTATGGTACTCCAGAAGAGTTTTTTGAAAGTGTGTTTCTGTATTACAAGAGTGGAGCTAACCCATATTTCAAAAGGTCTGAATTTACAAACAACTTACTTATGACACTAGATTCTCTCTTTGATACGATAGATACTATAATGACTTTTGGTATAGATAGAATAGTAGATGATGAAGAAAGAGGCAATTTTGAGAACTTCTTGAGAGCAAAACAGAAAGATATCGAAGAGCTGAAAACAAAACTTGAGAAATTTAAAGCAGGTACTGAGCTTGTTTTGAGTGATAAAGAGATACACGAAATTCTGAGTATCATTAATAATTACAACTTCGTTTACGATGGTTTTAATGAGATAAGCGATAATTATAATAACGTTTTCAGAGGTGGTTTGGGCACATATTTACAAAACATAAAATTCTACACAGAGGTTGCTACTTACTTTGGACAAATACAGTCTCTTGTTGTTGACAGCGATATTATCGCAGTACCAATGACGAAAAAAGAACGAATTGAGCTACTTATTAAGCGTTCAGAAGACTTGAAAGACAACAAATTGTTGCAGGAGATAGTTAGAAACGTTCCACTGAATAGTGTCGTTGAAGAGTTTGCAAAGAGATTGGATGATAGGATTTTGAAAGAGTATGAACTGAGTTCCAGCGAATTGACAAGTATAAAGACATTGATAGGAAATCTTATTAATATAGCACTTGAGAATGGAATAGATGTAGAAAAAGAAGCATCAGTATCGTTTGAAAATCTAACAAAAAGAATAGAAGAGGTTGTAGGCTTCAATTTGTCGTACATGTCAACAAAATCTAAACTTGATGCTTTTGCTGAAGAGATAGATAATTCTGAAAATCTATTCAAGGACATTACATTGAACGTTCAAGAGATGCAAAATCTGAGAAATATATACGAGAGCACTATATATGCATGGAAAATAAAAACTGCGCCAGCTTTTGTAAAAGATATTCTTGTAAAAGAAGGAAAGAATGTTGAGATAGTCATGGAAGGTGTCCATCCTGTTTATTTTGTCGATGACAATATTCAAACTGTTAGCCTGACCTTCATGTTTTCAGAAGTTGTCAAAAACATCTTTCAGAACTACGTTGATGCTTGGAATGCTGCGCCATTTGGACGGTATTACGCAAACACAATATTCGTTGCCGTTGTGACGACGATTCTCGAAGTCATTATTTCAGCAATGGCTGCTTATGCATTTTCATGGATGAATTTCCCTGGGAAGAAGATTCTTTTCAGCATATTCTTAGCTACAATGATGGTACCGGGAGAGGTCTTGCTTGTGCCGAATTTTATAACAGTAACTAAGCTTGGATGGATTGACACGTATTACGCCCTTATCGTTCCATGGGTTGTCAGCGTATTTTCTATATTTCTGATGAGACAGCATTTCATGAGTATTCCAACAGAACTCTTTGATGCTGCAAAGATAGATGGCTCGTCGCACTGGAGATTTTTGTGGCAAATAGTTGTTCCTTTAAGTAAACCTGTTGTCATAACCAGTGCATTGTTGAAATTTGTAGGAAGCTGGAATGCGTTCTTGTGGGTTCTGATAGTAACTAATAGTCCAAAATACAGAACACTAACTGTTGGACTTCAAGCATTTAGCTCAGAGGTTGGTACTCTCTACAACATGTTGATGGCTGCCGCAACGTTTAGTATACTGCCAGTTGTTGTTATATTCCTTTTCACACAGAAGTATTTCGTAAGAGGTATTGCAAGAACCGGATTAAAATAACTATTTTGGAATTATAAAAATCAGCGATCGTATAGGGGCACTCTGCAGAATTGATGAGTGCCCTTTTTTAATACTTTTAACATAAATGCCAAATGAATGACTCTTAACAACTTAATCTACAGTGATAATATAAATATATGAAAGGAATATTGAAGATTAAGGAGCAGATCAACTAATGTACAACAAGACGATGAAACTTTCTGTTTTGGAAGGAGCCCTTTACACACTTGCATTCAACGCCACACAGGGGTTTGTATATTCAACCCTTGCTCTTTACTATGACTTTGATCCGCTACTTGTTTCAGTTTTAGCGGTTTTACCAGCAACGTCACAATTGATACAGTTTCTAACTCCCATGATATACAAATTGATACCGTCAAAACAAAAGGCTATATTTTGGCTTGCACTAATTGCACGAACAGGATTTATCGTTCTGCCTATCTCAATAATTGGAAGGATTAGGAACGATATTATCGTTGCGGTTCCTTTTGTTCTTTTCAGTGTACTTAACAGCTTAGTTGGTAGTCTATGGACCTCCGCAATGAAAAATATAGTTCCTGAGGAGCAGAGGAACAGGTATTTCGGCATGAGGAATACTATTGCAACTTTTGCAGGTCTAATTGCGTGGGTTTTGTATTCTCTAATTCTTCAGTACTTTGAAAGAGAACTTGCATTGTTGCTGATCTATTCCGTTTCATCTGTGATATTTATAGTAACGGCATACCTTTTATATTTACACGATATACCAGAGACAAAAGTTGCAGAGTATAGTTTATTGATGCCACTTGGAACTTTGAGAAACAAGAAGTTTCGGAATTTCTTGTTGTTTGTATTTATATGGAATTTTGCAATTCAATTTGCTGGCCCGTTCTTTAGCTATTTCGAGGTTTCTCAATTGAAGGTTCCTTATTCATATCTTGGTGTACTCAATGTTGTGAATTCAGTCCTTGCTATGTTCTTTTACACTTTCTATGGAAAGGTAACGAGCAACATTGGTGAAAAGAATATGATAAGGTACGGTATTACACTTGCTCTCGGAATACCGTTTCTGTATTCAATTATGACTCCGAGCAACTATAAGTATTTGCTCTTGATTGATGTGACTGTTGCCGCGATGGCTTGGAGTGCTATAAACCTCGCATATTTTACTTTGCTTTTAAGAATAGTAGATGAGCCGAGCGAGGTATACATATCCATGCATGCTTTTGTCGCAGGCGTTGCATCTCTGATAGCCTCACTTGCTGGTGGCTTTACCTTGAAAGCAATTAGAGATGTCACTATTGGAAATTTAACAGGTTACAACATCATGTTCATGTTGGCATTCATTCTGAGGCTTGCAGCTTTGATATATTTCATAAAGATGGATATCGGAGAAAGTCACAGACCTCTAAAGTTTTCTGAAATTAGTCAGATATTTCTAAGAAGACACAAGGAGTAAATCAGGAGGAGTGTTTGATAGATGTACATAACTATTGGTGTTTTTGATGGTGTTCATAAGGGACATGTAAAAATACTTTCAAGGCTTAAGGAGCTATGCGAATTTAATGATTGTGGTGCTCGTGTATACACAATTGTGTACCCAATGGAATACTACACTGGAAATTTTGATGGGTTAATTACATCACTTGAAGATCGATTTGAACTGCTTTCCGTTTATGGTGACGTTGAAATACTTGAACTGCCAAATATAAAGAATTTTGAGCCAGAAGAATTTTTTGAAAGGATTTCCTCTAACATAGATGGTATAGTTGTTGGTCATGATTTTCGATTTGGAAAAGGCGGAATTGGGGATACTGTTTTACTTTCTAAACTTTGCAATGAAAAGAGAATAAGACTTGAGGTTATACCGCCCGTAATTGTGGATGGTGTAAGGGTAAGCAGCAGTTATATAAGAAAACTCATAAAGAACGGACAGGTTTCAGAGGTCAGAAAATTTCTTGGTAGAAATTACTCAATACACGGAACTGTATATAGAGATAAGCAAATAGGAAGAAAGCTGGGATTTCCAACTGCAAATATAAAAAGACCAGACCATTATCTTGTTGAACCGATGCCAGGTGTCTACTTTGTAAAAGTCTATCTGCCTGTTCAAAAGTATGGCTTGATGAATGTTGGTTACAGGCCTACAATAGAGCATTCAAGGAAGTTAAAATATGAGGTATACATATTAGATTTTTCCTCAGACATCTACGGGCAAGAAATTCGAGTGGAATTCTTGGAATTTATGAGACCAGAGATAAAATTTTCTTCCATCGGCGAGCTAATAGATCAGATGAAAAACGATGAGGCAAACGCAAGGAGGCTTATTGAAGAGTATGAAAAGAAGAAGTCTTAATTGTAAAGACTTCAATATGTTGTCGAAGTTAATAATAGAACATTTCCCACGACCTCATTCAGAAACGGATCCATACAAAGTTCTAATAACAACTATACTGAGTCAAAGAAGCAGGGACGAGAATACAAACGTTGCTGCAAAACAACTTTTTGAAGTGTATAACAATATAGAAATCTTAGCAAATTTGAACCCAACGCAACTTTACGATTTGATAAAACCAGCTGGTTTATATAAAGAGAAAGCAGAAAGAATAGTTCAAGTATCAAGGATAATCTTAGAAGAGTATAATGGGGTAGTACCTGACACGCTAGAAAAATTGCTGCGTCTTCCCGGTGTTGGTAGAAAAACGGCGAATATCGTCCTATATGTTGGTTTTGGAAGACCTGCACTTGCTGTTGATACACACGTTCACAGAATTTCCAACAGATTGGGTTGGGTTAATACAAAGAGACCAGAAGATACAGAAGAACAATTAACAAAAATATTGGACCCCGAACTTTGGGGTCCAATAAATGGTTCTATGGTTGAGTTTGGAAAGAATATTTGTAAACCTGTATCACCAAAATGCGAGATTTGTTTTTTGAAAGATTGCTGTCGATATTATTCAGAACTAAAGAGATAAATATTAATTCTATCACTTCTTTTGAGCAAACGCCTGAGCCATGAATCCACCTTGTGCTTGCAATTTTGCCAGTGCACTTTCAAGCGTTGAGTACTTTGCCCAGAGCTGTTGCTCTTTTTTCTGCAAGTACTCAAGCATTGTGGCCATACGCTTGGAAAGTATTCGTTTCTCTCTCTCGAGCCTTCCGTTCAAACCAGCAACTGTGTCTATTTCGCCGTTGAATTTTGTCAATGTCCAGCTGTAATCTTTTATTTGAAGCGCCAATCCTTTAGTTCCCTCAGTATTCCCAAAAAATTGCCAGACCGCTTCCGCACCGTTGGCATCGATGAAACTTTTCAGCTTGTCTTCATTCAAGGTAATTTTACCTCTCATTGTGTTAGTGAAACCTTTTCCTGTATCACCAGATTCAATTCCAAGAGTATTCAAAGTTTTTCCATCAATGTTCATTGTTAAGAAGCTTCTGAATTTGTCAAATGTTCTTCTTATGAACGAATCGCTCTTAAGTAATCCTTGAATCTTCTCATCTTCAGTCATCTGGTCTTCTGTTTTACCTCTAACTTTATTCTCAGTGAGTTTTGTATAAAGAAAATCGGTCAACTCATTCCACTTATTTACAAATTCTTTCACACGCTCGACTATCTTATCCTTGTCTGTTGAAACTGTAACTGTTGTTGCTCCAGTTGCTGTTAAATTAAGCGTCAGCCCGTTGTATGTCAGACTGTTAGTTCTTGAGGTCAATTGTTCAGTGTATCCATTTAATGTTACGTTTACCTGTGCAACACTTCCAAGTGTAAAGGTACCAGTGTCCAGTCTTAGAATGGTTAGTAAATCGCTATCACCTGTCACATCAATAATATTGTCTCCTGTTGTTTTGCTTGTTATGACTAACCTTCCGTTTTTATCGTCATAAGTTGCGAGTACTGAAGAGACTGAACTATTTATTTTCTGAACTATGTTACTAATCGTATCTGTATCTTTTAAAGTTATATTTGTTCCATTAATCGTTAGAGTTCTGTCGCCAGTAATTCCGAGATTAGAAAGTGTCTTATATGTTGAGTACGCTCCGACATTTCCGCTACTTTCCAAGGTGAATGTTCCGGATTGTTGAGTCATAACCGCGTCGTTTAATCTGAAAACAAAAGTGAAGTTACCAGACGTATTTGAAATCTGAAACGCCTTATCAGATGTTATTTTAAGTTTTCCATCTGTAAAAGTAACGGTCGCACTCGCACCAAGGCTTGTGAGTGCGCTTTGAAGATTAGCAACGACATCATTTATCGTATCTGTCGTTGCAACACTAATCGTTGTCTCGGTTGTACCTATCTTTATTTTCACAGTTGAATTCTGTGAAGCGTATCTTGCATCTATGTCACCAACCATATCTGCCGATGTAATAGTCTTTCCAAAGTCCTCACCTAAGAATATGCTGTTTGTAGCAAGTGACAATACTTCGACATTGTATGTACCGTCTTGAGCAGTTGGCGTGGCAACCGCACTGAGGATAGAATTTGAGGCTGTGGCACTTTTAGGTATAAGTGTTGCCTGGAGCGAGAAGTTTGACAGGTATGTATAGAAATCTCTAATCTTATCTGAGACCTTTTGATAGGCCTTTTGTAAATAAGTATATTGCAAATATTTTTCATTGAGTCTCTGGAGGGGCATTGACTCAACTTCTAATAACTTTTCAATGATAGATTGTGTATCCAGACCACTAACCGCACCGCCGATTTGCAGCCGTGACGAACCCTGGTAGCGATAATTGATGTTATTTGCTATACTTGAAAGGTCCATTTAATCACACCCTTTCGTCCATCAAAACCCCCAACAATTCCTGTATATTCTTTGCGAGTTTCACTGCAAGTTCTGGAGGAATCTGGCGAATAATTTCCCCCGTTTCGGGATCTTTGATCTTTATGACGACCATGTTTGTATCTCTATCTATTTTGAATTCAGCTTCTCCTCTAAAAATTTTCTTTAATTTTTCAAGGTTTTCCTTAAACAAGTCAATATTTTCAGATTGAGGAGTGACTACACCGATTTGCTCACTTTGATGATTAGAGTTATTTTCGGTTGTTTGTACATGTGTGTTCGGCATTGGAGATTTCTTTTGAAATTCTTGGTCAACATTTGGTACTCCCAAACCTTTTATAACCTCCATACGGACCCCTCCGTTTATTAGAATATCCCTTATTCGTTATCGCCTAGTTTTTTATTTTCTTTAATTGAATCAAGCAGCTGACCTATTCTCACAGTTGCTTCAATGCCTTTATCTTCTTTAAACCTCAACTCGGGAGCTACATACATTCTTATATTCTTGGCTACGAAAGTTCTAAAATACCCCTTCTTAGATTCAATGTATTCCAAAATCTCTTTTCTTTTATTTTCGTCACCAAGGACACTAACATAAATATCAGCATATCTTTTGTCTTTTGATACTTCTACTCTTGAGATCGTTATGAGAGACCTTGATTTTTCTATGAATTCGTCCTTCATTTCCATCAGCGCCTCAGAAATCACTTTTCGCAACTCTGATTCGAGCATTTTAAGCTTGTATTCCTGCTTCATCTTCAACACCTCCGTATATTATATCTTTAGATTTATCAAACACTCTATCAAGTTCATTGTATATTACTTTCAAGGCAGAAGGTTTCAACCCCAAAACACTTAAAGCAAACGGGTCAAGGTACGGTTCACCGTATGACAGTGAATAGCCAGGTAGGAATATGTTAGAATAAACGTTTGCTAAGTGGACTATACATATCATCTCTATATAACGAGAATCTGGGTTCAATGATGGTTTCTCGTGGTATTGCGCTACACTTATGTATTCATCTGGGAATTTCCACAATCTTAGGAGTTCACCACCTATCTCCATGTGATTTTCAACATTTCCCTTGTATTCCAAAAGAAAAAACGGTACTTGAGATCTTTCACCAACTTTTGAAATTTCATAGGTATACTTGGGAAACATCAAATCAAGTACCAACTTCCCAATATCATGCATCATCCCAGCCAAGAAAACTTCTTCTCTGTTTATGAAACCTATGCTTTTTGCAATATGCTCTGAAAACACTGCTGTTAACATGAAATGAGACCATAATTTATCATGGTCGATAAAGGTATGTTTCGAATGAAGTGCCGAATAAGTAAAGACGCTTAACGCAAGATTTCTGACCGTTTTGAAACCTACGATTACAATCGCTTCACTTAGCTTAGTTATCTTGCGTGGAAGACCATAATACGCGGAGTTAACTAACCTCAATATTTTGGTTGATAACCCGACATCCATAGATATAGCCTTTTCGAGGTCTTTTGCACTCGAATTTGGATTTGAAGCTGTTGAGATTATCTGTTGTACCACTATGTCAGGTGTAGGTATCTCAGTAACTGTGTTTAGTAGCTCTTTAATCATTATTATTCCCTCTTGGATTATTATTTTGGTATAATTACAGTAAAGATACTGCCCTTACCTTCTTCAGATTCTACCTGGATTGTGCCTTTATGCAATTGAACAATCTCTCTAACAATCGCAAGTCCAAGACCTGTTCCCGGTATTGAATATGTAAGATCATTATCGACCCTGTAAAACTTGTCGAAGATCTTGTCCAGCTTATCACCAGGAATTCCTATTCCGTTGTCTGAGACCATTAATCTGATCTGATCATCTTCATCTATTGCCTCGATTTTCGCATATCTTTCTTCCTTGCTTTTGTCTGAGAATTTGATAGCATTCGTCACTAAATTTAGAAGAACTTGTTCCATACGCCCCGGGTCACAATTTACAGTCACGTTCTTGCAATCGACCATGATGTCAACGTTATAATCACTTGCCATTTGTTTTGCAGACTTCACAACATTTTCAACAATCTTGCATATGTCCGTGTTCTCCTTTACTATCTTCATAGTGTTAGATTCAATTTGTGAAAAATCAAGTAAATCGTTCAACAAATTTTCAAGCCTTTCAGACTGAGTTTGAATAATGGTAAGGAATTCTTGGATTTCTTCCAATGTCATTGGCATGTTAAGCATCGTTTCTGTGTAAGCCTTTATGGCAGCTAAAGGCGTCCTCAATTCGTGTGAAATGTTCGCTATAAAATTGGTCTTTATTTTGTCGACTTCTTTTAACTTTTGAATTTCCTTTTCAGTCGTTATGTTTCTCAAACTTACCAAGAAACGTTCTTCACCGAAAAATTCGACCTTCTTAATAGTTATACTGAAAAATGTGCTCTCCTTTTCGAATTCGAAAAAACCTGACTCGTGCTCAACTTCTTCTCGAATTTTTTCGAGCAAAGACCCACTTTCCTCAAGAATTTGTTTGGCTTTAAGATTCATAAACTCGATTTCTGTGTCTTTAAATACCAGAATGCCATCGTTTGAAACGTTAAGCACTGTCTCAAAATACTTTCTCGAATCATCCACCATCTTGAACAATCTAAGGTTCTCCAACGTAATTCCCGACAGATATGCAATTAACTGGAGGTAATCAATTATCTCTGGAGTTGGTTCACTTGTTGTTAAAAGTACAGCTATAGCAAGGCTCTTCTTTCCTTTAAATATTGGAACAAGACCTACATACAGGTCTTCAAATGGTAAAAACGTTGGATGTAACCTTTCCTCAACCCAACTGATATAATCGCTGTAATAGTTCTCACTTATCGATACGCCATTAGGTTCTAAATAAATTACATTTCCAGAGCTCAGAATGTTTAATACCTGAAAGTCTAAAACGCGTTTTATAATCTCACTCAGTGCAGTATAGAGAGTCTTTTCGTCTTCCACCTTTGAGATTTCCAACATATACTTCGAAAGTAACTGCTGAACGTCCATAATAAAGCACCTTCTCAATTAGCTTTAATATTTTACTATTCTTATCTTACATTTTTTCGGGCGCACTCACTCCGAGTAGTTTTAAGCCTTCTGAAAGTATGATCTTTACACCAAGAGCCAAATTTAACCTTGCATTTGTGAGTTCTGGATTGTCAGTGTCAACTATCTTGTACTCAGCATAATACTTGTGAAACGCGGAAGCAAGCGTCTCGAGGTAGTCAGTGAGATAGTGTGGTGAAAGTTTTTCTTTACATCTTTCTAATATATCATCGAAAGACGATATGTGTTTTATAATTTTCATTTCACTCTCGTTTTCGAGTAATTCAATGTTTTCTAACAGATTAAATTGAACACCTTTTTGTCTTGCATTTTCAAAGATACTTGAAATTCTGGCATGAGCATATTGTACATAATAAACGGGGTTTTCATTCGTTTTCGATTTTGCCAGTTCCAAGTCAAAATTTAAATGAGTATTTACATCTACCATAGCAAAGAAATATCTTGTAGCATCTTTGCCAACTTCCTCTATCAGCTCATCAAGTGTTACAAATTCTCCGGCTCTTGTACTCATTTTTACAATCTCTTCACCACGTTTCAAAGTCACAAACTGGTGAAGTAAGAAAACGAGAAAATCTTCCGGTACATCCAAAGCTTTCATCGCTGCGTACATTCTTGGAAGATGACCATGGTGATCACTTCCAAAGATATCGATTGCGATGTCATAGCCCCTCTTAAACTTCTTGTAGTGGTATGCAATATCGGTTAGGAAATATGTATAGCTGCCATCATTCTTTATCAAAACTTTATCGTTATCATTCACAAAGCGTGACACTCTAAGCCAAAGTGCACCCTCATGTTCGTAGGTTAAATCTTTTTCTTTCAGTATATTTAGCACTTCATCTACAGTTCCATCATCTATCAGGCTCTTCTCACTATAAACGTTATCAAACTTGGTGTCTAACATTTCCAAGGTCTTATCAAACATTTTCGTGATTTCGCGCAGTGCGTAATCCCTGAAAATATCTTCAATTTCGTTGTCCCATGTTCTGAAAAATCTATTACCGCAATCCTTTAATACGAGCCTTGCAATATCGATAACATAATCGCCTTTGTAACCGTCCTCGGGTATTGGTTCTTCGTATCCAAGGAGTTGATTGTACCTTGCCCAAACTGACTTTGAAAGGAGTTTTATCTGCCTTCCGGCATCATTTAAGTACATCTCTTTAGTTACATCGAAACCGATATACCTTAGGATATTACCCAGAACATCACCTATAACTACCTGCCTACCATGTCCAACTGTAAGAGGACCTGTTGGATTCGCACTACCATATTCCAACAATATTTTTCCTTTGTTCTTGAATCTCCAGATTCCTTCAGGACTTCTTAGGAAGTTGTCCAAGAAATCCCTGTAAAAAGTTTTTGATACTTTGAAGTTTATAAACCCAGGACCTGCGATTGAAATTTCGTCAAACATAGGATGTCCAGTTAATTTCTCCACAAAGTACTTGGCGACTTCACGTGGTGGTTTTTTAAAGAATTTCGCTCCAATTAATGCTATGTTAGTCGAAAAATCTCCAAATTTTTCTTCCGGAATCTCTACAACGAAATCATACTCCATTCCTGTTTCCATGAGATAACTCTTAAGTAGTGATTCTATCTCTCTTTTTATCATCTACTAAAAACCTCCTGTTTGTTGTGAATAATTTTAAATATTCAGAATTACTCTTCCGAGTTTTGCAGGGCTTCAACTATAACTTTCCATACATCTTCTATGCCTTCCTTGCTCAAAGATGAACAAGGAATGATTTTTTCTACACCATATTCAGAAAGGACTCTTTTGAAATAAGAGATTTGCTTGTTTAGCTCATTAGAAGAGAGTTTATCTGTTTTCGTCAGCAACACAACTGGACTAATTCCTAAGATCTGTAACCATTCGAGAAGCTGTTCATCGGATTCCATCAATTCGTGCCTCGAATCAATAAGTGAAAAGAGGAGCTTCATATTCCAACTTCTTTCTGAAAAGTATCTTTCTATAATCTTCCTCCACTCTTCTCTATCTTTTTTTGAAGTCCTTGCGTAACCATATCCGGGAAGGTCTACAAAATAAAACTTTCCGTTAACCTTAAAATAATTTATTGTTTTCGTCTTTCCTGGATTTTTACTAACAAAAGCAACTTTTTTTCCTAAGAGCGCATTTAATAAGCTTGATTTTCCAACATTTGATCTTCCAACAAACGTGAATTCCCCAAGGAGGGGGTCAGGAAATCTATCGTTTGGAGTTGCTATCACCTTTGCGAGTTCTACGTTTTCCGCTATTCTTTTTTGTAATTGCATCGGATTTTTCTTGTTTAGATTTGTCACAGAGTGCCACCTCCAGTACCTCATCTATAGTTTGGACGAACACAAACTTCATCTTTTCGCACACATCTTTTGGTATTTTTTCCAAATCAACTTCATTCTTCTTAGGCATAATGACTGTATTGATTCCTTTTCTGTAAGCCGCCAATACCTTTTCCTTAATTCCGCCGACCGGTAATATACGACCTCTGAGCGTTATTTCGCCAGTCATTGCTATGTCGTTTCGAACGGGTATATCCTTGATTATAGAGACCAGAGCTGTTGTTATAGTAATTCCCGCGCTTGGACCATCTTTTGGTACTGCGCCTTCTGGCACGTGTATATGTATATCGTTTTTCGAAAACTTTTCAGCATATTCATCGCCGCACATCTTTTTGGCAAGACTTAAAGCAATTCTTACCGATTCTTTCATAACATCGCCCAATTGTCCGGTTATTATCAGTCCGCCATTGCCTGGTAAAAGTGTGCTCTCTACATAGAGTGTAGTTCCACCGTTTGGTGTCCATGCAAGTCCTGTTGCAACACCTACAAGTGGTTCATCTAATCTGTCTTCTTCTCTGACTTTGCTTGGTCCAAGATATTCTGATACTTTTTCGGGAGTAATTACAACTTTCTTTCCGACTTTTGTGTATTCCAATGTGGCTCTTCTAATGACGCTTCTAAGCTGTCTTTCAAGTTCCCTTACACCAGGTTCCATTGTATATTCATTTATAATTTTCCCTATCGATTCATCTTTGAATTCAAAAACCTTCTTATCTGTTTCTGTGAATTCTTCGTATATCTTTGGAATTATGTGCTTCTTCGCAATATGAAATTTTTCAACATCCGTGTAACTTGAAATTTCAATAACTTCCATACGATCTCTCAGTGCTGGTGGTATTGAGTATATTACGTTAGCGGTTGTTACAAATAGTACTTCGGATAGGTCGTATGGTAACTCGATGTATAGGTCAACAAAGTCCTTATTCTGTTCGGGATCAAGCACTTCAAGGAGTGCAGATGCTGGATCTCCTTGGAAACTTATTCCCATTTTGTCTATTTCATCTAAAAGTATTATGGGATTCCTCACTCCAAGTTTCCTGATTAGCTGTATGATTCTTCCTGGTAATGCACCAACGTATGTTCTTCGATGTCCCCTGATTTCGGCTTCGTCTCGCAATCCGCCAAGGGACATTCTGCCGAACTTTCTGTTCATCGCCCGAGCTATCGATTTTGCGAGCGATGTCTTTCCAACTCCCGGAGGTCCAACGAAACATATTATAGGTGCCTTCGCCTTGTCAGACAGCTTTCTTGTCGCAAGGTATTCAAGGATTCTTCTTTTCGGTTCTTCGAGTCCGTAGTGGTCCTCTTCCAAAACCTTTTCAGCAAGGTTTATATCCAATGTGTCCTCAGTCTTCTCGTACCAAGGTAGATTGAGAATCCAGTCAAGATAAGTCCGTATGACGTTAGCTTCAGGAGCGTATGGTGACATCTTTTCAAGTCTTTGCAGTTCAGCTTGTGCTTTCTCTTTTACGTAATCTGGGTATTTACCTTCCTCTATTTTTGCTTTTAATTCCTTTATTTCGACATCTTCTTCTCCGCCGAGCTCATCGCGAATAACTCTAAGTTTCTCGCGCAAGTAGTATTCTCTTTGGGTTTTCTCAATTCTTTCCTTGACTTTCTGGTCTAACTGTTGTTCTATCTCAAGCAACTCGGTTTCTCTAACTAAAATATCGAGAATCTTCTCAAGCCTATTTGCGGGATGTACTATCTCAAGCAATTCTTGTTTTTCTTCTATAGTACCTGGACAAAGTGAAGCGGCTATATCTGCGAAAACATCCGGATTATCAACGTCTTCTAACAGCATTAACGTCTCCGGCGGTATTTTTCTTGAATACTGAACATATTTGTGGAGCTCTTCTTTCACCATCCGCATAAGAGCTATAAGCCTTTTAGACTTACCATATCGAGTTCTTAGCAAATCGAGTTCGAATACGAAAAACTTTTCGCCAACATTCTTCGTCCATCTTGCCCTTGTGATACCTTCTACTAAAACCTTGAACGTGTCATCTGGAAGCTTACCAACTTGAATTACCCTTACAACTGTTCCAATCTTGTAGAGATCATTTTCAGTTGGATTCTCGACGGTAGGATCTTTTTGATTTACAACAAAAACCAGATTATTTGTTTTCTCCATAGCCTCTTCAAGAGCCATGAGGGACATTTCTCTTCCAACATAAAATGGAACCACCGTGTTTGGGAATATAACCATGTTACTCCTCATAGCTATTGCTGGGAGTGTATTTGGAATAGATATTCGCTCTTCGCGGGCCTTTTTCGCTTCTTTCTCCAATCTGCTGAACTTCCTTTTATTCTTATTGTTCTTTATATTCTCCAAAGTTTAAGCACCTCCTGAACCTGCTAACCCTCTTTGATGGTACTCGCAGTCTTACCTTTCTGTGTTTTTCATCTTCATGTTCGAAGAATACAGTGATAACATCCTCTATGAAGTACGAATCTATCAGATTTCCCCATTCTATAACAAACACACCATTTCTGTCTTCTATTTCACCTTCGAGTACATAGAAAACGTCTTCTATTCCGTTGAGTCTATAGGCGTCTAAGTGATATACCGTCTTCGAACAAGCATATACGTTCATCAAGGTAAAAGTTGGACTTGTAACGATCTCTTCACTGCATCCAAGACCTGTAACAAGTCCTCTTACAAATGTTGTCTTTCCTGAGCCTATTTCACCTGAAAGTATTATAACATCACCTTCGGCAAGACATTGGGAAAATGTTCGCGCAAATGATTTCAATTCTTTTTCTGTCAAGATTCCCAACTCAAAGCACGATTCACAGCCTGTTTCCACTTACCGAACTCCTCCTCACGTGACTGTTTTGGTGTAAAGATTCTGTCTATTTTTCTTATCTCTTGAAGTTTCTTTTTGTCGACAATTCCAAGAGCCATAGCTGCCAATGTTGCCGCACCCAGGGCTGTTGTTTCCCTGTTCACTGGACGTTCAACAACTGAACCGACAACATCAGAGAGTATTTGTATTATAAGATTATTTTTCGACACACCGCCATCTACTTTGAGAGTATTAACCTTTATAGAACTCTCCTTCTCCATTAGCATGACGAGTTGTCCTACAGAGAATGCTATACCTTCAAATGCTGCGTATATTATATGCCTCTTATCGGTTCCTGGTGTTAAGCCAATTATCAAACCCCTTGCGTACGGGTCCCAGTACGGTGCGCCTATACCTGTAAGTGCTGGAACGAAATAGATACCTCCGTTATTTCCAACCTGTAAGGCTAATTCCGTTAATTCGGAACTATCTTTTGCAAATCCAAGATTTCTAATAAGATAGTTGACCAATGTGCCGGTTATGAAAACACTTCCTTCAAGTGCATATGTTAGCTCATCTTTTATTTTCCATCCAATTGTAGTTAACAGGTTGTGTTCAGATGTTATTAGGTCACTACCAGTGTTCATCAATATGAAACTACCAGTGCCGAGCGTACATTTAATATCTCCCTTTTGAAAAGCAGTTTGCCCAAAAAGTGCTGCCTGCTGGTCACCAACTAACGAAGCTACTGGTATACCATCTTCTGTATAGCCTATTAACTGTGCAGTATCAACTACCTGCGGCAAAAATTCTCTTCGTATATTAAATAGCGAAAGAAGTTCATCGTCCCAGTCTAAGGTTTTTATATTGAAAAGCATAGTTCTTGATGCATTTGAATAATCTGTTACATGTTTACCTGTAAGCTTCCAAGCAAGAAAAGTATCAATTGTTCCAAATCTTAAGGTTCCTTTATTGTACGCTTCTTTTACATCTGGCACATTTTCGATGAGCCACTCCATCTTCGTTGCTGAAAAATATGGATCAACAACTAAACCTGTTCTTCTTTTGATTTCGGTTCCGTATTCCTTTCTTAAATAGCTTGAACGCTCTGCTGTTCTTCTGCACTGCCAAACTATCGCATTGTAAAGTGTTCTTTTACTTTCAGCATCCCATGCAACAACCGTTTCTCGCTGGTTTGTTATGCCAATGACTTCAATCTTTTCTCCTTTTGAATCTGCAACTCTTTTACACTCTTCAAGAACCTCCACAACTGTTTGCCAAATATCATCAGGGTTATGCTCAACCCATCCTTCTTTCGGATATATCTGTTTAAATTCTCTTCTCGCTTCGTGAATTATCCCAAAGTCTTTATCAAAAAGTATAGCTCTTGTGCTTGTAGTTCCCTGGTCGAGTCCAATGTACATTTCCCTTTCCCCCTCTACCATTCGGCATTCTTATTTAAAAAATTTGCTAATTATATTCAATATAATCGTTAAAGCTACGCTTAAAATGATCATCGTTGTGATTGGAAAGATAAACACAAAATTCTTTTTCCTAATAACAATATCTCCTGGCAACCATTTCAAATCACTCATCTTCGATATCAGCAATATCATCAAGCCCATCGTAATAGTTACTACTCCTACCACTATCAATAACCTTCCAATTTCCCGCATTTTCTCCCTCCTTAAAGTATGTAAATGGGAGTGCGACCATCTCGCCATCTTCTGTTTGTAATGTTACTTTTGAGAGGAAGACGTTTACAGTTATTACTTTAGCGATCTTACCGTCATAGTATATCGTTGAACCTTCATCTGGTATGTTTTTGAGCGCTTCTATGTAATATTCGTGTTCATAAGTAAGACAGCACAGCAATCTTCCGCACGGACCAGTTATTTTTGAAGTATTAATCATCATCTGTTGTTGTTTTGCATGTTTTAGCGTAACACTGTCGAACTCTCTTAAGAAATAAGAGCAACAACTCTTTTTACCACATAATCCCAATCCTTTAATGAATTTCATCTCATCTCTTGCACCAACTTGCCTAAGTTCGATGCGTGTTTTGAATTCCTTTGCGATATCTTTTACTAATTCTCTAAAATCCACACGTGTTTTTGAACTAAAATATATTACCAACTTGCTCCTGTCGAATATATATTTTGATTGCAGAACTTTCATGGGCAATTCGTGCTTCTTCACAAGTTCAATAGTTACTTCACGTGCTCTTTTTGCAATTTCCTCATTTTCGCGAATTATATCTAAATCTTCTACCGTTGCTTTTCTTAAAACCGACTTCAGTTCGTAGTCTACATCATCTATGCTTATATCTTTCGGCCCCAAAAGAACTTTGCCGTAATCAGTTCCAAACTCACTGAGAACAATTGCGTAGTCTCCATAGGTCATTTTCTCACCATTATCTAAGTAATAGATAATCTTACCCATTGGCATTAATTCAACACCATAGACTGTTGCTTGTAAACTCACAGATTATCACCTCTTAAGTTAAGTAATAAAGTATAGTACGTAAGCTGGTAATTAAAGTTAAAAACTTTTGCTTTAAGCACACTATCACAAACTTGTGCAAGTCTAATCTTTTCTTTCAGTGTTAATCTTTCATCTTTGAAGGCAGTCCACATAACCGCTTTTGCTGTTATTTTCAGAAATCGGACATCATTTTTCTTAGAAAGGCGTAAAAGAAATTTACTAAAGGTTCTTAAATCCGCTGAGATATTCTTTTTGAACATTTCTTTTAATGACATGAAGATCGTTAAATCTGACAGATCTTCTGTTTTAGATTCAAATAGTTCATCTTCTGAAAGAACGTCGTAGTTTCCTCCCACCAATTCTCTGAGCATATCGTAGTTCCAGTAAGCTATAAATCTTTGAAAATCGTTTAATTCAGAGCTGATTTCTAATTTGACATACAATTTCTGCAATCTGCTCCTTATCGTTGGAAGTAGAGAGTTCCACCTTGTTGTTACAAGAATCAAGACAGCATAAGCTGGTGGTTCTTCCAATGTCTTTAAGAAAGCGTTTGCTGCTTCCTGCGTTAATTTGTCAGCATCATAAATAATGACAAATTTTGAATCACCCTGAGGAGTAAATTCTAAAAAATTTATGGCATTTCTTATTTCATCGATACCGATATTAGTTTCAGGCTCAATGATGAGTACGTCAGAAATCTTTGAAAAATCGATTATTGATCTCAACAAAGTCCTGGCGAATGATTTATTCACAACTACAAGACCATACGATTTACCATTCTCGATTCTTTTTCTCAGATTTTCAGCAGCATTAGAAATTTCATTGAATGTGACATCCAAAAAATAATGCACCTCCTGATTCACTACTTTTCCAATATATTTTATTATACCACATTTGCCAGTTTTAGACTATTTCAAACAGGTGTGGTATAATTTTATTTGCAAACTAACTGGTTAATGGAGGCAAAATAGAATGCGAGAAGAAGCTCTTGAAATACAGAAGGCCGTAGAACAGGAAATACAAAGAATCCTTAATGGGTTATTTGAAGATACACCAGGAGAACTGAAAGATGTGATCGTTGAGTTTTCACATTTTGTACTAAGGCCTGGAAAGAGGATCAGACCTTTTTTGCTTGTGTTAACATACAAGGGGTACTCGGATAACGATGCTGAAAATAATGCTCTGAAGTTAGCAGCAATAATTGAAATCATGCATGCCTTTTTACTCGTGCATGATGACGTTATCGATGAATCACTTTTAAGAAGAGGGGAACTAACGTTACACAAGATATACGAATCCAAATTTGAGAACGAAAAGCTCGGTAAAGACCTTGCAATAATTGTTGGAGATATAATATCGTTTTATCTTCTTGGCGTGTTATCTGAACTAAACATTGAAAGTCGAACCTTCAGAAAAGTATTGAGACTCTTCTCGGATTGTTATGTAAAAACAGGTTACGGTCAGCTGCTTGATATATTATACACTGGACGATTGGATGAGACAATATTAACAGACGATATCCCGGCAAAGATCAGCTTGTTAAAAACCGCGTACTACACGTTTATACATCCAATGCTTTTCGGTTACTATCTTAGTGGCCAGAATGATGAAAAAGAAATAAAAACGCTCACAGAAATAGGCAAACTCGTTGGGATTGCTTTTCAGTATCGAGATGACATAATTGGTACATTTGGTGGGGACAAAAAGAGTGTTAACGATATTGTTGAGGGTAAGGCTACCATACTGATAAAGAAAACTTCCGAAAAGCTCTCAAGCGAGAAAAAAATGACTTTGTTTGATATCATTTCCAAAAAGGAAAAAACTCAGGAAGAGATCGAACTCATACAGAGTCTGATTTTGGAGAGCGGGGCGTTAACTGAAACTGTAAATGAAATAAACATTCTCGTATTGAAAGCATTAGACTTACTTGAGAAGTTATTTATGAAAGATAGGTCCAAAGAAGAGATCAAGAGAATATTGAACAAAATACTCGAAATTCCGCAGATTGGAGAAGTTAGGAACGGTGGTGAAATAAGTGGCTGATTATCCACTTCAGTATAAGAACCCCGGACCTGACGTTGTACTAAAAACGAAGAGAGGTTATCCAAGATTAGGTGCAACACCTGATGAAACAGGGGTTAACTTTGCAATATTTTCTAGAAATGCCACTCGAGTTATCTTGGAACTTTACCAAAATTACTATGATTCGATACCATCGCATTCTTTTGAACTTGATCCCATAAAAAATAAAACCGGAGACATTTGGCACATATACGTCTACGGCATTGGACATGGCCAATATTATGGTTGGCGTGTAGATGGAACTTATGATCCACTAAATGGTAAGCGATTTAATGTTAACAAATTGCTCATAGATCCATACGCAAAGGCAGTAACAACATTTTTTGACTGGAACGATGATGCTGTTTATGGGTACGAGAGAAATTCTCCGATGGGAGACTTATCATTCTCTACAATTGATTCTTCAAAAAGCATGATAAGGTCAATCGTAATTGATGATTCAAAGTATGACTGGGAAGACGACAGGCAACTACACATACCGTGGAACGAAACTATAATATACGAGATGCACGTTAGACTTTTCACTATAAGCCCGACTTCAAACGTGAAATTTCCGGGCACATTCCTTGGAATAATTGAAAAGCTTGACCATTTAAAAGAGCTCGGCGTTACTACAATTGAACTTATGCCAATTTTTGAATTCAATCTTAACTCAAATCCCAATGTGAATCCAGTTACTGGAGAGCAGCTTAAAGACGTTTGGGGATACAACCCATTGAACTTCTTTGCAGTCACCGGAAATTACTCAGTTGGGCTGAAGCTCGGTGAACAGGTGTTTCTATTCAAAGACTTTGTAAAGATGCTTCACAAGAATGGCTTTGAAGTTATTTTGGATGTTGTGTACAACCACACAGGAGAAGGTGGAGAAAAGGGACCTACGCTTTGCTTTAGAGGAATAGACAACGAGATATATTATATGCTTGATCCGAAGAATAAAAGGTACTACTTAAATTATTCAGGGTGTGGCAATACCTTGAATTGTAATCATCCTGTTGTCAAAGAGATGATAATTGACAGCCTGAGATACTGGGCGACCGAAATGCACGTTGATGGTTTCAGATTTGATTTGGCATCTGTGCTTGGTAGGACGCCAGACGGTAGGTGGATAGGTGATTTATCGCTTTTGAAAGACATAGCCGAAGACCCAATTGTTGGAAAATTGAAATTGATTGCTGAAGGTTGGGATGCTGCAGGTGGTTATCACTTAGGACTCTTTCCAGAAGGATGGGCTGAATGGAATGGAAAATATCGAGATTGCGTTAGAAAGTTTGTCAGAGGCGATAATGGAGTAATTGAAGAGTTGATGCTTAGAATATCTGGTAGTCCCGACCTCTACGCAAATAGAAAACCGCATGCAAGCATAAATTTCATAACATGCCACGATGGATTCACCATGAGAGACCTGTTATCTTACAATAAGAAACATAACGAAGCAAATGGCGAAGGAAATAGAGATGGTACAGATGAAAACTTTAGTTATAATTACGGAGTTGAAGGTGACACAGATAATGAAAAAATCGTGAAAATACGAAAACAGCAGGTAAAGAACTTTTTTGCCATACTTATGCTTTCTCATGGAACTCCAATGATTTTGATGGGTGATGAATTTTTCAGAACACAAAATGGGAATAACAATGCTTACTGTATTGATGATGAAACAACGTGGGTTGATTGGACATTGAAAGAGAAACACAAAGATTTGTTTGAGTTTGTTAAAAAGATGATTCGCTTTAGAAAGTCACATCCTGCCTTAAAGAGAGAGTGTTTTTACGAAAAATACGATAAATTTGGCAATCTCATAACGGATATAACTTGGCATGGCATTAATCCTTTTGAACCAGACATGTGTTATCATTCTCATTCGATAGCTTTTATGATATCTGGATCAGATCCAGTTAAGGGTTTAAGGATAGATAACAATATATACGTTATCTTGAATCAATGGAAAGAACCTTTGAACTTTGTACTTCCGCCACTTCAAGGCGAAGATTGGTACTTAATCGTAGACACATCTAGAGATTATCCGGATGATTTCTTGGAAACTCCATACTTAGTGAAGGGATATTATACAGCTCAACCGCATAGTACTGTCATATTTATATCTGATTAGGGGAGGAATGCGGAGCATGGAAACTTTCTTTGGAACGATTGTCTTTTTGACAGGAATTCTTTTGAATAATTGGGTTTCAAGTTTACTTCTATCAAGACTAATCCTTATACTAACGATGGTAGGGATAGGTTTTCTTATAAAAAATCCATACGCAGTTGTTGTATTGACACTTCTTCTTTTACCATCGAGGTATATTTATACTCCTGTTGGAAAGGAGATGCTTAAAGATTTACGCAGGTTCTTATTTAACAGAGCCATGATTCGTAACAAGACTTACCTCACATTAATCGGTACCGCGGGCGTATTTCTTGGATTTGCGCTCCCTGCAATTAAGAATTATCCAATTTCAATCTCTGTTGTGATTATCGTTGCAATAGCAGTGATATATATTGTTGAATATTCCAACGAAAAAGCTTTTTATGATAAAGTCAAAATAGCACTCGGAAATAAAAGTGACGAGATTGAATCGTTAAAGGTAGCTTACGAAAAAATGGTACTCTTTTCGAGTACCAATGTTGATGATTTGATAAAAAATCGCATTGAACTATTCAAGAACGTAAAAGAAAAAAGAGAAACCAAATAAAAATTTCTTAGACAATTTCAACAATGAATTCCATCTCAACCAGTGCGCCTTTCGGAAGGCTTGCAACACCGACAGTGCTTCTCGCTGGGAAAACTGAAGTTTGAGCTTCAAAGTATTTCTGATAGACTTCGTTGATTTTCGAAAACTCGTCCAAGCGAGTTGTAAATATGGTTGTCTTGACGACGTTTTTCAACGTAAGACCAATTTCGGAAAGCATGGCTGATAGATTTTTCAAAATCTGCTCAGCTGCTTTCTCTACGTTTTCATTAACTAATTCGCCATTTTCCGGGTTAATCGGCAATATGCCCGAAAAGAAGATCACATTTCCAACTCTTATGGCCGATGAATAAGGACCGACAGCTTTGGGGCCTTTTGAAAAAGTCAGAACTTCCATGAAAGTGCACCTCCTCAACTGTATTTATTGGACTTGTATTTTCTTAAACTTTTCTGTGGCTGCTTTTCTGTAAAGCTCCGCACCATCGTGCGGATTACCGTCAAAGGCTATCTTTCCATCCTCAATGTAAATACATCTATCTACGTAAGGCAGAAACAAATTAAGTTCATGAGTCGCAACGATCACGCCTTTATTTGTCTCTTTCAACTTAAGCACGGCGTTCAAAACTTCTCTTTTACCGTTTTTGTCGAGCATGGCGGTTACCTCATCGAGCAATAAAAACTCAGGATTAAGTGCTAAGACTGAGGCAATAGCGAGTCTTTGTTTTTGCCCACCTGAAAGGTAATATGGATCAAAAAATTTGAGATCTGAAAGCTCGAGTAAATCTAAGACATACCTCGCTCGAGTCTCCATTTCTGTTTTACTGAACCCGATATTCTCAAGACCAAAAATAACATCTTCAAATACCGTGCTGCCCACAATTTGAGTTTCCGGGTTCTGAAAAACGTACCCTGTTAATTCAGATATATCTGAATATTTTTCCGGAATGATTATCTGTCCTGCAAAATCAATTAACCCGGCGAGAACTTTCAAAAGGGTCGATTTCCCGGAGCCGTTTCTACCTATTATCATGACTATATTACCTGTTTCGAATGTCGTTGTTATACCTTTCAAAACCTTCTTACCTGAGTAATTAACAGAAACATCCTGTAACTTGATATGCACATACTTCACCCCTTCTGGTATAATGATACCATGCGGATAAATTTTATGCAAAGAATACAATAGAGAGAATTTTTAAGAAAAGAAAGGAGGTTTCTAAAATTATGGATCTAAAAGAACAGATTAAAGAATACGTTTTGTCAACGATAGGAGTCTTACTTACAGCACTCGGGCTTGTGATATTCTTTATTCCGAACAACATAGCAGCCGGTGGGGCGAGTGGTATGGCTATGATACTCCATCGTTTGTTAAATGCGATACCCATTGGTGTTTGGATGTATATTATTAACATCGTCTTGTTCATTCTTGGATTTACACTTGTAGGAAGGGATTTCAGTTTCAAAACGATATATTCAACATTCGCACTGAATTTCTTTATAGACTTATTTGATAGAATACTCAAAATACCTCGCTATACAGGAGACGAATTGATGCTTGCCGTATTTTTTGGCAACGTATTAGCCTCAGTAGGTATGGCGATTGCCTTTGCAAACAACTCATCGACAGGCGGAACGGACATTGTAGCTAAAATATTGTCAAAGTATTTCCGTGCTCCGATAGGTACAACACTGCTCATGATAGACTTCTCAATCGGTATCTTAGCCGGTTTCACATTTAACCCACGTATAGCGATGTATGCACTACTTGCTATCATAATAAACGGCATAACGATAGACTTCATATTAAAAGGTTTGGAACTTGCGGTGACTATGACTATCATTTCGGGTAAAGTTGATTCAATAAAGGACTATATCCTGAATAAGATGGAACGAGGAGCAACTATACTGAAAGCCCGAGGCGCTTATTCAGGAAAAGATTTGGATGTCCTATATGTTGCATTAAGGCGCAGAGAACTTGGAGAAGTTTTGCATGTTATAAAGCAGATTGATCCTGATGCGTTTGTCATAGTTAACGAAGCAAGATACGTGCTTGGAGAAGGTTTCAGAAGTATAGATAAGGTTGTTTAATTCTATGAAAAAGCCCCCTCATCGGGGGCTTTCTTATCGCAAGTGCTTGTTAAATCTTGAATCTTCTCATTGATTCAACTAGCTTTTCTGCAATATCATCAAGGTTTTCTGCTGTCCTTGCAACGTTTTCTATCGCATCTGCTTGTTGTTTAATAGCCATTGTTACTTCGTTCATCTGCTCAACAACGCTTACCATTGACTTACTTGCACTGTCCATTGCACTGCTCATTTCTTCAGCTGCTGCACTCTGTTGCTGCGCACTCGCCGCTAAGTTCTCGGTCATCTGGGACATTCTAACGATACTCTGTAATATCTGTTCAAATTGTGACTTGATTAATGTGGATTGCGTTGCCGCTTGGTTGACTATTTCAACAGTTTCTTTTGTCGCATCACTTGCTTTCAAGCTTTCATCAACTATTCCCCTCAGGATGTTCGCAATATTCTGTGTTGCTTGTTTGCTCTCTTCTGCAAGTTTCCTAATTTCATCTGCAACAACAGCAAAGCCTCTACCAGCTTCTCCTGCCCTTGCTGCTTCTATCGCTGCGTTCAGTGCGAGCAAGTTTGTCTGTTCTGCAATTGAGTTTATCGTATCTACTATCTCACCTATGTTCTTTGCGCTTTCGCTGAGCTTTTCAACGGTTTCAAATGTTATGTTAGCTTTTTCTTTCGTCTGCTCGATGACGTTAGCTATAGACAATATTGCTTTCTGACCCTCACTCGAAAGTGATGATACTCTTTGAGCTTCTTCACTGAGCTTTTGCGAAGCGTTTGCAACATTCTGTGCACTTGCGGCGACTTCTTGGATACCGCTTGTCATCTCTTCAATAGCAGCCGATGCGGTGTTCACATTCGTGTTTACATTATCAACCTGCGCAGTGAGTTCTTCTATCGTGGCACTTGTTTCTTCAGATGCCGCAGCAAGTTGGGAAGCCTCTTGTTTTATAGTATTTCCTTCTTGGTTAATCTGTGCAACCACATCTCTAAGAGAAGTTATCATCTTTGTAAGTGCAGTTGTGATTTTACCAATCTCATCTTTAGATTTAGTTTCAACATTGATAGTTAAATCGCCTTGTGCCACTTTGTCGGTTGCTGTAACCATTTCACTGATAGGCTTTGCTATGAAAGCTCTTGTAAGGAATAGTGCTATAATTATCGATACGATAACTGCCGATGCTGTGATGGCTATCGTAACAATGGTTGCGATATTGACTTCTTTCATCAGATCTTTTTCTGAAACAACTGTTGCGAATATCCATCCATTTTGTAATCTCTTGTAGCCTGTGACCCTGGCCAAAGTGGGATGTGAAATTGGAGGGATGAGTTAACAAATAAAAAAGAGAGTTAACAAAAAGGGGGAACCGTGCCAAAATTGTATCGAACACCAATCAATACGAAAGGAGGCACAGTTCCCCGTGATCAAAGTTATTATACCAGAAAAATCATTAGAAGCTATTGCGAAAATTGTCTTTAAGAGGTCAAGGAGGATGTTTACGAGGAAATATTCGGATTTAGACATATTAAGAGTCATCATTGCAATGTGTTTGACGAAATGTCAGTATGTGAGGGAGTTCTACGATGAAGTCAAGAGAGGGAATATCTATTATCCATACAAGTTACCAACTCGGCAGACGTTAACGTATCGGATGAAATATATAGACAAAGCGAAGATATCAGGAATAATGAAGAAGGTAGCAGGGAGCATACTTGCGATAGATTCGAGCGAGTTGAGAAATAAGAAAGAGAGATTGCATGCGTTGTACAACAGCAAAGAGAAAGTAGTAGTGGACTTCGAGGTAAGTGAGAGGCGAGAATGGGACGTAGGGATAGAAATGACGAAAGGGTGCAAAGGTAGTTTAATAATAGGAGACAGGGGATATCACGTTAAAAAGTTCAGGGCAGAAGGGGAAGGAGAAAAGATAATCAGGCCGAGGGGAAAAGCTGGTGAAGAATTCATGAAAAGTGAGCTGATGAGGGCGATATACAGGAAGAGGTGGGAGATAGAGTACTATTTTGAAAGGTTGAAACTGGGATTAGTGATAGAGAAGATAAACAAAGCGACGTTGTTTACGAAGTTAACGATAAGGTTAATTGGGCAGGAGTTAACATACTTGATAGGGATGCTGAAGAAACAACCGAAGCTATACACAGTTCTGTTCACTTAGATTTTACATTGGCCAGGGTGTGTAGCCTGTGATGCGATTCATGCCTTCGTAGGTATAACCAAACACACCACTTTTAGAACCAGATATCCACTTCTTGAAAAACTCCTGATCACTTATGTTTTTACCAATTAATGAACCGTCTGTGTGTAATATTATGTTACCGCCACTTGTCACAACAGCATTGAGATAACCGTGTTCTTTGCTCATTAGTCCTTCTGAAAGTTTTGAAATGTCAAAATCAAGTGCAACTACACCGACTATCCCTTCATCGGTTTGGATAGCTTTCGCTATCGTCACTATGAACTTTCCAGAAGAAGCGTCGGCATATGGCTCCGTGATCACTACTTGACCAGGCTTCGTAACAGCGTCTCTATACCAAGGTCTAGAAGTTGGGTCAAACCCCTCGGGAAGCTCCGTTTCTGGTACCAAATACATCCTTTTGTCTTTCAATCCAACATACACGTACATCACATCTGGGTAACTTGTTGTAACGCTGTTGAACAACTTTTTCATCCATTCTTCTTCCTGATAATCATTCTTGTAAACACCTAAAACGTTTGCATCTTTTGAGAGCAATTCTATAAGCTTTACATGTCCATCAACAAAACTCATCAAGTTGTCACCATTGTTTTCAGCAAGTGCTTGAAGATTCTGTTCCGTCTTTACTATAATCGTCGAGCGGAGAGTTGATGTAGAATAAATGCCTATAGCTACCATAAAGAGCACCGAGACCATAACAACCACCAAGATTTTTTGGAACATCGTAAGGTTTCTCATAAAGTACCCTCCTCTTAGAATTTGTGCAAAGATTTTGATGTTTGATGTAAAAGATAATTATTTCTATTCATATTCATGATTATACCACAAATATGTACATGTATGTTAGAAGAGAAATTTAATCTACAAGCACCTATACGTTAAGCAATTCTTTCAAAAACAAAACAATTCCAAAAAAGAACATATACCTCCACACTTCCAAAAGTTAGTAAGAAAGTAGGTTTCAACGATAGCCAATATTGAAAATGTAAATGGATTTATCAATGCTACTACAAGTAAGACAAGAAGTTTATGTAGTAAAATCACTCCACACTTCTCAGTTAATTTCTTGTTAATAAAAACCCCAATCCCATATGGGATTGGGGTTTTCGTAATTTGTCAAATCTTGAATCTCTTCATCGATTCCACTAGTTTTTCTGCCACTCCATCAAGAGTTTCAGCGGTTTTTGCAAGGCTGGAAACGGCATCAGCTTGCTGCTTGATCGCTGTTGCTACTTCTCTTAATTGGTCAACAACGCTTATCATTGACTTGCTCGCGTTGTCCATTGCACTGCTCATTTCCTCGGCTGCTGCACTTTGCTGCTGTGCACTCGCTGCCAAGTTTTCTGTCATTTGCGACATTCTTACTATGCTCTGCAATATTTGTTCAAATTGAGATTTAATCACCGTAGATTGACTTGCCGCCTGATTAACAATTTCTACCGTTTCTTTTGTCGCATCGTTTGCTTTCACACTTTCATCTACAATCCCTCTCAGTATATTGGCAATGTTTTGTGTCGCTCTTTTACTCTCTTCTGCGAGCTTTCTTATCTCATCTGCAACAACTGCAAATCCTCGTCCAGCTTCTCCTGCCCTTGCGGCTTCTATTGCTGCGTTTAGCGCTAAAAGATTAGTCTGTTCCGCAATTGAATTTATTGTGTCAACTATTTCTCCTATGTTTTTTGCACTTTCACTCAATTTTTCAACAGTCTGAGATGTAATGTTCGCCCTATCTTTAGTTTGCTCAATGACAGCCGCTATTGACAGGATTGCCTTCTGACCTTCGTTCGCAAGATTGGATACTCTTTGGGCTTCTTCACTGAGTTTCTGAGAAGCGTTAGCTACATTCTGTGCACTTGCTGCAACTTCTTGTATACCGCTTGTCATCTGCTCTAAGGCAGCCGACGCGTTGTTTACACTCAGATTCACATTATCAGCTTCTGCTGTTAATTCTTCTATAGTAGCACTCGTTTCCTCTGAAGAGGCAGCAACTTGTGATGATTCATGCTTAAGAGTCACTGCCTCTTGTTGGATTTGCATAGCAATTTCTCTCAGAGAAGATACCATCTTCGAAAGAGCATTGGCAAGCTTACCAATTTCTTCTTTAGATTTTACTTGTATATCCACAGTCAAATCTCCTTGCGAAACCTTATCGGCTGCGGTAACTATTTCGTTGATTGGTTTAACTATAAGTCTTCTTGTGAATAAGAGTGCGATGAGTATTGAGACAACTATTGCTAAGAGCACAATTGATAATGTAATTATCGTTGCAATGTTGACATTCTTCATTAGGTCTTTCTCTAAAACAAGCGTTGCAAATATCCAACCATTCGGTAATCTCTTATAACCGGTGATTCGCTTAACGTTGTTAAATGTGTAACCAAATACACCGCTCTCAGGTCCAGAGAGCCATTTCTTAAAGAATTCTTGGTCGCTTACGTTCTTACCAACTAATGAGCTGTCAGTATGTAATATTATATTTCCTCCACTTGTCACAACGGCATTGAGATAACCAAGCTCCTTACCCTTTGACATGAGCTTTTTTGAAAGTTCCGATATGTCAAAATCAAGCGCTACTACACCTACTATTCCTTCATCTGTTTGGACAGTCTTTGCAATTGTTACAACGAGCTTCCCAGTAGCTGCGTCTGCGTATGGCTCAGTGATAATTGTCTTGCCAGCATTCGCTATGGCTTCCTTATACCATGGTCTCGTTGTTGGATCGTATCCCTCTGGAAGTTCCTGTTCAGGTATTAAAAACATTCTTCTATCTTTCAACCCGACGTAAACATACATCACATCTGGATAACTCTTCATAACACTTTGGAACAGTTTTTTCATCCAGACTTCTTCCTGAAATTCGTTTTTGTAAACCCCCAATACATTTGCATCTTTTGAGAGTAGCTCTATTAGTTTGATATGTCCGTCTATGAAACTTACAAGGTTATCTCCGCTGTTCTCTGCAAGTGATTGAAGATTTTGCTGTGTCATTTCAATAATAGTAGAGCGCAAATTCAGTGTGGAGTAAGTGCCTATAGCTAACATGAACAGTATTAGAATAACAACAATCACCGATATCTTTTGAAACATAGTAAGGTTTCTCATAAGAATCCCTCCTTCTGATTGGTGTCCACCAACAGTTTAGATTTAATTCATCAATACATAAATCCTCTTCTGAGCATAGGTTCTTGGTTCTGAGTTCGAAGTACGTATTGTAAAAATTAAAATTCAAAGAAAATCTGCGCAAAGTGAATGATAGCTTTATTTTCATTAGAAATATCAGTCTAAATTGTGTTTCTTCAGATACAATTATTTTGACATCAAAAGACTAAAAATGGTTTAATCAATTATGTAATGTGAATGGTGATTCATATTTTTTATTATGAGTCTTTTCTGAAGTTTAAGGAAGGTGGAGGTGGATTTGATGGTCTATATACTCGGGGCAAAAAGAACGGCTATAGGCACATTTGCAGGTTCTTTGAAAGATATTCCGGCACCACAACTCGGAACGATTGCAGCAAAGGGGGCTATTGAGCAATCAGGTGTTCCTGTGGAAGATTTCGATGAAACGATTGTTGGATGTATACTTACCGCAGGTCAGGGGATGGGACCAGGTAGGCAGGTTGGTATATATGCAGGTATTCCTGTTGAGAAACCTGGTTATACTGTCAATATGCTGTGTGGTAGCGGAATGAAGGCAGTTATGATCGGTGCTACCGATATCGAGCTTGGAGAGGCAGATGTAGTGCTTGCAGGTGGCATAGAAAGTATGTCTCAAGCACCATTTTTGCTTTCTTACCGCGCTCGTTTTGGTCTGAAGTTTGGAAATCAGGAAATTCAAGACCACATGATACTCGACGGATTAACCGATGTATTCAATAAAGTGCACATGGGGATGACCGCTGAGAAACTTGTAGAAGAGTTTGACATATCTCGTCAAGAGCAAGATGAATTTGCGTACAACAGCCAGATGAAAGCAAAGGCAGCAATTGAGAACGGAAAATTTAAAGACGAAATCGTTCCCGTTGAAATACCAGACAAAAAGGGTGTCAAACTCTTCGACACGGACGAACATCCAAGATTTGACGTGACTCTGGAAAGTTTGGCAAAACTTAAACCAGCTTTTAAACCAGATGGAACTATAACTGCAGGTAATGCAAGTGGTATAAACGATGGAGGAAGTGCAATTGTCCTTGCAAGTGATAGGTATGTTGAAAAGAAAGGATTGAAACCTCTTGGAAGAATAGTTGCATGGGCACAAGCGGGTGTTGACCCAATGAGGATGGGGATAGGTCCAGTTCCTGCGACAGAAAAGGTTCTTAAGAAAGCCGGTATGTCGTTCCAAGATATCGAATTGATAGAGCTGAACGAAGCGTTTGCAGGTCAGAGCCTAGCCGTTATTAAAGGCTGGGAACGAGCATTTGGAGTTACGAAGGAATGGATACTGGAGCGCACAAACGTAAACGGTGGTGGCATTGCGCTTGGACATCCAATCGGTGCAAGTGGAAATAGGATAATCGTTACGCTCCTGTATGAAATGAAAAAGAGACATATAAAATACGGACTTGCGACGCTTTGCATCGGTGGTGGAATGGGTACTGCGGTTATCGTTGAGAATATTGAATGATTCTTATATAAAAGGGGGTAAACAACATGAGATTGGAAGGTAAAGTTTGCATAATCACAGGCGCAGGAAGCGGTATTGGAAGAACGGCGGCTGAACTCTTTGCAAAAGAAGGTGCTATCGTAATTGCATGTGATGTTGGAGAAGCATCTTACGAACATCCGAACATACATTTTTACAAACTTGATGTGACTGATAGAAACAGGATAGCAGAAGTTGTGAAGGATGTAATCGAAAAGTTCGGAAAAATAGACGTGCTTATTAATAATGCAGGTATCACACGCGATGCGCTCATTCAAAATATGACCGAAGAGGATTGGGATAGAGTAATAAATGTAAACCTGAAAGGCGTTTTCAATATGACTCAGGCAGTTGTCCCTTATATGCTCGAAGCTGGAAAAGGTAGTATAATTAATACATCGTCTGTGGTAGGTGTCTACGGAAACATTGGGCAAACGAATTACTCAGCGACAAAGGCTGGGGTTATAGGTATGACAAAAACCTGGGCGAAAGAATTTGCAAGAAAAGGCGCACAAATTAGAGTTAACGCAGTTGCTCCGGGCTTTATAAAAACCCCAATGACAGAGAAAGTGCCAGAAAAGATTTTAACGGCAATGGCTGAGAAAGCAGCATTAAAGAGGCTTGGAGAACCTATAGAAGTTGCTTATCTTTACCTGTTCTTGGCATCCGACGAATCAGCATTCATTACAGGTCAAGTCATAGGTGTCGATGGAGGACTTGTACTATAGTGTAGTTGATAATAATAAAATTGAAGCGCTCCTTTTAAGGAGCGCTTTCTTTCAATAATTTCCTACATAGGAAGCTATTATCTGCCTTATCTTATTTTCCTGAATTAACTTCTGAACCGCTTTATCAATTCGACTCTTGAGCTCTTTATTCAATGATATATAGCCTATCTTGGTCGTATAAATGAGTTGCTTTTGGACTGTAAGTCCGTACATTTTAGCAAGGTATAGTGCGTTGATGTAATCAAAAAATGCGCCATCGATTTTCTTTATCAAGAGATGTGTTATTATCTCTTCGTTAGAAACGTAAGATATGTACTTAACTTTCCTCCCGCTTTGATTCCATTGCTGAACGATGGTTTCTCCTGTTGCCCCTTTTTTGACTCCAAAAGTAATGCTTTCCGGTCTTCCATCCCACTTTAGATCACTTCTTGTCACAATAGCTAAACCTGAATCCATATAGGGTGTTCCGAAATCGTAGAGTTTCTTTCTCTCATCTGTCATATGTATGCCGCCTACGACTACGTCCATCGATAATTTTGTTAAAATCTCAGGGGAAATTGCGGAAAAAGGTAATACGTACACTTCAAGCTGATAACCTATCTCTTGAGAAACCGCCTTCCATATATCACATTCTATGCCTTTGAATGTGTTCCCACTCCAAAATGCATATGGAGAACCTAACAGGAACCCAACTTTAAGATACTGAGAGAAGATAAACGATGTAGGCAATATAAGAACAAGAGATAATAGTAGCAGAAGAATTCTTCTTATCAAACCGAAGCACCTCACTTCTTGGAATTTGATAAAACTTGTCTCTCATCTACTCTTTTAGACTATGCGAAGCTTTGGATCGTTGAAAGCTATATAAATTATTAAAAAAAGTACAGGGAAGGAATCCCTGCCCTTCTCTTTTCGAATTAGAACTATCCTATAACAGCTTTCTCCCACTTCTTCAATATTTCATCCAATCGTTCGTTAATCTTTGGGTCTACTCTCAAAATCTTCTTTGTTTCAGGAACGTATTTAAATACTTCAGGTAGTTCGATGTTTATAACAGGAAGCATCCACTGGTTCAGAGGAACTTCTTTTTGAAATTCAGGTGTCAAAATAAATTCTATAAACGCTCTTGCAAGTGCCCTGTTTTTGGCATTCTTAATTATACCTGCGTATTCTTCAAGAACGTATGCGCCTTCTTCAAAGATTACAGGTACATACTTTATTGAGCCGTATTTATACATGCTGTAAGCTCCGTCTGTTGCAAAACTAACTATTATGTCAGCCTCACCTGTTTCAATCATCTTGAATGCTGCACTCCAACCACTTGTGAATGTAAGTACGTTCTTCTTGAGCTCTTTCCAGTACTCCATAGCTCCATCTTCACCAAAAGCCGCTATTGTCCACATGAGGAATGTCAATCCTGTACTTGAAGTTCTTGGGTCTATTAAAACGATTTTGCCTTTGTATTCCGATTTCAGCAAATCTTTGAATGATCTTGGAGGATTTTTTATCTTCTCCGCGTTGTAAAGCATAGCTATAGCGCCATAATCGTACACGGTCCCGTAGTCGTTTACAAAACCTTTGTACATCAAATTTTTAGAATTCGTTGCTCTGTATTTTTCCAAGATACCTTCGCTGATAGCCTTGTTCAGTTGCTGGAGGTTCAATCCTATGACTATGTCAGCTCTTGGCGAATTTTTCTCAGCTATTAGCCTTGCAAGCACATCGCCCATCGAACCAAAGCTGACAACTTTTACTTTGCAGTTGTACTGTTTTTCAAATTTTGGTATAACAACCTTTGCTATGCCCCCTGCAAAACTGTCGGATGTGTATATGACAAGTTCAGCAGAGAAAGATACCGCTGTGATGAGCACAAGAGTTAAAAAAAACAGCTTTTTCATAAAAATCCCTCCTTTTCACGATATTCATACGTTATGCGCATTTAAAAGAAAAAATCCCTCCAATTTTACGGAGGGAACATCGTTTTATTATTAATTTTTCCAGATTCACACTTATTGTGTGCCCTGGTCCCTCCGCCGGTATTAACCGGATCAGGTTCGAAGGGTCGGGAACTTGCGTTCCCCTCTCAGCCCCGCATTTAGGAGCTCCCCTCCAGGTATAGTATTTCACAATGAATTTTACAATAGCTGTTACTAACAGTCAAGTCGTTGAGTTTTCGGAAAGTTTAATCGTCGATTATTGCGCATAACTTTCATTGTGATAAAATTAACTTAAAGGTTATCTCTAAAACCACTTACTTCTAAGAAGGGGTGAAACTATGAGAAAGCACATTCTTATCTTGCTAAGTGTTTTTGTACTTACTATTTCGTTTGGTGGTGTCTTGCATTTTGAACATGCGGACATTGTTTTTCCGGAAGGTTATGAAGAAAACGCCAAACTTGTTGGGAAGATATTCGAAAACGTTCGGCAACAGGTTATCGATTTAATTGGAAACGACCCGGGTAGAGTTACTTTCATACTTCAAGATAAGGGAGCCATAAGTAACGGATATACAAATCCTTTACTTCACAAAACAATAGTTCTTTACCTCTGGCCACCGGAAAGTTGGTTCCAATTCTCATTGCCGCTCGAGGATTGGTATACATATCTTATCATTCACGAATTTACGCACATGGTGCATTTAACCTACCAAGATTTATTCTCAAAGATAATAAGTATCTTAACAGGCATTCCGTATTTGCCTCAAATGTATGGACCATTTGTCGAAGGCACAACGGTCTTTGCTGAAAGCTCTTTTTCGAAATCCTCAGGTAGACTGAATAATCCGTTCTATTCTGATGGTATGTATTATTATTCTATTCCAAATTTTCCGTCATTCACCTATAAAGAATTGATGCCTGTTGATGACTTCAGAGGAGGTTTGCTGTACTACAATTTCACAGCTGGCTTTTATAAATATCTTGTAGATACGTACGGTCTGGATAAGATGAAAAAATATCTTGAATTAACTTCTGCATTTTTACCTGACCCAGAGATTGGGAGCAAGTATAAAGATATCTTTGAAAAAGTCTTTGGAAAAACTTTTGACGAGCTTTATACTGATTGGATTAGAAGTGTAATGAAGATAAAATACCATGAAGGTGAGCTTATATACAAACTTCCAAATACTCAGATCTACAAAATCGACAAAACAGATAAAGGCATTCGAATACTAACTGATAAATTTGGTCCCTCAACTTCTTACATTGGTACCACTAATTCAGAATTGATAGAATTGGATCAAAGCGGAAAGGAAATTTCAAAACAAGTTCTTTTTGCAATGGATTTGAAAATTGATTCTGATACAAAGTATGGTCTTATCAAAAGCGAGACTATGGGAACATACGAGAATCAGGTTTGGGATTTGAGTGCAAACCGGATTATTGCTAAAGGAAACATATCGGCATTTGCGGTAGCAGATAAGAAGGTATACTTAGCAAATTATGACAATAGAACTATGAAGACCAGAATTGTAGGAGAGAACTTTGAATTAACAATAGACAAGTATGTTTCTTATATGGACGGTAGAGATACGAAATTGGCTCTTCTGCTGTCGGATTATTCGATTCTTATAGTAGATACCAAAACCAAAGAAACGTTTGAGATAACTGACGATGCAATGAAGGGCCCGTATGTAAGATTTTGGAAAGATGGCATTCTCTTTACAAGAGTTGATGGAAAATACGTGAATCCATATTATTATGACCTATCTAAGAAAAAACTTTATCAACTTGGAGAAAATTTGTTGGTTTATGATTTTTGCGTAGCAGATGATTTCATCTATTATGTAAGCTATATTCCCTACACGGTGAATACCGGTATGGGAATTTACAAAATCAAGTATAGTCAATCTGAAGCAGAATTGAAATCATATAAATACGATTTCAGTTTTACTGACGTGAAATTTGAGTACGGCTCTGAGCTCGCGTTTAGAATGAATAAATTCATGCAACCGCTTACTTGGATTCCGATGTACGAGTACAACGAAACTGACGACATTCATCGTGGGTATATGATATTTACTTTTGGAAACATAGAGAACGATACGTTTGTAGTCTTAACACCAATCTTTGACCTCAAAATAACAGATTCAAGCTTCAACCTTTCTTATTCACAGTACATCGGTGCTATCCAATCTAAGGATACTTACGAGCTTTTCGCCAGTTATTATTATCCAACAAACGACTACAACTTGACCGGTGCGTTTAGATTTGGGACTCTTAAACTAACGCCTAATACTAACATGTATGGTTACTTGACTTTCAGTTTTAGAAGTGAATATAGCAATATACTCGACGCTTACTTCAACCTATTTGCTACCTTTAATGTACCTGCTGTTTATTCAAAAAACATAGGCTTTGGGTTACTTGTTACATCGAATTTGTTTGGTTACCCTTATAAATCCCAAGCTTTCTTATTGCTCAGCAGTGAAACGTACGAAGAACTATTCTCGTATGAAAAGCTGTTGTCAAACTTGTACGCTTTCGGCTATTTTGGCATTGCTTTGAATTTAGACACAACATTTGAAAGCCAAGCTGCTGTAAGACTCGAGGATATTCAGACAGTTTCGTACGATGTTTCATTAGCATACACGTTGTTCAAAGACAGTTCATTTATATTCGGAAATCTTATTTACGTACGAAATAGCGGTATTACCCTCGGAATTTCCAATCCAGTAGCTTTATCAAATGAATCCATCTATGGACTTTACACTCATTTCTTTATTGAAACGTATGTCTCAGGTTTAAAGCTCTATCCTGTTGCAGGTATTTTTTCACCATTTACTGAAATCCTAAGCGAGGAGCCATTGTATCTGATTTATTTTGGACTCAATTCATCGCCACATGGTTTACCACTGTCGCCATGGGTGATACCAAGTAGATAACAGTCTAGTAATATGGAGAATGTTTTGTTATAGTTTGTAAGAAAACTACATTTTAGGGGGCTAACATTGTTATGGGAAGGTTTTTTCATAAATATCACTTGCTATCGTTTTCTGTTTCAATTCAAGCGTATCTTTTCAGTACTTTTATAAATTCAACCGCAGCAAAACTGAATTTTACATTTACTCAAATTGGACTTATCAATCTTGTTGCATCCTTTGTCTACGCTTTAGCGAGTATTACGATAGGTCATAGCGGATACAAGTATGGTTATAAGAAAACCATGTCATTGCTTTTCGCGTACCTCCTGTTTGTTTCATTCTATGGACTTGCGGTTCGAACACCATATGCATTAACGCTCTTTGCAATATTACAAGGAGCGTTCTTCGGTTCATTTTTCCCTCAAGTTGAAGGGCTTATTGCAAAGTCAGAAAGTACTCTCGGAATAGATCCACCATCAATTACCGGCAGGTTCACGTTATCATGGAGCACGGGAAATATAATTGGAGTGACGTTTGGTCCATACTTAACCGTTCGCTTGTCATACATTATATTCATGATAGGTCTTATCCTTTCATCATGTAGCGCTATTTTGATTACAAAGGACGGCAGGAAAAGCGGTGATGTTATTGTATTTAAGCCTGCACATAAGTTAACGGAACATACGTACAATTCTTCTATAGTTAACGATTCAAAGCTCATGAGAAAGCTCAGATTAGAATACAGGATAATCCTGTTCTTGGGCGGGCTTGTTTACACATCTGTGATGGCTGATTTTCCGAAACTGATTTTACTTGCAGGTTTAAATTTGGATAAAGCCGGATTTTTAATAGTGGGGGCCAACATAGGTGTTTTCCTGACGTTTGTTCTTCTTCAATCCTGGAAAGGTTGGGTAGGCAACGAGAAAATCTGTGCTTTGCTTCTTAGTGTCGTCCCGGCAACTGGTATCTTGGCAATTTTTGCAAAATCACCTTTGCCGTTTTTTATAACAGCGCTTTTTGCAGGTTTCAGTTATGCTGTTCCCTATACTTTTGCGATATTCTACGGTCTGCTTTCTGAGACCGAAGCACACGGCAAGCAGGGAGCATTGCATGAGATGGTCATAGGTATGCTCTTTGGGGTTGGTCCATTCTTGGGAGGGTTGTTACTTGATAGATTCAATGGAAATACAGGATTGGTTGTTTATGCATTAGCTATATCACTTGCTATTTATTCCATACAGCTATTCTTCAACAAGTTCTATGTACTAAAATCACAGAACTAAATCACTCGTTTTTTTGTCCAGTTAGATTTTACAAACGCATAAAGCATCACACTTGCTTCTGCAAATTCAGAAACAGGAAACGCAAGCCACAATCCGTTTATACCTAATTTGAAAGTCAAAATACTCAAAAGAACAAACGGGACCATAACACCCCATCGACTTATAATGCTTGAAATGAACGGAATAGAGGTCTTTCCGGATCCAAAGAACGCACTTGAAATACCAGCAGTAACCGAAATAAAGAACATTGCAGTCAAGACAAATTTGAGACTCTTAGCACCAATTTCGATAACTATTTGGTTTGTCGTGAATATTCTAAAAATGTCGTCTTTAAAACTCGCAATCAAGGTCAGGATAACCATGTTGATAATGACACTATACAAGGTTGCCATGAAGGCAACCTTTTTTGCCAACCTTTCATCGTTCTTTCCAAGCGCAAATCCAACTAATGTACTTGAACCTATTGAAAGACCGAATATCGGAATAACGGAAAAACCCATAACTCGTTCTATTATGCCGAAAACAGTGACGATTTCCGAACCAAATAGCGATGACAATTTTATGAGTACGGTATACGAAAGATTTCGAAGGAGCATCTCTATACCTGAAGGTAAACCAATGGTAATTAGTTTTCTATCTATTAGCCTGTCCAATTTCAGCAATCCTTTAAACGAGACCTTCACCCCATCTATACCTCTTGAAAGTAACGTTAATCCCCAAATCAGAGGAAAGAAAGAAGATAAAACTGTTGCCCAAGCAGCTCCCTCTATTCCCAAACCAAGACCGCGGACACCTATGTAAGGTATTTTTTCAAAAATGAATACCGGATCAAGGATAATATTTAAAAAAGCCCCAAGAGCCATTGTAGTCATTGCTAAAGTGGCTCGTCCAATGTTGCGCAGTGCGGTAAAGGTAGAGTAAGTCATGAAAAATATCGGCATAAAAAATATGCGGATGTAACCATATTTAATTGCAGATTCGACAACTTCTCTATCCTTTGAAAAGAACCACACAAGCGGTTTGAAAAATACAATTAAAATTGTCGAAGCAATTACCGCAACTAATGCCTTAAAAATAAGGGTTTGTTCTATTATTCTTGAAGTTAAGCGTTTGTCACCCGAACCATAAGATTGTGATATCAACGATACCGAAGATGTGCCTATTATCTCGTTAAGAATCTCAACGAGCAAAAGATTGTAGAAAAGATAACAATGCCTGCAATCGCTTTGTATGATATCTTGCCTATCCAGAACATATCTACCAAGTCGTATAGCGATTGTATTGAAAACCCAATCATCGTCGGGACAGAAAGTTTAAATAGATTCTTGGAAATGTTTCGAAAATCACTTTCTAAATTTATCATTCTCACCCTCCACTCGTCTGTGTACCTTGTCTGTGCACATAGTGCACCAGTTAACTTTCCCTTATATGTTTGTACATTCTTATCATAACATAAGCGTTTACAAAATAAAAAACGGAGCTAACTGCAAAGATTAACGTGTAACCAGAATTAAAGCGCGTGAAATAAGCGAAGAGCTCTGCAGAAAAAGCTCGAGAGACGTTGTTGAAAAAGACGTTCATGCCGTTTATCGATGATAAATACACTACATCGATACTCGAGAAAACCGTAGCAGTTAACAAAGGACTGACCATGTTCATAACCGCAAAGCGGAGTATGTACACCGAAGTGAACGTGATAGGTTCTCTTACAAAACTCAGCATAACTATCAAGATAGGCACGACAACGTATGAGAAGATCAGTACATTCATATCGCCAAATTTCTTGCCAAGCTTGTGTGAAAACATCGCTCCTAAGCTCGTTGCCAACTGCGCACTTGCGAGGATAGAACCGATTATCGCAGGTTTCATGTGGAATATATCATAGAAGATAACGTTTCCAAAGCTAACGAACAATCCTGCACCGAAACCAACGCTTATAGTTGACAGGAAATAATAAACTACTATCTTTCTCATTCTGTAATCCATGTTTCTTACAATGGAGAAAAATCTTAAGATACCCTCATTTGATTCTCTCTTTACCATCAATTCAGAAGCTTTCATTTTGAGAATTGGATATATCGCTATGAGCCTTGATAGACTCGAAACTATCAGAACAGGTCTCAAGCCAAACAGGTCGCCAAACACACCACCAAAAACATTTCCAAGAACACCGGTGAACATCCCAATACCGAAATTCATTCCAAGGTGCTTTGAACGATTACGCGCGTCTGTTTTAAGTATCAGCAAAGTTGAGAGTATTACACTTGTTGCAGACGAAAAGCCACCGAAGAGCAATGACATAATCGCGAGTTGGTGGACAGAAGTAACGAGTATTCTATATGTTCCAAAAAATACACTGAGCAAATGAGTGAACACCATTAGTTGCTTCTTATCAAATCTATCTGCAAGCAAGCCAAATATCAATCCAAAAAAAGCGATTCCCCACAGTGAAAACGAAGTTATCCTACCAACAGCACTTGTGGAAAGTCCAGATGAGCGCAGTAAGAGATTGAATATTGTTCCATATATACCCTGGGCAAGTCCATCGATGAATGTAAAAAGTGTTACGAGATAGGGAATTGGCATCAATTAACCCTCCAATAAGGTGCTTGACCTGTTTCGAAAACTGTTAGCATACGAAGTGTTTCAAGTATATTCTACCATCCGGCAGCAGACAATTCAACTTCAATATAAGAATCCACCATTGTTTTATTTGTGTATTCTTCGAGAAGAAATGTGCGGAGATTTAATTAGCACTCTTGACATATGAGTGCTAATCTGGTAAAATTGTCCCGGAATGGAAATAAGAAAAAGGATTAAGAAAGGGGTGGTCATGATGATGTTTAACACGGAAGACTTCACCGAAAACGCTCAGGAGATTTTGCAGTCCGTTTCCGATGTTTTAAACAGATACAGGCAAAATCAGATGGCGCCCGAGCACATATTGTTGACTATGTTAGAAAACACAAAAAATGCAGCTTATGATATTCTAAGCCATCTGAATGTAGATATTGATGCACTCCGCAGTGATGTCGAACGCGCTATTAGTTCAAAAGGCTCATACTACTATTCTTCAGGTGGAACAGGTCAGGTTTTCATAGCACCAGACACTACGAAGGTAATCAACGAAGCTAAACGTGAAGCGAAACGCATGGGTGACGAAAAGGTAGGTACGGATCACCTGTTGCTGGCGATGACGATTGTTCCAGAAACTACAACTTACAGGTTACTTACAAGATATGGCGTAACTCAAGACAAGCTTTACAGCGCCATCAAAGAGTTGAGGATGAAGAGAACGTATTCTGAAGAGGAAAATATAGACGTACTTGCAAAATTTACAGAAAACCTTACAGAGATGGCAAGGAACGGTCAATTGATGCCGGTTGTCGGTCGAGAGAACGAAGTTAATAGGATGATAGAGATTCTTGGCAGGAAGATCAAAAACAATCCAGTACTCATTGGTGATCCTGGTGTTGGGAAGACTGCGATTGTTGAAGGGCTCGCACAGAGAATTGTAAAGAATGAAGTTCCTGATTTCCTTAAGAACAAGACAGTCTTAAAACTTGACCTCGCAAGACTCGTTGCAGGAACGAAATTCAGGGGTGAGTTTGAAGAAAGGTTGAAGAAGCTGATAGATGTTCTCAAGAAACGAACAGATATAATACTGTTCATAGATGAGCTACATACTGTCGTTGGCGCAGGTGCTGCGGAAGGTGCACTTGACGCGGGAAATATTTTGAAGCCGGAATTGGCGAGAGGAACTCTAAGAGTTATTGGTGCTACAACCGTTGAGGAATACCGAAAACATGTAGAGAAAGACAAGGCCCTTGCAAGAAGGTTCCAAGTTATATTCGTACCAGAGCCAAGCGTTGAAGAGACAATTGAAATTTTGAAAGGATTGAAGCCGAAGTTTGAAGAATTCCACGGTGTTAAAATAACTGATAAGTCTATTGAGGCAGCTGCGAAGTTGTCTTCAAAGTACATTACTGATAGATTTCTGCCTGACAAGGCGGTTGACTTGGTTGATGAAGCTGCTGCAAGAGCGAAGATTGACGGTAAGGCAGAAATATTGGAAGAAGATATTGCAAGGATTGTGGAACGTTGGACAGGCATACCTGTTGGCAAGCTAATGGGTGATGAAAAGGAGAAGATTAAAAACTTAGAAAAGTTTATACACGAGAAATTTGTTGACCAGAAAGAAGCAGTTAGGCTTGTTTCTAACGCAATTAAGATGGCAAGAGCAGGTATAAGGAATCCTAAGCGTCCACTTGGCGTGTTCCTCTTCTTAGGTCCGACTGGTGTTGGGAAAACTGAACTTGCAAAGCGATTGGCTGATGTAATCTTCGGAAGTGAAAAGGCACTCATAAGGATAGATATGAGCGAGTACATGGAGAAGCATTCAGTTGCAAGGTTGATAGGTGCGCCTCCGGGATACGTTGGTTACGAAGAAGGTGGGCAACTTACCGAACAGGTTAGAAGAAGACCGTACAGCGTTGTACTATTCGATGAAATAGAAAAGGCTCATCATGAAGTTTTCAACGTCTTATTGCAACTTTTCGATGATGGAAGGCTTACAGATGGAAAGGGTACAACTGTGGACTTTAGAAACACGATAATAATCATGACGAGCAACATCGGTTCAGACGTAATTATCCAGGATATCGAAGATGGCTTGGAAGATGCTATTCCAAGGCATATGGAAGAAGAGATGCGCAGGTACTTCAGACCCGAACTCATCAACAGAATAGACGCAGCGGTTGTATTTAAACCTTTGAAGAAGGAACATATAAAACAAATAATCTCCATCTACTTGAAGGAACTAAACGAAAGACTTGCTGATAGAAAGATTACAGTTGAACTTGATCAAAACGTAATGGAATATTTAGCAACAGAAGGATACGTTCCTACGATGGGTGCAAGACCATTGAGAAGGTTGTTTGAAAACACTATAGAATTCAAATTAGCAGAACTTATCATAGATGAAAAGGTCAAAGAAGGAAACAAGGTGCTCTTCTCGATGAAAGATGAAGGGTTAAGCTGGGAAATACTCTAAAGCAGAATACATGTATCAGTTTTGGCATCTGCAAGTACTCTTGCAGATCCCGTGATTTCTTAATAGTATTCGTAGTTCCATTCATAGTTAGTGTTGGCGAAGTGTTTCAAAAAAAGACAAGATAGGCACTCTTGGATTTTGCCAGTTGAATTTTGCTTGAAGCTGTTGACAGAACAACGGTTATATGATAGAATGTATCTCGCAACGGGGCGACGTAGCCAAGGGGTCTAAGGCGGAGGTCTGCAAAATCTCTATTCGAGGGTTCAAATCCCTCCGTCGCCTCCAAGAGAGTGGGCTCGTAGCTCAGTTGGTAGAGCATCCGGCTCATAACCGGACGGTCGGGGGTTCGATCCCTCCCGAGCCCACCAGAAAGATACCGCGGGCGTTATGCCCGTATTTGTTTTATGCTCAATAATCCCGCTCTGCTAAAAGAAGGCAGGGCCGCATAGACCGAGGGAGGAGGTGCTTTATGAGGATTTACGAAACGATGTTCATCATCAAACCAGATTTGTCAGAGGAAGAAAGAAACAGCTTGGTTGAGAACGTGAAGAAGTTTTTGGAAGAGAGAGTAGGAGCACATGTGGAAAACGTAGACAGGTGGGGTATAAGGAAACTTGCCTACAGAATCGGCAAATACTCAGAAGGAGATTACACAGTTCTCTACTTCAGGTCAACAGGTCAAGGTCTTGAACAGTTCGAAAACTATTTCAGAGTTCACCCAGAGTTCATTAGATGGCAGACATTTAGAAGAGAAGACCTTGAAAAGAAAGAAAGAAGAGCAGCAAGAGCAAAAAAGACAGAAGAAGTTTCATCGGAATCCCAGGAGGGAACAACAGAAGAGAAGGGTGAATAATTATGTCTTACAATAAGGTTGTTCTTGTTGGAAGGCTAACAAGAGATCCTGAAACAAGACAAACACTCGATGGAAATCTTATAACAACGTTCACGCTTGCTGTTAATAGAGGTAACAACGGTGATGATGTGGATTTCATTCGTATCGTTGCATTTAGAAAACTCGCTGAGCTTGCACACAATTATCTTCAGAAAGGGCGCATGGTCCTCGTCGATGGTAAGCTCAGGATAAATAAATGGAAGACAAACGATGGACAACCGCGTTCAACTGTCGAAATATGGGCAGACAATATAGTTTTTGTTGATTCTAAGAAAGGCGATAGAGAAATACCTGATGAGATTCCGTACGAAGAAGTCTTTGGTCAAGATGTTGAAACAGATGAAGACATACCAAATGATGATGAACCACCGTTTTGATGTTTTAAACATATAAAAAGGAGGGAATAATATGCCAAAAGTAAGGCAGAGAAGAAGAAAAGTTAAAGCATGCAAAATGTGCGAAATGAAAGTAGAATACGTTGATTATAAAGATATAAGAGTACTCAAGGACTTCCTCAATGAAAAGGGTAAGATCCTTCCAAGAAGATTAACAGGTAACTGTGCAAAGCACCAAAGAATGGTCAAGGATGCAATAAAGAGAGCAAGACAGATGGCATTGATCCCTTACATAAAGTACTAAGAATAAAAGCCGCCTAAACGGCGGCTTTTCTTTTGGGAGGATTCATTGTGGACAGTTCTTTTGCGTTTAAGCTGTCGATTCTGATAACATTAGTAATTTCTGTTTTGTTAATTACCATAAACCTATATGCTGTGGAAATAAAACAAGGTTGGATACTTTTCACCAATGGACCTGATATTAATTCGATAATCAATTATCCAGCCAAAATTGTAGTTATTGATTACTCGTCAGATGGTACAGACAGGCGGGCATTCAGTAGTGCTGAGATTAATTTGCTTAAGTCTACAGGAAAAAAGGTTTTTTTATACATAAATTTTGCGATTGCAGAAGACTGGAGATTCTATTGGAACAAACTTCCAAAGAGTATCATCTTAGGTAATCTCGAAGGTTGGACCGGTGAATACTACGTAAAATATTGGTACGCAGAATGGTATTCGATAATAAAAGAATATATGACAAAAATCTCTAACGCTAACTTCGATGGAGTAGTGCTTGATTGGATAAATGTTTATACGCACGAAAATCTTCAAAAGCTAAGTGGTAAGACACAAGAAAATCTTAAACTTGCGATAGTGGAAAATATTAGGAAAATTGTCTCAGAATTTCCGAAAATGGAGTATGTATTAATCAACGGTGAAGATATCTTAATTGAGTTTCCTGATTTGAAAAAGAGTATCAAGTATGTTTTAGTGGAGAGTCTGTTTTTCACAAATACCAAATTAAAACTCAGTACAAAATATTATACCGAGCGATTAGGTAAGCTCTTAAAGCTTAGAAACGATGGAATTGAGATTCTTTCAGTTGAATATATAGATAATGGGAATCCTTTAGATAAAACTAACTCTGAAAGGATAAAAACTTATGTTGAATTAGCAACGAAATACGGTTTTATTTATTACATAGCACGCACGGATATGAAGTTGGATATTCTAAATGTCCCAAGAGTTATGAATTAAGTTGTTATTCAAGGTCGTCTCTCATTCCTATTTCATTGAGTATTATAAAATCTTTGTTCCGCCAGTCCTTCTTAACTTTGACATGGAGATCCAAATATACCTTCGATTCGACAAAATACTCAATGTCTTTTCTCGCACTTTCACCTATCTTCTTTATCATCTGACCTTTTTGGCCTATGATAATTCCCTTTTGGCTATCTCTCTCAACATATATATTAGCTCTTATGTAAACAATGCCGTTGTCACGCTGTTTTACTTCTTCAACTATAACAGCGACGGAATGTGGCACCTCTTCGTATGTGAAGTGGAATATCTTCTCGCGTATGAGTTCCGCAGCTATGAATGAAAGCGGTCTATCAACGAGAATATCATCAGGATAGAATTGTGGTCCTTCCGGGATATTATCCTTAATAACTTTAAGTAAATCGTCTAATCCTGAACCTGTTAGGGCGGACGTACGTACCACTGCAATCAGATCGTTTACAGATTCCCTAATTTTGTCTTCAATTTCAACGATTGTATCCTCTTTTACTAAGTCTATTTTGTTTATAATACCTATTGTAGGTGTCCCGGATTGGTTTATGTAATCCGATATAAATTCTTCGGGCGTCTCAAAACCTTCCTTTGCATCTATCGTAAACAACAGTATATCAACGTTTTTCAAAGCCTGAACAGCTGCTTTGACCATGTATTCCCCAAGTCTGTGTAATGGTTTGTGTATTCCCGGTGTGTCTACGAAGATGATCTGTGCTTCATTGTCTGTATATATCACGTTTATCCTATTTCGAGTTGTCTGTGGTTTCTCAGAGACGATGACTACTTTCTTTTTCATGATCGCGTTAATGATTGATGATTTTCCAACATTAGGTTTTCCCACAAAGGAAGTAAATCCACTTCTCATATTTCACACCTCTTGTTATCTTATCATTGTCTTCAACTATTCTGATTGTTCACTCTTTTCTTGCTTTAATTCAGATATTAATTCGCTCAGCAAAACCTTAATATCATCGCCGAGCTTAACTCTTCTGTCAAGTAAATAAATACGGTTTATGAGGTTTAATACAGACTTAGCTGTATAGTACAAAACGTGATTGAATGGTGGGTTTTTAGAATTCTTAAACCTAAATCCAAGGAATCTTGCAACTTTTGGCGATGCAATTTCTGTTTCTTTTGCTAATTTACTTATCTCTGGCCACGAATATTCACTTTGTTTTCTATGTAAATTGGCGATTATGTCGAACAGATCTATAAAGTGTTTTGCGAGTGCGTAAGAGATTACAACTGCATCGTACTCGGAAACGATGTCATTCAAAAGCTCTAAGGCTTTTGAGTATTTTCTCTCACTGATGGCAAATAAAAACTCATCTAATCTACTTATTGTACGCTTGTAGACAATCTCATCAACATCTTCGATAGAGACTTCGTCATTAGAGTAGGTCTTTAATTTTTCAAGTTCTGTTAGTATTCCAAACTCGTCACTACCAACAAGATTGTATATTTCTTGGGCGACTTCTTTATTGCAAATTATGTTCAATTCCTTGGCTGTTTGTAGTATTAACTCGATCCACTTTTCTTCTTCCCAGTCCTTTGGTTTTTCAAGAACAACAACTTGCCCGCCCTCTATGTCTTTAGAAACTTTTTGAGTTCTTACAAAAACTGTTACTTGCTCATTTGAAAATGAGATATTCATGAACTCGTTCTTTTCACTTTTCGACCACTCATCGAAATCAACAAGGTCATATACCTTCGAATTAGAGAATAAACCAACACTTTGGGATGCATATTTCAGTTCCGATATTTTATCTGTGTCATCTGCATATATTCTTCTGTAGTGTATATCCTTTCCAGATATGTAATTTTTTACGTAAAATTCCTTTTTGAGCTCAGAATCGCCAGTAAGATATATAACCATAAGATGTTATCATTTGTCCTCCCTGTTGTTTATTACTTCGACTATTTTTCCACTTTCCATTCTGAATATTCTATGGGCAATCTGTGCAACGGTATGGTCATGCGTGACTATGACGAAGATAGTCCCAAATTCTCTGTTAAGGTCTATAATCAGTTGTTTTATCTGTTCCCCATTCTTCGCGTCAAGAGCTCCGGTAGGTTCATCTGCCCATATTATCTTTGGGTTTGTCGATAGAGCTCTTGCAACGGCAACCCTTTGTTGCTCACCGCCTGAAAGTTGTGAAGGATAGGCATCTTTTCTGTGTATGATTCCCATTTTGTTTAATAATTCTAATGCACGATCTCTTGCTTGTGTTATGGGGGTTTTATTTAGTAACATTGGCAGTTCGACATTTTCGACAGCTGTTAGTACGGGTATCAAGTTGAAGAACTGGAATATAAATCCCATATACTTTGCCCTGAATTTTGCCTTTTCTTCTTCGCTCATTTTTGTTATTTCTTTCTCTTCAATAATTATCCTTCCAGTTGTTGGAATATCTAAACCTGCAAGCAAGTTGAGCAGTGTTGTTTTACCAGATCCAGAAGGTCCCAATATTGCAACGATTTCCCTGTCATAGATTTCCAAATTCACACTGTCGAGTGCAACGACCTTAGAATTACCACTTCCATAAACCTTTGATAGGTTTTCAGCTAATATCACAGGATTTTTTGATTCCATCATTTCACCTCAGTTTGAATTTTGAATTTCTCTCGAAGTTTCTTTTCAACAATTTCTGGTACCCACTGAGAGATTGTGCCTCCGAACGACGCAACTTCTTTGACAAGACTTGAGGAAAGAAACGAAAAATTCTTATCGGTCATAAGGAATACGGTTTCCACACCGTCGCAAATTTCTTTGTTTGCAAGCGCCATTTGCAATTCATATTCAAAATCTGTAACTGCCCTGAGACCCCTTATTACTACATTGATCTTCTTCGCTGAAGTGTATTCCACAAGCAGACCAGAAAATGTTTCAACATGTACATTTGGTATGTTTTTCAAGCATTCTTGAACCATTTCTATCCTCTCATCAACGCTGAATGTGTAATTCTTCTTTTTGTTTTCCATTATAACCACATAAAGCTCGTCGAATAGCAACGCTGCCCGCTTTGCAATATCTATATGACCGTAAGTTATTGGGTCAAATGACCCGGGATACACAGCTTTTACCATATCGTACACCCCTTCTATTGCTCAGAGTGGAAAACATCTGGCTCGAAGAAATTTGTAGAGGATGGATTGAACATCAACGTTACTGTCCCTATTGGACCGTTTCTTTGCTTTCCAATGATTATCTCAGTTTCATGTGGCAAATCTACGTGCTGTTTTTTGTAGTACTCATCTCTGTACAGGAATATAACTACGTCGGCATCTTGTTCGATTGCCCCTGATTCTCTCAAATCGCTAAGACGTGGGCGTTTGTCTTCCCTTTGCTCAACTGCACGTGATAATTGCGAAAGTGCTATGATTGATACATCAAGCTCTCTTGCAAGCAGTTTTAAAGATCTAGAAATTTCTGAGATTTCTTGTTGTCTGCTGTCTCTCCTTCCATCTCCTATATCCATAAGTTGCAGGTAATCAATAAATATCGCATCTATGTTATACTCCTTTTTCATTCTTCGCGCTTTAGCCCTCAAAACTCTCGGTTCGAGGTTAGACTCATCATCGACTATGATGTTTGCTTTCATTATTCTTGAAGCTCCTTGTACAAGCCTCTTCCATTCATCATCGCTCAACCATCCGCGCCTAACTTTCTGTAAGTCCACGAGAGATTCCATACAAAGGAGCCTTTGTATAAGTTGTTCTTTGCTCATTTCGAGACTGAAGATACCCACAGAAGCTTCTCCAATCATTGCCATGTTCTTAGCAAGGTTTAGCGCAAAAGCTGTTTTACCAACACTTGGCCTCGCTGCGATGATAATCAAATCAGACTTGTGGAACCCAGAGGTCATTTCGTCCAACTTTTTGAAACCTGTTGGAATTCCCGTAACTAATCCTGTCATTCCTTTTAAATGTTTGTTTCTCAGATCTTCGAGATGTTCAAAAACCTCGGTAAGTGCGCTTCTTATATCAATGTATGTCTTTGTTGCTCTTGATTCAGCGATTCTAAACACAAGTCTTTCTGCCTCATCCAAAACCTCTTCTACGTCAAGCGCTTCGTTGTATGCTTTTTCGACAATCATGCTACCTGCTGTGATAAGCTCTCTAAGAACTGCTTTATCACGAATGATCTGTGCATACATCTCAGAGTGTGCGGCAGTTGGCACGTTATCAGCAAGCTGAGCAACGTAAAGTTCACCGCCTATTTTTTCAAGCAGCCCCTTTGATTTTAGCCTGTCGCAGACAGATATTATATCTATAGGTTGGCCATCATCATGAAGCTCTTCTATGGCGCTGAAGATAGCTTTGTGTTTTTGGTCGTAAAAATCTGCTGAGCTTACAATTGAAACAATGTTATCCAATCTCTCTGGCTCAATTAATATGCTTCCAATTAGGGCTTGTTCTGCTTCTATGCTGGCAGGTATATTCTTCACTTATGCTACCTCCTCAAACTGCTATTAGTCGAAAATGGTATTTTTCTTCTTCAATGTTAAGCCGCTAAGAATTATTATAAATAAGGAGACGAGAACAATATATTCTCCAAACTTTATATAAAACGTTTCTTGTGTATTTATGCTGATATACATTGTTCTTGAAATTGTTCCATAAGGAAGTTGTGTATAGTTTCCAAAGATGTCTACAACACCACTTATGCCGGTGTTCGAAACTTGAATGACATATCTTCTTGTTTCTATAGCTCTGAAAATCGATTGGACAAAATGCTGTTGGAGCGGAATGCGTGAGTTATACCATCCATCATTAGTTATAACCACTATTGCCCCAACATCGCGAGCCAATTTTCTTGACAAGTTTGGAAAGAAAGACTCAAAACATATTTCAAAGCCGATTTTTCCATACCCTGGAATATCGATATCCTTTAGCGTCCCAGGCGAGAAATAATACATTCCCTTCAAAAAGCTCAGAGAGCCAAATATGCTCCCATACGGTAGCATTTCGACAAATGGAAAGAGCTTTACTTTATCATATTTATCTAAGAAGCTTCCATTACTATAAATAACAGCGCTGTTAAAAGCTTTGTCTTCATCAAGAGTTGGGAACCCAACAACTATTATTCTTTTAGAGAATATTTCAAGAAGCTCTTTTTCAACATCAGAATTTCTTATATCTGTTCCAGGAAAAACAGCTTCGGGAAATATTGTCATATATTCTGGCGTATCTGAAAATTGTTTTTTTATATAGTCGACGATTTCTGAGGAACTGTAAGAATACTTGACTTTTTGCGGTACATTTGTTTGGGCAAGAACAACAGGTTTGTCCCCAATTATCTTAGGTATGAATCGCTCGATAATACCATCACCAGAAATTATTATGACAAATATTGATAACATTACAAGCAGATTTGCTTTGCTTTTTTTGAGCAATCTGTAAGATTCATAGTTTATTACAACGATTACAAAGACCAATCCAAGGGTGCCAGTAATAGAAAGTAGTTGTAATATCCCTGTGAAGTTGTACAGTGCATCACTCAATCTTCCACCTGTGAATCCCAGGTCGCCGATTCCCCTAAGATATTCTGACAGTGTGTACGCAGAAGCAACGAACAGTGGTTGCAGAAACCTGTATTTTATCCTTTCAGCCCAGAGACCGTATAAGAAGCCGAATAACAAAAATGGCAGGGCTTCAAGTACGCAAAAAAGCAAATATACGAAAAAACCCGCGGTTGGTCCAAATCTTCCGAAAAGCTCTGGTAAACCTGTGGTGAGTGTGTTAATTAAGTAGTGAAAATTAACAAAAGAGAAAATGAAGAAGTATAAAAATGAGCTAAGAGCTGTGAGAATGGGTCCCTTTCTCTCTAACGAAAAGAACAGCGGTATTAACGCAAAAAACACTAATCCCCCGTAGAGATAACCTGGCATGGAAAGAGTCGTGAGAAGCGATGCGATTAAGATATTTAATATCTCACCCACAAAATTCCCCCCGTTTTCTCATTAATTTATACACATAAAGAAGTTTAATTATTTTATGAATATCTCAACCGCTTTTCTCAGATGGTTGGCAACGTATTCTTGGTCTTCTTTTTCAAGGTCAGTGTAGAACGGTATTGCTATTGTTCTTCCTGAAATATCTTCCGTAACAGACAAGGTTCCCTCGCTCCATCCAAGTTCTCTATATGGTCTTTGTAGGTGCACAGGAGAGAAATAATTTCTACATTGTATGCCATTCTCTTCCAAATACTTCATAACGTTATCCCTAATAGACTTGTTTGCAGGCTTTGGCAGTCTTACCACATACACAAACCATGACATCTTTGTCACGTAATCCATAACCTTTGGAGTTTCAATGCCAGAGTCTTTTAACAGTTCCTCGTATCTCTTCGCTACGGTATTTCTCTTATCAATAATCGTATCTATTCGCTTCATCTGAGACCATCCAAGCGCTGCTGACATTTCATCTATTCTGTAATTGTATCCTATATAATCGTGCGAAAGCCATCCTTGACCTTCTCCTCTTCCTTGGTTTCTCATCGCAGCAGACAGTTTGAATATTTCGTCACTATCTGTAACTATTATGCCACCTTCGCCTGTGGTTATCTGTTTATTGGGATAAAACGCAAATGCGCCAGCTAATCCAAATGTTCCAACTTTCTTTCCTTTATATTCACTTCCGAGGGCTTCACAAGAATCTTCAATTATCTTCACGTCATATTTCTCGCATACGTTAACTACGCTATCCCAATCCAATGGATGCCCAAATACGTCAACCGCCATTAGAAACATACTTCTGTATTTTCCAGCGTTTTTTTCAACGACTTGCTCAAAATGTTCCATATCCATATTCATAGTCTCAGGTTCTATGTCAACGAACTCAACATTCCCACCTTCATAAAGTGCAACGTTTGCAGAAGCAACGAATGTAAATGACGGAACTATGAGTAAATCATCCTTTCCAAACCCCAAAGCTTTGATGATTAAGTGCAGAGCACTTGTACCGCTTGAAACTGCGACTGCATATTTTGTCCCAACATAGCTCGCAATACTCTCCTCAAACATTCTTGTGTATTTTCCTATGCTCAACCTGCCTGATTTCAAGACTTCTACAACAACTTCTATATCACCTTCTGATATCTGCGGATTTGAAAGTGGAACTGTCTTTTTACCTTTTTCTTCCATCTCATCAGCTCCTTATATTGTAATAATTCTGCACTCCAGAGAGATTATATCATAAAACGACAAAAAATGTCCCTAATTGGGACACTTTTATACCTGCATTTGTTTACCAACTATTCGATTTTTATTCTTTTCAGAAAATTATATTCATTGAAGGCTTCTTCATACATACCAGCTTCTTCAAAAAGTTGTGCAAGTTTGAGGCGCTTGTCAGGATTAAAAGGATCTTTTTCAACAATCTTCTTGTAAATATTTGCCGCACGTTTTTTCAAACCAAAAGTCCTAAATAGAACATACCGTGGATAGCGAAACGCGAAGACAATTGTAATTGGGAGAATTATAAGAACGGTGATAATAAGCTTTTGAACATATGAAGACAATTTTATACTTCCTAACTTTTTAAGATGCTCAGCAAACCATATAGAAATCCTTTTATGCCAAGATATCTTATTCTTTTCTTCCTCCTTTAGAAAAAGTTCTTCCATTTCTTGGAGTTTGTAGCCATCATTGCTAAAGTACCTATAAAGTTCGAGCAATTTGACTCTTTGATTTTCGTCCGACTCGGAATACTGCTTATACAAATGTTTGAGAAGCTTACTGCCAGCATCTGCAATATCCAATTTCTTAAGGATGTTTTTAACAAAGTATTCGCGTGCTTTTTGGTCTTCTAACAAAATTTGTATTATTTCACGTGTGAATTTTTCAAAAAAATGCTCTGTCTCTGGTAGAAACTTTAATAAAATAATTACTGATAAATCTTTAGATATATTTTCACTGATGTAATTTACTATTCGCTCAGTCCCAAAAATCTCTACGATGTAATATTGCGAGCTTTTAAGAATCTCAAAATTCTTAGAAAACTCAACAAGCTGTGACAAATCTTCTTTCACTGCAAATTCGTAATCTTTGAGTTTGCGTTTTGCGTTTACAAGCCTTCCAATTCTTTCGATTTTTTCTTCCTCATCTTTAGATATGCTACTACCGAGCCTTGAAACATAAACAAGATACATATCCCAGGCAAACTCTGGGTCAGTTTTTGACTTCTCAGCGATTTCATCTAATGTCAGTGGAAAGACAAGAGAAGAGAGTAGAATTATAGCAACAAATAAAGACTTGAGAAATATGTCAACTTTAGTGCTTTTCTGACAATCCGAAAGGTTCTGTTTCATCGTTTTCCTCCGGTTCGACATGAATTACGACATCATATATTTCCTTTGTATCGCTGAGTTTTCTTTTGATACACTTTGTTATATCGTGTGCTTCTTTTACACTCATAGTGCCAGTGACTTCTATATCCATATCTATATCGAATTTCCCACCGACCTTGCGTACCCTGACTTTGTGTGGGTTTAGAGCACCACACTCTTTACACACTTTGAATATATTTTCGTAAATCCACATCTCTTCTTCCTTGAGACCATCCATTAACTCGTGAGCGTTCTCTTCAAATACTTCCCATGCCACTTTTATAATTATACCAGACATCACGACACCAATCAAAGGGTCCATCCATGCTAATCCAATTTTGTTTAATCCAACCCCAAGGAACACAAGTCCTGAAAGCAGTATATCATTTCTCATATTCTTTGCTTCCGCAATCATTGAATTACTCTTGTATTTCTTACCTGTAGAGTACTCAATCGTAAACAAGAATGTCTTTCCAGCGACCGACAATACCGCGACTAAAAGGGGTAAGAAACCTTCCAAAACTTGATAACGCCCTGTTATAAGTCTATGCAAACTTTCAATAAGTAGGCTCACGCCAGCATAGAATACGACGAAAGAGATTATCTTAGCACCTATGTTCTCAGCCTTTTGGTGTCCGTAAGGGTGTTCCTTATCTGGTGGTCTTCGAGAAATTATCGTTGCAAGTAACATTGTAGAAGATGTCAGGATATCGGTAGATGTGTCTATACCGTCCGCTAAAACCGCCATGCTCTTGAAAATCAGCCCAACGGTCACTTTTAGTACTGCGAGCAGTAAATTCGTTGCCACAGCTATTATTGCAACTTGGCGAAGTTTCTTATCAATTGTGGAGTTCTGCAATTTAATTCCTCCTTATTGTAGATTTTTATAAAAACAAGGGGCTTATTCAAGCCCCTTGATGCTGAGAATCATTATCAATTATTTTCCAAGAGCCGTTTTCGCAATCGCTACGTATTCCTTGAAACTCACTGGATCGTTGACTGCAAGCTCAGCAAGCATCTTTCTATTTATGGTTACGTTTGCTAACTTTAATCCGTGGATGAGTTCGTTGTATTTCAAGCCTTCATTTCTCGCTGCTATATTGATTCTTGTTATCCAGAGCTTTCTGAAATTCCCTTTCTTGTTTCTTCTTCCGTCGAAAGCGAATTTAAGAGCTCTATAATAGGATTGTTTTGCAAGGGTATATCTTCTGCCGAGTGCACCTCTGAATCCTTTGGCGAATTTCAGAACCTTTTTTCTTTTCTTCTTAGCATTTACAGCATTCTTTACTCGCATGTCTATTCCTCCCTATGATTATTTTTTTCCAAGAAGTCTAAGGATTCTTGAGCTATCAGAACTTGCAACTACATCTTCGAGTCTTAAAGCGCGGAGCGTTGATCTTCTCTTCTTTCCAGTTTTGTGCCACGCATTTGCATGCCTTCTCATTATTTTTCCATTCTTTGTTACTTTAAACCTCTTTGCTGCGGTTTTGCTTGTCTTCATCTTTTGCTTAGCCATGACTCATCCCTCCTGTAAAAGTTTATTCTATTCTTACAAATTCTTGGGTTTAAGAACCATCCACATATCTCTGCCTTCAACCTTCGCTTCTTTTTCGACATTACCGATATCAGCTATATCTTTCGCAATTCTATCTAATATCTCCTTCCCTTTGTCCATGAATGCCATTTCTCTGCCTCTGAACATCACGGTAACCTTAACCTTGTTACCTTCTTCCAAGAACCGTTTAATGTGCTTAAGTTTTGTCTGATAGTCATGTTCATTTATCGCGGTTCTAAATTTCATTTCTTTAACTTCTATTATCCTTTGGTTCTTCTTTGCCTTCTGCTCTCTCTTTGCAAGTTCGTACTTATATTTACCGTAGTCCAAAATTCTTGCCACTGGTGGTTGAGCATTTGGTGCAACCAAAATCAAATCTAACCCTCTTGATTTTGCCAAGTCAATTGCTGTGCTCTTAGACATTACACCAACAGCTTTTCCTTCCTCATCAACAACCCTCAGTTCAGAGAATGGAATCTCTTCGTTCTTTATAATCTTTTCCTTCTCGTTTTTAATAAGTTTCACCCTCCTACATAAAAATATGGTATAAATAATTTAGCTTAAAAAAATTGAGGGCAGGACAACTTATGTCACCTTGGCTTTTAAGCCATTTAAGGAGTCTGTTGCCTGCCTTTAACCATGATTAGTTGGTTGGGCTTTCAGCCCTCGTCAGCATGGAGGATTGGTTCAGCAGGCTCCCTGCCCTCATCATTCGAAAGGAGGATTTTTCATGGATAACTTCCCTGTTTTCGTCGGCATCGATGTTTCCAAGGATAAGTTCAACGTCTGCGCTATCTCTAATCCCAGTTCCATCATCTTCGAATCTTCTTTCGATATGTCCCAGCAAGGCTTTTCCTCCTTCGCAAACAAACTCTCTGCCTTCCCAAAACAATCCATCATCATCGCTATGGAATCTACTGGCTGTTATCATCTCAACCTTCTGGCTTTCCTTTCTTCCAACGACTTTGCTTGCGCTGTTTTTAATCCTCTAACTGTTAAAAACTTTGCTTCTCTTCGAAAGACCAAAACCGACAAAATCGATGCTCGCATTATCGCTACTGCTTTGTTTTACCTACAACATCAAATTCCTTCTTCTGCTTTTGTCAACTCTGAGCTTCGTGATATTGTCAGAGCACGCGAAAACATTATCCACCGCATCGCAAAAGTTAAAGGCAATATCGAAAAACTGCTCAACGTTCTTTTCCCTGAACTCGAAAGAGTTACCAATATCTACAGTGACACTATCCTCAATCTTCTTTCTCATTTCCCTTCTGCCAAGGCTATTCAAAAGGCTCGTAATCTGGATGTGTTCTTTTCCAAAGACCGTGGCAGAAGTACAAAACTTAATGCTCAAAAACTTAAAGAACTCGCTAATAACTCGATTGCTCAATATTGGCCGATGAAAGAAAAGATTCTTGTGCAAAATATCAAAGAACTACAATTTTTACAGCAACAGCTTGAAGAACACGACAAGATGATGAAAGAATATTGCGAATGTAGTGCGATAAACCTTGATATCGAGATACTCACGTCAATACCAGGTATTGGTGAAAACAGCGCGATGCATTTCTTGGCAGAAGTTGGAGATATCTCAAGATTTAGTACATACAAAAAACTCATTGCGTATTGTGGACTCGATCCAAGCATTGCCCAATCAGGCAAAAGCAAAGTAGAAGGACACATATCGAAAAGGGGCAATGCCCACCTAAGACGAATACTATGGCTAATGGCAGTGAGTGTAGTGATTCACAACGAATATTTCCGAACATACTATGAACGAAAAAGGCAGCAAGGTATACCGTACAAAAAAGCGATAATGTCAGTAGTACACAAGTTATTGCGAACGTTGTACGCAATGTTGAGAAAGAAAGAGAAGTTCAATATTGATTATGCTATCTCACACTCAAAACAAAAATTTAATTTTGCATAGTTGACTCCTTAGTAGGATTAAAAAAATAAAGCGAGCATGCGCCCGCTTGATTCATTCTTTATAGAATTTAAGTTTTAACACTTCTGATCTGAACCCAACTAGCCGATTGCCGCTGGGTGGGAAGCCGGGCGCCTCCACTTCAACTAAATGCCTTAAAAAACTCTGGTGGGCCGCGTGGGACTCGAACCCACGGCCACCTGATTAAGAGTCAGGTGCTCTACCTACTGAGCTAGCGGCCCAATTATGGTGCCCCCAGGAGGAATCGAACCTCCATTTGCGGATTAGGAATCCGCCGTTCTATCCTTTGAACTATGGGGGCGTCGAATCTGGCAGCCCCACGGGGAATCGAACCCCGACCCTCGGACTGAGAATCCGATGGACTAGCCGTTATCCTATGGGGCCTTGTATATATGCATTTGAAAGACTCATCACTAACCGTGTTATATATTAACATATCACGAGAAATTGTCAAGACTTAATTTTCACGGTCTGTAGTTAATGATGTATGATATAATATGTTTAGAGGTGAGATCATGATAAATGTGCTGCTGAAAACAATCATGTTTGTTCCAAAATTTGGTATACATTCGCTTCAGGTCGGTTTTCTGGCATCGAAAATTGCTAAGGAACTGAATTTGGATGAATTTGAAATGTTTTACGCCGGTGTATTACACGATATAGGTGTCCTTACTCCACACAAAGGTATCTTGTTAGATGACATTGACAACGAATTTCTTATAAAAGAAGACATCCCGACATATGAATCTCCAACAAAAGACCATACCCTTATATCGTCTTTCGAAGTTTCAAAAATTTCCGCACTTTTAAAACACTTTCCAAATCTTTCTTCAAGTATACTTTTACATCATGCACTACCAAATTACTTGAATGAGTCATCAACAAAGGATGTTGCCGCAAATGTCATTTCTATAAGCGAAGAGATTTCTAAGTATGTGTTAGTAAATGATGAGGAACTAACTTATGAGGATTTTCTTGTACCTTTGTCCATGATCAAGAATAGATTTTTCGGCAGTGTTTACGATGCCGCGCTCAAGGTTATTAAGCAAGAGTACATAAGATGGATGCTTTACGACATTAAAGCTGGGTTTAACAGGGAAAGATTGATCCAGGAATTCAAGTTAGATACTAAGCTTACCATAGACGAGATTATAGAAATCGGTGCCGTGCTTGCTTATATAATTGATTCAAAGAGCCAATTTACAAGAGAACATAGTTGGAGAGTGGCGAAAGTCTCAGCTGCTATTGCGAAAGAAATTCTTTTAAATGAGCACGAATTTTTTATTGCTGGTCTATTTCACGACATAGGAAAGATAACTACACCTATAGAAGTCCTCGAAAAAAAGGGGAAGTTAACAGCAGCTGAGATGGATATAATGCGCAAACATGTTTATTACAGCTATCTTATACTTTTAGAGCATGAAGACGAACCATGGTTCTGGCCAGCAGTCAGGCATCAAGAAAGAATTGATGGGAGCGGTTATCCTTGGAAACTCAGGGGAAACCAAATGAGTTTCAAAGATAAAATATTGCAGGTTGCCGATTATTTCACTGCCGTTCTTGAGCCCCGCCCTTACAGAGGAGCGAACACACCCGAAAAAGCTTACGAAGAAGTTGAACGTGCGGTTCAAAATGGTGTACTTGACAGCGGACCAGCGAAAATTTTAAAAGAACTTGTCTTTGGTGGATATAATTTTGACTCTATAGATTTCATGTCATCGATTCAGAAAGATATAAACGATTTCGAGAAAAGCCTTATTGAATGAGTATAATAAAGTCGGAGGTGTTAGAATGGATTTGAGACAGATTAAGAAAATAGCTATTATAGGTGCCACAACTAATCCGGAAAAGTTTGGGAATATAGTCTTGAAAGATTTATTGAAAAAAGGATACGATGTTCTCCCTGTCAGTCCAAGGTATGATTTCATAGAAGGACTGAAAGTTTACAAAAGTGTTGAAGAATTACCGGTCGATACGGAACTTATCGTTTTCATCGTTCCACCTGAAATTGGGATTGAAGAACTGAAGAAGGCTTACGGTACCGGATTTAGAAAATTCTGGTTCCAACCCGGAGCCGAATCACCAGAAATTCTTGAGTACGCAAAAACGTTGAATGATGCTGAATTCTCATTCATTAAATGCATAATGGTTCAAACAAATTGGTAATCTATGGTTATCGAATATTTTCTTAAGGGGTGTATAACTTGACAGAAATTCTTGAAAAGGTTCAAAAAGTTTTTGCTAATATCAAAGTATCAGAATTTATGACGAAGGACGTCGTGTATGTGAAACCAGATAGAACGGTAGCTCAGGTAAAAGAGATCCTGCGACTAAAGAGGATTTCAGGTGTCCCAGTTGTGGACGATGAAGGAAAAGTTGTTGGAATAATAAGCATAGAAGATATTATTAAGTGCCTTGAAAATGGTACTCTCAACGAACATGTTGAAAAACATATGACGCAGAATGTTATTTGCTTAGATGAAAATTCAACTTTGCAAGATGTAATTAAACAATTTGAAAGATATAGGTATGGTCGTTTCCCAGTAGTCGATAATAATAACCGTCTCGTTGGTATCGTAACCAAAAACGACATTTTAGCCGCTGTTGCTACAAGACTTGGTCTTCTTTATTTGCATGACGAGCGTCGGAAAGAGGTACTTGATGAGGATATTCTGAATAGATCCCTTGTCACGGGCGAAGAAATTGACAAAAAAGGGGCAGATTTCTATTTCAAGGTTGATTATTTCGACATAAATCTTGCTGGAGTTGGTGCTGCACAGCTAAAGAAGTTTCTTATAAGTAAGGGAATAGATTCATCAAACGTGAGACGTGTAGCGGTAGCTACTTACGAAGCCGAGACGAATGTTGTTATCCACAGTGGAAGCGAAGGCGAGATATTCTGTTTTATATATCCAGATAGGATAGTTGTGAGAGTAGAAGATAAGGGCAAGGGTATCGAAAGTATAGAACTTGCAATGAAAGAGGGCTATTCTACAGCGCCGGACTATGTCCGAGAACTTGGATTTGGCGCTGGAATGGGGCTACCAAATATGAAAAGATTCTCAGATAAGATGGTTGTTTTATCTGAAAAGGGTAAGGGTGTAATAGTTGAAATGGTTTTCTATATTCAACCTTCCTAATTTCGAATTGAACGATTTCAGATTTTAGAAAGTCAAATTATTGTACGCTTCAAAAATTAGGGAGGGAAATTGTATGGATCAGAATTTGTTAACATGGGTACTTATCGGTGTTTTAGCGGTTGGTATAGTTGTCGGTGCGATATTTTTCTTGATGCCAAAAGATAAGTACATTGAGGTCGACGGGGTTAAGGTCTGGAAAATTCCAAACGATGCTGAAATTATATTTGTGGATCAGTCGAAAGCCGCAAGTGTGAAGAGTCTTGTTCAAAAAGGGCAACTTATTGCGTTTGTTGGCGAAGCACAGGGAACAGGCACGTCTCAAGACAAGGAAAAAGCAAAGATTCGTGCGTATCAACAAGTTGCAGAGTTTCTTAATGCAAAAGTGCAGACATTTGCCCAACTTGTAGAAGGTCAGCTTCAAAACGTTCAAGTGTCAGGTAATAAGCAAGAGATAGTCAGCGCATCTGTTGATGCTTATAAGAGGGTTACATCCCTGCTCGCGGATGCCAATATTTCAGGAGCGTATGTTTTTGCCGTTTGGACAGTCAAACAAGGTAATGTAGTCAACACCTATTCTTTGTTAGTCTACGATCCTGCTCAGATTATAAAGCTACTTGAAATTGATGCAGTGGTAAAACAAAAAGTCGATGAGCTTGGAAAGCAAGGAGTGAACTTCTTCGAGAACTTGAATGCAGTTCTCGGTGAAGCGACAAAAGGGACTCCGATGGAACAAAAGTAATATACTTTTATTCTTGCCCCCTGCAGGTGTGCAGGGGGTAATTTTATTTTAAACTTGCACTTTGTAGTGCAGGCAAGGAGGTGTTTACATGGATACAACTACAATTATATTAATATCCGCAGTACTGGTTGGTGCTATTGTAATTGGTTTTCTTTTCCTTATGCCAAAGGAAGAACCTTCTCGACCATTAGACACATCTTCAGCTGTTAAAACCATGGAAGACATTAATAAAGTGATGTCCAGTAGTTCAGGTTCGGCAACACCATCTACTCCTTCTCAACCAACGCAGCCGACTCAACCAACTCAACCTTCTCAGGGTACACAGTCTCCACAACAGCCTTCTACCTCTCCAGTACAACCACCAGCTCAGTTATCAAGTGCGTACATTCAGGCATACGGAGAAGGATATGGCAAGACAGAATTGGAAGCAGAGGAAATCGCTAAGAATAATGGATTAAAGAATCTAACTGAACAGCTCTATGTTCAGGTAAAAACATCTGCAGAGCTGAAAGAAAAGCTAACAACAGTTATCCAGGATGGAAAAGTCAGGGAGAAATTTGAAAGCCAGTATGAAAAAACTATACAGACGAAAACAGAATTTGAGTTAACGGGGGTTACTTACAGGTTAGTCGAAAGAAAGCAATCCGGGAATCAATACTACGCCAAAGTGCAAGTATATATAGAAGCAGAAAAGGCAAAGCAAGCATTAGAAGCTTACATAGCGATCAATATCGGCAAAACTTTGCTGGACAACAAGATGGTATTCACTGCGAAGAATATTGCTGACAAGTACGAACCACTCCTTTCCCAAAATGTGTTTCCACCCAAAATCAGTGAGGAACTTACTAGTTTGATAAGTCAAATAAAATCAAAATATGATAAAGTTCAAGGGCTCATAAAAAATATAAATTCTGCACAGGTTAGAGATGCACAAACTGCATTCGACGCTGCAGACTTGGTAAACCAGTTATTTGCGACAGTCAATGATTTACCAGCGAATTTAATAGATACTGAAAAACTCAGACCTTACTTGAAGGATGTCAAAATATCGCTAAGCGGTCCTAAGGAAGTCCTTCTTGGTGAGCAGGTTAAGGTCGAGGTGAAAGTCGAGCCCGGTACTGTGAAATCCTTATTCGTCTATGGTGATAATATTGAAACGCAGGATTTAGTTACCCTTCAAAATGGAACAGCAGTTTTGTCTGCCATAGTAAAAGCTCCAAATTCAAAATTGAATGTGTCGTTATCTGGTATTGTTGAGAGTGCCTGGGCACCGGGAAGCGTTACCCAAGATCCTGATATTTTGCGAACAACTTATAAAGGTGAGCAGGAAATAAAGATTATTGCTGGTGGTACGTCAAAGATACTTTCTGACCAAAAGCTTATGCGGGAAAATGCAATTAAAGATGCTCTTGTAAAGACTATCAAAAAAGTAGCATCAGAACTTCTGGCTGGTTCGGATAGAGAACTACTTGACATACCGATAGACGATTACATCCTCGGCAAAGTTGTCGGAGCTATTGACTATGAGATAACGGCTACAGGCGAGTATAGCGGTTTGTATTACGTTCTTGTAAGTTCTACGATTTCAAAGGACGTTTTTGAAGCGTACGTAAAAGATGCGCTCAGAAATGCACCATCTGGTTTTGCTATGATTATAACAGAAGGTGATACTCTCGGATATGTTGAACCGGCCTTGATTGACGAATTAACAAGGTCAAAAATAAACCTCGTGTCGAAGGATTTTTCGAAAAAGGTACTCGAAACCCAAGCGAAAACTAATCTTCCACCAGCTACGCTTGCAAAGATAACTGCACTGAGCGCTGCAAGGTATCTTTTGTACGTTACAGTAAATTACACATCAACATACCTTTCGGATTATAAGGTTTATTCTGTCCGCACGCTTGTAACAACTCAAATAATTGATACAATCACCGGTAATATACTTGCAGCACCGAGATTTGAAGAAACCAATACTGGAGCAACAGAACAGGCGGCAATCTCAAAAACTGTCTCGGGACAGAAATTCAAAGATTACGTAAATGAGTTGATAAGCTCGTTAAGATTCGAAAATGTAGCAACGAAAGCAGCTTATAGGTACACATTCATACTTGAAAAGACCATTTACGGTTCGATATTACTTGATAATTTGAACGCAAAATTCAAAGATATGAAGGTAATAGAAAAGGTTGATACAAAACTGATTGTCGAATTGGAAAACGTACCTCCTTCAGATTTCGAAAGGTACCTTTCAAGTATCGATGTTTTGAAGATCAAAAAGACATCAGATAATACATATCAAGTTACAAAATAATCAAAACCGTCTGTCGCTTTAAAGCAAATGTCTAAGGGGAGGCTGAAACGATGGGATTAGATAGCACTACAGCGTGGATTATACTTGTGGTTTCAGGAATTCTGTTAGCAGGATTGCTTATATTTCTTCTCTTACCAAAAGAGGACGTACAATGGATAACAGCAAACGGTGTAAGAATACAGAGCATACCAAAAGATGCAAATATTGTGTACGTTAACAACAGTATGGAGAAGAGGGTTGCGGAACTTTACAAATCAGGGAAGCTTCTTGCATTTCGTGGCGAAAGTATCGGTGGTGGAATAGACACTGTAACGGCACGTGATAAGGCAAAAATTAACGCGTTTAAAGAACTTTCCGAATATTTCACAGCAAGGGTCCATACATTTGCTACATTAGTTGAGGGACAACTCCAGTCGGTTACTGGACAAAACGCACAACAAGTCAAAAGTGTTGCTCTCGATGCTTATAAAAGAGTAACACAGCTCTTTTCTGACGCTCAAGTATCAGGTGCCTACATCTACGCGATCTGGGAAGAAAGAGTGGGAGCGCTTGTGTACACATATGTACTTTTAGTTTTTGATCCAGCAGGTGCTATTGAAGCGTTAAAACAAAATGAAGAAATTTCTAAACAAATTGAAGAACTCGGAAAGTCTGGCGTCGATTTCTTCAAAGCACTCAATGCCGTTATCGAAGAAGCTCAAAAATAGACTAATAAGAAAACAAAAAAGCGGGGAAAGCTCCCCGCTTCATTCTTCTTATTTCTTCTCTGCAATCAATGGCTGAACAGGTCCAAATGCTTTGAAAGGCCAAATTCTAAGAATTGGACGTCCAACAACCGCACTTTTTGGAACGAAACCGAAATATCTACTGTCAAGACTTTGTGAAGAATTATCTCCCATGAAGAAATAGAAACCTTTTGGGATCTTTACATAAACTTGCCCGTTCTCTTCCCATACATAGTTTGAGAAGTCGATATTGTTTGGGATAAGATATCTATCGACAAATACAGTGTAATCTATACCGTAGGGTACAGGCTCAAGACCACCCAATATGCTAAATACTATATTCGCAATCTCGTTCCCATCTCTTGAAGCTAAATTAAAGAGATATTCTCGGTATTTTGGCTTGTCATTTCTCAACCGGCTTGCCTCAGCAAGATAGCTCCACAGTTTTGGATACTTAAATATTCCTTCAAGAGTATAATTCACGCTCTTTAAATGTTCCGGTATCTTACCGTTTACAAATAATTTCCAGTTTCCGTCGACATTTTTGAGAGTTATAACATCTCCTTCTTTTGCAACAAGACGTTTAACATATTTTACAGAGCCTGAGAATTGCTTTGGTGTGAACATATCCATGAACTTGTCGAATGCTCTTAGCATTTGCTGGGCTCTCTCGTCAGGGAAAGGAGTATAGAATACTACTATCTCTCCTATTTCTGGTTCGCGTGCCGAATATGTTATTTTTTCAACAAACAGACGGTCCCCTACATTTATTGTGGGGACCATAGATGGTGTAGGGACGAGCATTGTTTCAAACACAAAAATTCTTATTATAGTTGCTGCAACTACCGCATAGATTAAAGTCAAAAAAACTTCCTTAACTATGCTTTTAGCTTTCTGCCCTTCTTTTGTTCTTTTATCTGTAATATTTGATTTGGGCATTTTATTTTCTCTCCTTAATTTTCACCTTACCCTTGACGTTTCTGAGATAGTAAAGCTTTGCCCTTCTCACTCTTCCTTTCTTTATAACCTCTACCTTTTCAATGGTTGGAGCATAAAGTGGGAATATTCTTTCAACACCTATTCCGCCTGCAGCAACTCTTCTTACTGTGAACGTTTTGCTAACTCCCGAACCTCTGATAGCTATAACGATACCTTCATAAGCCTGGATTCTTTCCTTGTCACCTTCTCTTACTCTCACGTGGACTCTTACGGTATCTCCAGGTCTGAACTGAGGAACTTCCTTAAGTTGGCTCTTTTCGATGATTCTCACTAAGTTGTCCATGCTCATATGTATGACCTCCCTTTTGCTATTTTACTTTTCTTCGATGACTGATTCACCAATCAATCTATCAAGTATTATCGCTACCGCTGCTCTAACGGATAGGTGATTAAAGTCGCTCTTTCCTCTTACTGGTTCCAAAGAGTAATCGCACATATTTTCGAGTTCCTTAGGCATTCCCCAACCAGTTCCGAAAAGCAATAATACTGGTCTTTCGTCTTCAAGGATAATCTTTCTTCCTTCTTCGTATGTTATTGTGTTTGGCCTGACTTTTGCTGAAGTGAACATAACTATTGGTTTTTGTCCTTCCGATTCTTCTATGTCCTTTATGACATCTTCGACGTATGACTTTAGCTCGACAATAGACAATGCATCAGAACGATTTGGATTATAGGTTTTACCAAACCCATCCGTCCAATAACCGAGCACCTTTCTTACGATATCTTGCTGAGCTGGAAGATGAGTGACAACATAATATTTTTTGATATTGTATGTGCGGGAGCTTCTTGCTATATCGTGTATGTCTAAGTTAGTTACAGCCGTGGTTATTATTCTACCGTCTCTCCCGAGCACAGGGTAATGTATCAGCGCAGTGTAAACTTTATTGAGCATTTGACATCAACTCCTTGAAGAGGCTTATTAAAGCCTTCTTGTCTAAATCATCAAATGCGTGTTTCATGAACAAGTCAGGTCTCTTAAGTATCGTCTTTTTGAGCGATTCTTTCCTTCTCCACAGTTCTACTTCTTCGTGATTGCCGCTGACCAACACTTCTGGCACTTTGAAACCCTCAATTTCCCTTGGACGTGTATAATGTGGGTGGTCTAATAAGTCATTGTAGAAAGAATCGTTCTTTACCGATTCCTCCTCAACGACTCCTGATACAAACCTTGACACGACGTCTATAACTACCATTGCAGGTAACTCTCCACCAGTAAGAACATAATCACCTATAGATACTTCTTCATCGACAAAATGACTGACTCGCTCATCTATTCCTTCGTACCGACCGCAAATTATCAGTATATGTTCCTTTGATGCTAATTCTTGAGCAAAGCTATTTGTAAGTCTTTTTCCTTGTGGTGTTGTAAGTAAAACGTAAGGTTTTCCGTACTTTTGATTGTAAAACTCGAAGAATCTAAAAAATGGTTCGGGCTTCATTACCATACCCGGTCCACCGCCATATGGGTAGTCGTCAACAACTTTGTGTTTGTCTGTTGTAAAATCCCTCAAATTAAATATTTCAATGTCAATGAGACCATTCTCAACAGCCTGTGCAATTACTCCGTAATCTTTTATTACTTTTACAAAGTCCGGGAATATGGTAACTACACCTACTCTCACTCTAACCACTCCGGAAGCTTGACCTGAATTTTCTTTCCTTCCTTGTCGATCTTTAGAACGTACCGTTCAATAACTGGAATCATAATCTCTTCCTTAGAGCTTTTATTCTTCTTCACAACTATCACATCGTTATTCCCAGTTTCTACGATGTCTTCAACAAGACCAATATAATTTTCGTTTTCGTCATAGACTTCGGAATTGAGTAGTTCGTAGAAGTAATATTCTCCATCTTTCGACTTTGGAAATGCCGATTTGTCTACATAAATTACAAATCCTTTAAGTTTCTCAGCTTCAGATATAGTATTTACACCAGCTATGTGGACAATAAAATATCCGTGAGCCTTTTTGATCTTTTCGAATTTGCAATACGTAAACTTTTTCTGAGCCTCATTATATGCTATTACTTCAACGAGCTTAGCAATTACTTCTGGCACATTTGTAAAAGTGTGTAGTTTCAAATCTCCATTTAAACCGTGAGTATTACTCAATACACCAACAGGTATCTTTTCTTTCAAAAGTTCTTCTACTTTCCTCATCTTATCACCTTCAGGATGAAGTCAGAATCATCGGCCATAGCGGAAAGCAATATCTTAATAGATTTGATTGTCCTGCCGTCTTTACCGATAACCTGACCCACATCCTCTGGATGGACAGAAATATCAAAAACCTTTTTTCCGCCCTCTTCATACTCGACTACTACGACATCGTCTGGGTGTTTTGCTATTGACTTGAGGACGTACTCGAGGAAATCTTTCACGCTTATGCCTCCTTCTGACCGTTCCATAGTCAAGAATGCTTATCCTTAAACTTCTCACTTCTTTGCTTTTGCAGCTTCAAGCTTTTCGTAAAGTCCAAGTTTTCCAAGAAGTTTTGAAACTGTTTCACTTGGCTGAGCACCTTTCAACATCCACTCAACTGCTTTATCAATGTCAACCTTCACTTCATATGGTTCCTTGAGTGGGTTGTAATAACCAAGGCTCTCGATGTACGCACCATCGCGTTTCTTTCTTTGATCAACGACGACGATTCTGTAGAATGGTTGTTTCTTCTTTCCCATGCGTGTTAATCTAATCCTAACCACTAACAACACCTCCTAAGTTTTCTATGTGATGACATCGTCAGAATTTCAAGCCCTTCAAACCGAATGGCATTCTCCCTTTTTTCATCATCTTCATAAGCTTTTTCATTTCTTCATAAGATTTCAAGAGTTTGTTTATATCTTGCACTGTTGTACCGCTCCCATTGGCGATTCTCTTCTTTCTACTTGCGTTTATTATTGAAGGATTGTTTCGCTCTTCTGGTGTCATTGAGTTAATTATAGCCTCCACTTTCTTAAGTTCTTTTTCACTTGTGTTCAAATCGACTTCGGGCGCACCAGGCAGAGCCTCAAGAATCTTGTCCATTCCAAGCTTTTTGATCTCTTTAATCTGCTCTCTGAAATCGTCCAAAGTAAATTCCGCTCTCATGAATTTTTCGCCCATCTTTTGCATCTTTTCTTGGTCTAATTCTCTCTCAACTTTTTCGATCAGAGAAAGCACATCACCTAAACCAAGAATTCTGTTTGCCATTCTGTCGGGATAGAACTCGTCGAAATCATCTATCTTTTCTCCAACACCAACAAATTTAATGGGTTTTCCGGTGATATATCTTATTGTGAGTATTACACCACCGCGTGAGTCACCGTCGAGTTTTGTAACAACAAATCCACTCACGTCAAGCCTTTCGTTGAAAACCTTACCAGAATTAACGGCATCTTGACCGGCCATGGCATCGACAGTTAGGAGTATCTCATCTGGATTTACCATGTCCTTTATCTTTTCAAGTTCATTCATCATTTCATCGTCGATATGTAAACGTCCGGCAGTATCTAAAATTACGACATCATATCCGCTATCCTTAACTTGCTTCATTGCTTCCTCAACGATTTTCAACGCATTCTTTCTATCACCAGTTATGACTGGCACATTTATCTTTTTTCCTAAGGTTTCCAACTGATCAATTGCTGCAGGTCGGTAAGTATCAGCGGCAACTAAAATTGGATGTTTACCTTGCTTTTTAAGATAGTTAGCTATCTTAGCAGCACTTGTTGTTTTACCGGTACCCTGAAGACCTACCATCATAACGTACGATGGGTTGTGAATCAACCTGAACGATTCTTTCTCACCCAACAATTTTATTAGTTCGTCTCTAACTATTTTAATGAACATCTGATCAGGAGTAAGTGATTTAAGCACCTCTTCGCCAAGTGCCTTTTTCTTGATCTCTTCAACAAACTCTTTAACTACTTTGTAGTTAACGTCTGCTGCTAAGAGAGACGTCTTTACTATTTGTATGGCTTCTTCTATATTCCTCTCTGTGATCTTTCCTTTACCAGCCAATGTCTTAAATGCATTGGATAACTTATCCCTTAAACCCTCAAACATCTTATCACCCCGCAGAAGTGTTCCGTAGAATATCATACATTCTATTGCAGAAAAATCAATTAATTAAACAAGTCATAGGTAACAAAGACGAAAAAGATATGTTAATTTTAGGTGTCCATAGTTAGATGAGTTTACTTAACAAACACATTTGTCGTTACATAATTGCAAAGATAGAAATTGGAGGTTTTGTGCTATAATCCGTAATGAGCTATTTTAAATCATTCTGGAAGATGAACATACAGGCTTTTATTCATAAATCCGTTACACAATCTTGCTTTATGGCTGAAGTTACGATGCCTTTTATGGATTTAACTTAAGGGAAGAATGTTAAAGGAATATTGGGGGGATTGGTTTGATATTTCTTATCAATCTTTATACCCTTCTGGTTGGTATATCGCGTGCTGCTTACACTGCGCTATTTAATTTGTATCTTAAGTCACATAATATCCCCAATGCTGTTATAGGAAATGCAACATTTTATTATTCTTGGGGAATGGCTATCGGGGGGTTCTTGTTTGCCGGGATTTCAGATAAGATAGGAAGAAAAAAGACCATCTTATTTACGATGCCTCTTTATGGATTATTTGGAATGCTTAGGCTTCTTAATGTACAAGGATCATTATACTTGTATTTGATATCCTTTTTGTTTGGATTTTTCGATACATCAGTCATAATGCCCACGATATCCGTTATTGAAAACTCAGACGAAAAAAAGAGGCTAAGAAATTCCAATATAAATTTCGCTATAGTAATGATCACCGGTGTCATTGGATATTTCGGTGCTGGGGTACTCTCAGAACGTATTGGTCTGTATCCAAGTCTCAATATCTCAATGATACTTGCAATATTGTCTATATTGCCAGTATTGGCATTTCCAAATGTTCGTATAAAGAAAAGATTAATTAAGAGGAAAAATGAATTGTCACCGTCACAGCTGATAATGTTAATTTATTACATATCTTCCGGTGCGCTTGTTAGTTTGGCTGCTGGAGTTTTTATAAATTTTGGAAATGTCATTTTCTATGACCTATTTTCATTCTCAACGGCTATGATTACTGTTGTGCTTGCGATATCTCAGTTATCCACAGCGGCGACATCTCTTTTTTCACACAAACTTACTCACAGATACGGCTATAAATTGTCGCTGTTTTTGATATACCTTAGTGTTTCAGTTCTAATTTTCCTGATGCCAATTTTCATGCTTAATTCATATGTTTTCAGCATTGCTTACATTCTCAGATACGTCTTGATAAATATTTCAACACCGCTCTACATGGTATTCTGCCTATCTTATCTTCCAAGACAGTACATAGCTACATATTCAGGATTGAGCTACTTTGTTAATAATGTCATGCGGGCAGTGTCAGCACAAATATTTACAAAATTGTCTGTAACCGGTGAGACAGATTACAATAAGCTTTTTGGAGTTACTGGATTGTTTTATCTATTGAACACATTACTCACACTGTTTGTGTTCTACCTGATGTATAAAGTGTCAGAACAGAATACTAATTCTGAGGCCCACAAATTATCAGAAAAGCAGAACAGCAAGAAAAGTAGACCTGTTCCTAAAGCGAAGAAAACTTTTCCACTTTTTAGAAGAACAACTCATGTTAGTATTCATATCCATACTCCTAATACAACGACGAAAAGGCATTATGTTTCTGTGTTCGTTAAACAAGGATCAGTAAGGAGAAAAAGAAGCGACTTTTGATTTTGAAATTTTGTGCTATAATCAAAATGTCGAAAAAAACAAAGGATGTGATTTTATGGGTATTAAGAATGGAGATAAGATCAAGGTTCATTACACAGGGATGTTTGAGGATGGTCAGGTTTTTGACACTTCGCTCAACAGAGAACCGCTCGAATTTGTAGTTGGAGCAGGTCAAGTTATTCAAGGTTTTGAAGAAGAACTTATCGGTTTGGAAATTGGTGATAGGAAGAAATTTCTTATACCTTTTGAAAAAGCTTATGGCCCAGTAAGAGAAGACTTAAAATTCAGTGTTCAAAGATCGATGCTTCCTGAAGATGCTAATGTAGGAGACCTTCTTGAAGTTCACCAACAAGACGGTGGTTTCTTCGTTGTGCGAATTGAGGAACTCAATGAAAATGTTGCGATACTTGATGCAAACCATCCGTTGGCTGGAAAGAACCTTATATTTGAGGTTGAGATCATAGAAATTTCGTAATTTTATGCGTGTATGCTTGATTGTTGAAGGAACGTATCCTTACATTACAGGTGGGGTTTCTTCATGGATTCAAATGATAATTGAAAATATACCTGACGTAGAATTCGACGTGGTCCATTTAGCACCGTGGAAATGGTCACGTCCTTTTTCTTATAAAATGCCAGTTAATTTGAAGAGCGTGTACGAATATCCGCTTTTTTCTGTGGATTTCAAGAAGGACGGAGAAATGTTAGATGAAAAGGAAATAGTTCGTAACATAAGACAACTACTCTTTTTGAAGGAAAGTAGAGTTGAGTTTTTTTCTAACATCCTTAGATCTGTTTCAGGAAAACATATTGATTATATACTTCAAAGCAAGACATTTTGGCAATTTCTGGTTGACATTTACGAACGTTACTTTTATGAAGAAGGGTTTCCAAGTTTCTATTGGACAATTATAGGTTTTGTGCTTCCAATTTTAAGCGCCATCCAATCAATCCCACCAAAAGCTGATATATATCATTCAACAACCACCGGCTACGCAGTTCTCAGCGCTCTTTCTGGAAAATATATACACAAGGGAAAGCTGATAGTAACAGAACACGGGATATATCATCGTGAAAGAGAAATAGAGATCATAAAATCAACGAGTATTCAAGAAATATATAAGAAGACATGGATTGAGATTTTCAGACTCATAAGTGAAACTGCTTATCAAGAGTGTGATGCGCTAACAACCCTCTTTGAAAAAAATCAGCTCTTCCAATTTGAGTTGAACGCCGATATCCGCAAGTCTCGAGTTATTCCCAATGGTATTGATGTTAAAAAGTTTTCAGCAATCGAGCCTGTCGAACATGACACATTTAACATAGGAATGATTGGCAGGGTTGTCACCCTGGCCAATGTAAAATCTAAGTGAACAGAACTGTGTATAGCTTCGGTTGTTTCTTCAGCATCCCTATCAAGTATGTTAACTCCTGCCCAATTAACCTTATCGTTAACTTCGTAAACAACGTCGCTTTGTTTATCTTCTCTATCACTAATCCCAGTTTCAACCTTTCAAAATAGTACTCTATCTCCCACCTCTTCCTGTATATCGCCCTCATCAGCTCACTTTTCATGAATTCTTCACCAGCTTTTCCCCTCGGCCTGATTATCTTTTCTCCTTCCCCTTCTGCCCTGAACTTTTTAACGTGATATCCCCTGTCTCCTATTATTAAACTACCTTTGCACCCTTTCGTCATTTCTATCCCTACGTCCCATTCTCGCCTCTCACTTACCTCGAAGTCCACTACTACTTTCTCTTTGCTGTTGTACAACGCATGCAATCTCTCTTTCTTATTTCTCAACTCGCTCGAATCTATCGCAAGTATGCTCCCTGCTACCTTCTTCATTATTCCTGATATCTTCGCTTTGTCTATATATTTCATCCGATACGTTAACGTCTGCCGAGTTGGTAACTTGTATGGATAATAGATATTCCCTCTCTTGACTTCATCGTAGAACTCCCTCACATACTGACATTTCGTCAAACACATTGCAATGATGACTCTTAATATGTCTAAATCCGAATATTTCCTCGTAAACATCCTCCTTGACCTCTTAAAGACAATTTTCGCAATAGCTTCTAATGATTTTTCTGGTATAATAACTTTGATCACGGGGAACTGTGCCTCCTTTCGTATTGATTGGTGTTCGATACAATTTTGGCACGGTTCCCCCTTTTTGTTAACTCTCTTTTTTATTTGTTAACTCATCCCTCCAATTTCACATCCCACTTTGGCCAGGGTCGCAGGGTTGTGCCAATAAAAGACGTGATAACTGGAATTAAAGCGTTCGATATTTTTGTAAAGAAGCATCCAAATTCAAAATTGTACATCATCGGACCAACAGACGAGGATGAAGAATATTATCAAAGGTGCGTTGACATTGTTAGACTTTTTAACTTGGAAGAAAAGGTAATATTCACTGGCAGGGCGAATGTCTTGGATTATTATCCTCTGATCGATGTTTTGCTAATAAGCAGTATCTCCGAGGGTCAACCGCTTGTACAATTAGAGGCTATGGCATCAGGCATTCCAGTTGTTGTTACAAACGTAGGGAATTGCCCAGAAATCGCGCTTGACCCTGATGGGCAATCTGGTTTTGTTGTTGAGCCGAAAGATTATCAAGCCATGGCTGAAAAACTTGATGTTTTAGCATCAGATAAACACTTGTGCAAAACTTTTGGTGAAAATGGAAGAAAAATTGTACAGGAAAAATACAACTTAGAAAAGATGATTAGCGAGTACAGAAGGTTGTATGAGGAGGTTTTGAGTAGTGCAATACAAAACACTTAATAAGTTTGTAAAAGTCATGATTGTTCTAATATGGTCTTTAATACTATCAGAAACAATTGTATATTCAAAGACTCTCTTGCTGTATAAGGGATCAGAACAGGGATATGGATACAGTATCCTTCTGAAGTATGTTGCCCCAGCCTTGAAAGACATACTTGAAGATTACGAAATAATTGATGTCGAAAGTCTGAACTTCATCAGTTTTGATTTAAATAATTATGATTTAATAGTAACATGCTATTACACGCCTCAAATGAGAGATGCTAAGAAGTATCTCGAGAAACTCTCGATGTTTTTGATCAATGGTGGAAAGTTATTCATTATAAACAATCTCGGAGCAACACTTGATTCATCTGGTGAAAACCATCCGGGTTTATATGAAATCAATTCTGTGTATAATCTGCTTGGTTTGTCATACTATTTCGGCTGGAGAAAGGTTAAACCAAGTACCATAAATATAAATGAGAATTTTATAAACACGACCTTGCTGAAATTTGAAAATGAAAGAGATGTTGAGCGCTACACACCAATAAGTACGTTTATCAAAACTCTTGTTGAACTGAAAGATCAGCAAGGTAATACATATAACATGGCTTTTCTAAGTCCACTTGGTGGACTGATAGCGTACAACTATCTTTTCGATGATGACGGGAAAATTGTACTCGACCTTCAGAAGATTTTTTCGAACATACTTATTGGCAATGATGAAGAATTCAAAATATTAGTTGTTGGTCAAGATAACTATGAGCTTCGGAAAGCTCTTGATTACACCTCATTCAAATATCAATGGAAAAAGCAGATGTCATCTGTACTGTCCACATATGATTTGGTGTTTCATTTTGGTGGTAGTTATCCACCGGCCGACAAGAACCTTGTAAGTTATTTATCTAATGGTGGAACTGCTGTTATTATTGGAAAAGGTAGTAACTTAAGTTTTGTTGATTACATGACAGTAAGTGACGAAGTTTTTCCAGTGCCGGCAAATTTGAAATTTAATGTAAAGAAGAACATCAGTTGGGAAAAACCACCACAAAATTCGAAGGTTCTTGTAACCTCATCAAATGGCGAAGCGCTTGTTTGGTCAATTCCACTTGGAAATGGTACCGTGATATTCTACCCAATTGAATTGGTAAGTAAAACCTACAGAGGCTTGCTTATGCAAAGTGCTTTGTCACAGCTTAAAGTATCAATACAACCTATAGTGAACAGCTGGTCTATGCATCTTGATGACTTTCCATTACCTGCATATAAAAGGAAGATTGACATAATTACGAGAGAATTTGGAGATATCACTGACAATGAGTTCTACTACAACATCTGGTGGCCAATGATGAAGCAACTTTCGAAGGAGTTTTCGATTAAATATACTACTATATTTGTCGCAAATTATAATGCTTCCGTGACTTGGCCATTTAGTTTTCAAGAGTATACGAATACACCAGAACAGATGCGAGCTCTTCAAGAACTTATCAGCAGCTCTTACGAGATAGGGTTGCACGGATACAATCATATTCACTTGACTCAAGAAAATTGGAAACCTGAAAATCTCGAAACGGTTCTAAAGCTTTACAAAACTTTTCTAAAGAACACATTAGGAGACAACTACATACCATATGTTTATGTCGCACCTAATAATATAATAGACTCGTTCGGAGTTGAAGAATTGCTAAGAACTTTTCCAAGCATTAAAGTCATAGGCACATCTTACACCACAACTCAAAAGCTTTTCGATGAATTTGAAGTTATTCATGGAAAAGTTGTTGTAATGCCGAGAACCACATTTGGATACTATCCCGCTGAAAATCTCTTGGCAAGTTCAATACTTTCACTCATGACCTTTGGTACATTTCAGTACTTCCTGCATCCTGATGATTTATTCTCCAAAGACAGAAATCCTGATGGGAAAACTTGGAAGGAGATGTATAATAGCCTTAGAGAATTTCTTTCGACTATGACAAGGTATTACCCTTTCTTGAGAAATCACACAGCATCTGAGAGTGGTGAGATTCTTTATGATTTCTTAACTCAAAAACCCATAATAAGAAAATTTGCAAACAAACTAAGCGTTGAGATTCCTATTGGTCACCATTTGCCGAGGTTTTATTATTTAAGAGTACGAGGAGCATTTTCGATTTATGGTGGTAGAATAGTGTATTCTTATGGCAACCTTGTTGTAATTGAGCAATTGGAAAATAAGATGGAAATTATCCTAAAATGAGAGGTGTATTGTGTGAAGTTCATAGCATTAGATTTAGGTGATGATATTGATATAAAAAAATTAATGCAAGAGAAATCCTCGCATGTTGAGTACATAAGATGGGAAGAACCTTTTAAGTTCAAGTATGGTGATGGCATGGTATATGTCTATTCATTTGGTGCTGTTGTCGGGTTGAATGTTCCAACAAAGCAATTTAACAGTTTACTATCAGAGCTCGATGAATACGTGGTTGGTCAGGTCAAACATACCTCTGTTGAAACACTCGAAATTATAGCGAATAAAGAGAAGGAGTTTGAGGTTTTTGAAGATAGGTTTTACATTCCAAAGCTTGACGACGGTGTTATCGCAACTGTAGCATTCGTATTAGCTCAGAGTGTCTCTTTAGAGCGAGTTGAACAAAAGACAGGTGTTCTCATAGACGAAATAGAAAAATTTCTCTCTGAAAAAGGAAAAGTAGCAAAAGGAAGAAAATCTCTCGGATTAGCAATGAAAATATTGAAGACTCGCCACGAAATACTATCCGACGTTATGATTCTGGATAAACCAGACATTACTTGGGAAAGCGAAGTCTATGATCAAATATATCAGAAGCTCTCCCGTTACTATGAATTATCAAGACGGTACAAAAATGTTACAACAAAACTTGACCATGCTTTTGAAGTTGCTAGTGTATTGCTTGAAATTCACAGCGAAAGTAAGGCTAACTTTTTAGAATGGATGATTATTCTCCTTTTTGTTGTAGAAATCGCCATGTCGCTTATAGAAAAACTTTTTTAATTAACATTATTGTAGTATAATTAATTTTGCCAATATCTTTAAAAGGAGGGATAAGGTATGAGAAAGTACATTGTTCTGCTTTTCTTAGTGTTGAGTCTTTTGGCGTTATCGGTTAAGATCACGGTTTTCCACGTCAATGATACTCATGGTCATGCATGGTCCTTCACCGATTCAGCAGGAAATGTCATTGGCGGATTCGCAACAGTTGCGTCTATTATTGATGCCGAACGCAAAGTAAATCCAAACGTTCTATTCTTACACGCTGGTGACATCAATACAGGTGTTCCGGAGTCGGATTTGTTAAATGCCTTACCTGACATTTTCGTTCTCAACAGAATGAAGCTTGATGCAGTCGCAGTAGGAAACCACGAGTTTGACAAACCACGCGATGTGCTTTTAAAACAAATCTCGTGGGCAAAGTTTCCATTCTTGAGTGCGAATATTTACAAAGGTGGCGAACCACTCTTTACACAATACATAATTAAGAACGTTGGAGGAGTTAGAATAGCTATAATTGGTTTTACAACTGAGCATACTAAGATTTTAGAGGGGCCAAATTCAGAAGACCTCGAATTCAAAAATGTTATCGAGGTTGCAAAACAATTGGTACCAGAAATTAGAAAACAGGCAGATGTTGTAATCGCTCTCACACACCTTGGCGTTGGGCAAGGATATTCAGATATTTATACGACTGCAGACCAATTGGCACAGAATGTTGAAGGTATAGACTTAATAATTGATGGACACAGCCATACAAATATGACATCACCAATGGTTGTCAATGGTGTTCCAATTGTTCAAGCATTTGAATGGGCGAAGGTTCTTGGAAAAATCGATATGGAAGTTGAAAACGGTAAGGTTGTAAAAATAGAGTGGAGTGCTATACCGGTTATCCAATCAAAGGTTGTTGGAAAAGACGAAGCAGGTAAGAATATATACCAGGTTGTGACACCTGAAGCACCTTATGTGAAGACCGCTCTTGATTACTTCAAAAAATTAGGTGGCGCAAAACTTGATACGGTAATCGGCAGAACCGAAATACTCCTGAACGGTGAAAGAGCGGATGTCAGATCAAAGACAACGAACCTCGCAAACTTGATAGCAGATTCAATGAAGTGGAAAACAGGTGCAGATGTGGCACTTACAAATGGTGGAGGTATAAGGGCATCGATAAAACCGGGTGAGATAAAGATTCGCGATGTACTCACAGTGCTGCCATTCGGAAACACCCTTTACGTTCTTGAAATGAAGGGCTCTGACTTAGTTAAGGTTTTTGAATACGCCGCTTCCGTTCCGAACGGTCAGGGAGCATTCTTACAGGTTGCTGGCGCAACATGGAAAGCAGAAGGCGGAAAACTTACAGAGTTACTCATCGGTGGAAAACCAGTTGACCCAGAAAAGATTTACAAAGTTGTCACGAATGACTATATGGCAGCGGGTGGCGACGGATACGCAACTCTCAAGGGTCAAAAAGGATACAATACCTTCTACGTCATGGCTGACGTTGTTGTAGAATATATACAGAATGTTCTTGGCGGTAAGATAACTACCTACGATGATAAGCCAAGGGTAGAAAGAAAATAATAACATAACAAAATCTAGCAAATTTTAGGATTTTCGAAGGCGGGGCAATTTTCAAGCCCCGCCTTATTTTTTCACAGTAGTTAGTAATTGCCGTTCTTAACATTTTTTTGTGAAATGTTGTATAATAAAGCTGAACACCGAAACAGGGGTGATTAGAATGGAAAGAAAGTATCAGATTTTAGAAGTGCTTAAGAAGAGTAAGACACCCATTAAGGGAAAAGATTTGTCGGAGATGTTTAATGTAAGTAGACAAATGATAGTCTCAGACATCGCTGAGTTAAGAGAGGAAGGATACAAAATTGTTTCCACAAGAGATGGATATGTCTTTGACCATGGCAATACTGTGAGAAGGGTCATTGCTGTGAAACACAATGTGAGTGATATATATGACGAACTCAAAAAGATTGTAGAAAACGGTGGTAAGGTTCTCGATGTTATAGTTGAGCATCCAATATACGGAGAATTGACAGGTCGTATAGATGTGGGGACTCTTGATGAAGTTGAGAAATTTGTATCTCTGCTTGCCTCAACCGGTACTAAACCGTTGTCTGAAATATCAAACGGTATCCACCTACATACAATTGAAGCACCAGACGAAGAGACGATGAATAAAATACTGAAAGCAATAAGAAGATATCGAATAACAAAAGATAATGAAGAGGCGACAGAATAAAAACGTAAGTCTAAACAGGGGGTGGTTCTAATGGAAGCTCTTATAATTGTTGATTTACAAAACGACTTTGCAAAACCAGGTGGTGCATTATACTTTCAAGGTGCAGAGAATGTCATTTCTCCAATAATAGAATTGGTTAATGATTTCAAAAAACGGAATCTTCCGATCATTTACACTCGAGATTGGCACGAAGATAACGATTATGAGTTCGACGTATGGGGCGTCCATTGTCTGCACGATACTAAGGGCAGTGAAATTGTCGATGAATTAAAAGAAGCTTTAGTTGGATACGATAAGGCATACGAAATTAAGAAGAGTAGGTACTCTGCGTTCTATGGAACAAACTTAGAAAATCTGCTCAAAGAACTCGGAGTAACGAGTGTTCATGTTGGTGGACTGGTTACTCACATATGTGTCCTATTTACGGTTGAGGAGCTTAGAAATAGAGGAATAGAAACAACTGTCCATACAAAGTGCGTTGATAGTTTTGACAAGGCAATGCACGAATTCGCTTTACGTCAAATGAAGGAAGTGTTACTTGCTAAGTTGGTATAAGAACATTTTCTTTCCAAATACGAGAACGCAATTGTAATCAATCTTAATAGGATGTTAATTGTACTTTGTCGAAAGTGTGTTAAACTTACTTAGCATGTGTGAATATCTAACATATTGCACGCCACACCTTTCTCCTTGCTGATTGGAAATCCGCCCGAATTTTATCGTAAAGAGAAAAAAGCAAGGTGAGGGGTGGAGAAAATATCGCGAGGAGAGAGGTAGAAGAACATATGAACAGTACGACAAGTGTTGAAACAAAACTTAGTTTCAAAAATTTTGGTTTAAGCGATGAAACACTCAAGGCTATTGAAGAAAAAGGGTACGTGGAACCAACGGAAATACAGAGGTTAGTCCTCCCAATAGCTTTGGGAACAGATAAGGACATCATTGCGCAAGCTCAAACTGGTACTGGGAAAACCGCAGCCTTCGGAATTCCAATACTTGAAAGAATTGACTTCAAATCAGGCAAGAGTATCAAGGCTTTGATAGTAACACCAACAAGGGAACTTGCATTGCAGATATACGAAGAGTTGAAAAGTCTTAAAGGAAACCGAAGAATCAGAATAGCCACAGTATATGGTGGGCAGTCGATGGAAAGGCAGTTAAAGGATCTGGAAAAAGGCGTTGACATAGTTGTTGGTACACCTGGAAGACTGCTTGACCACATTAATAGAAAGACAATGGATCTCTCGAATGTCCAATATTTGGTACTTGATGAAGCAGATAGAATGTTAGACATGGGATTTCTTGACGACGTTTTGGAGATTATAAAACAAACGCCAGAGTCTAAAAGAACGTTCCTTTTCTCGGCAACTATGCCAAAGGAAATAGTTAACATAGCAAGAAAATTCATGAAAGAATACGAACACATCTCAACAGTTGGAGAAGAGCTAACCACAGAGAATGCAGAGCAGATTTATTTCGAAGTCGATGAAGCTGATAAATTACCACTTCTTTGCAGAATTATTGATATGAATCCTGGTTTTTACGGTATCATCTTCTGTCAAACAAAATCCGAAGTGGACGAACTATCAAAGAAACTTTCTGATCTTGGATACAACGCAGATGGTTTGCATGGAGATTATTCTCAGTACCAACGCGAAAGAGTTCTCGACAAGTTTAGAAAGAGGCAATTGAATATTCTTGTGACCACCGATGTTGCCGCTCGTGGAATCGATATAGAAGGTCTTACACATGTGATTAACTATTCAGTACCGAGAGACCCGGAATATTATGTACATAGAATAGGAAGAACTGGCAGAGCAGGAAAAAAAGGGTTTGCCATTACATTCGTTACTAAAGATGAATATTATCACTTTTCAAAAGTCAAGAGATTTGCAAAAGCCAAGATTGTAAAAGACAAAGTACCAATGGTTGAAGAAATCCTTAATAGACAGCTTGAAAATATTGTAGAAAGTATAAAATCAATGCCCCATGTATCAAATGAACTATATAAGGATATAGCGCAGAAACTTCTTCAAGAGATGGGACCTACGGAAGTTGTTGAAATGCTCCTGCACGCCCTTCTCAAAGAGAGAATAGATGTCGAAAGATACGGAAACATAAAGCCAAAGGATTTCTCGAAGAATGTTAGCAAAGATTCAACAGTGAGATTGTTTGTTGCTCTTGGAACTTCAAAAGGCCTCGACAAGAAAAAACTCGTTGAGTACATTTCTGAAAAGACGGGAATCGAACAAAGGAACATTAACAACGTGCGTATATTTGAAACCTATTCTTTTATAGACGTGAGCGAAATCGATGCGGAAATAATCATGAAGACTTTCAACAAGAGTTCAAGAAGAGGCAAGAAGCCATCACGGCCGCTTGTGCAAATTGCAAAACCAAAGAATTAATCAAGCTTAGTTTAAGATAATAGTGAAAAAGGCTCGCAATTTGCGAGCCTTTCGTTTTTTATCATATTTAGACGCCTTCACAAGAAATACTTTCACCTGGTTTCAAAATAACACATCTCAGTCCAAGTTTTTCTACACCGTCTTTGAACTTCTCGGCATCAGCATGTATTATATCCCAGGTATTGTAATGTATAGGTACGACAGTCTTAGGTTTGAACATTTCAACAGCGATTAACGCATCTTCCACATCCATTACGAAATTACCGCCTATCGGTATGAAAGCGATGTCTACGCCTTTCAATAGTTCCATTTCCTTTGTCAAACCGGTGTCACCAGCATGGTAAATAGTTTTGCCTTCAGCTTTAATCAAGAATCCGCAGGGATTACCCCCATATATTACCTTATCTCCATCATGAATACCAGAACCGTGGAGTGCTGGTGTGAGTTTCACTTTCCCAAATTCAAAGTAGTATACCCCTCCAACGTGCATTGGATGCACTTTACACCCTTTGGTTTGGAGATAATTGCAAAGTTCATAGTTTGATATAACAGTGGAGCTATGCTCCTTACAGATTTCTACAGTATCTCCTATGTGATCAGCATGTCCGTGAGTAACTAATACGTAATCAATCTTTGGAAGCTCAAATCCCTTTGGAAAAGCAGGATTTCCGGATATGAAAGGGTCTATTATCACGTTGTACTTTTCTTCGATATCGCTTACAAGTACAGCGGCATGTCCCAAAAATGTAACTTTCATAAATCCCCCTCCTTTAATAGTAGTGAAGAAAATTCATTCGTATAATACTGCCTTAATAATTGCAGGTTCTAATCTAAATCTTGCACCCTTTCCTTGAAGGAAATGATGCGCCGCAAGCAGATGAATGGACAGTTCACTGTACATTAACTCACTATTGTTGTTCACATTTCTCACAACCGCTACGCGCTTTCTAAAAATCCCGTCTTGAAATGGACAAGCTAAAAATCCGCGTGCCTCGTCTACACGTATCTCCCATTTTTCGAACCTAATCGGTTCGCCAAGCCCTTTCAGACCTTCTTTCATAAGTTTTCTCATCAATTTCGCTACCTCAACAAAATCAAGCCCTAAGAACTGAAATTCTTCTTCATCCGCAGCTATTATATCTACGATATTTCTATCATCATCTCCTAAAAATCCATCTGCTGTTATCTTGCCTGGTTTCATATTCTCTTGAGCTCTTATATATTTGGGAGTCATTTTCATATGTATCCCCCCTCATCATGCGAATTTGTCGTAATAGACATCTTTGACTCCATGGTTATCAAAAACCTGGACACACGCGTTTATCATTCCGGGACTACCGCACAAATAACCTTCTTTTGGATTCTCATTTGGTATAACACTCTGCAAATATTTATCAAGAACATTTGTAATAAGTCCTGTTTCTCCGTCCCAATTATCCTCCGGTAGTGGATCAGAAAGCGCTGGTATGAAGTGAAATTTATCCCATTTCTTTTCAAGTTCTCTGAAAATTTCAACGTAGTACAGATCTCTCTTACTTCGAGCTCCGAAGAAGTACCAAACATTTCTATCTGTGATTCCCCTCTCCCACATATCGAAGATTATGGATTTTATCGGTGCCATTCCACTTCCACCAGCAACCATTATCATATCAGCGTTTGTATCGCGCATGTAAAAATCGCCGAAAGGTCCAACAACCTCTACAATATCTCCTTCTTTCATGTATTTGTGAACGTAAGTGGTAGCTATACCACCAGGAACTAATCTTATCAACAGCTCAACATGATTCTTATCACTTGGCGAAGAAGAAATGGAATATGCTCTTTGTGTTGATTCTCTTATGTTTTCGTAAGGTGGTATAACCAGTTGAACGTATTGACCTGCTTTGAAACTAACTTCTTTAGGCTCGACAAGCCTTATTCTTAATTCCTTTATGTCGTACGTAACATCTTTCAAGCTTTCAACAATTCCTTTGAATTTCCTAATATTGAAGAGTTCTTCCGGCAAGTAAATCTTGATATCCTTTTTCAATTTTATTTGACATGCAAGCCTTACGTTAGCATTTATTTCTTCTTTTGACATGTACGGTAATTCGGTGGGCAGATGTGGACCGACATCGGACAGGACTTTAACTTTACATGCACCGCAACTACCTCTCCCGCCACAAGCCGAAGGTACGAAAATTCCTTGTGAACTGAGTGTTTGAAGCAACGGAGAACCTCCGTTTACTTTCAAGACCTTTTTTGAATCATTTATATCTATCTGCACTTCGCCGTAATTATTTACTATGCTATCAACTATGGTGATAATTATTGCAAGGACTGTACTAACCGCTGATACAACTAAAGGCGCAATAATCATACTCATACAAATCACCTGCCCATTTTACAAAATCGCTCCGCTTTACTGAACGTTTATCATGCCAGCGAAACCTATGAACGCCATAGCCATGATTCCGATAGTGATAAGTGTTATACCAACACCCTTTAACGGGGCTGGAACAGGAGCATTGTCTGTTTTCTTCCTAATTGCAGCCAAAAGAACTATTGCAAGCCACCAGCCAATTCCGCTGCCTAAACCAAAAAAGACTGACTGGATGAAAGAATAATTGCGCAGTTGCATGAAAAGTGCAACACCAAGGATAGCACAGTTAACTGTTATTAATGGTAAGAATATACCAAGGACCATATAAAGTGTTGGTGAAACTCTATCGATTATCATCTCGAGAACCTGAACAACAGCCGCGATGACGATTATATAAACTATGTATCTAAGATAACCTAAATCAAGTGGTTGAATTATGTACTTCTCTATCAACCAGTTCAGAGCCGTGGTCACGGTCATAACAAGCGTAACAGCAACGCCCAGTCCGTTAGAAGACTTGAGGTCTTTTGAAATAGATATAAAAGAACACATCCCTAAGAAGTTTGTTAATAATATATTGCTTGTAAGGATAGATGCAAAGAAGAGAATTAATGGGTTTATGTTAGGAATTAAACCTGTCATCTTTTATCACCCCCTACTTGTGCTGGCTGTTGTACGCTTTGTCTCGATGTCTGAATATCTTTCTTTATCTGTGCACCTCTCACTATCCAAATAAAAGCAGCAAGTACGAAAAATGCACTTGGTGGCATTACCATAATTGTCCACTTTGTAAAGGAATCAGGTAGAACTGGAAATCCTAAGATTGTACCAAATCCGAGAAGCTCCCTGAAGAAAGCAACGGTGACAAGCACCAACATATATCCGAGACCGGCTGTGAAACCATCCCAGAACGAGATTAGAGGCTTGTTTCCTTGCGCAAACGCTTCTGCACGTCCCATTATGATGCAGTTGGTAATTATCAATCCAACATATGGACCAAGAGCTTTACTAACCTCAGGTACGTACGCCCTCAGTATTATATCAACGACAATCACATAGAATGAGATCACAAGAACCTGAGTGATCATCCTGACCTTTCGAGGTATGATGTTCCTTATCATTGAGATAGTGAGATTTGACAGGGCGGTAACGAGAGTAACACCTATAGTCATAATAAGTGTGTTGCGCAGATTGTTTGTGACTGCTAAAGTAGAACAGATTCCTAATATTTGAACAAAAACAGGATTTTCAAGCCAAAAGTTGTTCTTGAAAATCTTCTTGAAATCTGACATATCACTTCACCCCCAACAATTCTTTTAAAATGGGGATATAAGTTGCTATGATTTTCTCAATAGATTTTGAAGTCAAAGTTGCACCTGTTATTGCATCGACTTGACCATCGTCTTTTGTTTCACTCACTTTTGTTGTTGATACGATGATTCTATCATTCACAAGACTTTCGTTTTTAAATTGATCCTTAAACCAACTTTCTTCGATTCTACCACCAAGTCCCGGTGTTTCACTTTGAGATATGAAATCTATACCTACTATTTTTGAGACGTCTTTATTCACAGCCAAAACACCGGAGATATTTCCCCAAAGACCACTTCCGTTGAATAAAATAGCATATACTTCGTCACCGTTAACAACAGCGGAAAATAAGGTATACGAACCTACATTTTCAACCTTAACTTGCGATTTATATATCTCCAATGCCTCTTCATTCGATTTATAACTTATCCCCATTGCATTCAAAACAGCCCTTACTGTAAACAATTCTTGATTGATCTTTACCTTTGACGTTGTTAAGTAATTCAAACCAGAAAGTACAAATACAAAAACAAAAGATATAACAAAAGTAAAAATCACGGTATAAATTTTACTCTCCCTGTCAAATTTCATGCTCCCACCTTCTTTGCTTCAGGAACGGATTTTTTCACTTTTTTCTCTTTTATAATTTCATCAAGAAGTGGTGCGAATACATTTCCTATTAAGATCGCGAAACTCCATCCCTCAGAGAATAGTGAGAACGTCCTTATAATAACACCGCTTACACCTATTATCATTCCATAAATCCACTGCGATTTAACCTTCTTTGGTGCAGTTATTGGCTCTGTTGCCATAAAGACTGTTACAAAAATCAAACTACCAGACATGATAGCAGGTAATGTTGGCAGTGCCTTGGGCACGTTGAGAATGTCTAAGAAGAACGTTAACAATGCAGCAGCGCCATATGTGGAGAGCATAAGCCTCCAGCTTGCTGTCTTTGTGTAGATTAAATATACAGCAGCTGCCAGAATCAGAAAGACAGGCGCCTCACCAAAAGAGCCAGCGCGCCAACCCAAGAATAAATCTAAAATATTAACTAGACCGTTCTCTCTTAATATCTGCAAAGGCGTCGCGGAAGTAATGGAATCAAGACCAAGAATGGAAGGTCTGACCCAATTCGTAGTCATGTAGACTGGAAAGGTTATATATATAAACAACCTTCCAACAATAGCGGGATTAAAAACGTTCCTTCCAAAACCGCCATATACTTCTTTACCAAAAGCCACTCCAAACGCAATTCCAAGCGCTGCTACCCAGAATGGAACCTTTGGAGGAAGCGAAAGCAAAAACAACATTGCCGTGACAAGAACAGCTTCACTAACAGGTTTGTTTTTGTTCCTTTCAAATGCGTATTCAACCAAAATGGCAACGCCAAACACAACCACGGCATTAATCAAAACTGTGAAACCGTAAGCAAATACAGAGAACAATAAAATAGGCAATAGAGCATACAACATCTTTCTCATCATGGGTTGCTTCTGAAAAAAGCTCTTTGCCATAGCACCACCCCTTTCTGATTGAAAGTACAATTTATCATCCCACACAATGTACAGCATATATAATTATACCATGTTTTGTTTTTTCTAAACAACAAAGTAGTCAAATTTCTCTAACTTCAATTTAGGTAAAACTAAGTCTTAATTTGCTTAGAATTCTATTTTCTGATATAATAAAAAATGGAGTTGCAAGGAGGTGGAATTATGACAAGATTTTCAACAGCAGCAGTGCTATTAGTTGTTATGGTGATGACTGTATTTGCCGGACATCTTGACAACATTTTCAACATTTCTAACTTCAGTGGTCAGTACAAAATCATCTCACCTCAAACTCTTGAAAAGACTTCCGGCTGGGTTTCTGTTGAAGGTGTAATTTACAATCTTGGTAGTTCAGTGTTGAAAAAGCACGTAAAACTCTCAGAAATCGATTCAAAATTGCTGACGAAAGACAAAATTGTGGGATTGCTTGGTGTTACGTACTCTGAATTATCCAAATACAACGGTAAGAATGCTCCAGTTATGGTATCTGTGGGCGGTATTATCTATGACTTGAGCAATTCTAAATCATGGAGTGGTGGAAACCACAAGAATCAACATACAGCTGGTCAAGATTTGACATATGATATTTTAAAACTCTCACCACACGGGATAAGCAAAATCAAATCCTTCCCATCGTATGGTGTTCTTGTCTTTACGCCAGATGAGATGTTAAAATTCGATGGAAAAAACCAGAAAAAGATATACGTTTCCGTGTACGGAATAGTCTACGATGCAACCTATTCAAGAAAATTCTCAGGTGGTGAGCATTACGGACATGATATGGGTGTTGACCTAACAAATGAAATACTCTCATTGCAAGGTCACGTTAACTTGCTGAGCAAATTGTATGCAATAGGATTGTACGTATTTGATGAAAAAAGCATTGCGAAATTCGACGGCAAGAACAACAAACCGTTTGTAATTGCCGATGATAAAGTTTACGATATCTCCAAAAATTCTGATGGCGTGAAAGCCGGCTCTATGCTTACAGGTACACCTCGAAAAGAATGGTTAGTCGTAGGATATGTATTCAAATAACCTATGACTTAAACAAGAAGGGAATGATTAAATGCTTTTTCGCTACCTTGGAATAACCAGTGCTATTCTACTATTTTTTCAACTATCATTGTTCTTGTTCAGAAGATTGTACAAGTACCTTCCAAAAAAACCAAAGGTGTTTATACCATTGCTGAAATTTCTTAAGAATGCCCATACTTATACTGGGATAGCTCTTGTTGTAATAGGATTCATTCACGGAATGCTGATACTTGGAAGAATTCAGCTTCATACAGGATGGATACTCTGGTTTGGTGCACTAATTATGTTTATCAGTTTCCTTTTCAAGAATAGAGTAGGCAAGAAATGGATAGTGATTCACAGAGCAATGGGGTTTGTCCTTTTGATGCTCTTAGCTATTCATTACTTCTTCCCATGGATTCTGTGACTAAGAAGACTGGTAAAATGGCCTCCCTGTTCTTGATCCGGTGTGGGTTCAGGGAGGCTTTTTGATTTTTGGTAAAACCACTTGACATATCTTAACGTAGTAGTAAAATCTATTTACTGCGTATTAAAATACTATGTTACACAGTAACATTTTTTAAGTTATTTTAACCGTGGTATGGAGGTGATTATAGTGAAGTTTCAAGGAACTTGTGGAGAGGTTGAAGTGACACAAAAGGCGTTAAAGAAAATAGTATATTACTCATTAACAGAGCTTTCTGATAAGTTAAGTGTATCCGCGAGAAACTGGCTGCAGAAGGTTTTAAACATATTCTCTTCGGAAGAGTCAAACTTGGTTATCAATGATGATTCCGGTGTGACGATTGACCTGTACGTAGCTGTTGGTTATGGAATAAACATCCCTGAAACTTTTGCAGTTGTCAAAGATAAGATTATAGAATCCTTTAAGAAGCATTTTGCAATTGAAAATGTAGATGTAAACATGCATGTTACCGAACTTAAGTAACTGCATGATACAAAAACATGGGAGGGTTGAACATGGGTTATGTTGAAATAAATTCCAATGTCTATCAAGAGATTGCGTACAGAAGTATTTGTGAGTATCTTGGAATTCAAGAGGCAGATAAAGTTATTAATTTTAAGAAAGGAAACATAGTTGTTGAAAAAGTACAATCTGCAAATGAAGACCAAAAGGAGATAGTTAGACTTTTTATTTCTCTGCCCGCTGAATTTAACAGTAATTTTGTAGAGTTTGCTAATTCTATTGCTTGTCACGTAAAAAAGAGTGTTCAAGAGATGACTGGTATGATGGTTGAAACAGTGAATGTGAAAATATCCGATGTTTTAAATGAAACGATTGCTGAATAGCTCTTGGTAGTTTTTTGCGTGCATTTGTTTTTCAGTCAATTGTGTTCTGATGAATTAGATGTATAATAAATAATATAATGATCAGTGTTATGCTATTGGACTTAAAGCCTTTCAATGGCTCTTTAGATTGTTGAGTAGGGGGAGCAAAGATGGCAAAAATAAAAGATAAAGAAAATATAGAAAAATACACTATAGGGGAAGAGATAGCAAATTCAGTTACTCATGGAGTAGGTGCACTTTTAAGCCTCGCCGGTTTTGTTATCCTTATAATTGTTGCTGCTAACAACGGAGGTGGAGGTAAACTTGCCTCAGCGATAGTTTATGGTATTTCTTTGTTTATTCTGTACATGAATTCAACTTTATATCACTCAATCCAACACAAAAAGGCAAAATACGTTTTAGAAATCATGGACCACTCATCGATATATATTCTGATTGCAGGAAGTTATACACCTTTCCTTATAATATCCTTAAAAGGATGGCTTGGATGGACTTTATTCAGTATAATTTGGGCTTTAACTATTGTTGGTATTGTCTTTAAGGTATTCTTTGTAAAAAAATTCATGATTTTGTCAACTTTGCTTTATATACTGATGGGTTGGATGGTTGTCTTAGTTTTTAAACCGCTCGTTAATAGTGTATCAAATGTGTCTCTTATGTTTCTCGTTGCTGGTGGTATATTATATACGGTTGGAGCTATCTTCTATGTATGGAGGGGTTTCAAATATCATCATATGATTTGGCATCTTTTTGTTTTGCTTGGAAGTTTGAGTCACTATTTTGCTATACTTGATGTGCTATTGACTAAATGAGAGACGTTAACTCATAATATTCACGGGGTGATAGTTTGAAAGTATTGCCTGGTTTACTCACGGTCCTTTTTCTAACATTCTTGATGTCAGTTTTTGGACAGACTTTTGCCTCTAATAATTTTACGATCAACATAGAAATTAGGTTCCCTGATAATATCTTTTTCGACTCGTCCCCAGATTTGGAAAACGACTTTGCTGCGGAGATAGTTTTCGAAGCTCCTAATGGAATGAGAATGTTATTTCCATCACATAGCCTCATTAACAGCTTTTCAGTTTCTAATCCAGGTCATTATAGAGTATTTGTTGATGTGTTTTATAAGAGCAAAAGGTATTTCACTGGAAATGGTGAAACATACGTTGGATGGGATAAACCAGATAGCTTCTTAGTTGTAAATCTAAAGCCCATTACCTCAAAACTTTTAATTACATTCAAGATGGACCAAAAGAGTGAATACTTTAAGGGTAAAGTTATATATTTGGAGAATGTGATCAGCAAAGAGCTCACAACGTTTAGTCAACTAAATGAAGAAGAACCAATAAACTTGGAGCTTCTTCCGAGCAATTATGAAATCGGTATTGCAAAAAACGATGGTTCGCTTACTAAGTTGGTCAACTATCCTATGGCACTTCAACCCGGTGAATTCTCAGCAATAATGATGAAAGTTGATACAAAGAAAAACAGTATAATTTTAGAAAAAAATGTTGCTCGCCTGTCAAAAGTAATCTCATTTGATTCAGAGGCAAAGAGGATATGCTTCGAACTAGAAGGAGATTTTAAGCTGTCAAAAGATGTAAAAGTGGTTGGGTATGAAAAATCAAATTGGGCTAATGTTCTCTACCCTGGTGTGAAAAACTTGATCGTTGAATTTTCAGGCGATCGCATATCACGAATTCTTTCCTTTGAGAATGATTTTCCAAAAAGAGTGAGAGTTCTTGTTAGCTCGAGGATTAATTCAGTTGGTGGTATAGTTTCAAATAAATTCAGCGATTTACTAATAGAACTTAACGGAATTTATGATTTGTATTCAGGGGTAGGTAATAACTTAGTGCGTCTTCTTTCACTGGTAGGAAATAGAAAAGTTATGTTGTATAAGAATAATGACTTTGTATACATTGAAACAGAAAGTGGAATATTCGGACCGTTTATAGATGGAACAAGGTTTTATTTGAAAAGTAAGAATTCTGATTCGTATGTTCTACTCGTTCAGAGAAGCAGAAACAAGTATTATGGCGATTTTGAAATACTGGCCACAACACAAGGTGGATTTTATTTGATAAACGATGTAGAAATAGAACAGTACCTCTATTCCGTTGTCTCAAGCGAAATGCCCTCGACTTATCATTTAGAAGCTCTTAAAGCTCAAGCAGTAGTTGCCAGAACATACGTTATAGACAAGATTCTTTCTGATCGAAGGTATACAAAAATTGGTGCAAACATTGACGATTCAATAAATTTCCAAGCCTACAACACACAAAAAACAAACGAAAAAGCAGTAAGTGCTGTAAAATTAACCAGCGGAGAGCTAATGCTCTACAACTCTAAACCTGCATCGACATTTTACTATGCTGTTTCAGGTGGCGTAAACTTCGATGTTAAGGATGTCTTCAAAATGTCGGTACCATATCTGAAATCGAAAATCAACGGTACAAATATGGCAAGCATCTATTTTTTAGATGATGAACAAAGTATTCTGAATTTTTTGAAAAACTGGGATAGACAATCACTGAGCGAGATTGGCTTTGTTGAAGTCGAGAACGGATTTTTTAGATGGAAAGTTGAGTTTTCTCCACAAGAACTGTACGAGCGTTTAAGTAATCTGAAAGTAAAGTCAGTGTCAATGAAGAATTCTCAGTCTACAAGAGATAATACTCGCACCCTGCTTTATAGCGTGTTAGACTTGTCGAAAAAATTAGATGAAAAATATTGGAGTAATAATCCTGTTATTGTTGAAAACACTGATTTAAAAATTGAGGAAGCGGAAATTTTATCTTTGCGAGAGGAGCAAGGAATTAACTGTTTACAATATTCTAAGAATAATGCTCCCGTAGAAGTTACTGAGGAAGGAGTTACTGAAGAGGATAAGGAAAATGAAGAGAAAATTACAGACATATATATAAGCAAAAGAACTAATGGAAGATACGTGGAAGAACTCACTGTAGAGACGGCAGACAGCATATATAAACTTTCCGAAGCTGACGTTAGAAAACTTTTTGATATTTCAGGAAAGAAAATCACTTTACTTAATGGGATACAACGTGATGACTTTTCTTCATTCCCCAGCAAATTCTACTCCATTGATGTAATTAGGGACAGTGAACTAAACATTAATTCTGTAGTCATCTATGGCGGTGGGTTTGGACACGGCATTGGTTTGAGTCAAGTTGCCGCAAATGCATTTGCCAAAAAATACGGCTGGACATATCAACAGATATTAGAGTATTTCTATAGTGGCACAAAGCTTATAAAAGTTTACTAAGTCAATCTAAGTGAATTGCTACTAGAGTTTCCTGAACATTTCGTATTGAGTTAATACTATGTTAAATTTATTTTCTAAGAGAGCCTGATGCAACTTGTCATCTTCCGCAACAGAAACAACAGATATCAAATGAGCATTTGTATTTTGGAGAATATAGTCAACCGAGATATTAATGATAGATGACCAGTCCAAATCTTCTGAAGATTTCGGGGCACAATCTACAATGTAAGCACTGTTATCTTCATTCTTGCCCCATACTAAGTATCCTTCGACATTTTTAAAGTGCAATCGTACAAGGTTATATCTTCCGTCAGAAAGTAGGAGCGTAATTGGCTCACGCTGCCAATTTACTTTCCGTGGGATATTTATCTCGTTAGAGATAGCTATGGAATAGACAAGCCTATTATCAGCGGTAAATGAAGAGTATTTGATTGTCGATGGTTGAGGATTATTCAAAACGAAAGTATTTAGATTACGCACTTTTCGGAATCCGTTCTTGTCGTAAAAACGTACGGCTCGTTCATCTGAAGATGCAACCTCAAGGAATATACTATCTATATTTTTGGTTTTCAAATGCCTGAAAGCATGCTTCAGAATTTGCTCGGCTAAACCTTTTCCTCGCTCATTAGTGACTACTCCCATCGCGTCAATCCTTGCCTTGCTTCCTCGAACAGCAGTTAGTATGAAACCAAGCGGTTCATTGCCACGCAGAAAGATGAACGAATCAGCAAAAGATATGGAGTTTTCGCGTGCGTCCATTTTGAAAGATAAAACGTTCCAATTTATTGGAACTACATAATCAGCAAAGATTCTGTTTACTAACTCAACAAAATCTATCAAAGGGTATTCTGCTAACGTTACAACTCTCGTTTCAGTCATATAAACACCCCCTTGGAAGTTAAAGAACCTCGGTTAACATTATTTGTCTTTCAGAACGGTTTTGATTGCTCTTACCAAATTTTCGTCCTCAATCCCAAGAACCGATATTTCCTTCTTTCCAACAGCCTTTGCCAAAGTCTTCTTATCAAACACTTCAAAATAATCAACGTTGTTAATATCGCATCTTATTATAATATCCTTCTTAACCCTCTCACCTGCATCCTTCGCTATGATTAATAGTTTATCCTTAATTTTTGGGTTATTTAGATATTCTTTTATCATATCTTTTCCAAACACTATCTTATTTGCCTTTGCAGCGAATCCCAAGTAACTCAGTACTCTAATAAGTTTTTCTTCCATTGTTTCACCTCAATGAGATAATCGTTCAATAATGATTCTAAATATGAATTTCGTCACTCATAACACAGGCGTATGCGTTATGCAAATGAATTGATTCAAAACTTTCAACTTCAACTTTGTACCATCTTATTTTATCATATCTTTTAAGTTCAAGTGCAACATCTCTTGCTACATCTTCAACAAACTTAGGATTGTCATAAGCGTGTTCAGTTACATACTTTTCATCTGGTCGTTTTAGCAAAGTGTATAGGGGCGAACTTGCGTTTCTCTCCACAATTTCAATTATCTCTTCAAACCACACCATTTCCTTGCTTTCAAATGTGACTGTGCAGAAAGCTCTTTGATTGTGGGCTCCACGCTCACTGATTTCTTTAGAGCACGGGCATAAAGTGTGTATTGGAACTCTAACGCTTGAAAGAAAGTTAAAAGACTCATCGTACATTTCTGCTTCAAATGAACACTCGTATTCAAGATAACTTTCACTCCTGGACACAGGAGCCTGTTTTCTGAGAAAGTACGGGAAAGATATTTCGATAACGGATCTTTTGGCATGTAGAACTTCCTTTAATCTGGAAAGTATCTCTCTAATTCTTTTTGGATTAATTTCAAGATGGTACTCATTTAAGACCTCGATGAATCTACTCATGTGCGTGCCTCTATATCTCTTTGGAAGATCAACACACATATTTACAGTAGCAACCGTCGACTGAGAACCATTTGTCTTGTCCAGAACAACTACGGGGTATCTTACACCTTTAACGCCAACCCTTCTTAGATAGACATTTCTACTATCATGTTGACTTTGAACATCTTTGAGCATCGTCCAGACCTCCGAGAAAAGGAATTAAGGATTTTAGAAGGAGACTAATATGAAGTTGATAGTTTATTCAAAGCTTCTTCGACTCGTTTTTTCATGTCTCCAATCGATATTTCTCTGAGCAACATCAAAGCCTCTTTTCTGTATATTGAATATTGGAAATTATCTATAAACGATGACAGGAAAAGCTTTGCACTTTCAATTTCTCCAATTTTGTAAAGTGACATTCCAAGGTAAAAGTATATCTCATCAGCCCAAGGGTTTTCCTCGTCTTTGATGGTTCTCAATATGTCAGCCGATTCTGAATAATTACCATTTCTGTAAGCGCTCTTGGCATTATCTATTTTTGTTCGTATAGACGTTATTTTTTGTTTTGAAACCAGATTTACCAGATCTTTCAAGTCATTTTCAGAAACGAACTTTTCAAAGTTTTGATCATTATTTACGTAAAGTTCGTATGCTTTGACTACCCTTTTTGTCTGCTCTAACTCATTTGATATTTTCAGACTATGAGAATAACTTATTATAAACAATACAGCAAATATAGTTAAAAGGATTAAACTAAATCTCTCTACTTTCATACGCGCATCTCTCCGGGTAAGTTATCTTTATCCTCGAATTTGCATGATTCTCCAGGATTATTTAAAGGAATATCAGAATTTGAAAAGTGTTCAAGAACGGTTTCCCTGAATACATTAAATAGCTCAGGATCGAACTTGGTACCAACCATGGTTTGCATAAGTTCTAAGGCTTCTGATGGAGTCAATGCCTTTCTATACGGTCTGTCTTCGGTAAGAGCTATATAAACGTCAACAAGTGCTACAATTTGAGCTCTGAGGCTTAGCGTATTCTTTGAAAGACCGTCAGGATATCCGCTACCATCTACATTTTCATGATGATGCCTGACTATATCCGCTACGAGCTCCCAACCTGGAATCTGTAAGACGACACGTTCTCCTAATATTGTATGCTCTTTCATAACTTCGAACTCTTCTAAACTTAGCTTTCCGGGTTTTAGAAGAATTCTATCGGGTATTCCAATCTTTCCAACATCGTGCAATATTGCACCGTACTTTATTGCGTTGAGTTCCTCAGGGTCAACAATTCCGAGCCTTGAGGCAACTGATAAAGAAAGCTGCATAACCTTCCTTGAATGTTCACCTGTGCCAATGTCTTTAAGCTCCACCGTTTCTGCCAAAGTATTAATAAGTAGAAAATTTCTTTCTTCTAAAGCGGATTGCATTTCTTCAATTTGAGACATTGTATTCTCAAGTTCTTCTGTTGTCGATTTATACCCTTCAATTGCTTCAACATATCTTGAAAACAAGTTTTCCAAAGCTTGCTGTATCTTTCTCAGAGGTTCATGTTCAGTTTCAATTGGTTTATATTCTACATGTTCGCCAGTTTCTACACGCATAATCATATCGTTAATTATTGTCTCCAGAGCTTCTGTGGCTCTCTCCAAATCTCTTTGTTTATTCCGATGAATTCGGTTGATCGAGAGAAATGCAATCAGAGGTACGAACCCCCAAAGAGCCATGACGGAGGCTCTAAAGAATGTGATTTCGGTTGTCGGAATGATTGAAATATCGAATTTTGAATTTGTTGTTGCTGACTGCTTGAAAAATCTTGGAATCGTGTTGTTCTCCAATGCACCAATCAAGCCATAATTGTTTGAGTAAACAATTTTTCCGTCTAATGAAATAGTTACGGTATAGTCATCTGAAGGGAAGACGATGGCCGAAAAAGGTATTTCTATGAGTATCAATTTATCGCTTTCCTTCGTCACGTATTTTAGAGAATATTCTTTAGTCGAAATACCAGGCAAATAACTGTTCGGACCCATTTTAAGATAATTTGAATAATCGTAATCGTTTATCTTAAAATCGTTCGAAAGTTCAGTAATTATGCCTATTCTATTTTCTATGTGCTTGTCAATTGTGATCGCGAAATTCTTGAGATATACCGATGAGTAATTCAAAACCGAAGAAAAGTATAAGTAAGTCGAAAACAAAAAAACTATTAAAGAGAGAACAAAGATAATTATGGCGTATTTTGCTTTCACTCTGAATATACCTCCTTGAACTGTCCTTCTATCACTTTGTAAAGACCTATTTTTTGACTTATTCCATACGGTGTAAAGTATAAATATCCTTCTTTGGTATTTATGATTGATCTACTTAAAAACCTTTTCATCTGCTCAATCGATAAAAACCTATGATCCGTCAATAATCTCTCACATTCTTCTATTAGCTCTGTCTCCGTGTTTCGAACGCTTAAAGAAGGAACTACTGCATATGTATTTACAACAACACTCACTCCTAAAGAGAGGAACTCAGGAGTGAAAGCTGCCTCACTTACTATTATTCTTACATCGTCATCTTTTGTCCTAATATATTTCACGATTTTAGCAGATTCTGTGCCTATAGTCGTTAATATAACCGCATCAAATTGGCTAGTCTCAACTGAAAAAAGGGAACTTATATCATCGTAATAAACGTAGTTGCCTGCAAACACGTTCAGTAAGCTCTTAAATTCATCAGCATACTCTCTATTATTATTGTCCAGAACAAGCAATATACGGTTGACCTCGAATAGTTTAAGATACTTCTTAAATGCATCTATTATTTGCAAATTGCTTGGAGTGAAAGAATAAAAATAACCTGAATTCAAGAGCTTCGTAGAGGAAATTGTTGGAGAGATCGAAAGCATTTTGTATTTCTTTAAATATGGCAATATTTTCATTCCATCTGTTGACATTGATGGGCCTATAACAAACTTAATTCCGAGTCTGGAAAAATACTGAAATGCTTTATCGACGTTTCCCAAAATGTTAAAAGTCACAAGATTTAGCGTTGTCTTTTTCTCACTGAGATAATCATCAGCATTCGTAATTGGATTATAAACATATCCAACAGTTTTAGAAGAATAATTAAACCATGTGTAGACGACAAGGAACATTAAAACTAAAACTAAAAATAGTTTTTTCATATTTTTAGACACCCCACATGGTTATAGATTATTGATTAGATAAAAAGCCTGACATCATCGGTTATCACATAATCTATTAAATCAAAAATATCTCTAATTACATCCTTTGAATTTACGGTCCAGAATACAATCTTTATGCCAAGTTCTTTAAGTTCATTCAGTATACTTTTCAGCCTTTCAGGATACTGCATATAACCTTGAATAGGAAGGTGTACGCTGTATGTATTAGTTTTGAATAACTGTAATATTTCTTCGTCACTCATTGAAAGGTGGCGATCATCAAAAAGATATCCGAACTTGAGAGTTGGATACTTTTGCTTTAGTTCCGAAATAAGAGTATGGTTAAACGAACTGTATATTATTTCTCCCTGATAAAGCTCTTCACACATCTTTAATGCAATTTCGCCAGCCTCGTATTCTTTCAGCTCTATATTCAAGCACTTGCCATCAGGAGCTGCCTTTAGAAACTCTTCTAACGTAGGGATGGTTAGTCCATCACAAGAATGTTCTTTTAGCTCAGCTAAAGTTAAATCATGAACTTTAAGATCGCTTCCATCAAAAGTTGAAAGATTATCATCGTGAATCAATACAGGAACACCGTCTCTTGTTAGTCTAACGTCCGTCTCGATACCGTCTGCTCCAAGATCAATCGCCTTTAAAAGCGAGGCGAGAGTGTTTTCCTTAACCAAAGTTGGAATTCCTCTGTGACCAAGAATATACATTATCTCATCTCCTATTGAAGGGTTACAAAAAAATTATATCAGAATTTTATTCCTAATCCAAACACAAATTTAAGAATTCTTGTAACAAATGAAAAAAGGTCTTGGGCAAACCCAAGACCTCTATTGAACTTATCTACTTTTCAAATCAAATTCGCAACTTTATGGCGTCCACTACATCTTTAACCGTTTTAATCTTTGATAAGTCTTGGTCACTGATTTTTACACCGAACTCATCTTCAAAAGCCATAACTAAGTCCACTATGTCTAAGGAATCTGCTCCTAAATCTTCAGTCAAACTCTTTTCCAGTTTAACGTCTGACGCATCAACACCAAGTTGTTCAGCGATGATTTCACATACCTTGCTTTCAAGTTCTTCCATATTATATACCCCCTTCTACTTCTTAAGACTTTTAGTTTCCAAATTCAATACGTTGTGACTCCTCACCAACGCAAATTAATATACCATATAAAATGTTTGTTGTCAACAACTATTTTTATGTATAGCAAAAAAATTAAACTTGACTAATTTTGTTGATGTTGATATAATTTGTTTGAGCTTCAGCTAGCTATCTTTTGAGAGGTGAGTAAAATGGTAACTTTCATCACTGACACTGGTTGTGATATTCCTAAGGCTTTGAATCTGCCTTATGAAGTCGAGTATTTGCCACTAAGGGTATTTTTGAAAAATCAAGAATACGATGACAAAGTGACAATAACACCTGAAGAACTTTATAATGATGAGCTAAAAGGTGAACTCGCGAGTACTTCTCTACCAAGGCCGGAGATTATCGAAAAAAGAATAAAAGGTGCTGCTGAGAAGAGTGAGTATGTATATGTAATAACCATATCTGCAAAACTTAGTAACACGCACGACCTTATAAAGAATATAGTCAATTCGCTAAATCTGAAGAATGTAAAGGTCTTAGATTCAAAAACCGCTTCAATAAAGCAAGCATATGTCCTCTTAAAGGCTATGGAGTATGTTCAGAAACGAGACAATCTTACGCAGGCTGTTATAGACAGTATAGTTTCCAATAGCCTTCTTGTGTTTTATGTGCCAACTTTGGAATATCTCTATAAAGGAGGACGAATAGGTAAAGCAAAAGCGCTTTTGGGAAAAGTTCTGAATATAAAACCAATTCTCACGACAGATAATGAAGGCGAAGTCAGCACACTTGCAACAGCTCGTTCTGTAGAACTTGCAATATCGTCGATGGCTAATCTTGCTAAGAATTTTGTTCAGAGCAAAGGGTTGGAAAATTCTTATTCTATTGTAGGCGGCTACACGATCGGTTCCACAAAGGTTAATTTAGAAAGGCTGCTTAGTAATTTCTCTACTTCAAGTGTGATCGGCTCTTCAACAATAGGTTCAGCGATAGCTGCTCACGTTGGTCCTGAGGCGTTCGGGTTGGTTATAGGCGAAAGGATAGAGTTATAACGACTAATCTTTACAATGCAGTGGAGGTGTTTGAAATTGAGAAAGGTCGTCATAACAGGTATGGGGGTTGTGTCTCCTTTGGGAAATAGTATTAGAGAATTCTCCCGGAATCTTAGAGGTATGGAGATTGGTATTGATCGTATAACGTCATTTGATGCTTCGCACCTTCCTGTCCAGATAGCAGCTGAAATTAAAGATTTCAAACCAGAAGAATATATGGACAAAAAGCTTGTAAAAAGGCTCGATAGGTACTCACAATTCGCTTTGGCAGCGGCAAGACAAGCAGTTGAGATGAGTGGACTAACGTTCAACGGCATTGAAGATCGAGTTGGCGTTTTGATATCTTCAGGTATGGGTGGATTTCTAACTCTATCTGAACAGAACGAGGTATTGCGAGAAAAAGGACCGGATAGGGTTAGCCCATTTTTGATACCGATGATCTTAATAAACATGGCAAGCGGCGTTGTAGCTATGGAATTTGGATTAAAAGGTCCTAACTTTGCACCTGTTAGTGCGTGTGCAACCTCTGTTCACTCGATAGCCATAGGTTCTATGCTGATAAGACATGGATATGCTGACGTAGTGTTAGTCGGTGGCACAGAAGCCACTATTGCACCACTTCCAATAGCTGGTTTTGCATCTATGCGGGCTCTTTCAACAAGAAATAATGAACCCAAGAAGGCTTCGAGACCATTTGACAAAAACAGAGATGGTTTTGTGATGGGAGAAGGTGCAGGCGTTTTAGTCTTAGAAGCCGAGGAGTTTGCAATCAAGAGAGGTGCCAGAATAATAGCCGAAGTTAAAGGTTTTGCGATGAACGATGACGCACATCATTTCAGTGCACCTGATCCAGAAGCCAATGGTTCATCTAAGGTGATGAAAGCTGCCATAAATGATGCGACACTCAAACCAGAAGATATAGATTTTGTTAACTGCCATGCTACGAGTACACCAGCAGGTGATGAGGTTGAACTTAAAGCAATAGAGAAAGTTTTTGGTGAACATGTAAAAAATATCTATGTCAATGCAACAAAGACACTCACTGGTCATTTGCTCGGAGCAGCCGGTGCTGTTGAAACGATAGGTGCGATAATTCAGATGAACGAGGGATTTGTACACGGCATGCCCAACCTTGAAGAACTTGATGGACCTGAATATTTCAATATTCCACGTGAAACAGTCAAAGCAAACATAAGAAACTTTGTCAAAAATTCTTTCGGTTTTGGTGGTCATAACGCTTCCGTGGTGGTGGGAAAATATGTCTAACATCTCAATGAAGAGGGAAGACATAATGAATATTTTACCACACAGAGAACCTATACTTTTGGTTGACGAAGTTATGGAAAAAGGTGAAGATTATATTATAGCCAAGAAGTACATTACAGCTAATGAACCTGTTTTGAAAGGGCATTTTCCTGATTATCCTATATATCCTGGCGTCTATATCATCGAAGGTCTTGCACAAAGTGCTGGACTTCTCTTACTTAAACCAGACTTATCAAACACCGTTCCGTTGTTTTTGGGTATCGACGAAGCAAGATTTAAGAAAGAAGTAAGGCCAGAGTGTGAGCTTGTTTACAATGTAAAACTCCTTGAACAAAAAGGTCCAATAACATTTGTTGAAGGAAAAGCGCTTGTAAATGGGCAAATTGTAGCGAAAGCGAGATTAATGCTTGGCGTTAAGGAGAATAACAACGGTGGGGTTGATGCTGTATGAAGATGAACAGAGTGTGCGAATTACTGAATATTGAATATCCAATCATCATGGGTGGAATGTCTTGGGCAGGAACGCCAGTCCTTGCAGCTGCTGTGTCAAACGCAGGTGGACTTGGAATAATCGGTTCCGGTGCGATGAAGAGGGAACATTTGAAAGAAGCGATTGACAAAATCAGAGCGCTCACAGATAGACCTTTTGGTGTCAATATTATACTTGTCTCACCATATGCCGACGAACTTGTTGATTTGGTCATTGAGGAGAAAGTACCAGTCGTAACTTTTGGAGCTGGAAACCCTGGTAAGTACATGTCAAAGCTTAAGGAAGCTGGCACTAAAGTAATACCAGTGGTAGCTTCCGACAATATGGCAAAGATGATGGAACGCATCGGAGCTGATGCTGTTATAGCGGAAGGTATGGAATCTGGAGGACACATTGGGGAGGTCACCACACTTGTACTTGTCAATGCAGTGTGCAAGGCTGTTAAAATCCCTGTAATAGCCGCGGGTGGAATTGCAGATGGTAGAGCAATGGCAGCCATGTTCGCTCTTGGAGCTGAAGGGATACAGATGGGAACAAGGTTCATTGCAACTGTTGAAGCAGACACTCACGAAAATTTTAAGAAGCTTATACTCAAATCTTCAATACGCGATACTGTTGTAACTGGAGCAGCACTCGGTCATCCGGCAAGAGTTATAGAAACCAGATTTGCAAAAAAGGTAAAAGAATTGGAAACTAAGAGTTTGCAGGAGGCGGAAGAAGTCTTAGTTGGAAGCTTAAGAAAAGCTGTCGTAGATGGTAATATCGACGAAGGCTCGTTTATGGCAGGGCAGTGTGTAGGCTTAATAACCGAGATAAAGACTGTAAAAGAAGTAATTGAAGATATCATCATTGAATTCCACAGAGCAATTGAAGATTTGATTGAGAAATCTCGTCTTGTAAGTAATTCAAAGGGCTTTAATGATGAAAAAGTGGGGGTGAAAATATGATAAGGGCATTCATATTCCCTGGCCAAGGTTCTCAATACAGTGGTATGGCTAGTGACTTTTCCAAATATGAATCTTGGGACGAATACGCTCAAAAAGCAAATGAAGTATTAGGCTTTTCTATCACAGAAATCATGGATGGTGACGAGGAAACTCTTAAACTTACAGAAAATGCCCAGCCTGCAATATATCTTGCAAGTTATGTTGCATATGTTGAGATCTTTAAGAAAGGTATAGAACCTGAATACGTGGCTGGACACAGTCTTGGCGAGTACACAGCACTTGCTGCCGCTGGTGTTTATGACTTCGAAACGGGCATATATTTAGTTAGAAAGAGGGGCGAGTATATATCGCAAGCTATCGAACCAGGTAAAGGAAGTATGGCTGCTGTTATCGGTGTATCTGCTGAAGAGCTTGAAGAACTTGTGAAAAAATATGAAGGATTATACATCGCAAATTACAATTCGAATGAACAGACCGTAGTTAGTGGAAAAGCAGAGAGTATTAAATCTTTTGTGATTAATTTAACAGAACAAGGAAAGAGAGCAATGGAATTAAAGGTTTCTGGTCCATTCCATACACCATACCTTGATAGCGCAAGGGAGAAGATGGCAAAGGAAATTGAGCATATAAAATTTAATAAGCCAAAATATCCGATAGTTATGAACAGTGTTGCAAAAGAAATCTCAGATCCGCATCAGATAAAACACTATGTCTTAGAGCAAATAAGTGGACCAGTTTATTGGAAACAATCGATCGACAGAATGTTGGAACTTGGTGTCGAAGAGTTCATTGAGCTCGGACCTAAGAACGTGTTGTCATCAATGCTTAAGAAAGCTAAGTTTAATGCCAAACACTTCACAGCTGTTGTTCAGGAGGGGGTCTTGGATGGCAAATAATTACAGATATACACAAAATAAATCGGAAAGGACTCTTCGGCTTGGGTTCATACCACTTTTTACAGCTTTGACAGCAGTTGGTGCACAGATTTCACTCCCTATTGGTAGTGTTCCGATTACGCTACAAATGCTATTTGTCTTCCTAACAGGTTTTCTACTTGAGCCAATCGACGCTTTTGTATCTATGGCACTATACTTAGTACTTGGAGCAAGTGGTATACCTGTTTTTGCAAATTTTTCAGCAGGATTATCACATCTTGTTGGTCCAACCGCAGGGTACCTTTGGGCATTTCCTATCTCGGCATTGTTGATAGCAAATTTGAGAAGGAAACTGGGCAATATTTTTGCAGGGTTCGTAGGATTATCGATAGTCTATTTTCACGGTTGGTTAGTTCTTGGAATGTATCTGAAGAACTTCAGTAAGGCTTTTTTAGTCGGTGTAGTTCCGTTTGCGTTAATCGATGCAGTCAAATTAGCTCTTGCGATATACGCAGCTCAAAAGATTGAAAAAGTATTAGGAGGAAGCGTGTATGGGAAAGCTTGATGGAAAAGTTGCTATAGTGACGGGGGCATCTGGCGGGATAGGTAGGGCAATTGCTAAGGAACTATCAGACGAAGGCGCTGTGGTGATTGGTTTCAACTACGCTCCAACAGGCGCTGATAATGAGTATGTTGTTGATATAACGGACCGAAAAAGTGTTGAAAATGCGGTCCATGATGTGATTCAGAAGTTCGGAAGGATTGATATGTTAATCAACAACGCTGGTATTACTAAGGATAATCTTACTTATAGAATGAGCTATGAAGACTGGGATAGCGTCATCAACACAAACCTGACTGGTGCTTTCAACTTGGTTAAATCATGCATAAGAGATATCGTTAAAAATCAAGGAGTTATTATCAACGTTTCGTCAGTAGTTGGACTGGAAGGTAATATAGGTCAAGCAAACTATTCAGCATCTAAAGCGGGACTGATTGGGCTGACAAAATCTCTGGCTAAAGAATTTGGAAGAAAGAACGTCCGGGTTAATGCAATAGCACCAGGATTCATTGAGACTCCAATGACCGAGAAATTACCAGAAGAGATAAAAAAAGCAGCGATAGAGAAGATATCGATGAGAAGATTTGGAAAACCGGAAGAAGTCGCAAAAGTAGTTAGATTTCTTGTTGCAGAAGCAACATATATAAATGGTCAAGTAATAGTGATTGATGGCGGTATGGAATTGTAATTTCAGTTGCTTAAAACTGAAATACTCCTCCTCTCTAAGTGTTGCCTATCGTATAGCTTTAATACCATAGTTGCCGGTCCAAAGAACGGACCGGTATTTTTCATTCACTTTCGCGAAGAAATCTTCTTATCTCCAGAAGAACTTTTTCATTCCAGAGAGGTAAATGTCCCTCGCTTGGTATCAGAATGAATTTTGACTTTTTAATATGTTCTGACAAGTACTTCCCTATACTTGGTGGTGTGATGGTGTCGTTTTCACCATATATTATAAGTGTGGGAATGTTCAAATTACTTAAGTCTATTTCTATCTCTTCTTGTGCAATTTTGTCCTTAGAGAACTTAACGAGTACTTCCGCAGGCAGGAAATAATTTTGTGAGAAAATATAGTCAAAGTGTTCCATATTTTTCAAATCCTTTGTCTCACCGAGGAAATTTCTGTACACAAATTTCACAACAGGATAAGTCTTCAAACCTACGTTTAACAATAGCGTAAGCCTATCGAATGTTTCTTCATCTGATGGTACATTCGAATTAACGTTTATATTTTCATTTGATTGTCTAAAACTAAATGCAGAATCCACCAAGATAAGTCTTTCGACTCGACCAGGCTGGTTGATAGCCGTTAGTATTGACAAATAACCACCCATAGAATGACCAACAAGAGTGAATTGGTTTATATTTAATGATTCTATGAAAGATATAATTACTTTAACCAAGTTTCTATCTGAGTAATCAAAGGTTACGCTTTTTTCTGACAGACCAAACGGTGGAATATCTAATGCGACACACCGATATTCTTTGGATAGTTCTCCCATTAAAAAGTTCCAATCATATGATGAACCACCAAATCCATGTAAAAAGACTACTGTCTTCCCATTAACAGGACCGCTCTCTCTGTAAGATAAAGTCAGTCCTTCAATTCGAACTGTCCTAATTTCCTTAGAAAGCTGTTTATGTAGATTTCTTGTAGCTATGTCAGTTGTGATGAGAAATGCCAAAAGGCTTATTAGTATAGTTCGAAGAAGATTAGCCACTTTAAACACCTCTTTCAATAAGCACATATTTAGACAATGCTTACCTTATTCAATTATACTCCTGCTGGTATTTGCCTAAATTAACATAAAAGAAAAAAACAATTTATCAGAGAGTGTATACGAGAAATTAGAAAAGTATGGTAGAATTATACAGGTACTTTTCTAAAATTTTGATTTTGGAGGTGTGAAAATGAGTAAAAAGTGGGTTTATTTCTTTGCCGACGGCAAAGCCGAAGGAACCGCTCAAATGAAAGAGTTGCTTGGCGGTAAGGGTGCAAACCTTGCTGAAATGACAAACGCCGGTGTTCCAGTACCTCCTGGCTTTACTATCACAACTGAGGTTTGTAAGTATTACTACGACAACAACAGAACTTATCCACAAGATTTAGCAGAACAAGTCAACGCAGCAATTAAAGAGTTGGAAAAAGTTACAGGAAAAGGTTTTGGGGATCCGATAAAACCTCTTCTTGTATCAGTCAGGTCCGGTGCTGCAATTTCCATGCCAGGAATGATGGACACAATCCTCAACCTCGGTCTTAACGACGAGACAGTTAAGGGTCTTGTTGAAATGACCAACAATGAAAGATTCGCATACGACTCATACAGAAGGTTCTTACAGATGTTTGGTGATACTGCACTTGGCATTCCTCACTCTGATTTCGAAAATGCACTCTCTGAAATGAAAGCTAACAAAGGTGTAAAGCTCGATACAGACCTCGATGCAGAAGACCTTAAGAAGCTTGTCGAAATTTACAAGGAAATTTACAAGAAACATGGAAAAGAATTCCCACAAGATGTAAATAAACAGCTATGGGCAGCTATTGAGGCTGTTATTTGGTCATGGATGAGCGACAGGGCAATTAAGTACAGAGAAATTCACGGAATCAAGGAAGGACAACTTCTCGGAACAGCTGTTAACATCGTTGCCATGGTATTCGGTAACATGGGTGACGACAGCGGTACTGGTGTCTGCTTCACGAGAGATCCAAACACTGGAGAAAAGGTACACTATGGAGAGTTCTTGCCAAATGCGCAAGGTGAAGACGTTGTCGCAGGTATAAGGACACCATATCCTCTCGAAAAGATGAAGGAAATGATCCCACACGCGTATGATGAACTTATTGAAATAATGGATAGACTTGAAGCATATTTCAAAGATATGCAAGACATCGAATTCACAGTTGAAAGAGGAAAACTCTACATTCTCCAAACAAGAAATGCTAAGAGAACAAGCCAGGCAGCTATAAGAATCGCTGTTGATATGGTACACGAAGGGCTTATCGACAAGAAGACAGCAGTCCTTAGAGTACAGCCGTCAGACATTGAAAGAGTCCTCCATCCAAAATTCGATGAAAATGAAAGAAAGAATGCAAAAGTTATAGCAAAGGGACTTCCAGCGTCACCAGGTGCTGCAACAGGTAAGATTTACTTCGACGCACACAAGGCTGAGAAAATGGCTGAAGCAGGAGAAAAAGTGCTGCTTGTAAGACCTGAAACAAGCCCTGAAGATGTTGGCGGTATGAACGCAGCAGAAGGCATACTCACCGCACGTGGTGGTATGACATCGCACGCGGCAGTTGTCGCAAGAGGTCTTGGTAAGCCAGCGGTAGTCGGAGCAGAGAGCATATACGTTGACGAAGAAGAAGGCTTCCTTAAAGTTGGAGATTTTGTTGTCAAAGAAGGAGAATGGCTCTCAATCGATGGTACGACTGGTGAAGTTTTCCTCGGTAAAGTGACAACAGTCAAACCACGCGGTCTTGAAGGACCAGTTGCAGAACTGCTATCATGGGCAGACGAATTCAGAAAACTCGGCGTTAGGGCAAACGCAGACGTTCCAAGAGACGCAAAGGTTGCAAGGGAATTCGGAGCAGAGGGTATCGGTTTGTGCCGAACAGAACACATGTTCTTTGAAAAGGACAGAATACCAAAGGTCAGAAGAATGATCGTTGCGAGAACAGTTGAAGAAAGAGAAGCAGCACTTGCTGAACTTCTGCCACTCCAGAAAGAAGACTTCAAAGGCCTCTTCAGAGAAATGAAGGGTTACCCGGTTACAATAAGATTGATTGACCCACCACTCCACGAATTCTTGCCACACGAAGAAGAACAGATGGCGGAAGTTGCTGCTCAGATAGGTATAAGCGTAGAAGAACTTAAGAAAGTTGTTGAACAACTCCACGAGCTCAACCCAATGCTTGGGCACAGAGGCGTGCGACTTGTCATAACATATCCTGAGATAGCTGTTATGCAGACGAAAGCAATAATTCTTGCCGCAATAGAGCTCAAGAAAGAAGAAGGAATTGACGTTGTTCCAGAAATAATGATTCCTCTTGTAGGACACATTAACGAACTTAAATACATTAAAGATGTTGTAATAAAGACCGCTGATGAACTTATCAAACAACATGGCGTTGAACTTAAATACCTTGTCGGTACGATGATTGAGGTTCCAAGAGCGGCAGTTACAGCTGATCAGATTGCTCAAGAAGCTGACTTCTTCAGCTTTGGTACAAACGACCTTACACAGATGACCTTTGGATTCAGTAGAGATGACGTTGGTAAGTTCTTGCCAGAGTACCTTGCAAAAGGTATACTCGAAGATGACCCATTCAAACACGTTGATACACAAGGCGTTGGTCAGCTCGTTAAGATGGCTACAGAGAAAGGAAAAGAAGTCAAGGAAAAACTCAAATGTGGAGTTTGTGGTGAACACGGTGGAGATCCAAAATCCATCATGTTCTTTGCCACAACAAAACTCGACTATGTCAGCGCATCACCATACAGAATTCCAGTTGCAAGACTTGCAGCTGCACAAGCAAGCATCAAATACAGAAGCTAATAATTGTCTTTCTCTCGGGGCGCTTTTGCGCCCCATATATTTATTGCTGTGAAAAAGAATATGGAGCGTGGTTTGAATGGTTACCTTGATTTTCTCAATCATCTCATCCGTTCTGACTTTTTTCCTAACAAAGAACTACTTATCTTTTCTACTAATTCTACTTGGCGTATATTTCTTGATAAGAAAGAACGAACGAGCTGAATCACTTGCAGGTTTAAATATGCTGCTTATAAGTGCTATGGCACTCTTCGGGAAATTCAAATTTTACGACGACACGCAAATATTCCTAATTATAAGGGGTATATTCTTAATGTTTATTGGAACATTCTTAGTCATACCATATGACCTAATGAAGAAATGGTATTCTTTAATCCCAATGTTATTACTGACCGGAATGGGTATAGGTGCGATAGGATATCTGAGGTGGGGTATGAAAGGTTATTTCCTCGGACTTATTCTCATTCCGGTTATCATTCGTGAATATCACCTTCAGAAAAAGGCAACTGATGAGTTGAATAACATAAACAATAAATAAATTGGCAAAGAGGTGGGGTATAATGAAGGTTCTCATACTTGCCGCTGGTCTAGGAAAAAGAATGAAGTCTAAGTACCCAAAGGTTGTTCACAAAATCCTCGGAAAACCGATGATAAATTGGGTTATTGACCTTGGAAAGAGATTTGGTGAAGTCGGTGTTGTTGTTGGTCACAAAGCAGAAATCGTTAAAGGATACTTACCGATGGATGTGCGAACATATCTTCAAGAACATCAGCTTGGCACAGGACACGCAGTAATGTGTGCAAGGGAATTTATAGACGAAAATGATGATGTGTTAATTTTATACGGTGACGTGCCTCTTCTCAAGAGTGAAACGATAGAAAAGTTGAACGAAATACATAAGAGTAGAAATGCTGATGTTACTGTACTTTCATTTATCGCTGACGACCCAACTGGGTACGGTAGAATAATCAGACAGGATGGAAGGATAAGGATTGTTGAGCACAAAGATGCTTCGGAAAGCGAAAAAGAGATAAAAGAAGTAAACAGCGGCATATATATATTCAAAGGAAACTTTCTTTTAGCAAATTTGGATAGACTGAACAATAACAATGCACAGGGTGAATACTATCTAACTGATCTTGTAGGTTTGGCTCAAAATGCCGAGGCTTTAATCTTAGATGACCCAATCCAAGTTTCAGGCGTAAACGACAGAATCCAGCTCGCCCAGCTTGAAAGTATAGCAAAAGAGAGAATTCTCAACGAATTGATGCTCTCGGGTGTTACGATCGTTGATCCGCAATCGACGTTCATAAGTCCTGATGTAGTGATAGGTATGGACACTGTTGTCCATCCATTTACCATTATAGAAGGCAAGACAACAATAGGTGAAGATTGTGAAATAGGTCCATACACGAGAATTATCGATTCGGAAATAGGAAATAAAGTGAAAGTTATGAGATCCGAACTTGAAGGTGTGAAGATAGAAAACAACGTCTCGGTCGGGCCATTTGCCCGATTGAGAGAAGGAACTGTGCTTAAAGAAAATGTGAAGATAGGTAATTTCGTTGAAACGAAGAAATCCATAATCGGCAAGAATTCAAAGGCGCAACACCTGACATACCTCGGTGACGCAACTGTTGGAGAAGACGTAAATGTTGGGGCTGGTACAATAACTTGCAACTACGATGGATATAAAAAGTATCCGACACATATAAAGGATAAAGCGTTTATTGGTAGCAATTCATCACTCGTTGCGCCTGTCACAATTGGTTCAGGGGCAATCGTTGGTGCTGGATCTGTTATCACTGAGGATGTTCCTGACGATTCATTAGCACTTGGAAGAGCGAGACAGACAATCAAGGAAGGTTGGGCAAAACAAAAGAGGGAGGCTATGGAGAATGCAGATAACAAGAAATGAAATGAAAATTTTCTCAGGAAATGCGAACAGAGTCTTGGCTGAAAAGGTTGCAAGTTACATTGGAATGCGACTTGGCGATATTACCGTTGGCAAATTTGCAGACGGGGAAATAAACGTAAGAATAGAAGAAACGGTCCGCGGCCACGACGTCTTTGTTATTCAACCAACATGCCCTCCAGTTAATGAGAACTTAATGGAGTTACTCATTATGATAGATGCATTTAAACGAGCGTCAGCAAACAGCGTTGCAGTCGTAATGCCTTATTACGGGTACGCAAGGCAAGACAGGAAAGCCAAAGGACGAGACCCAATCACTGCTAAACTCGTAGCCAACCTTATTACCGTTGCCGGTGCAACAAGAATAATGACCGTTGACTTGCATGCAGAACAAGTTCAGGGGTTCTTTGACATACCAGTTGACAACTTGTGGAGCTTCCCAGTTTTTCTGGAAACTTTGAATAAGGACGGCTTACTTAACGAAGATGCCGTTATAGTTTCGCCAGATGTTGGTGGTGTGAAACGTGCCAGACAGATTGCTGAGAAAGTTGGTTTACCATTGGCGATATTGGATAAGAGAAGACCAAAAGATAACGTCGCAGAAATACTCAATATTATAGGTGATGTAAGTGGAAGAACTGCTATAATTGTCGACGACATCGTTGATACTGCAAGATCTCTTGTTGAAGGTGCGAACGCAATTAAGAATGCTGGTGCAAGTAGGGTTGTTGCTTGTATAACACATCCAGTGCTTTCTTCGGGTGCTGTTGAAAGAATAGAGAATTCGAGTATTGAAAAGATTTATATTAGTGATACAATATATCATCAGAGTCTTCCGAAAAAATTCTACATTGTTTCCGTTGCACCACTTCTTGGAGAGGCTATTATACGTGTAAGAAAGAATCTATCTGTAAGCATACTTTTTAAATGATGAAAAATAAAGAATAAAATAAAAACCTTAAAAAAAGAAAAAAAGGAGGTATTCGACATGGAGCACGTAGTTAACGCGCAGCTTAGGTCGGTAGTAGGAAAAAAGCGCGCAGTCAGAAGATTGAGAGCACAGGGCGTCATTTTAGCGATAGCCTACGGTCCTGGAGTTGAAAAACCATTGAACTTGACGCTCAAGAAGGCTGATTTTATGAAACTTTTTAAAGAAGTTTCCGAATCAACACCTCTCACACTTGTTGTGAATGACGAGAGCGGAAAAGAAGTATTGAAGCACATGGCATTCATTAAAATGGTACAGTACGACAAAGTAACTGATGAAGTTAAACATATCGACTTTTACATTCCAGAAGCTCACCACAAAATGAAAATCAACGTTCCAGTACACTTCATTGGCAAGGCTATTGGTGTTGAAAAAGGTGGAATACTGGAAGTTGTACACCACGAAGTTGTTGTTGAAGCACTCCCAGACAGAATTCCAGAAGTTATAGAAATCGATGTTGCTAACCTTGGCCTTGGTGAAAGTATAAGAGTAAAAGACGTAAAACTTCCGGAAGGCGTTAAAATTGATATGGAACCAGAAGATGTTCTTGTTACAGTAGTAGTTCCAAGAGGTCTTGAAGTTGAGGAAACAACAGCAACAACAGAAAGTGTAGAACCAGAAGTGCTGAAGAAAGGTAAGAAGGAAGAGGAAGAATAAGAATAAGAGAATTATACCCGAAGATTTTGAAATAAAAAAGACTGTAAAAAGTCCCCCGAATGGGGGACTTTTCTAACAAGGAAAACAAATTTGTGAGAGGTGCAGAAATTAAGATGATAATAATAGGACTTGGAAATCCGGGTGAAAAATACGAGAATACACGTCATAATGTCGGATTCATGGTACTCGATAAATTGTCTAAATCATGGAAAAGGGGACCCAACTATCTATATTCTGATATAAACATCTTTGGCGAAAAAGTAAGACTTGTGAAACCTACAACGTACATGAACTTAAGTGGAGAGGTCTTTAAATATTTACCGCATGATGATATAATTGTGGTGTATGACGACCTTGATCTACCACTTGGGAGGATAAGGATCAGAAAGAATGGCAGTGCTGGTGGACATAACGGTATTAAATCCATAATATCGTTTATTGGTCAAGATTTTCCGAGGATAAGAATAGGAATTGGACCAAAACCACAAGATATTGATGCAGCAGACTACGTACTCTCAAATTTCAGTCGTGAAGAATTCGAAAAATTGGAAAAAGTTATAGAACTTACGATCGAAGCCATAGAAAGTATAATCTCTGAAGGTATAGATAAAGCTATGAATAAGTATAACTCTGCAACGGTATAGAGGCCAGAAGGTGATAGAGGTTATGACTAATGAAAGAAACATTAAGTGCACAAGGTGTGGAAGCAGAGCACAAATTTCACAGAAGGTATACGTAGATGGTACTTACAAGATAATATCTTACTGCAAGAAGTGTGTAGGTGAAATTTTCTCATTTGAAACTGAGAAGTTTACCCGAGCAGGGATTCAAACGATTGTATCTCACAAAAAGCTCATGGAAGAATCTCCCGCTAAAAACAAAAAGTTCGAATTTTCGTTAGAATTCCTCTACTCAGAGCAACCAAGTACAATCCAGCTAACTATGTTTCCAAGAGATGCTAACTTGTACGGAAAAATTGTATCAGATATAGAAGGCAGAAGATTGACTTTACTTGAGCACAAATTAAGCAAGGCCATCAGAAAAGAAGACTATGAGAAGGCGAAAAAGCTCAAAAAAATGATAGATGAAATAAACAAAAAATTAAAGCAACAGCCCTGGTGATATTCCAGGCTGTTGTTTTTTATCACAAAATATAATTAAAAGCGGAAACAATCATCATTACTGCGACAACAATCCTTATTATCTTCTTTGTTACCCTCATATTCAGATAAGAACCGATATATCCTCCGAAGAATGAGCCAACTCCTAAGATTAACCCTGGTAATAACTCAATCTTGTTTTTGAAAGAGAAAATGGCTAATGAGAAAACAGTAAAAAGTAATGTTAAGAATATCTTCATTGCGTTAGCTTTCCTTATATCAAATCCTTCCAACATGGTTAGTGCGTATATCAAGAAAAAACCAACACCTGCTTGGATATATCCACCATATATTCCTATAAGAAAGAATACAAGAAAACTAAGAAACCTATTTGCCTTGAATTTTCTCCCTTCCTCCCAAACTTTTGGAGAAAACAAAACGAAATATGACATGATCAAAAATAGAATACCAACGCTCAATTTGACAACGCTCTCTGGTAAACTCAGAACCGTCAAAGTTCCACAGATAGCTCCAAGAACTGTTGGTATCGAAACGAAAATAATATCGGCTAACAAGATCTCCTTTCTTCTGAAGAAGTTCCAAGTAGCAGATATGTTTTGCAGCAGTATTCCAATTCTATTTGTTCCATTGGCAACTGTTGTTGATAATCCATAAAATCCTAATACAGGAAGTGTTAGAAACGACCCACCGCCTGCTAAGACGTTGATAATGCCTGCGAACAAACCGGCTACGAAAAGTAATAATTCCGCCATCAATACACCTCCAAAAACTTCCTCAGCAACCTAATGAGGTTCCATAAATCTGATAAACTTATCATTTCAACTTGTGAGTGCAAGTATCTGACAGGAACGCTCAGTGCTATCATTGGTACTCCCTTCTCAACAAACACACTTGCGTCATTTCCGCCGCCCGTAGTACCGATTTGAACAGGTATATCATTTTCTTTCGCCAGCGAAAGAACGAATCGAACAAGTTCCAAGTCGGATATCGAGCTGTTATCAAGAGCTCTAATGACCGGTCCCTTTCCGAGGTCTATGTGTTTATTCTGCTTACTGCAACAAGCGAAAGAGTCAATTGCGATTGCCACATCAGGGAAATATGTAGATGCCAGTGCTTTTGCACCCCTCAACCCAACCTCTTCCTGAACCGTCCACGCAAAAATTACACGCGACTTATTAGAAAGCTCTTTAGAACATTCAACTAACGTATAACATCCAAATCTATCGTCCAAGCTTCTCATCGAAAGATACTCGTTATTCAAAATGGCATAGTCCTTTTTGAATACCGCATAGTCCATCACGTCGATACCTAATTTCAAAACTTCATCTTTGTTTCTTGCACCGACGTCAATTACCTTATCAAAACTTACTCCGTCTGTCTTCAGGTGCGGTGGTACTGCTCCAATCACGCCGGGCAACACGCCGTCTCTTGTTATAATCTCAACAAACGAGCCTTGAATTGCATCTTCGATAATTCCACCGACGTTTCTCACTTCAAGTTTTCCATCTTCTCTTACACTTGTTATATAGAAACCTATCTCGTCCATATGTGCCATAAGTAGTATCTCTTTATGATTTTCGCTTCCCGGCTTCTCATAGATCAAATTCCCAATTTTGTCTGTTTTAAGCTGTCCGTCTTGTGCTCTTAGCAACTTTGAGATCTCGTTTCTAACATTTTCCTCTCTCCCTGATACCCCTGGAACGCTACAAAGTGCGATTAAATCTTCCAAATTTACATCTCCTGAAGCGCCTCTTGGAATTTTTGATAACATAACATCACTCCTCCCAATTTGAAATGAAAAACCGCTTCTCATAAGTAGAGTATATCACAAAACTGGTTCGTAATACTAAATTATTTCAGATACAAATTAATTTTATCTCTTGACAAAAAATTTGGTATAATATAAAATAATTTTTGTCAACCACCAAATAAAATGTGGAGGGATGGTTATGAGTAGTCGTGATAACATTTACAAATATGAGAAAAGAAACCTTTCGCTGATTATTAGCGGGCGGTTTGAATCGTTAATAGGTGCTGCGGCATTAATGGTTGCAATGCCACTGTATATACTTGATAAGACGGGTTCTGGTATGATGATGGGGATATTTACCCTTCTTGGTATTCTCCCCAGACTGATAATAACACCATTTGGCGGTGTTATTGGTGACAGAATAAACAGAAAGCATATAATGGTAATTCTCGATGAACTTCGTGGAATTTTGCTCTTAATTATGTACCTTTTCGCATTGGTTGATAAACTATCAATATCATTGGTATTGTTTTTTAGAGCAATTCTCTCACTCTTTGATGGGCTTTTTGACGGACCAACTGGCGCTATGTTTGGTGATGTTGTTAAGAAAGAAAACTTAAAACGTGCCACATCGCTGAACGCAATGGCTAATAGTGTGGCAAATATTATAGGTCCTATTTTAGGTTCTATGCTTTATGGGTATTACGGTTTTACAAATGTTCTTATTCTCACTGGGTTGTTATACATCTTCTCTGGAATTACAGAGTTGTTCATAATCTATAATCATTATAGAAGAGAAGGTAAGATGAACTTCTTAAAAGAGTTAGTTGAAGGAATTAAATTTGTCAAGGATAATAGCGGATTGAAATTTCTGTTTACGTTCGCAATTGTCATAAACTTTCTAATGTCTTCTCTTTTCAGCGTAGTTTGGCCCTATCTGTTGAGAACTGTTTGGAAATTTTCGTCTAATCAATTTGGCTCGTTCCAGGTCTTTGGGACTCTTGGAGCATTGGTTGGAAATGTTGCTATAATGTTTTTCCTTCATAAGTTTAGTTCAAAAATGTTGATCTCCTCTGGACTTCTCATTCAACAAGCAACCACTTTAATTTTCTCATTCTTGATAATGCCATTTTTCGGTTTTAACAATCTTGAACTATACCTTATAAACTCGATTGGAGTTTTTGTATTCAGCTTCTTTAATGTACTTGTTAATATTCCTATAAATGCAAATCTTCAGTTATTGGTCCCATCCGAGCTACGCTCGCGAGTTTTCTCTGTTTTATCTTTTCTCGCAACCGGCAGTGTACCGATATCGTCTTTGTTGTACGGCTATTTAATAGATAGAATTAGTCCATTCTGGCTCTTTCTTAGTGTGAATATTGTTTCCACCTTTGTTGTTGTTATATTCCTACTCACGGCACCGAAAGAAGCTTATGAACCTGCTCCGCATGACTCGACAGTTGCTATCTGATGAAAAATATGATATAATATAAACAATAATGAAATCAAACAAAGGGGTGAGAGAAATTTCCGACTTTGCACGCGGAGTGATACTCAGTTCTCTTGCAGGAATTACAACAGTTGTAGGTGCTGTTCCTTTGCTACTGTTCCATAAACATTTTGGTGAAAAATTGATAGATGCACTATTAGGTATGGCTGCTGGAATAATGCTAGCAGCCAGTGCTTTTAGTTTAACTGGCCCAGCTTTGGAAATTGGTGGAGGTATGAGATTTTCATTCGGGTTCATACTTGGTGCAGTATTGGTCGACCTTTTCGATAAATTTTCACCACACGAGCATTTTCTTAAAGGCCATGAAGGAGCAGAACTAAGAAGATTAGGAAAAATATGGCTTTTTGTGATAGCTATAACGATTCACAACTTTCCTGAGGGTATGGCTGTTGGTATCAGCGGTTACACTCCAGAAGCAATAGATGTGGCCATAGCGATAGGTGCTCAGAATATTCCGGAAGGTGCAGCTACAATGGTTGCTTTGATGAACGCTGGATATTCTGTAAGAACCTCGCTTCTTGTTACCCTTCTTACTGGTATTGTTGAAATAATTGGTGGTATTTTTGGTGCTGGTTTGATATTGATAAGTAAAAAGCTCTTGCCATACATGCTTGCCTTTGCTGCAGGTGCTATGGTTTTTGTTGTCAGCGATGAAGTTATACCAGAAACACATCTGAGAGGCAATGAAAGGCTCTCAACATACTTTTTGATATTCGGTTTTTTGATAATGTCTGTTCTCGATGTTTTATTAGAATAAAGTTGTTTGTTAAAAAGTTGGAGAGTTTTCCTTAGGCAAAAACATGAAGCTGGCTTTATCCTTTCCTGTGCGTTTTGATATATATAACATCTCATCAGCAGCTTTAAGAACTTCCGTTGGAGATGAGTAGTATTCAGAACTAACGGCACCGCATGAAATAGTGCAGCTCCCATGAGAAAACTTCGTATTGCGCACGGTATCCAAAATATCGTCTATCAATCGGACAACACTATCTGCGTCTAACTTAGGAAGAATTGCGCAGAACTCTTCACCACCATACCTTCCAACAATCCCATTTCCTTGCACCTTTTCTTTCAAAATCTTTCCGATTGTCTTCAGTACTTCATCACCCACAAGGTGCCCGTATGTATCGTTGACCTTCTTAAAGTTGTCGACGTCGAACATAGCAACGTAGTATGTAAAATCCGACTTTTTTGAAAGTTCGTGTGTCTCTTCCAAGAATCTCAGTAGTTCTTTCTTATTAAACAGACCTGTTAATCCGTCTATTGTCGATGCTACCCTTAGTTCTCTGAAAAGATTCAGGGTGTTAAAAAGCAATGAGAGGCTTTCATATGCTTCATTCAATGTCTTTATAAGCACTCTAAAATCTGCAGTCTTCGAAAAGGCTATCAGTCCTATTTCGTTGTCATCGTACTTGATGGGAAATGTTATAAGGTCTTCAATTTTTAGTTCCTGACCATATCCACCTATGTATGACCAATCAGATGGTTGAATTGGCTTTTCAAAATTTTTTACCAATTCATCGTGTAACGTCTTACGTGTCGCCTGAAATCCAAAATTATATATACGTCCTTCGATAGGTGATAATAAAAGAACAGCAGAGGCAGAAAACTGAGCAAAATTTTCAAACAAATTAACAAGTTTTCTGACCACATAAAGTTCGTCGCGTGCAAACTGAATTAACGATAATATTTCCCTGTTCAAAACTTCGGATCTCATTTTCTGTTCTAAAACATCATATATGTTGCTTATGTAGAACTTTTCAGTACTATTGTTTGCGCAAAAGTTCATTTTTATGAATGATTCAAGTTCTTTCTCGAGATCATCCTTGGGAAGTAATTTTGAAAGAAATTTGTTGGCACCACTGTGTTCAGCCCAAAACTGGTTTATTATGTCATCAGAACCTGTTAGAACAACGATTCCTGCGTCCTTGAACGCAGGAATCGACCTAAGGTAAAGGCACATCTGCAATCCTGAAATACCAGGCATATTGTAATCAGTAATTATGATATCCGGGAAATTTTTCAATGCAATCTCTATACCTTGCATAGCATTTTCAGCAGTAAATAATGCTTCGATTTCAAATTTCTCAAGAATGCTTTGCAAGACTAATCGCCAAAACTTGCTGTCATCGACTACAAGAACCTTCTTACCCACTTAATATCCTCCCATGCATTGTCTATCAAAGTTGGAATTCAGCAATATTATACAACATTTTTCTCTTTTTCAAAAACCATGTTTTCGAATCTTTTCAAACCGAGGTATGATATGTCGGTATGAAGTGTCTTACCAAACACTATCAGTTCTGCAAGAGCCTCACCAACTGCCGGTGCAACCATGAATCCATGTCCGGAGTACCCTACAGCATAGTAATAACCTTTGACTTTCTCACTTTCACCAATTATTGGCTGCGCATCTGGAGACATGTTGTACATTCCGCTCCAATGTCTAATCAATCTAACGTTCTTAAGGAATGGGAAAATTCTTATCATTTTGCTGGTAAGTTCCTTCTCGAATTTGAATGTCACATTGTAGTTTATGCCAGGTTTCTCATCTTTATCGCCTTGACCGAGTATGAATTGACCATGTTGTGTCTGTCTCATGTAGAAGTTGCCTGAAAAACTTATAGCCATCATTGGAAAGAAATTTTCAAGAGGTTCTGTAACCATTATTTGATGTCTGTAACTTTCCGTAGGAAGTTCCACTCCCACCAATTCAGATATTTCTCTCGACCAGGGACCCGAAGCGTTAACGACCACATCGCAAGAAAAATAACCCTTTGAAGTATTGATTCCTACCACCCGATCATTTATAACATCTATATCGGTTACTTCTGTATGCGTAAATATTGCGCCTCCCATTTTTCTAATTGCTTGAGCATATCCAATGACAGCTTTATGAGGATTCGCGTGTCCATCTGTTTGGCAAAATGTTGCTAACCTTAATCCTTCAATATTTATGTAAGGATACCTCTTACTCACTTCGCTTGGCGAGAGAATTTCAACATTCAGCCCTTCTTCTCTTTGCATTAAAACGTTGCGTTCGAACTGTGCGGCTTCATCCTCAGTATACGAAAGTACCAAATAACCACCTTGTGTATACTCAATATCCATTCCTACGTCCTCTCTGTATCTTTCAAATAACTTAACACTCCTCATTGCGAGTCTTACATTCGGTCTCGTTGACCATTGTTGTCTTATACCACCAGCACACCTTCCTGTTGAACCTGAAGAAAGGTACGATTTCTCAAATATAGCAACTGAGGTCTTACCCAATTTACACAGAAAATATCCAAGAGCTGTTCCCGTTATTCCCCCGCCTATAATACACACCTCATATTTTTTGTTACTCATTTTTGCCCACCTCCGACGACAAATCATCTTTTGAATTATTACCAGCATTAGCTATAGCCTCAAATGGGATAGGCATTGTAGGTGGGCGATACGCGCCAAGTTGGATGTCAGAAATATTCATACCAGTCTTTTGGGAAAGAATTTGCAACGTAAGTGTTCGACAAGTCTTCCCTCCACACGGTCCCATTCCGATTCTTAATAGCCGCCTTAATTCCTCGTAATCAGTTACCCCCATATCGATTACTTGTTCAATATCCTTTCTTGTTATTTCTTCACACCTGCACACGAATTCTTCTGACTCCTTCACAAATTGGAAACTTCGAACTGTGCTTTCAAGCCCTTTTGGTACTTCTAGAAAGACGATATGTGTTTTTCCTTTGTTGTTTACGGTCACGTTCTGAACTCTTCCTCGTGAAATTACTCTTCCTTCCTTGTCAAGCAAATCCACAACTTGATTTTTTTCTGGCATAGGTAGTAATTCATATGGTATACCAATAATTGATAAGTTTTCTTTTTCTTGAATCAAGAATATTGCAAGCCCTGGACATTTCATAACACAAATGCCGCATCCTATGCATTTATCGTAGTCTATTTGTGGAATTCCGTTTATGTTCCCTCCAACGTTTATTGCACCGGTTGGACAAGATGTTTCACAAGGGTTACACGGTATCGCTTCGGGACATTCTATAATCGCTCTCAATTTTCCAACGGGTCCCATGTCCTTTTGAATTTCTTCCCTGTAACCACCTGATGGAAAGGTTATACCCATCTTTTTCAGACCTTCTCGTACTTTACTTGAAAATGGTCCTCTTCGAAATTCAACAAGTTCCTCTTTAAAATGATTTATCTTCTGACTTAAGTCTTTGCTTGTCAACTTCTGAGCGATATTATACCCTGCGATGTATCCCTCTATCATTGCAGTTGTTGCTTCTTCTATACCAGACAGATCACCAGCTACATAGATATTATCCATCGTTGTTTTCATATTTTCATCTCGAGCGGGTACATAACCTCCGAGTTCAGGAATGTGTGAAAGTTTTGCACCTGCCTGTGCTACAAGTTCGACGTTGGGCTGAAGTCCAACAGCAAGGCATATTGCGTCAACAATATACTCCTTTTCTGTTCCAAGTATAGGCTTGAACCTTTCGTCAACTTGTGAGACAACTGCACCTCGAACCTTATCATTTCCGACAGCCTCAATTATCGTATGCCTAAGAAGAATTGGTATTCCGAGTCTCTTTACTTTGTTTGCATGAACTGCGTAACCGCCGACTCGTGACGAGGCTTCCACAATTGCCTTGACTGTTGCACCTGCTTGAACTAATTGATATGCAACTATAAGTCCGATATTTCCTGCGCCAACGATCAAGAATGATTGTCCTGGCAGAACTTTATACTGGTTCATCAATGTTTGAACAGCCCCTGCACCATAAACGCCCGGAAGTGTGTTGTTTTTGAACATCAGAAATTTTTCTGTTGCGCCAGTTGCTATCAACAAATAATCTGCTGTATATTCATGAATAATGCTATTCAATCTGTCATACAGAACAATCGTGTCTTCATATATACCAGTTACTGTTGTTTGCTGCATTATTTCGACACCGAGATTTCGCACCTTATTTGTCAGGATTTTTCCTATCTCAAATCCTCGCGTTGATGCATAGAAACCCTCATGACCAAAGAATTTGTGAGTCTGCTTTGGTAATTGTCCACCTGGTTCTAACCCTTCATCGACTATCAACACTTCTTTACCATTTCCAAGCGTTTCAGCGATAGCGATTGCTCCAGTCAAGCCAGCAGGTCCTGAACCCACAATCAATGCTTTTACATGTTTTACCATTTCGGTTTCCCCCTTCCGACCTGCCGATTAACTCTCATCCCTTCCCTTACAGGTGTTATACAAGCCCTAACATTTGGAATTCCATCGACCTCTACCAAACATGCTGAACATTTTCCAATTGCACAGAAAAAGCCTCTTGGATGGTTATGCTCAGTGAACCCAAAAATATCAACCCCGTTTGCTATAAGTGCACTTGCGATAGTATCAGTCGTAAAAGCTTTAATCGGAGTGTTTTCAAAAAAGAACGTTACAAAACGTTCGTCGTCCCCTTTAACGATCTCAATCACAGGATGTGCTTTAACTCTCATTTCCAGCTGTTTCCCCCTTCCCCAGAAATACGGTATGGTGTTCAACAACAATTATAGAATATTGCCTCTGTTGAACCAAAATACGAAATTTGTTCGTTATCCAAAGCAATTTACCAGTACGGTTCAATACTTATGTTTTACTTTTCTTTATGTTATAATGTTCGTGTGGACAGGATTATAGATAAATTCCTTTAAAGAGGTGATATCTTTATGTACAAAGCCAAAGCGATTCTTAAGAAAGATATAAAAAGAAGAGTCTTATCTGGACATCCCTGGATATACGACAACGAAATCGAGCGTATAGAAGGCAGTTTCGACGATGGAGACGTCGTCGGTATATACACATTTGCAAATCAGTTCCTCGGAATTGGATATATAAACACAAAATCTAAGATAACAATTAGGATACTTTCAAGAAAACCCGCGGAAATTGATCAAGAATTTGTCAAAAATAGAATTTTAGAGGCAATTAAAAACAGATATAACCTTGCCAAAGAAAATGCGTTCCGTGTGATCTTTGGCGAAGCTGACGGAATGCCAGGACTAATTGTCGATAAGTTTGGAGAATACATTTCTGTACAATTCAACACGCTTGGTATTAACAAACTTAGAAGCTATATTCTACGAGCGCTCATAGAAATATTCAACCCTCTTGGCATTTTCGAGAGAACCGAAGGAAGTGCTGTACGAAAAGAAGGGCTAGAAGAGTTTAGCGGTTGGATTTATGGTTCAGGCCCGGAGCTAATTCCATTTGAAATTAACGGTATTAAGTTTTTCGCTGATACGAAGGGACAAAAGACAGGAGCATTTTTAGACCAGAGAGAAAATGCCAAAAAGCTTATGGAATTCGCAGAAGAAAAAAACTGTTTAGACTGTTTTTCATATACTGGCAACTTTGGAATGCATCTTCTCAAAGGTGGAGCCAAACATGTAACTTTTGTTGATTACTCAGAACGTACTATCGATGTGGCAAAAGAGATAGCTAAAATGAATGGATTCAAAAACTGCGAATTCGTCGTGGCAAATGTTTTTGATTTTCTTAAGAACCAGTATGAGAACGCGAGAAAATATGACATAATAGTTCTGGATCCACCATCTTTTGCCAAGAGTGCGACAAGTAGGGATGCGGCCTTTAAAGGGTATAAAGAGATAAACTATCGAAGTATGAAGCTAGTAAAAGATAGTGGTATATTAGCAACGGCTTCATGTACCCAGGTTGTTTCTCAGAGTGAATTTGAATCTATATTAGTCGATTCGGCTATCGATGCAAGAGTTGTCTTGAGACTTTTGCACAGAGGTGGACAACCGATTGATCATCCGCAAATTTACAATATCTTAGAGACCATGTATTTGAAATTTCTAATTCTTCAAGTTTCGCTTCTTAACAAATAACCGTGTTTGCTGTGGTATAATGAACCTTGAGCCATGATATCAATAAAAAAGTAGGGGGTAATAGTGGTGTTTGTTAAGGGTAATTTGAGCATTAGAAGTGCAAAAGGGTTTGTTTACTTAATTTTCTTTACATATCTATTCTTCCTATCTTTTTCTAACACGTTTGCTGGTGCGCTTTTAGTCTCGGGGAATGGAATATATGATGAATCAGGAAACTTGATAAAGAGTTTGACAGTGAATGATTTGTTGTTTGATGGTACAGATTATTATTATATACAAGCTGACGGTATCTATACACTAGATGGAAAGACAAAGATAGATATTAAGAATGCTCAAAGAGTTGGATTAAACTATGTCTTAGCAAATCTAAAGGTCTACAAGATTTCAAAAGGAAATGCGACAACTATAGGAACAGTTTCATCGAAAATGAAAAGTATCTACGTTCAAGATGACTACATAATTGGCGTTGAGGGGAATCAGATTGTTTGCTATTTCCAAGACAAAATCGTATGGTCAATATCGACCACTTCCTCATTGATAAAAGTGAGTGGCTCTTACTTGGCTGTCTTTGATTCACAAACTCAGCTCTTTAACATTTCGAATCCAAAATATATAAAACTCGAAAGGGTATATCCTAAGTTCAAAGATTATGTGTACTTCGATATCTACCACGTCTTTGCAGATGATTCGAAAATCTATTTCTACCGCGGTAATGCAAGGCTTAGTACAACTTTTCCATACAAAGGAACCTTACTAACAGATGGTACATTCTTGTACTCAGGAACTTCAGTGATTTCATCAGAGCTCACACAAAAGGAGCTGAGATTTTCAGTTAAATCCTTAGTACCTGTTCCTTCGAGTAACGAAACAGACGAAGAAGAAAAACAAGTAGTCCAAATTCCAAGTGTACAGCAAACAACTACACAACCTACAACGGCTAAAGAAGACGAGACAGTTGAGAAATCTGATAAGAAAGTTACTTCACAAGAGAAACCAACAGAACCAGAACCAACAATTGTTAAACCTACAGTAACGCAACCAGTTCAAAAGACACCAAAACTCTACGAACTTACATGGAAAGTCGTATTGAGCGACGATATTTTTGGAAAACCAGCTGTAAAAGATAACGTGGCGTATGTACCAACGCTGAAAGGAAATCTCTTATCAATTTCCAATGGAAAAATAAACTGGACTTACAAAGCCTCATTTGTTGTGGTAGGACACGTAACGGTTGGAGAGCATATATATCTTGCTTCCTGGGATGACAACGTTTACGCTATTGACGAAAAGGGAAATTTAAGGTGGAAATTAGCTCTTGATGGCGATATTTCACAAGGACCTGCATGGGATGGTTATTACTTATACATTGTCACGGATAACGGTACAGTTTATACCATAAAAGACAACGGTAAAAACGCATCTATAGTGTCATCATATAGAACAGCTTCATATCCGGTAGTTCCACCGTCTGTGTCACTATCAGGAAAAATCTTTGTAGTAGATGGTGTCGGCAATTTATGGAGAGATAAATCTGTTCAATCTTTTGTAGGGAAAGTAAAGAATCTGCCGATAGTTTCTGAAACTCCGTATATCAGCCAGCAGCTTGGATTCACATTATATGATGATATGGGCGTTACTTATGAATTTGTTCCTATGGTGAAAGAAACACAGATTCTCAGAGGAAAATCGGTATTTATGACCTTAAACGAAGAAGTAACAGATGCGGTTGTAAGCAAAGAAAAGCTTTACATAATGACTTCATCTGGTAAGTTGCTAATCATAGACAAGAGCACAAAAAAGACTCTCTTTTCTGATACAGTTCCCAACGGCAAGTACATAAGCCTGAGCAATGGGTATCTTTACGCATTCGGAAAAGAAGTAAGGAGCTACTATGTTAACGATACACCTGCTGGTTTCTGGAACAGTTTATTTGCAAATCCATTGAACTGGAATTCCGCAGTTAAATAATGTAGGTGAGATTTTGAGATTCCTCGGCGATTTTTCTTATTATGCTGTGGCTGTACCAGTCTATAGAGATAGTTTCTTGTTTGAGGTAAGGGCAGAAAATATTTCACAACCACTTGAGGTATCTTTTCCAGGAGGAAGAATAGAAGAGTTCGAAACACCAAAAGATGCCGCCTTGAGAGAACTAAGAGAGGAAATTGGCATCACAAATTGTAGATTGATAAGAGACTTAGAGCCTTTAATAACCCCTTTTAATACTGTTATCTTTCCATTCTTGGTCTCATTAGACACTAACGAGTTAAGAGTCAATTCTGAAGAAGTCAAAGAGACTTTTCTTGTACCAATCGACAATTTTGGAGAGCCATATGCTGTAGGTTACGTCAACGTCGAGTTAAGACCAAGAGAGGATTTTCCATTTTCGCTTATACCTTATGGGGAAGATTATCCTTGGAAGAAAGGGGTTTATAAGGTATTTTTTTACAAATACAATAATTATGTAATATGGGGGCTTACAGCACGTATAGCTCAAAGAGCTTACGAAGTCTTAAGAAAATCTGAAACTTGACTCTTCGGGGGGATAGGGGTATGTATTTTAGTACCAAGTCGGCGGTGATAGTTGGTATAAGCCCTTTGCTCGTGACAGTCGAGGTTGATATAAATTCAAGGAGTGTCAAGCGAGATATAAACATAGTTGGATTGCCAGATGCAGCGGTTAAAGAAAGTAAGCAAAGAATTCTCAGTGCTTTCAAGAATTCAAACATATCTATTCCTGATGGATTAATAACTGTTAATCTTGCACCAAGCGATGTGAAAAAAGAAGGAACTTATCTTGATTTAGCAATTGCATTAGCTATCCTTGGTGCAAATAGATACATTCCACCATTACATATGATAGTTCTTGGGGAACTCGGACTTGATGGAAATATCAGAAAAGTTAAAGGCGTCCTTCCTATTCTCTTAGAATTCAGCCAGCCTGACACAACCTTCATAATACCATATGACAACATTCCTGAAGCATCAGCAACAAAAAGTAAGTTTCTTGCGTTTAAAAACTTATACGACACAGTCGTTTCACTCCGCAATGGGAATTACCAGCCTCCGCAACACTCCATTCCAAGTATTGAGAAATCACAATCTGAAGTCGATTTTTCAGACATAAGGGGTCACGTAATGCCAAAGAGAGCACTTGAAGTGGCGGCAGCTGGTGGGCATAATGTCTTGATGGTTGGACCTCCGGGAACTGGCAAAACTATGTTTGCAAGAAGATTTTCAACAATATTACCCCCGCTAAGTGAACAAGAAAAGATAGAAATATCGAAGATTTACAGTGCAGTAGGTTTACTCGATTCCAAACTAATTGAAGAACGTCCTTTTAGAAGTCCACACCACACTTCCAGTGCGGTAGCAATAATTGGTGGCGGAACAAACGTTAAACCTGGGGAAGTAACGTTAGCTCACAACGGGGTACTTTTTTTGGATGAATTACCCGAATTCAGAAGAGATGTTTTGGAAGCACTTAGAGAACCTCTTGAAGACGGTGTTGTTACGGTTTCAAGATCAAAAGCGACTCATGTTTTTCCAGCAAGTTTTCAGTTCATCGCCGCTATGAACCCTTGTCCTTGTGGTCATTATGGCGACAAAGAAGTAGCTTGTAAGTGTTCTCCATACGAGATCAGAAGATATTGGAAAAACATATCAGGTCCTATTCTTGATAGAATAGATATACAAATTCAAATACCGCGGATAACATTTGAAGAAATGAGAGGTAAAACGAATATCGCTGCAGAATCAAGTGAAGCTATACGGGAACGCGTCATTAAGGCACGCGAAATTCAAGACGCAAGGTATAAGGATGAACGAATAAAGCTTAACGCAAAGCTAACCCATAAAATGGTTGAAAAGTATATTATTCTTGAAGAAAACGCGGAAGAACTTCTGAAAGAATATTCTAAGAAGTTTAGGTTGTCTGGAAGAGCGATAGATAAGATACTTAAAGTCGCGCGAACGATTGCTGATCTTAACAACAGTGAACGGATTGATACATTAGCTATAAGTGAGGCTGTGCAATATCGCCTCAACAATATGGACTTAGAGTTTGTATTATAAGACAAGGGGGGATTTTGGATGTCGAAAATTGAAGAACTTAAAACATACTACCGCAAAGCCGAAATGTTTGAAAGCGCCGTTTCACTCATGTACTGGGATATGAGAACTTACATGCCACCAGATGCTGCACAGTATCGTGCTGAAGCATTTTCTGAAGTAAGCACATATGTGTTTAAACTAATCATATCTGACGACCTTGGAAAACTTCTTGAAGAATCAGTACCAAGCAATGAGATTGAAGAGAAGATGATAAAACTGGGTAAGAAAGAATATTATAGATATAAAAAGATACCACCCGAGATGTTTGAAGAAATGATGCAACTGAGTACTCTCTTAGAACATAAATGGGAAACCGAAAAATTTACTGGCAATTATCAAGAACTTTACCCACTATTTCAAAAATTAGTTGACTTAAACAAGAAATACGCAGAGCTCCTTGGATACGAAACCGAACCCTACGATGCGTTACTTGATCTCTACGAACCGGGAGTAAAAGCCAACGAAATAGAGAGAGTATTCTCTGAAATAAGGGATTTTATTCAAAATGTACTTAGAAAAATAGAATCTGCGGAAAAATTCGAAGATCCTTTCAACAGGACATTTGAAATAGAAAAACAGAAAGCATTCAATCATTGGTTGTTACAATACTTAGGGTATGATTTCAGAAAGGGACGTCTTGATGTTTCAACTCATCCATTTACCAATCCCGTTGGGCTTAACGATGTTAGAATAACAACCCGATACTTTGAAGAGGACATAAAGAACTCTATATACTCTACAATTCACGAATTTGGCCACGCACTCTATTCACTTTCGATTCCTGAAGAGTTCTATGGACTGCCTATTGGAGCAAGTGCATCTTACGGTTTTGACGAAAGTCAATCACGATTTTGGGAGAACATAGTCGGCAGGAGTTTGTCGTTCTGGAAAGGTGTCTACGATAAATTCGTTGAAATATTCCCGGAAATGAAAAAATATACACCCGAAGACTTGTGGAGAGGTGCAAATAACGTTAGAAGATCCTATATCAGAACGGAAGCCGATGAAGTAACCTACAATCTGCACATAATACTTAGGTTTGAAATTGAAAGAGATCTAATAAACGAAAAAATCTTAGCAAAGGACATCCCAGAAATTTGGAATGAGAAATTTGAAAATTACTTCGGTCTGAAAGTACCAAGCAATACATTCGGATGTATGCAAGACCCACACTGGTTCGGTGGCTCGTTTGGATATTTCCCAACTTATGCACTCGGAAACTTCTATTCAGCCCAGATTTACGAAAAAATGAAAGAAGAAATAGACTTTGAAAGAGCCGTGGAAGAAGGTAAATTTGATATCATCGCCAATTTCTTGAAGGAAAATATCCATTCGAAGGGTAGGCTATACGAACCAATGGAATTAATCCAGATTGTTACTGGAAAGCCATTTAGCGCATCTCCTTTCATCAATTACATTAAAGAAAAGTATTCCAAAATCTATGACATTAAAATTTAGTGATCTTTCCCAAAGCAGTATAGAATTCAAAAGGCTCGGCGAATGCCGAGCCTTGTTATTTTTTGTAGTACACATAAAATTACTTGACAATCAGAAATAGACTTAGTATAATCTAAGTAGGTAAGTGATATAAATCACATAGCAAAATGTAGAACATGAGAATGAGGAGGTTAAATGATATGAAAGTTATTGTGATAGGATGTACGCACGCGGGAACTGCTTTTATTACGACAGCGAAGAGATTGTACGGTGAAAATGTGAAAATAACCACGTACGAAAGAAATGACACGGTGTCATTTCTTTCATGTGGAATTGCACTCCACATTGGTGGCGTTGTAGAGGACCCAATGAAGCTCTTTTACTCATCTCCAAAAACACTCTCAGACTTAGGTGCAGAGATGAAAATGAGGCATGAAGTTGTTGACGTTAATTTCGACGAGAAGTATGTAGTAGCAAAGAATTTAGAGACCGGCGAAACGTTCAAAGACTATTTCGACAAGTTAGTTATCACTTCAGGTTCGTGGCCCATTGTTCCTGACGTACCTGGAAAGGATTTACAAGGCATACTCCTTTCAAAGAACTTTTACCACGCAAAAGATATAGCGAATCACTCAAAGAACGCTCAGAAGATAGTTGTTATAGGTGCTGGCTATATAGGCGTTGAACTGGCTGAAGCTTTCAGACACAGAGGAAAGGAAGTTGTGCTTGTTGATGTCGCAGATAGAATATTGTCAAGGTACTTAGACATGGAGTTTACGGAACTGCTTGAGAAGGAAATGGCTGAGAACGGCATAAAACTTGCTCTTGGAGAGAGTGTTGTAAAATTTGAAGGCGAAAACGGCCGTGTAAAGAAGGTAATAACAAATAAATCAGTCTACGAAGCCGATATGGTAGTTTTAGCGACAGGTTTTAGACCGAATACGGATATTTTCAAAGATAAACTCAAAACTCTGCCTGGTGGAGCTTTGGTTGTTGATGAATATTTACACACATCTAACCAAGATGCCTATGCTGCAGGCGACAGCGCAGCAGTGTGGTACAACCCTACGGACTCTTATGAATATATTCCATTAGCAACGAATGCTGTTAGGATGGGGACAATCATAGCGTATAACCTATTTGAGGACAGGATAAAGTATCCTGGAACTCAAGGTACATCAGGTGTTAAGGTGTTCTCTTACAACGTAGCGACATCTGGTATAAACGAATTGCTCGCCCAGCAAAAAGGGATTGACTACGACGTCATATATGCAATTGAAAACAACAGACCAGAATTCATGCCTGACTATGAACCGGTATACGTAAAATTAGTTTATAGAAAAGATGATGGAACGATTGTTGGAGGTCAAGTTATGTCAAGGGCGGACGTAACTGAGAGTGCGAATACACTTTCTGTTGCTATTCAAAATAAATACAAAATAAAGGACTTAGCTTTTGCTGATTTCTTCTTCCAGCCATACTTTAATAAACCATGGAATTTCCTTAATACCGTTGCCTTAAATGCTTTAGAAAAGATGGATAAATCAAATAAGTAATTTATAGTATCTTCTTCAAAACGGACCAGCCACTGGGAAATATCTTTTTAGTGGCTGGTTTTCATTTTAAAAAGAGCACATCTGAAGATAACAAATTTTAGAAGACTGTTGTATAATAAATTTGTGATGCGAACAATTCTTAAGGGGGGATTTTATGGAGTTAGAAGATGTTATACTTTGTAGGCGTAGCATTAGGCAATACAAAAATGAACCTGTTCCATACGAAAAGTTGCAAGAAATAGCTAAATACGCATTGCTCGCACCGAGTGGAAGAAATCACAAACCAGTGGACATAGTGATAGTCACTGATAGACAGGCTATTGAGAAGATTAAGAAATCACGAGAAGGTGCGTTTTCATTTCTGTCCAATGCACCTGCCTGCTTTGTAATTGTTGCTGATGAGTCAAGCTCTACATGGATTTCCGATGCTTCCATCGTTGCTTCGTACGTACAACTTTTAGCTGTTGATTGCGGCCTTTCAAGCTGCTGGGGACATGCTCATGAGAGGTACTATAATAATCTCTCCGTGGAGGCGGAAATCAAGAATATATTACATGTTCCCAGTAACTACCGTGTACTATGTGTAATCGGTATTGGATATGCTGACGAAGAGAAACCCCATCATTCGTTACAAGAAGTAGACAATCGAAAGATACACACAAACCAGTGGTAATTCAATGTATTTTCTAATCTTTTGGAGGTGGAGAAGTTGAAAAAGAACAACCTTAAAACGAACAAAGAGAGTGTTGTAAAGTTGTCTATTCTTGTTGAAGTTGCACATCCAGTCGTTAGAATGCCAGTTGTCGATGGTAACGGAAAGGTTTACTATTTTCCCGGGGTTGGTGGGATAACCTATAATTTTGGTCTTGGCGATAATGCATTCAAGATGCACGGAGACCACATCGAACCTGATATCAGTGCAAAGAACAAGGATAAAGATATTAATCCAACGTGTATGGCATTAGCATGCATTGGTAACGAAGTTACTGTTGTATCTGGCGATGGAAAAGGAATGAAAGGATATGTGATAGGTAAGCATGGAGGAATTGATCATGTCTTAATTTGGGTTCCCGATAAAGAAAAATTAGCGATTGGAGATAAAATCCAAATCAAAGCTTGGGGACAAGGATTGGAACTCGTTGATTTTCCTGAGATAAAGGTTCTAAACATAGACCCAGAACTCTTTGAAAACATACCAATAAAAGTTCAGAAGAAAAAACTCCATGTACCGGTAACAGCGATCGTTCCTTCACACCTTACAGGCTCTGGAATCGGTGCAGGTAATCCAGCAGCAACGGATTACGACATGAATACGTTGGACAAAGAAGAAATAGGGAAATACAAACTCGATGAAGTGCGAATTGGAGATCTCGTCGCTATATCGGACCATTACAACGGCTATGGTGCGGGTGGTTACAAAGGAGGCGCAGTTTCAATAGGTGTGGTTGTCCATTCCGATTGCTTCAAAACTGGTCACGGACCTGGAATGGTTATAATCATGACGTCCAAGGAAGGTAACATAGTGCCAGTTATCAACAAAGAAAGCAATATAAAAAATTATTTGGGAATTTAAACCGCTTGACATTCGATAAATTTATAAAATAATCTGACCAGGCTTTTCAATAAGCCTGGTCATTTTTATTAAGAAAAATGGAGAAATCAAGAGCATTTAGGTGAAATAACAATATAATCAATTCTTTTTGCCGTTATGCATGATATGTGTCGCTACGTATATATAGTTTTTACTTGGTTATAAATGATATAATGTAAAAGCTGATTCACTATAAATATAAATGATGATTCATATTTAATTATGCGGATAGACTTAACTATTATTTTGGGAGGTAGGTTGTATGAAGTATGCAAAGATTATTTCTTCAGGAATGTATGTTCCACAAAAAATTATGAGCAACGCAGAATTTGAAAAGAAAACCTTATTTACCATCGATCCATATTTTTCGGAAGTGATAGGAATCAATCACAGACATGTCTCTGAAGATTGGGAAACACCAACATATATGGCGGCTGAAGCAGCAAAAAAGGCTTTACAAAGGATAGGAATGAGCCCTGAGGAAATAGATTTAATCATTGTTGGAACTGATACTCCAGAGTCGATATCACCACCAGATGCTCCTCGCGTTCAGTACTTGATAGGTGCACACAAAGCAGAACCACTTGCTTTTAACGTTAATGCTTCTTGTGCTAACGGAGCCTTGATGCTCGATATAGCCGCAAGGTACATTGCAATGGGTGATTACAAGAATGTTCTTGTTGTCGGTACTTATGCAATGACAAAATTTCTCAGCTGGAAGTACTCTTGGGAAGCACTCTTCAGTGACGGTGCAGGTGCGTTGATACTTACCGCATCTGATGAACCTGGTTTTATCGGTAGCGTTTCCAGGGCAGACGGTAGCTGGTGGCAGAACTGGGGTATCTATATGGGAGCAGGAACTATGAATCTTGAAGGTTTTGAAAGAGGACTTCACAAATTAGATTTGAGAGCTGCATATCCAGCAACTGTGAACGAAGAAGGCTGGCCTATGCTTATTAACAAACTCATGGAAAAATACAATTTAACAAAAGAAGAAATTGGAGTGATTTTCTTCACACAAGTTAGAAAGAAGACTATAGAAAAGGTCATGGACATACTTGGACTTCCCATCGAAAAAACTCATATGATAATGCATAAGTACGGCTACACAGGTTCAGCTTGCGTATACATGGCATATGATGATGCTCTCGGCGAAGGTAAATTGAATAACCTTGAAGGAAAAGTTGTGATTTTCTTAACTTCTGGTGTAGGGTTCCAGCAGGTTGCTACCGCGTTTAGGGTCTAAGAGAATATAGAATTTTCGGATGTGAATCTGGGAGGTAAGAATTTGCCAAGGCAGAAGAGAATTCCGCAAAGAACAGATGGAATAGAATCGAAGGAACGATTGAGATCTGCAGCAGTGAAACTATTCAGCAAGAATAATTTTACCGATGTGTCGATTTCCCAGATCTCAAAGAAGGCTGGATTAAGCAGTGCTGCGTTCTACCAATACTACCTTAGTAAAGACGAAATTTTCAGAGAAATTGCAGATGAGTTTTTCTCTGGATTAAGGCAGTTTCTGACTGGAACAAGTCTTTTTGAAGTAGGGTTGAGCTACATAAGATATTGCAATAATAATAAACATTTTGTGAAAGCAATGCATTTAAATGAATACCACTTCGAATGGATTAGGAACAATCTTGAAGAAATACTCTACAGTGTGTCAAAAAAATTCGAATTGTCTGAAGTTGGGCATTTTTATTTCTGGTCACCACTGAGATTTGCCGTAAATTTTGGAGACTTGCTTGATGTAGAGATTCATCCTGAGATTTTTGTAAACATAGTTCTGAAAGGTATAAATTACAAAGTTTTCAAAGGTAATGTAAGGCAGCTGCCTGATGATATTTTTAACTTTCAGCCGGTCAAACATTTGCTTTCAGGTGATGAAAAGCGTGAAATTATACTTGCTAACGCGGAAAGTCTTTTCGGGACCTATGGTTTCAACAAAACTCAAATTTACGATATAGCAAGAGCTTCAGGGATAGCCGTAGGAACTTTCTATCTCTATTTCAAAACCAAGAAAGAGCTACTAAAAGAACTTGTTGAGTGGATCAGTCGAGGGTTGAGATACAACGTTAAACTTGCAGTTGAGAGATATAAAAACCAACCGAGAATAATTCAAGAGATAGCTGGCTTTTACGCTTTTGTTCAGTTTTTTAAAAATCATACCAATATGTACAAAGTAGTTCGAGAAAGTCAATCGTTAGATTTGGAGTTAGCCAAGACTTATTACATCTCTATTTATAAACCATATTACAGTAATTTAAGATCGCTCTTTGAAAATGCTTCCAAAGATGAGGTTATACATTATAACAAAGATGTCCTATCCAAATATTATTCATTAATGCTTATGGGTTTGGGACACTATTTAGGTGAGAAGTACCTCATAAGCGGAAGAGTAGCCGAGACAGAGAATTTAGAAAAGCTTCTCCAAGATCTATGTGTTTACATTTGCGAAGGCTTAGGGGGCGAATGACGTGCGTTTGGAAAAGATAAGAGAACTCTATAACCGAAAGCTTATCGATATTGATTCCGTTCTTTCGTTACTGAAAGATAACTGGACGATAGTTGTCGGAATGACGCCAATGGAACCAAAAATATTCCTCAGAAATCTTCATAAGACACAGGCTAATGGTTTGGAAGTATATACATGTCTAAATACCGAACCATATGAGTTTTGTTCAAACCCTGAGTATTTCGAAAGGTTTTATAATTATTCTTGGTTCTTCGGACCGTACAACAGAAAATCTTCAAGGAATACTTTTTACGTTCCCAACAACTTACACCAAGCAGGCACCAACTTAATAGATTCAAGTCATATAAACGTGTTTGTTGGTGTTGCTTCCCCAATGGATGAGAAGGGTTTTTTCACGCTTTCGGCAAGCGTTGTGTACGAGAAGGATGTCTTGGAAAATGCCGATATTGTGATTCTGGAAGTTAATCCAAAAGCTCCGCGCACGCACGGAGATACTCAGGTTCATATCACAGATGTGGATTATCTAATTGAGGTAGATTATGACCTGCCCCGAGCAGAACTTCTCGAACCAACAGATATTGAAAAAAAGATAGCCGAAAACATTGTCGAACTCATTGAGGACGGTTCAACGATTCAGCTCGGAATCGGTGGAATACCAAATGCTGTCGCAAAGTTTTTGGCAAATAAAAAAGACTTGGGCGTTCATACTGAGATGTTTACCGAAAGTATGATTGACCTTTTTGAAGCTGGGGTTATCACCAACAAGAAGAAAACCCTATGGAACGGAAAGTTTGTCTGTACCTTCGCATATGGCAGCGAGAGAATGTACAAATTCGTTGATGACAATCCTTCAGTCTTATTTTTACGTGGTCGATACGTCAATGATCCATACGTAATATCACAAAACGAGAAGATGGTTAGCATAAACACTGCTTTGATGGTTGACTTAACTGGCAATGTCTGCTCAGAAGCTCTTGGAACAACTCATTACAGCGGTACTGGTGGACAACTCGATACTCATCGTGGCGCTGTAAAAAGTAAAGGTGGAAAAGGTATAATTGCGATGAGGTCAACAGCCAAAGATGGGCAAGTATCAACAATCGTTCCAGTACTCCCTCAGGGTTCTCCAATCACCGTTTCGAGACAAGAACTTGACTATGTAGTAACGGAGTGGGGAGCTGTAAAGTTGAGAGGTCTTCCAGTTAGGAAAAGAGCACTTGAACTGATTTCCATATCTCACCCGGATTTTAGGGAAAGCCTTTTGCAAGAAGCAAAGAAGCTTGGAATTATTTAGGTTTAGAGTTCACTGTATCCTATCTTAGGAGGTGGGTAGTATGAAGAGGTTCTTCACTTTTATTTTGGCATTAGTACTATTAGTAAATGTATTTGCGGAAGTAGGCGTTTACAACGATAAGGTAGTCATTGGCTCGTTCCAAGCACTTTCCGGAGCTTATGCTGTTATTGGACAAGAAATGACTAAAGGAATGAAGGCGTATTTCAACTGGATCAACAGCCGTGGTGGCATACACGGAAGGAAAATAGAACTCATCGTTGCCGATGACCAGCTCAACCCTGCAAAGACTGTTGTTGAAGTCAAACGATTAGTTGAACAAGACAAAGTATTCGCAATCGTTGGTGGACTTGGAACGTACGGGTGTTTGGCAGTAATGGATTACCTTGAGCAAAACAAAGTTCCGTTTGTCTATCAAGGAGCTGGAACATCAAAGTTGGTAGTACCGCCAAAAAGGTACATATTTGGCGTTCAACCAGACTACACATTAGAAGGTGCTTTGATTGCAAAGTATGTTGGAGAAATTGCAAAGTTTAAGTCTCCTGCCATAGTTTATATGAACAACGACATAGGCTTGGAAGGGTATGCAGCGTTCAAAGAAAGACTTTCAACTTACAAAATGTCACCATCTGTCGAAATATCCTACAATCCAGCAGATACTGATTACAGTGGCCCAGTTATCAAACTTGTTGAAAAGAATCCTGATGTCATAGTTATTTATGGACTAATAACTGATACTATCAGATGGATAAAGACAATAAGGGATTATGGGCTTGATAGCAAGATCATAACGATTTATCCAAATGCTGATCCATCCTTCATCAAGCTTGCCGGAAAATATGCGGAAGGCGTAATATTCACTGGCTGGGTACCACTGGCAACACCAGACAGACCAGATTTCGTTAGAGACTACCAAAGAGCTATCTCTATTTTCCAACAGACATACCCAAAAGAAATTCCATCATCTTACGCAGTTGCAGGATTTATCGCAGCTGAAGTCTTCACTGAGGGTTTAGTAAGAGCAGGCAAGAACCTAACAAGAGAAGGCTTAGTGAAAGCACTTGAAAGTTTCAAAAACTGGGACGGAATATTGGCAAAAGACATCACTTGGGGTCCGAACTTGAGAAGAGGAAAAACATCAATGTACTTTATGGTAGTAAAGAATGGGCAATTTGTCCCACTTACCGATCTCATTAGACCATAACTACATCTCTTATCTAAAAACAGGATCTGGATATTTCCCGCGGGTTATTTTCGAAGCCCGCGGGTTTAAAAAATCAAGAAAAATGTAATCGGGAGTTGGTGATTGATGCTTAGGCTTGAAAATATAACTGTTAGATTCAGCGGGCTTGTTGCTGTTGATGACTTATCTATGATTGTTGAAGACAGAACGATTCATTCATTAATAGGTCCTAACGGTGCTGGTAAAACAACCGTTTTTAATGCTATTTCAGGCTTAGTAAAGCATGATGGAAGGATTTTCTTGGATGAAAACGAACTGACTAAGTTACCAGTCCATAAAAGGGTTTATTATGGAATAGGTAGAAGTTTCCAAAATATTATCATATTCAAATATCTTACCGTTCTTCAGAACTTGATGCTTGGAATTCATCCTCACTTGGATTACACGTTTTTTGACAGTGTTTTTGAGACTATGAAGTTCTCGACACACGAGAGAAAGGCGAGACTAAAAGCTATCGAAGTTGCTGACATTCTCGGTATTAAGAGTATTCTCGGAGTATACGCAGGCACGCTACCGTATGGTTATCAGAAATTAATAGATGTTGGTAGGGCACTTATGAGTGAGCCAAAAATAATCCTTCTCGACGAACCGGCTGCTGGTTTGACAGAGAAGGAATCAGATATATTTAAAGAAAAGATTTTAAAGATAAAGGAAGCAGGGCTGACTATTTTCCTAATTGAACACGACATGCGAATGGTCCTTGATATTTCTGACGAAATAACAGTTCTCAATTTTGGAAAGAAAATAGCTGAAGGAACGCCAGATGAGATTGTTAAATCACCAGAAGTAATAAGTGCTTACCTTGGAACTGAGATAACTCAACCTTGAGCTGCTGTAAATTTGTGAGGTGAAAAGTTGATGGCTAACGATTTAACAATTAAGAACCTTAACGTGTGGTACGGTCCTGTTTATGCTGTTAAAGGTATCGATATCAGAATTCCTGAAGGTAGTATAACAACAATTCTTGGAGCAAATGGTGCAGGAAAAAGCTCGACTCTTAAAGCTATAGCTGGCGGTATAAAGTATCAAGGAAACATTTTTATTGGCGAGAACGCTATAGATGATTTTCCGGTACATCAAAGAGTCAGAAGAGGCATAGTCCTCTGTCCAGAAGGCAGAGGAATTTTTTACAACATGACTGTAAAGGAAAATCTCTTGGCTGGTGCTTACACAAACAGCAGGCCAAATTTTGAAATAGCATTCAGCGTTTTTCCATTCTTAAAAGAAAGACTGAACCAAATAGCAGGAACACTTTCTGGTGGAGAACAGCAGATGCTTGCAATAGCAAGGGCACTTATGGCTTCACCAAAATATCTGCTTTTAGATGAACCTTCACTTGGACTTGCACCAATTATCATTCAGAAAATTGCTGAGGTTATAAAAAAGATAAATGAAACTCTAAGAATGACGGTTGTGTTAGTTGAACAAAACACTTCCCTTGCTCTCAACCTTGCACAGTATGGATATGTACTAGAAAACGGGCGAGTAGCATTATCTGGTAAATCCGAAGAGCTAAAGAATAATCCTGTTATCCAAGAAAAGTATCTTGGAGGTGCTTCGAAGTGATTAATCAAATTTTGCTTGGTTTATCTACAGGTGCAATGTACTCACTGGTTGCTATAGGTTTAGTGATGATGTACAAAGTCAGTGGTGTCATGAATTTTGCTTTTGGAAACATGGGAATGTTTGCTACGTATATAACGTGGTGGTTTCTTTCTTCTGTAGGTTTAAATATGTATCTTTCCATAGCAGTAGGTATTATTTTTGCGGCGATTATGGGTATACTAACTGAAAGATTTGGCCTGAGACCGATTAGACATCTTTCGCACGGTTCTATGTTGATAGTTACGTTTGGATTACTTATGATTCTCGAAGGCTTGGCAGTTCAAATTTGGGGAACACAGTATAAGTCATTCCCTGAGTTAGTCACAGGTGCTCCATTTGTTCTTAGAGGTAACTTTGGAGTAATGGTTATGAGAAGACAAGATTTGCTCATTTTTAGCTTACTGTTAGCTATTTCTATACTACTGGCAGTTATTACAAAATATACGCGATTTGGAATTGCCGTTCGTGCGGTATCTGAAAACGAGGAGATTGCCGGTTACATGGGAATAAACACTGGAACGATATTGAGCTTTTCATGGGCGTTTGGTGTTTCTATGGCTGCGCTTGTTGGTATCATATCCGCTCCAAAGGTTTTTGTCTCTCCTTCAATGCTAGTCTTTTATCAAATCCAGGGATTTACTGCGGCGGTTCTTGGTGGATTTGAAACTTTTACCGGTGCAGTATTTGGTGGATTAATACTTGGGGTAATTGAAAAGATCGTAGGCAACTATATATCCGAGGGATTTAAGGCGACAATATCTTTGATAATAATAATCGTGGTTTTAGTCTTTTTCCCGAAAGGACTCTTTGGTAGAAACATAAGGAGGCGAGTATGATGTGGCTTTGGATCTTCTTGGCTGTATTACCTTTCTTGCTTATCAAAAATGCTTTCATAATGACAATCCTTAGTCTTGTTGGAATATACTCGATAGCCTCCTTAGGATTGAACTTGATAATGGGTTATTCTGGGCAGATATCAATTGGTCATGCAGCGTTTATGAGCATTGGAGCCTATACTTCCACCCTTCTTGTTATGAACTACAATCTCCCAATTGTCTTTGGCATCTTAATAGGTGGGATTGTTGCGTTTTTATTTGGATTACTAATCGGATTTCCTGCACTAAGACTTTCAGGTTTCTACCTTGCAATAGCTACATTGGGTTTTGTTGTTGCGGTAGAACAACTTTTCAGTTCTCTTGAACACTTAACAGGCGGTCACGCAGGTATCAGGAATATACCATTCCCATATCTTTGGAATTCGGATGTTGAGAAATATCTCTTAGTTCTCAGCTTCCTGTTTATCTCTTACATACTTCTTCAAAGACTAATAAACTCCAAGAATGGTAGAGCATGGATGGCGATAAGAGAAAATGAAATAGCATCGGCGGTGATGGGTGTTAATGTGGCAAAGTACAAAGTTTTAGCATTCGCAATTGGTTCTATGCTTGCTGGAATTGCTGGTGCATTATACGCACATGTCATTGGTTACATTGCACCGAGTGACTTTGGAATAGCAAAGTCACTTGATTTATTAGCAATATCTGTCATAGGTGGTATGGCTTCGCTTGATGGTCCCTTCTATGGTTCGCTTGTATACACAGCTTTGCCTTTCTTGTTCAGCAGATCACACCTATCACTCTCAATCGTGTTCGGAATAATACTTATATTTGTAGTTTTATTCATGCCACTTGGTGTAAGTTTTTATATTGGGAAATTCAGAACGAAGTACCTAAACTCAATTGCTGCCTATCTTAAGAAGTCACGAAAGCCGTATGGTCAATTCTTAGACACGAAGTTTGGGAAAATTCACTATATAAAATCTGGCTCAGGTCCTAAGAATTTAGTATTAGTTCATGGTAATTTTGCATCTGCAAGATTCTTTGAACCTCTTATAGCGTTAATTCCAAAGAACGAGTACACTGTGTACGCGTTGGACCTTCCAAATTTTGGATTCTCGGAAGAATTTGAAGGTGAGGTAAGTATCGAGAAATACGCTGATGCATTGAGTGCATTTATTGAGAAATTGGGTATCTCAAACATTATATTACTTGGACATTCACTTGGTGGAGCCGTAGCGATGGGATACGCTGTTAAAAATCCGTCTAAGTTGCAGAAACTGATATTAGTTGACCCAGCACCGGTCTACGGTATGCCAAAGTATGATGAAAGTGCGTACAAGATTATTGAACTTTACAGAAAGAATCCAGATATGATAAAGAAGGCACTCATGATAAATGCGCCAACTTACGAAAATGAAAAGTTCTTCAAGAAGATTATGTCTGATGCTTTAAGGATGGCAAGAAAGACATTCATAGGAAATGCAAAAGCGTTAGCGAGTTATAACTATTCGGAACAGGCAAAGAATATTGAAATACCAGTAAAGGTTGTCTATGGAGACAAAGATGTAATCCTGACATTGGAATCGATGGAAATCACTGCGAAGGCTTTTAAAAATGGTGAGCTTATAGTTTTAGAAGATATAGGCCATAGCCCTGTTGTTGAAAATCCGGGCGAGATAATTAGAATAATCAAGATGTAAATAAACGAAAACTGATATTGTTAAGTCCAAATATATGAGTGGTATAATACTCATGTAGCACCAAACTTTGTTGGAGGTGAAAAGTATGAAAAGGGTTCTCTTGCTATTACTCATAGGAGTCTTGGCTGTTTCCAGTTTTTCATTTATGGGCGTTGAGGCAACTAATATTCAAGAAAACGTTTTTGGTTTGTACGCCAGATTAGACGCTGGTTTAATCACGCTGATGTATCCTTTTGGCGTCTATGACATGGAAGGCGGAGTTTCAATCTTCGAAGGTTTCAATTTCAATGATATCTTTTTTGGCTTGAATCTTGATATACCACTCGGAGGAATACATCTGCGTGGAGCCGCGTACACAACTGTAGGAGATTTTACCAATTACATGGACATCCAGAAGCTCGGCATCTATGGTCGTATTGGACTTGGACTTGACATACTTTTCATTAGGCTTGAAGGTGGAATAAGACTGTATTACTTGTTTGGAGACCCAGAGTTTGAATTTTCATTTGACCCAACACAGTATTACTTTGCGGTAGGTTTAGCATTCTGACATATCTGAAAAAAGCAAATCAATAGAGCAGGAGGGAAAATAGATTCCCTCCTGTGTTTTTTTATATCAAAAATCTTTTGAAAACAAATACCCTTTGTCTCATACTTTCAAAAAAATATGAGTATTGATTCGTTAATATTAATGTAATTATATATAAATAAGAATGTGGAATTGTTCATACAACATTATGCATGGACAATTTGTCTAAATCAGTGTGAGTTACGTTTTTTAAGATAACGTTTGAAACATGTTTGTTTTTCGTACCAAAAGGCTGATACTTATAGGGGGGTGGGATGTTCTAAATTCAACTTATCATTTCGATTTATCACTTGTTAAGTGCTGTTCTGCTCACTCCATTGAAAAGAGGTGAACTATTTGCGTACTGCTATTACAAAAAGAACAAGTTTTTGGTTTCTCAGTACTCTTCTTATCATTGTCTCTATGATTTATTCATGTGAGCCCAAGCCAATCCCTTCAAAAAGTAATTTGATGATTCGAATACTCATTGACGAAGAAGTGATTAAGTATTACACAGTTTCCCAAGCGAGAATAACTATTTTAAGAGAGAACGATGATTTTATTGTTGCAGATGAGTTGGTAACAGTAAGCTCAACAGAAACTCTCATTCAGATCAGGGATGTGCAACCAGCACAGTACACAGCAGCACTAAACATATCATTGACCGCAAAAGATGAGTACAGTCTGCCACCAAGCTGGAAAGGAACTAAGAACGTAACAGCAACAATCAATCCTGGAATGTCAAAGGTCTTGAATGTATACATATCAAAGGAAGATGTTGGACATAAAAGGCAACTTCACATCGAGTGGCAAAAGTGCTTAGGAGGAACAAATGAAGAGCGGGCTAGTGCTATTCAGCAAACGACAGATGGCGGTTTTGTCATCATTGGAACGACTAATTCAAATGATGGGAATGTTACTGAAAATCACGGTGATTTCGATGTATGGATTGTCAAATTGGGTACAAGCGGAGATATTGAATGGCGAAAATGCGTCGGTGGAACTAGTCATGAAGAAGGTTCCAGTATTCAACAAACAAAAGATGGTGGATATATTATTGCAGGAAGAACTATTTCAAAGAACGGAGATGTAAGTGGTAACAACGGTTATTATGACGTATGGGTGGTAAAGTTAAAGTGAGAAGTTATAACAGAAGGAGGCAGTAACTATGAGAAAACTTCTTTTTGCCACTAGTTTCATCTTTTTGACAACACTCTGTTTGCCGTTTTTGGGGCTGGAAATAGAACATTTTCCACCATCAAGTCCTTATTTTGAGTCACCTCCGCCAGAATACTACGTATCCGTGAGAGCCGATGTCTTAATCTTTACACTTATGTATCCTATAGGTGATGTTGATCCAATTAGCGGAAATTTCCATCTTGCTCCAACGTTTGACATCAACTCACTTCTACTTGGATTAGGTATCAAACTTCCACTCGACCCTATTTTCATTCGCGGAGCTGCCTATGTTAACTACGGCAAAATGATGGAATTTCCGAGCACTGGAACACTTCATGTTTTCGGAAAACTTGGTGGTGGATTTAAAGTGTTATTCCTTTGCCTTGAAGGTGGTATTCGCTGGTACTACATCTTAGAACCCTCAACGACAAACTTTTTCCTTTCTCCTGAAGAGTGGTATGTATCGCTTGGACTATGCTTTTAGTTTTTTTGTGAAGAGAACTCTCTTAGTTTTCTTAAAATAAGCTCCGTAGCTCTGACATCATCTTCGTTGTAGATTAGTATTTCGTAAAGGATATGCTTGTCACTGGTAGCCAAATATTCCGCATAAGAGCGGACAACTATTTGACCATTAAGAGACGTTCTCCAGTTAAAGCCAAAGAATCTTGCAATACTTTTGAGAGAATAAGAGGGTACGGGTAACGCTACGTGATCTGCATAAAGTTTATAAACGTCTACAAAAGTTTCAAAGAATTTCTTGGGTAAGTTGATGTTATACTTCTTTGATAGCTTTTTAAATCTTGTTACTTCGTAATTGTGGAAATGGTACACTATTTTTCCTGTGTTTTTAATATATTCGACCGTACTTTCGAATGCTTCTCTTTCAGAGCTTACTCCCTCCGCAAGAAATGGGATATATTTGTCGTTATCCAATATTCCAAATAGATAATCAAAATTGAAAGGTGTATAACTTTCTATATCCAGAAATATCCCGTCTCGTATCTCAGGCAGTTGCTTAAAAACTACTGGCTTTTGCTCTATAATGCTTTTAGCTTGTGCTACAATCCTTCGTGACTTTTCTTGGCCGAAAAGCTCTTCTACAATATGATAAAGTTTTATTACATCCTTCAAGTTCGTTATGCCGTACGAACGAAGTTTTTCCAAACTGCTCCCTTTTACTCCATGCAGGAAATTCAAACCTTCCACTTCTGCAACTTCTCTAAAACATTCTCCTGAATACTGACAAGTTCTGCACAAGTGTGTCTTTACCACTTTAAATTCCGAGTTTTCACAGAAAAATGATAGTAATGACAACATCTTAGTGACATAAGGTCGCCAATTGATAAAAACGCTATAAAACGGGCTTTCCATTATTATATTCTCTACACTTCTACCATTGCTTTCAATAACATACCCAATGAAAGCTGCCTCAAGCATATGGTATTCAGAAACTCTTTTTCCACTCTTTCTAATTTTAACAACGTACGGTTCACGCGATACAACTTCATCAACTACAGCCACCAACGTGCAGCCAAAAGCTTCCGTCTCAAAGATGTCAAAGAGTTCATTGAATTGATCTTTTTCTATTTTTCTTTCTTTTAGCTCAAATTGAGCTTTTCTTGGACAGAAGTATATTGTCTTAACATCGCTGTTTGTTATTCGCATCCGTTTTCATGCTCCCGAATATCAAAAATTTTTCACCAAAAATTTTGCAATAAACTTGTCGCCAAACAGGCGTCTTACTAAATGATAACTTAGCTGATTTTCAATACCTGGAATGTACAGTGGTTTACCATACTCAAAAGCCTGAAGTGCCCCCGATACGACTTCCTGAGGTTTCATTACTCGTTTACCCGGTTTCATCTTCGCCCTTTCAAAAAACTTTGTTTCCGTCGGACCTGGAGCAACGCACAGGACATGGACATTCTTATCCTTAAGCTCCGCCCACAAGCTCATTGAAAGGCTGTAAACAAAAGCCTTTGTCGCACCGTAAACTGATAGGTGCGGGATTGGGAAGAAACCGGCAACCGATGCGATGTTTATAATACCGCCGTGTTCTTTTTTCACCATCTTCTCAACGTAGTGACGTGCCAATTTTGTCAAAACTTTAACATTCAGTTCTACCATATTTTCGTACTCATGCTCGGAGTGACTCACAAAATCACCGTACAAACCAAAGCCAGCATTGTTAATTAATAAGTCAATCTCAAATCTCGACGTATTATCAATCACTTGATCGGTATCCTTTGTCAAATCGGCTTGAATAATTACAACACTCACATTCGAGATCTTATGAATTTCATCAGCCACTTCACTCAGTGCTACAGCATTTCGTCCAACTATTATTACATTAACTCCTTTCTGGGCTAACTGGATTGCAAATTCTCTACCTATGCCTGAGGAACCACCAGTTACTAAAGCCCATCTGTAATTATTCAAGTCGTATCTCTTATCAGCCATACTTATCATCTCTTCAAACTGTGCGAAATAGCACAGCTTGAGCTGGGGTATTTTTAGCCGCCTTTTGTTGTAACTCTCCCACCCCAGCAGGCGGTTTTCGGGAGAGCATTGCTTTCTAATTGAATTATACACTCAATGTGATAAAATAAAAGTACCAAATAATACGTTCCACGAACCAATTCATATTTTCAAAAACAAACAGTCTATCAAATATTAATTAGGGGTGTGGAAAATGATTAAAGACATATTAAGGATTGCTATACCAGTTTCCGTAGAGAACTTAATAGCCAACACTGGAACCTTCATCCTGACGATCTTTTTATCTCGACTCGGCGACGTTGAGGTGGCAGTTAATGGCATTGCTAATCAAGGTTCTTTTTTAGTTATCTTGTTCCTTTTTGGATTGAACACAGGAGGAGCGATTTTTGTCTCGCAGTATTGGGGGAAGAAGGATTATGCAGGGATTAAGAGAACTTCTACCTTGATGATATACTCATCTATTGTCATAGCTACTGCTTTTTTCGCACTAACATTTTTCTTTCCATCTATATTTACGAGAATATTCACAAATGACCCGCGAGTAATAGAAACTTCTGTACTCTTTTTGAGAATAATATCTCTTTCATACTTTGGCTTAGCTTTGGAGATAGCATTCAGAACCCTACTCAGAGGTATCGAACAGGCTAAAATTCCGATGGAATCGTATATTTTTGGAACAATATTGCAAATATTCTTAGCTTATACTCTTTTGTATGGAAAATTCGGATTTCCAAACATTGGACTACTTGGTATAGCTATAGCTACGACTGTAGCTCGTTTTTTCATTCCACTCTACCAAATCGTACGTGCTACATTACTCAAAGTGCCTTACAGCTTCAACATATCTATCATTGAGAGGACATTCGTAAAAAAATTCTTCGAGTTTGCAACGCCAACAACACTCAATGAAATAGCATGGTCTCTTGGAATGACTGTTTACGGAATCATCTTTGGAAGAATGGGTACCAATGTCTACTCCGCGAGAAATATACTGTCCTCTTTCGAAAATTACGTATGGACGTTCACATTTGGATTGGTCATAGGAACATCAGTCATCGTTGGCAAACACATAGGAAAAACAGAATACGATAAAGCGCATTCATTTGGTAAGAAGATGCTCTTAATAAACGCAGTAATAGGTTTTCTTTCCGCAATTATAATAATTGTTGTGTATTACATATTACTGCCAACGTTTAAAATTGACGTTGAAACGAAGAAGATGCTTACGACAACTATGTGGGTAATGCTCTTTGGCGCTCCCGTAAAAGCTTTCAACGGTGCAGGGATTGTAGGTGTACTACGTGCTGGAGGCGATGCAAAGTTCGCATTCATTCTTGAAACAATAACACTATGGGTGATAGGCATACCGCTTGCGTTAATCGGTGCGTTTATCTTTAAATTATCACTTCCATTCGTTTACCTTTTGACGCTTTCTGATGAAATAGCGAAAGCCATAGTTGTTTACTTTAGAATCCGTGGAAACAAATGGATAAGAAACGTGACTATGAGCACTGAAGAAATAGTCATTGCGGCTCAAAGCGAGGAGATTGCAGATTAAATATATATCATCTCTACCGCAGGGGGGATAAAATGATAACATATCAAGAAATATACAAACAGGTTTGCGATGCGCTTATAGAGCTGAACACACAAATTACACCTAAGGTTGAAGAGATATTACGAGATTACACAGGACCATTTTCTAATGAGTTGAAAGAAAATATAAGGATAGCAAGAGAAAACAGAATTCCGCTTTGCCAAGATACAGGTATTGTCGAGTTTTTCGTTTTCAAAAAAAACAAATTCCACAGATTAGATAATTTGCAGTCACTTCAATCAATACTCTTTAAAGCTGTAGAAGATACTTATCAAATAAATGGCTATCGAAAAAGTGTAGTAAATGATCCTCTCTTCTCAAGAACAAATACCAAAACCAACCTACCTGCGGTAATCCATGAATTTGATGTTGATGAAACTCTCTATAAAGACGCTCCAAAATTGGAAATCTGGATAATGGTCAAGGGTGGTGGAAGTGAAAACTTATCTGCTTTGTTTATGCTACCACCATCTTCGAAAGAAAACGTTGTACTCGAAGCGGTTGCAGAACATATTGGAAAGAGCGGACCAAACGCATGTCCGCCAATATCGGTTGGAGTTGGCATTGGTGGAACTGCTGACTTCGCGATGCTTCTTTCAAGATTAGCGTTATTCGAGCATAAGCCGAACATACCAAACGTTATAGAATACACCGAATTTTCTCAGAAGCTTCACAGCTCGCTTGAAGCTTTGAAAATAGGCGTTCAGGGGCTTGGTACAGGACCGAGCATCATAAAGACAAAAGTGCTTGGCTACCCGACGCATATCGCTACCTTACCTGTTGCTGTAAGTGTCGATTGCTATCTAACAAGAACAAAGAGGGTGGCCTTTTGATGAGCCAGAAAGTTGGATTTATTTACAATGGCAACGCTGATGAGGGTAGGCAATTTCTTTGCAATTTACCTGCAGGTACTCAGATTAATTACGCAGGCAAACTTTATGCTATGCGTGATGCTGCACACAAAAGATTGGTTGAAATGGATAAACAGGGCGAACAACTACCTATAAACCTTGGAGGGAAAATAATATTCTACGCGGGACCAACATTTGTAAATGACAAGATGATTATTGGTCCCACAACCTCCAAAAGAATGGATTCATTCTTTGAATTCACCGCACAGAAGGGCATATTGGCAACCGTGGGTAAAGGAGTTAGGACACAGGAAGTCATTAAAGCAATAGAAAAATACAAGGTACCATACCTCGTTGCACCGAGTGGTTGTGCTGCATACCTATCTCAGAAAACAATAGACTGGCGTATCGTTGCATTTGAAGACCTCGGACCTGAGGCGATTTATGAAATAACTGTAAAAGATTTTCCAATGATTCTGTTTATTGATTGTTGTGGGAGGAGTTTGTAGAGTAATTACCCCACTTTTGTATTGCTTTGCGAATAATAAATACTGTCTACTCATTAATGGCATTAATCCAAGACCTTATCTTCTGAAGTATTTCTTCTCTTTTACTTTCTTCCGGATTCACAAAATGCAGTGGTTGGAGAACGTTATTTCCGGGCAAGACTTTGGTGATTTGCTTGACACATTTAGCAATACTTCCACCGCCATTTGTGACCAATATTCCAAGTTTTTTTCCCGAGAAACTAGCTTTGCTCAAAAGCGTGTTTATCGGTGGTGTGCAATTCCCTGCCCATACAGGAGTGCCAATCACGATGAGCTCGTATTTTGAGAAGTCAGGAATTTTTGTTTTGAGCTCGGGTTTTTCTCTGAAAACGGAAGCCTTTCCACACCAGAAATATTTTGCAAAGCCTTTCTTTGGATATTCTTTAACAGTTTCTAATTCAACCAAATCAGCCTTCAATTCTTCGGCAAGTAACTTTGCAACGTATTTTGTGTGCCCTTCGAGTGAGTAAAATACAACCAAAGATTTCATAATTATCAGCCCCCAATTATTTTGCTATTATTCCTTGCAAAACATTTTTGTATGCAAATTCCCTGTAAAACTCTTCCCAGCTCACAACTTCCGAGCTTATCATATTCGATACCCCAAGACATTTCAGTTTCTGCTATTCTAAGGTGATTATAGCACATCTTCTATTAAATTAAAAAAATTCCCGAGTTTTACTCGGGGAGTCAAGGGAACTAATAGTTTCATTTCATCTCCCTTATGGGCATTGAACAGAATTTATTTCTATAAAATTGGAATACAGCAAGCGAAACCAGTATAATTGCACCAATTATTGCTATCTTTGGTAATAATGTGTACTGATTGTTATAACCTTCAGGTGAGATTAGGTTCTTGTAGATGCCGAAATACGCCCATGCGATAGGCAAAGGAAAGATTGCGTTCTTTATTCTTATTAGAACAAGCCACGTGAGTACGACCGCAACAAGAAGTATAGTTACACCCCATATCTCTGGTGAAATACCAAATCCATTCCAATTAATACTTACAAGCCACAGCGTTATGTTTGCAACCGTTGCAATAAACAGCCAACCGGAGTATAAACCAAACGTGACAGGGAATAAGAATCTTCTTTGAGTTTGGAGCTTGCCAATTTTCTGAACCATCAGTACGTCTGTTATAAGCAGAGCAAAAATCGCAATGGTTGAAAGTCCAATTAGATCAAAAGAGAATAAAATAATCCAGACAGTATTGAAAATACATGATAACCAGAAGAGTAAACTGATTTCATCGACGACTTCACCGTAATATTCATCTTTTGCTCTGATTACCATCACAATAACAGAAGCAATTAGAAGAGTATAAATCAAACTCCAGATACTGAATGTCGAGGGTGCAGGTGTTATCAATGTTGGATACGAATCTGATATATCCTTTTGCGAACGTCCGTTGATGAAACCTAAAGTTCCTAAGGTATTTATGACAAGAGTCAATACAAGCAAAATACCGCTAACCATAGCTTTTGTTCTTCTGTTCATGCTATTTTCCCTCCTTTGATATGTTGGGTAAGTGTTAATAACATCCCTTAATAATATTATACACACTTTGCATGTAATCTTACAGTAAAAAAGAAAAAAGCCATACGCAACTATGGCTTCTTGATGGTATTTGATTACATTAGACTTCAAAAAAGGTATAACGACAATAATCCTTATCAAAATAAATCAGAGAAGATTGTTTTCAGTACATGTTAGAAATTTCTAAAATATTTTAGGATATACGTACTGTTGCTATTTGCTCTCTATAGTTGATGAACTGTTTGAATTTATCTTTCGAAGTAAATAAAAGCCTGATATGCCAATTTCGATAACTGCGAATATATACAGAAATATCATTACCATTACCAAGACTGTTACCCAATCACCGAATTCTCTTTCACCTGAAGCGAGCCCGGTTATAACAGCTATACCTTGTCCTCCAAATAAGAGTATAACTGCTGACAATAATCCGAATCCTATCTGTTTTACGTAATGTTTGGTCCTTATCGAAGCCACAAGAAGTAGAATAGCGCCCGCAAGAAATACCAAAAACAACTCAGCTGGCATTAAGAAATCGAATAAAAACCTTCCCATTTGTATCAAAGCAACTATGGAGAAGAAAGCAGGGGCTAATACCGGTATCCATACGAGTATTAAGCCTGTAATTGTTAGAATTTTATTCAATTTTCCTACCATGGAATTCACCTCCTACATAAAAATATGGTATAAATAATTTAGCTTAAAAAAATTGAGGGCAGGACAACTTATGTCACCTTGGCTTTTAAGCCATTTAAGGAGTCTGTTGCCTGCCTTTAACCATGATTAGTTGGTTGGGCTTTCAGCCCTCGTCAGCATGGAGGATTGGTTCAGCAGGCTCCCTGCCCTCATCATTCGAAAGGAGGATTTTTCATGGATAACTTCCCTGTTTTCGTCGGCATCGATGTTTCCAAGGATAAGTTCAACGTCTGCGCTATCTCTAATCCCAGTTCCATCATCTTCGAATCTTCTTTCGATATGTCCCAGCAAGGCTTTTCCTCCTTCGCAAACAAACTCTCTGCCTTCCCAAAACAATCCATCATCATCGCTATGGAATCTACTGGCTGTTATCATCTCAACCTTCTGGCTTTCCTTTCTTCCAACGACTTTGCTTGCGCTGTTTTTAATCCTCTAACTGTTAAAAACTTTGCTTCTCTTCGAAAGACCAAAACCGACAAAATCGATGCTCGCATTATCGCTACTGCTTTGTTTTACCTACAACATCAAATTCCTTCTTCTGCTTTTGTCAACTCTGAGCTTCGTGATATTGTCAGAGCACGCGAAAACATTATCCACCGCATCGCAAAAGTTAAAGGCAATATCGAAAAACTGCTCAACGTTCTTTTCCCTGAACTCGAAAGAGTTACCAATATCTACAGTGACACTATCCTCAATCTTCTTTCTCATTTCCCTTCTGCCAAGGCTATTCAAAAGGCTCGTAATCTGGATGTGTTCTTTTCCAAAGACCGTGGCAGAAGTACAAAACTTAATGCTCAAAAACTTAAAGAACTCGCTAATAACTCGATTGCTCAATATTGGCCGATGAAAGAAAAGATTCTTGTGCAAAATATCAAAGAACTACAATTTTTACAGCAACAGCTTGAAGAACACGACAAGATGATGAAAGAATATTGCGAATGTAGTGCGATAAACCTTGATATCGAGATACTCACGTCAATACCAGGTATTGGTGAAAACAGCGCGATGCATTTCTTGGCAGAAGTTGGAGATATCTCAAGATTTAGTACATACAAAAAACTCATTGCGTATTGTGGACTCGATCCAAGCATTGCCCAATCAGGCAAAAGCAAAGTAGAAGGACACATATCGAAAAGGGGCAATGCCCACCTAAGACGAATACTATGGCTAATGGCAGTGAGTGTAGTGATTCACAACGAATATTTCCGAACATACTATGAACGAAAAAGGCAGCAAGGTATACCGTACAAAAAAGCGATAATGTCAGTAGTACACAAGTTATTGCGAACGTTGTACGCAATGTTGAGAAAGAAAGAGAAGTTCAATATTGATTATGCTATCTCACACTCAAAACAAAAATTTAATTTTGCATAGTTGACTCCTTAGCTTAAGTATAACTCTTTTCGTAGATATATCGATACATTAAGACTTCATACATATACTTAGAGCAGTATAGATAGACCATAATAGAAGAAGAATACAGCTCATAATGTTATCTGTTCTTCCATTGTGCACTAATATACAAAAATAAAAAAGCCTTGAGATTTCTCAAGGCTTCCGAAATTCTTATATTTTGGTGGAGCCGATGGGATTTGAACCCACGGCCTCTACCGTGCGAAGGTAGCGCTCTCCCAACTGAGCTACGGCCCCACGTAATGATAAATCCGTTTAAGATTCTACCATATGTGGATGCATCTTTCAAGAGGGTCTTTTCTTAATTTAATAATGTTTGTGGTATTCTGTTCAAAGTTGATGAATTTCAGTGTATAATATTTTAGATGAACCAAAGAAAATAAATCGGGGGGATATAAATGAGAAGGTATTCTGTTCCAAAGAAGCGCGGCGGAAAGATGGTTGCATTTTTGGTAATTGCTATAGTATCGATAGTTATCATCGGAGTTGTTCTTTTCAATATAAGAATCCAAAGCGTGCAAAGGCCACATGGTGAGTTCAAATTGTTAAGCATCAGAGAAGTTTTTCAACATGCGTTCGGTGAGGCAAATGTCCAGATAAGCCTTTTTGGAAGCGTCAAAGTTACGGGAAATGATGAAATGAATAATAGCTACACAGTAGTTGTCTCACAAGACGGTACGATATTTATACATATAAATGGCACCATACAACCAAACGTTGAAGATGTGTACAAGGAAATTTATACAAGAGCTTTGTATAAAATTTTAACGAGTACACCTCTTTCTGATTACGAGTCGTCTGATCCAACGTCTTTCCTGAGTTATCTAAATAATATTGCGATGGAATATTATAAAGAGAACGAAAAGGATTATCTCAGGATAACTGGAAGTGATAAAGAAGGAAATATACTCAAGATTTCTTACGCTATCACTAAGTTCGGTGGCAAATTTAAAGTTACAGCGGAAAAATTAGTTATTAATGGTAAAGAATTAAACTCTAATGCAATGCGTGTAACACTTGCAAAAATATACAAGAAGGAAATCGATAAAGATTTAATTGAAGCAATTAAAAACAGCTTTCTTAAAGACTTTCAAAATGTCTCCATTGGAGAAGTATTCTCAAAATTGTCAAACGCAAGATGGACTATAAAAGATGAAACTAAGAAAGTTGTAGAATTAAATGGTATAGAGAAAATTGAAGAAAGTGAAGTAGCACTTACATTAGGGTTCAGAATAGACGAAAATGGAGACACTGTCATAGATTATCTGTTGTTAAATGGCGAGAAGATCGATGAAAAGGCCATTATTTATTACATCAGTTATATTTATTCAAAGTACGGTTATGCAGATAAAGAAAAGGATATAGCTAAGTTCAAGGATTTAATTTTAAAATCTCGACTGCCGAATGGTTTATCAACTTTTCAAGAGTTTTTCGACAAGCATTTTTCAGAAGTTCAATGGGATATGTATTACAAACCTAATTCATATGAATTCGTAGTGTCTGGAAAGACACGGGCTAAGAATACGCCGGTTGAGCTGAGATTCATCTCTACACCTGATGGACTTTATTTGGCTGAATCGGTTTACGGCAGTGAGAAAGCAAAATCGGACATTGTTATCAACAATGTTTTAAATGAGAGCCTTCAAGTTTCACAGACTAACATATTGAGCGTTGTAATGAATGGCAAAATAGTAAAGTACTCCCCTGTTCAAAGTAACAAAGTCGCTTTTGAGTCTTTCTTGAAATCTCCAGTATGGCAGTATGACAGTAACGCGGACAGAGTTGTGTTGTCAGGCATAGGAAAATATGGTTCACGTGATTGGAACTTCAAATTTGTGTTTGAAACTTTCTTTGGTAAAGAGCCTGTGTTGGAATATGTTTATATGGACGGTACACAAGCTATCGACGAAGTTGTTGACTACGTAGTATCAAAAGTCTTTAGAGTAGAAACCTTAGGAAATAATCTGTCTGAACTTGTTAAAAATACAATCTTTACATACAAAACATATGAAGAGATCCTTGGACCTGTTGGCTGGTCTATAGATAGGCAATACGATAGGGTTGTTTTTTCGAGTTCAAATTTAACTGTGTATTTTAGTGTAGAGCCGTCAGGAAAAGTAAACGTAGTTCAGCTGTTCTATAAGGGACAAGATATGTCAACAAAAACTGCAGAAATAGTTAAACTGCTTGAAGACGGTGGTAGTCTGGAAAGTTTGGAAAAGAAGAAAACTCAGCAATCTCAACAGCCTCCTCAGGAAGAAAAAGAAGAGCAGCAACCTGAAGCTCCACAAACGGGACAATTCTGAACTTGGAGGCAGTACGATGCAGCATAATTATTTCTTGACGATGATTTTCTCGTTTATAATATCAGTCACAACGATACCTTTGTTTGGAAGGATTGCATACAAAACAGGGATAGTGGACAAACCCGATGGAGACTTGAAACCTCATGAAAGAATAACACCTTATCTCGGTGGGTTATCAATATTCTTGGCTGTAATAATAACAACTGAGTTTGACATCATTTCAAAAATATGTCTCACGATCCTTACCTTGACTGGGTTGTATGACGATGTTAGAAATCTAAATCCAAAGATTAGGTTATTAATTGAATTTGTAGTTTCTACTCTGTTAGTATTCAAATATTTAGGACTCTCAATCTTCCTACCTTTCTATGTGCTTGTTGTCGTTGCGCTCATAAACGCAACGAATATGATGGACGGGTTAGATGGTGTATGTGCAAGTGTCAGTCTGTTGTCTGCTCTTGGATTAGCAGTTGTCTCTACTTCAAAGTATGATACCACGCTACTTGTAGCTCTTGTTGGAGCGTTGTTAGGTTATCTAATTTATAACTACCCACCGGCAAGGATATTTATGGGTGACGCTGGAAGTTATCTAATTGGAGGAACACTCTCGATAGGTCTTCTTTCTGCGTTTAGAGAAGGCACAAACAATTTTCCGAGAGCTGTTTCAGCACTAATTCTTGTATCAATTTTCTTTTTTGATCTATCATCGGGTGTTTTCAGACGACTGCTAAACGGACGTTCACCCTTTAGCGGTGATAGAGGTCATGTATATGATAAAATCTATAATGTTGTAAATGATAAACGAAAAACTTTATGGACAATGATATTTATCCAATGTTTCGTCTTACTTGTAGGACTAATTGTTAGAATCAATATTTACATGATGATATCTGGCGTTGTTGTAATATTAATACTTTACGCGTTTCTCTCCAAATGGTTGAATATTCTCAAGTACTGACAGAATTAAATCTGTGATATAGGGAGGCGGGTACACGTGTTGTCATTCTTTGAAGAACTTGTTCTTTACATTACTATTCCACTTGTTGCACTATTTGCACACAGGCAGTACACATACGAATTCAGTACGCCTAAGTATGCCATACTAACGGTCGCAACTTTGTTGATAGGGTTATACCTTCTTTGGAGAATGTTCAAAACCAAGCAGATCAAGTTCTTTGCTTCCAAGATCCATTTTGTGTGGTTCGCATTTTCCATTGTGGCTCTGCTTTCGACAATCAATACGTGGAAAGACAATCCTTACTTTTTCAGACAAGGTATTGATATAGGTTTGTATCTCTTCTTAAACGTAATTCTGGCATTTTATTTCGCTACAATTTTAAACGACAAGCAAAAAATTGTTAGATTCTTATTTATATTTGTATTAACAGGTTTATTTATCGCTGTAAATGCAATTCTTAACTTCTACATGGGATATGACATCTTCTTAGGTCAAGTTGGTAATCCTTTTGAGCGCGCAAGTATAAAGGCTAATATCGGTAATGTCATATTTGTATCTAACTATTTGAACATGCTTTTGCCAATAGCTCTGTATTTTGTCATAAGCCTTGATATAGGTGCCATAAATCTAAAAAAATTCGTTGGAATAGCCTTTGTTAAGATAATGTCTCTAATCTCTGCATTATTGTACATTACCGTTATAATATTCTCTCAAACCCGTTCTGAATATTTGGCATTGATAGTTGAAGGTATTCTACTAGCAGTCGCTTACATCTTCTATATTAGGAAACGAGAAAACTTACACGAAAAGGAGTTAGAGAAGAAAAATCCGAGCTTACTTAAAAAGCTCAAATTTCTGAGACGCATTTCAGTTGCTGTGTTCGTATTAATTACTATTCTTCTTATCGTTCTTTACAACGTACCGTCGGCGTTTAACAACTACGGTTCATTCAAAATGACTGATAGATTCAGCGCAATGGCTTCTGTTTCAAGTATGGATGAAAGATTTCTCTCTTGGTTTTCCACAATATACATTTGGCAGAAGCACAAAATCTTGGGGCAAGGAATAGGTACTTATCAAATCTATAGCCTTTATGGTATTGCTGATTTGATAGAAAACAATCCAGAGTACAACTACGGTTGGAACAATTTCAAGCGCGCTCACAATGATTATTTCCAAGTACTTTCCGAAACAGGATTGATAGGTTTTGGTTTAATCTTGGTTATGCTTATTTTATTAGTAATATACGTGGTCAAGAACACTCAAAAGATAGATGAACAAGACGATATAACCCTCTTTTCAATGCTTGTTTTAAGTGGTGTTGTCTTTGCGTTCCAAAGTGTCTTCAGTTTTCCTGGGCACCTTTTGCCCAACGCACTTCTTGCGACGTTTGTTCTGAGCGTAGGCTTAGGGAAGTATTTTAACAAAGTTGATGGAAAAGAATACAAACTTCACGGCGTTAAAGCTGTGGCGCTGGGTTTGGTTCTTGTAGGTACTATTGGTGCTTCGACATACCTTAGATGGAACCACTTCATTTCAGAAGTTTATTTTAGAAACGGAAACGTTGCTTTCCAAACTATGACTATGTTAAGAGACCAACAAACGCAAATTGAAAATTACCTGAAACAGCTTGACCAAATCGAATCAGATTTGAACAGTTTCTCTGGTCAATTTGTCGGACTTTCAGAGGAAAATTGGCACGGTCAGAAACAAGCTGAGGCAAGAAGACTGGGAATTGCGTACGATAGATTGAAAGCAGAGAATGAAAGACAGCAAACAATTCAAAATATTAGAAGTCAGATAAACGCAAATAGAAACCAGTTACTTGCACAGAAGCAGGGTATACCAAACGAAATAATGAAGCAGTATCAAGAAGCTAAAGAAAACCTCCTTAAAAGTGTAAAATTGAATCACACTTACGGAAAGTCATTCTTCTATTTGGCAGCGCTTGCTGCAGATCCAATAAGAATTGAAGAACTAAAACAACGCTTGAAACAAGATCCTCAGTCTGTCCTAAACCAAGAAGCAGATGAATATCATAAATTGTTGCCTGAAAGATTTAAGACAAGGTATTTTGCTGTGCTAAACGATTATTTGAAAGCTAATCCAGATTTTGTCGACAAGTTTGACCTTGCAACTACCCAAGCTCTTGTCGATTCTGCCGGTATCTACGAATTATCTTTGTTGACATTTACCGAACGAAATACATTCAAAACGCTTGCTGTTAGATACAATTCGCTTTATAGAGTAACAGAGATGCTTTTAGACAATATCAAAGGCGCAGATCTTGAGCAAAAGATAGGAGGGCTCTTATCAATATTCTTCAATAAATTCGATACGTGGACAAGAAGGACACTTTACATAATGCCGGGTGGTTGGAATAGGTTCCCAGATTGGAAAAACATCGATATCGAGCTTGCAACAAGTGGTGGACAAGATATTTATAGGTTCTTTGCTAATATGACTGTGACGCTCAAAGATCCTATAAATTACGATGCAAGGCGTTTACTTGTTGACATGGCGAATCTGGAAATAAAGACGTGCAAGTATATGGAATCCAAAGGAGTATGGGGAGTACCTGATGGTGTACTTGACCACTTGCACGCCTTAGCAAGAGAGTATCAGCTTATCTCAGATTACCAAGAAAGTGTATACACTTACAAGCAACTTTTGGATATGTATAAAGAAACTTATGAATACATTTCAAAGAAGCTTTCTGATGAAGACTCTTGGAAGAGTACCTTTGAACAACTTGTCGAGCAGTCAAAGCAGAGCTTAGACAAAATTCTGGAAGACGATGAAAAAGGAAGCCTTTCAAACAGCCTTACCCCAATATTTGTTGATAAAATAAACAGGCTACACGAACAACTGATACAAACAGATTTCAAAGCCGTCGAAAAAGATTTTGTTGACCAACTTTCAAGACTTCCGGCTTCGATTTGGCCACAGGTTTCAAAGAAGAGTGTATGGAAAACAAATGCGTACAACTCAATGTTAGATTTTGAAAATCAGACCAGGGTTCTCGGATTCTCTGACAACGCGAAATCTCAAATTACATCGCTTATGACATCTATAATAACTTCCCGAAGCATGATGCTTTACGAAAGATATGCGAGATTTAAAGCGCATTACGAACTAATAAAAGATGAGTTATTAAGCACAGTCGTCATGTTATTGGATAAGTATAAGTCAGAGGAAGAATCTGAGATACTCAAAGACTGGGGAGAAGTGTCTTTTAACATACCAAAATACGCGAGTAAGGGTGAAGTTATTGAATTCCTGAATCAACTCCTAAATGAATATTCTAAGTAGTGAAATGTTCTAAAAAGAAGAGAACGAGGTGGGTTAACCACCTCGTTATTTTTTTCGCTGTTCAAAAAGCCATTCTATCATTTCTTTGTTTCGATATGTAGGAACCCAAGATGCGTGCGGAGGTAATCCAAGAGAACCCATATATCCTTTTGGATACTCTGTATATTTCACAGGCGCTCCGAGTTTTTCCAATTCACGAACCAAATCCCTTGTATAATGAACAGGAACGACGTCGTCATCCTCTGCGTGGAAAAACCAGATTGGAATCTTGGCTATTTTATAAGCCTTTCTTACATTTCCGCCACCGCAGACAACAACACCAGCGGCAAATCTATCGGGACACATTGTCATCAGTGCCACACTTCCAAATCCGCCCATTGAAAGACCAGTAATGTAAATTTTAGAAGTGTCGATTGGGTACTTATCAATTAGCTTTTCTATTATAACATTCACTGTCGCAAGCAACGCGTTCGGCTCTAAATACTCAGATGAACCGACAATTCTAAATGATGTACCCCAGTATGAATCTTCAGGACATTGAGGTGCAAGAACGAAACATGGGTGTTTGACTTGCACCTCATCACTTGCCCAAACGGTTGCTCCTTCGTTTGCGGTGATTTGCTTAATATTGTCAGTCCCTCGTTCACCTGCTCCGTGGAGAAAGACGACAAGAGGATACACAATATCTTCTTGCTCCTTTTCCGCTTCGTTTGGAACAAATAATCTGTATACTATTCTTAGCGAACCATACTCATATGAAAATGGTTGAAATTTTTTTACGTAATCCTTTTCTACCATTCTTCCACCCCCTATAGATTTATTGGCTACTGTCAAAACGAAACCAATTGTAATTTCTTCATAATAAACTTCCCTTCCTTGCGTCAAATCAGCTCTTAGGAAATATTTACGAAGAAGTTTCAGCATTTTCCATAATTATTATACACTTTAAGCTATGTTAATTCCACATGACTTCTGTTTGTGTATATTATCCGAAATAGGCATATCAATTCAAACTATAACAACTTAGGATAAGTAACTTTGAGCTTTTCCGTATTACGAGAAATCTTCAGGTAGTTCCCCGCATTATAGCGACCAGCATAAAAATGTAATACAGTTAGAAATAATTAGTAAATGATAAGATTTTGCTACTAACTCTTGCTCATGAGACTTTTTCGTCAATAGTCTTACTTGCTATTATGTTGAATTGTTTGACTTGGGTACCAAATTTCTGATATATTTCAATTATGACTTGAGCAAGCGTTTGCTCTTACATTCAGAATACTAAATATTCAAAAAGTAGGTGGATGTCAGATGGTGACCCTCAAAGATATTGCTAAAATGACCAATGTCTCTGTTTCTACTGTATCAAGGGTACTAAATGGTAAGGGTAGAGTAAGTGAAGCTAAACGTAATGAGATTTTAAACTTGGCCAAGGAAATGAATTATACTCCAAACTACCATGCAAGGATAATGGCTAAGAAGACAAAGATCGCAACAATAGGACTTATTGTTCCTGACATTGTAAACCCATTTTTTGCCAGACTTACTCGAGGAGTAGAAGAAGAATGTGGAGAGAATACGTTGATTGTCTTAATGGACTCTTTCAGAAGCCTTGAAAGAGAAGAGAAGCTTATAAGAAACGCTCGGATGCGCGGAGTTAATGGATTAATAATTGGGAATTCACGTGTAAACGATGAGATAGTAACAGAAGTTTCTTCTTACATACCTGTAGCTGTTTTTGATAAAGATTACGATATGCCTAATGTGGTTTCAATAGTCTTGGATAACTTTTATGGGGCTTACAATGCTACAAAACACTTAATAGAAAATGGATGCAAAAATGTAATACATCTTGGCGGAACGCATGAGTTATACGTTTCGATCAAGAGATTAGAAGGTTATATTGCTGCAATGAAAGAGTTTGAATTAACTCCGGTTTATTATACTGTTGGATACGATATCTCTTCCGGTTACGAAAATATGAAAAGAATTCTCAGTGAGGGAAAAAGTGTTGACGGAGTATTTTGCATGAATGACTTGGTAGCTATAGGTGTTATGAAAGCTATCAACGAATTCGGCTTGCAGATCCCACGTGATATTGCTGTTGTCGGATTTGACAACGATGAAGAACTCTGTGAGCTGGTTACACCACCTCTTTCATCCGTACATCAACCAGTAGAGCAAATGGGAAAAGTTGCGGCTAAACTTCTACTCAGACTTATAAATGGAGATAAGACAGTAAAGAGGTACATCTTTTCACCGAATTTGGTTGTTAGAGAATCAAGTCTAAAAGGGGGAGAAGTGCTTTGAGACGTGCACTTGTAGTTGCTTCTCATAGTGATGATCCAATAATAGGAATGGGAGGAACTATCAAAAAGCTGACATCCAATGATTATGAAATCCTTGTCCTGAGCGTTTGCGGCGATAGAATATTAGGATTTGAAGATTCGGTGAGGCTTCTTGGAGCAATACCAATGTATCTTAATTATTCATACGGAAACATTGATATTGAGAAATTTAAAACGGATTTGGAAAAAATTATTGAGGACTTTAATCCAAAAATAGTTTTTACTCATTGGCACGAAGAAATATTATATGACCATCAGGTTGTAGCAAGACAAACTTTAGAGCTTTCGAGAAAGTATGAAAAGAAGATTTACATGTTTGAAATCCCAGCATCAAGTCTTGAGTTTGAGTTTGACACAGCAGTCGACATAAGTGAGTATTATCGTCAAAAGGTAAATGCAATACAGTTGATGAGGCATGCATTCGAAAAACATGTTTACAGTGATGAGATATTACCATCTATTTTATATACATCAGGTTTTAGGGGCGTCCAGGTTGGCTGTAGGTATGCGGAAGTTTTTAAAAGTTCTGGTTCTCGGTTTCCACTTGCACCTTATAGAAATATACTCACGAGGACAGATAATTTATGAGGAGGGATAATTATGAAAAAGCTTAGGATTGGTGTAATCGGTGCTGGAAAGATTTCTGAAGTTTTGCATGTGCCCAATACTGTTTCTTCCAAATACGCACAGCTAGTAGGTATAGCTGACAGCAATGAACAGAGGCTTAGCCTTTTCAAAAGTCTACTAAAAGATGAACGAGTTCATTTCTATACAGAATATCATGAGCTTCTTGAACGGGACGATGTTGATGCTGTAATTGTTGCATTACCAAATTATCTTCACGCAAGGGTAACTATAGAGGCTTTAGAAAAAGGCAAAAACGTGCTTGTTGAAAAGCCAATGGCTACGAGCTTTAAAGAAGCAATGGAGATGCTAAGAACTGCCAAAGAAGTTAAAAGAGTGCTAATGCCTAATCATTCGCAAAGATTCTTCCCGCATCATCTAAAAGCTAAAGAAATAATACAGTCAGGTTTACTCGGAAACATTAGATTAGTAAAAACAATGTTTAGTCATTCAGGACCTGAAAATTGGTCTCCAAATGCTAATTGGTTTTTCCAAAAGAACTCCGCGATGTTTGGTGCTTTGGGAGATCTTGGTATCCACAAAATAGATTTGATAAGATACCTAACAGGTTTGGAAGTAACAGAATGCATTGGAATAACAACAACTTTAGAGAAACGGGGAACAGTAGAGGATATCGGTAGTGCGATCTTGAAACTCTCAAATGGAGCGATTGCAACGCTTGATGCAAATTGGATTACAAAAGGTTTGGAGGAAAATTATTTTGTAATATACGGAGAAAATGGCACTCTAAAGATAGGACAAACCGATCCATCAAAGATAGATGTTTATCTTGCAAGACCAGTGGAAATGCACGGAGAAACATCTGTCAGACCACTCTTCACAAACCAGGATCCATTTTGGAAAATGCCTATAATAGACCATTTTTCAAAGGTCTGTTTGGGACTTGAAGAACCGATAGTAAGAGCAGAGGATGGGGTTATAGGGATCAAAATAATTGAGAAAATTTTCGAATCTTCGAATAAAGATTTCCGGTAATAAGTCAAGAGGAGAAAAAATAGAAAAATAAAAAACCTAGTCAACACTTTGACTTTCAATAACTTAATATTTCACTTTCATTCTTCACATACTTGATTTCGTTCTTTTTACCTATTTCATCGGTACATACGGTACGTTGTTCTTTAGTAAATAATACACTAAATTTACTAATTTCCTTGCAGTTAATATTAGCGCTCTCATGTGTTTGTGTGTTGTTGCTTCTGCGTACTTTTTGCGATAATATTCTTTGTATACAGGATCGTATGTCTTTACTCCGTTCGCTGCCATTACTAGGTATGTTCTTAGATACTTGTTCCCTTTTTTCGTTAGTTGGTTGTTTTCTGATTTGTAATTTCCACTTTGATTGATTGTCCATACAAGCCCTGCGTATGATGCTAACGCTGAGGCTTTTTCGAAACGATTGATGTCTCCTATTTCGGCTATAATTCCAGCTGCAGTTATTTCTCCTATCCCTTTGACTGTTGTTAGTGTGTTCGGAATTACTTTAAGTAATTTACTTATTTCTTTCTTTACTAGTTCGATTTGTTTTTCATAGTGCTGTATCAAATCGATAGTGGAAACAATAGATATTCTCAGAGTGTTTGAAGGATTAACAGACAACCTCAAGGCATCTTTAGCAAGAGTTTGGAGTTTTTCTGCTAAGACTTGTGAAGAGACATTGTGTCTGGAAATTTTCGCAATATATTCAAATAACTCTTCAATTGGCATGTTTGCGATTTCTTCGATTGTATAATCTTTAAGCAGGCATTCGAAAGTCTTATTTAGTTTAAAGTCAAGTTTAGGGAAATAAAGAGAAACATACGAATAGAGCCTAAGTTTCAATCGAGCGATATCTTCGTTGAACTTTAAATAAAGTCTGGTGAGATTACGAAGCTCAGAGATGATATATGAGTTATTGACAAAAGGGACTAAAGACTCAGGAAATTTAGAAGCGATAGAGAAAATAAGTTCAGCATCGATTTTGTCAGTTTTAGGACGATTGAGAATTTTGCGATAGAGCTTAATGTTATCAGTTTTAACCCAAAAGACAGGTACGTTGTTTTGAAAGAAGAAGTTAGCGACATTAAAAGAAAAAACACCAGTTGATTCAAGGACAAGAGAAAAATCGGAAGAAGAAGCAAAAGCTTTGTTAAAAAGTTCAACAATGCCTTGAGGAGAGTTCTCAACAGTCCCACTACCGATGAAATCAGAAAAGAAAGAAAGATAGTTCTTTGAGACATCAATAGCTAAAATAGCCAAAGGAATCACCTCCGGATTGAGTACAGCCTTACAACCTCGCGGTACATAAGAAAACGAGGCAAAACATTTTCCGGCAAGTAAAAAGCTGTACTCTAGTTAGGCAATCTTATTTAAGAGAACAAAGTCTCAAGGAGGGGCAACCTGAAACTATTTTACCAGAGGTGTTAAAAAATATGCATTCAATTTTCAAAGACCAATTTTAATTTTTACCGAACTTATTATACGAGGGGGGGTGGTGAGAATTGAGCAATAGTGATGATTTGATTTCTGCCAGAAACATATATATGCATTTTTCTTCTGTTCCTGTTTTACAAGATATCAATGTCTCTTTTCAAAAGGCTAAAATTTATGGTGTCGTAGGAGAGAATGGAGCTGGCAAGACAACATTGATGCGTATACTGTCCGGTTTCTTGCAACCAACAAATGGTGAGATTTTTGTCGAAGGTGTTAAAGTAACTCTTAATCCAGTTAAAGCAAAAAGTCTCGGAATAATTATGGTTCCTCAAGAATTGAATCTAGTTGATACACTAAAGGTATACGAAAATGTCTTCTTGGGAGATGAACTAACAAGGAACTTCTTCTTGAAAAAAAGGGATATGATTGAAAGCACAAAGCACTATCTTGAGAAGTTTGGCCTAAGCATAGATCCAACTCTATATGTTTCTGAGCTTTCTCCTGCTCAGAAACAAATGGTTGAGATTATCAAAGCTATATCGAAAAAGGCGAAAATTTTGATAATGGATGAACCTACATCTTCACTTACAGAAGATGAAGTGAAAAAGCTTTTTGAAGTTATATATAATATGAGGAGATTAGGGATATCTGTTGTTTTCATATCGCATAGGCTCAAAGAGATTATGTCAATTACTGACTGGACCATTGTGCTGAGAGATGGAAGGAAAGTTCATGAAGGAGAAACAAAAGAACTGACGGAAAAGCAGATTGCAGAACTTATGATAGGAAGGAACTTGGACGACATTTATCCACAAAAGATAGTGCCAGAAAATAACGTTGTATTCGAGGTGCGAAATTTAACATCAAAAGATAACTCCATCAAAAATGTTAGTTTTAAAGTTTTTAAGAATGAGATACTTGGCTTTTATGGATTAGTAGGCTCTGGCCGAACTGAACTAATGCAAACAATATTGGGAATTAAAAAACTAAAGAGCGGAGAAATTTCATTGAACGGGATACCCATAAGTATTTCCTCAGTAATGGAAGCTAAGAAGTTAGGTATTCTGTACCTTCCAGAGGATAGAAAAGCCGCCGGAATAATACTTACACTCGAGGTTTTTAAGAATTGTACACTAATGTCTCTTGAAAAGTTCTCAAGATTCTTGTTAAACAATCGACTTGAAATAAGCACTTTTAAGCATTTTCAGGAGAAGTTTGATATAAAGGTTAAGACTCCATATCAGATAGCCAAAACACTAAGTGGTGGAAATCAGCAAAAGGTGGTAATCTCTAAACTTGTTAATGCTGGAGCAAGGATATTCATTTTTGATGAACCAACACGTGGTGTTGACGTTAATGCAAAGAGTCAGATTTATCAGATAATGTCGACACTACTGAAAGACATGGATGCCACTTTTCTTGTAGTCTCATCTGAACTGTCAGAAATAATAGGGTTATGCAACAGAGTCATAGTGATGAGGGGAGGAGAGATTGCCGGAGTAGCTATTGGAAGTGATATTAATGAAAAGTACCTGATTTATCTTGCAACAGGTTTGGAGGAGGTGAATTATTCCAGTGGCTGACGACGCGTTAAAAAAGAGTTGGTTTAAACGAAATTTGCCCAAGTATCTGATAGTTTTTATACTGATTGGGCTGATGGCTATTTCCGGTGCTCTTAGTCCATCTTTTCTGAAACCACGGAATATACTTAACATTTTTTGGCAAACATCTTATGTTGGTATCATTGCTATCGGGATTACTTTTGTAATGATAGCAGGAGGAATAGATCTTTCGGTTGGTTCTCTGGTAGCATTACTTGGCTCGACATCTATTCAACTAGTAAATAAATTAGGTGATAGGACTGCTTCTATCATTCTTTCGGTTACAGTTGCATATTGCTTGTCAGTCCTTTTAGGGTTTGGAGCAGGTCTCCTAACAACTAAGGGTAAGATACCAGCGTTTGTCACAACACTTGGAGCAATGGCAATATATCGCTCTTTGGTACTGAATTTTGCAAATGGTGGAGTTTATATGACAACGTCTGAAAAATATATCAGCATAGGAATGAGATTTGTCTTTGGCTTGCCCTTACCTATGATTGTATTTATCCTATATGCTATTATAGCCCACGTTTTGCTTGAGAAAACAAAATTCGGTAGGTACGTTTACGCTGTAGGTGCAAACGAAGTCGCGGCTTTATACTCGGCAATTAGTGTAGATCTCGTAAGAACTTTGACCTATGTTGTTAGCGGCGTTTCCGTAGCTACATCTGCATTCTTGCTTTCTTCAATGATGGGGTCTATAAGTTCTTCTTCAACAGGGGTTGGCTATGAGTTGGATGCAATCGCTGCTGCAGTAATAGGAGGAACAAGTCTTAGCGGTGGAAAAGGTAGCATTTTTGGAACATTTTTCGGCGCTCTCATTCTTGGTGTAATCAACAATATGCTTGTTATGCTAAACGTTGCCGTATACTTACAAGGTATGGTTAAAGGGTTGATAATTATAGGTGCGGTCTTGTTGCAGAATCTGCGAAGGGACTAGACCCCTTAAGGGGTATCCGAGGGAGGTGCTGGTATGAAGAAAGTGTTGGTGTTACTTCTTGTATTGATGACGGTTTTTATCTTTGCGGCTCCGCTCAAGATAGGAGTAGCGATACCTGCAGCAGATCATGGGTGGACTGGTGGAATGGTTTGGTGGGCTCAGTATGCTATAAACCAGTACAAGAACGATCGAAACCTTGAATTTTATCTAGTCACAGCAAAGGAACCGAGTGAGCAAATCGCACAAGTTCAAGCGTTGCTAGCAAAGGGTATTGATGCACTTGTTATTAACCCTTATGAGTCAGCACCACTCACACCAATTTGCGTTCAAGCTTTCAGACAAGGAGTTTTCACTGTTATCGTGGATAGAGGTATTAACTCTGAAGAGTACAACACATATATCGCAGGAGACAACTACATGTATGGTTATCTTGCTGGCAAGTATATCGCAGAAAAGTTGAAAGGAAACGGAAATATTGTAATTATCAGAGGAATACCATCAACGATTGATGATGAAAGGGTAAAGGCATTCAAAGATGCAATTAAAATGTACCCGAATTTGAAGGTCATCGCTGAACAACCTGGATACTGGAGTAGAGAGAAAGCTTTCGAAGTAATGCAAACACTCTTGACAAAATTCCCAAAAATTGATGCCGTATGGACTGGCGACGATGATATGTTGCATGGGGTTATACTTGCACTAAAGCAAGCTGGAAGAGATAAAAATATAGTTTTGGTTGGTGGTGCATGTGAGAAGAATATTGTTAAGATGATAATGGATGGAAATCCATTAGTGAGTGTTGATTTTACATATCCTCCTAACATGATTTCAACTGCAATTAATCTTGCAGTAATGGCACTTAGGAACCAAAGTCTTAATGGTTTCTACCAAAAAGGTATTCCAAGAAAAATTGTACTGCCAACAGAAACTGTTACAAAAGAGAATGCTAAAGAGTATTACTTCCCAGATTCAGTGTTCTAGTGAATTAGTGAAAGGGCCGGGCTCTGCCTGGCCTATTTTTCGTTAGTTTGAAGGAGGTGGATGAATGAAGGTAGGATTCTTGACTGTGGCACTTGGGGAAATGAGATTTGAGAAAATGGTTCAATGGGCTCATGAAAACTTGTTTGAAGCTTTGGAGGTTGCTGTTTGGCCATTGATAAATGAAAGGGACTTTTCTTCAACTACAATAGACGTTGAAAAGCTTGATAAGAAAGGAGTAGAAGAAATAAAGAGTGTTCTGGACAAATACGGAATAATTATTTCATCACTTGCATACTACGACAATAATCTTGATGCTAATGAAGAGAAGAGGGCAAAGATCAATCAGCATCTGGTCCGTGTTATAGATGCGGCAAATCTTTTGGGAGTGGAGTTAGTTGGTACATTTATTGGTAGAGATATTAGAAAATCAGTAGAAGAAAACATTATAGAATTTGAGAAAGTTTTTAAACCATCAATTGCTTATGCAGAGAGTAAGAATGTTAGGTTGATGATTGAAAACTGTCCAATGATTGGATGGCAGCAACCAGAAAAGATTGGTAATATTTTCTACTCACCTGAATTATGGAGAGAGATATTCAGAATAACCCCAGATTCATTTGGATTGAATTTTGACCCATCTCACCTTTATTGGCTTGGTATTGATTACCTAAAGGTTATTGGTGAGTTTGGAAGACGAATTTTTCACGTGCACGCAAAAGACGTTGACATAGATGAAACGCTTGTTCTCGAACAAAGTATCCTTGGGCATTTCGGAACAAATCTTCATGGACAAAGTTGGTGGACATATAGGGTTCCAGGTTTAGGAAAAATTTCATGGGGTGACTTTGTACGTGAATTAAGAAAAATAGGTTATGACTATGTCATCAGCATAGAACTTGAAGATCCAGTTTGGTTTGGTCCTATGGAAAAATCTGAAAAAGGCTTAAGGCTTGGGCTTAACCATCTGAGGAAGTTCTTGTGAAGATGTACTCTTTCTTTTATTTTCACCTCGCTATTTCAATAGCGAGGTTTTTTTATAATTGAAGTTTTGACTGCTTAAGATCATTACAAGGATCTTTTTGAAAAGTGATATCATAGTAATTGATAAGTTTTCATATCGCACAACACTTTGTGAATTTGGAGGTGATAATCATGTTCAAGATGTTCAATAGTTATCTCTTCCTTGGTGCACATCCAGATGATATTGAAATCTGGGCGGGAGGATTTATTCTAAGAATACTGAGAGAAAACAAAGACGCAAAAGTGCATTGTGTAGTTCTGACTGATGGGTCGGCAGGTTACGGAACAGTTGAAGAACGTAAGCAAGAAAGCTTGAACGCTGCGGAGATATTGGGGACAGAAACATACGAAATTCTCGGGCTGAAAGACGGTTCACTTTGCATGCAGCAAGATCTGCCAAAGATAATAGCAAACCTTATTCGAAAGTACAAACCCGATATGCTTGCCACTCACCCCAGGACGGACAGACACCCAGACCATTCAGCGATTGGGGAAGCTGTGGACAAAGCACTTTTTATGGCAATGACATCACCAGAGTTCTTGGAATATGAACCTCACGTGTGTAGAAATGTCCTTTACTTTGTATCTGATCCTTTTCAGATGCCATCAAGAAGGCTGTATATAGACATTTCAGAAGTTTTCGAAGAAAAATACAGAGTTATTCAATGTTTCAATACACAACTTGACATACTGCTACCATATATTGAACTAAATAAATTCTACGGAAAGCTATCAGGATTGTTAGCTGCTGAGATATTCGAACCAGTTAGTATCATTATTTGAGCATCAACACACAAAAGAATTTGAAAGGGTGTCTAAACATGCAAAAAAGACTTGTAAGACCGGTAATGTTTGTCTTCCTATTTATCATAGTGTCGGTAATATCATTCTCTGCAAAACCTGTTATTGATGTTTCAGTTACAGTCTTTGGCGATGAAGCGATTAGGAAAATTGCGCAAGGAATTGCTCTTTCCGAGGTACTTGATACGAACAAATTCAAGATAACATTGAAAGAGGCTTTAAAAACTCTTGCTGAAGAACTTCGACTTCAAGATTTATTGTCGACCGAGAATGTTGTGCTTTCAAAGGAGGAAAAAATTGAAGGGAAGCTTGCGATCGAACTATCAATAAGAGATGCCGGCTACAAGAAAAGGTATGAAGAATACGTGATCAACAATATATCGGGTGATTACATATACTATTCTGGAAAATACGTCAGAGTAATTCCTGGCGAACGATACAAATATGACTACGAAAAGAAGGCTTACGTACGTAGCGAAGAAGGTTCGTATGTAAAAGGTACCAACGGTGAATTTTATTCATATTTTGGAAACTTCTATTCAAGAGAACCACACGAGGAAATTGATTACTATATATCCTATTCGGTAAGTTTGAAACTTACTTATAGATTTTTTGAAGAAAGTTATGATATCTCAGATAACTTTGTTGATAATGCTATGGTCTCCGTTGTAAAGTACTTATACGATCCATACAACAAGAGATTGATAAGGAATGAATCGCCAGTAAGTGAGGTTTATGAAGTTTTATCTTCTCATATTAGCAGTGCTATATATCAAAGGATTATGAGCTCCAGGAAATTAAAGGGCGAAGTTGAAAATGTCAAGTTCCCAAGAGTTATTGTCAACATAGGTTCTCAGGATGGCGTAAAGAACGGTATGATTCTCGGGGTTAATGATGGTAAAAAATACATAGCAGAATTAAGAGTAATGAGAGTTGGTGGAGATTACAGCGAGTGCGAAATAAATTACTTAAGAAAGGGCTCAGAAATTCTTGCAGGAATGTATGTGTTTGAAAAGTATTCGGACTTTGTTCTTCCATTTGGAGTTAGCATGTTTTATATTTACAATTCATCTGGTGAGCATTTTGCCGAATTTTCACTGATTGGAAAATCACTGAACATCCATAGAGAAACCGTCGCAACCTTTGATTTTGGGATGCGATATTCATTTGTTGAAGAAAGATTGAAAAGCTTAGTCTTTAGCTTTTCAAAGAATCTACTTTTCGAACCTGTTAAACTGAAGTTATTGAGTTCGATAATTTTCGACTATGATTTGGAAGATGAAATATTCCAACCCGTATCAAAAATAGGTTTAGAAACGCAAATAGGGATGCTTGCGGTGAAATTTCTAACCGATTTTACATTTTCAAGTTATGAGATAGGCGGTGGTATTTCATGGTGATCAAGAAGAAAATACTGTGTTTACTTACATTATTGTATGTCCTTCTGAGTAACGTAATTTTGTTAGGCTCGATAAGTATAGAGATACGCATCAAAGTATATCTCGATAGCAAAATCTCACCGGTATACGAAAATGTGAGTCTCCTGGATTCGTTTGCTGAAGCTTTTGCGGATGCAAAAGAAGGGAATGCAAGGATTGTTCACGTTCTTAACGTTTCAAAGGAGACGTTTTCTTACAAAGTCAACGAATTCGTGCCCGACGAAAACGGAACGTATATTGCTTACAAAGGAAGCTACTATCAGACTAACGATAGGAGAAGGTACTCGTATGACTCAAAAAACAAGAGGTACGTTCCTGATAAGAACGGAAGTTATATCTACTTAACCGATTATCCTTGGGCAAGGAAAGACGAGGATAGGTACATATGGTATGGTCTTGGCTCTTTTTATTCGAAAAAAAGCTACACAGTTACAAAGGAAAAGTACTTTATTGCAGGTGTTGTTACCGATATAGACCTCAGCACTTTCTTCGTGAAGTCTATAACACCGGTCTTCTCGTCCGGAGATACACTTCTTAGTGCCATCAAGAATGCTTCTAAGTATTATTTAAGTATTGTGAATGAATACAGTCCAGATAAAATAGACGTTGCGCTTGTTTTTGAAAAATCTTTTAATCCAATTCTTAGAGCAAAGATCTTAGCGAAATTCCAAGAGGATACTCGTTACAATATATACGATAGGTTGTATCTCAAAGAGCTGATGGATATAATCCGCACAACAGAGTTGTTCGGTGGAGAAAATATCGAGCTGAAATACAAACCACCCAAATTCATACTAAGCTTTGAAAACTACTTCGATAAGGTGGATAGATACAAAGAGGAAAAGTATTACTTTTTCTCAAACGATGTGAATGGTGCATATATAAACAAATCGGGCTTTCCGGTTCGTGTAGAGGTTGGGAATTACTACAGATATGACTCATCTCAAAAGAAGTATGTGCTTGATAGAGAAAAGGGAAATTACATTAAGTACTACAAAGGACCTTGGGAGAAAGATGAATACATAAGCACCTCATCATTCTATGATTACATCTTTTATCAAACTGATAATGTTTACAATTTCTACAGCTTCTCGGTGAAAGCTATTTCCACAGAATCAGCCGAAGTTGTTGGTGGGAAGTTCTTCAGCGATAGTGTGCATACAACGTTGAAAAACCCGGTAGACCGCTTTTTATCTGAAAGAGTTCAATCAGCAACAGAAAATCTTTGGGAGAGTTATACATCAATAGCGGCAAATGTTCAGAAATTTTTCCAGAGTGTTTTTCCGTTGACTACTGCTGTAAGAGAAGTTAACAACCTCGATGTTCAATTATTGAGTGGGAAGAACATAGGAATTAAGCCCAACTACGTTTTTGCAGGTATTGAAAATGGCTACACGACCGGATTCATGCGCATAACAAATGTTGGTGATTTGAAATCCAGCGCGAAGATCTTTTACATAGTTCCGGGTGAAAGTGTTAAGCCTAATACCTTCGCAATTGAGACAAAACAATACCCTGTTTCATTGAATCTCAGGGCAAGTTATTTTATCGATGACGAGAGTTTCGGTATAAGAACGGGTTATGCACATGCTGATATATATGGCAATTATAACTGGTCATTAACATTTGGTATTTTGTTCCCATACAAAAACTTTTCTTCAACAAGCATCGATACGGAAATTCCAATGAGAATTGAGTATTCAAAATTCTTAGGACTCCAGAATTTTGAGTTTAATTTTGGTGGGTACTTTACGGTTTTGAATTCAACATCCAACAGCTCAACCCAACTTCAAGATTTCGGTATATTCAGCGGATTTACACTCTCTACGTATTCAAGGAATTCCGCCCTATCTTTTGGTGGCAGTAGTTTTTACACGCAATTACTAATTAAAATTCCACTCGGCAATGTTGGAAATTTAGAAACGATATTCACTTCCAACAATTTTAACTTAGTAATTGGCATAGATACTCTGTTTTAAAACATTCTTTTTTCCATTTTCACGTGCTGTATTCCGGCTTCGATGAATATGTCACTTATTGCCTCATAGCCAAGTTTTCCATAAAAATCACGTACCTCAAGCTGTGCATTTAAAACAATCAGCTTGGGGTTCGTTGTTTTAATGTATTCTTCAATAGCTTCCATTATCTTTTTACCGTATCCCATACCTCTGTATTCTTCCAATACCGCAACTCGTTCCACTTTCCAATGTGTTCCGATATCTCTGATTCTTGCCGTTCCTACATAGTTTGAAAAATGCTTACACAAGAAATGAACTGCTTCTGTATCTTTTCCATCCTGCTCGAGCTTCTCATCGATGTTCTGTCCTTTAACGAACACATCATACCTTATCTTTTTGCATATTTCATATCTTTCGTCTTGAAAGTCAAAATGTTCTATTATGAGTGCCTTTTCGTACGCTTCTTTCAACCGTCTCAGTATTTCTTCAAGCAATGCCCTTGGACATGCGAAATTGAGACGCACTGCTTGAGGATCTCCAAACTCCTGACCATCGTTGAGATAAACACGTGCATGTTCGAGAAAGTATTTCTGCGGGTTTCCAAGTTTTAACTTACTGCAATCTATCCACATTAAATAAGTGCCTTCTGGTAGCGTTGGTCTTGTTAAAGGCATATTTCTGGTTATAAACCCATATGCAAAATCTCTATTCGATTTTAGGTACTCAACTAGCTGGTCCACCCAATCTTCGGATTTGTAGGCAGCTTTCAAAGCTTCAAGGCTTAAAACATTGCCTGTGAGCAACTCTAAAGATTCAAGGTAGTTCTTATACAACACTCTCAATGTTCTATTTGGAATTATTCCATATGAATTTGTCAGACCTGCGATATTAAAAGTCTTCCCAGGTGAGTTCAAGATCACAACATTCTCAGTGCCAATTTTAAGCATCGTTGTGAATTGATTTGGCTTATAGATTATGTCCGCATGAATTTCATCTGAGATAATAACAAGTTCATGTTTTAGAGCTACGTCATACAACTTTCTAAGCTCTTCCTCACTCCAAACCCGCCCTACAGGATTGTGTGGATTTGAGATAATAATCATCTTAGTTCTGCTATCTATCAATTTTTCCAAACTATCATAATCCATATGCCATTTTCCATCTTTGTTAACCAATCTATTCTCAACGAGCTGTCTGCCGTTGTTGAGCACTACCCTGAAAAATGGTGGGTAGACGGGAGGCTGGATTATGACCTTATCACCTGGTTGTGTCAGAGAATTTATCAAAAACGAAAGCATTGGAACTACCCCTGGTCCGTTAACTATCCATTCTTTCTCTACACATGCATCGTACCTTTTTCCGTACCACTGTATTATTGCGTTATAATAATCAGCTGATCTAAATGTGTAACCGAAGATTCCATGTTCAATTCTCCGCTTGAGCTGGTCAACAACGGTCTGTGGTGATTTAAAGTCCATATCAGCAACCCATGCAGGAATCACGTCATCACCATAGTTATTTAATATCATATCCCACTTGAATGAATCCGTATTTCTTCGCTCAACATATTCGTCAAAGTTGTAAGGATTTCCAAACATCGAACATTGCCTCCTTGTAGTTATCTTGCTCTCATAATTGATTATATAACACAACTATCAAAAAGCGAAATGCCCCTTTCAAGGGGCATTTCGTTCAAGTAATCGAAAAGCTGTTTTATTTTTGAAATCTTTATTCCCATTCAATCGTTGCAGGTGGTTTTGATGTTATATCGTACACTACCCTGTTTACTCCTTTAACCTCGTTAACAATCCTTTTTGCCACATGATTCAAGAATTCGTATGGTAACTTTGCCCAGTCGGCGGTCATTCCATCTTCACTTGTCACTGCTCTGAGTGCGATCACATTTTCGTATGTTCTATAATCTCCCATAACTCCAACAGTCTTGACTGGAAGCAGAACAGCAAATGCTTGCCAAACTTTGTTATACAATTCCCATTTCTTCAGCTCTTCGATAAATATTGCGTCTGCTTCTTGCAAAATTTTCACTGAATCTCTCGTGACAGGTCCGATAATTCTAACAGCCAGACCGGGTCCTGGGAAAGGATGTCTGTTTAGTATATTCTCGGGTAAACCGATTTCTTTTCCAATCATTCTTACTTCGTCTTTAAACAAATATCTTAAAGGCTCTACTATTGTGAATGGAAGTTTTTCTGGAAGTCCTCCAACATTGTGGTGAGTCTTTATTTTAGCTCCAGCTTTTCGTTCGGCAACCTTGCTTTCTATTACATCGGGATAGAGCGTTCCTTGAGCCAGATATTTAATATCACCGTGTTCTTCTTTCAATCTCATAGCTTCCTCGTAGAAGACATCGATAAATGTATGTCCTATTCTCTTTCGCTTCTCCTCAGGATCTTCTATCCCATCGAGAACAGAATAAAAACGTTCAGAGGCATCAACGTAATGTATTTTAATCCCAAGTCCTTCAAATTGTTTAAGAACTTCTTGTGCTTCGTTTTTTCTCAGCAATCCTGTATCGACAAATATAGGTATTAACTTATCAGGAACTGCTTTGTGGAGCAAGAGCGCTACAACGGAAGAATCGACTCCACCAGACAAACCAAGGATCACTTTTCCATCTATTTTCCTTCTTAAATCTTCAATTATCTCCTGTGCGACGTTTTTCATAGCCCAGTTTGGAGATAAATTAGCGACTTCTGATAGGAAATTCTTTAGAATCTCTTTTCCGAATTGAGTGTGAACTACCTCAGGATGAAATTGGACACCGTAGAACCTGTTATCAACACTTCTAATTGCGGCATAAGGCGAATTTTCGCTTTCGGCGATTACTTCGAAACCGTTGGGCAAAACTTCGACTCTATCGGAATGGCTCATCCAGACGGTGAACTTTTCAGGTAGATTTTTGAGGATTCCTACTTGTTTGAGGACTTTTAGTTCAGCAGGTCCAAATTCTCGATGCGAGGATTTTTCAACCTTCCCGCCAAGTTGGTGAACTATGGCTTGGAGTCCGTAACATATTCCCAAGACGGGTAAGTTGCTTTCAAAAACGTACTCAGGAATTTTCGGAGCATTTTCGTCGTAAATACTCGATGGTCCACCAGAGAGGATAAAAGCAACTGGATTAAGTTTTTCAACATTTTCCTTTGGCTCGTCATATGGGACCAATTCTCCGTAGGACCCAAGCTCTCTTACTCTTCTTAAGATAAGCTGTGTATACTGAGAACCGAAATCAAGCACCACAACTGTTTTGTGTTCCTTTCCTGCACCTGATATCTCGAGTTTTTTCATATTCTTCTCCCCCCACGGTAGTATTCTATTAGTATATTTAAAAACTACCATATCAAAGAAAGTATTTCAAGAAATCTTACATTACATTTCCTTTTCAGATAAAAATATTGCTACGGTATAGGGTTGAACCACTGTCAATATTTAAACTGTGGACTTTGTGTTTTTCCCAATTCGTTCACCTCTTTGATTTTGTGGCTCCTTTCAACAATTCCGATTGTTTATCAATGATCTTTCTAACATTCTCAAAAACTGAGTCTATTTCATCTTTTGACATAGCTTTGCTTGCTATGACTGAATCACTAAGATTTCCAGACTCGACCTTTTGGATTAAATCATTTATTTTCACTAATCTCTGGACTATTAATTTATCAACTAAAAGGAATATAACTATACCAATTAATACTATAACGACACTAAAAATAATTGCATGTCTCACAAACGCAGCGCGCACTATAGCCTTCAAAGAATCGACATAAACGCCTGTACCAAACCACCAATCGAATGGCTTGAAGTATTTTACATAGCTGTACTTTGTTTCAAGCTTATTCGTTGCAAAGTTCAGCCAGATGTATTCATAAAATCCTTCACCTTTTGTTTTTGCTACATCTCTCAAACCTCTTTGGACCCATCTTCCCTTAGGGTCCTGAACGTCCAAAAATTCTCCTCGTTTTCTATCGAAAGGTATAGCCACTGTGTTGTCCATATGGTACCCGAAAATGTAATTATGACCGTCGTCGTATTTCATACGGGATATAACTTCACTAGCCAAGTACATTGCTTCTTCTTTTGATAGCTCTCCTTTCTCATACAATGAATTGTAATAGTTCTACACCCCTTCGGCAGCTTCTGTTATCTCCTTTGCAACGTTTATTCTTTCATTCAATAAAGCTTTGTATCTCGAAATGTAAAGATATGGCAAAGCTATTACTGAGGCTATTATGAGAATAGGAACAACAGGGAACATAATCTTAACTCTCAAAGAAGATGTAAAAGTCTTTTCTGCTTTTGCCATATTTTTCCCTCCTCTTCGTTTAAGCACTCTGTTTATAATGGACTTATTTTGATTACCATTATAATTAACTACAACAAATGCTGTAATTAAACTAAATTTGGAAAGAAAAGAAGAATAGAAATTCTAAAATAGTATCCATAATTATACTTATCCAAAAGGATAAGACATATTACATTCTATTTTTCATTTTCCCTAAATGAATAAATTTTGAGCTCGCAAAGAAGTTATGGTATAATGAAGTTACTATACACATATCAAGAGTACTCTCGGGGCAGGGTGAAATTCCCGACCGGCGGTAAAGCCCGCGAGCCTCTTAGAATGTTTTAAGAGGTTGATCCGGTGAAATTCCGGAGCCGACGGTGAAAGTCCGGATGGGAGAGAGTGCTCTAATAGGCACAAGAAACTTATGTGTTTCTTTAACCTATTAGAACGTAATTTAAATAACCCCGAGAGTCATCTCGGGGTTTTATTTTTTACTAAAACCTTCGGAAGGTGGTGAGCAAGTTGGGACAGTATGGTGAATTTACAAAAGCAGACTATTATTACATAAAAAGAGCCTTATCTCTTGCCAGGAAAGGTGTTGGATATGTTAACCCGAATCCACCTGTTGGGGCTGTGATTGTAAAGGGTGGCGAAATCATAGGTTCAGGATACCACAGAGCATACGGGCAATACCACGCAGAAAGAATTGCAATAATGGATGCAAAGAGCAATGGCGCAGACCTTCGAGGTGCAACGATGTACGTGACATTGGAGCCGTGCGATCACTATGGTAAAACACCACCATGTACCGATGCAATAATCGAGGCCGGTATTTCAAAGGTCATAATAGCAACGCGTGATCCTAATCCTGTAAGTGGTGATGGTATAACAAAACTTAGGAACGCTGGGATTGATGTACAAATTGGACTCATGGAAGAAGAAGCTAAGGATATCATGAGATTCTTCATTAAATCTGTGACAAAGAAGATACCATATGTAACACTTAAGTACGCTGCAACGTTAGATGGAAAGATAGCAGACTTGGAAGGTAACTCGAAATGGATCACGAATAACATGAAGAATATCGTTCACAAACTAAGGCATGAACACATGGCTATACTTGTTGGTGCGAATACTATTTTGAAAGATAATCCTTACTTAAACACAAGAGTATCCGGAAATACAAAATACCTGAATCCAATAAAGGTAGTCTTAGACCGTGAAGGTAGGATTTTAAAATTGAAGAATCTTCATGACCTGAACATATTCAAAACAGTTGATAACCATGGTTTTGGTAAAGTAATATTGTTTACATCAAGCAAAGACAAATTCTGTTTGAAAGTATCTGAAGATAAACTTCAAATTATACATTCCGAAGAAATCACACCCGAATTTGTTCTCGAAACTCTGCACAATCTTAAGATTAACTCACTACTTGTTGAAGGAGGCTCAGAGATTTTCTCGCAATTCTTAGACTTTGCAGACGAGATATACGCCTTCTATGCTTTGAAAGTACTTGGGAAAGGTTTATATGTATTTTCATGTATTAGCAACTCATTGGAAGATTCAGGTAAACAATTCAAAGATTTTGAAATATCAAAGCTTAATGTCTCTCAAGACAAGAAAGAGTTCATGGTGGTGATTAAAAGATGTTCACTGGAATTGTAGAGAGAGTTGAGCAGGGAGAATTCTTAGGAGATGTTATAAGATTAAGAAAATGTTGGGATGATGTTATCTTGGGCGAAAGCATTTCGGTAAATGGTGTTTGCTTGACAGTAAGTAAGATAGATTCTCAATATCTATACTTTGATGTTGGAAAAGAAACTCAAATATTGACAAATCTTCGCAAATCAAGATACTACAACCTTGAAAGAGCGATAAGAGTCGGTGATAGGTTGTCGGGCCACTATGTAACTGGGCACGTTGACGGAATGGTTAGATTCGTCTTAAAGAATAGAGTTTCTAACACGATTTATATGTATTTTTCTTTACCTAAGGAGTACTGGGGAATTGTGAATAAGGGGGCGATAACGTTGAACGGGATAAGTTTGACAATTGCATCTGTTTCCATTGACACGTTCAGTATCCAAGTTATACCCCACACATATGAAAATACTAATCTCAAATATCTGAAATCAGGCGAAGAAGTCAATTATGAAATCGATATCTTGGCGAAATACACTTGGAGGTGTTTAGAGTGGAAGAAAGAACTCTACAAAGACAATTTAGAACTTTAGAAGAATTGCTCTCAAAAGTTAGGGACCAATTCTTACAAGGCAAGCCAGTAATTTTGATAGACAGTGAAAGAGAGATCGAAGGAGATTTTATCTTTCCTGCTGAGATATGCACCACTGAAGTTATGAATTTCATAACTACCGTCGGTAAAGGATTGCTTTGTGTCGTTGGACCAGAAGAAGCATTACTCAAGAGAGGATTCTTTAGATTACCGTCGAATTTCGGTGGTAATTACTTCATACCTATCGATTATATTGATTCATCAAGTAGGTATAAAACTGGTATTCCAGCTTGTGAAAGAGCTCTAAGTTGTAGAATGTTCTCAGATGAAAAATTAGATCTTTCAGAATTCAAGTATCCAGGTCATGTGACGGTTATAGGAGCAAAGGAGTTTCCGATTAGAAAAGGACATAGTGAAGCATCTGTAGAGCTTGTGAGACTTTCAGGGTTTAAGCCATATTCAGTCATAATCGAGATTTTAGACTTAGACGGTGAATCACATAATATAGATTATCTGTATACACTATCCGAAAAATACGGGTTGCTCGTGCTAGATATCCAGGATGTATGGGAAATGTATGTGAAAAATACGCAGTTAATTAATCCACTTGCACGAGCAAAGCTACCTACAAAATATGGAATCTTCGAAATTATTTCTTTCAACAACACACTTGATCACAAAGAACACTTTGCTATTATCAAAGACTGGCGTGATAGAACCCCGCTTGTCAGAATCCATTCAGAGTGTGTAACAGGTGATTGTTTAAGCTCTTTAAGATGTGACTGCGGTTCGCAATTGGAAAAGGCTTTAAAAGCTATTGCTGATAATGGCGGAGTACTAATATACTTACGCCAAGAAGGACGAGGAATTGGCATTTCGAGAAAGATAGAAGCTTACCGACTTCAAGATACCGGACTTGATACATACGATGCGAATGTTGAAATCGGTAGGAAACCAGATGAACGTGAATACAGCGCAGCGTATCAGATATTAAAGAGTCTCCATATCGATAGATTAAAGCTTCTGACCAACAATCCTCGTAAGAAGCAAGAATTAGAAAGATATGGAATTATTGTCGAAGATGTGATCAATCTATATGGAGAGGTAAACGAGTTCAATATCAAATATCTCTTAACTAAGAAAGTTAGATTTAAGCACGATATAAAACTGTGATATTCATTCGAAAGGGGTGTTACTATGACACTAAAAACATTTGAAGGTCACTACGATGGTAAAGGTCTCAAATTTGGAATAGTGGTTTCGAGATTCAATTCGACGGTAACAGAAAGATTATTGGAAGGTGCACTTGACTGCCTTTTGCGTCACGGTGTAGACGAGAACGACATTGAAGTGGTAAGAGTTCCTGGAAGTCTGGAAGTTATATACACTCTAAACTTGCTTACAAAGAGTGATAAATATGATGCAATCATTGTTCTTGCGGCTGTTATTCAGGGCGACACATATCACTTCAATATCGTTGCAAACGAAATAGGAAAAGCAGTAGCTCAGTTCAATATGAATTCTAACATGCCCATAACCTTTGGAGTCATCACAACAGAAACTGTTGAGCAAGCACTTAATAGAGCTGGTATAAAAAGTGGCAATAAAGGGTTTGAAGCTGCGATGGCAGCTCTTGAAATGGCTAATTTGAGACGCAAGATATGTGTTTGAAATCCCCTCCCCTCTCGGAGGGGATTTAGCAAGAAAATCATTATTACTATTGTTTCTGTCAATATTAGTCATTTTAATTTTCCAAATTTACTCATTGATCATGACATAGCATTTTCATAATCTTATGAATAACATCCTTTGGGTTTCTTCCAAAAATTCTTATCATCGCTTCCTTTCCATACCAACCTTCATCGTAAATTATGTCAGGAACTTTCCCTAATGCTTCGATAGCACTTTTTATCATATGCTGCATCGATTTTCCGTCTTCATTTCTCACTTCTTCAGGTTCGCTATTTCTGTCATATTTGAAGACATTGAGACCAGCTCTGAGAGCATTTTCGATATATTTCGGTTCGTACCTTATATTGCTCGCACATCTAATGTGCGGAGCAAATTCCTTAATTGTCAAAACCATCCTTGCAGTATGAGACTTATCCTTGAATGAAGGTCCTGAAACAAATGTTGGTTTCCCTTCTTTTAAACGTATTCTGCCAGGAAACTTAGCAACTTCGTATTCACTTTTAGACCATGGGAGAGCATAAGAAATATTCTGCCCAACTTCAGGTACGGTCTTACTTCCTATTTCTTCGACTTCTTTTACAACAGCTTCGAGTTCTTCCAAAATTTCGTACTTCATCCATTCCCTCGAGAGTTTTTCGCTTTGGACTTGTTTTGGATATCCTGATTGTGCACTCCGGCTAAGTATCTTATTCATAACTTTCATTGATTCATTGATAGCCGTTTCAACCGGATATTTAAGATACAAAAAACCTGCGAATAGACTGCTAAAAGCACAGCCTGTGCCATGAAATTGAGAATTACCATCAACAATTACTTTTTCCTCCTCAAAATATCTACCAGAATAAAAGAGTTTAATTTTCTCACAATCATCTTCTGAGTGTCCGAATGTTATTATGTATTTTTCATTTCCACCTTCGAACGACAAATTAAGCTTTTGAGCTTCAATGTTGTTTAGTATTATATAGTCAGCGTATTTTAAATGCTCCTTGACAACTTCTTCTGACTCAAAGAAATAACCAGAGCTTGAACTAAGAATGATGTTCCATACTATCTTTGAATTGGGAAACTTCTCTCTTATAAGTCTGACAAACTCCGGAGAGATAAGCCCAATTTTTACAACTTCCGGTTCAGGCAGAACAGAAAGCTCTCTATCAATCTCTTCCCATTTTCTGAATGTGACAGAATACACCCTTTCTGAATTTTGCACTGTGTGACAACTGACAACTCCGAATGCTGTAATCCCAAGTAATGAGAGTGATTTAATATCTTGTAAAATACCAGCCCCAGCAGAAGGGTCAAAGCCGGATATGACTAAGAACATCATAATCCCTCCCAGTATTCGAAAAGTTTCTCGAGTCCAGATTTGCAATCATTTGAAGCCTCTATTGTGAAATCACAGTCTAAGTACCTTATTCTGTCGAGAAGTCTTAGAAATTCTTTTGAATCCCCCCACGGTGCATGGTGGCATTTTTGGTATGTTTCAATATCAGCATAGTATATATGAACTTCTGAAATATACTCTTCGAGAGTGTCTATAAACTTAACAACATCAAATTCGTACTGTTCACTATCTAAGAGCAAGTGCCCTATATCTAAGCAAAGTGTAGCGTTTGACTCTTTAAGCAACCATGAAAAATCTTCTGCTGAGTGGAAGCTATCGTTGAAGTATACGTTCTCAATCCGAATGTCTATAATCTCTCTCAGCTCGGTTAAGTGTTTAGTGGAACTATCTACAACCTTTTTCTCGGCTCTCCAGTCTTCTTTTTGCATTGCGTTTGGATAATGGATGACAATGTATTGCGCTCCCATGTTTTTCGCAAGATGAGCACATTCGATATTCTTCTTGAATGTATCATCTCTTAGTTCATCATTTAGAGAAGTTGGATTTGGGTGAATTTCTTTGTACCGGAATATAAATGGTGCATGTATACCAAATGTTGAGTTACGTTCATTCAAGAATCTTTGGATGATTTCTATATCCTCACTTTTGAAAAATGTGAGCTCGTAGTGCTTCGCATATGGCAACGTGTAAATCAATTCTTTATTCGCCCTGATCAAGCTTGTAGATATACATTTTCTTTTCATTTTCTTCTTCAATAAGCCCACTACCTCTTTTCTTTACTGATTCGCAAATTCTTTTGTTATCTTTATTGCACAAAACGGTCCACACATTGAACAACCATCAGACTCATATGGTCTACTTTCAAGTTTTTTCTTTGCATCTTCTGGGTGTATCGCAATTTCAAACATCTTATTCCAGTCAAAGTTTGCTCTGGCAAGTGCCATATTGTATTCAAGTTCCAATGCCTTCTTATTTCCCTTCGCAACATCTGCAATTACTGCAGCTATTCTTGAAGCGATCACGCCATACTTTACATCATTTTCGTCAGGCAAAGCAACGTGTTCTGCTGGTGTTACGTAGCAAATGAAATCACAGCCATGATAAGCGGCTAAAGCAGCGCCTACTGCACTGACTATGTGGTCGTGTCCAACGCCTCTATCTGTTGGAAGTGGACCAAGCAAGAATACAGGAGCACCTTTACCAATTTTCTTCATCAGTTTGACATTCATTTCGATTTCATTTAGAGGCACATGACCAGGTCCTTCGAGCATAACCTGGACACCTTTTTTTCTTGCCATGTCAACCAACTCTGCCATAACAAATAATTCCTCAAGCTGTTGAGGGTCAGTTGCATCTACCACAGTTCCTGGTCTCATACCATCGCCAAGACTAAGAGTTACATCAAACTCCGCAGCGATGTCCAGAATCTCGTCAAAATGTTCGTAAAATGGGTTTTCCTTTCTATTTTGTATCATCCAACCAGCAATGATAGATCCCCCACGGCTAACTATTCTTAGTACTCTTTTGCTCTTCTTGAGTTTTTCTAAAACATTTTGTGTTATGCCAACGTGGATTGTCATAAAATCTATACCATCCTTGGCATGAGCGTATACCATATCAATAAAATCTTTTTCCGTAAAATCTACCACGTTCTTACAACTTTCGTATGCTTTGACCGCAGAATCGTATATCGGAACAGAACCAACAGGAACTGGAGAATGTTCAACAATTGTTTGCCGAATCTTTGAAAGGTCTCCCCAAGTAGAGAGCGTCATAACAGCATCAGTACCTGCTGAAATTGCGATTTCAAGCTTTCTCAGTTCTTCTTCTAAGGACGAGTATCCCGCAGAAGTTCCTATATTTGCATTAACCTTTACAGAAAAGTCTTCTCCAACTATCATTGGTTTGGAAACGTTATGAAGCTTGTTTTTTGGAATAACTGCCTTTCCTTCTGAAAGTTTTTTCAAAACATATTCAACGGAAAGTCCCTCGTTTTCGGCACACTTTCTAATTTCATCTGTAACTATACCATTTATAGCATTTTGCATTTGAGTAGGCATGTTCTTCACCACCTTTTCTTAGTCAAATTCTTAGTCCAACCTTTTCAATTCAGACAATATTAACTCTGCTGCACGGATACCTGAAAAAATCATCCCTCCGAATATTGGTCCCATTCTTGGTCCACCACCAACGCTCACGGCAGCCATTCCCATCACGTAAAGTCCGGGATAAATCTCTCTTGTATTTTCAACAACGAACTTTTCACCATTTTCTGCATCCATTGGAAATTCGTAATCGACAGTACCACAGCTGCAAAGATTTTCCGTTGAACCTGTGACACTCATCATAATCCCGCGTTTTGATAGTAACCTAACAAGATTAGCCGGATGCCCGGTACCGTCTACGGTGAATTTAGCAACAACGGTAATCGGATCGACATGAAGCCTTTCTTTGACTGTTGGAAGCCAGTTTATAACCACACCACAAACGCGTTTATCGTACATGACCAAATCTTCGACAAAAACGTTATTGAAAAGAACAGCGCCGTTAAGGGTTGCATGATACAGCAGTGCGGACGCAAAGTGCACGGAATCAACGGTTATCAAATCGCCGTGCTTGACATATTTTATAGAATACTCTTTGAGAAAACCCTCTAACTCGCTTTCTAAAACCAATTCGTTGAACATCATTCCGCCACCCCAAATTCCACCGCCGGGCTCGTTCTTGGCTTCAAAGATTGCAACTTTCTTCCCCGCTTTAGACAGTTCGATAGCGAGTGCTAACGCGCTTGGTCCCGCACCTGCAATAGCAACGTCTACCTCGAGGTTTGCTTTTAATTTCTGAAAATACCTTTCCACAATGAGCTCTGAAATTCGATAATCTTTTTTGCTGCTTAATTCCTTCAACATATCAGTAACCTCCCTTAGTTTGTTTGAAAATAAAGAAAGTCCCTCCGAAATTCTTCGGAGGGACCCATTCTGCTTTTTTTACACTAATTAAAATTCTTTAGAATCTTTCTCCCGAATCCCTCCGCCGGTATTACCCGGATCAGGTTCATAGGGTCGAAGGATTGCCTCCTTCCTCTCAGCCCCGCTGTATGGAGCTCCCCTTCGGGAAATTATTCACTTTTCTAATTTGATAATAATACACTTTTAGAAAAAGTCAAGCATTTAAGAAATTGAAAAAATCAAGAATTTGGTCTGTTTGTATTAAAATTCTATACCTTTCCTTGCCATGATACCTTTTGTATAATAATGCTTAACCTCTCTCATCTGAGTAACCAGATCAGCGTATTCCAAAAGTTCATTTGGAGCATATCTTCCCGTAATTATAATCTCGACGTCTTTATCGCGTTTTTCCAACAGTTCAAGCACTTGGCTAACTGGGATGAGACCATAATAAATTGCTACGTTTAACTCGTCAAGAATAACTAAATCGTATGTTCCATTGAGAATGAAATTTTTTACTTTTTCAAACCCTTTTTGAGCAAGTTCTATATCGATTTTATCAGGATTTCTTTTGATAAAGCAATCTCGTCCGAACTGTTCGATAGTAATGTTTGGGATATATCTTTCTACGTCAAGTTCGGTGTATTTCATACCCTTTATAAATTGCCCGATAAAAACATTCATACCTGCACATGCGGCTCTAAGTGCCTGGCCAAATGCTGCTGTTGTCTTACCTTTACCATTACCTGTATAAACATGCACAAACCCCATCATTATGCCTCCCATCATTCTTTTCTACATTCCACAAGTTTTTGAATTAGTTTTGCATTTTCATTAGCGTTCTTTAGTCCGATCCTTACAAAAGATTCCATTCCAAAATCGTACATAGTCCGCACGTGCATTCCATTATTGTTGATGAAATTCAAAAACTCTTTGGTATTATCAAAGCTGTTTCCAACCTTAATAACAAAGTAGTTTACACTTGAAGGAAAGTAAGCGTACCTTTGAAACCGTTCACGTTCTTGAGAGATATATCTCTGGGTTAATACCTTGAATTCAAGGAATTTGCTGTAATTCTTAATAATCTCTTGAATTGCAAGGTAACCAAGAGAACCAACGCCCCACGGACTTCGGTATTGTTTAAGAAATTCAGAAAATTTCTTGCTTTTGGCATATCCAATCCTTATTCCCGGATACCCGAGAATTTTCGTAAATGTTCTTATACGAATAACATTTTCAAAGTTGTCTAAATTATATTTTCCCTTTAACTCTTCGGATACAAAGTCTATAAAGGATTCATCAATTATGCATGTCACACCATAGTTTTCTAATTCCCGAACTAAATCATCGAGTTCTGCATAAATGCCCGTTGGATTGTTCGGGTTGCTCAACATGACATACATCTTTTTTCTACTCTTTGTTCTAATCTTTTTTGACAGCCGAAGGATTCGTTCGTAATCTAATCGACGGTTGTCAAAATCGACTATACTAACTTTATATATTTTGTTTTCATTAAATTGTGCAACGCGTTCGTATTCTCCGTAATTTGGAGTTGGAATGATTACCTCAGCATCTTCAAGCGATTTGAAGCCGATAATTTGCAAAACCTCAGTAGCTCCGGCGAAGATTTCGCAATCTTCACCAAAGACATTTTTAAAATCCTCTTCAAGCCATTCTATATAAGTGTATTTCGATGAGTACTCCTCACCAAGTTTAAATATACCCTTCAAAAAATCGGGTTTTAAAGGATTGATTGAAACTGAAAAATCAATTATAGTTTCTTTGTTTATTCCACCATGAAAAACGCTCATATGACGCCCCCAGCGTTGAGTAATATTCTCACTGCATAAGAAAGAAAGACTATGAATAACCATAATGAGCAAATGTTTTTATACAGCTTCAATCCACGCTTCAAATCACTCTTTTCTGGAAGTTTCCCTTCAAATCTATACATACCGATTTTTTCAAATCCAACGCTCAGTACGCCGGCAAACGCACTCATCGGATAAGTGCCGTTTATTTTCAATCTCCCGTAGAGCTTGATGTATTTGAGAGCATTACGAAAATTGAACAGTGAAATAATCAGTGCACTTAATCTTGCGGGAATGTAGTTTGCAACATCATCAAGCCTTGCTGGAAGTTTCCCAAACCATTCATACGTTTGATTTCTGTACCCAAACAGCGCATCGTATGTGTTAATTATTCTATAGACCACAGCACCAGGCAAACCGAATAGCAAAAAATAGAAAATGGGCGCTACAACTGAATCATTGAAATTCTCTGCTAAGCTTTCGAGTGCTGCCGAGTAGAGATGCTGCTTTGATAAGTTTCTTGTATCTCTGCTAACAATCATGGAAACATTTTGCCTTAAGATTTTTTCATCTTCTACATTACATCTTTCAACATGCGTATAAAGGCTCTTAATTGCAAAGGTTGATTTAGTAAGGTAAGAACACAGTACTATGTAGATAAGGTAATAATTAGATCTTAAACCAAGAACAAAAAATATTATGCTCAGCCAAAACGAAATTTCGAAAATTTCTGAGACCATTCCTAAAACAAATCTTTCGGAAGCGCTACTGCATCTTTGAGTGTGCTTGTCAAAAAACTTACTTAGAAATCCAAAGTATACAACCGGATGAATGGCTGTTGGATATTCTCCGAAAATTATGTCAAATGTGACAGCAATAGTTAGTGAAATTACATTATCAATTGTATTATCCCAAAGGAACATATAAGCACTCCCACATTGTTAGAAAATTTATTCACTATGTTTGTTAATCAAAAATTGAGAAAGCAAGTAAAATGAATAACTGTGCAATCAAACAAGTACCCCCAATGACATCGCCCGTAACTCCACCGATTTTTCTTTCGGATATTGAATTAACCACGATTGCTACACTGATAGCAATTAACAATGACAAAACGTATCCCACGTAGCTCAAAAAAATTAAAGGAAGCGTAAATAGGATTCCAACGAGATTTCTTTTGCTCGTTGGATAAAGTAATGCACCAAGCCCTTTGTTCTTTGCAGGTTTAGAGAAAAGAATTAAAAGAGTCATCGTTAATCGTCCAAAGACAGAAGAAAATAACAGAGCGTATGGTGGAACAAGAGAAAATAGTTGATAAAAGACGATAACGTATAACGTGCCATAAAAAACAGCAAAAGGTCCAACATTTCCTTTCGACATTATTTCGAGTCTTCTTTCAGCATTCGACTGGTTCAAAAAACCGTCGAACATGTCGAGAAGTCCATCAAAGTGAAAAAGATCGAAAAGATAAAAACCTGCTGCAATTGAAATTACTTTGACTAATAAACTTCCACCTACGTTGGGAATAAGCCTGCTTAATGTCGCCCCCGATAGATAGATACTTCCAATGAGGTATCCAACAATAGAGAAATATTTTGGTACTTTCCGAATATCTCCAGCGTCTAACTGATATCCCTTCATGTTAACGGGTATACGAGATATAAAGCTCAAAGCTATCATAAACTCTCTCACGAACACCATGAGAAGATTGCCCCCTGCAGCTATTTTGTTTTAAGAACAGTTCGCTCAAATAGTGTTATAGAGTCTATTAAGTCATCTAAATTGAAAATCTCAAAGCATATAAGACTGATTTCAGAGATTCTCCTTCTTCCTAAAAAGTTGATAACATCTTCAAGCGTTTTTTTATCAAGCTTTTCGTGGTCTTTTCCACTGTGCACACCCATCATGTGAATTTCGTTTATTTTATCAATCAACTCCATTGGGAATCTTTCACCAAGAAAATGGTGCCCAACATCAAAAGTCATCTTTTCGTAGGGCAAGACCTTTTCCTTCAAGTTCTCAACCGAAACATCTTTGCTTGCAACTTTAATAAACTCACTTATGCCATCTATTGGATGCACTACATAATTCAGAATTTCCAAATCTGATTTCCTCAGAAAATTGTAAGCACTAATCATGTTTTCTACATTGTTTGTTGGCAAGTGGACAGTATATTTCAGACCATACTTCCCGGTTAGTTTTGCTAAATATTTAGCTTCCTTTTCTAAAAGCTCCTTGGTTTCATCGTCCCATGTATAGACCAACAGTTCAACAAAGTCAACTAAATGTGCCAAAATCCTTGCATTCTCGTAGTATGTTCCAGGTATGACCCAAGAGGTGCTACCAATAAGTTGCTTGTTCGCTGTGCTCATCTTATCCTTACCTCAATCCCACTGAAGAGTACGTAAACCTCGTTTGATATGCCTGCAAGTCTCGAATTGAGCCTTCCAAGTGTTTCTGCGTACTGTCTTGCAAGTTTGTTTTCAGGTACTATTCCGAAGCCAACTTCATTTGTGACTATAACAACATCATAATCGACAGTCTCTAAGATATTGATCAGATTTTCAGTGTAGTTTTCCACGTCGTAATTGTAATGGAATAAATTGCCGAGATAAGTCGTAATGCATTCAATTAGTGCAACGTCATAACCTCCACTGAGCTTTTTTAATACTTTGTGTACTTCCACAGGTTCTTCGAATGCATCAAACAATGTTCCGCGTTCTTTTTTGTGCCGTTCTATGCGCTCTCTCATCTCATCGTCAAATGGTACACTTGTTGCTATATATGCCCTCTTAGAGTAGGGCTTTTTCAATATGTAATTTTGTGCAAACGTGCTCTTGCCAGATTTTACCCCGCCGGTTATCAATGTAATCATACAGGTTGGTCTTCTCCTTTCGAAACGTTCGCACTTTCAAAAGTCGCCATTTCTCGAATCATTTTGATCGCAGCTTCTATGATTGAAATGGAAAGCACAGCACCTGTTCCTTCGCCGAGTCTCATATCAAGATCCAGAATTGGTCTCAAACCAAGTTTATCAAGAATCACTTTGTGTCCCTTGACTTTTGATTTGTGTCCTGCGAATACGTAGTTCAAAACTTGCGAATTTATCTTCCACGCGATTAAAAGCCCTGCTGTTGTTGGGAAACCATCGATGATTACGGGAACGCCTTCCTCAGCTGCTTTGAGTATAAACCCAGCCATCTGTCCAATACAATATCCACCAACCTTCTGCAGAACATCAATCGGATCATTAGCGTCTGGGTCATTAACTTCTAAGGCATATTTTATCGCTTCTTTCTTTTTTCTTAATCCTTCTTCATTCAACGGTGTTCCAATATCTAAGATTTCGTCAAGCCCAAAGCCTAAAGCCACTGCTACTGCAGAAGCGGTTGTTGTGTTTCCGATTCCCATATCACCGACAACAAGTAATTCTGCTCCTTTTTCTATTGCTTTGTCGGCGATTTCAGCACCTTTCTCGATACATGCATAAGCTTGCTCTTTTGTCATCGCAGGTCCTTTAGTAAAATCTTTCGTACCGTAGCCTATCTTAGCTTTTATTAACCTTTTGTGCTCAATGTCTACGTCTACTTTGACACCTGAGTCAACCACAAAGACATCTGCACCAACGTGTCGAGAAAAGACGTTAATTGCAGCACCACCGTTGAGAAAATTTAGAATCATCTGATATGTGACCTCTTGCGGATATGCGGAAACACCATTTTCTGCTACTCCATGATCTGCCGTAAACACGTAAACTTCTTTCCTTTTTGGGAGCTCAGGGATAACCTTTCCTTGGATTAATCCCATCTTCAGGGCGATTTCTTCGAGATAACCTAAGCTTCCGACGGGTTTTGTGAGGTTGTTAAGTCGGTTCACTATAGCACTTTTCAGTTCATTTGAGAAGGTTGCATTAATGTTGAAATTCAAGCCTTTCCTTGTGATTTCCATAAACTTTTCCCCCTTTATATACTTTAGAAATTAAAAACAAATTTTCCCGTAAAGCCCGAGCTTTCGGGAAAAACAATCCCCATTTGCAAAGGTATCCCGGCTTGCGGATCACCCTACTCACCACGCCTTCCCAAAAGCTAAGCTTTCAGTGGCATATTGTGGTTTTCGTCCCCGCTTACGGTTGCTGGGCAGCCTCGGATTCTCACCGAAGTTCCCTTTGCAAAAGAGTGAAATCTATTTACTTTCAAAAAGCATTATACAATATTTTCAGAAATGAACAATCTTGACAATCGCACGATAACGAACATTAGAATCGAAAATTTGACAATAACTGTATTTCTCTATATTCAGCACTAAATATTGTACATATTTGCTTTTGACAATACTACATTTTGTTAACTATAATCTTTATAAGCAAAATTCTACGAATGGGGTGATAGTTTTGTTTGTATTTGCATCGTGGAGTGGAGGAAAAGATTCTGCCTTAGCATTGTACTATGGTATGAAAAAGTACGGTAAAGTTGATTGCCTTTTTACTATGCTTGATGAAGACTGTTCTTCTTCAAGAGCACATGGTTTTGGCAAAGATATACTTGAAAAACAAGCTTTATTAATAGGGACAAAATTGATAACAAGATGCAGCAGCTGGGAAAGTTATGAAGAGAACTTTCTTGATTTTTTAAGTAACCACGCAAAAGGAGGAATCGGAATTTTCGGTGATATTGACTTACAAGAGCATCTTGATTGGGTAAAAAGAGTTTGCAGCGTTCATAATGTTACTGTAGAAGAGCCTCTCTGGAAGAGGAAAAGAGAAGTGATTTTAGAAGAGTTCTCAAACTTGGGATTTAGAGCTCTGATTGTATCTGTAAAGAAAAACTTAGGTATTGATGAAATCCTTGGTAATGAACTAACGAACAGAGAGACACATAGAATTCTTGAAAAATCCGGTGTCGATATCTGTGGTGAGAATGGTGAATACCATACGCTTGTCTATGACGGACCAATATTCAGCTCTCCCCTTAATTTCTACGTTGAAGGGCTCTACGAAGACGACAATGCAAAGCGACTAAAAGTTAGAGCGAAACAACTTTAATGGAGATGATAATATGAAAAAAGGTTCATTAATGATTCAAGGTACATCTTCAGCGGTTGGTAAATCTATAATCACACTTGCGCTATGTAGATATTTTTCGAATAATGGTTACAAAGTCGCACCGTTTAAGTCTCAAAACCTCTCCTCTGTGTCGTTTACTTCCAACAGCGGTCAAATCTTTGCATGGGCTCAAGCGCTCCAAGCTTTTGGAGCTAAAACTAAACCAATTGAGGAGATGAATCCTGTATTAATCAAGCCGGTCGGCGGAGGATACAGTGAGGTATTTTTGCTTGGCAAGAGCTTGGGAAGATTACATTATACGGACTACAATCGGAGAAAAACATTTTTGTGGAGAAAGATTAGAGAGGCGTATAACACTCTTTTAGAGAAACATGATATAGTTATTGTGGAAGGTGCAGGAAGTCCCGTCGAGCTTAACCTTAAAAAAGGTGATATTGTAAACATGAAAGTAGCTAAGAGTTTTAATATACCAGTGCTAATCGTTGGAAATATACATCTTGGCGGAGTTTTTGCTTCACTATATGGAACATACAAACTACTATCAAGAGCTGAACAAAAGCTTGTCAAAGGATTCATCATAAACAAATTCAAAGGCAGTAAAGAACACTTAGGCGATGGACTGAAGACTCTTGAAAAATTGACTAAAGTTAGGACTGTTGGTATTGTTCCATTTATCGATCACCATCTTGAAGACGAAGACGATGCTGGAAAGAGTTCAAAAAACATTGAGAAAAACATGGACTCATCATCTTTCACAGATGAACTTGATAGTGAAATAGAATGTATATCAAAGATCATTTGCGATAATTTAGACATGGTTTATATAAAAGAACTTCTATTTAGGGGGGATAGAATATGGAATTAATTCTCATACCTTATCCAAAAGTTGTGAAACAATGTAGCGGTTATGTTGGGCTTGGTACAAGGATTGCAACGACTTTTTATCAGGTTGCTCCAAACAGTGTTGATAAGTTAACAAAATTCTTAGGACAAGAACTAAGAAGATTAGGATTCGAATTATCAATGGATAGAACTGAAGCTTTGATACTTAATTTGTCAGTAAATCCAGACGTAGTTGTAGATCAACAAGGGTACAAGATGTTTGTGGAAGAGGAAATAAGCATTTACGCTAACGATGATGTTGGGCTTTTTTATGGCGTCCAGACACTCTTACAACTCTTCAGAAATGTGGCAGAGACTAAACAATTACCAAAGTTGTACATCCATGATTATCCTGACATACTGAACCGCGGTGTAATGCTCGACATCAGCCGAGATAGAATACCAAAAATGGATACGTTGAAAGTTTTAGTTGACAAATTATCTCATTTGAAAATAAACCAACTACAGCTCTACATGGAACACACATTTGCATACAAGAACCACAGAGTTGTTTGGGAAGAATATTCTCCATTAACCGCCGAAGAAGTAAGAGAATTAGATGAATATTGTAAAGAAAGACACATAGAGCTCGTGCCGAACCAGAATACTTTTGGCCATATGGCAAAGTGGCTCATACACGACGAATACAAATATTTAGCTGAAGCACCAGATGGTTTTGAAACACCATGGGACACTAAATTTCTCCAACCATTTTCGCTTTCTCCCGCTGTTCCCGAATCTATCAAACTTGTTGATGAGATTTTGCAGGAACTCTTACCAAATTTCTCGAGCAACAAAGTCAATATTGGTTGTGATGAGACATTTGACTTATGTCAAGGTAAATCTAAAGAACTTTGCGAAAAGATAGGTAAGGGACGTGTGTATCTTGACTTTCTCTTGAAAGTATATAATATAGCGAAAAAGCACAAACAGACAGTTATGTTCTGGGGAGATATCATTGAAAACCACCCAGAATTGATTGAAGAATTACCGAAAGACATGATAGCTATGGTTTGGGGATATGAGGCTGACCACCCATTTGATGAAAAGTGCAAATTGTACGAGCAAAGCAACATTTCGTTCTATGTGTGCCCAGGTACTTCAACTTGGAATTCATTTATCGGCAGGAGCAAGAATTGTATAGAGAACATCAAAAATGCGATATCGGCTGCTAAGAAATATCATGCTAACGGTGTTTTAGTAACAGATTGGGGAGACCATGGTCATTCTCAGCACCTACCATTTTCGTGGATAGGTTTTGCGTATATGGCTGCACTGAGCTGGAACTATACATTGGATGACAGCATAGAGAAAGTTCTTAGAGCAATAGACATACATGTATTTGAAACAAAAGAGGAAATAAGTAATGTAATTTTTGAACTTGGGGAAATTTGCGATAGATTACCATACACTCCTAATGGCACTCCATTCTTCTACACATTCTTGTATCCTGAAAATGTGATGAATTATGCTCAGAAATTCCGACAAAAGACGATAGAAGATGTGAAAAGTAGCTTAAACAAATCTCTTCTTAAATTAGAGAAGCTTAAGGAAAACAATAATCTTAAGGAAGTTGTCGAACAAATAGCCAATAATGTGAAGCTCGCAATCATGGGAATTAGAACTATTGAATTACTTATCAAGTACGGTACAATAGAGAACGTTGAGGACAAAGAATGGGAAAGATTTGAAAAGGATCTTGAAGACATACTTGAAGAGTATTCAAGAATATGGTTAAGATTAAATCGGACTGGTGGATTGAAACAAAGTTTGGAAAAATTGCGTAGAATAGAAAGAGTAAGAAGAGGGGAACGACCATATTTAGTTTTCTGATTGAGGCTATTTCATATGATTAAGAGAAGACACGTTATATACATACTTCCTATTGCTTACATAATATTTTCACTTTTTATTCCTTTCATCCTCAACCTCCATTTTTCAGGAGGTTTTTCGCTCGATGCACTGATAGACAACGCTTCAAAGATCCGATTTACTATATTTCAGGCTCTTCTTTCCTCAGTTTTGACTGCTTTACTCGGACTTCCAGGAGCTTACCTTGTCGGTAGAACGAAGATACATCCGGTTATAAGGCGCACATTCAGAGTGATGTCAAGCATTCCATTTGTCCTTCCCGGTATAACAATGGCAATAGGATTTTTCTTAGTGTTTGGGAAAAACGGCGTGTACACAAGATTTCTCAATACTTTTGGCTTAGATGTTAGGATACTTTATACCTTCAGCGCAGTTTTACTTGGTCATGTTTTTTATAACTTTCCACTCTTTATTCGGATTGTTGGCGAGGCTTGGGAGAATATAGACGGATACGTAATTGAAGCTGCGAAAGTTGATGGTGCAAGTGGTTGGGAAATATTTTCTAAGATTGAAATTCCGATGTTGTTGCCATCTATTCTCAGAGCTTTCTTTTTAACTTATATATACACTTTTACAAGCTTTTCCGTTGTGCTTATCCTTGGTGGAATTCAGTTCTCAACATTAGAAGTTGCGATTTACATGTACTCGCGAGTAACGTTTGATTTTAGAGCAGCAGCAACGTTGATGATTTTCCAAATTATACTTATATCTTTTATCGGTTATTTTACATCGCTTAAGCGTGAGGTTCATGAGAAGCACCACTATAGACACTTGGACAATTTTCCGAAGTGGGGTTATGTGTTCTTTACAATCTCAGCAATCCTGATATTTATCCCTCTTGTTTACTCAGCTTTATCAGGTTTTCTCGACTATTACGGTAAGTTCTCTCTCGAGAATTTCAAACTGCTATTTTCAGAGGATATATCGTACTTAACGGGTGCGAGTTTAAGCGAAGTTGTAAAGTACACGCTTGTAATCTCTACGAGCGCATCTATTTTGAGCATTCTTGTCAGTTTATTTGCCGGTTATTTCTCAGTGCGTGGAAAGAGGTTACAATATATCGTATTGATACCTGCGGCTATGTCATCCGTATCGCTTGCTTTTTCGTATGTGCTCATAGATATTCCAGTTTTGCTCAAAATAATCCTTGTCCACTCGCTTATAAATCTTCCCATATCATTTGGCATAATAGAATCTGGCTGGAGGAATATACCGCAAAATATAATTGATTCAGCGAAAATAGATGGCGCAGGAACTTTCAGATGGTTTTCAAAAGTCGCATTCCCACTTATGAAAAATAGCATATTTACAGCCTTCGTTTACTCATTTACAATTTCTGTAGGTGAGACATCCGGAACTCTAACATTAGCTGAGCCACCAATAACCACATTCGCAGCCGTTGTTTTTCGATTAATGAGTTCAAGAAATACTGAAATTGCGATGGCATTAAATACATTTTATTTCATATTCGTCGTTACTTTGTTCATAACAATAGAAGCCTTAAGGAAGGAGGAGCATTGATGATTCTTTTTGGTACAGGTGGTATCCGCGGTATTATGAGAGAAGGAGAATTTGATGAGAAGACTGTAGCTGTTGCCTCAAAAGGCGTTGCAGAGTACATGAAAAAGGAAGGATTAAAGAAGGTACTGATTGCATATGATACAAGGAATAACTCTGAAAAGTTCGCCAAGATAAGTGCTTCCGTGTTTGCAGGCGAAGGTATGGAAGTTTACATCTTTGATGAACCTGTACCAACGCCTGTTTTGTCGTATGGGGTTCGAAAATTAAAGATGGACATGGGGGTAGTTATCACAGCGAGCCACAACCCGCCAGAATACAACGGGTACAAAGTTTACACATCAAACGGTGTGCAAGCGGTTCCTGAAGTTACCGATATACTTTCAGACTTAGTCGAACAAGCTTGGAATCAGCCAATAAATGCCATTGAAAAGTACAGTATTTTAGGAACAGACATCCTCGATGAATATATAGATGAGTTGGCTGAACTTATCAACGCGGATCTTAGAGGTCTACGGGTTGTTTACTCCGCACTTCACGGCACTGGTACAAGATTCGTTCCAAGACTTCTGAGAAAAATGGGTGCTGAAGTTATAGAGGTTCAGGAACAGATGAACCATGATGGGAATTTTCCAACTGTGAAAACACCGAACCCAGAAGACAACAGGGCTCTTGTGCTTCTGAGAAAATACATGGAAGAACACAACGTAGAACTTGGAATAGCGACAGACCCCGATGCAGACCGAGTTGGTGTTGTGTATAAGAACGTAAGGCTTACTGGAAATCAGGTTGGCGTGATACTTTCTGACATGCTAATATCAGAATACGTCAATAAAGGCAATAACAAAGGTATGTTAATAAAGACTATAGTGACTACAGACATGGTAAAGCCAATGTGCGAAGAACACGGTATAAGACTCTTTGAAGTTCCTACAGGATTCAAGTTCATCGGTGACTTAGTAGAAAAGACTCCACAGTACGATTTCATTTTTGGTTTTGAAGAAAGCTGTGGATACCTTACAGGTGATATGGCGCGTGATAAAGATGCAGTTTTGGCTTGTGGATTAGTTGCAAAGGCTGCAAAGCAATTTGACTTACTTGAAAGACTTGATGCGTTGTACAAGCAGTATGGATACTACTTCGAAAAACTCTTGAATTTTGAGTTTGCATCAGTTACACAAGCATTGGACGTTTACTCAAAACTCAAATCAGTCGAATTACCCGAAGTGAAAGAAGTAATCGACTATTCAGAAGGGTACGATGGTGTCATACCAAACGAAACTCTTCTATTGGATTTTGAAAATGGAAAGATATTTGTCAGACCATCGGGAACAGAACCCAAGATGAAAGCATATGTTATGGTACAGACTGATAGTAGTGAAAAGTCTGGAAACGAATTAGATAAGCTTGAGAAGTTTATGAAAGATCTTGTCGAGAAGATAAAGGGCTGATAATTTCCAAAAGAAGCGGGGAAATACAACCCCGCTTTTTGATTCAAATATGTAAATCACCTTTGATTATAACCCTTGCATGTCCACCAACAAAAGCTTTGTAGATACCGTCTTTGTACTTTAATGATGCAAATATATTAGACATCCTACCCATGGTCTCACCTTGGATAATTTCGTATGTAACATCAGGCTGGACTACACCATGTGTATAAAGATAATAAATCAATGCACCATTTGCAGTTCCTGTTGCAGATTCTTCCGGGATTCCATACAGTGGAGCAAAATCTCTACAATTCGCAAGTGCTCTGTGTTCATCTAACGTAAATACGTGAAAGCTTACAATGTTGTTTATTCTACAAAAGTCCTCAATTCCATCCAGATTAGGTGAAATAGTAAACAATGTATGTTTAGACCTTACAGGAATAATCATGTCCCATAATCCGGTGCTCACGATTCTCGGCTTAAGGCTATATTTATCATCACCAATCTCCCCGGCCTCTATTCCTAACAATTCAGCAAGAGTAGTCTCGTCGAAATTCATTTCTTCAGATGTTTCCATCATTTGAGGCTCTGCTTGTTCCATCATTACTTTACCATCTTCAACGGTCACTTCAATAGCTCCCGTCCTTGTATGAGCTATGTATTTTTTATTCTCTTGAATAATGCTCTCTTCTTTTAGAACATAAAACGTTGCAATTGTTGCATGACCGCAGAGGTCTATTTCAGAAACGGGGGTGAAATAAAGCAAAACAAATTCATTATCAGACCTTTGTCTCACAAATGCTGTTTCTGAAAATCTAACTTCCTTTGCTATGTTCAACATCGTTTCTTTTGATATCGCGTGATCATCGTTTAACAAGACAACACCTGCTGGATTTCCGTAAAACGGTTTTTGTGTGAAAGCATCGGCAACAAAGAAACGCATCATCGGCCCCCCTTTCCAAATGCTAAGTATTCCGACTAATCTCATTATACCAAAAATGTGCGGTAAGTTTCTCAAAATTTCTTAACACAAAGTATGTTTAGACATAGTATAATTAATATAAATAACTGTAGAATCACCAAAAGGAGTGGTTTCTGTGCGACGAATAGCTTTTATTTCTGACATTCATTCCAACCTCGAAGCTTTAGATTCAGTAATGAAAGATGTTGAGAAACAAAGTATCGATGAAATTTACTGTCTTGGCGACCTGGTTGGTTATGGTCCGAATCCTAACGAAGTTGTTGAAACAATTAGAGCTATGAACATTATCACAGTCATGGGTAATTACGACGATGCTATTGGATATGAAAAAGATAGCTGTGGATGTGCGTACAATCCTGGTAGAGAAACAGAAGTTGGTGATGAGTCGATTAGCTGGACTATAAAGAACACAACAGTTGAGAACAAAGAGTTTCTGAAAAAGCTACCACACAAATTATCATTAGATATTGAAGGAGTCAAAATACTACTTGTTCATGGAAGTCCAATCAATTACCTTATTGAATATGTAAAACCTTCAACAAGTGCGGAAAGATTGAGAGTGCTGGTGAAAAACGTAGAGGAAGACATAATAATTAACGGTCACACCCATTTGATTATGGCCAAACACATCTATGGTAAGACAATCCTCAATCCCGGTAGCGTTGGAAGGACAAAAGATGGACAACCCGGAGCAACTTACTTGATACTGAACGTAGATAACGGAGTTTACTGGTATGAATTCCGATTTGTAGAGTACGATATTAAGACAACTGTTGAGAAAATTATCAAAACTGGTTTACCAATAGAACTCGCAACTGTTTTAGCATTAGGACAGACATTTGATATGGGACCTTCAAAGGAAGAAAAGCCGGAACTGAAAGAAATTCCAGGCTTCAAGATTTGATTTCGAATAAGTAAGGCAATCTTTCCCGGCAACTGTGAATTGATTTAGTTGCTGGGATTGTTTTTTCTTAGGTGTATAATAGAATTGGAGAACATAGAGGAGGTATTCTTATGGAAGAGCAAAAGAGATTTACCAAGCAACTATCTGCACTTTCTGTACTATTCTTGATTGCATTGATCGCATACATACTTTCGATGAACACAAAACAGGTTGTGCTGGTCGAAACTAAAACCGAAGATAAACTAACGAAAATCTTTGTACAAATACCGAAGTTCCAGAATTTCAAAAATGAAAATATACAAAACGAGCTTAATAATGGAATTCAGGAGAAGGTCAAGAAAATCGTTGAAGAGGTTAAAGAAATAGCAGAAGAAGTTAATAAAGTTGAAGAGCTTCGCTATCCATATCAAGCACACATTTCAACTGAAATCACTTATGAAGGTAGAGACCTAATTAGCTTGGTTATTTACTATTACACTTTTACAGGTGGTGCTCACGGTAATACCGTATTTGAAACGTACACTATTGATGTAAAAAGCGGAAAGATTTTGACACTGGCGGATCTATTTGACGGAACATGCGATTATACCAAGGTAATAAAAGACGAAATAATCAAAGAAATCAAATCAGAAGAGCAAGACTACTACCCTGAAGCTATCGAGTATATAACCCAGGAAGATTTTTCCAATAAGGCGTTTACGATCTCAAAAGATGGAGTTCAAATTCGTTACCAAGACTACGAAATCGCACCGCATTCAACTGGACTTCCAACATTCACGATACCTTGGGACAAATTCGCAAACTGCTTGAAGTATACTATAAAATAGTATTCAAACTCCTATTGTTCTTATTGCATTCTTCTGAAGCCACGGTTATTAACGCCCTGGCTTATTTATTCCAGAAAATATGTAAGTCCTTAGGGAATTGCCTGAATTTAACTTGAAATGCATCAGTGGATTCTCGGAAATCAAAGTCCAACCTCTCGATTAGTGCACCTTCTGGATTAATTAAAAACCTGCTTAGTATTGCGCTCAAGCATGTATGAGAATAATAATTAGAAGCGAAAATCCTGCACACGATTTATATTATGTCTATCACTCTGCTCAATTTTCGCTCTCTTTAACAAATGGCGTTCATACCTACACATACAGCGTTGATAATTCTGTTAGTCTCCACTAATGCACTCACGATTTCTGAAGTACATTCTATTGTGAAATACCTTTAGCTATGCCTATAATATTATCTACTATAGATTTACTTTGGCAATAGTTTATTACTATACAAACCTATTTCACTGTGCTTTGCCTATATAACCTTTTAATACATTAGTATATATTTATACACTAAATCTTTATGTGTATGCTAATTATCATTCTTAAGATACAGCATCTTCCCACCGCTCGCCTCATCTTATGTCAACAAGTTGTAATAATTATGTACTTATAGGGTTTTAAGCAGTTTCCGAAAAGACCTAAAAATTACCATGCCGTTTATTTGACCTATAAGCGTTTTCAAACTGTCCAGATATATAAGATTGCGTTAAACCTTCTCGAAAGGGCTTATAAGCGATTTAAAACGAAAGTGTTCGAAAAGCAATAATTTGTGCGTGTTGTAGAACTTAGAATAGTTGACGGAACAAAGGTAACCAAGTCCTCAGAAAAAATGCAATATAATGTTTCTTATATTGCAGTTTTTGTTCCCAATGTCAATCTTCATATAAACAATTAATTTGAGATTATTTCAAGCCGATTTAAAACACCATCCTTTTTATTTGACCTATAAAGCATTTCATGACAGCCGATAATTCTTAATATATCTTCTCGTTTTTGAATGTGTTATAGGGCATTTTACAAGGGTGGCGTTCAAAAACTTTTATTTATACTATTTGTTGCGCGGTATGTTATGTGATTAGCATACAAACAATTGAGAAGTGCGGTGCGAAGGATAGTATTTAATACGATAATAGACGACTGTAAGACCGTACTCTGTTTTCTTATTTGTCTGTAAGATAAATACTGACGAAATGTGAATTTAAGAGCCTAAGAATAAGGGAAGACCATATAACTTAGGTATAGCTATGTTATATCTATGGTAGAAATTACACAGTTCTGACTAAGAAAATAATATATAAGAAAAGTACATTTGTCAGGCATAATAAAGTAGTCAAGATATATACAGTGTGGTTAAGCGCCGTTACTTGCTATTGGCATACTAAATTGTGTCATGGTAATCATGATAGATATACTAAGTAACAATATGAGCACTAATGAAATTTATATCTCAAACAGGTTTCAAGTTTTCAAAATGGAATTTCGAAGATTGGCATACCAGTTAAGTAAGGGGCAATCTCGTAATCTTGGTAGCATATTTGCAAGGCACCTTTTGTTATCGTAAATGGTCTTTGTGACAGGGAGGCTTTTTCAACATACGCAACGGTATCTTCGAAGTGAACATCTTTCTGCAAATTGATTTTGAGTTCACAAAAAACACTGCTAATAATCAATACGACAATAAATGCTACCAAAAGTGTGATTAAAAAACCAAAGTTTTTCCCTCTGTTTCCTCCCACATTAGATGAAGGAGTATGTCTTCGCATACATTATTAATTATACAGCGCACGATAAAGGCCATGGATTCGAATTCCATCGGCTCCACCAGATTTAACAACATATTGATGCGATGGATATGAGCCTTGAGAAATCAAGCCTATGCGTTTTAAAGGATGAACAAAGATAAGGTGAAAAATGAAGTGGTTCGACAGCAAAGCAAAAGCGTTGAAAGGTCTAAAAAGTTGATTGAATGTAAAGAAAAAAGAAAGTATTTGAAATGTTTTTGCGGTAACGATATGATATAATTGTAATAGAATACTAAAGTTGTAACATATCAACAGATAGAATAAATCTATAAGAAATGGCAACTACCTATGCAAGAATATTAGGTTAAGTGGTTAAGCGGAAAATATGGAGTTTCATTTAAAACAAACTTAGCTATTGTGATAGTAGTACTTTATTTTGTTAATCCCATAGATGCCCTACCAGATGGCATTCCTTCTCTTGGCATAACAAATGATGCGGATGTATTTGCGCTCATAATAAACCAAATTAGAGTTGAGTTGGATAGATACAAAGAATGGAAACGATGACTTATTCATCTTGCGAACCTACCTTTTTCAAGAGTTGTTTGTGAGTGTCTCATATTTAAAGGATAATGTGCTTTTTGGAAAGTTTCAATAGTTTTAATAAACATTATAATAAATTTATTAATTGGAGGGATCGATTTGGCTGGTGACAAAATAACCTTAAGACAGCTTGAAACACATCTTTTCAAAGCAGCTGATATACTCAGAGGTAAGATGGACGCCTCTGAATATAAAGAATATATTTTTGGTATGCTTTTTCTAAAATATGCATCAGATGTCTTTGAGGAAAAAAGACAGGAGTTAAAAGATACCTATAAGCTCATGGGATTTTCTGAAGAGCAAATACATGAGCTTTTAGAAGATCCAATCTCTTATGGCGATGCCTTTTTTGTACCTGAAAAGGCAAGATGGGAAAATATTTTGAAATTAAAAGAGGATGTAGGAAATCAACTAAATAAAGCCCTGAGCGCTTTAGAAGAAGCAAATCCAGAGCTTGATGGAGTTTTGAAACACATAGATTTTAACGCAGTAAAGGGAAAAACCCGACTAAAGGATCAGCAGCTTATTGACCTTATTAATCATTTCAACAAGTATAAACTGACACCTTCAAACTTTGAATTTCCTGATCTGCTTGGTGCTGCTTATGAGTATTTGTTAAAGGAATTTGCCGATTCAGCTGGTAAAAAAGGAGGCGAATTTTACACACCGCCACATGTCAAAAAATTAATGGTAAGATTAGTTAAGCCCCGTGAGGGCATGTCAATTTATGACCCAACTGTGGGCTCTGGTGGTTTTTTGATTGAAGCGTTCCACTACGTTGAGGAACAAGGACAAAACCCAAGAAACTTAGCTCTTTACGGGCAAGAACTCAATGGATTGACATGGTCTATATGCAAAATGAATATGATTTTGCATGGCATCAATGATGCAAAAATTGAAAACGAAGACGTACTAACAACCCCCATGTTTTTGGAAAATGGATACATAAAAAGGTTTGATAGAATATTAGCCAATCCACCTTTCTCAGAAAATTATAGCCGCGCAAATATGCAGTTTGAAGAAAGATTTAAATATGGCTTTACTCCTGAGAATGGGAAAAAGGCAGACCTTATGTTTTTACAGCACATGATTGCAAGCCTGAAAGATGACGGAGTAATGGCAACAGTTATGCCCCATGGAGTTTTGTTCAGAGGTGGACAGGAAAAGGTTATAAGGGAAGGGATTGTAAGAGATGATTTGATTGAGGCAATAATAGGACTGCCACCGAAGCTTTTCTACAACACCGGAATACCTGCTTGTATTATTGTGATTAATAAAAACAAGCCAGAACATTTAAAAAATAAGATCTTGTTTATTAACGCTGATAGAGAGTATGGAGAAGGTAGAAATCAGAATTTCTTGAGACCAGAGGACATAGAAAAAATAGTCACAGTGTTCGATGAGAAAAAAGAGATACCTAAATACTCAAGGTTGGTTGATATAAAAGAGATAGAGGAGAATGATTTTAATCTAAATATTCGACGGTACGTAGATAATTCCCCAGACCCTGAAATCGAAGATGTGCGTGCCCATCTTTTTGGTGGTGTACCGAAGAAAGAAGTATTGCTGTATGAAAACCAGTTGAGGAAATTTAAGTTGAGCTATGATATTTTGCTATCAGAGAAGAGTGAAGATTATTTGGAGTTTAGAAAAGACATTACTGACAAAAATCAAATTAAGGAACTGATTGATAACTGTGCTGAGGTTAAACATACAATAGAAGAACACAAAGAAAAACTTTTGGAGTGGTGGCAGGTTGTAAGGACTGAAATTGAACAGTTTTACGGCAAAAATAATCTTTGGAAGTTTAGAAATGAAGCTTTGAAAAAGTTGAAAGAAAGTCTCTTGCCAATTGGAACATTTGATGAGTTCAAAATAGCGGGCATATTTGCAAATTGGTGGGAAGAACTTGTTTATGATTTTAAAAGTATAGTTTCTGCGGGTTGGAACAAGAATTTGGTTGAAGGAGAAAGAATTAAAGAAAAATATTTTAAAGAAGATATAGAAGAAATTGAAGATCTTGAAAGCAGGCTTGCCGAAATTGAAGCAGATTTAAGTGAGCTTTTAGAAGAGGTTGAAGATTGGGATGAAGAGCAGCAGGGAGATAAAACTGCAAGCAAGGTCAAAGAGTTTCTGAAGGACTTGGTTAAAGATTTAAAATCAAAAGACAGCGAGACTGCAAGAAGAGAAGCAAAAAAATGGGTAGACTTGTTAGAAAATATTGCTCAAAAAGAAAAGCAAATTAAAAAGGTAAGAAGCGAGATAAGCAGAAAGCAAAAGGAAATTGAAAATAAGATAAATGAAAAGATTGAATCTATTACCGAAGAAGAAGCAAAAGAGCTATTGCTCGAGAAGTTCTTTGAATTAATTAGCAATCAACTTGAAAAGTACTTAAATGCAGAGAAGAAAGAACTGATAAAGACTTTTGAAAAGCTTTGGGATAAATACAAAGTTTCTTTGCAAGACTTGAAAGCTGAAAGAGATGAAGAAATCAAAAAATTGGAGGAATTTTTACAAAGGCTGGGATATTGCTATGAGTGAGAATGTTAAATTGCCTGATGGATGGCAGAAAGTAAAACTGAGCGAAATAATTGAAGAAGTTAAAGAGAGAAATATTACTAATAATAAAGAGTATCCTATATTAACTTCTTCTCGTAAAGGAATATATATTCAAGAAGAATACTTTAATCGTGTTGTTGCAAGTGAAAACTTATCTAACTATAAAATCATCAGAAAAAATGAGTTTACGTATCGCTCGATGAGCGATGACCAAACTTTTGTTTTTAATAGACTTGAATTACTTGAGGTTGGATTAGTGAGCCCTGCTTATTATGTTTTCAAAGCAAAAAATTCTTTGAGCACATTCATTAAATATTTTCTAAATAATTCACAAGAAATAAAATCGCAGATTTCTAAAGTAATAGAAGGAACAACAAGGACAGCTCTAAGATTTAATCAAGTTTTAAAGTTTGTAGCAATGGTTCCCCCTCTCCCTGAACAACGCAAAATCGCTGAAATACTTGAGACAATTGATAATGCAATTGAAAAAACTGATGCCATTATAGAAAAGTACAAACGCATAAAGCAAGGTTTGATGCAAGATTTGTTTACTAAAGGAGTGGTAAGTGAGGGTGCAGGTGAGCGTGAGAGGTGGAGGTTGAGAGATGAGAATATTGATAAATTCAAGGACTCACCGCTTGGGAGGATTCCTGAAGGTTGGAAATGGGTAAAGTTGGGGGAAGTGATAACTTTTATTAAAGGCAAAGTTCCCAATAAACTATCAAACATTCAAGAGCATAGTATGGTAATATACTTATCACCAGAATATTTAAGAGGAAACATCAACGAAACATTTTTCTGCAGTGTAAAAAATGTTATTTTAGCAGATAATGACATAATAATATTGTTTGACGGTTCAAATGCTGGAGAAATATTTTTTGCAGAGAAGGGTGCAATTGCTTCAACTATGGCTAAGGTAGACATTCAGACAAAATTTATTCATAAAATTTTTCTTTATTATGTTCTAAAATCATATGAAAGGTTAATAAAATCCCAAATAAAAGGTTCTGGCATTCCTCATGTAGAAAAAAATATTTTCGAACTACTTTTTGCACCTCTCCCCCCTCTCCCTGAACAACGTAAAATCGCAGAAATACTTGAGACAATTGATAATGCAATTGAAAAAACTGACGCTATTAAGGAAAAACTTGAAAGAATCAAAAAAGGCTTGATGGAAGATTTGCTAACAGGCAAAGTTAGAGTAAATCACCTTATTGAGGAGGAAGAAAAATGAACAGTGATATACAAGTAATTTTACAAGAACGTAAAAATTATTTAGTGGAGACCCTGGCCAAAGTGGGATGTGAAATTGGAGGGATGAGTTAACAAATAAAAAAGAGAGTTAACAAAAAGGGGGAACCGTGCCAAAATTGTATCGAACACCAATCAATACGAAAGGAGGCACAGTTCCCCGTGATCAAAGTTATTATACCAGAAAAATCATTAGAAGCTATTGCGAAAATTGTCTTTAAGAGGTCAAGGAGGATGTTTACGAGGAAATATTCGGATTTAGACATATTAAGAGTCATCATTGCAATGTGTTTGACGAAATGTCAGTATGTGAGGGAGTTCTACGATGAAGTCAAGAGAGGGAATATCTATTATCCATACAAGTTACCAACTCGGCAGACGTTAACGTATCGGATGAAATATATAGACAAAGCGAAGATATCAGGAATAATGAAGAAGGTAGCAGGGAGCATACTTGCGATAGATTCGAGCGAGTTGAGAAATAAGAAAGAGAGATTGCATGCGTTGTACAACAGCAAAGAGAAAGTAGTAGTGGACTTCGAGGTAAGTGAGAGGCGAGAATGGGACGTAGGGATAGAAATGACGAAAGGGTGCAAAGGTAGTTTAATAATAGGAGACAGGGGATATCACGTTAAAAAGTTCAGGGCAGAAGGGGAAGGAGAAAAGATAATCAGGCCGAGGGGAAAAGCTGGTGAAGAATTCATGAAAAGTGAGCTGATGAGGGCGATATACAGGAAGAGGTGGGAGATAGAGTACTATTTTGAAAGGTTGAAACTGGGATTAGTGATAGAGAAGATAAACAAAGCGACGTTGTTTACGAAGTTAACGATAAGGTTAATTGGGCAGGAGTTAACATACTTGATAGGGATGCTGAAGAAACAACCGAAGCTATACACAGTTCTGTTCACTTAGATTTTACATTGGCCAGGGTGATTTAGTGGAAAAGTTCGGAGTAATTGAAATTGCTGTCTTTGGTTCATATGCAAGGGGCGAACAAAGAAATGATAGTGATGTAGATATCATTGTTGATTTTAAAGAGGGTTACAAAACTTTTGATAATTACATGAATTTGAAATTCTACCTTGAAGAACTTTTTGGTAAAAAGGTTGACCTTGTGATTAAATCGGCTATAAATCCACGCATAAAACCTTTCATAATGGAGGAAGCCATATATGTCTAAAAAGCGTATACTAAAGGTAATTCTTGAAGACATCATTGAAGAGATTGACCGCATTAAAAAGTTTACACAAGGAATTGAGAAATACAACAATTTTGTTGAAAATGAACTGGTTTTTTATGCAGTTTTAAAAGCTCTTGAAAATATTGGTGAAGCTGTTAAGCAGATTCCGGATGATAAAAGAGAGCTTTATCCAATAGAATGGAAGAAAATCGCTGGTTTAAGGGATATTCTTATTCATGAGTATTTTGAATAGATGCTGAAATAATCTGGGAGGTTATCAAAGAGAAGCTGCCGGAACTTGAAAAGGCAGTAAAATTCCTTCTTGAAAAGGAGAGTTAAAAATGTTTTACAAACTTGACGAAGAACATTATGTTGAAAATTCATTCCTCTTTCACCTTCAAAGGCTTGGATGGAAGATTTATAGACAAAACAAAGATAACCCTGAGGATACAAAAGAAATAATATCGTTCACTTCTTCATTAGAACCTGAATATGGTGAAAGCCAAAAATTCAGAGAAAGCTTTAAAGAAGTAATCCTTGAGGGAGTTTTAAGGGAGTCTTTAAAGAGAATAAACCCATGGATAGAAGATGACCAAATAAGTGAAGTTGTTCGAAGAATTACAACACCACAAGCTAACTCTCTTTTAGAGGCAAATAAAGAAATCCACGACTTGCTTTTAGAGAACACCTCAGTTTCTGAAAATAGAAAAACAGGAGAAAAAAGCCCAACTGTTAAGTTTATTGATTTTAAAAATCCGGACAATAATTCATTCATTGCTATATCACAGTTTAAAGTGAATATAACGGGAACTGAAAAACATATTGTTCCCGATTTAGTCCTTTTTGTGAATGGTTTGCCTCTTGTGGTGGTTGAATGCAAATCTCCAGCCATTGCTGACCCAATTTCTGAAGCAATTACTCAGCTTATGCGCTATTGTAACAGACGTGGCGCAATTGAGGGAAATGAAAAGCTTTTTTGGTACAACTTATTCTTAGTAGCTACATCCAATCAGGTTGCAAAGTATGGCACAATAACCTCAGAGTATGAGCACTTTGTTGAGTGGAAAGACCCTTATCCTTTTTCGCTGTCAAACGTAAATCCAGATGGAAATGTAACAAGCCAGCAAGTTTTGATTCATGGGATGCTTTCAAAAGAAAACCTTCTTGATCTGCTTCACACATTCACCATCTTTAAAGAAGATCCAAAAAGCAAAATGATAAAGGTTGTTGCAAGGTATCAGCAATTTAGAGCAGTAAAGAAGATGATAAAAAGGTTAAAAGAAGGCAAAACACCAGACGAAAGAGGAGGAATTGTTTGGCATACACAAGGCTCTGGTAAATCTTTGACAATGATGTTTATGGTTCGAGAGCTTTATCACAATCCTGAGTTTGGAAACTACAAAGTTGTTTTTGTCACAGATAGAAGAGATCTTGAAAAGCAGTTAAATGAAACATCAAGAAGTGTTGGATTTACTGTTAAGTTAGCAAGAAGCATTCAGGAGCTTAAAGAACTTTTAAAAACTGATACACCCGAACTTGTTATGGCTATGGTTCATAAATTTCAAGAGAGGGAATTAAAAGGAGAATTTCCTGTCCTCAACACATCACCTAATATTCTAATAATGATAGATGAAGCACACAGAACCCAATACAAGCTGCTGGGTGCAAATTTAAGAAAAGCTCTTCCAAATGCAACAAAAATAGCATTTACAGGTACACCTATAGAAAAGACCGAGATGACATTTGGCGATTACATAGACAAGTACAGCATAAAGCAGGCAGTTGAAGATGGTGTGACTGTTGAGATTGTATATGAAGGGAGAGTTCACAGCGCGGAGCTTTCAGACGAAGAGGCAGCAAATGCAAAGTTTGAAGATGTTTTCAAAGACGCTGATAAAGATACAAAAAGAATGATAATGGGAAGATTCACATGGAGAGCGTATCTTGAAGCTGAAGAAGTTATCCGTGACAAAGCAAAAGATATGATACAGCACTATATAACTCATATATTCCCAAATGGATTTAAAGCTCAAGTTGTTGCAGTGTCTCGTCTTGCTGCAATAAGATATAAAAAAGCACTTGAAGAGGCTCTCAAAGAAAAGATTTATGAATTAGAAAAAGAAAATAATTCAAAAATAGATTTAGAAACATTGAAAAAGTTAGAGGTTGGTGTGGTTATTTCAGGAGCTCAGAACGACCCACCTGAGTATCGTCCTTATACTGACCCCAATGAGCACGAAAGGATAATCAAAAGCTTTAAACTTCCATTTGACAAAGTAGATGAAAATGGTATCAGTGGCAATGTTGGTATTTTGGTTGTTCAAAATATGCTGATAACTGGTTTTGATGCACCTGTAGAGCAGGTTATGTATCTTGATAATGTGATTAAAGGACATAACTTGCTACAAGCTATTGCAAGGGTAAATAGAGTATACAAAAATAAGTCTTGTGGTTTTGTTGTAGATTATGTAGGTGTTTTGAAACATTTAAAAGAAGCGCTGGCTATTTACGCAGATGAAGATATTGACGAGATTTCACAGGTAGTTAGGAACAAAGCAAAAAGCGTTGATGAATTGAAGTTGAATCACCGCAGGATTGAAGAGTTCTTTGAAAAATATAAGATTAAAAATTGGCGTCAGAATATAGACGAGTGTATTGACATTCTTGTAGATGAAGAGATTAGAGATGAATTCATAGCACTTGTAAGACAATTTAACCGTAGTATGGATGCAGTTCTTCCCGACCCAGAGGCCTTAAAATATGTACATGATTTAAAAATTCTGGGTTTTATAAAAGAATCAGCAAGGAATAGATACAGAGATGACAAACTAAGTATAAAAGATACAAGTAACAAGATAAGGGGGATTATTGAAGAGTATCTACATTCTCAAGGTATTGATCCTAAAATACCACCCACTCCGCTTTTTGAAGACAAATTTCTCGAAAAACTTCACAAGGAACCAAGTAAAGCAAGGACACAAGAACTTCAACATGCAATCGTTGAGCATATTGAGGAACATTGGGAAGAAGACCCAGAACTCTATGAAAGATTTTCTGATAGACTGAAAAGACTACTTGAAGAATATAGAGAAAATTGGGACGTTTTGTATGATGAGCTTGAAAAATTAAGAGGAGAAATGAAAAAGGGAAGAGAAGTTGAACAAACATTTGGACTTGAACCTAAGAAAGAAATGCCATTTTTTGGTCTGATCAAAAGTGAAATATTTGGTAAAAAATCTGTCAGTGAGCTAACTGATAGCGAGATAGATTTTCTTGTTAACACAACTAAGGATATTATAGAGATAATAAGTAGAGAGGCTCAAACGGTTGATTTTTGGGAAAATATAACCAAACAAAAGAGGCTTAAATCTTATATAATTTCACACTTGCTTGCTAAAATATCATCTTCAACTTTTAAAAATAACTATGATACTGTAAGTGAAGAGCCTGTGCCTTATATAGCTAATTCTACAGCCAATATTGTATTCAGCAAAAGAAATGAAATAGCTCAAAAATTAATAGAACTTGCTTATTACCACTTTAGGAAGTGAGATTAATGGAAGACATAAAAATTGAAAAGATAATACGCTCGAAAAGAAAAACCATAGCTTTGCAGATGACAGACAATGCAACACTAATCGTTAGAGCTCCATTTAATTTAAGTGAAAAGACTATTTGGGAAGTTATAAATAAACATAAAAAATGGATTTATAAAAATAAAAAAGAGATAGAAGCAAGAGATCCAAAAGCTTTGCCCAAAGAATTTGTGAGTGGAGAAGGATTTTTATACCTTGGCAAGTATTATAAATTGCATATAGTAGATGGGCAAGAACAGCCGCTTAAATTTGAAAATGGGTTTTATCTTTCAAGAAGTGCTTTGCCAGAAGCAAAAAAGGTGTTTATAGATTGGTATAAAAAAGCTGCTTACGAGAAGATTATAGAACGGGTAAACTGGTGGGCTCAAAAAAGAGGTTTTAAATATAACAAAGTAAATATAACAAATGCCCAAAGAAGATGGGGGACTTGTTCTTCTAAAGGGAATTTAAACTTTTCTTGGCGGCTTATTATGGCCCCCCTTTCTGTTATTGATTATGTTGTTGTGCACGAACTTGTGCATCTTGAAGAAAAAAATCATAGCAAGGCCTTTTGGACAAAAGTAAAGATGCTTATGCCTGATTATAAAAAATATGAAGATTGGTTAAAAAAGAATGGGTATTTACTGAAACTCTAATGAAATTTGTGGAGGGTGGTAAAGTGCAAGAGATATTTAAAAAATATAAAGAAAGGTTGGTTAATTTAAGCGGCAGAAACAGAAGTTTGATGATGAAAAAGATATATAAAAAGCATTCATTTGATTTGTATCTATTAAAGAACTTTCAAGATAAAGATATTTATGCAGGAGGTATTATTTATGAACAATTCTGAATACGAATCTGAATATGAAAAATATAGAAAGAAAGCTGAAGAATATATAAATGATAGAGAAAAAACCAGGAATCTTTTAGATCAAGCTGCGAAAAAGGCTAAAAAACAAGGGCCTTTAGACAAAATATGGGATGATATTCAACTTATGTTTGGATTATTAGGCGATTGGTTAAGTGGAACATATAAAGTTTCAACAGGAACAATCTTAGCTATTTTGGGAGCAGTAATTTATTTTGTTACTCCCATTGACGCTATAGTAGATTTTATTCCTGTTCTTGGTTGGATGGATGATGCAGCTGTATTTACGCTAGTAATAAACCAAATTAGAGCTGAGTTGGATAGGTATAAAGAATGGAAACGGTGAGTTATTCATCTTGGGAAACCTGCTTTTGTCAAGAGTTAGTTGGGGGTGTTACCTATTTAAACGGTAATGCGGTTTTTGGAAAGTTTCAATATTTTTAGTTAACATTATCTTACTAGAAAGAGGAGGAGTTATTTGTGATTGAAACAGACATTTTAGTTATCGGTGGTAGTGCAGGTGGTATACTTACAGCAACCACGGCAAAAAAATCTATCCAGACAAGAGGGTCGTCGTGGTAAGGAAAAATAAAACAGTTATGGTTCCTTGTGGGATTCCTTACATATTTGGTACTCTCTATGACACCTCAAAGAACAGAATTCATGATGAAATGGTTAAAAGTGCTGGCGTTGAACTACTCATAGACGAGGTCATTAGTATTGACAAAGACAAAAAAGTAGCGATTTTGAAGAGTGGTGAAGAAATCAAATGGGACAAACTTGTTCTTGCAACAGGTTCACTGCCGGTTATTCCAAAGTGGCTACCTGGACACGACCTTGAAAACGTCTTCCCAATTATCAAAGATGAAGAATATCTTTCAAACATGCTCAGTAAGCTCAAAGAGATTAATGAAGTTGTTATAATTGGTGGAGGTTTTATTGGTGTAGAATTTGCTGAACAACTCGCGCTTGCTGGTAAACACGTAACACTTGTTGAAATAGCCCACAAGATACTTTGGCAAGCATTTGATGACGAATTTGCAGCGATTGCGGAACAAGACCTCGAAAGCCACGGGGTTACACTCAAACTGGGAACGAAAGTCAAAGCAATTCTTGGAAACGGCAAGGTAGAAGAAGTGGAATTTGAAAGTGGGGAAAGAGTTAAAGCAGAAGCAGTCATACTCTCCATGGGTGTCACGCCAAATACAGAGCTTGCAAAACAGCTTGGACTTGACCTCACAAGAAAAGGTGCCATAGTAGTTGATGAATACATGAGAACAAGTGCTCCAGATATCTTTGCTGTTGGTGACTGTGCACTTAAAAGAGACTTCTTCACCAGCAGGCATGTTCCAATACTTCTTGCATCAACTGCAGCTATGGAAGCAAAAATTGCAGCAGCTAACCTGTATGGTATCAAGTTCATCAGAGAGAACAGAGGCACTGTAAGTGCATTCTCTACGAAGATATTTGATAAAACTTATGGAGTTGCTGGTATAATCGAAAGATTTGCCAAAGAAGATGGATTTGATTACGTGGTTGGAAAAGCCGTATCTATGGATAGACATCCGGGGGCTTTACCAGGTGCAAAGAAAATCGAAGTTAAACTCATCTTCTCAAGAACATCTGGAGTTCTTATAGGTGCCCAAGTAGTTGGAGGCGATAGTGTTGGAGAAATGATTAATATACTAAGTCTTGCAATCCAAAAAGGTCTGACAGCAAATGAACTCAACACTATGCAAGTTGCAACTCACCCACTCGTGACTGCTTCACCTGTGACTTATCCAATCAATGCAGCAGCACTCGATGCGCTCGTAAAAATCTGCACAAAGTGCTGAACACTAAATAGGAAATAACTACACTTAATTCAGAGGTCTGGGACATTCCAGACCTCTTATATTTTTCTGTTACTAAGGCTTGACTAAGTAATTTATCGTGATATAATTAACACTTAATCGCTCGAGTGAAAAGAGCGAAAGAATATAAGAATTGGAGGTATAGCATATGGATGCAAGAAAATCAGTGAATGATTTCATGAATACTATGAAAGAACTTTCAAAATTCGACAAACCTTACGTTGATTCATTCATGAACTTTTTCAAAGAAGCTGAAAAACCAGGGAAACTCACTGCAAAAGAAAAGGCATTAATAGCTGTTGCCGTTGCAGTTTCTGAAAGATGTTCCTATTGTATTGCCATCCACACTAAGAATGCGCTTGATGCGGGAGCAACGCGTGAAGAAATTCTTGAAGCTGTAGAAGTTGCTGGACTTATGGGTGGCGGACCAGCTATAGCTTACATAACTCTCGTTCTTGAAGCGCTTGATGCATTTGGAGCAAAACAAGATAAATAAAGTTCTTAAGCAAGAACAAAAAAGTCCTGGGTCTTTCCCAGGACTTTTAGTTATTTTAATCCCAAAGTAAAGAATATTAAAAATTAGTGGTATAATTAAATTAAAATGTTTTGCTTTAACTTGAACCATAAGTGGATAGACGGCTTTATATCGTTCAAAAACACAAAGTAAGTTCCAAACCTTATAGAAAGGGGGTATCGGTATGGCAAGAAAGTTTATTTTGACAGTTGTTTTCGGCATGCTGTTTTCGACATTATACCTATTCGCTATCACCATAACCGTTCCTGGAAACTCTGATTTCGTTATGTACCTTAACCTCAGTAACATCAGTGACCAAGAACTGGCAACTGTTCTCCAAGATGCGGATATTACTCCAATAATTTCGGTGTATGGAAAGCTTTCAATTGGTAATGCATTAAACCCATCATTTTTCGACGAGCTCGAAAACTTTTCACCTAAGGTTTTGTTCGGTTCACCAATAGGTATGGTGCTCCCAGGAAAAATTGGTGACAAGAGCCTGGAGTTTTTGCTTAGCTACATGTTTGATACAAACGTCCAAATTCCGAAGCTAACAATCAACGAACCTTCGGTAGTCACAATTGATAACAAAAAACTCCACATCATACGCTCAAAAGATAACATTTATCTGTGTTTCAACAAAGACATTTCTATGTTCACAAAAGACATGCTAAATACCAAGATTTCAGCTATATCTCTTTCAACAAAAGATGATGTTATAGCTTACTTTAAGACATACAAAAAATCATTTATAGGCGAATTTTTATACACGTTCGGTGATTATTTTGGTATTCCTAATTCCGATGAACTAATTATCACCAAGAATGGTGAAAACTATAGCTTAAGCGTGACGGTTAACAAAACATTTTCTGACTACGAGAAAAAACTAGTACTTACCAGAAGAGGTATCCTGAAAGGACTTTCCTATCTAAATGGAGCTAACGTCATTGTCGCATTAGACACAAGCAACATTGCAGACCTTTCTTTGTTAAGTAAAAATTTGGATATGGATATTCCTCAAGAAATACAAAAAGTATTCGAATTCTTAGACATCTTTAACTCAATTGCACTTTCCGCAACTTTTGATGGATACTTCACATTCTCAGGTACATACAAACCCGAAAACGAACAAGATGCGAGATTTATATCCTCACTACTGAAAAACCAACTCTCAAACATGGGATATCAAGTAGTTGTTGAAAATCAAAAAATAAACATATACCCAAGCCAGATAGACAAAGCCCTGCTAAAGTCGATAACCGAAAACGCTTCGTTTATACTGTCCATAAACTACTCCGATGAAGAAAGTTCGGCAATGCTTAGTATAAAAACTGAAATTTTAGATAGCGGCAACTTGTCAATAAGTGGAGAATTTAATAACTTAGCCTGGTTCCTTGAAAAGTTCGAAGAATTAGCAGAACCATATTTTGATGAAACATATGAAGAGGAATGGGAATACAAAGAAGACGAGAATTGGGATGAAGAATACGAAGAATATGACGAAGAATATGAGGAAGAATATGAAGAAGAATACGGCGAAGAACGGTATGAGGAAGAAGATACAACAGAAGAAATCAACTATTCCGAGCTTGAATACGAAATAGCGGATGAGATAGTCAAAATACTCAACGCATGTGCTGATTACGTCCGTAATCAAGGACCGCAAGAGGTTACTTTAGAAGACTTGTATGATTATGGCTATATCGATTATATACCAGACAACTTCGATGTAAAAGGTGTCGTCATGAACGATGGGACGGTTTATGTTGTTATACATGTTGACGTTTCAGAGTACGACGTCGAACCAAGCAATATTAAGAGTATACTCTACTACGACAAAAACATCTATTCAGACATCATCAACGGAAAAATAAGTGTGATTCTGCACGTTGAACCTGAGCAGAAAGCTGAAGAGTAAAAAGAACAAGGAAATCTGTAAGTTTATTATCTAATCAGTAAACGGTGCCCCGTACGGGGCACTTTTATTTCTGAAAGTAGTATAATTGTAGTAGTGAATTACCCACAAGGAGGCTTAAAAGTGCAAAACAACAGTTCATCGATTACTCTTGGGTCTACTAATTTGACTATCCTTTGCGATGATACTCTTCAACCGCCACTACACTCTGAGCATGGTTTTTCTTTGCTGGTTGAAAAAGCTGGAGAACCAACTGTGCTATTTGACACCGGTACATCTGATGTATTCATCAAAAATGCAAGTACCATTGGTAAAAACCTTACGAAGGTAGATTATATTGTCATTAGTCACGGTCACTACGACCACGCAGGCGGGTTGAAATATTTAACCAACCTTGGCAAAAAATTCAATGTTTATCTTAGACAAGATGCATTTTTACCAAAATACAGTGGTGACAGATTCACTGGAATAGACTGGGAAGCGATAAAAGACTGGTTTGAATTTGTAATTGTCAAAGACAAACTCATCAAGATAACGAATTCCATTTATGCTTTTGGACCCGCACGGATGAGAAGCAAATTCGAAGAGCCTGATCCTAGTTTCCAGATTATAAAGAACAACGAAATGGTCAGGGACTTTTTTGAAGAAGAATTAAACCTTGTCGTAGATGAAGACGATGGAATAGTGTTGATAACCGGATGCGCACACAGAGGGATAATAAACATAGTTCTTGATGCTCTTGAATTGTTTGATAAGAGAATCAAACTCCTTATTGGTGGATTTCATCTTTACACATCATCTGAGGAAAAGGTTGATAAAGTCGTCTCAATTCTAAAAAGCTTGCCGATTGAACAGATAATTCCACTACACTGTAGTGGCGAGTTGGCGAGGATGAAACTTGCACTATAGATTCCGTCTTTAGCTTTGAATAGTGGTGCTTTGTTAGGAATTTACCTTTTGAAGTATACAAGAAATATAAAGAAAGATAATTGGGTGGTGTTGGAATCTTCACAACACCTAATTTGGTATATCTTAAGATGCTTAGGAGGTGGCGTAGTTTATGAAGAAAAAGTTTGTGAGTGTCCTTCTTGGAATCTTGGGTCTTGTGGTTATTCTTGTTCTCTCAAGTTGCCGGTTTGATGTCTCTGCCGAAATTTACCTGCGGGATATCTATGACTACGTGACGGGTGCTGCAAAAGATTTCTCCGGATACGGTATCTTCAATGCAGAGTTAGACAGAGAATATTATGATACTTATGAAAGTTCGGTGACTCAAATAGCAAAGAAGTATTTTTCAAACCTCGGTAACGTTCGATATGAAAACTCGGGGTATACCGCAGATATAGAAATAACAACAAACCCAAAACATATCTTTTACTTCACCGTCCAAAAAGATGGTACACTGGCACTCTTTTTTAACAACGAAAAATTCGATGCGTTGAACAAAGAATTAGAACAATTCAAGGAAAGTTACATGACATATAGTTTAAGCCGAGAACAGATGTCAATAACACTGACTTTTGTAAATGATTTGAAAAAACCTATCAAAGTGGTAGTTGCTGGAGCGGTGTATGTAAACAACGAACCTTGTCCATTCTCGCAAGAGTTTACATTAAAAACAAGAGAAAAGTTGAAAATTACCTTTACAGACGTTCTTAGAGATTACCTAACAAAACGAGGAAGCACGCCTATATTGAAAATATACTGGTGAGGACCTCATTAAATAAAATTGATAGTGTTAACTTATAGTGATGAAAGAGTGTAAGTGTGAAAGAACGCGTTTGATATTACCATTCTGCGTTTTCCAAAGATGCTTCACTACACAAAAACCATATGAGCGTTTTTGAATAAACTGGTGAAATCACATTTGGGGAAAGAAGGTTTTGAGTTGCTCATCTTGTGGAACCTGCTTTGTCAAGAGTTGGTTGAGGGTGCCCCTTATTTAAAGAATAATGTGGTTTTTGGAAAGTTTCAATACTTTTAGTTAACATTATCGATGATTCAAGAGTGACTCTTTGAACCCAATTCTCCTAATGAGATATGGGAAGTAACAGATAAAGGAAGAGAATATTATCTACAAAATGTTGAAAAGCTGAGGAGTAACAATAGCGTGAGACGAACTTTAGACTAGTGCTAACTCATGTGCTGAAACTATCAACATTGAGTATTTTCAGGAGGCGATATGTTGGCAGGCAGCAAAGATAAGAGCAAGGGTGTGGAAGTTGCGTTTGAGATTCTGGAAGAAGAAATCGACATCGCAATTAACGAGCTCAGTGAGAGAATTGCTCAATTATCTAAACAGCAAGAGTTTGATAAGGCAAAAGTGTAAATGTCAATATCAAAATGAACAAAAAATCGAAAATAAAAATGTACAAAAAATAAACTTAGTTTTGCTGGTTTGTGTTGCTAAAATATACTGTTTTTGACTGCAATCTGTATGAAGGACCTTTTATGAAAATCACGTAAGAATGATGGAGTAGCCTATCCAAAATTGCATTTGCTATCGTCGCTCCACCAAATATCTCTCCCCACTCTGAAAATACAACATTAGTTGTTATTATTGTGCTGCTCTTCTCATATCTGCTTGATATCAGCTGGAAAAATAAATTCGCTCCATCATTGTCTATAGGCAAATAACCTATCTCATCTATTATTAAAACTTTGTATTTCGAAAAATGCTTAAGTCTGTACTCTAATCTGTTCTCTAACAGTGCTTTTTTTAGCTGAGCTATTAACTCTTGAAAATGTATAAAATATGTTGAATACCTTCGTTTTGCACACTCTATACCTATTGCTGTGGCTAGATGCGTTTTCCCTACCCCTGGTGTTCCGACAAATAGTATATTTTCATTACCCTCTAAAAATCTCAAACTCATTAAGTCCATTATCTGTTGCTTGTTTATACTTGGCTGAAATGAAAAATCAAAATCTTCTATACCTTTTATAAATGGGAAATTTGCCACCCTCACACATCCTAATATCGCCCTTTCTTCTTTGGCTTTTATCTCTAAATTACTAAGTTCATATAATGCATCTGTCATACTCTTTTCTCCGCTTGCCACTAAATCTAAGTATTTGTCAAGGTTATTCTTTATGTTGTGAAGACCTAACTCTTCTAAGTTGTTAAGTAGTTTCACATAGTTGCTCATTTTTAGATTTTCTCCTTTCTTTAGTTTTTCAACAGATTATCAAATTTCTTTAGGTTCTCCTCACATATCTTGTTAAGCTCTTCTTTTTGACCAACTCTCATTAGCATTAGCTGTTTGTAATCTTCATCGTGATAATTGATACTTTTTTCATCAATAACATGTATCCTTAACAGGTTTGTGTTATAATAAATATAAATTTTGTTTTCCACCTCCTTTACTTGGACTGTTTTTCCTATGTATTCGGGTGGAACAGAGTATTTACTTCCCTTGTAGTAAATCAGAGAGTCCTTTTGGACTTTAACTGACTTGTAGGAATTTAGGTAACTCTCTATTAACCTTTTGTCTGGCAAGGGTTGTAAATACTCTTTTTCTTTTTGAAACAGAAGAGCAGGTGGGACTTGAGTTGTTTGATTTGGCTGCATACTGACCTTTGCGTTTATCTCTTTTATTATCCTTACTAAGTCCTCTTCTGTTTCAAATTCACCCTGATATGGCAGTATCCAATATATAAACTTGTTTGCTGCTTCAACTTTTCCTTTTGTGTACGAATGTCTTGGTTTGCACAGTTTCACTTCAAACCCAAAGTCTTTTGCAAAACTTTTAAATCTTGAATTTACTTTAATTTTCTCACCTGTTATATCAACAACTGCTGCTGCATTGTCAAATAAAATCTCTTTAGGTACTCCGCCTATATCTTTGAATATTCTTATTAGACTTTCTATTAATTCTTCTTGAGTTTTTGTCCTGTTTATCTCAAAGCAGCAATATCTTGAATAACCTAATTTAAAATCAAGAACATTAATAACAAACTCCTCTCCATTTCTTGAGACAAGCTTTATATTCTCTTTCCAATCAACTTGCGCTTGCTCACCTGGATCTGTCTCAAATCTTGGGTGACCTTTTACTTTCTTCTCTGGCTTTAATCCTTTTTTCTTAACATACTTATTGAAATTTGAGTATGTTCCTATTGTCTCATCTTTTGATTTTAAATACTCATAAACACCCTTGACTGTAACTCCTTTGATAGCAAGCTTTGATTTTATCTCATCATAGTATTTGTCCAATTTACTTGGTTTATTTCTATTCTTAGGTTTTCCTTCATAACCCTCATAATACTTTTTTACTGTTCTTCTGTCTATCCCATATATTCTTGCAAGTTCTGAAAAGTTAGGTTTCATTTTCATCGCCCTTATCATGTTTAAATGTGCTGTTAAGTTCTGCATTTGATATCCCTCCTCACTATGAGAAAGGATATCATATCAATGTACAATTTTGTACATCCTTATATTCCACTTTCAGTACATTTTTATTTTATCATTAACAGGCAAAAGCACTTATTGATGTGGGGCGAAAGGTAAAAGAATACAAAGAAAAAGTAATGGCACTTAAGAGAGAATGGAGAGAGATTTTTGAACAGGAAGAGATTGGGAATGAGACTTCTGAAACAAGCATTCAAAAAAGCGATGATGGGCTTTTCAATTCAGAATCAGTAGAACTTGGCATGAAAAAAGCCAAAGAAAGACTAAAAAAAGGGTTGAGGACACCAGAAGAGGAATATATTATTCCAATATTAGAATCCCTAATAGAACTTGGCGGAAAAGCAAAAATAGGACAGGTTCTCAAACGAGTCTATGAGAAAATGAAAGTGAAACTAACATGGTACGATATGCAGAAACTACCCAGCTCAGGGGATATACGTTGGGAAAATACTGCACGGTGGGTGAGATTTTATTTGGTAAGACAAGGGTTTTTATCTAAGGATTCTCCAAGAGGAGTTTGGGAAATTACAGACAAAGGAAGAGAATACTATAGACTAAGAACTAATCAAAGCGAGAAAATATTCCTGGGAGAAGAAAATCAAGATGTCTAAGTGTGAATTTCCAAGATTCTTTTTCTTGGCATAAAAAGTTATTTATGAGGCAATATCTTAAATCAAGAATAACTCAATCACTTAAAAAACTGTCTTCTGGTGTAAAATAAAAAGCTTTGTTGGCGCACTTCATGGCAAGGGTGCAAGAAAGGGTATATTCATCACAACCGCATCGTTTACCAAAGAAGCTCTGCAATATGCTGAAAATATAAAGGACATAAAAGTCGTTCTTATCGATGGTGACAAGTTGCTTGATTATATGATTAAATACAACCTCGGAGTGCGTGTGGATAGTGTTATTGAGATTAAAAAGATTGATTCGGACTATTTTGAAGAGGAGTAAAGGTTGAGAGATTTAAATAAGCTTGAAGATATGTGGAACAATAAAAGAGGCTGAGCGAAAAATTGTCCCGCTCAGCTTTTTTATACAATGTCTTATTTACTTAGCAATGCTTTTGCCTCGTCCAACGTTGGTATCTTCCCACTCAATACTACTTTTCCATCAATTGCCACTGCTGGGGTTGCTGCAACTCCTCTTGAAATTATTTCGTTGATGTCTTGGACTTTCTCAACTACTGCGTTGATTCCAAGTTCTTGAATCGCAGTTTCAATAATCTTGAGCGTCTGTTTGCACTTTGGACATCCTGAACCGAGTACTTCTACCTTCTTTGCCATGCAATAATCCCTCCTATGCTTGTTTAGTAGGTTTATCCAATAAGACCATAGATCATTCCAAATATTGTTGAGAAAAGAACAACCAAGCCGAAGTATGTAAATGCTTTCTTTTTTCCAAGAAGCTTTGTTATGACTATCATGCTTGGCAAACTTAGAGAGTTTCCTGCCATGAGCAATGCAAGTGTCGGTCCTTTTGCCATTCCAAGTTGTGTCAATGCTTGCACTATCGGCACTTCTGTAAGCGTTGCAAAGTACATTAACGCACCTATGATGGAAGCAACGAATGTTGAGAATATGTTGTTCTTGCCAAGTAAGAAGACCACTACATTCTGTGGAAGTAGTTTTGTTATGATTCCTGCTAAGAATACACCTACAAATAGGTATGGAAGTATCTTCTTAGCAAAATCCCACGTCTCAGCAATCCAAGATCTTGTTTCGTCTCTTTCAAATCCGAAAAGTGCCATCCCAAATACTGATAAGCCAAGTACGCCGAGTCCAGCATTTTTAATTGTTGGGTTTATTTTGAGCCCGCTGAGTACAAGGAAAAAGAGTTGCAACAGAAAAAATGTCAGTGCTTTTGCATTACTTGTGTTTGTCTCAGCTGTTTGTACAAATCCACCACTACCTTTTTCTTTGTAAATCAGCTCCATAATTAAACCTATGAGTATCGCTGCACTTAATGTTGCTATCATCCTTGCAATTCCAAGGTCCCAGCCAAGGATTCTTGCTGTTAGAAATATCGCTGCGATGTTGATAGCGGGTCCTGCGAAAAGGAATGTTGCTGCTGGACCGATTCCTGCTCCTTTCTTATATATGCCACCAAAAAGCGGGAGGATTGTACAAGAGCAAACCGCAAGTATTGCCCCGCTGATAGCTGCAATTGGGTAGGATATTATTCTTTTGGCATCAGGACCGAGAAGTTTCAGTATGGCATCTTTTTTGAGCATGACGGAAATTGTGCCAGCGATGAAGAATGCAGGGACTAAACAAAGTAGAACGTGTTCGCGGGCGTATTCGTTGAGCATAACAAAACCGTTTAAGATGCTGTCCTTAACAGCGGGTGCATCGAATGGGACAAAATAGAATACGAAGAATACGGCTAAGATTAGAAAGAATAATTTTAGTTCGCTCACCTTATTTCACCTCTGCATTAATATATTTGTCTATTAAATCCAGAAATTCTTTCAAAAATCTGTTGTCCGAAAGTTTGTAAAAGACCATGTTACCTTTCTTTTCTGTTTCGACCAGTCCACTTAGTCTCATCATGGACAGGTGTTGAGATAGGTTTGGTTGACTAATACCGATGCGTGGTAACATTTCACACACGCAGAGTTTTTCGTTATCTTTTAACATCATAAGTATTTGCAATCTTATCGGGTGTGCGATCACTTTTAATGTCTCTGCATACTTCTCTAAGTTCTCTACCATGCTTCCACTCCTTTCAAGCATAAAGTGTAATTTCTGTATTTAGTATATAAGAATATTCTAATATTTTCAAGTGACTTTTTTAACTTTCAAACAAAAAACAAAGGGCATTGAAAAATGCCCTCTGCTATGCGTTGTAGACAAATGGTTATTGTTTGATTAGTATCATTGTTATGTCGTCTTCTTGTAAGCCAGAAGCCCTAAGTGAGAGTGTTTTTAAATATATGCTTGTTGTATTATCTTCAGGCGCGAGTGTGCTGATTAGTCCTTCTGTTCCCAGCATACCAGTTTTTGTTTTCATTTCTGTAAGTCCATCTGTATAAAGGAGCAGATTGCCGTCTGAAAGCTTATGGCGATTAATAATCGATTCATCGTACTCATCACTTAACCCCCATCCAACTGGAACAACATTCTTCGTTTTAACAACCTTTTTTTGTGTTATGTTAACTGGAGATGGATGTCCCATGTTTATAAAGGTAAATTCATCTTCCTTAAGCTGTCCGAATATCGATGTTAAGTATACTCCCTGCAATTTGAATCTTTTCAGTTCATTCTCTAACAAGTATGGAAGCGCATTTAAAGGAGGGTCGAAGGCAATGACAGAGTCGAGAGAAATCCTAATCAGCATACTCACAAGCGCAGCGGCTACTCCATGACCGCTGATGTCGATGATTCCAATCCATGGTGGGTTGTAGTAAATCATGTCTCCACCAAGTCCTGTTGACGGGCGGTAGAAGAATTCTATCTTGTCGTTACTTTCAGGTACGAACCCTTCTTGAATGGTTATAGCGAGTGACATGTCAGCATCCAATTTCTCGGCATCTGTAAATAGTTCTACAGCTCCAAGTATTTCATTACCGTTTTTGATAGGTAGACCGAATACAGAAAAAGGCCTCCTTTTACCTGATTTTGTCAACCCATATACCGCAAAAGGTACTTCGACTGGAATACCATTCTTGATAGCTTGGTATAATGGGCAAAGGTCGGTTGAACAGACGGGAATGCCTGTTCTATCAACATGATTAAGCACTTGTTCAGCGCATTTCCTTCCTATGACTTCTTCTGAGTCATATCCTGTTAGACTTGTCGCTTGTCCGTTCCAGAAGACAATCTTTCTATTTTTGTCAACAACGTATGCGGAAATTTCGAGTGCTTGTAAAAAGTCCAAAACGTTCGTTCTTGAAAGATATTCCGATAGTTCCATAAATGCCACCTTCTTATTCTTCTTTGGTAGTTTCTAACATGTCAATAAAGTTTTTCAACCATTCAAAGTAGCGATTTTCATCGATCAGTTCTTCTATGGCCACATCTGGTCCGTCACCTATAACAAAGTCAATATTGGTATTGTATTCGACTCTGCCTTGAGGCATTACTATGTATGTGCGAGTATTGGGGAGTATTTTCCAAAATTCATCTGTATAGTAAACGCCTTTGTTGATACTTTCAGGAATATTCCAAGCGATGAAATTTCCAAGTTGGTGCTGATTCAGAACTGTTATGAGCGTCTTTTGTGGCTGGTAGAAACAAGAGTTGTTGACAAGAAAATAAACTTTTGCATCTATTCTATGGTCGTCTGGTTCTATTGGAATTTGTTTCTTTTCGATTTCCTTGTTTCTAAATCTGCCCGTGTATTTCGGATACAGTGCCGTTGGACTTGTAATTAGTTTTGATATTATAATCGTCGGTATTGTGCTGTCGCCGTCGTTTGCATATCTTAAGTCGAAGATTACATTCGTTGCGTCATTTAGTTCACCAAATGCTTCAAGCAAACTTGTCATTTGCTTCTTATCAAAGATCTCGAAGCTGAGTATTTTTAGAATTGCATAATCCTTTATCTTGTAAATCTTGACATTCTCGACGTCTTTTTTTATTTCAGTGTCCCATCTTTTCTTGTCCATTGCTTTGATGTACGCTGTTCTTTGTACACTGGAGTTAGGAAGATAATATGTGATGTGAATAGTTGAGCCATCAATTATGCTGGGATAAGCATACAGTAATTTATCGACAAAAGCATATTCTCTTTCAAATTCATCAAGTGTGGGGAATAAATCTCTGTATTTCTCAATTATGTCTTTTATTTGGTATCCGTTCATTGTAAGTATTCTTGAACCAACAGGAATTTCGCATTTGCTTTTGTAGACTATAACGTCTCCATCAATAAGTTTGAAGCTCATCGGGAGAACTTTGTCCGTTGATTTTAATTGAATTTCTATTCTTGTAATTCCGTCGTTTAGTTTTGACAGGATTGGTTCAAGTTTGAGTGCGAATTCATAAGTACTCAATCTTTCGGTGATTTCTACATTCTCAAAAACAATCTCATCTCTTTTCACCGGATTCCATAAATCAACGTGTCTGTCTCTTAGGTATTCTTTCGCAACTCCTACGTCAACGAGTAACGCAAACGGTGAGTATCTATAATGTTCATATATGTAAAATCCAAAAAGACCAATTATGACAATGGCTATAATAAAGATAACTGTAAAATTGAACCATTTCATAGCACCACCCCTTACATTTATACTGAGCCGCCATTCACATAATAATTATACCACTCTTTTTTAAGAACTATGTTCGGTCAGTAATAGTTGACTTAAGAGGTTCAGGGGCTATAATAATCTTTAGGAGGGGTGATTGATAATGTTGAAAAGGTCTTTAGCTATGTTCTTATTGTTACTGATTCCTTTTATAAGTTTTGGAGCTGATTATTTGGATGAATTAGTAATGGACGTACATAACTTGTCAAAGGTAATTGTTCCTGTTTTCTGTGTTCCGCTTCCATCCTTTTTGTTAGATGAACCTGTAAATAGGGGGGTGTCAAGATCGAATTTATTTGATTTTCTTAACGACTTGAATCTTGTTCATTTCACTGCGATTGCGGTTGTGAGTGCAGCCGTTGCGTATCCATTCGATGAATATACAGCATTCACAGTGATAGAGAGTTTCTTGACTACCGCTGTTTTTGTTGGATTAGTAAAGTTTGTTGTTGGAAGAGGACGCCCGTACGCTGAAAACAACCCTTTCATTTTTAAACCGTTCTCTCTCACTGAGGGTTACCAATCATTCCCATCTGGTCACAGTGCTTTGAGTTGGTCTATTTTTACGCCAATTGCAAAGCGTTTCGGAGATGTGTGGTATTCAATACCTCTGGTTTTCTCGGCGCAAAGATTGTGGTCCAATAATCATTGGTTGTCGGATGTTATGTTCGGCAGCTCGACTGGATATTATATAGCCGATGTCTTTTATTCAACAAAAAGTCCCGAATAATTTAGAAAATTGGGGGTGCAAGTAGTGTACATTTATGAGTACGATAAGAATTTGCCTTTTAATCTTAAGGTCGAAAAAGAGGACGAGAAATACGTACTTCTAAGTTTCGACACGGTCTATGAACCAGATATTCCAGAGTCAAGCAGAGTATATGTCTACAGATATAGCGCAGAAAATCCTTGGATGAGACTGATATTCTTGCATGGAATTGGGAATGGACATATTCCATATCTCATGTGGTTTGCAGAGAATTTTGCACAAAAAGGCATAGAGACGTATTTTCTTATACAACCCTACCACATGCAGCGCACAAAGCAGGAGTGGAACGGAGGAGAGCCTTTCTTCCATCATTCACCGGCACATTGTATTGTACGCTTCCACCAAGCGATCAAGGATGTGAGAAGGACGATAGACCTTTTAGAGTCAGGACTCATTCAAGGCGTAAGTAATGATTTGCCATTGGGAATTATGGGGTTCAGCTTTGGTGGGATGATAGCGACAATGAGCCTTGCACTCGATAGCAGATTGGATATCGGTGTGCTTGCTTTCACAGGTGGTGACTGGCGCTGGATTAATTGGTATTCTCCGTATGTTGAGCCAGTAAGGGAAGGATACAAGAAATTCAGCAATGAGTGGGGATGCAAAGATGAACCAAAATGTATAGAGCTAAGGTCAAGCAGTAGGCGGAAAGTTCATTCACTAAAGGAACTGAACGATATATTCACGCTAACCCCAACGTGTTTCCATTATGACCCTCTATCGTACGCAAAATTTGTCAAACAACCCGTTTTAATGTTCTCGGGTGTTTTTGACAAGGTTATACCAAAACAAGCATCAAATGGGCTTTACAGACTATTACCAAATGCAACAAAAATAACTGTGCCATCAGGACACAAATCATCTTATCTATTCAGACGTTTTATCGCAGGAAAGAGCCTCAAATTTTTCAAAAAACAGGCTCAGCGAATATACAAAAAAGCTAATCAGAATGCGGTTTAGAATGCATCAAACATATCATGGATATCCTTTAAGTCTTAACCCAAGCAGAAACCATAGCTTTGAGAGGATGATTACAACAACAATTAAAATAATTAAAACGGATACTAAAATTGCTCCGTTTCGATAACCCATTTTGTTGTTTCTCTTTCTCATATTTCCCTATCCCCCAAGTTCTTGGTGTTTCAGCCCCCTACTTTGTATTATACCATGTTGAAATAGAACAAGAAAAACAAGCCCCGGAGAAATCTCCGGGGCTTTGCTGTTAACTGTCTGTTTCATTCTCTGAAGAATGTTAAGTAAGCGACAAACAGTGCTGCAAGAATCCACGTGAACCAGTGGATTTCTTTTCTCTTGCCTGATAATGCTTTGACTATTGGGTATGTTATTATTCCGAGCGCTATACCGTTAGCAATAGAATATGTGAAGGGTATCATGGTGAGCGTCACAAACGCAGGGACTGCATCTGTTACGTCATCCCATTTTATCGACATCAAGCTCTTGACCATGAGAACGCCGACGAATATAAGCGCTGGTGCTGTTGCTGCTGCTGGTATTGTGAGAGCAAGTGGTGAGAAGAAGAGCATTGCAAGCATGAGTAATGCAACTACGACCGCTGTAAGACCTGTTCTTCCACCAACTGCAATACCTGTACTGCTCTCGATGTATGTTGTAACAGTGGATGTTCCAAACAATGCACCTGCAACTGTTCCTATCGCGTCTGCCAAGTATGCCCTGTTTGCTCTTTCCATTTCTCCGTTCTTCTTTGTAAAGCCTGTACCTTCAGCAAGACCTGTCAATGTACCAAGTGTATCGAAGAAGTCTACAAAAAAGAACGTGCCGACAACTATCCAGAATGTTGCTGATAGCAACGTCTCGGGGTTGAACTGTATTTTGAAGAAAGTTGGGGATATATCTGGTATTTTGCCTATTATCCCTTGGTAGTGTGTTACATTGAAAACTGGCATTGCACCAATGACTGTTGTGAGGATTATTCCTAAGAGTATTGACCCAGGAACGTTGAGTGCAAAAAGAACGACAGTTATGAAGAAGCCTATTACAGCGAGTAGTGTGTCTGGCTTGTTAAGATGTCCGAGTGTTACGGCTGTTATTGGGTCTGGCATGACGATACCTGCGTTCTTGAGTCCGATTAGTGCTATGAACAATCCTATACCTGCACCAGTTGCAGCCTTAACAGGTTGTGGGACAGCTTTTGCCACGAAATTCCTTGCACCGGTAATTGTGAGTATCACAAAGATTAAACCCTCGATAAATACTGCCGTTAATGCAAGCTGCCATGGAATACCAAGTTTGAGACAAACTGTATATGTAAAGTATGCATTTAGTCCCATACCCGGTGCAAGTGCGAACGGATAGTTTGCAAAAAGTCCCATAATAAGTGTTGCAATAGCACCGCCAACGATCGTAGCAACCATGAAAGCGCCGTAGTAGCTGTTGTAAAGTGCTTGGTCGAGAATCTTACCAGTTTGGTCAAATATGCCTGGTACTGCTTGCACAAGTATAGACGGGTTAACGAAGACAATGTAAGCAAGCGTTAGGAAGGTTGTTATACCCGCGATGATCTCAGTACGTACACTAGAACCTTGTTCGGTTATCTTGAAATACCTGTCCATACACTCTTCCCCCCACGTAAGGTTTTTTGTATGCCGGTTTTTCCGGATACTTTGTATTATTTACTTAAGTTTTATCTTTGTCTTGTTTTCAAATTCTACAACAGAGCCATCGACTATTATATGGTCTATATCCGTACCTTCAACCATTTGTATTATCGCGTCTTCCAAGTCCTTTTTTTCTTTGTTGAGTTCTTTTATAGTATCTCTAACTCTCAGATATCTCCTGACGAAATTTTCGAGTGTTTGAAGAAATTGTTCGTTTTGTGCTTGTTTTTCGTTCTGAAGCTCTGCCATTTAAATCACCTCGCTGATTTTCTCTACAATTGTTGCTATTTCCTCATCGGTAAGCTCAGGGAATATTGGGAGTGCGAGCGTCGTTTTAGATAGTCTTTCTGAAACAGGAAAATCACCTTCTTTGTATCCGTACTCTGCAAAGCACTTTTGCAAATGTAGTGGTAGTGGATAGTAAAGAGCTGTTCCAATATCGTTCTTCGTTAGGTACTCTTTTACTCTGTCTCTTGTCTGTTCATCTTCGAATTCGACAACGTATTGGTGGTAAACGTGTGATCTGTAACCTTTTTCTTCGACTTTCGGATACTTCAGCGGTAGTCTCTTCTCTTCAAATAGTCTCTGGTATTCTTTTGCGATGTTTATTCTTCTCTCTGTCCATTCATCAAGATACTTCAATTTAACTGAAAGTATTGCAGCATGAAGAGAGTCAAGTCTTGAATTGTATCCAACCATTTCATGAAAATACTTCTTCTTTGAGCCGTGCTGTCTCAACATTTTCGCTCTTTCTGCAAGTGTATCGTCGTTCGTAACTATTGCACCAGCATCACCGTATGCACCAAGGTTTTTGGTTGGAAAGAATGAAAAAATACCAATATTTCCGAATGTGCCTGACTTTTTAATGATATTATCAGTTTTTCCTTCGCTTCCTATAGATTGCGCAGCATCCTCTAATATTTTAACACCATATTTGACTTTTAGGAAGTGGAGTTTTTCAAAATCCACAGTTCTACCGAAAAGGTGAACTGGAATTACGGCTTTAGCGTTTTCTTTTCTTATTGCGTGTTCTACCTGTTCAAGGTCTATATTGTACGTTTCGGGATCAACGTCGACGAAAACAGGTACACCTCCGTTTCGAACAATGCATGATGCTGTTGCGAAGAATGTATATGGAGTAGTAACAACTTTGTCGCCCTTTTCTATGCCGAGAGCGTGGAGCGCTATTACGAGCGCATCACTTCCATTTGCAACTCCAATAGCATGCTTCACATCCAAATATTCTGCAAGTTCTTTTTCAAAGTTTTCCACTGCCGGTCCAAGTATGACTCTTCCATCAGAAAGGACGCTGTCAACTGTTCTGAGCACTTCTTCGCGGAGCTTGTTGTACTGTCTTGTTAAGTCAAAAAGTGGTATCATTTTGAGTCCTCCTTTATTTTGAATAATTTATTTTACAGTGCTCTTCGGAAAAGACCAAGCGAACGAATTCGAATTTGCGATATCTAACATAGATATCATAACCCGGATTTTTTGTGACGAATTCTATAATGGAGATTTTTTCTTCGACAGGTTCAAAGTCGCTCGGCAGGGCTATAAACTGCTCAATTCCCATTTTAGACTGCTTAAGATGTTTCTTGTATATTTTATAATCCCCTACTTGCTTTTCAAATGCGTTTATATACTGTTCTGCGATGGTTTTGTTTCCCTCATTGAGGTAGACAAGTCCCAAGAAGAGCTTTCCTTCAGGTGTTTTTTCGAATGGTTTCACTGCTCCAAAGTCTATTTTATAACCTGCCAAGTATCTTCTTGCTTCTATCGCAATTCTGCCAAAGGGACACCAATCGGGGGCTGAAATTGTTTCACCCCGTAAATATGATTTGTGAGCATTAAGACATGTATGGTTTTGAATTGGGAGATCCTTTGTTCTATCAATATATACAAACAACAGCATTATTAAAGATGCAAATACCTTTTCTCTCACAGCGGAAATAGCAGCTTCTTCAGAGTAAGTGTCTTTAAAAAGCTCAAAAATAAGATGCCAGAAATAAGACCTCTTAGACAATATTGACAGTATCTTTTCTATTCCATCAGCGGTACCTTTAATAATCTCTCGCTCAAGTATGAGAAGTAACGGATAAATTGAATCAGGATATGACTTCAAAAAGAGTGCGAGCTCTTGGGATACATCTTCTCCGCTGTATAAATTTGAAAGGATTTTATTATACTGAGCTTCTATTCCCTGAGCTTGTGTGAAAGAATCTTTTGCGCCTTTTACATTTCCCTCGAGCAGTTTTACCAGACCTTCAAATATTAGTTTATGGTTCATGTTTGTGGTTTTCGCGGAAAATATTCTCAGTGCTTTTATAACATCCTCAATACTTGCATCGTAGTCTTGAAGGTTGATATTGTACAGAGTAAGGCTTTCTTCAGGAACTATGTGAGAACTCTTTACAACACTTTCCTTGAGTCTTTTCATTGTTGACTCATCGACGGTAGAACTTTTTGAAGTTTCTTGCTTTTTATCTTTCAAAAGGCCTTTTTTCTTGAGATCTTTTTCCAATTCTTCTTTCAACTTCATTATGTTCTTTAATTTATCTTCCTCATTAGAACCGTACATATTTGTCATCTCCCTATTTGTCTTTTATTCTCGAGATAATACTAATATATCCAGTTCCGATAACTACATGATCATGGACAGTAATTCCTATTATTTTTCCGGCTTCTATAAGTTTCTTTGTTATCTCTATGTCATCTGTACTTGGTGTAGGGTCGCCAGACGGGTGATTGTGAGCAACGATTATTCCAGGCGCATTCTTTGTTAAGGCTTCCCTGAATATATCTCTTGGATGAGCTATAGATGTGTTTATTGTCCCCTTGGATATGTCCTTTGAACCTATCAATCTTAATTTTGAGTCAACAAACAACACTCTTACCACTTCTTGTTCAAAAGACTGCATATCAATGCAGTATTTGTAAACATCTTCTGGTGATTTCAAAGAAACGAAGGATTCTTTGTATTCTTCTTTGACAAGTCGTTTTGATATTTCAAGTGCCGAAAGTAATGTCACTATTTTTACATCGCCAAGTCCTTTTATTTCCCTTAACTCATCAATCGTCGCTTTTGAAAGTTTGTAAAGACTCCTATCGTATCTATCGAATATCTCTCTTGAAAGCGCGATAACATCTTTTTCTTTCGTGCCTGTTCTTAACAAGATAGCAATGAGTTCTTCAGTTGTCAAATTTTGAGCCCCGTCATTTAATAGCCTCTCCCTCGGACCATTTTCGAGTTGCATAACGTTTGATTACCCCCCTGTCGAACAGAAGTTTCCAAAGCTTTGGTAAAGGTAGTCCGACAACGTTAGTGTAATCCCCCTCTATTCTTTCGACAAGAACGCCTCCAAGTTCCTGAATACCATAAGCCCCGGCTTTGTCTAAAGGCTCTCCGGTGGATACATAAAAATCTATCTCTTCGTCTTCAAGCTCTCTGAACTTTACACTTGTTTCCTCGTAAAAACTGAATTCTTCGTTATCTATTTTAACACAGACACCGGTAAAAACTTTGTGCCATTTTCCAGAAAGCTCTCTGAGAATTTCTTTTGCGTTACTACTGTCTCTTGGCTTTCCAAAAATTCTGCCATCCATCCACACTATCGTATCTGCTGTAATAATTACATCAATGTCCTCGCGGTTTATAGTGTTATCACATATCTTTTGCAACTTATCTTTTGCAATTTTTATAACAACGGCTTCAGGAGTTTTGTATAGAGTTTCGTCTACTTTTTCATCGATTTGTGGTGCCAAAATCTGAAATGGAAGTTTAAAGTGCGAAAAGAGCTCGATCCTTCTTGGAGATGATGTACCAAGTATTATCATTTCTTGCCCCCTTTACTTTATATTCCCAATTCATACCATATATTCTTTATATTGTCAGCGTAATCTTTGAATCTGTCTTGTGAGCAGACTACACCTCCTAATTCTTTTGCAAGTCCTATGATCAGCTCATCAGCAGGTGAGTGGTAGTATACTCTTTTGTACTCGAAGTACTTTGTGCGGAATTTGTATTTTGCATTCTCATCAAAGACAATGAAGAAAGGAAAATATGTTTGATTGAGTCTTGCTATGTATTCGAGTAGCGAATCTATTTTCTCCGGAAACTTCAATTTTGGTGACATCAGTACATTGTTGCCATCAATTACAATCGGAATTGCGGTGCTCTTACTTATAAGAATCTTCCAAACATATGGGTGAAGTTTTTGCCTTAAATTTTCTTTTTCGATAGGAGTGAGATATTCTACAAAGTCGCGGACCCACAGATACTCTTCAAGGTTTTCTGGCCTTATTTTGAGCACGGTGCTTTTGATCTCTTTCAAAAATGTATCCCTTTCAACGCTCTCCAAAGCATATAGTTGGAGAAAATTTTCAACTCCCATTTTCTTTGCTTTTTCACGTTTTTGTTGAACAAAAGATCTATAATTAGATATTTTCTCATTAGGAAAAGGATAACTTGAAGGTTTTGACCAGAATAGTATTTCGAAAAGAACGTACCTCGATATTCTACTCTTTTCAAATTCTGCAATTTTTACTTCGAGATTTTCGCGAATATTCAGTAGACTATCAATTAGGAATGAAAAAATTAAAGGATTGATTTTTTTCAATCCTACCTTGTCTGGATGTTCTAAATTCTTAATAAGCACTTCTAACTTTTCTTTTTCTATCTTTTTATAGTTTCTGAGAATGTCCAGTATAACTTTTCTTTTTATCTCAAGGGAATGTAACCTTTGAAGATACTGTTGATCATATATATCTGGTAAATTGCTCAAAGTTCCAAACCTCCACTCTTGTCTCTTGCCTCACTTATATATTATATCATTTTTCTCTCTTTATTAAGAATTTCAGAATATTTTCTAAATTCCAACGGAAGTTTTGTCTGTGCTTTGCAAAAGCTTCAGTTCTTGAAAAGTGTTTCCGTAGCAGGGTTTTCGACATTCAATATTAGGTATTCGCTATTATCTGAACGAAATGATATAAATCGATGTCTAAAGTACCGTCAGGTATACCGCGTGAATAATGAAAATATGAGAAGAGGTCTATGATATGAAGATAAGAACAAAACTTTTTGATGTGCTTTTTGTCATTAGCGTTTTTACCGTTCTAATCGCTGTATCTTCATTCGTGACTCTCGAGATTTTTCATAAAATGAATTCAGAAAAAAGATATCTTAATACTTTATCTTCTTACTTTACGTCGAACTTAAAATATGCACTCTCGGTTTTTGAAAAGAGTTTGATGAATGCTGTCAGTGATGTCGATTTCTATTCTTTGGCAATGGACGATGAAAACATGAGCACAAGTACCAGAGCGAAATTGGAAAAGCAGATTAGTTCCTTTAAATCATACTTTCCATACGCAGAAATGTTCCAGGTAAGGTATGTTGAAAAAACGATTTTTTCTTATGGGACTGATAAGGTATCTAACGTGGATGACACTATTTTTTACCGTAGCAAAGCGTTTATCCTACTTAATAACAGCCTATACTTAGTTAGAAATTACAAACCTAATGAGGATGTAGAGGTGCTTTCTCTAATTAACTTTAGTAGATTTGTAAGAGACTTTTTCACAAACATAGTTTCAGATGATAATAGAGGAATTATGTTTAGCTTGGGGAACATGAATATTTTCTCTTTCAAGAAAGGAACAGAGACCACAACCAATGATAGTTTCATTTTTTCTGATGAGAGAATGCTTTATGATGTAAAAATATTCGCTGTGGTGTCAATCGATATGGTGTACAAGTCAATTCGTCCAATCTTAATTTTTGGAGCATTGTTATTGGCTGCACTATTTTTGATTGTTCTTATACTTTCCCGTCAACTGAGCAAAAAATTGTCTCTGTCTTTTGAAATTGTTTCAAGAGAAATCCGTGAGCACAGCAGAACGAGTTTTAAAGAAATTAAGAACTATGACAAATACAAAGATGAACTGAAAGGGTTCATAACTTCCTACAACGAAATCGGTCAAGAGCACGATAATTACGTTAAAGAAACAGATAGAATTGTAGAAGAGAAAACAGCGCAAATATATGAACAAAACGAGCTCTTAATGGAAATTTCTACAACAGACGCACTCACAGGGCTTCACAACCGAAGGCATTTTGATGAAAGTTTTCCCAAAGATTTCAACATTGCAAGAAGGGAAGGTTTTTATATAAACTTTGCAATAGTGGATATAGATAACTTCAAAGAAATAAACGATAAATATGGACATTTGTGCGGTGATGCGTGTTTAAGAGCTTTGGCAGTGATGATAAGGAAGTGTTTCCAGAGATCGTCAGATGAATTTGAAAGATTTGGAGGAGAGGAATTTACCATTTACAACGTATCTAAAGAATCCGATGACTTTGCGAAACACTTAAACTTATTTAGAGACGAAGTTGCCAAATGAAAGTAAGATGTGAAAAAGACAACAGTAGTTTTGTTGATGTAAGCTTCACGATTAGTATTGGAGCAGTGAGCTTTGTTCCACAATATACGGATACATTTGAAAAAATAATAGATAAGGCGGATACCAACCTATACATTGCGAAACGAACAGGGAAAAATAGGGTAATTTTACTGGCATGAACTTGCCTAAGGATATATGAAAAGGATAACGAGTGAGTAGCCTGGTTATTTAAAAAATGGATTTATTTCGAATAGTCTTTTGATCGTCACCATTTCTCCATGACCAGGGCAGATGTACCAATCCTGTGGGAGTGTTTTTAGAAACTTTCTGAGCGAATATATCGTCTTCTTCATCTCTTCTCTCATTTTAACTTTATCATGCTCATCAATATATAGGTCCACTCTCCCTATAGAGTTTGAAAAAACTACATCACCTGTAAAAATCACACCGTCAAAGAGTATAATTCGAGAACCATTAGTATGGCCCGGTGCGAAGAGTGTGTTGAAGTATTCGTCTACGTTATACCAATTTACATCTAAGCTAAATGGTTCATCAAAAAGGACAGAAAGATTAACTGATGGGTCGGATAGTGCTTTACTGTCTTCAGGCGAAATGTAAATTCGTTCGTGTTTTAGCTCAGAAAGTCCAGCTATGTGGTCGTAATGGCCATGTGTTAGTATAACGTCGCATTTTACTCCGCCGAGGTATTTTCCCACCCCTATCCCTGGGTCAACTACATACGTTATGTCATCAATTGTAAAGACATATGTGTTCGTTTCAAACTCACCGGATGTCTTGTATACTTTTAACTCAGAAATGGACAATTTCATTACTACACCCCCACAGATTCTTCAGGCACTAAAATAATATGTATATTGAGATCTCAAAAGAATAAATTGTACAGTACATTAGCGCTGAAACCAGCAACAATACCACCTATTGTATGCGAAAGAATTGCCTTACTTGTTAAATATCTGTATCCAAGAGCATCCATCATACCAACATGGGTGCTCAAGTATCCGCTCCACGTCATGCCTATTGCTGTAAAGACGGCAATGTCACTTGGTTTAATAAGTCCGTGTTCTAAAAAGCGTGGAACCAGAGCTAACGCAGCTCCAGTGGAGCCAAGACACGTTATTGGAAATGCCAGAAGCTGAGAACTGTCAAAACCAAAAAGTACTTTGAATGGAAGAAAAACTATTCGGCCAAATTTGTCAAAGATAGCGATGCCTTCGTATGCTAATCCTTGATACCCCGCAGTTGGATCCTTTGGCCCAAAGGTTAACATCATGACAACTGTACTTATTACTATGACTCCTGGTATGATTCCAAGTCCTATGTCAACCCCTGTTTTTCCCCCATCGAGCATGGCTTCAAGAAATCTCTCAAACCAGTTACCTTCGCGTACATTTCTAAAATGCGGGTTTGTGTGTTCAACTTCTTTGTGTACACTTCCAAGTTTCTTTTTAGTCCATACAGAGAACAACCTTACACTTACGATGCTTCCAATAACCGTAGCAATGTTTCCAATGATTACTGCTGGAACTAAATTCATTCCCACGCGTCCACCTTGAGCTATGAAGAACGTTGAGACTATCATACCCATCCCAAATGCTGTACCGAGGTTGCACAACAAAGGTTCCTGCCATTTTTCAAAATGGTTTATGTAAGATTTATCCTTTGCAAGCGCTATTATTGCCGGATTATCCGAAAAATACGTCGAAAGTATTCCCATTGCAGCTATACCAGGGAGTCCGTAAAGCGGTCTCATTAATTTATCCAGTAGTAAGTGTATCCAGTGAACTATGCCAAATTCGTTAAGTAAGCCTGCGAACGCACCGGTGAGCACAGCCACTGCCATTATAAAGAATACAGTGTTTAGCAACAAATCGTGAGCTGTTGCCATCAGTGTCTTGAAGAAATTTGCACTTCCCATAGAGCCTATAAAAAGCCAGAAGAACAAAATAAGTACGGCTAAGAAAACAAAACTTTCAGAGGAAAAAATCTTTTTCGTCTGCACAAGGCTTCCTCCCTTTATAGTTCTTTGTCTAAATTGTCCAAAGAAAGTTTATCATCAGCATAAATGGGCGTCAAATTCTCTGAAAATGTAAAATAACTCGTATCAAAGACGAAAAATGCTCTATCGATTCGAATGTTGTCGAAATTAATTATTACTTAGGTATGGTATAATATTTATTGAGATAGAAATAAGGGAGGGCTATACGTGCCTAAGAAAAACGAGTTGAAAAAATTTTTTAAGTCTGAAGAATACACCCCAATGACATTTAAAGAACTGTGCAGATACTTTGGGTTAAACGATGATAAAGAAAAACAGTTGTTGAAAGAACAATTGGAAGAGCTTACTGAGAGTGGATTTATTTTTAAGCGAGACGACGGAAGATATGCAATCACGAAGGGAAATCTCTTTACTGGTACAATAGAATTTACGAGAAGTGGTAATTTAACATTTGTCTTAACAGACGACGGGCAAGAGATAGCGGTTCCTATTGAAAAAACAAATCTTGCAATGCACAAAGACAAGGTTCAAGTGCAGATTGTTGGCAAGTGGTACGAGCTACCCGAAGGTAGAGTCGTACGCATATTGGAACGTGGAATAAAACAGTTTGTCGGTGTTTTTCAGACACGCGGGCAATTTTCATTTGTGATACCGGATGATCCAAAACTTCCATACGAATTTGCTGTACCTGTTGAAGAAATCAACGGCGCAAAGCCTGGAATGAAGGTTGTTGCAGAGATTACCCGCTATCCTTCAGTTAAAAGGTCGCCTGAGGCAAAAATAATTGAGGTGCTTGGAAAGGTCGAAGACCCAGCTACTGATTTTCCAACTGTTGTTGTGAAACACAATTTGCCAGTGCAATTCCCTGAAGAAGTTTTAAAGGAAGTTGCCGAGTTGCCGGATAACGTAAGACCAGAAGATATCGAGGGCAGATGGGATTTCAGAGATGAAATTATAGTCACAATCGACGGACCTGACGCTAAAGATTTCGACGACGCTGTGCAAGTAAAAAAACTTCCTAATGGAAATTATTTGCTGGGCGTACATATTGCAGATGTTGCTCATTATGTAAAGCCAGGAACTGCACTCGACCAAGAAGCCTATAATCGTGCAACGAGCGTGTATTTAGCTGATAGAGTAATACCAATGCTCCCGTTCAAGCTTTCAAACGGACTGTGTAGTCTTGTGCAAGGTGAAGATAGGCTGGTAATGTCTTTGCTTATGGAAATCGATAGAGATGGTGACGTTGTGAACTACAAAGTCGGAAACGGCGTGATTAGAAGTTACAGAAGATTAGTATACGACGACGTGAACGCATTTTTGGAAGATAAACCAGAAGGCGATAAATTGAAAGACCTTGCAGAGCATATATATCTCATGAAAGAGTTGAAAGATGTGCTTAGAGAAAACAGAAGGCGCAGAGGAGCTATTCTCGACATAGAAGGGGACGAAGTAAAGATTGTTCTCGACGAACAGGGTCATGCGGTTGACATAGTCCCGAGAAAACGCGGAGAGTCAGAAGTCATTATCGAAGAATTCATGATTAAAGCTAATGAGACGGTGGCTGAAATATTCCACAATGCAGATATTCCGTTTCTATATCGTATCCACGAGGAGCCTGATTTTGACACGCTTTTGCAATTAAAGAATTATCTTAGTGCCATAGGTATAAAGATGAAACTGCCACAAAGGGTGCATCCAAGAGTTCTGCAAGAATTACTCGAGAAGACGAAAGACCATCCACTGAGAAGTAGTATTCAAAGACTCTTAGTTCGCTCTATGAAACGTGCCGTGTATTCTCCGGGCAACGTTGGACATTTTGGACTTGCGTCTGAAGCGTACACTCATTTTACGTCTCCTATAAGACGTTATCCAGACTTAATTGTACACAGATTATTGAAGCTGTACTTGGAAAAAGGTGGAGCTATACAGAAAAAGGAAATGAAGAAGTTAGAAAAATACCTTGCAAAAGCAGCCGTCCACTGCAGTAAACGTGAACGCGTTGCCGACGAAGCAGAATGGGATTACGATGCCTTGAAGAAGATAGACTATATATCCAAACGTATAGGTGAAATATACGATGTCGTTGTGACCTCAGTGACAAAATTTGGGATGTTCGTTGAGATTCCAGATAAATACATCTCAGGTTTGATTCACGTGTCGACACTTGATGATTATTACTACTACGACGATGTTAAAAGTATGCTTGTGGGTAAGCATACTGGAACTGTTTATAGGATCGGCGATATGCTAAAAGCTAAGGTAGTTCGAGCTGATAAAATCAGAATGGAGATAAATTTTGAGATACCTACAGATGAAGAATTGAGAATGCTTGAAAGTAATGCCAAAAGCAATAGAGGTAAAAAGAGCGAACAAATTGAAAAGAAAGGTAAGAAAAGCAAGAAGAAGGTGAAAACAGAAGATGTTGAGCAAACCTATGAATTAAGGGAAAAGAGTGGTGTAAAGAATGGTTCCCGAAAAGATAAGAGAAGAAGTAGAAAAGCTAAGAAATGAAATCGAGTACCACAACTATCGTTATTACGTTCTTGCAAGCCCTGTAATAACAGATGAAGAATATGACAAACTGATGAAAAGACTGATAGAGCTTGAGGAAAAGTATCCTGAATTAAGAACCCCTGACTCGCCAACGCAAAGAGTCGGGGGTCAGCTTTTGGAAGGCTTCGAAACAGTTGAACACAGCGAACCAATGTTGAGTTTAGATAATACTTACAACGAAGCTGAGATGCTTAACTTCCATGAACGTGTAAGAAAATCTGTTGGTGATGTCGAATACGTTGCTGAACTTAAAATAGATGGTGTGTCAGTGGCTTTAAGGTATGAGAAAGGAATCTTAATGAAAGCTATTACAAGAGGCGATGGACTCAGAGGAGATGACATTACCGCCAATGTGAAGACAATTAAATCAATCCCTCTCAAATTGCCCGAACCGATAGATATTGAGGTGCGCGGTGAAATATACATGCCGGTTAGTTACTTTGAGGAATACAATCAGCAGAGAGAGGAAAATGGTTTGCCAGCATTTGCGAATCCAAGAAACGCCACGGCAGGTACTCTCCACCTCTTGGACCCAAGCGAAGTTGCTCAGAGAAAGCTCGATTCTTTCATTTATTTTGTTGTGAAGCCAAACTTATATAACCTAAGAACTCATTGGGAGGCTCTTGAATTCTTAAAGAGGCTCCATTTTAAAGTCAACCCTCACAATAGATTGTGCAATTCAATAGAAGAGGTTATCGCTTATTGGCAGGAATGGGCTGCTAAAAGGCATGAATTGGAATACTGGGTAGATGGTGTGGTAATCAAGGTCAATGATTTTCAAAAACAGAATGAGCTTGGCTGGACTGCAAAAGCACCAAGGTGGGCAATTGCATTTAAGTTCCCAGCACAGCAAGCAAGAACAAAACTATTGGGCGTTACATACCAAGTTGGGAGAACAGGTGTAATAACGCCGGTTGCTGAATTTGAGCCAACTGAATTAGAAGGAACGGTTATTAAACGTGCGTCGTTACACAATTTTGATTACATCCAAGAAAAAGACATACGTATCGGTGATTATGTACTTATTGAAAAAGCTGGCGGAATAATTCCTCAAGTTGTTCAAGTTATCGCTGATTTGCGAACCGGTTCCGAAATACCAGTAGCGCCACCTGAAACATGTCCAGTATGTGGAGGTCCCGTTGGTAAAGAGTCAGGTGAGTATGTTGCTTACAAATGTCTTAATCCTCACTGCAGTGCAAAATTGAAAAGGCATCTTGAGGTCTTTGTCTCAAGAGAGGCTTTAAATATCCAAGGACTCGGTCCAAAGATTATTTCGAAGATAGTCGACGCCGGTTTAGTCAAGGACATAGCAGATTTGTTTTACCTTACGATATTTGACCTTTCGCAAATCAGTGGGCTTGGTCCTAAGATGATATCGAATATTCTAAGCGAAATAGAGAGGGCTAAAGATACCTCTCTTGAAAGGTTGATCGTTGGGCTTGGTATACCGGATGTTGGAGAGAAAACAGCAAAAGTCATAGCAAAGAAGTTTAGGAATCTCGATGAACTTGTGAATGCTTCGATTGACGAACTTTTACAAATAGAGGGAATTGGAGAAGATATCGCTGAGAGTATCGTAACATACTTTGCAGCACCAAAGACGCGGGAAATAATTGAAAAGCTGAAATGTGCAAACGTAAATTTGGAGAGCAAGATAACCGAAGAAGAGAATATACTCGACGGACTTACAATATGTGTTACTGGTACGCTCCGCAACTTTTCAAGAGAGGAAATTAAAAAGTACATCGAATCCTTAGGTGGACATTTCACAGATAACATATCAAAGAAGACTGATTATCTTGTGGTTGGTGAAAACCCTGGTAGTAAGTTACAGAAAGCACAGAAATTTGGCGTGAAAATCATAAACGAAGAGGAATTTTTAAAACTCGTGCAAGAAAGGAAAGAGAGAGAAAATGTCAAATAGTGAAAAAATTAAAGATACCAAAGTCTTTGCATTGCTCATGTTTGGTGGAATAGGCTCGCGTTTTGGATGGGAGAAGCCCAAACAATTTTATAAAATAAGTAATCGAACGATTGTTGAGTATTTAGTTGACAAGTTTGTAAATCTGGAACTCTTTGATAGAATAGTAGTTGTCTCGCCTGAAAAGTATATTGAAGAAACCAAAAAAGAGTTGGAGAATTTCAAAGATAAGGTTTACATCATTCCAGGTGGTGATACGAGAGAGCATTCCGTGTGGAATGGTGTAAGTTTTTTAGGAACGTTTGCAAAAGAAGATGATATCGTTTTGATTCACGATGGTGCGAGACCATTAGTTAGTAAAGAAATAATTAGTCATAACATAGAATATGCTAAAAAATTTGGCGCTGTTGTAACTGCTATTAATGCTACTGATACTGTGGGCTATTCTGAAGACGGTGTTAAGATTGACGAGATTGTCCCGAGAAGCAAGATCTTCCTGCATCAAACTCCTCAAACTTTTAAGCATAAAATCATTAAGTCCTCCATGGAGAGTGAAATAGAAAACCTTCATCTTTTTTCAGATGATGCTTCCATTGTACTTGCAAACGGATATGAAATTTATTATGTTCAGGGAAGCAGGTTGAATTTTAAGATTACAAGCCAAGAAGATATAGCACTTGTGAAGCTTTTTATTGAGAATAGAATATATTGATAAAATAAGCGTGGGTAAAATGTGTAGGGGGAGATATGATTGAACTTAAAGAAGATATTAATTAACGTTATAATAGCTGTGATAATAGGCTTAGCTATTGTTAACATCGTTGGACTTTTCTTTGCAAAGCAAGATCCAATAACAGCTCTAAGGTCATTTCCATTGAAGGGATTTGGTATACTCATAGTCCTACTTTTTTTAGATTACTCAATACAAGCCATCAGAACAATGGTCTTTGTTAGGTTCATGGGGTATAGATTGTCTTTTTGGCGTTCTTTTGAAAACTTCTTTTTCACAATCTTCTTTTCGTTCGTAACACCTATGTCTATTGGTGGTCAGCCTTTTCAAATCTATCATTTGACAAAGAATGGAATTTCCTCACATGACGCAACTAATATATCCATAGTTAGAATGTTTGAGGGAATCATAATTGTTTCTGTTGTAGATATAATATTTCTCAAAGATGTAGTAGGAATTCTCAGAGGAACTGTCGGTCTATCTGTTATAATTGTTGGCTTCTTAGTTACTTTAGGTATCAGCATTGCCGGATTTATTGCCTTTGTTAACAAAGAATTTTTGTACAAGATTTTCAAATTCTTCTTGAAATTCACAAAATCTGAAAAGATACAAGAGAAAGAAATAAAGGCCCTTGCATGGCTTGATAATATGAGTGCATCAACGAAAACACTGCTATTAAAAAATTATTGGATTGTTTTAGTTGATGTTGCTCTTGGTATTTTAGTATCTGTATTGTCTCCACTGATGCTTAAGTTATCTATAGAATATGTGAGTCATGTAAAAGTACCTCTAACTACTATTTGGGGTGTCATCTCAATGCTTAATACTATCGTGTACTATGTACCTACTCCGGGTTCAAGCGGTGGTATAGAGGGATTCTATCAAATGGTGTTCTCACACATATATGGTGCTCGAGCATCAATGACTGGTATATTCGTGTTTAGGCTTGTAACATATTATCTCATAATATTTATAGGTCTATTCTTGATGATGCGTTTCACAAGATTTAAGGAGGAGGTTGAGAGTGTTGGGCAAGAAGGAAGAAGTATGGATGATAATAAGTGATTCGCATGATAACATACCAAACGTCAAGAAATTTATTGAAATAGCAAAGCAAAAGGGCGTAACTCATATTTTTCATCTGGGTGATATAGTTTCACCGTTTGTGGCGCCGTGTTTTTTGATTGATGAGATTGAATTCTTCGGTATCTTTGGAAACAATGATGGTGAGAAGCTGTTCTTGATGCAGAAATTCCAAAACAAACTCCACAATCAGCCGTACGAAAAAGAACTTCACGGCTTCAGAATATTTTTGATGCATGAGCCGTACGCTCTTGTTCCCGCCATAAAATCGCAACTCTATGATTTTGTCTTCTACGGTCATACACATCAGCTTGATATACGAACAGAAGGAAAGACTCTTGTCATAAATCCGGGTGAATCATGCGGATATCTGACAGGAAGGTCAACAGCAGTAATATTGCGACCGGAGCAAAAAGAATACGAAATACTGGAGCTTTGAAGCTTGAGAATATGGGTGTAATTGAACAAAAATATGAGGAAATGCTTCACAGATTAAACGAGATAGTTGAATCAGTCTTAAACATTGCAACGAACACGGAATGTATCGTCTGTGGAAAACAAAGTTTTGGAAAGAGGCTTTGCGAAGATTGTGTAAAGGTTATTGATGGCCCGCCGTCAATGACTGGAAGATTCATACAAAACATTGAAGTCAAATACTTCGGAATATACGAAGAGAAACTCAGAGACTTTATTCTCGCTTACAAATTTAGAAATCATCATTCTCTTTCCAAAGTATTCTCCAAGATGCTTTCGCAAACGATTAAGCTACATTTAATAGCCGCAGATTTCATAGTATATATTCCAGCTACTAAAACAGCTAAGAACAAACGGGGATATGACCATATGTACCTTATTGCGAAAGCACTTTCAAAAGAAATTGGAATACCTGTTTTAAAAGCGCTAACGGCTCTTCGAGAAACAGATCAACTCCAGACTACTGATAGAACCGAGGCTGTGAGAGGAAAATTTGCGTTAGTAGATAGTGCAGATCGGAAGATATCAGATAGAAACATTATCCTTATAGACGATGTTCTTACTACAGGAAGCACGATAAAAGAAGCAATAAAGATACTAAAAATTGCAAAGCCAAGAGCAATACATCCGATTGTGGTTGCAATGAATAAGAATTAAATGTACGAAATAGTGCGTGGAGGTGTTAATATGAACGGGCTGAATGAAAAATATATAAAAGAGAATACAAGCTTTGAAGAAATTGCTGAACACTTTCCCTATCTGATATCACCGTTGCTCGAAATTGGTATCAAAGTTATAGTCTGCGGTGATGTAAAATGGGGAACGCTTGGCGAAGAAATCGAACGAATGGGTTTAAATAAAGACGAGATTTTAGAAAAACTGAATAAAATTGCTATAGAGCAAGGGGGACCTGTAAAATCGCTGAAATTGGACCTGTAGGCGATTTTTTAAACTTAAAATGTCTTATTAGTTTCTTAACATAACATGATATAATAGTATGCTACGGTAGTATGGTAAGAATCTTCGATTCTTCATAATCAAACGGGAGGTGTACAGGGTATGAAGAAGTTCCTTATCGTCAGCTTGTTAGTCTTAGCGGTCACGTTCTTCGGTGCTACGAAAGTGGTCTTTTGGCATGCCATGGGTGGTGCACAGGGTGAGACACTCAACCAGATAGTTAAGGCATTCAACGAATCACACCCTGATATCGTTGTTGAAGCGGTATATATTGGTAACTACAATGCATTGCAGCAGAAACTCCTTGCTGGCGTCCAAGCAGGTCAGCTTCCAACTATTTCACAGGCATATGCAAACTGGACAGCAAAGCTCTTGCAGAGCAAGATCGTTGAACCATTGAACAAGTATATAAATGATCCAAAGATAGGTATGACCAAAGCTGAATGGGAAGACGTATTCAAAGCTTTCAGAGACAACTGTACATGGGGAACAACAGTATATGCAGTACCTTTCAACAAGAGTCTTTACATTTTCTACTATAATGCAACGGCATTTTCAGCAGCTGGCGTAAGTGCGCCAAAGTCAATAAATGAGCTTCTTTATGCATCCAAGGCATTGACAAAAGATAAGAACAAAGACGGAAAACCAGATGTATATGGCTTCGCATTCAGAACAACAGTTGACACATTCCAAATTTTCCTAATGATGCGCGGTGGCGACATTGTTAAGCTCGGTAAAGATGGCAAATATGTTTCTGCAATAGACTCACCAGAAACCAGAGAAGTTCTTACGTTCTTCAAAAAACTGCTTGACGATAAGGCTGCGTTCGCACAAGGCGGTTATTTGAACGACATATTTGGTCAAGGCACGGTGTTGTCCTACATCGACACAATAGCAGGTAGAACATACGTTGAACAATCAGCGAAGGGTAAATTCCAGTGGTCATGGGCACCAGTACCAGTTTGGAAGACAAGAAACGTTCCGTTCGCAGGTACAGATGTAATAATGTTCACAACGGCTAAGGAAGAGGAAAAAAGAGCTGCTTGGGAATTTATGAAGTACTTAATCTCTCCAGAAGTCACAGCTTACTGGGCAGTCAATACTGGTTACTTGCCAGTCAGGAAAGCAGCACTTCAAACGACAATTTGGAAGAACGCAGCCAAAGCAGACCCATTGCTTGAAATACCACTACAGCAGATTGACAATGCGAAGATGGACCCACAACTCTCAGTTTGGACAGAAATTAGAAACGTAGTCAGCACAATGTTCAATGACTTTATCAACGGTAAAGTTGATATGGAAAGTGCTATCAAGAAAGCAGATTCTGAAATTAAGAAATACCTCGCAGAAGAATACAAATAATTGTTATTATCAAGAAGTTGGAAAGCAGAGCCCCGAAATGGGGCTCTTTTTATTTGTGTTGTGATATAATCTTATTAGTAATGCTAACTTTCATTTGTGTAACATTCACGGAGGTGGTAATGTGTTATTGGAGGTACAAGATCTTACCAAATTTTACGGAAAGAAAATAGGAATTGAAAATGTCAGTTTCATAGTTAATGAGAAAGAGATAGTGGGGTTTGTAGGTCCGAACGGTGCTGGAAAATCAACAACGATTAGAACAATTATGGGATACCTAATACCAGATGCTGGAGATATAAAAGTATTTGGAGAGAAAGTTAACCAGAAAAGTCTTCCAAAATTAGTTGAAAAGATAGGGTACGTACCGGGTGAGACTAACTACTACGATGATGCTCGAGTTATAAAGATACTGGAGCTTTACAAAAGTTTTTATAAGAATTTTGATGACAATTATTGTGAACAGCTGTGTAAAATCTTTGATATACCTTTAAACAAAAAATTTGAGGAATTATCTATGGGTAATAAGAAAAAAGTTTCGATAATTCAAGCACTTGCACACAAACCCAAACTGCTTATTATGGACGAACCAACAAATGGGTTGGATCCTTTTGTGCAAAAAACATTTTACAAAATATTGCTTGAACAGAAGGAAAGTGGCGTTGGTATATTTCTGTCATCTCACGTGCTGAGCGAAGTTGAGAAGCTTTGCGATAGGGTTATATTTATAAAAGAAGGGCATATCGTAACGCCTCCAAAGTTCAAGAGGAGCATGAAGAAAATAGTTGTGAGCTTGAAAGAAGCCAATAGCATAGACAACATAAGTTCAAAGTTTGCAGAATTTGTCGAAATAAATGAGGGTATAGAGAACGGAGGGTACATAATTTATTTTGATGGAAATCCAGAAAAACTGAAGGAATTAATTTTGAACCTTGACTTTTCCGATATAAGCGTAGAAGACTTGGCTTTAGAGGATGTTTTTGAAGAACTCTATAAGCCTTCTCAAGAGAATTGACCTAACGACAAAAGAAAGGGGATGGAATAGATGCAAGTTTTCAAATGGGAATTCAGGAGAAATCTTAAATCACTTCTTATTTGGCTGATATTTATCATCGGTATTCAGTATATGTATTCTGCACTCTTTCCAAGTTTCGCTGGTGAGGGCGGGCTTTTCAGCTCTAAGATGCAACTGTTGCCCAAAGCCTTCCTAAAGCTTTTTGGTATTGACCAAATTGATTTTTCAAATATACTCCACTTCTTTGCAATGCAAGGGCAGATTTGGATTTCGCTCTTCGCAACTTTCTACGTCATGCGCTTAGCATCGTCAATGCTTTCCAAAGAAGAACACGAAAAAACTGTCGAATTCCTTTTGTCAAAGCCAATAAGCAGAAGCAGGTATGTTTTTGAAAAGCTCCTTGTAGTTACTGTTATACTTCTGATCTACGATACAATAATCTCTTTCGCACTTTTGTGGATGTTCAACACTTACAAAGTTAAACCGTTTGACACAAATCTTTTCTGGTATATTTCACTATCTTTCTGGGCTGTGCATATTTTTATGGCCCTTATTGGGAACGTGCTTTCAACGATTTTCAGAAAAAGGACACTGGCAGATGCGGGTACAATATTTGCACTCGGGTTTTTCTACATACTCGGCTTAATCGCAAGGGTGTATGAAGAATACTCTTATGTTAAAAAATTCACTCCTTTTGGTATTTTTGACCCAGCGGATATTATTAAAACCGGTGAGTTCCACTGGCTCGCGTTTTCAATAGTTGTTTTGATGTATTTTGTTGGATTTGCTTTTTGTATTGTTTATTACAACAGAAAAGATATATACGCTTAAATCAACAAATGAACTAAAAAATAACGAGCCGCCTTTTTAAAAAGGCGGCTCAATTTTTTGTATTATTACAGACTTCCTGGGAAGTGACATGCTACAAAATGCTCAGGTTTAATTTCTCTTAGCTCCGGCTTTTCCTTTGAACAAATTGGTTTTGCAACTGGGCACCTCGGGTGGAACGGACAACCGCTTGGCGGATTAACTGGACTTGGAACGTCGCCCTGGAGTATTATCCTCTGCTTTTTGAATTCCGGGTTTGGTACTGGTATTGCACTCATGAGCGCTTTTGTGTATGGGTGCAGTGGTTCATCAAATAAGTCCTTTTTGAGAGCTGTTTCTACAACTTTACCAAGGTACATGACAACGACTCTGCTTGAAATGTATTTAATCAACGACAAATCATGTGAAATGAACAAGTATGTCAAATTGTGCTCTTTTTGAAGGTCCATCATGAGGTTTATAACCTGAGACCTAATAGAGACATCAAGAGCAGCTACCGCTTCGTCTGCGATTATAAGCTTCGGATTCATCAGCAATGCTCTTGCGATACCTATTCTTTGCCTTTGACCACCGGAGAACTCGTGTGGGAATCTGTACATGTGATTCTTGTGAATGCCTACTTCTTCAAGCGCTTTACCAACTCGGTCAATAGCTTGGGATTTTGTAATCATACCGTGTGCGATAGGACCTTCAGCAAGTATGTTCTTTACTCTCATTCTTGGATTAAGAGAACTGTACGGGTCCTGAAAAACAATTTGGATATCCCTTCTAAATTGAAGGCGTTTTTCTTGCAAATCGTTTGTAAGATAGTTCACCAGAGCTTCTTCTCCGCTCTTGGTGAAGATTTCAAAATACTTCTTGTCTACATCGTCTTTTGGAACAAAACCCTCTTCTTTGAATTTGTCTATGTAATTCTTTTTGACATACTGCTTTGCTTTCCAGCTTGGAAGGAAGTAATGTGTTGTATCTTCACCATCCACAATAATCCTTCCGGATGTTGGTTCATACAACCTTAGAAGTGTCATACCAACAGTCGTCTTACCGCAACCGGATTCGCCAACGAGACCAACAGTTTCACCTTTGTACACATTAAAACTTACGCCATCGACTGCCTTTACCCAGGCTACAATTCTTTTGAAAACACCAGCCTTGATTGGAAAGTGTTTAACGAGATTATCAATTCTGAGGAGAACCTGCTTTTCAGAAGTTGTGTTGCTCATCGTTGAATTGTTTTGTGTCCTTACTTCGCTCATGCTCCTTCACCAGCCTTCAATATTTTTTGAGCTTCTTCAACTTTGCGGTAGAAGAAGCATCTTGAGAGATGTCCTGGTTCTACCTCAACAAGTGGTGGCATCTCAACGGAGCATTTATCTTCTTTGAATTCACACCTGTTGCTGAAACGGCAACCAACTGGGAAGTGAAGTGGATCAGGTACCATACCGGGTATGCTGTAAAGCCTGTCTTGTTCAATATCAAGCCTCGGTATAGCATTTAAAAGACCCCAGGTGTATGGGTGTTTTGGCTTTTTGAAAATTGTCTTTACATCAGATGTCTCCATAACCTTACCGCCGTACATAACAACGACACGGTCTGCATTCTCTGCAATGACCCCTACGTCGTGGGTAATCAATATAATTGCCATTCCGTATTCTTTTTGTAATTCCTTCATCAATTCGAGTATCTGAGCCTGAATAGTAACATCGAGAGCAGTCGTTGGCTCGTCTGCTATGAGCAATTTGGGCCTGCATGATAGAGCCATAGCTATCATTGCTCTTTGCCTCATACCACCGGATAGTTCGTGTGGGTATTCGTCGACGCGTTTCTCAGGTTCAGGAATTCCAACTTTTCTCAACATATCGATTGCCATTTGCCTTGCTGTTTTCTTATCAACATCTTGGTGGAGCAATATAGCTTCCATTATCTGTTCACCTATTGTGAAAACTGGGTTGAGTGCAACCATTGGTTCTTGGAATATCATCGCAATTTCGTTACCTCTGATCTTTCTCATTTCGTCATCGTTAAGTTCAAGCAAGTTCTTCCCATTGAAAATGATTTCGCTACCTTCTTCGATCTTTCCTTTTGGGTCAAGAAGTCTTAATATCGTCAACGATGTGACACTTTTACCACTTCCTGATTCACCAACGATACCAAGTGTCTCACCTTCGTAGACTTCGAAATCCACACCGTCGACAGCTTTAACAACGCCATCTTCTGTATAGAAATAGGTTCTCAAATTACTTACCGTTAATAGTGGTGTCTTTTCCAATTTCTTCACCTCCAGCCGTCATTTAAGTCTTGGGTCAAATACGTCTCTTAGAGCATCACCGACGAGGTTCCAAGCAAGAACGAAAAGTACCATTGCCATACCTGGATAGAAAACGGCATACCAGTAAGTGAAAGCCGACCCGCTAGTTCCGAGTATCCAGTTACGCGTAAAATTAAGCATTGAACCCCAATCTGCGTATCCGACCGGTGCGCCAAGTCCAAGGAATGACAAACCAGCAGCAGTGATAACAAGGGAACCCATACGCATTGATGCTTGTATAAGAACTGGGAAAATTGTATTTGGTAAGATATGCCTCATGATTATGAAATAGTCCTTTATTCCGAGTGCCTTTGCTGCAAGAACGAATTGTTCTTCTTTCACTTGAAGGATATTAGCTCTTATAAGCCTTGCAGCACCCATCCAACCAAATACGGTCATTGCAATCATCACCTTGTCAAGACCATTTCCAAGAATTGTGGTTAGAACCATCGCAGCAAGCAAAAAAGGAATAGACATGAAAACGTCCGTTATCCTCATGAGAATTTCGTCTAACCAACCACCGTAGTAACCGGCGATAGAACCAATTATTATACCAAAAATGGTTGAGATGATAGTCACCGTTAAACCTATAAAGAACGCAGTTCTTGTACCCCACACAACACCGTAGAATATATCCCTACCTTGAATCATACCGAATGGATGTTCCGCTGACGGTGGAACAGGTTCGGAACTCCACGTAATGATAGGCATTATGTAAGGATCATCAAGTTTCGTCGGGTTTCCATTTTCATCTAACATGAGAGGGTTCAACGGTTTAGCAATAAGAGGTGCAAAAATTGCCACTAAGATGAAGAAAGCTAATAGGACAAATCCAAGAACAGCGGAAGGGTTTCTTAAAATTTTCCGCATCACTCTCTTAAATTCTGTATTTGTTTTCGTTTTGGTAACTACATTTTCGCTCATTTTCTGGCACCTCCTCAACCAAGTCTGACTCTTGGGTCGAATACTGCGTAAAGTATGTCAATGATGAGGTTACCAAGGACAAGTATAGTTGAGTAGAACAGAGTGTTTCCAAGCACTGTTGCGTAGTCAAGTTGTACAGCAGCCTCTGCTGCAAGTCTACCTATACCTGTTCTGTTGAATATGACTTCAACGATAACCGTACCAGAGAGAAGACCGATGACCATTGCACCTGCAACTGTGACAACAGGTATCATCGCATTTCTTTTTGCGTGTTTGTGAATTACATCATGTTCGGCAACACCTTTTGCTCTTGCCGTTCTAACATATTCCTTAGAAAGAACTTCAAGCATACTTGATCTTGTTATTCTAAGCAAGTATGCCCACCAGAGGAATGAGAGCGTCATTACAGGACCTATGATATGTCGCAATGCATCCCAGAAAATGTCAAGTCTTCCGTTTATCAAAGCATCAATTGTCAAAAGATGAGTGACTTTTAGGTATTCAGGCGATTTGACAACTTCTTCTGCCCATTGTGACAGATTTCCTGGCGGGAACCAGCCAAGGACAGAGTAGAATACCATTAATATGAGCAATCCGAAGACAAAATCTGGGAATGACCATCCAACGATAGCAAATATTCTTATAAAGTGGTCTAAAAACTTGTCACGATTTACTGCAGCCGCTACACCGAGCCATATACCTACACCAACTACTGGTAACAAAGCGTAGAGTGCAAGTTCAAGCGTATACGGGAACCTACTCCAAATAGCTTTTAGAACTGGCTCTTTACCGACTTGAGACCAACCCAAATCTCCTTTTAATGCATTCCAGAGCCACTTTCCATATCGTTGAACAAACGGATCGTTAAGCCCATACTTTTCTTTTAACGCATCGAGTTCGCTTGGTGTTAACTTGTCGAAAACGTTGGGGTTCACGTACGAAGCGAGAAGTTTATCTGGTCCGAGAATCTGAAAGAGACTGAAGATGATCAGTGAGACACCAACCACTATCAGTGGTAACAAAAGTAACCTCCTGATGATAAACGTGGTCAACTAAACCCACCTCCTATAAGAATTTTAAAAAATTGAGATTGTAGGGTGTTTTACTTTTACTTCATAAATTATAACACCAATGCCGTGATTATCAACTTACTTAACATTAGTTTAAACATCTCTGAGACCAGATAGTTCACTTAGCAAACTTTCTGCAGCCTTTTTTCCTATTAATTGCTCGATTTCTGCCCTTGACGCATTTCTCAATTCATCAACCGAAGTGTAACGTTCAAGTAATAAGCGTTTGCGTTTTGGACCTATCAATTTTATATCATCTAAAACGCTTCTTAGCGATTTCTTAGATGATAACTCGCGAGTAAACTTATTGGCTACGCGGTGCGTTTCGTCCCGTAACTTTACTAAAAGTCTTAGTACTGGATGATTGTAGTCTAACCTTACCATGCCATGTTTTGTAACTATTATCTCTTCCTCTTTTGCTAAACCTATAACATCACAGTCCTTGTTGATTTCTTTCAAAGCATTATATGCAGAATTTACTTGCCCAATTCCACCATCGACAAACAATAAATCCGGCAACTCATGTTTAACATATCGTCGTTTTACGACCATCTCTATGCTTTTGAAGTCATCAAGCACATCGCCTAATTTGTATCTCCTATATTCATCTTTCTTCACTTCTCCGTTTTCGAATACTACAAGCGATGCGACAGTGTTCTTACCTGCCAAATGTGAGATATCAATGCCTTCTATTCTCTTCGGGAATCTGCTTAAACCAAGAAGTTCTTTCATCTGTTTTAAAATAGATCTATTAGAGAGTATGAGACCAACTTCGTAGTTCAAGTTGTCAACAGCTTTATTCAATATTTGCAATTGTTCATCATTACTTGGAATAATGAATCTTACATTCAAAATCTTTTCAAGCTCTGCTATACTCTTTGTCCTATGCTCTACTAATATCATTTCAGGTATATCTGAATTCTTTGTCAGATAGAACTGTTCGATAAAATCTTCTAAAGAACCGTCAAATTCGTAGACCAGTTTTGCTATCAGATAACCTGAACGGATTTTCAGAACCAAATATGTACCGTGTTTTCCTGCAACTGCATCAAGGTTAATATTTTCGCTTAAGACAACCCCTTGCATTTCCATAACTTTGTTGAAGTTGAGCAGTATATCGCGGTATTTTGCTGCATTTTCAAAATCCAGTAGCTTTGCATGCTGCTCCATCTTAGATTTCACGTAATCTACGACATTTAAGAACTGACCTTTCAAGACTCTCATCAGTTCCGAAATTCTTTGGTTGTATTCCTCTTTGCTCTCCTCACCTATGCATACACCTGAACACAATCCAAGATGATAATCCATGCATGGTTTCTTAACGAGCCTCAAATCTCTCTTACATGTTCTAAACTTGTAGACCTTTCTAAGCACTTCAAACAACTGTCTCGTAAAAGATACGTTAGTAAAGGGACCAAAGAATAGCCCAAAACCCTTCCGTGCACGGACAATTTCGAGGTACGGAATTTCGTCTTCAGAAACTCTAATGTACGGATACACCTGCGTATCTTTCAGCATCGCATTGTATTTTGGTTTGTGTTCATAAATCATATTGGCTTCAAGGATAAGAGCTTCCTTTTCGTTTTCCAGTATCATTATCTCTAAATCGTCCGCTTCCTCGACTATGAGTTTACTCTTCCCTTCCTTGGCTTTAAAATGAGACGTTAACCTCTTCTTGAGGTCTTTAGCTTTGCCTATATATATGTACTCTTTATCTTTCTTGAAAAAATATACACCTGGTTTGTGTGGTATATTTTCTATTCTTTCAATATTCAACACTTAAATACCACCTCTGTTAAATTCTGAATATTTCCAAAGTTAATTATATATCATTGTGCGAAAACATCTACTGTTAAGATGATAAATCTACAGAAGAAAAGCCTTCTTACTTAAACAAAACAAAAAGTTAACGAAACTTAATAAGTTTTTCCTTGAAGATTGACAAATATCCGTGTAAACTTGTCATAAGTGTTAAGTGGTGTTGCACAATAATTCGCAAGCTGTGTGATTCATGTACAATTAATTGGAAACTTGGGGGTGCAGTATATGCCCGAGAAGTATATAGTTGTGACTGGCGGAGTGCTCAGCGGAATAGGTAAAGGAATATTCTCTGCTTCTTTGGCAAGAACACTAAAAGAAGCAGGGGTGGACATTAATGTTTTAAAAATAGACCCGTATTTAAATGTCGATGCAGGAACAATGAATCCAAATCAACATGGCGAGGTCTTTGTAACAGATGACGGTTACGAGGCAGATCTTGATTTGGGGCATTACGAAAGATTCCTCGGAGTTAGCATGACAAGAAAAAACAACATAACGGCAGGGCAGATATACTCTGCAATTATCCAAAGAGAACGCGAAGGAAAGTATTTAGGTTCAACTGTTCAAGTTGTTCCTCACGTTACATCTGAAATTAAAGAGCGAATTACTTCCATGCCTGGTAAGGTTCTGTCTATAGAGATTGGTGGTACGGTTGGAGACATAGAGGGTGAAGTATTTCTTGAAGCTGTCCGCGAACTCGCATTTGAAAAGAATAGAAATGATTTTCTCTTTATTCACGTAACGTACGTACCGTATTTGAGAGTAACGAATGAATTCAAGACTAAACCAACACAACAGTCAGTTCAGTTGCTAAGAAAAATTGGTATACAGCCTGACATAATAGTTGTACGAAGTGAAATGCCTATCGATTCGCAAAGTCTTTACAAGATAGCTTTGTTCAGCGGTGTTTCAAGGGAAATGGTTATAAACCTTCCGGACATAGGAAATGTGTATCAAATTCCTGAAACGCTTTACGAAGCTGGTGTGCATAAGCTTGTAGCAAATAGATTGAACTTACAACTTGAGGATAAACCACTCAACTGGACGTATCCGAAATCTTTCAAACCTTACAGAATTGCACTCGTTGGTAAATATCTTGGAACAGATGATGCGTACAAGAGCATAATTGAATCGATATTTTTAGCTGGGGTGCAAAAACCGGTTGTAATAGACGCACAAGAACTTGAAGAGCTTGACGATGAAGGTGTTGCTCAAAAACTCTCTTCATTTGACGCACTGATTATTCCCGGCGGTTTTGGAAGAAGAGGAATAGAAGGGAAAATAAAGGCTATAAAATACGCAAGGGAAAATAGAAAACCAATACTCGGAATATGCCTTGGTATGCAACTTATGGTTATAGAATTCGCAAGAAACGTTTTTAACTTAAAAGATGCGAATTCAACAGAGTTCTATGAAGATACACCACATCCAGTTGTTAATATGATGGAAGAGCAGAAAAAGATAATGAACCTCGGTGGCACGATGAGGCTTGGAGCTCAAAGAATGGAGGTTCTGAAGGGAACGAAATTGTACTCTATATATGGCGAAGATGCGGTTCATGAAAGGCACAGGCATAGATACGAAGCGGATACTGACAACTATGGTTTTATGTACAAACTCCCCGGAGAAGAAGGTTACAAACTTACAATTTCAGGCAGAGCTGAGTTCTTAGAAGCCGTTGAGTTGGACAATCATCCATTCTTTGTAGGTGTACAGTACCACCCAGAGTTCAAGTCGAAAGTAGGCGCTCCACATCCAATATTCTTGAGTTTAATAAAAGCAATTGAGGAGGTTAACAGGTGAGAGTACGAGAACTTTTGGCGGACTACCACATACACAGCAACTATTCACCGGACTCAGAATCGGAAATTCTTGATATCATCAACGCTGCAAGGGAGAAGAAAATAAAGCATATAATAATAACTGACCACTATGAACTTGCTGATGAACATGCAAACACTATTGATATCGATACATACAGAAAAGAAATGGAAAGATATTCACTACCAGTAGGGGTTGAACTCGGTTGGGATGGAGTTAAAGAATTGAACGTAGATACGAAGAAATTTGACTATGTTCTCCTGTCGCACCACTACGTAGAAGAACCTATAAATCAAGAATCGTATAGGAACTATCTTTTGCGTTTGTATGATATAATGAAAAGATTTGATGGATACCATGCTTTGGCACACCTCGACTTTCCGAGAAGGTATCAGAATCAGAATGAGCCCTTCTCAAAGGAACTTTTTGATATAATAACAGACATTTTAAAGCTCTTGATAAGTCAAGGAAAGTCCTTAGAAATTAACACAGCCAGCATTGAATTATACGGAGAACCAAATCCATCGTTCGAGATTTTAAGGCTTTATAAATCCCTTGGCGGAAGGAATATAACCATAGGGTCAGACGCACATAGTTTAAACCAAATAGGAAGAGGCGTTGAAAGAGGTATTGAAATACTTAAAGAATTGGGTTACAATTATATCTTAGTGCTGGACACAGAATGGCGGGAGGCGAAAATTTAAAGAGTTTTCAAATAAAATAACAGGGAGGTATGGAACATGGAAATTAGCGCACAAATGGTTAAAGAACTACGCGAAAGAACCGGTGCAGGTATGATGGATTGTAAGAACGCACTTACGGAAGCGAATGGAGATGTCGAAAAAGCTATTGAAATTCTCAGGAAGAAAGGTCTCGCAAAAGCAGCAAAAAAAGCCGGAAGAGAAACGAACGAGGGACTTATCATTTCCTACGTCCACCACAACGGAAAACTCGGCGTTCTTGTAGAACTTAACTGTGAAACAGACTTCGTTGCAAGAACAGATGAATTCAAAGAACTTGGAACAAAGATAGCTATGCACATTGCAGCGATGGCTCCAAGATGGGTTAAGAGAGAAGATGTACCAGCTGATGTTATTGAAAAGGAAAAAGAAATATACAGAGACCAGCTTAAAGATTCCGGAAAGCCAACACAAGTCATTGAAAAGATAATCGAAGGAAAACTCGAAAGCTTCTATCAGGACTACTGTCTGCTCGAACAAAAATATGCCCTTGACCAGACAATAACAATTAAGGACATGATTCAGCAAGCAATCGCAAAGATTGGAGAGAATATCCAAGTTTCAAGATTTGTCAGAATGCAGATCGGTGAGTAATACTGAAGAATTTAAAATCATAACAGTTTAAAAGAATACCGCAGTAAGTTTTTCACTTACTGCGGTTTTTTTGTTTGTATGTATTTCGTTCACTTTTGAATTTTTGCATTTCATACTTAATTTTGTGCTTTTCATTCTAAGATTTCTACGTTTTATCCTCACAATGGTTTAAATTATTGCTATGGTGTTATAATACAAATGTAAATCTTGAAAAAGGGAGGTCGGTAGTATGAGAAAAGGTTTTACGTTGGTTGAACTCTTGATAGTCTTGGCGGTTATCGCAGCGCTCATGGCAGTTGCAACACCACTTGCATTGAACGCAGTGAAAAACGCAAAGGCAAGCCAGGTTGCGCAGAACTTCAGGAACATTAAAACAGCGGTTGAGAACTACTGGAATACAGAAAAACCAACAGCAGCGGCGTCGATTACGGGGATTTCGATTGGTACACTTGTTAGTAGCAAATATCTAAGCGCAACACCGACGAATTTCTCAGTTGCGGTTACAACAGGAACAGGTGGAGTTTACAACTGTACGATAACATACTCAGGTAAAGATGTTGACGCAGACAAAGTAAGAAGCAATGGAATGGGAGAAGTTCAGGGAAATACAGGTGCCGACTTAACACTTACATTCAACTTGCAAAAATGGTGGTAATTTATCTGGATTAACAACCAATCCCCCGGAAACGGGGGATTGGCTTTTAAAGGATGAGGTATATGCTGACGAAGCCGTTTGTGTCTCTAAAATTCCGTCTTGGCTTCACCATAGTTGAATTGCTTATAGCAATCATGATCATTTCTCTTTTAATGACGGTAGCGTTAACTTTAATCCCTTCAACGAAGATTTACGAGAACACACGAACTAGTAAAATTGCACAGCAGTTCAAAAATCTTGAGAAGGCTGTTCAGAACTACGTTAATTTTGAGAAGCCCGATTCGTTAACTTCACTTTCTATATATTTGCTGGAAGAGAAAGAATATATTTCTGCTGTTCCCAAAACGTTTTTCGTTTCTGGAACAAATTTTGTTAATGGCGTCAGTTCTGTTTTTATCGACTATGCTGGAAACGACGTACCTATTGAGAAACTTAGAGAATATGGCCTAAGTGAAGCAACAACTGTTGGGAACAATATACGAGTTGAGTTAAGAATCCACAAATCTTGGTGATCTTCTTTATTCTTTTTTCCCACCAAATCTTCTTACCCATTCTTGTGCGATGAAAGCCCCAACATCCTCTGCAAATGTTCCTGGTCCAAACCCTGCGTCAAATCCGAGCTCTTTTGCAAGCTCGTGTGTTATCCTTGGTCCACCGACAACAACGATGACATCTTTCCTTATACCTTCCGCTTCGAGCAACTCTATAAGGTTTGTTAAATTTTTTATGTGGACATTCTTTTGTGTCACTGTCTGTGATACAAGAAGTGCATCTGCTTTAACTTCTATCGCTTTTGAAACGAACTCTTCGTTGGGTACCTGGCTTCCCATGTTGTAAACTTCGAACATCTTGTACCTTTCAAGCCCGTAATGTCCAGCAAAACCTTTCATGTTGAGTATTGCATCAAGACCAACAGTGTGAGCATCTGTCCCCGTTGTTGCACCAACGATGACAAGCTTTCGCCCGATATTATTTTCTATGAACTCGTCTATTTCTTCCATGGTCATTCTGTGAACTTCTACTTTCGGGACTTTTATCGCCATGTAGTCAACTGTATGGACGCATTCGCCATATCCGACAAAGAATGTAAAGCCTTCTGTGAGCTGGTGGTGGTAGACTATCATTGGATTATCAAGTCCCATTTTTTTCATCAGAATCTTCGCCGCTTCAACAGCTTCATCTCCATCTGGAACTGGAAGTGTAAAGCTCACTTGCACTTTTCCGTCGTTCATTGTATCTCCATACGGTTTTATTGCTTGTAAATTCAACGTCTTATCGTATTCCTTTTTCTCAAGCGAGTACAGTCCTCCGCTCATTTTATCGCACCTCCAAATCGGTCGTTATCTATTATTTTATTTCCCTCTATTAAGCATCTTCTCAACAAACGGGTTGTAGTAATACTGTCCTTTTTCGAAAACACCGTCGAGTCCTTTTCCACCTTTCATCGGTCTCTTTGTGTTCGCAAACACGCCTTTTTCAAGCGATTTGAAGAGCCCGTCTTCACGCATTTTCTCAAGTAGCTCGATAGCTTGGTCGAGAACTTCCTGCGCTCGTTTCTGAATTATCCCACCGGGTTTGAATATCACTTCGTCACCTAAGTTTTTCATGTTGTTGAATATGTATTTCGCAGTGTCAATTGCTATATACCTGTCTGACAGGAATGGTGTGTGTATGGCTTCTGTCATCATTCCAAGAAGCTGGATTCCTTGTTTGGTCCAGATACCGATGACGTTGAACATAGCATCTTGGACAAGGCCTCTAAATATGTTTCCTGTCATGAATCGTGTCGGCGGCATGTATTTAAGCGGTGCTTTGGGGAAGAGCTCTCTCGATAACTGTGCCTGAGCAAGTTCGTAGAGAAAACCATTTTCAAGCGATGGATCCATTTCGAAAGCATGTCCAAGTCCCATCTGCTCTTCTGGTATGCCTGCAAGCAATGCGAGTTGTTCGTTTATGAGTTGTGAGGATATAACCGTGTATCCTTGTTCGTATGCATCAGCCGTCGTGAGATAATTGTCTTCTCCAGTATTTATGATTATACCCGCATATCCGAGAATTATCCTTGAGAAGTATTGGTCAACCATCGTCCTTATCATGTTGATGTCCCTGAATAGTATCCCGTACAGTGCATCGTTGAGCATGACATCGAGCCTTTCAAGCGCGCCAAGTGCCGCAATTTCTGGCATGCACAGTCCTGAACTGTAGTTGGTCTGCCTGATGTATCTTTTTACTTCTCTTCCTACTTCATCCAATGCTCTTCTCATAATTTTGAAGTTTTCTTGTGTGGCAAACGTACCACCAAAACCTTCAGTTGTTGCTCCGTAAGGTACGTAGTCGAGTAAGCTCTGAGCAGTTGACCTGATGACTGCTATTATATCCGCACCTTGCCTTGCAGCTGCTTGTGCTTGTACAACGTCTTCGTATATGTTTCCAGTTGCGACGATAACGTATACATATGGTTGTGCTGGGTCGCCGAGTTCTTTAAGCATCTTTTCGCGCTCCGCTTTTTTCTCGTCGATTATTTTAATGGCTTTATCAGCAAGTCCATCGACGACACCGCGTATATCGTTAATGTCGTGCACTGGAAGTTTTGATAAATCAAGCTTTTCTGATGCAACAGCCTCTGCAATTTGTTGAGGTGTCATTCCAGTTTCAAGTATCGCATTCCCTATGTACAGTGCTGCACCATTTTGCAACACGCCTTTTTCTTTGAGGTGATCAACAACAACATTCGGTAAAGGTATTCCCTCGTCATTTATGCCATCAATACCAAAAAAGCGGCATATCGTCCTCTCAACACTCACTGTTGAGTACTTCTGGACAAAGTTCGTAACATCAACAGCGATATCTTTTGCAAGCTCACGTGCTCGCTCAACCTTCTTCGGGTCTATACCGAGTTTGCTTTCCATAACGTATCCCCTCCAATCTTTTGCTAATTTTTCCAGTCTATTTATTTTTTTCTTAAGTTATTTTTCGCTTCATATACTAAATCTTCGCTAATATTCAAAATCTCCATCACTCTCAATGCTTCCTTTGGAACGGATGTGCCATTGTCCGGAATTAAAGAGTAATCCATCAAATCTTGAATATCTTTCAGCAACAAGTTCGTATTCTGAACAGGCTTTAGTCCTTTTACTCTGTACCGCCTTTCACATTTTATATCATCAAAATGCGTGACTATCAACGTCCAACAATTTGTGCTGTCAAAGGCTTTTACTATAGCATTCACTATTGCTGAGCCTTCGTATGGATTCGTTGTTCGGGCAGGTTCGTCTATGAGAATTAAAGCTTTCCGTTTCTCCTTAGCGATTTTGTAAGCTTCATCTATCATGAGAATTTCTGAAGCGAATGAAGATAGCCCGCTCAACGGCTTTTGTGTATCTTCGGTTACCAGAGCTATTGCACTTACAACGGGTAGCACCGAGTTTTTCGCAGGGACGAAAAACCCGAGCAGAGCCATGTACTCTATCAACGCTACCGTTCTTAAAACTACGCTCTTGCCTGACATGTTTGCACCGACAATCAAGGTTACGCCTTCTTCTATGGTTACATCAACAGGTTGATAATTTTTTCCTTTTTTTTCAAGCTCATTTCTCAACTGCGGGTTGAACATTCCGGTGATTTTTATCTTATCACAATTATCATAGCCGCTCAGGTTCGGCTTTGAAAGGTTCAAATCGTTTGCAAGGCGTGCTTTTGCAAGTATCACATCGAGATACTGTACTTTATCTATTGCTTCGCTTAAAGCTTTTGAATAGGTTTTCAGACTCATGCTGATTTTCTCTAATACTTCAGCTTCAAGTTCGTGCTCTCTCTGAGTTAGCTCGAGCATTTGAGGATTGTCGGATGAATCCGCAAATTTATTAAGCTCTTCTTTCAGAATTGTTCTCTTCTTCTGTCTAATTTCTTTAAGCCTTTCGTCGTAAGCATCGTATATATAAAACGTTGGAATCCGCAACCCCTCTGGGTCGAGTATATCTAACGGTTTTGAGAGATCAGGAATATGGAAACGTTGTTCAATTGACAAGATTTGTGGTATGCTCTGCGATGCGTTAGAAAAGAGCGCTTCTATTTTCCGTCTCAGGTTTTCGGAGACAATTAGAAAGTTTTTCAGTTCAAAGAGTTCTATTTCGTCCAATACATTGCCGTCTGATAATCTTTTGAGCGTATGCGAGATGTCTATAACGCATTCAAGGTCATGCTCAATCTCTTCTATATACTTAGAAAAAACTGGACTTTTCAATATGCTCAATAACACCTCCGTGTCCTCAAGATGTTGATCAATCTTGTCAGCACTCAATGGTTGGAGGTGTTTAAAATAAATATGCCCCATGGGTGTTTTAGGAGCAATTTGCTCTTTTATGTATGCAGAACCCGTGAGTCTTTCGAAATCTTCTCTTTTTGAAGGTATAAGCATGATGGTAGACATTTTTCATTTCCACCTTTTTTCAAATTGATATTATCGTATTATTCCACTTTCCTGACATCAATTATTGGAATATCGATATATTTTTTAAGTTCGGTGATTATTTCTTCGGAGTTGAGCATGTAACCTGTTGGCGAAAATGGATTTACTGTGATTCCGATGATGTTTGCTTTCTTGAAGACTCTAATCCTCGGTTTGTATTTCGTGTACGTTTCATGTGATACGAATATCTTTGTGAAATCCTGAATGATTATCTCTTTATCGTGCAGTACCTTGAGTACATTGTCGGTAAGAGCACCTGGGATATAGATTCTGTCTATGTTTTTTATATCCATTTCCCTTAATTTGCTCAAGTGAAGCGCAGACTGAACCTTTGCATCTTTCCATTCGCCACCGCTATAAACCATTATATTCTCTGCTTTTGAGAGCATTTGATATTCGCTATCCTCTATTTCAGGCAACATACATAAAGAATACACATATCTTGTATGTCGAATAATTTCTGACTTGTTGAGTGAATATGCAGCACCGGTAGCTAAGATAATACCCTCTGCGATAAACGGTGAAGCTTGGCTGAAACGAGAGAGCGCACCGTCGATAATCACAATGTCTGCATATGCACTAAGAAGCCGAGTAATTCTCTTCATCCAGTCAGTTGATGGAGGACCTGATAGGATAACTCTTCCCGGTTCGAGTGCCCGCGCGATTATCAATCGTCCTGTTGATGTATGTTCTTTTGAAACGTGAAGAATTTCCGAGAGGATTCTCTTTCGTTTGAAGAATACGTCAGTTGTTGTATATACGAAATCCAAATCAACATGCACGGATGGTTTAAGAGTACCGTAGACCAAATCTTTCTCTTCACCATCCGTGCCTATAGATGTTAATGCTACCTTTCTTAAATGCTTAATTTTACTAACTATGTAATTCAACGTCTCTGTTTTTCCGGTGTTCTTTTCTATACCGATTATCGCAATTACCTTATTTTTGACAATTTTGTCAACAAGAGTGCTTACACCATCAAGCAAATTCATCAAACTTTGACCAGCGCCTCACCTTCGATTGCATATTCGCCGTTTTCTTTTACAACAAGAGTGTCCATCAAAACGCGTCTCTTATCTTTATCTATCTCCTTCACGACGAGCTTTACGGTGACTTCTTCACCAACGTATACTGGGCGCTTAAATTTGGCATTCTGCATTAGATATATCGTGCCTGCACCTGGGAATTCAGTTCCAAGCACAGATGATATGATTCCGAGTGAAAGAATTCCATGAGCTATCCTTCCGCCGAATATCGTGTTCTTTGCGAAGTCTTCATCCAGATGTACAGGGTTCTTGTCACCTGTTGCCTCTGCGAAGAGCTTTACCATCTCGTCTGTGACTATCTTCTTTACTTCATACACTTGTCCAACGTAGAGTTTTTCAATGTCAACCATATTCTCATTCCCTTCTCATCTTTTTCTCTTTCCACTCTTTGATTCTATCGTGCCTTTCAAGATGAGCTGGTTCTATGCTGATTTTCTTGTCAGTAAATAGGCTTGCAACACCAGAGAATTTGTACTTTTCCCTGTATTCGGAATCATCAACATCGCTTGTTATGTCTTCAGGTTCATGATAAGCAACAATTACGCCTTCGTAGTTTCTAAGAATGACTGTGTGGTCAGACATAGATATTACGTAGTTCGGCATTACCCTTATTTTTCCACCGCCGGCTGGTGCATCAACAACAAACCATGGAACAGCAAATCCAGATGTGTGTCCAATGAGAGCTTCCATTATTTCAAGCCCTTTCTTAACAGAAGTTCTGAAATGGCTCAAGCCCATGGAAAGGTCGCATTGGTAAATGTAGTAAGGTCTCACACGTATTTTCACAAGCTGGTGCATGAGTTCCATCATTATGTAAGGGCTATCGTTAATACCTCTGAGTAGAACTGATTGATTACCGAGAGGTATACCCGCATCTGCGAGCATTTCACACGCTCTCGTTGATTCTGGAGTAACTTCCTTAGGATGATTGAAGTGCGTGTTTATCCATATTGGATGATATTTCTTGAGCATATTAGTCAACTCTGGTGTAATCATCTGAGGCAAAACAACAGGTGTCCTTGTACCGATTCGGATTACTTCAACATGCTTTATCTTCCTCAATTCTTTGAGTATATACTCGAGCATTTCAACACCAACAAGTAGTCCGTCTCCGCCAGATATAAGGACATCTCTTACTTGCGGTGTTTCCCTTACGTATTCAATCATCGCATCAATTTCTTGCTTTGTTCTTGACCTGTCGTGTTGACCTGCGAATCTTCTTCTTGTACAGTGCCTACAGTACATTGAACACATGTCGGTAACGAGCATGAGTACCCTGTCTGGATATCTGTGCGTTAGTCCAGGCACAGGTGAATCTTCATCTTCATGAAGCGGGTCCATCATGTCCCATTGGGACGTGAAAAGTTCTTTGACAGTTGGAACAGCCTGCCTTCTTATTGGACATTTTGGATCATTTGGATCCATCAAGCTTGCATAGTACGGTGTGATAGCCATTCTAAGCGTCTTTAAGGCGTTCCTAACGCCTTCCTCTTCTTCTGGTGTTAGGTTTATAACCTGCTTAAGCGTGTCAACATCCATTATTCGGTTTCTTATCTGCCACTTCCAGTCGTTCCATTCTTCTTCTGTCACGTTTTTCCAAAGTGGAATGTCTTTAAAGTATCTTGCCATACTTCAGCCTCCTCAACCGCTCAAATATACAGTTTCTCAAACAATTCTCTAATCTCTTTAGATTCTCTCAATATGTTCAGGGCTACTTCCGCATGTCCCTTCGTGTATCCGTTTCCAATAATCATCGTCACGTCTTTGCCAACACCCTCAGCACCGAGTGCGGCCCTTGTAAATGAAGTTGCCATGCTGAAGAAGTAGACTGTCCCCTCGTCTTTTGTAATTAAAATCGAGGACATTTCTGTGGCTGGAACGTTTACGTTGTTTATCACCACATCGCAGTAACTTCCACCTGTCACTTCCATCACTTTTTGGTACACTTCAACTGGTTTTGTCGCATCGGCAATTATAACGTGATGAGCTAATTTTAGTTCTTCTATGCGCTTAGCATTTTCAGGTGAATATTCTACGACTATTACTTTTCCATCTTTCCCAACCGCTTTCATTGCCTCGTAAGCGCAGAGAACTCCAGATTTTCCACCGCCACCGATGATACATACCGTCATTCCAGGCTTTACAAGTTTCTGCGTCTGCGCAGGGGCACCTGCGACATCAAGGACAGCCAATGCGAGCTTTTCTGGTATATCATTGGGTAGTTTTGCGTATATTCCACTCTCAAAGAGTATCGCTTTACCTTCTATGTCAACCTGATCAGTTTCAACGTTAACTTTCAAGATTTTGTCAATTTTCAGAGGTGTAAGTGATAGCGAGACAAGTGTTGCTATCTTGTCTCCAACTTTGAGGTCCGTTGGAAAATCTGGTCCGATTTCTTCGATAACGCCTATAAGCATTCCTCCAGAACCTGTTACTGGGTTCTGCAGTTTTCCTCTATCAGCTACGATCTTTAATATTGTATCCTTTATGCATTCAACGTTCCCATGGCAAGATTCTTCGATTTGTGTGAAACTTGCGGAATCTACATTCAAGGTTTTCACATCGATGAGCATTTCATTAGTATAAATTTCCATGGTGTTATCGATTTTCGTAGCGGCTTGTGGCAATGTTCCTTTTGGTTCTATAACCCTGTGTGTTCCAAACGGGCATCCCTTTATGCTTTTCATGTCTTTACCTCCTCATTTGGCGATTCATTTGGTAATTCCAAGAATTTTCCTTGCTTCCTGCGGTGTTGCAATTTCCCTTCCGACTTCTTTTGCAATCCTCACTACTCTCTCAACAAGCTGTGCGTTGCTTGTAGCGAGTTCGCCTTTTCTGTAGTAGATATTGTCCTCAAAACCAACTCTAACGTGTCCACCCATAAGTATTGAATGTACTGCTAAAGGAAGTTCGTATCTGCCTATTCCTGCGACTGACCAGGTGCACCCGGCAGGTAGTTTATGCACCAAAAACACTAAATCTTCGATGTTACCAGTCATCGCACCAGGGACTCCGAGAACGAAGTCAAAATGAAGAGGTAATTCTAATAATCCTTTTTTTACAAGTCTCAAGGCATTTTCTATCATTCCCGGTTCGAAGACTTCAATCTCTGGTCTTATTCCAAGCTCTTTCATTCTTTTGGCGAGCAATTCCATAAAAGAAGGTGAGTTCATAAACACGTCGTCACCAAAGTTACAAGAACCGGCAGATAACGTCGCCATTTCTGGCAAGGCATCGAGGCACTGTATTCTCTCTTCAGGTTTGTGCCAGACTGCTCCGCCTGTTGAGAATTGGATTATAATGTCGCACTTCTCCTGTATTTTCTTCTTTATCTCAGCGTACACTTCTTTAGATTGCGTTGGCGTGCCGTCCGGCATTCTTGCGTGTATATGTGCAATCGATGCACCCGCTTGCCAGCATCTGTATACTTCCTGTGCTATTTCATCGGGCGTTACCGGAAGATTTGGCTGTTGCTGCTTTGTTACCTCAGCACCGGTAACAGCAACCGTGATTATCAGCTTTTCCATAATTTTCACCTCACAATATGAACAGTTAAAACTATTGTTCTTCGTGTTTGTACCTTTGCTTATCTTTAGGAACAACGCAAGTACCACTTGCTCTGCACACAAGAATTGGTTCTTCCAAAACCTCGGCTGCACTATCGTTTATGTCAGGTCTCGACCTTATCACTTTGTAAGCTTCAAATTTCATCTTTCGCGAAGTTCTACCTACTTCGATGATTTCACCACGTGCTTCTATGTAATCTCCCGCATAAACTGGTGCGAGGAATTCCACACTGTCGTATGCCCTGAAAAGTCCCTCGTCCCCATCGAATCTAATCAATAATTCAGTAGCAACATCTCCAAAGAGCTGGAGCATCTTCGCACCGTCTACAAGATTTCCGCCATAATGAGCATCTGCTTGGCTCATTCGAACCCTAATGATTGCTTTTGGCAAATCCATACATATTGCCCCCTAATTTTGGATTTCTTTTTAGAATTTCTTAAGATCTTTCGATACGATTAATCTTGCTTCTGTGAGTTTCAAAACTTCTTCAAGTGTTGTTTCTTCTGCAATTTCTTCCAAGACAAGTCCCTCGTCTGTTGGTCTTATAACGGCAAGTTCTGTCACTATTAAGTCAACTCTCCTAACTGATGTGAGAGGAAGCGTGCATTTTTTCAATATTTTCGGTTCCCCCTTTGCCGTATGGGTCATCGCTACTATTACCTTCTTTGCACCTGTTACAAGGTCCATTGCACCGCCCATACCCGGTATCATCTTACCAGGAATCATCCAGTTTGCGAGGTGTCCTTCCTCATCAACCTGCAATCCACCAAGCACAGTTACGTCCAAATGCCCACCGCGGATAATTGCAAATGAAAATGCGCTGTCAAAGGTCATAGCTCCTGGGAGTGCTGTAATAAACCCCGCACCCGCATTCGTCAAGTCTTTATTCTCAAATCCTTTCTCCGGTTCAGGACCCATTCCGATTATTCCGTTTTCACTTTGGAAGAAGACGTGTACACCCTTTGGTATGTAATTCGCCACCAACGTTGGCAAACCAATTCCTAAATTTACAAGGTCTCCTTCTGAAAGTTCCATGGCAACTCTCTTAGCAATCTTTTCTTTTGGATCTACTGGCATATCACTTCACCCCCGATACTACGACATAGTCAACAAGTACACCTGGTGTTTTGACCTCATCAGGTGGAATCGAACCTACCGGGACTATCTCTTCAACTTCAACGATAACAATCTCTGCCGCGAGTGCCATAAGTGGGTTGAAATTGGTTGCGGTAAGGTTGTAGACGAGATTTCCATAATAATCGCACTTCTTTGCCTTTATCAATGCAACATCAGCTTTGAGCGGCAATTCGAGCAGATATTTCTTACCCTCTATCTCTATGACCTGCTTTCCATTCTCAACAATAGTTCCAACACCTGTTGGAGTCAGAATTCCACCAAGACCTGCACCACCAGCGCGCACACGTTCAGCCAATGTGCCCTGTGGTACGAGTTCTACTTCCAACTCTCCAGCGATCATCTGTCGTTGCGTTTCTGGGTTAGTTCCGATGTGTGAGACTATGACCTTCTTGCACAGTTTATTCTTTACGAGCTTGCCAACGCCTCTGTCTTCAAATGCCGTGTCGTTTGCTATAACGGTCAACTCTCCAATCTTCTTCTCGACAACTTTATCGATTATCCCTTCAGGTGTTCCAACACCTAAGAATCCACCTATCATCACTGTAGAACCAGGCTTTATATATTCAACTGCTTCATCGAACGATATGATTTTCAAACCAATTCCCCCTTTCTTTGACTAAGGTCTCGCAAATATGTACTTATCCATTATCAGTATATCATTGTAAAGAAAGAGTTTCTAATGTTAAGAAAACAAAATTGAAAACGCATAACGAAGGAAAAATGAGCATAAGAAAGAAAAGTTTAGAAATCAATATCCCTAAAGTTTATAGAAAAAGGCTTTCAATTAACAGAGAGTTAGCTTGTAGGGTTTATTAATTCATGAGTTCGTTGTATAATCGATTAACAATAATCATGGTGAACCTGACATGGAATAATAGAGGGGGATAAGAAATGAAAAAATACCTTGGTAACTATATATTGGAGGATTGGAATGGTGTTTACATCCTCAAATCACCACTAATGAGTCAGTTTCCGGAACTAAAACATTTCTTCACAACGCGAAAAATCGATAAGTATGCCGATTCAGAAAACTTTGGTGAACTTAATATGTCGGTCTCAAGTGAAGACTTCACCAGACATTTCGAATTCCTCGCGAAGAAGTTGAACATAAGCACAAACAGATGTGTCTTCTCCCACCAAGTTCACAGCAAAAATGTTAAGATAGTGACGAGCAATGATATAGGAGAGCCATACTGGAATAGAAAACTGAAGGATATAGATGGTCTTATAACAACCGAGAGAAACTTGTATTTGGTGACATCTTATGCTGACTGTATGCCAGTTGTGGCATACGACCCTGTTAGAAAGGCTGTAGGAGTGGCACATTCTGGTTGGAGAGGAACTCTGCAAGAAATAGCAAAAGAACTCATTCTAAAAATGAACAGTGAGCTTGGCTGTAGACCAGAAGATATCTTTGTCACTGTTGGACCATCCATAGGTCCAGATAGCTTTGAAGTCGGTCCCGAGGTCGCTACAGAATTTTTCATGAAATTTGGTAAGGAAGTAATAATAGAAAAGAACGATAAATTGCACGTAGATCTCTGGAAAGCTTTGGAAATAACACTTTCCTCCGTAGGTGTGAAACATGTGGAATTTTCAAATATAGATACTTTCAAGCATACAGAATATCTGTATTCTTATAGAAAAGAAAAGACTAAGAAGAGATTTGCAGCAGTTGTTGGGATAATGGAGTAATATTAAGAATCATAGCAATTTTCTAACAGGGGAGGAAAAGAGAATGAAAAGGATAAGATTTGGAGACGTTCTATCAGTTTTGTTCTTTGCACTACTTGGTTATTTGCTTATCAACAAGAGCACGCGCGAAGTTTATTTGCATCTAAATTCGTCACATCCATATATATTGGGTTTCTTAAAAGTTGGTATTCTCGCAACTTTTGGGGAAATATTATCAACAAGAATAGTAACCGGTAAATACAAAATACTTGTCGGATTACCCTATAGGTTTGTAGTCTGGGGATTCTTGGGCGTTGTATTCGTTGCTATATTTGAGCTGTTCGGGTCTGGGACTAAAGTACTGCTTGAGAAAAATCTTCTTCCGTATGCAGAAAACACAAGAACGTTTCTTCAAGCGTTTTACACAAGTGTTCTTATGAATCTGATATTTGCCCCTACGTTTATGGCGTTACACAGGATAACAGATGCCTACATTGACTTGAGTCAAGGAAAAATAAGAAATATGCTTAGAATCGAATTGAATACCGTACTGGAACACATCGATTGGAAAACCTTTGTAAGTTTTGTTTTAGGAAAAACTATACCATTTTTCTGGATTCCTGCTCATACAGTCACGTTCCTCTTACCTTCAACTTACAGAGTTCTTGTTGCTGCGTTGTTGTCCGTTGCTTTGGGAGTTTTGCTGACGTTGAGAAAGAAAGCGAAAGCATGAATTATTCAATAGCTTTCAGAATTTGTAAGATTTCGTCTTTGTTTGCAATCACTCCGAATCCATGCGCTATGTTTTTCAATGAGGCGTAGTGGTACCATTCGTCTTTATCCCAAAGACAGTCTTCAACCATCACTATTTTGTAACCCCGGACAAATCCGCTTCGGGCTGTTGTTTCGCAACAAAGATGGGTCATAACACCGGTTATGATGAGTTGATTAACATTCTTTGATTTGAGCAAATCATTCAGATTTGTGTCGTAGAATGCATCATAAGTGCTTTTTTCAATAAGGTTGTCAAGCAGTTCTTGTGGCACAAGAGGAACTGCCCATTCATTCGTAACGACGTTCCCCCACCAGCTGTGCATATTATCGTTCCAACCTTTGTGGATTGTTCCGATGACTGGGATGTCCTTTTTAATGGACTTAACTTCTGTTAAGAGCTGTATAATATTTTTCAGAATGCGCTCAGAACCCCTTAAATATGCAGGCGCATCTTTTTGAAAAAAGTAATTCTGCACGTCTATAACTAATATCGCAGGATTGAGCAAGGACAAACTGTGCTTTTCTTTTTCCAAATAGAACACATCTTCACCTTCCTTACCGTTCAACAAACATCTCTAAAGTAATCGAGTCCACCTTTGCTTCTATTTCAAATTTCTTCATGTAAGACGCAATAGCGAAAATATCTTGTAGACTTCCAACTTGTGTGGCAAGAGACGAATAATATCTCAGCTCAGGGTGGTCTTTTATTTTTGAGAGTTTTTTTAATTCCAGTATTACATCATCAGTCGCTTTGATGTTTGCTTCAAGCATTACATAGAAATTCTTGTCGGATACTACAATTTCCGATGAAACAAGGTGGGCACCGTTTTTTAACAAATAATAAGTCATCTCATTCATAACTGAAACGATAAGCTTTTCAATTTCCATTTCTTTCACCCCACTTCTCAACGATTCTGTTCTTTATATTTTTAACAGCTTCTATTAATGGTAAAAGGAAAAGTGCCACAAAACCTCCTGAGAAACCATTATTGTAGAGGTTCATTCCAAAATGTAAGCTTCCAATGTTCAAGACAAGTGCGCTGTGGAGGTATCCAGCGATTATTCCCCAAATAAACCCGAATTCACCTGCTATAGGTGCCAATGTGGTTCCAAACAGAACAGCTAAGACCATTATAGGACTATTTACAGGTTGAGAATTTGTTAGTGCTCCTATCATAACACCAAGAAAGACAGGTGCAATATTCTTTGGATGTTTTCCCAACGCTCCGAAACCAGCCAACGTCATTATTCCGCCGATGGTTGGTCCATTGAGCGGTGCACCAACCAACAAGACGTATGACGTACCTATCAAACCAAGTATACCAACGTTCATAAACGCAATTGCCTCATTTTCCAAAAGCACAAAGTCTGTTAGAAGTTTTCCCGAATATTTGAATATGCTTTTGTATTTCGCAAATGTCCAGCCGTTCAGTTTTAGCCCATACAACAGAATGAGATAAAAGAAGGTGTATACAAAGATAGACAGCAACAATTGATTTTCAGTGTGCCATATCAATCGAGGTTCTGGATGTAAATCATACGCTCTCAATATTCCACCGATAAACATTCCTAACAAACCAGCAGTGAAACCAATGTTGTAGAGGTTATATCCTCTGTGCAAAGTTAGAGCAAAGCTTCCGAGTGGTGGAAGGAAGAATCCAATTATCAAGACGATTATCAAACCGATATAATCAAAACCTTTGTCAAGAACAAGATGCGTTGTTATAGGTGCGAGTGCTGTTCCAAAGTACGAAACGTATAGGTAAGTTCTCACATTTTCACCAATAACAATTGAATAAAGAAATACTCCCGCAACAATTGGCCATACATTGAAGATATTCTTACCAAATAACGCGAAGCCACCAATAGTCATCACTGCTGCAACCGAAACACCCGTTGGGTTGATTTTGAGAAGCTTAAAGATAAATGTAAAGGCAAGCATCAAAAATCCGCTGTTTAAGAAAGCTCCTCCTAATCCTGCAATTTCAAAGTAATCCGTAATTAAATAATCAGGTGATTTGATAATATGAATAAGTTCTTCAATTATGTTAAACCCTCCGACAGCAATGCCAAAAACAATAAAAATAAAGGAAATGGTAAATAAAAATCTATACACCACCACAAATCACCCCTATTTTGATATATTTTTCACAGTGATTATATCACAGTGTTTTTTTGTTTCGCTATTGACAAAAATCTCCGAAAATGTTAAACTACTTCTGTAAAAACTTTGCAAAGCGAACTTTTGCTGAAAATTACAGCGAAATGAAAGGAGGGTTGTCCGATGAAGATGACAAAGCAAGCATTAATTAAAGTTAATAAGACCTTTTTCAAAGGACAACCCTGTGTTGGAGGTTAGAACCCAGACCTTTAGATTTTCCAAACTTGTCTAACTCCGTACAATTTATGAGGCCAAAATAGATACTCCACGGGTTGTTCCGTGGAGTTTTTTGTTTTCAAATAGTGCAGTCATAGTCACATTCGAGACTTCTGAGGATTTCAAAATTTTGGGGGGATTGAGATGGAGAAAGTATACGGCAAATCAAAGAAAGGATACATTGATAACCTAAGGATGTTAAATAAGTTCATGAAAGGCAGTCGAGTTTCTTACTTCGTAGCCATAGTTTCGACTGCATTAGCTACGTTCCTATCAATTCTGACACCACTTGTTATAAGGTTTACACTCGATAATTTGATAGGAAGAAAAGAAATCGATTCACAACTTGTAAGACGTTTAGTGAATCTTGTTGGATATGAGTTTCTTTCACGAAACATATGGATAGTGGGCGTCTTTATCGTTCTGCTTACTTTATTGAATGGACTTTCAAGCTACCTGAGAGGAAAGTATTCTTCAAAAGCTGCGGAAGGGTTTGCAGAGAGGCTAAAGAACGCTCTGTTTGAAAAGATAATCAAAGTTCCTGTAGAATTTCACAGCAAATACAGTTCCGGGGAGCTCATTCAGAGGTGCACCTCTGATGTAGAGACAATCAGGAATTTCCTTGCAAATGAATTAGTTGAAGTCAGCAGAACAATTTTTCTAATAATAATGGTCATGTATACTATGCTTCGAATGGACAAAGTGCTAACCGGAATCGCAGTGGTAACGATTCCTGCATTGATTGGCGTATCATACTGGTTTTTCAAAATGGTAGAGAAGTATTTTAAGATGGCAGATGAAGCTGAAGCGGAAATGACGACGGTTGTACAAGAGAATATAACGGGAATACGGGTTGTAAAAGCTTTTACCCTCGAAAGAGAGCAGACAGAGAAGTTTCAGAGTAAGAACCTGAACTTTCAAAGGCTTGACTATAAACTGTATGTTTTGTTTGCAAGATACTGGGCAGTGAGCGATTTTATAGCTCTCGTTCAGATTGCGCTCGTGAGTATCTTTGGAATATTCTTTACAATTTCTGGGAAGATTACATTAGGCACGTTCATTGCATTTACAAGTTATGTTGGTATGTTCCTTTGGCCAGTAAGACAGCTTGGAAGAATTCTTTCGAATTTAAGCAAGATGAATGTGTCTCTCAACAGGGTCGGGGAGATATTGAAACATGAAGACGAGACATCGGATGAAGTTTCAGAAAGTGAAGAGATAAGGGAATGGACATTCAGAGGTGAAATAGAATTCAGGAATGTATCGTTTAAATACGGTGATAATGAAGTGCTTCGCGGTGTTTCTTTCAAAATCGATGCTGGAGAAACAGTAGGGATATTTGGTCCTACTGGGTCTGGAAAATCGACTCTTCTTAATCTATTGCTGAAGCTCTATACTAACTATGAAGGTGAGATACTTATCGACGGAATTGAGTTAAGAAATATTCCAAGAAAGGTGCTGAGAGAGAATATAGGCTTTGTTTCACAAGAGCCATTCCTGTTTTCCAAGCAAGTTGATGAAAACGTTGCAATAACAAAAGAAACGATAGATATGGAAGAAGTTATGTATGCAACAACTACAGCATCTTTGCATGATGATATCGAGACTTTTCCAAACAAATATAAGACAATCATAGGTGAACGTGGTGTCACACTTTCAGGCGGCCAAAGACAAAGGATGGCGATAGCAAGAACCATAATTAGAGAATATCCTGTGTTGATATTTGATGATTCCATGAGCGCCGTTGATACCGAAACTGAATACAAGATACGTTTGGCTTTAAGAGAACGAACAAAGGGACTAACTACTATCATAGTCTCTCATAGAATTCCAAGTATAAAACACGCAGACAAGATAGTCGTTTTGGAAAATGGCATTGTTACGGCTATAGGCAAGCACGAGGAGTTGATAAAAATTGATGGGATTTACAAGAAAGTTTGGAAAATTCAGTCGTTGATCGAAGATGAGTACAGAAGCTGAAAAAGTAAGGTGGTGCAATAGTTATGGAAGAAAAACTTGATAATATAAGCCGAAAGAAAGAACGAATTGATGTAAAGCTTTGGCAGGGTTTTTTCGAGTTTCTGAAAAAATACAAGATAAAAGTGTTACTTCTCCTATTAGTCATGGTATTAGTTGGCCTAATTGAAGCTACATTTCCTTACCTTACAAGGTTTGCAATTGACACTTTCGTTGTACCTAAGAGCTTCAACGGGTTCTGGAAATTCATAGCTGCATTTTCTTTGCTTACAACAATTCAATCGATAAATACATATGTCTTAATTGTTCTTGCAGGAAAAATCGAGACTGGAATGACACGAGACATAAGGAATTCTGCATTCTCTAAGCTACAAAAACTCCCGTTAAGCTTCTTTGATGCTAACGGAACAGGACCGCTCATAGCCAGAATTATGTCGGACGTGCAAAGAGTTACCGGAATTTTATCATGGGGAATGGTTGATACGGTTTGGGGTATATCTACAATGACATTTATCACGTTCTACCTTTTTAGGTTGAACTGGAAAATGGCTCTTTTTGTTGTTGGCAGCATACCTGTGATTTTCTTTGTGAGTCTGTACTTCCAAAAGCTTATTTTGAGACATTATCGAATAGTTAGAAGGTACAATTCGGAAGTTACAGGAAAATTCAACGAAGGAATTCTCGGAGCAAAAACAACAAAAATTCTTTCAGTTGAAGAAAAGACTATTGCAGAATTTTCACAGCTAACCTCAAAGATGAGGCAAGAGGCAATAAAAGCTTCGGTAATATCTTCGATATACACACCAATTATTGTCCAAATAGGTAGCATTGTTACGGCACTAATTCTCGTGTATGGCAGCAAAAACTTAGAGCAAGGAAGTATCACATACGGGACTTTGGCGGCTTTCATCTCTTACTCTATCCAATTTTTTGAGCCGCTGCGCGAACTTTCACGTGTCATGGCTGATGTTATCTCTTCACAGGCTGCTGGCGAACGTGTTATGGAAGTATTGCGAGCGCAATCAGAAGGTGAATCAAGTAGAGAGTACGCCTTAGCTGAGTTTGGCTTTGAGGGGAACGTGGAGTTTAGGAATGTTTCTTTCAAGTACAATACAAGTGACATGGTTCTCAAGAATTTTAATTTAAAAGTTAAAAAGGGAGAGAGAATCGCAATTGTTGGACCGACAGGTTCTGGCAAGTCAACAATAGTAAACTTACTTGGGCGCTTCTATGAACCTACAGAGGGCAAGATATATTTTGATGGGGTTAACTACACAGAAATTGATTTGCGAACTCTCAGAAAGAACATTGGATATGTACTCCAAGTTCCACACCTTTTTAATGGAACTATTGCAGAGAACATAGCTGTTGGAAAACCCGGTTGTACTCTTGAAGAAATTGTTGAGGCAGCAAAGGTTGTGAACGTCCACGACTACATTGTCAAACTGAAAGACGGCTATAATACACTCGTGGGAGAAGGTGGAACAAATCTCTCCGTAGGTCAGAGACAGTTAATAGCTTTAGCGAGAGTAGTCTTGGCAAATCCAAAAATCATAGTTATGGATGAAGCAACCAGTTCAATAGATGCCCACACAGAACATATAATCCAAGAATCTATCGATAAGATCTTACACGGAAGGACGAGTTTTGTAATAGCTCACAGATTGTCAACTATACGGAGTGCTGACCGGATTTTGGTCATAGAAAACGGAGAAATAATAGAAGACGGAAGTCATGAACAGCTTATGAAAAAGAGAGGGCACTATTACCGACTATATATGCAACAATTCGTAGAGGAAAAGGAGAAAGAGTTGTTCAACGTGTAAAAAACGAGTTTAGTAAGATTATTAGCTTTAAATCCGGAATTGGAAGAGATAATAGAAGGAATAAAAAGATTTTTTACTCTTTTGTATTCAAGAGAATGATTTTGAGATTTCGTTTATAAGTGATTGTGTATTAGACTATGTATATCCAAAATACCTGGAGGTGAAAGAATGTTGAAGAGGTTATTGCTTGCTTTAATGATATTGACTGTTCTTCTTGGTAGTTTTGCTTTTTCAAAGAAACTTGTCGTCTATTCAAGTGTTGACGAAGCAAATGCTCGAAAGATACTCACTGCATTTACAAAAGATACCGGTATAGATGTTGACTTTGTTTTTCTCTCTTCAGGTCCGGCTTTAGCGCGAATCGAAGCTGAAAAGCAGAACCCACAAGCAGACGTGTGGTTTGGCGCACCTATGGAGAACCATATCATAGCTAAGGAAAGAGGGTTAACCCAACCATACAAGATTACTATGCCTAAAGAGATATCGTCAAGGTTCTATGATAAGGAAGGATTCTATTATCCAATTTATATGAATCCGCTTGGAATTGGCGTGAACATGACCATGCTTGAAAAGATGAAACTACCTCTTCCAGAAAGTTGGAACGACTTACTCAAAACTGTTTATAAAAAGACAATACAGTACCCGAACCCGCAATCATCAGGAACAGGATATAGCTTTGTTACAGGTCTGATAAAGATTTTAGGCGAAGACGCTGCTATGAAATTCTTAAAGCTTATGGCTAAGAATGTTCAGACGTACACTCAGAGTGGTACAGCACCTTCCAAAGCGGTAGGTATAGGTGAAGCAGTCTTTGGAATACAATTCACACCTGCATTCTTCCAGTTCATGGATCAGGGTTACAATGTTAAAGTCGTCTTTCCAAAAGAAGGAGTTCCATATGAAGTTGCCTGTATGTCAATAATAAAGGGTGCAAAGAATATTGAAGAAGCCCAGAAACTTGTTGAATGGATTCTTTCGAAAAAGGGACAACAAGAGATTATCAATCAAAAAACATATTTTTATCCAATTCGTACAGATGTTGACTTTGGAAATTTGCCACCACTCTCTTCGATAAAACTGATACATGTTGATCCTAAATGGGCAGCTGATAACAAGACAAGGATTGTGAATAGGTGGATTAACGAGGTTCTACCTTACTAAAACCTCTTTTCTTTAGAAGAAGGGGCTGTGTGCCCCTTTTTCTGTTAATTTTAGTGCTTCAAGACTTGGTCGTGAGGTGAATACGATGAGTTATTCCAAAGGTGAAATAAAAGCCCATCTACTGAAACTCTTAAATGAACCTGCTTTGCTTATAACAATAGTTCTGATTTCTGGACTCTTGATAGTTTTTATATTGCTTCCTTTGTATAAGATTTTTCAAATAAGTCTCATCAACGACGATGGAAAATTTACGCTAAATGTCTATAAAAGTGTTTTAGAGAACAACTATTTCAGGCGAGGGTTTACAAATAGTATTCTTGTGGCAACTCTTACTGCTATTTTCGGTACATTGGTTGGTTATCTGTTCGCTTACACAATTAATAGAACAGACATACCATTCAAATCTTTTTTTAGAACGATAGCTATAATGCCCATAATATTTCCACCGTTTGTTGGTGCACTTTCACTTATCATGCTTTTTGGAGCAAATGGGCTCATAACTTCAAGACTGCTTGGAATGACAAATGTTTACATTTATGGATTACCTGGCTTAATGGTTGCACAAGTTCTATGTTTCTTTCCAGTTGCTTTCATAACTTTGGACGGGGTACTTTCTACGATAAGCCCAACTTTAGAAGATGCTGCTTTTAACCTTGGAGCTAACCGGTGGCAAGTATTCTATAAGGTGATACTTCCCTTGTCGGCACCTGGAATTGCAAGCACTATGCTTGTGCTTTTTATTGAATCACTTGCTGACTTTGGTAATCCATTAATACTGGCTGGAAGTAAGTTTCCTATTCTGTCTGTCCAAGCATACCTTCAAATAACTGGAATGTACGACTTGAAAGGTGGAGCTGCATTATCTGTTTGGCTATTACTTCCATCATTACTGGCTTTCATATTGCAGAAGTACTTTGTTGATAAGAAGAAGTATTACACGGTAACTGGAAAACCAACGATTTCTGTTCTTAAAAGTGTAAGTGAGCCCGTTAAGTGGATACTCTTTGGTATATGCTCATTCATTGTCCTATTCATACTCCTTGTCTATGGCGTTATATTTTGGGGAGCATTCACAAAAGCATGGGGAGCTAATAACGAATTTACACTTGAGAATTTCAAATACGTTTTTGACGTAGGACTGAATTCGATTAAAGGAACCCTCACAATAGCAGCTATTTCAACCCCTATTTCTGCAATTCTTGGTATGGTTATTGCGTTCTTGGTCGTTCGGAAAGTTTTTCCTGGAAAAAGGGTCATGGAATTTATATCACTACTTAGTTTCGCTGTTCCTGGCACCGTAATCGGAATAGGTTACATTCTTGCTTTTAATAGTCCACCACTCCTTCTAACAGGGACGTTGGCTATTTTAGTACTGAATTTTGTATTTAGGTATATGCCTGTTGGGATTCAGTCGGGAGTAGCCTTGCTAAATCAGGTTGACCCTTCAATAGAAGAGGCTGCATTTACTTTGCGTGCAACGAACAGGCAAGTGTTTACGAAAATCACTTTACCACTTATAACACCTGCTTTCTTCTCAGCACTCGTGTTTGCTTTTGTTCGTGCTATGACTGCGATAAGCGCTGCTATATTCTTAGTTTCAAGTCGGTGGAATCTTGTTACTGTTCAGATTCTCAGTCAAACTGAATCGGGTAGACTTTCCGAAGCTTGTGCTTTTTCTTTATTGCTCATAGTAATAATAATGGTCTTTATAGGCGTATTAAAGGTTTTCTTGAAGAATAAGGTCAGTATCAGCAACTATTCATCGGTAAGGAGTTGAGAAAATGAGTCTTGAACTGAGAGAGGTAAGAAAAGTATTTAAGAACTATGGAGTTGAGACGGTAGCGGTTGAGAATTTTAATTTAACAGTTGAAAAAGGGCAATTCGTTACACTGCTTGGTCCATCCGGATGCGGAAAAACTACCACACTGAGAATGATTGCGGGCTTTGAAATTCCAAGTTCTGGTAAGATAATTCTCGACGGAAAGGATGTAACAAACGAACCACCAAATAAGAGAAATATTTCTATGGTATTTCAAAGTTACGCACTTTTTCCTCACATGACAGTCGAAGAGAATATAGCTTTCGGACTGAGAATAAAGAAAATGACAAGTTCTGAAATCAAACAAAAGGTCAAATGGATAATGGATATAGTAGGATTAATCGGACTCGAAAGACGAAGGCCGGAACAACTTTCAGGAGGTCAGCAGCAGCGGGTTGCGTTAGCAAGAAGCCTTGTAATGGAACCGAGTGTTTTATTACTGGACGAGCCTCTTTCAAACCTTGATGCCAAACTCAGAGAAGCAATGAGGATTGAGATAAGAAGGATTCAAAAAGAACTTAACATAACCGCTGTGTACGTTACGCATGACCAAATAGAAGCAATGAGCATGTCAGATTTGGTTGTAGTCATGAACAATGGGAAAATAATGCAGGTTGGGAATCCATTTGAAATTTACGCAAGACCAAGAAATGAATTTGTTGCAGATTTCATTGGGAAAGTGAATTTGATAGACGCTTTTGTTGAAGACGACAAGGATGAAAAACTGGAATTAAGATGCGATATTTTCTATAATAAATTCTTCTCGATTTCCAAGATGTTTCAAGCAAAAAAGGGTCAGAAGGTCAAGATTGTAATTAGACCCGAGGCTTTCAGACTTTCACCTCAGGGTATCGATAATTCGAACTGCATCAAAGGAAAAGTTCTCTCATCTATCTTTGTAGGAGCAGCAGTTGAGTGCGAAATACAAGTATCTAATAGTGTCATAAAATCCGTAATATCAAATCCTATTGAAAATGCAATCCCTGATATAGACTCAGAAATTAAACTATACTTTTCAAATGAAAGTCTATGGATCATAAGTTCCGAAAAATAAAGCCCCGATGATGGGGCTTTACTTAACTCAAGACTTAACTCAAGCGTTTTTAGAACTGAATAACTCAAAATTTCCTTCATCATCTCTCAAAAATTTCACGCCAACATAAACAACCCATGTGTCGATATAGTCAAGCAAAAATTCGACTATCGTTGTTGTAAGGAATATTTGGAAATAAGTTCTTAAATCTACCAATCCTACGAACGCAATCGTTACAAATATCAAGTTATCTAAAATTTGGCCAATCTTTGTGGCTGCATTATTCCTTAACCAAAGCTTTGTTCTTCCTTTAAGTGCATGGTGTATCCATACTGCTGTGTAACCTGATAATATGAATGCCGTCCAGCTTGCAAACGCTATCCTTGGTGTTACTGCAAATACCTGCGAAAGATAGCTTTGGGCGAAATCGTTCGATGATGGTGAGTAGCTTGTGTAAACAAGTCCCAAAAGAACGAAGGCAAATTGTGCGAAAAATCCAACCCATACAGCTTTTCTTCCTTCCTCTTTTCCGTAAACTTCTGTGATTATCGAGTATATAACAAAAGCCATACCCATGCTCATGTTCGCAGCTGTTACTTCCATTCCAAATAGATTGAAGAGCTTAGCAACACCAAGGTTGGAGGCTATGATGAGCGTTGAAAGCGCAACGTACGCTCCTTCCTTCTTCATGAACCTTAGAGCCAATAGTATGATAAGCGATGAAAGAACATACTCTAACCCGAGTACAAGAGCGTTGTACATCACTTTTCCCTCCCAAAAAGTTTACTGATCTGATAGAGCTTCGCTTAAATGTTCGTACACTTTTATTATTCTGTCCAGGCCTGTCAATTCGAAAAGCCTTTTTATGTTCTTGTTCGGTGATACTATTTTTAAGTATCGAGATTCAGTTATCAATCTTTTGTAAATTCCAACGATTATACCTAAGCCGTAGCTGTCTATATTCTCAACAGCTGACATATCGAAGACGATAATCGTTTGTTTCCTAGAAGTGATGAATTCTCTAACAACCCAGTCTTTGAACTGTGCAGCGTTAGTAGTATTCAACGAACCTGTCATTTTGATAGCCACGGCGTTATCAAATTCGGTATAATCGTACATTTCAAATCAGCCTCCTTTTTAGATTTATAAAAATCTATGTATTACGTACGTTACAAAACTTGATGAGAGGAGTGTTAAACAAGCTGTGAAAAATGTTTCTTTAATAAACTTTTTGTTATTCATCTCTATCCCATAGTATGCCAAAATCCTTGACCACATAACGCCTGCAAGGGCACCTATCAGAGTTATGTTACCACCAATGTTTGAGCCAAGCACCAAACTCATCGCATAATTGAGAGGCTTTTGATAAAGTGCTTGAGCGAAGAAAATAGTCATCGGTTGATTAACCATAACGTTCGCTGCAAAAGCTGTTATGAAAGCTGTTGCAACTGTGCCAATAAGTTCGTTTGGAAAATTAAAAAGAGTTCCAACGTATCTCGTGACACCAAAAGTGGTAAATATGTGCACGAAAACAAAGAAGGTGACAACCATTGGTAGCATCTTCCAAGGAACTCTTCTAATAGTATCTACAACAAACGTCAAGTTATAATCAAAATTCTTAAATTCAACAACTACCTCATCGCGTTCTGACATGACATCTGAAAATGAAAGGTTTAATAAAATATAGATACCTGAGAATATTAATATCGATTTCCAAAGTTGTAAACCATAAAGGTCCCCAGTTGCAATAACTAAAAAGAATATCACAAATATGCCGGAAGACAGGAAGGCGTACCTTTTGTCCTTTATAACTTCCTTTGTTTCTTCAAAATGGACACTTATCTTATCAGATAATATTTTTTTGTACTTCGCATAAAATCCTATAACCGACGTTAAGATTGCTGCAAGTGTTGGGAAAAACATTAGTTTTGCGTAGTTTGAAAAATTTAAAGAGTACGCTTGGGCTACTATAACGTTTGTAGGATTGCCTATGTAGAAAAACATGCTCCAGGTATTAGAAGCGAAAAATACAGAAATCAAGTACGGTAAAGGATTTATACCGGCATACTGACTGATATACACGATGATTGGTGTCAGAGTTAAGGTGACTATGTCATTAGATGTGAAGACTGTCATTACTCCAGCCAGTAAAACGAGGCTGAAAAACAGCTTCTTGCCAGTACCTGCACTTTTTGTAAACTTGTAAGCAATAACTTTTAACACACCTGATGCGTCTAGTGAGCTGCATATATATGCTGAACCAAAAAATATAATCAGTATTTGCCACGGCACAATATTCATCTGTGGCATCATCGCTGATTTTATAGTTGTTAACGAAGCTATGCCAGAGGCTATTAAGAGACCAAGAACAGCCAAAGATACTCTCGCATAATCGAGAATTACTCTCTTGTTTTTAAAAACTATCTCAGGCTCTTTTATAACAAGATAAACAGTGGCAAAAAACAAATGTATCGTGATGATTGTGGCAATCATCAATCTCACCAAACATTTTCATTAAACTTGTGTAAATTACAAAAGTAGCCCTTTGATTATGAGATCAGTAGCTTCTTCTTCTGTGAGTCCTTTTGCCATAAGTGTTTCAAGTTGCTTTTCACTCACGCGCCCTATAGAGGCTTCGTGTGTCAGTTCTGCTAAATCGTTAGTTATTTTTAAAACAGGGGTTGTCGAAACAATCACTTTTTCACCTTTGGTAATTTCCTCACACGAAATATGAGCACGCGAGTACGGAGCATTTCCATAAGCTTCATTAAGAACATTCACTTTTGATTCATCAAGCCCAACCACGACAGTTTTTGCGAGGCCTCTTGCATGTTCACCGCTCAAATGAACAACTTCATTGATGTATACCTCGTCATCTTTTGACCCTTTTACCTTTGATATTAATTCACCAACAGCGTTCTCTTTCAATTCCAAATTCATTATTACGTTGAGCTTCCCTACTCTTGTCTTGGTTAAATGGAATGTGTTTTTGTATACAGCATCTGATTCCACAATAGCATTTGTAGTTGTATTGAGTGTTATTGTCCCAAAATCACTGTGATAGTGCTCGTCGTAATATTCCATAATTGCACCGGATTCAACTATAACATTGGAAACTGCGTTGTGCGTAAACTCTTCTGCTTGTGGAAAAACACAATGTGCTATGAATCTAACACGAGCGTTTTTCTTAACTCTTATGTTAAATATGACCCTTTGATATCCCTTCTTTTCGACAAAGCCCGTGCAGACGTGAATTGGGAGCGGAATTTCAACGCCTTCCTCTATCTCCATATCTACTTGCACACCATCTTCAAAAGTTGTGGGAACAAGTTTTAAACCGCTAACGTTGTTGAGACCGATAACTTTGTTACCACTAATTATTATCGACGCAATTCTTTTATCCATGAATTTCGATGCATCTGTACCAAGCTTCTCCGCTGTTTTGACGATGGTTTCAAACTCTTTCCTCACGTCCATTATCTCATCTCCCCATTAAGAGGTACATTTGGATGTTCGCACACTTCGCATGTACCTCTGAATGCTTTCAGAACGTCTTCGGTCTTGCCATGCATGAGTATCTTACCTGCACATATAAGATAGCCATAATCGGTATTGTAAACCATCTCTTCGCGGTGTGTTATGATTATTGGAGTACCACCATACTGACTTATATAATTGACAACATCGTTTATAATGTTTAAACTCATCAAATCAATCCCAGAATCTGGTTCATCTAAGATTACGTACTTTGGCTTCAGCAGAATGATGGAAGCCAATTCGACTCTTTTCCGTTCACCGCCACTCAGAGTCTTATCTACATATCTATTTAGATACAACTTAGGATTCAAACCCACAAATTCTAATGATTCTATTAGTTCACTCTTTTGAATTGTTAGTTTTCCACCAAGAGTAAGATAATTCTCAATCGTGAGCCCATCAAAGCGTGCTGGTTCTTGCCACATCAAAGTAAGACCGAGCTTTGCTCGTTCAGTTACTGACAGGGAAGTTATATCTTTATTGTCAAGTAGAATCTTACCTTCGAACGGTTTGTAAGAACTAAGTCCCATAATAACGTATCCTATTGTACTTTTTCCTGCTCCGTTGGTTCCTATGACAACGTATTTGTGTCCTGGAATGAACTTCATGTTGAGATTGTATAGTATCTGTTTTTCTTGAGTTTTGTAAGAAACGTTTTGAAGCTCTAACATCTACCTCAACTCCTGTCTTTATTTTATTAAATTCCTAACAATTCTCTCACCTTTACAAATAGGAACTGATGGAAAAACGTCTATCTTTTGGCAAAAATCAACATCTCTTCCAAATCCAAGTTCGATTAGTTTTTGAGAATGTGTTCCCGAAAAGTCGGGCCTTCTAATGGCTTCCCATGTTCTTAGGGCTATTAAAGAACTATCAGATAGAGAATACCTTTTGCATTCGGTGAGCTTTGAAATAATAAAACCGGCAAGTTGAGTGTCTTCATATGATACTTCGGATTCATTACCTGCACATATTATGGCAATATTTTCGTATGCAGATAATTGTTCAACTACATAAGAAATGTTCAAGAAAGCAGCGATATAAACATTTCCTGCGATTTTCTTTGCCTTTTGTATGGCTTTAGTTCCGTTCGATGTAGTCAATATGATTCCTTTTCCGCTGACTACTTCTTCTGAATATTCCAATGGTGAATTTCCCAAGTCAAACCCTTGAGGTTTGATGCCATTTCTCTCTCCTGAAAGTATTAAATCAGGTTGAATCCTTTTAATATCGACTGCTTCTTCAATTTTTCCAACAGGAATTACAAATCTTGCACCATTTGACAGTGCGGTAACTATTGTTGATGTTGCACGCAGAACGTCTATAACAATTGCTGCTTGAAAAGTGTATGATATCGTATCAAGTTCATTATGCGTAAGAAAAGTTGTTAACACAACAAAATCACCCCAATGGTATTATACACCATTGGGGTGAATATGTATTTACTACATGTGTCATGTTTGTGAAAAGAATTTAATCTTCTTTCTCATTTTTCAAACCAACTCAGATGGTATTTGTCTGAATTTGTTAGTAACATAACAGAATGTGCTATCTAGTTCAGTTCTTTCAAATTTGCTGTTGACCCTTTTTGCTTATATTTTGATGAACAAGCAATAGGAAATCTCTTACGGGCATTGGCTTTCCAAAATAATATCCTTGAAAGAGTTTGTAACCTATCATACTAAGAACTTCAAGCTGTGTGGTATTCTCTACACCCTCGGGGATAGCTTCCAGATTAAAAGATTTTGCAATGTTGTATATCGCTTCGAGAAGTTTTATAGAATGTTTGTCATCTGGCAATCTGAAAACAAAGGACCTGTCTACTTTTATCTTCTTGAGTGGGAGTATCGTTAGATAAGAAAGAGACGAATAGCCCGTACCAAAATCGTCAATACACAGTTGACAACCGAACTGCAATAGTTTATCAATATTATCGCGCACAGTTTGGTTCATGTCTATCAATATATTTTCTGTGAATTCAATAACAATCTTCTTTGGAGGAATATTGTAAGACGAAATTATTTCCTTAAAACGTTCAGCCATCTGAGGATCTCTCAATTGAACAGGACTTACATTGATGTCTATGAAGTCAAGGTTGTCTTTTTGTTCAGATAAAATCTCACAAACCTGTCTTAGTATTTCCTCACCGACTGACGTAATCATTCCATTTTCTTCCATAAGCTGGATAAAATCTACTGGCGGTATGATGGTACCATCTTTCTTTATCCACCTTACAAGAGCTTCTGCCCCAACAATATCTGAATAGGAATTGCAGATTGGTTGAAGGAAAATCTTAAGTTCACCATTGTAGAAGGCTTCCTTAATCGCCCTTTCTTTTGCAGCGTGTTCTTGCAGTTCGCTGTCAATAATTGCGTTGTAGAAAACAATATTGTCCTTAGCTTCTTTGGCTCTAATGAGTGCTAAATTTACCTTTCTTAACACCTCCTCAGATGTATCGAAGGAATTAAACACATGTACTCCGAAAGCAAATTTTATGTCGATAAATTCGCCCTGAATGTTATATGTTTTAGTTAATTCCTTCTCTATCTTTGAAATTATGTCATTCACAACTTTCTTTCCTGCTTGGTATGTCTTACCAAGCTTCTCTAAGAATATCCAAAATTCATCGGCATACGGGTGCGATATAGTATCACCTTCGCGAAGGACGGTTCGTAATCTTTTTGCTATTTCTCTTAGCAGTTCATCACCAATGTTATGACCTCTTATGCTGTTTATCATTGAGAAGTTCCTAACGTCCAATGTGATTATAGCGTGATAATCATCAATCGAAGAAAATTCAAGAGAACTTGCGAGTTTTCTGATGAAATAATGTCTCGTATACAATCCCGTTAAATTATCCCTTTGCAAAACTGTCCTCGCAAGATTTATAGCTTCCTTCTCAGAAGTAATATCCGTATAAATAGCATATATTAACCTTTCTGAATCAGATTCAACAACTGAAACTGTTATTCGCACTTCAACAAGCGCTCCGGATTTTCTCCTTCTCACCGTTTCAACTTTGAGGCTTCCTTGTTCTAGGGCGAGGTTTATCAGTTTTTGCGCTTCAGATTCAAGATTTTCTGGAAGGACAAGAGCATCAATATTTTTGCCTATTATTTCTAGTTTCTTGTACCCAAAGATATTTTCAAATTGTTTGTTACAATCAATAACCGTTCCGTATTGGTTAAGCACCACGACACCGTCAGGAATATTTTCAAGAAGTGTATTTAAGAGCATCGAAGTGCTGATGTGCTCCCTTTTGGTAATTACTTGTTCTGTAACATCCTCAATAACCATCAAGAAAGAGTCTTTTAACTCGGCTTTTGAAATTTTGAAAAAATCACCATTGTACTCCAAGATTTGCCCTATTTTGTCAAGCAAATCTATTACAAAATCGTTTTTTCTGCCTAAAATTTCCTCTTTTCTCAATCTAAGATACCTAAGTGCAGCTTTGTTGATATCTACAATTCTCAGGTCCTTATCAAGTATTATATACCCATTGTGTGAGCTATCGAATGCATGATATCGTACACCCAACGCTGTTCTTCTCCAAAATACGTTTATTGCACTAATGTTTAAAATCAAGATTAAAGTTGACAGAGAAAGAAATAATAGCGGGTAGTTGAAGTTAAATAAATATGCAAAAAAAGATAAAAATATACCAAGAGAAATCGAGCCTACTATCAAAAACTTGGTTTTCCTCGGGAGTCGACTTGTTCTAATAATTTTAAAAATTCCAAATGTGATCACAACTGCTGTATAAACTGAATAGGTCCAAAGAAATGAACTACCATGCGGTCTGTGTCTGCCGTGATAAATGTCACTTTGTATGGTGCCTATCCAAAAAAGATTGTGTATTTTATTTGTTAGTGCTAAAATAAGATACAGGGTGGGTAGAAGATAAAGCGTAAAGCTCCTGACATTCTTTCTCTCTACTTCTGAGAGCTTGGTAAAAAAGGAAAACAGTATAACTGGCACGTATAGTAATATGAGGTCTTGAATCATTTCCAAACGAACAATATTGTCCACCTCAAACTTGATATATTCAATAAAAGATAATGTTAAACCTACAATAGATAACCAAATATCTGAGTAAGATATCTTATAAACTCTTCTGTCAAGTACATAAATAACGTTTATTAGAGAGATGACAAATCCAATAAGTGCGACAATTTTGTAAATATATATCCCTCCTCATATTTTTTTCACATTAATTTTATCACAGCAACATCACTAGTCACACTTATGTATAGAGAAAAACGATAAAATTTTAAAAAAATATGCACCAGGAAAGAATATCGTGAAAGGATGGAGAACATGACAAATTTTGATTCTGTAATGCTTCATGAGTTCTTGAATGGAAAGTACAGAATAACAACCGCGGTAGAAATTACAGAGGATAACTTGAAATATCTATACACGCCAGGTGTTGCTCAAGTTGCACAGCAATGTGCAGATGATCCGAAACGCACTTTTTTATATACGAGACGAAAGCATGCTGTCGCAGTCATAAGCGACGGGAGTGCAGTTCTTGGACTTGGCAATATTGGTCCGTACGGAGCACTACCCGTAATGGAAGGAAAGGCTATTCTTTTTAAAGAATTTGGTGATTTGGATGCTTTCCCAATATGTCTGAAAACGCAAAACGTGGATGAAATTGTATCTATTGTAAAGAACTTAGAACCATCGTTCGGTGGTATAAACCTTGAAGATATCTCCGCTCCAAGGTGCTTTGAAATACTAGAAAGGTTAAACGAGGAAATGAACATACCTGTTTTCCACGATGATCAGCAAGGAACTGCAGTAGTAGTTATCGCAGCTCTTTTAAATGCACTGAAGTTGGCGGGGAAAAATATAGAAGATGTGAGAATAGTTGTTAATGGAATAGGGGCTGCCGGGTATAATATCGTTAAACTACTTATAGAATTTGGAGCCAAGAGTGTTATTGCTTGTGATATCAATGGTATACTAAATGAGAAGACAGGACTACATAAATATCATCTTGAAATCGCAAAACTCACAAACTCAGGTAATATTAGTGGCTCTTTAAGAGATGCACTGAAAGGCACAGATGTTTTTATCGGCGTTTCTAAAGGAAACATTTTGAATGGTGATGATGTGAAGCTTATGACACGAGATCCGATAGTTTTTGCTCTTGCTAATCCAATACCAGAGGTTCCACCAGAAGTGGCATACGAGAATGGTGCATTTATTGTTGCAACAGGTAGGTCAGACTATCCAAACCAAGTTAATAACCTTTTGGCTTTTCCCGGAATCATGAGAGCAGCAGTAGAAAAACAAAGGAAGATAGACAAAGCACTATTGATTAAAGCAATTGAAGCATTAGCCAATTTCAAAGCTCCTGAGAGGTTTTCAATTTTGCCGAAGCCTACCGATAAAAGAGTACATATGGAAATCTACAATAGTTTGATAAGCATTTGAAGGGAGGCATCGAAATGAAAATTGCGCGAAGTATTGTAAGTGCATTCTGCCTTTTATTCTTTTCATTCACATTTGCTGCGACAACACCTTCACCAGCTGGAAGGTTGTATGTTTTCTTCAACACTGAAAACTTTATAGGGGTTGAAGTTAGGACAGATGTTAATCCGTACTCTCATATTTTTAGTAATGTTGGATTAAATTATATCTCTGCTGGCTTTAGACTCTCATCTTCTCAGACACGCGGACTGTATATTGCCCCAATGATTTATTATCCTTACAACAATGAGTTGAATTTTGCATTTGTCGCTGGTTATGAGCTCAGGGTTGAAAATTTAAAGAATTTGTACTTTTCTTTTGAAGGTGGAGCAAAAAAATTGAACAATAAGCCTGAAGCGTTTGTTAATTTCGGTGCGAACTTTCTATTCTAAAAATACGTGAGTAATTATATATATCAAGGGGGGTTTTTATGAACATTGCCGGATTACTACCTGCAATCGTCAATTCCGTCGCTGTTCTTATTGGAAGTTCAGTAGGGACATTGTTAAAGAAAGGAATTTCAGATAAGTACAAGAGAATACTATTTTTTGCCGTTGGCTTATCAACATTTGGGATAGGAATAAAAATGATTTTAGAAGTCAACAATTTTCTTATTGTCCTTTTCTCTATGGCATTTGGTGGGTTACTTGGTGAATTTTTTGATATTGAGGGGAAGCTAAAAATAATTGGTGATAAGATGAAAGAAGGCGACTTTTCAACGGGTTTTGTCACGGCGTCATTGCTCTTCCTTGTAGGTCCTATGACTATCGTTGGCTCTATCACAGCAGGTCTTAAAGGCGACGGTAGCATTATTTACACAAAATCACTTCTCGATTTCATATCATCTATAGTACTTTCATCTACTTACGGTATAGGTGTTATGGTATCAGCTTTCAGCGTTCTTGTTGTTCAAGGGGCAATAACACTTTTTGCAGGGTCGTTGAAATTCCTTAGCGAGCCAGTTTATTTGAATGATCTTGTAGCTGTTGGTGGATTAATGGTTCTCGGAATAGGTTTTAGGATACTTGAAGTAAAGGACACATGGGTCGGTAATTTCCTACCGGCTTTGATTTTTTCACCTTTTCTAACGTTCATAACTCTCTTGCTGAAATAGCAAAGCAAATTAAAACAGCCCCTTCACACACGAAGGGGCTGTTTACATATTAATGTTTTTACTCTTCTACAACAACGTCCTTTGTACCTTCCCAAAGTCCGTGAATGTTGCAGTATGAAAGGGCTATAAGTTTCGAGTTCTTTTCAAGTTTAATTTTGACTTTGACGATTGGTTCTTCGAGTGTTGGTGAGAAATCGTATCTGCCTATTCTAAGTATGTATGGAGCGCCTTCAGGCATAGCATAGAGTTCTATCCAAGCAATGTGGTGTTCCACTGTATTTGGGTGTGGAATTTCTTTACCTACCGAGACTTCAACTTCGAACCACTCACCTTTCTTCACTTTGTCAGGACCGCAAATTACTGGAACGTGTTTTTCACCTTTAAAATCACCTGTTTTTACAAAGTCACCTATCATTTTCTCACCCCCTAATTAGCTCATCAATAAAGTTCAGTTGCAAGTTTCAAAACTCAACAAAAGCAGACTTAGAGGCACCACATACTGGACACTTCTCGGGTGCTCCTTCTTCTGTTGTGTATCCACACACGGAGCAAATGTAGATTTTCTCAGCTTCGTAATCCTTTCCTTCATTGACAAGGTTAAGGGCTTTCTTGTACATTTCAGCATGTATCTTCTCTGCTTCAAGGGCATAGTGTGTGCTTATTTGAGCTTCTTTTTCACCCTGTAATTTTGCAGTCTCCTTATAGACAGGGTACATCTCCTCTACTTCAAACGTTTCCCCAGCGATACAGGATTGAATATTTTGTTGGTTGTCGCCAAGCTTTTTCAATGCCTTAAAGTGATTTCTTGCATGAACAAACTCTGCATACGCTATGGCTTTAAACAGATTTGCCAGTTTCTTGAACCCCGCTTTTTCTGCCTCGTCAGCAAAAATAAGGTACTTCATGTGAGCCATAGACTCGCCAGCAAACGCATCTTCCAAAAACTTCTTTGTCATATCCCTCATGCTTACACCTCCCTATGAAAGTCTTACGCATATAATCTGGCTTTTTAACAAGCCAGTATTTTAATAAACAATTGCAATCTTATTTCAAGCAGCTCTTGCAAATACCAACAAGTGTGAGCTGAACGTTTTGTACCTCATGTCCATCTACACTTGAGATCTCTGGTAATTCTACTTCCAATTCTATGTCGTATATTTTCTTACATTTAGTGCAGTAGAAGTGATGGTGATTTTGCCTTACAAAATCGTACCTTATCGCATCCGGTGTGATTATAACCTTGACAAGCCCTGCGGAAGCAAGTGTTCTCAGTGTATTGTAAACAGTTGCCCGTGAAAGTACTGGAAGTTTTGCTTCCTTAACAAAGTGTTCGTAAATTTCGTCTGCAGATGGATGATCGTATGAATTTCTTAAATATTCAAGTATCTCAACTCTGTGAACTGTTGGCTTAACCCCCTTGGCTTTAAGAAGTTCCATGACTTCATCAACCGTAGCTTTTTTTACCATCTTCATGCCTCCCACTTTTTGATACAATATTTTACGAAGTACAATCTTATTGTATCACAAACTTTGAAGAACGTGCAATGGGTAACCGTAATTTCACATTATATTAATTATATCTTATCATTTATAAAAGAATTTTCTTGTAACTCTTTTCACTTGACATAGTCGTACTTCGTGATATAATTAGGTAAAACTAAGTCGATTATTCATCTTGAATTATTCAATCTTGACAGTAGAGGTGATTTCAGATGGGGTGCGGAGTTTGAACATTTTAGGTTTGTTCAGAAAGATGAGTTCTTTGATTGAAAGGCTATTGCAAGCAAGAAAGTACATCAGGCTTGACAAAGAAGCTCTAAAGCAGAATGACCCTTCTTTTGAGAGTTCCTTTCAGTTCTTTTTCCACGCTGGTTTTCGCTCTTTAAGGATGTACCGCATATACCATGCCTTCTACATGTCCGATTTTAAATTCTTAGCTTACTTTTTGTATCATATGAATAGAATCTTGTACTCTGTAGATATACATCCTGCCGCACAATTAGAGCCAGGGGTAGTCATAGACCATGGAACGGGACTGGTGATTGGCTCAACAGCTGTGGTAGGGAGTGGTACCGTGTTATACCATGGTGTAACCCTTGGTGCTAAATACATCACAAAGGGAAAACGTCACCCGACTGTTGGTAGAAATGTGATAATAGGTGCAGGTGCAAAGGTTTTGGGACCAATCACTATCGGTGATGGGGCACGAATTGGTGCAAATAGTGTAGTAATTGCAGATGTTCCGGAAAATGCCACAGCCGTTGGAATTCCTGCAAGAATTATTGTCAGGAAAACAAACTATGATGAAAATACAAATTGTGTAGATTGTTATAAGGCTGTGAACGGAGAAGTGAGTGATGGTCTTTGTCTAATTTCTGAAGATGACTATTCATCAGTTCACAAGGAGGCAGTGATATGAAAAAATCGGTTGAGCATTCCGTTATATCGAGAATTCAGAATTTGCAAGTAGGCGAGACTCCTTTGTTATATTTGGAAAAATACGGTGTGTATGCCAAATTTGAAAAGAATAATCCAACCGGCAGTGTTAAAGATAGACCCGTATACTTTATGGTTCTTCAAGCAGTAAAGGATGGACTCATAGGTGCGAATACTACAATTGTAGAACCTACGAGTGGCAATACGGGAATCGCTTTGGCATGGATTGGTGCTAAACTGGGTTTGAGAGTAATACTCACAATGCCAGAAAGTGTGTCTGTTGAGCGAAGGCATATTTTGAAAAGCTACGGAGCGGATATTATACTAACAGAGAATATGACAAAGGCTGTGGAAAAAGCAAAGGAAATTTCTAACAATATCAATGTGTTCATACCTAATCAGTTTGACAATCCCAATAATGTTAAAGCACACTTGGTTACTACGGGCCCAGAGATATTGCGTCAAATGAAATATAACGTAGATGCCTTTGTTGCGGGCGTTGGAACTGGTGGTACTATCACAGGTGTTGGACATGTTTTGAAAACGTTTGATACTTCCTCAAAAGTAATCGCAGTTGAGCCGAAACAATCGGCGGTATTAAGTGGTCAGACACCTGGGAAACACAGAATACAAGGAATAGGTGCCGGTTTTGTGCCAGGAATTTTCGATAAATCTGTCGTCGATGAGATTTTGCAAGTTGATGATGAAGAAGCTTTAAAGTTTACACAAAGGCTTTGGAAAGAAGGAATATTTGTTGGGATATCCGCGGCAGCTAATCTTATAGGTGCTTTGATGGTCAAAGAGAAATACAACTTGGAGAGAGTTGTCACTGTTTTCCCGGATGATGGAATGAAATATCTGTCAGTATTGTCACAGCATTAAATGTGATTATATATAAACAAACGTGTGCACGCCTGTGGCGTGCACACTGAAAATAACGGACAGCTCCCACCTATCCCCAGTACCCCCATTATCGCTACAAAGTATATCACTTTATATCAAATTTTGTCAAATTTTCCGAGAGTTTTTGAAACAAATGCTTGAATAGGCGCATAAATAAATGCTTGTGACAACTTTTGATATCGTAGTATTGACAGGATGAGACTTTCTGATAAAATTTTACTTGAAAATCTTGGGGGTGGTTAATTTGGTCCAGAGAGGCCAAAACCGTTTGGGTAAACTATCTGAAAGTGTAATTAACATTGAGAATTGCACATCCTTTCAGCAAATATGGCTTAAAGGACAAAATTCTTTGTTTTGTTTTTCTTCAAAATGCAATATTTTATTATTTTCAAAAGGGACCTCTTTAATGAAGTCCCTTTTATTTTCTTTCTCATATCCTTCAAAACTTATATTTGGAGGGATAGTTGATGAAGATTTTTGATTTGAATTCAAGTAGTTTGAAGTATTTTGACAACTTGGAGCTCTTGAATTTTCCTGAAAATGTTCGAAATACAGATAATCTTGTAATATCACCTCCATTTGTAGATTTGCATACCCACGTTAGGTTAAACGCACAAGAAGATTATGAATCACTAAGTAGAGCTGCCATTGCAGGTGGTTTTGGGGTATGCAATATTCAACCCAACACCGTCCCAAAGCTTGAAAGCTTGGAAGTGCTTCTCAAACATGTCGAGCTTTCAAGAGAGAAACCTGTTAACTTTCTGCACACAATAAGCTTTTTTGGAGAGATTAATGACATTTCCACAGTTGACCATGTTTCAAATAGGATTACTGGTTTTTCAACAGACGGAATGCGTTACGATTCAAAGGAGCTTTACGCTTCATTTGCTACGAAAAAAGCCGCTCTTCTTTTCGACCATTCTCAGCTCCATGAAATTCCTGGTGATTTTTACATAGGAACGCAATTGCCAAACTCAATAAGAACTTATTCAAATGAAGCGATAGCGATTTTCAGAACCGTTTTAACAGGTTTAGAGTTTGGCTATACATCATTTCATATACAACATGTATCCACAGCGACGTCTCTTGAGGTAGTTCAATATCTGAGAAGGTTTGCTAACATAACATGCGAAGTCACACCACACCATGTGTTTTTCACCCCTGACATGATTTCGAACACAACTCAAAAGATAAATCCGCCGATTTCAAAAGACAGAGAAATATTGAGAGAAGCTTTGAGAAAAGGTATTATAGACTGCTTTGCAACAGACCACGCACCGCACAATCCTAAGGGGGATAATTTCGAGAATGCGCCTTACGGAAGCTCGCATATAGAGATTGCATTTTCAGTCTATTATACATTGTTTGAAGATATTGAACTTGTTCTGAGAAACCTAACTCTTAACCCTCTCAAAGTGATAAAAAGGTCATATGAAGAGCTTGGAATAAAATATCCACATGATGCTGTTCTAATAGATGCATCCGCTGAGTATACAGTAGATAGCAGTAGATTCTTTAGTCTTGGAAAGAATTGTGCGTTTGATGGTTATAAACTGAAAGGTCAGGTGGTAGGTTTCAGAAGGAACGGAAGGTGGGTGTATTGGAATGGTGAGTTCATCGATAAGGCAATTTGATGGTTCAAGCGAGAAAAAAACAAAGTATAACGTTTTCGAACTGTCAAAAAGAGAGATTATGGAAATAACAGTCGACACTTTTTTAATAACGTTCGAGGAAAAAATTGACTTTTCACCCGGACAGTTTTGTATGGTAGACGTTAATGACTTCGGACTTACCCGAAAGCCTTTTACTCTCGGAAGTGATGCTGAAGGACGAATCATGATTTCGGTAAAGATAGTTGGGGCTGGAACAGAATACATTGTGAAAACACAAAACAAATTGAACATATTAGCTCCGCTCGGCAGGGGATTCTTGCCACCGAATAAGAATGGTGCGATAATTGTCGCGCCTTCTTGCCTTGCCGAGGGCCTTGAGCTATCAAGATACTTCGATGTTCCATTATTTGTAGCCTCAAGAACAAATTTAAACGATGATATTGTACAACACTATGGACTAAACTACATAATAGGTGATTACGATTATATCTATTTGCTTGAAAAACTAAAATTTTCAAATTTCGAATGGTTCTTTGTATCGGGTTCCAAAAAGATGGAGGAAATCACAACTAAACATCTTTCAGCCGAAGGTATAAAGGAGGTATTCGTCTCGCTTAACGAGTATATGGCTTGTGGAATAGGTGCGTGCAAAGGATGTGCAGTTGAAACGACAAGTGGCATTAAGCACGTGTGTCAAGATGGTCCTGTCTTTAGAGGTGATGAAATATGGAGATGAAAAAATCAGGAAATAAGTTGAACCTCCGAACACCTATTGTTATCGCGTCTGGACCAGGAGGTTTTGGAGAGTACTTTGAAATTCCTACGATAGACTGGGCCCTTGTTGGAGCTTACACACTCAAAACGGTTACGTTAAATAGGAAAATTGGAAACAAACCTCCGCGTATATACGCTAAGGATGGATACGTTATCAATAGAATCGGATTAGAAAATCCCGGTTTCGAAGGTTTTAAAGCACTTATGGAGGAAAGGGGATTAGAGGAAGTAATATCACATGTTCCGGTCATACTGAGCGTTGGTGGTGATACTTTCGATGAATACGTTGAACTTACAAGACTTTTAAAACCTTATTTGAATCGATTCATAGCTATAGAATACAACTTCTCTTGTCCAAACGTTCAACACGGTGGGCTATCTATAGTGTCTGATAAAAACGAGTGGCGAAGATTGTTACAAGTGGTACGTAAAGAAACAGATTCATTTATAATCGCAAAGCTCGGTATCGAGGGTGGTTTTATCGAGCAGATGGCAGAGGTTGCAGCATCTGAAGGCTGGAACGGCGTAACCGTAATTAACACTATAAGGGGGTTAATGATAGACGGGGAAAATCGTGTGGTACTGGGTGGCTTATCAGGTCCGAATCTTTTTCCAATAGCTCTGCGTGCTGTTTATGAGGTGAGGAAAAGACTGCCAGATATTTACATCATCGCTTCTGGTGGTGTATACACACCTGATGATGCAAAGCTGATGATTGAATTCGGGGCGGATGCCGTGAGTATAGGTAGTGCACTGTTTAAGAACGAGTCTGTGTTAAATGAAATCGGAAAATCATTGCAAGGTATCCAAAATACTTGAACAGGGGGTGTGTTTATGATTATGTTAGCAGAGGAGCAACAAAGACAAATCGTGTACGAAAGCGATATCAGGAAAGCTCATGTGCGAATAACTGAACCTGTACTCAGTCTTGATATGGAAAATCCTATCGAGTTTGTGCAAAAATACGGGAGTTTTGAGTACGTTAAAGTTGGACACAACCTGGCAGTAGAAGGAAAAAGGGTGCTTGATTACTTTTTAGAAAATGGGTATAAGGTGATTTTAGACTTGAAATTCTCGGATATCCCCTCAACTGTTGCAAGGTCTGTTCGTTCTTGGGACCATCCTGCGATTGTTGGTTTTACCGTACATGCAAATTCTGGGTTGGAAAGTGTGAAAGCTGCATTAGAATCAAGTGGAAAGAGGATATTCACAGTCATAAAGCTTACTTCAATTCCTGGGAAGTTGGAAGACTTCAAGGATGTTATAATTGGACTTTCAAGACTCGGCGCTTCTTTTGTATTACCTGGTCAGTGGGCTATCGCTATGAGGAGATACATAGGTGGTTCGATATTGGTGCCAGGAATCAGAATGGAACAATCAAAGGATGACCAGAAAGACGTTATCTCATTGTGGGACATTTTTGGAATTGCAGATTTCGCAGTTCTTGGAAGGGAGATTTACAAATCTAAGAATCCTGATGAAAAGATAAACGAAATTAAGGAAAGGGTGAAAACATGGAGAGAGTAATGGAAAGAACAGGTGATATGGAAAAACGTGTCTTGGAAATTTTAAAAGAGACTAACGCACTTCTTGAAGGACATTTTATACTTTCCTCAGGTTTACACTCAACAAATTATGTGCAGTGTGCGAAAGTCTTCGAATATCCAAAGTATGGAGAAGAAGTTGGTAAACTTTTGGCTGAAAAGATAAAAGCCTCAAACATTGAAATCGACGTGGTAGTTGGTCCGGCTCTGGGTGGTGTCATAGTCGCATATGAGGTAGCGAGGAGCCTTGGTGTAAGGGGTATTTTTACCGAGCGAGAAGATGGACTAATGAAACTGAGAAGAGGATTTGAAATAAGGGAAAACGAAAAGGTGCTGATTGTGGAGGACGTCGTAACAACAGGCAAATCTACACTTGAGGTTGTTGAAGTTGTCAATTCATGCGGTGGAGAAATAGTAGGTTTTGCAAGTATTATTAACAGGTCAGGCAAAGAAAATCCTTTTGGACAAAGGAAACCCTACTTTTATTTAGTAAAACTCGATTTTCCAACTTACAATCCTGAAAACTGTCCACTTTGCGAATCGAATATCCCTGCAATAAAACCCGGCAGTCGAAAGCTTAACGCTAAGTAGTTTCGCTGCCGGGTTTATTAAATGCTCTAAATATTTTATTTTTGCCTGTACGATGTGATATACTTTTCCCTTAGCAATCTTGCGTGTTCCATTGGAAGAAGAGAAACATTTCCAACTTTCAGCGCTTCAACGTATATTTGGGCGGTCTTTTCTGCTATCAATGTCGCTATGAACGCCTCTTGGAGGTTCTCACCCACGGTCACAAGACCGTGGTTTTTTAAGAATACGCAGTTATTTGTTCCAAGAGCCTCAAGAGCTTTTTGGGCAAGTTCTTCTGTGCCAGGTAGTGCGTACTCTGAGACTTTTAATGTTTCTCCGAGAATCATCACAGCATCTTCCACTATCGGTGGAATTTCTCTTTGCGTAATTGAAACTATCGTGCTGTATATAGGATGAGTGTGAATTATCGCACCAACGTTTGACCTATTTAGATATATCTGAATGTGCAAAGGCAACTCACTCGATGGTTTTAAGTTGCCAAAAACTTTTTGTCCTTCCATGTCAACAACGCATATATCTTTCGGCTTCAATTTATCGTAGGGATAACCTGAAGGAGTAATATACACATATTCTCCGGACTTTACACTGATGTTGCCCCATGTTCCTTTTGTAAGCCTTTCGGCTGAAACTTTTTTTGCATATTCTATGACTTCTTGCGCTATCTTTATATTGAATACTACGTTTTGCATAGTGATCTTTTCCTTTCTGTTTTTCCAATTCTCAGATACTGTCGACTCTGAATACTCCAGAGCTTGTTTCTACATTCATCAAAGAAGGTGTAATACCATATTTCATCGTATACATTTCAGCTACTTTCTTAAAAATCTCTTCAAAGTTATCTCTTGCCAACACAATAACACTACCACCAAATCCTGCTCCAACTATCCTTGCACCGAGCACGTCTGGATATTTTCTCAGTTCCTCTATAAGAAAGTCAATTTCCTCACACGAAACTTCGTAGTTATCTCTTAGACTCTCATGAGACTCGTATAGATAACGGCCTACGAGAAGAAGATTGTCTGATTCAAGAGCCGATAGGGTTTTTAAAACACGCTCGTTCTCTGTAATTACATGTAGTGCGCGTTTTCTCAGCACAGGATCGGAAAGTCTATCAACATCATCCATTGTTACATCACGGAACGATGACTTTTTCATAGATTCCAAAGCAAGCTCGCATTCGTGTCTGCGTCTGTTGTACTCCGAGTTTCCCAACTCGTGCTTTATTCCTGAGTTAATGAGATACAACTTTGCACTGTCCAAATACAATGGCACATATTTGTACTCTCTCGTCATAGTGTCAATAAATAGTGCGTGGTCTTCTTTGGAGAGTGCAACAGCGTACTGGTCCATTATGCCACATCTAACGCCTACAAAATCTACTTCACATTCGTGCGCTATCTTTGCAAGTTCCTCTCGTTCTATTTCATATCCCATAAGTTGAGAAATAGCGTATCCAACCCCTACTTCTAACGCAGCGGAGCTAGAAAGACCAGCTCCCATGGGAAGTTCCGAATCTAAAATCATGTTGAACGGTTCCACTTTGTATCCGTGCTCTCTAAGCTTCACTATCATACCAATGACATAATCAGCCCAGGAGTTAGTCTTTAAAGGTGCTTCGAATTCAATCCCCTTCTTAACCTGTTTTGAGAATATTTTGAATCTCTCAGAAGATTCAATTTCAATTTTTACATACTTCTTAATCGCAAACGGGAGTATGTAACCGTCGTTGTAGTCTGTATGTTCACCTATAAGGTTCGCTCTTCCTGGAGAATAAACAACTATTTTGTTTGCCATACTTAGATCTCGACCTCCACATTTCTTAATTCTCTTGCAGCTTCTTCAGGAATTTTGGGATTGATAAACGCCCATGTTCCTGTTTCAACACTTGCCATCCATTTGATCTTGTCTTTGTCGCGCTTTACAGGATTAAACTCGATGTGAAAATGGAAAGCATGATCATATTTAATGTAGTTTACAGGTGACTGAAAGAGCATCATCATGTAGGGGAATGCTTGTTTGAATAACAAGTCATACTTCATTGTAACAACTTTTAGAGCTTTTGACAAGAGATGCCTCTCATCATTTTTTAGCTCTGCGAGTGTGCTTACATGGCGTTTCGGATAAATGTGTACCTCATAAGGCCACCTGGCATAAAATGGTACGAGGGCGATGAAAGAATCGTTTTCGTATATTACCCTTTCTTTTCTCTTTGTTTCCTCTTCGACTACGTCACACAACGCACATCTGTTATTTTCATCATAGTACTGTGCAAACGCCTTCAGTTTTGATTCGATCCTTTTTGGTATGAATGGAAAAGCGTACAATTGTCCATGCGGATGTGGAAGTGTAGCACCAACTTCTTTACCTCTGTTCTCAAAGATGTACACATACTTGATTGAGCGATGTTGTGAAAGGTCAAGGTACCTATCAGCCCACATGTTTAATAGCTTCTCTATCTGATGGACAGACATTTGACTCATCGCACTCTCGTGCTCTACTGTGTAGACAACAACCTCACACTTCCCGTTGGAGCGTTCCTTTTTAAATAATCCTTCAGACTCAACCTCTGGAGCATCGAGTTTCATCGATGGAAATCTATTGTCAAAAGAGGATAAATCATAGTCACTTTCAAATTCATCACCACCAGGGCAGAGTGGACAGAAATTCGTAGGGTTTGTTGGTCTTGCTTGTGTGTAAGCCGAGATAAGGACCCATTCACCTGTAATTAGGCTCCATCTTCTTTCCATCATATCACTTCACCACCTTTATTCTTTTTCAGTCTTCTGATCTTGGTTCGGTATAATAGTTAAACGTTCTCCCGTCAGGTCTTTTTTCAACAGTTTTCGCAAGCTCAACTCTTTTCTTGTCAAAATTCATCTCGAATGTAGGCAAAGATAAGTCGCCGATTAGAAGCTCATCGACTCCGTTGACCCCAGCTGAGGTTATTTTGTATTTTTCGTTGATTAAACCTTCGACTTTGAACTTCCTTCTTCCGTACTTCCTGTAATCTAAAACCTTATTCCACAAGTCAAAATCAATTTTGTAAGAAAGGTTATCACTTTGAATTATCATGTTATCCAACATAAGTGAGACAAGAATGTACAATTCCCTATGCTTATCATTCAACTGAGTATCCTCTTTTCTCAGCATAAGACAGTCTGGATCATTCCACCAAAGTACGTTGTTCATAAAGCTCCTTGTAATAACATTTCTAAGTGCATAGTATGCATTCGGATATCCAATATCAGGTCCAGTTGGGTCCCAGAATGGCGCCGTATCGGCACTTATTCTCATTCCATCTACAAATCCCACACTTGGAAGAAGCGGAGCACCACAGCCAAGAACGAATGAATCACCAACGCTGTTTCTAATTATCTCCAAACCTTTTCTGTAAGCTTCAATAGGGGTTGCGTTTTCGTATCGTTTGCCTTGAATTGCTGCAGCAAATAGAAAATCTATCTTGAAGTAATCGAATCCGTTTTTCTTCAAATTTTTGAACAGTTCACTTAACCATTTTGCAGCTTCTGGATGTGTTGTATCCAATGCGTATATTTTCTTATTCCAATTCTCGTAGGCAACTACAGGGCTGCCATTATCATCTTTCACCAGCCAATCAGGATGCACTTTAAATATCTGCGAAGTTTCAGATATGCTGAATGGTGCCAGCCAAATTCCTGGAATGTAACCAAATGATGCAATATCATCGGCTATTTTTTCAAGCGATGGAAATTTCTCATTCGGCTCCCAATCTCCGATATCTTTTTCCCAAGCATCGTCTATCTGAAAGACTTCATAATTCAGTCCAAGTTCTTTTGAACGCTTCAAATCACTCATCATTTTTTCATAATCGAAATCTAAAAAGTACTGATACCAGCTCGACCATCCCAATGGATGATTCGCTGCAAATTTAACATCATTCTGATGGGCGATTAAATCAGCATAGTGAGGTAGTCCTATATCTGCTTTTAACCTAAGTACTACGAAAGGCTCGATATCCGTCCAATCATTGAAATTTCTCTCGAAGTATCGCAACATAACTGTTATTTTGTCATCTTCTATCCTGAAATATGGGTGCCCAATTTTAGAACTCAGCGAACCTATTACAAAATCTTCAAAAGCTATGAAATAGTCGCTCAAAAGTGTATTGAAATATTCTTCCGGCATTATCGACGCGCTAAAACCGAATTTTTGGATTAACTCTGAAGGGAAACTGAGTTTGAAGCCTTTTCGTATGACCCTTGATGGTCCCCAAGACTGCCAATTATTCACAAGAAGCTTATCCGGCGTAGGCATTGAGAAAATTTCTAACTTATCGATGACACCTTTAACTTGCCCTTTGATTAAGTATCCAAAATCAATCTTCTCGATCTCTATAATGCATTCACCGCTTTCGAATTTCCTGTACCCTGCAATCTTTTTAATCTCTGATAAGTTATCTATGTACATATAACCTTCCCTACCTTTCGTCATTTTTGATAAAGTTAGTAAGTTAAAACGTTTCACGAAGACTGGCGCACTATTAAATTAACATCTAAGACTATCTTTTTCTTCTCTAACTTTTCTCCCTTAATTATCTTGAGCAACAGTTCAAAAGCTAACTCACCTTCTTGTTGTTTATCAATCCTAACAGTCGTTAATGGTGGCTCAATAAATCTGGCAAACAATATGTCATCATACCCAACAACTGAAATTTGGTCAGGCACTTTTCTTCCACTCTCTTTGAGAGCCCAAACTGTTCCGATAGCCGATATGTCGTTGAAACAGAATACTGCATCAAAGTCTTTTGATGAATTGACAATCTCGAGTACCTTTTGGTAAGACTGCTCAATCCCTTCCTCAACCTCGTAGACCAACTTTTCATCAAACGGAATGCCAAAGTCTTCAAGGGCTTTCTTATACCCAGCTAATCTCATTTGAGCGACCGATTTATAAAGGTAGGCGCTTAAATATATTATCCTTCTTCTGCCATTTTCGAGCAGATGTCTTACTGCAGCGTATGCTCCTTGAAAATCGTTACTGTATACTTCAGGGATGTTCTCTTCATTGAAATGAACACCCAAAACAACAAATGGAGTTCCTGATTCGAGGAGTAGTTTCATATCCTCTGTCTTTTCCTGTGTTGGTGAGATTATAATCCCGTCCACTCTTCTACTGAGCATGGTCCTTATCGCTTCTTCTTCAAGGCCGTAGTCTTTTTCTGTATTCATCAAGATTACGTTGAACCCATTCTCCTTTGCTTTGACTTCAATGCCTTTGAGCACCTCAGAGAAAAATGGATTCGAGCTGTCTTCAAGTATCACACCAACGACCCTCGAAAGCCCGTATCTAAGAGATAAAGCTGTAGCATCTTTTATATAGCCAAGTTCTTTTGCAACTTTTAGAACCTTTGCTTTTGTTTGAGGGTTTATATCAGGTCTGTTGTTTAGTGCCCTGGATACAGTATTTATAGATACTCCTGCTGCCTTAGCTACGTCACGAATGGTAACAAATTTCTTTGACTTCTTCAATCTGTTCAGCCCCCTATAGCTTTTTACATTCAAATGGTTTTAATTCTACTTTCTCACCATTCAAGTATACAACATTAATGTCTTTCTTTAGATTCAATATTACATAACCATCTATTGTTTTGGCAATTTCAAAATCTCTGCCTACAACTCTGGATTTTAAAACATCGGACAAAACTATCTTCCAACCATTCTCATCCAATACCGTACCTATGTAATACCAATTGTTTTTCTGTGTAACCATCGGTGAACAATCACTAAAAATGCCTATGACCTTTGAATCAATTATGTCTATCTCTTCCTTCCAGTAATAAACATCGACATTCTGTGACATTATAGCTCCATTCTCTTTATCGATAGCGCCGAAATCCACCACTTCTAACCCCAGTTCATCTATGAGATTATGAGGTATCCTTTCTCTTATCCAGTTGTTTTGATCTTTCAATGCTGACATAGCCGTCACGAAAACAGGACCTTTGAAACGCTTTAGTTTGCTGGAAAATTCCTCTGGTATATATTTGGCGTATGGCACGATCATCACTTTGTATTCATCTATCTCATCGTCGCTGAACACAAATTCGGCATTATAACCCAAATTCTTAACTGCCTTGTAAATCTCAACCACTGCATCCCAGTATTTAAAATTCCTATTCACATGGCTTATCCTATGAATCCACTCATTCTCGTAATCGAAATATATTGCAATCTCCTTTAACTGCTCAATCATACCAGATGTCTCATTTTTAACTTTTGAAAATGCTTCCAATCTCTTCGACGGACGTCCTGCATAATCGAGAAGCCCACCGTGGTACTGTTCTGCTCCAAATCTAATCTGGTCAAATCTAAATGGCATAACTCCAAAAGCACCATCCAAGTAAGCCTGTTTTGTCCACATTCCCAAGTATTCGGGATCAAAATTCTCATTAGTCACGCGCCAATTAACGCGACCAGGTTGTTGCTCTATCACCAAGAACGGCTTGTGTTTGATAGAACGCATCAAAGAATGATTTGCCGATTGGCGTAACGGATCATAGTCCTTTGTTGCTATGTAATTATCCCATGAAACAAAATCAATGTATTCAGCCATCTTTCTGTAATTTAAATCCATGAAGTCGATCATGAAATTATGTGTAATGGGTTTCTTAGAATGTTTCCTAATGATATCAACTTGTTCTTTTAGGAACTCTATATTGCTGTCTGACATAAACCTGTATATATCAAGCATTTGGTGAGGATTTTCAAACGTTGGCGTATTAATTGGAAAGACTATTTCGTTCCAATCATTGTAGTTCTGACTCCAGAAGACTGTCCCCCATGCTTTGTTCAAATTTTCGATATTTCCGTACTTTTCTTTCAGCCACACGCGAAACTTCTCGAGATCAGCATTTGCAAAGCTGTAAGTTGTACCGTGGCATCCAAATTCATTATCAACCTGCCAAGCATCGATTTCATCACCGTATCTTGAAGCATATTTTTCTGTTATTCTCAGTGCGTAATCTTTATAAGGTTTAGAATTAACTGAATAATGCCTCCTACTCCCAAATCCACGAACTTGTCCGTGCCAGTCAACAGGAAGCATCTCTGGGTACTTTTTTGTTAACCAAGCGGGTGGAGTTGCTGTTGGTGTGCCAAGAATCACCTTGATATCATTTGCTTTCAGTATATTGATCGCCTTGTCAAGAACAGAAAAATCGAATTTCCCGTCCTCAGGTTCTATGACGCTCCACATAAACTCACCGATTCTAACCCACTCAATGCCATACTCTTTCATAACCTTGATATGAACATTCCAAAACTTTTCATCCCAGTGCTCCGGATAATATGCGGCTCCATAGATGTCCATAAAGTAAACCTCCCAAGTTTATGATAATAGTGGTAATCTTGATAACAATCAACGAGACACACTGAACAGCATCGGTAACGTTACCGATGCTGCTAATATTATTTAAACAAAAAGTTCACTGTTTTCAAATCTTGAAATAAGTTGATTATATTCAAATAATTGAAGAAAATTAACTTTTTCTTTCCCATGCATTGTTTTATTTTCCATTGTTTCTTTGAACACACGCCAGTTTGTGATATCATTTATATGTAGTTCGCAGTACGAATTAAATTGTGGGAGGCGTTTTCGGTAGAATGGATCAAGAGCGAAGATATATGAATCCTTATAGGGCTTTAAGGAACAAGTACTATCGAAATTTCTGGGTTGTACAGAGTATTTCACTTATAGGAACGTGGATAGATACAACATTACGAGGTTGGGTAGCCGTCAACATGTTTGCCGAGAATAAAGCATCTGGATTTATTGGTTTGATTGCCTTTCTAAAGGGCTTCCCTTCAGTCTTTTTTTCGCCTGTCGCTGGTGTTCTAATTGATTGGTTCGGACCTAAGAATATTCTTCTTTACAGTCAAGTTATCGATGCTGTAAATGCTTTTATAATGGCATATTTAGTATGGAAGGGGTTGTTAAGTCCGTATGTGTTGCTTGCTTTAAGTCTTGCAATGGGAATAACAAGTGGATTTTATTTGCCGTCTCGAAATACGTTCATATCTAACATTGTTCCGAAAGAACTATTACCAAACGCTCTTGCTCTGCATTCTATGATCTTTAATGTGGCGAGAATGATTGGACCCACGATTGCTGGATTCATAGTTAAGTCTTATGGTTTACAGGTTGGCTTTATCGTAAATGCAATCTCATTCGTGCCACTTATCGTGGTTCTTTTCTTTATTCCTGATAACTATTCTTCATCTTCGAATGTGTCGTTTAAAAGATTTTTCCTTGATTTGCGTGATGGAATACGTTACGTGATTAAGAATGATGTACTTTCAAGAACATTCATAGGTTTAACGATGTATTCCTTATTCGGTATGCCATTTGGAATGTTGATGCAAGCATTTGTAAAGAGCGTTGTTAAGTATGATATCCTCGGATACAGTCTTATAATGGGGATGATGGGTGTTGGAGCATTCATCGGTGCAAATGTCGTGGCGAGCATCAATTCTAAGAGGCTTATCACTTTAAGGGAAGATTTTCTGCTGCTCATAATTGGACTGAGCATCCTTGCAGCATCTTTTCAACCAAAACTCGTTCCTATCTCTGCATTTATCGTTGGAGCATGTCAGTCTTCGTTTTTCAATATCACGAATAGTAGAACTCAACTTCTTTCTCCATCAGATATGAAAGGAAGAACAATCTCTCTTTATTCCTTTATAAACACGGGTGGCTCACCAACAGGAACGTTCGTTTTGGGATTACTCGGTAACGTACTTGGAGTGAAGAACGTCTACATCCTTTCTGGTATTATCCTCCTGTTTTTCTCATTTATTAGACTAATTAATCTGGTCAACTCCACAAAAAGTCGAACAACTACGTTTTAGCTTAAATAAAACCATATGTATGGCAAAATCTCTCCCGTTCTTCGTTACAATTTATTGTATACTATTGATTAGGACACACAATATGTGGTATAATCTTTCACGCAGGAGAATCTTTAGAAATCATGATTTATCCGGGAGGGATATTTATGTACTCAGCTTTATCGAAGTTCATCGATTATTGGAAGGATGTTGAGCCTTCGAAGAATGCATACAAAATATTGAGTGAAAGATACTTTCTTAAGACACCGGAAGGCGAGTACTTGGAAACACGATGGGAACACGTATGTCGCAGAGTTGCTCGCATTATCGCAACTTCAGAATTGGTTAATAACCCAAAACTTAAGGAGAAGGCAGAAGTTGAGCAGTTAGATGAAGTCAAAGCATGGGAAGAATTGTTCTACAATTTCTTAGTCTCGAGGATTTTCATACCAAATAGTCCTACTCTTTTCAATGCCGGTATGGGTGTTAGACATGAACTGTTGTGGAAACCAATAGAACAGATGACTTTGGAAGATTATTGGGAAATTTACAAGTCAAGGAACCATCTCCACATGTTATCAGCTTGTTTTGTAGTTCCAGTTGAAGACAGTATTGAAGGAATATTCGAAGCAGTTAAAGAATATGCACTTATAACCAAGGCTGGTGGAGGTATCGGAAGTAATTTTTCCAGGTTGAGACCAAAAGGAAGCTTTGTGGCTGGTACGCACGGTCAGGCAAGTGGTCCTGTATCTTTTATGCATGTGTTCAACTCAGCAGTTGGCGTTGTTGAACAAGGTTACAGAAGACGCGGTGCGTTAATGGGAATACTCAATATAGATCATCCTGATATAGAAGAGTTCATAACCGCAAAAGAGGGAAACGACGGGGAAAAGGTGCTTAAGTTCTTCAATATCTCAGTTGGCATTCCAATGGATAGGCAAGAACTGTTGAAATTGTACATGGAAGACGGAGAAATTGAACTACGACATCCAAAGTGTAAAGAATCAAAAAAGATTAAAGTTCGAGAGCTGATAAATAAGATGGCCAAAAATGCTTGGAAAACAGGCGATCCAGGACTCGCATTCCTCGGCGAGATGAATAAGTATTATGCCATGTACCCAGAGATGGCAATTGAAAGTACGAACCCGTGCGGTGAAATTGGGCTTGCACCTTACGAAGCTTGTAACCTTGGTTCTATTGACGTCGCTAAGTTTTTTAAGGACGGAGAATTCAACTGGGAAGCTTTCGGCGAAGCTACACGCTTAGCTGTTAGGTTCTTGGACAATGTTATAGACGTCAATGTATTCCCACTTGAGAAAATTGCAAAAGCTGTAGCAGATAGCAGAAGAATCGGACTTGGAATAATGGGATTTGCAGATTTGTTGTATTTGCTTGATATACCTTACGATTCGCCAGAAGGAAGACAATTTGCAGCTGATATGACTGCATATATGGCCATTCATGGACATTCGGAGTCAAACAGATTAGCACAAGAGAAGGGTAACTTCCCCGCATTTGAAAAGAGTAGGTATTACAGAGAGGACAATTTTGCACCGTTTGCTATGGGAATGAGTAAATTTGATGATGAATTGAAACAAGTTCTTGCTGAGTCAAAGCATGGTAAGAGAAATGTGGCAGTTCTTACGATAGCCCCAACAGGTTCAATTTCTAACATTGCAGACACAAGCAGTGGTCTGGAACCGAATTTCCTTTTGGCTTACGTAAGGTACATGAATAAACATGATGGTGGAAAAGAAGCGTTGTTCTACGTGAACAAGGTTCTTGAATCCAAGCTCAAACCCGAAATTCTTGAGAAGATTAAGGAAAGACTTGTAGAAAGCGGTTCCTTAAAAGGCTTTGAGGAAGTTCCAGAAAATATTAAAAGAGTTTTCGTTACAGCGATGGATATAGCACCAATGGATCACTTGCTCATGCAAGACGCGTTCCAAAGATATGTTGATAATAATATCTCCAAGACAATTAATATGCCGAACAGCGCAACTGAAGAAGACGTACTCAACATTTACCTTGAAGCAATGAAATTAAATATCAGAGGTCTCACGATCTATAGAGATGGTTCGTTGCAAACACAGGTACTTACTTCAGCAAAGAATTTGAAGACGAAAGACGCACCAAAGGTTCAATTCTTCGTTCTTGATGATAAACATAAATTGAGACCGAAGCCAAGAAAGGAAACGCTAAGAAGCGTTACAAGAAAGTTCAAATCCGATACTGGTACAACATACATAACAGTTAGTTTCGATGATAACGGAGAGGCTGTTGAAATATTCCTATCTAATGGTACGGAACTTGCAGAAGCAATTGGTAGGCTCAGCTCAATAGCTCTGCGTGCCGGAGTCTCCGCCGAGGAAATTTTGGAGCAACTGCGGAAGGTAAAAGGTAGCTATACACCAGCTTTGGCAAAAGAGATTAAGAATGCGGTTGACGACTTTGTAGATCTGTGGGGAGAGACCCCTGCAGAAGGCTTTGATACATTTACCATAGATGGAACTGCAAAGACTGCCGAAGAAATAGAGAAATTTGTAACTGCAAATGGTCTGCAGTGGAGTGAGGGATACTACATAGATGCAGACGGTAATACCTACTGTCCATCTTGTCTCTCAAAGAACAGCATTATCAAACAGGAAGGATGTACAAGTTGTAGAAAATGTGGATGGAGTAAATGCAGCTAAGTTGAAATAAGATAAACCCCCTTGCAGTTTTGAAGAAACTTGCAAGGGGGTCTTATTTTTGGATATCTTGAATCATTCATCGTCTTCCAAAATAAATGCATTATCTCCCATTATTATAGTATAGGCTAATGTTTCAAATGATAAAGTTATATCCACATCTTCAACAGGTATATTCACTCTCAGTTTAATAGGTGAAAAATTGACAATACCCTTAACTCCCGAATCTTCAACCTGTTCCGCCACATACTGAGCAGCGCTCTCCGGAACTGCTATAACAGCAATTTCTATGTTCTTCTCCTGAACCATCTCTTTGAGATCGCTTATGTGCGTTACAGTTATACCACCTATTTTCTTCCCAACTTTCTCTCTATCGTTATCGAATATAGCAACAACATTGAACTTATGTTTTAAAAGCCCCGGATAATTCGCCAGCGCACTTCCCAGATTTCCGGCACCTATTATTGCAACATTCCACTCTTTGTTGACGCCTATTATAAACGCTATCTCACCAAGAAGCTTGTTAACGCTATAACCAAGTCCGCGTTTGCCAAAGTTACCGAAATACGACAGGTCTTTACGTACTTGACTTGGCTTTATATTCAATCTTTCTGCAATGTCCTGCGAAGAAACAAAGTTAACACCTTCTTCTTTATATCTTGATAAGCAACGATAGTAAAGTCCGAGACGTTTCACCGTCGGTTTTGGTATTTTCATCCCGTTTCACCCCTGCTTTTCTTTAATAATCATAATGCATGTTATATCTTTCACAATTATATCACTTTTCCTTTCATTAATCAAGGAATAATTGATATCGTTTCACAAAGGTAATTATTGAATAGCGAACATCGTTCTTCAGTCTATAAACCACTTTCGAATGTTGTGAGTACAACTTTTATTCGCCCAGGTTGTCGAGCCGACGTTTCCACTACCACAAAGTAGTTGCAAATTCTTTGCTTGTTGCTACAATCTACGCAGTAGCCGGTCTTTATACATGGAGTCTCCAAGTTCAATCTCTTGGAATTCATAGGCGATATAAACTGTAGTCTTCGACGTGCATTTTCAACATCCTCAACAACCTTATTAACACTTGCAATAATCACAACATTTCTTGGACCATACAAAACTGCTGCGACTCTGTTACCATTTCCATCCAAAAATACAAGCTTTCCGTCATTTGTTATGGCGTTTGCACTGGAAAGATAATAATCAACGGTGAAAGACTTTAATTCAATTTCTTTTCTTTCTTGTATAGTTTGCGCTGAAGCTCTATCATAATATACATAGTTTCCACTACGCAATAAATTCAAGACTCCGGTTTCTGCTAAAGTCAAAGAACCACCATTAGAAACAGAAGCACCCTCAGGAATTATACTCTTTACCGTCTCAAGTAATTCTTCCTTTGAGCGGGCAATAAATACATCAAAGTATCTTTTCTTCATTTCTTTAGACAATTGTTCGGCAAGACTTTCATAGCGCCAGTTATAAAGCTCAACTCTCATCACGTCTACCCCCTTCGATTTTCTTGTTTGGCCATTGAATTCATTGGAATCATAAAGAAAAACGGGACCATTAAGGTCCCGTTTGTTGGCGGGGACGACGAGATTTGAACTCGCGGCCACCGGTGTGACAGACCGGCGTGCTAACCAGGCTGCACCACGTCCCCGTCTTTTTGTTGAGTCAGTTTTCGTCACTGACCGAGCAATATTTTGCCATACATTCCGGGAGTTGTCAATAGGGTATTTCAAAAAATTTTTCAAGATTAAACTACTTGAAGTTGTTTCTATACGATTGTCCTGAATAGGTCATCATACGTCTCTCTTCTTCTTATGAGCTTTGCTTCACCATTTGAAGTGATCAGTACCTCTGCGGGTTTCAAAGTTGAGTTATAGTTACTTGACATCGAGTAACCATACGCTCCAGCATTTTCTACTAACAGTAAACTTCCAACTTCTGGTATTTCTATTTCCCTTTGCACAGCTATGACATCTCCTGACTCACAAAGCGGTCCCACGATGTCTACTACATTTTTCTCGTTAGTCGGATTTAAAACCATGATTTTATGGAATGCATCATAGAGTGTTGGTCTAATCAACGCATTCATACCGCCGTTTACGACAACAAATGTCTTTTCTTGTGTTCTCTTCACATACTCTACTTGAAGCAGAAGAATACCAGCGGGTGCGATAATGTATCTTCCAATTTCCATTATCACTTTCTCAAAATCCTTTAGAAGTGGGATAAGTCTCTTTTTGTATTCAAAAATATCTAATTCAGAGCCATTGTAATTAATTCCCCATCCACCACCAATGTTTATCTTGCGCAAATTGTACCTTTTTGAAAGTTCAACCACTTGGGAGATTGCCTCTTCAAATGGTTCTATTGATGTTATCTGTGAGCCGATATGTGTGTGCAGACCTACGATGTTGTGGTTTGGTTTTTCGAGAATTCTGCTCACATCATCGATATTTATTCCAAATTTATTCTTTTTCAGACCAGTTGAGATATGAGGATGCGTTTTCGCATCAACGTTTGGATTCACTCTCAAGAAAAACTCCGGTACACTTTCGTATTGCCTTTTGAACGCCATCCACTGTTCGTATTCTTCGAACGAGTCTATATTAACATATCGAATGTTAGAAAGCACGTTCATATCCTCTCTTGACTTTCCGTTCCCGTTCCAAACGATCATTTCATCTGGTATACCAGCCTTTTTCGAAGCATAATATTCACCGACGGTTACTATATCAGTTCCGAATCCTTCTTCATACAGTATTCTGATCAAATTCGGATTGTTGTTTGACTTGCATGCAAAAGTCGGCAAGAGATTTACACCCTCGAAAACACTCTTTACCAGTCTTGCTCTCTTCCTAATCACTTCTTCAAAATACACGTAAAGTGGGGTTCCATACGTTTTTCCAATTTTGCTAATCAGTTCCTTTATTTCTGTTCTTTCTAATAGTTCCATGACTAAAATACCCTCCCTTTTTGGGTTACCTTGCCATTACTTACCTTAAGTATCTCGCCATTTTCCATCGGTGTTAGGTCGCCATTCACATTCTCAGAGTAAACAACAAAACCAGCTTCGTTTTGATCGTAATATAAAGTGAAATAGTCCGGAGATCTTGAATATATACAACCTACGTAAAGACTATCTTCTATCTCATCATAAAGTAGAAAATTCAAACCGCTATACTTGTGGTTGGTTACATATCTTCTAACATTATCAATTAATGCTTCGAAATTATCAAAAGAGAATATATTAAGAAAAAAGTCATATGTATCGCTTCGAAAATCATTTTCTATATTCGCATTGTACACAGTACCATTGTGAGCCAGATATTTACCGCTTATGTGAAATGGATGGAGCTGTAATTTTGTCTTATCCAAATTTTCGGAAGCCTTACGGGCGTGAACTATTCCCGCTGAAGCTTTAAAGCCTTCAACTACACTTTTCCAGAAATCATCTTCGAAGATAGCAACTACTGATTTATATTCCAGCTTGCGTTCTTTTGTGAATAGAACAAAACCGTACCCATCATCATGTGGTGCACTCTTACCACTCTTTGCCATTTCAGAAACGTTGATTATTATCTTTCCAACTTCAACGTATTCATTAGAGGAAAATGCTGCCATTCTGCACATTCCTTTTCGACCTCCTTTTTCATTTTGAATATTTTACCACATGATTTGAACTATCTGTAAACAGAGAAGGTCTAATATTGTATACAGAGAAGTATTGTGCGGTCATATTCTCTATTCTTCACTATATTTCGAGGAGGTGTATCTATGAACAGCCGAGCGTTTGGAAGAAAATTAGTAATTTTTGTATTCCTGTTTTTACTTGCTTCAATGTTTTTCACCGCAGGTGGAGTCACAATCACTGAAAAGGTCAAGCTTGTTATATTACCGGGGAAAATAGGCCAGGGATGGAACATGGACGAGGTTGACTATTTACTCTCAATACTTGAAGAGCAAGCTCTTGAACTCGGAAGATTCCAGCTCTTTCCGAGGGGTGATTTGCAACAGATAATGAAAGAGAGAAACCTCAGTGAATTCGGAGTCTCCGAAGCGGTAGAAATTGGAAAACTCGGTGGTTCAAAGTACGCATTACTTTTAACACTTACTGAACTGTCTTCATCTTGGAGTAGTAAATCAAACGCTTACATCGCAGTTTCAAGATACACCATAAAGCTTTACAACATTGAGGACGGAAGCTTATTAGCTTCAAAGACACTCGATTCGGGAGGTTCCTCAAAAGAAAGTAGTCAAAAGGCTATTACGGAGGCACTTAAGAGCACAGCGACAGATATTTGGTACGAATTAAGGCAGATATTCAAACTGGAAGCATATGTACAGGCAATCCAGGGCAATACGGTAATATTGGCTGGAGTTGATAGAAAACTCATAAAATCAGGTTATGTGTTTGAGATCGAGACAGAAAGTGGTGTTGGCTATGTGAAAGTTGTTGGATTCAACAAAAATGACGGAACCGTAGTCACACAGCTCATGTATGGAGAAATGCCCAAAGAGTACGATGTTGCAACCGAATATCCGATGCTACCAATTAGAGCCGGAATTGGAGTGAGTTACTTTTCTGGAATGTTTGGTTTGGGGATATCAGGATGGGGTGGAACAGAAGACATACCTGTCCCGTTACACATAGGTCTTGGAACATTCTTGGGCTCCATTTGGAGTTACACACCGGTCTATTTAAACTTAGGCGTTGGGATGAACATACTTACTATGGGACGTATTTCTACGATGGCCAATGGTGGTTTAAGTATGGTAGGACTTGTGGACATGGATACTTACGAACCTGTTGCTTATCTCTTTGGACTTTTTGTAGGTGGAATGATCACTTATGATTTCAATCCAAAATCTGGCGTTTATGGAAGTATTGGCTACTCATACTATTTTGGAGACGTTTCTGGCATTTCGATACAGATAGGTTTGTATTTTTAAGTAGATTTCAGTTTTTGAGGCAGAATATTGCTACTCGAACTTTGCCGTAGCAATTTTATCTGGTATAATCTTGCTTGATAGAATTGGATATTAATCTGAAGCGTAGATGATGGGGGATTTTCTTTGAGAGGTTATTTTTCTTATTATATGAAGAGCAGTTCATACTCTTTAGCTTTTTTTCTTTCCCTATTGTTACTTTTTAGATGGTCTATAGCAGCAGATGGAATCCTAATAGAACAGTGGCAAGTTCTTAGGGATAGCAATCAAGTTTTCCAAAGTGAAATAGTCGATGGTAGGTTTTACAGGGTTATCAAGAAACCCTCAACCGTAAGATTAAGAGCTATTTTAGATAGTAAGAAGCTCAAGAATAATACTAACCAACCACTTTATATTTACATACCTCAAATTGACACATCTTATTTTGCTGTTTATCTTGACGGACAAATCATTGGAAGTTTTGGATTTGAAAATGAACGTACGGCACATGTGTGGTATCAACCCTTTATCTTCAAGCTTCCTGAAAAAATTGCAGTGGATTCCAACATAGAATTTCTAATTTCTGGTGTTTATGAGATTGGCATCGACTTCCCAGTTACTATTATAAATGAAACACAGAAATCGAAGTATGCTGTGTTGTACTTTTTGACAAGCTTAGCTCTTCCCATTGCTACAGGTCTAGCTCTCACGTTATCGGTTATCTTATATTCCATCGCAATGAACCTATCTAATAACAAAAAGGAGATTTACAGACATTTAGCAATTGCAAGCTTTTTCGCAACCGTGTGGCTATTTGATTTATTTGCATTTCCAACGATGGGTTCTGTTACCACTTTTCTTATACTGAGAAAGATCTTTGTTGCTTCAGGATACCTCGGTTTTGCCGCGTTGCTATATGCAATCGACAAAGAAGTATCAAGCTCTCTTTCTAAGACTGGTAAAGTTATGGTGGCGACAAATTTCATCGGTGCTGCTTCTTTGCTATTTTCACCTTCGAATTATTTGCTCAAGGAAATTTCAAATAATGTTGCATTGCTACTTTTAGCCAACGCAGTTTATCTGTTCTTTAAATCATTGAAGATGTATTCAAGAGTTTTGATGGGTTTCATAATGTTTTTCATTTATGCGGTTTTACACGATGGAATTTCTATGTTCTTCTCAACGGGAACTAAGCTACTTTCGGGATTTGGTATAGCTTCAATGTTTGCTGGTTTTGCCTATACTCTGGTTCAGGAATATAAGCAAATGGTTGTTCAAATAACGATGTCACATATAAAGAGCATTACTGACCCACTTACTAATGCTTACAACAGAGGCGCATTAAGTGGGATAGTGTTCAGTCCAGATGATGCTTTCGTATATATTGATATGGATAGGTTTAAGGAAATAAACGACAAGCACGGTCATGACACTGGAGATGAAATCCTCAAGTTGCTTGTAAGTACTATAAAGAGGAATATAAGATCAAACGATATGGTCGTGCGAATGGGAGGAGACGAATTCTTAGTAGTTCTGAGAAGTTGCCCTGTTAATAAAGCACAAGAAATATTTGAAAAAATATCTAAAGAGTTTTATTTATCCCATATTCTCCATCCAAAATTTTCTTACGGAATCGTACAATATCAATTTAATCTTGAGAAAACTATAAGAGTTGTAGATGATTTAATGTATAAGATGAAAGAATCAAGAAGATGAATTTGCAAATTACTATTGTTCCTTGATTGAAATTTGTATAATGTGGTATAATATACAAGAATCGTTTGGAAAGGGGGATGAATATGAAAAGTTTTGTAATGAATATTTGGCTGAAGACGTGGAAGAAATTGTATGGTGAGAGTATCGTTGAATCTCTTATAGAGGAATTTAAACTCGACAAAACAAAACTCCTAATCCCAATAAACGATGTCTCAGATGAACTTGTGATGGAGTTCTCGAAAAGATTGGCGCAAAAAGTTGGAAAGACTTACGAGCAATTGTGGGAGGAAACAGGCTACAACAACATACGCTCTTTCCACGATGCGTATCCAAGTTATTTCAAAAAGAACAACTGTATGTCATTTATGAGCGCAATGGATAGTGTGCACAGAGCTTTGACAAGAAGGATATCTGGCGCTAAGCCTCCAAGGATTATTTTTAACTATATCGACCAGAATACAGCAATAGTCAGATATCAATCGCACAGAGATTTCAGATCTTATTTCTTAGGTTTATTAAAAGGAGCTTCCGAGTTTTTCAATGACCCGCTGAAGATTGAGATACTCGATCAAGGTTCGTCACCTTCTGGTTCATATATAGAAGTTAAACTTCATTCGACAAAACCATACGGAAGAACCGTTAAACTCCGCACGTTCAGGTTATTTTCGTTCGGCCTTTCAAGAAGTTTTATATCAACCTACACGATAGTTTTCCCGATTTTTACATTTATCGCGTCTTACTTGTTCACAAACTTTTTTGGTCCGCTTTTCGGGTCAGTTTTAACAGCGGGAGCTGCTTTAGCTGCTGTGTATTTTGGACTCAGAGACTTCAAAACTGGGTTTACAGCGCTTAAAGATAAGAATGAGATCTTGAAACAAAAGGATTTCAACAACACCGTTAACGTATATGGAGAAAAGAATTTTGAAGATATTTCCCAATCATTTAATGAAGCTGCATATGAATTCAGAGAATTTCTTATAGGTCTACAAGGCGATATGGAAGAAATAATGGCATTCTCTAAGAAAACAATAGATTCGGCTAACGTAGTCCAAGAACAAATAGATACTATGAAGGAATTGTCAACCCAAGTAGCAGACACTGCGGTACAGATAAGTAATGATGCCGAAAGAATTTCAGATGCTGTTACATCGAACGTGGAAACTATTTCAAAGACAATTAATCAACAAAATCAAATCATCAGTGATCTCAATCTTGCCGTTCAAAAGATAAGGGCTGCGGCAAGTAGTGTTGAACAGTCTGCTAACGGCATGAGAAGCATGAGTGATGATTTCGAGAGCATAGCCAATGAGAGCCAACAGCTAAGAAATCAGGCAAGTGCAATAATGGACATAGCGAAAACAGTTATGAGCATTGCAGAACAAACTAATTTGTTGGCATTGAATGCAGCTATAGAGGCTGCAAGAAGTGGTGAGGCAGGAAGAGGATTTGCAGTTGTAGCAGACGAAATCAGAAAACTTGCGGAAGAAAGCAAGGCTTCAGCTGTGAAGATTTCACAATTCCTTGGAAGTGTCTCTGGTGGGATTGATAAATTAAGCTCAAGTATTATTAAAGGCTATGAAGAATTGAAAGAACAATCTCAAACACTAATTAGAAGTGCAGAAGAGAGTAAAGAATCAAGTGAGATTATTTCTCAAATAAGCGAACAACTGAACTTGCTCGTTTCGACCTTGAACAGGGAAACAGACAAACTGGAGAGCATAACAACGAGTATACAAAACTTGCTCGCAATATCAGAAGAAAGTTCCGCAACAGCTGAGGAAATAAGTGCTTCTATTCAGAGGTTCTTTGATGAAATAAACAATGTGTTCTCAAATGTCAAACAAACAATAGCTCTCTTGAATACAATTCAAGAGAATTTCAAGGACATAAAAATATAATACTTGAAAAATCAAAGGAAAAGTGGTATTATATAACGTGAATTTAATCAGGCAAAAATCATGTAGGAGAGGTGAGTGAGTTGAAAAAGGGTATTCACCCAGAACTGAGGCTTCTAAACGTTAGGTGTGCTTGTGGTGCTGAGCACAAGATTTGGACAACTAAGGAACAGCTTAAAGTTGATGTCTGTTCTAACTGCCATCCACTCTACAAAGGAAGTGGAGGTGCAAGCCTGATCGTAGATACCGAAGGACGCGTGCAGAAGTTTAAGAAGAAGTTCGAAGGTAAGTATTGATAATTTTAAAAACGTGTACTCCAATCTTATCTTTCAGGAGGGTTATATTTTATGGAAGTTGGTCAAGTAGTAAAAGGCAAGGTAATAGAAGTACTCAAATTCGGAGCAAACGTCGAGCTTGAAAACGGAGAAAAGGGGTTCATACACATATCAAAGATTTCTAATCAGTACGTCCAGAAAGTCGAAGATTTTCTTAAGGTTGGACAAGAGGTAGAAGCAAAGATCATAGGAAAAGGCAGAGATGGCAAGTGGGAACTTTCACTGAAAGAAGAAACGAAGGAAAATGAAGCAGAAGCAAAGAAAGAAGATTTTGAAAGAAAGCTCCAGAAATTCCTAAAAGACAGCCAAAAGACATATTCTGAGTACAAAAGAAGATTAGACAAAAAGCAAGGAATTACGAAAAGAAAGTAAGAAAAATTAATAGCTAATAATAAAGGGGTGCATAACGCACCCCTTGTTCTTTCAATTTAATCTTGCTATTTTTTAATTTTGCTTATATAGAAGATTACAACTACCGCAGAAACTTGCGTTGCAACAGACAAAGCTATCAAATACCTAATGTCAAGCGAGTACATTAATCCTAAGAATGCACTACCAACAAACCAAGCAATGCCGAATATCGCGTTGAAGAAACCGTATGCTGTACCGCGCACTTCTTTGCTAACTAACTTTGCAATCGTAGCTTTCATTATGGATTCCTGCGCTCCCATTCCAATGCCCCAAAGAGCTGCACCGATAAACACGTTTGCCGAGGTTTGCGAAAACGCAAATATAGAATAAAACGCCGCGATAAATGTCGATAATGCCAATATATTTATACCGAACTTATCAAACAGTCTGCCGAATATGAGTGCTGCAAACGCATCAATTATCATCGCAATCATATAGGCTGTTGGTATCAGAGCTGGGGACAATATACCAAACTTCTGAACATGATAACCAATCAGGGCAAAGTCGGCAAAGCCAAAAGCGATAAGTGATATTGCGATTAAATACGCATAGAACGCCTTGTCAAATTTAATTTGACTGCTTTTGGAAGAAACCGATTCCTTTTCCATTTTCTCAGGCTCTGGAACCAGAACTCTTGCTATGAATATAATACCGATTGTTATTAACGCAGGAAACGCGAGAAATGAGAATGCTTTTCTGTAAGAGTCAATAGTTCCAAGTTTTATATTTTGTGCTATCGTTATACTCATTATCAATGGACCAATAGTAGCTCCAATTTGGTCAAGAAATTCCTCTAAAGCAAAGGTAGTTCCGTATCCGAGCTGACTGCCAGCAAATGAGGTTATTGTATCTTTTGCCGGCTTTCTTAAAGCCTTTCCAATACGTTCTAACACGATGAGTAGTGCCGCTAAAGTCCAGTGTTTTGTAAGTGCAAGCGTGGGTATTACAAGTAAGTTGACAGAGTAACCTAATATCGCAAAAAACCAATATTTCCTCGTTTTGTCAACAAGCTTTCCTGTTAGGTATCTCAGCGTGTATCCCAACAGCTCACCAAGACCAGCCACGGCACTAACTACTACTGCTGATGCACCAAGCAATCCAAGGTAAGGTCCTACAAGGCTCCTTGCTCCTTCGTAAGTGATGTCGCTGAATAAACTCACAAGCCCCATTAAGAGTACAAAATAAAAAGCCTTCTTTTTTGAAGAGTTCACTGTTCATGCACCTCTTGAGAAAATTTATTGATGTGCTGACTGTTCCGGCTTCTCCTTTAAAATAACTCTTACCAAAAACTCTTCTACACTTTTTAACAAACTTTTTCTTGGAATTGAATCAACAGTCGAAATTATTTCAGTTGCTGTTGACGGGTCAATGTTATTTAAAACCCCTTCGTTTTTACCCCTTTCGAAAATCTTTTCAAGCCTACTCAACAGACTGATATATCTCTTATGTGCGTTTGCAAAATTGCTCTCATTTTCAAGTACGTGCATTCGCTCTCGAGCAATCAATTTACTAAGCTGCTGCTTGTTAAGGGCAAACTCAACGTATTTCTTTATTAGTTTCTTAATAACTTTCAGAATGCTACCTTCATTTTCTGCTTCGGAAAATAGTTCTGTCTCTAACTCGTCAATAACACTTACCCAAACTTCCTCGAAAAGAACATCCTTACTTGGAAAGTAATAATAAATAAGGGACTTGCGCACGCCCGAGGCTTGCGCAATGTCCTCCATACTTACTCCGTCGTAACCTTTTTCTGAAAATAATTTCCTTGCAGCAGAAAGTATCTTCTCCCGCGTTTCGCTTGACTTGTTAGCCAATTTGAGCGCCCCCAAATGCTTGCTATGCCATCATATCTTATAATCACAGGGACAGTTTTTTGTCAACTTTAAGTGCCTCTTCTTTGTTCATGTATCGCTTCATTCTTGTTTCGTAATTATAAATTCCGCGGTTTACTGGATACCTTTCAACGTAACCATATTCATACCATAATTTGTCTGCGTATTCTTTCCACTCTGCTGCCAACTTGTCAAGTTCTGGCGCTAATTCAGTAATTGTCTTTTCAGAACCTTCGTGCTGCGGTATTGCATTGAAGTTCTTAACCATTGCTCTAAACACCTTTGGGTTGTCGATAATTGGGCATGGTCTGAATAGGTTATTCGAGAATGGAATCGCTCTCTTGTATGATTCGAAGAACGGAGATTTGAATATTTCTAGCAGTGATTTCTCTCTTATGCTATCAACAGCAAATTGCTGGAAAACACATGGTTCAACGTAACCTTTTGCGTTGACATGGAAATACTTTGCTCCGGCAGACAGACAACCATGAGTTAAGAAGCCGTGATTCCAAAAGTCCGCAACGAATGCAAACCTACCGCTCAGCCTCATCTGCTCTGTCTTAAAGAACCTTTCGTATCTCTGCTTTGGAGTTGGGACAAGATCCATTACTGGGTCTTGTCCAACTGGCATGAACTGGTAAATCCAGACGTAACTTACGCCGTTTTCTTCCAGGAAGTTCCAGAATTCATCTTTCATGATTATATCGTGGTTGACACGCGTTGCTGTAACACTTGCACCGAAAGGTATACCGTACCTTCTCAATCTTTCCCAAGTGTTCTGTATTGCCTTGAAGACACCGTGTCCTCTCCTCCAGTCCGTTTCTGACTCGAATCCTTCGACGGAGATTGAAATCGTTGCGTTTCCAAGCTCAGACAGTTTCTTGGCCTTTTCTTCATTGATAAGGATACCGTTTGAGTAAATCATGAAGTAGTGTTCATTGAATTCTTCTAAAATTTCCATTAGATGTGGCCAGTAGAAAGGCTCACCACCGGTGATTACCCAGAAATAAATACCGAGCTCTTCGCCTTGCTTAAGAATGTTCCTAACCTCGTCTTTCGTTAGTTCGTACTTTCTACCGTAGAGACCAGCGTAACATCCTATACAGTTCAAGTTGCAAGCATAAGTTGGACTTATAACACCGAGTTTCGGAAGAACGACTTTTTCTTCGTGCATTATCTTTTGCCTCGTTGGTTCACCGATTGCAAATTCGTTGATTATAAGGTTGTTGATTATCTTTTCAACGGATTTTGGAGAGGACTTTTGGAATATCTCGATCCACTTTTTAATCATTGGATGTCCTTCTTGTGCCATAAGGCCGAGCTTTTTAAGCCCGCTCTTTGCCGGTTCCTTGCTCAGTGCCGAAACTGTGAAAAGGAGTTTCGCAAACGTTTGCGTATCAGCCTTTCTCATCACAGATGAAATCATCTTACCAGCTTGATGATAAACCAAACCCTTTAATCCACCAACTGCCATAATCTTATCCCTCCTTGAGTATCTTTATATCTTTGGAAATTTATTGACCGTTCAGTCAAATTTCTATCATAATTTTACTCCTCTTCCTCCTCAGCGATATTTCTTATTGGTAACATTTATGTAACTTTTTACTACCTGCAACCATACTTGTCTTTTTTTGACTATAATTATAGTCAGGAGGTAAACAGATATGAGAACTAAGCAAGAATTTCTCTCGTTGGCTGAGGCTAAGGCAAAGTTTTCGAAAGTTGTTGATGATTCCTTGAATTTTGATATTATTGTTACGAAGAATGGCAAACCCACATCGGTTGTAATCTCTTTTGATAAATACAAAAAGATCATGGAATTTATGGAAAGGGTGTGGGATTTGTATTTGTTGGATTTAGGTGATCCTTCGCTTTTCAAAGATTTAAAATTGGAGGAAATTTTTGAATCTGAAACTGATGAGGAGGGTGAGTAAGTATGGCACAGGTTTTGCTCGAACACGTATGGAAGATTTACGAAGGTAAGGTTGAAGCTGTAAAAGATGCAAACTTCACGGTTGAGGACAAAGAATTCGTGGTTCTGCTTGGACCATCAGGCTGTGGTAAAACAACAACACTCAGAATGATAGCTGGTCTTGAAGAAATAACTAAGGGTACTATAAAGATTGATAATCGCATAGTCAATGATGTTGAACCGAAAGATAGAGATATCGCTTTCGTTTTCCAGAACTATGCGTTGTATCCACATATGACTGTTTACGAAAACATGGCATTTGGTTTGAAGCTCAGAAAAGTACCAAAAGATGAGATCGAAAAACGTGTAAGAGAAGCAGCGAGAATTTTGGAAATTGAACACCTTCTTGATAGAAAGCCAAGACAACTTTCAGGTGGTCAAAGGCAAAGAGTTGCTGTCGGTAGGGCAATTGTTAGAAACCCAAAGGTATTCTTGTTTGATGAACCACTATCCAACCTTGACGCTAAGCTTCGTGTGCAGATGAGGGCTGAACTCAAGAAATTGCACATGAGGCTTGAGGCAACAATTGTTTACGTTACACACGACCAGGTCGAAGCTATGACAATGGCTGACAAAATTGTAATCATGAAAGACGGTGTTATCCAACAGATAGGAAGTCCGTATGAAGTTTACAACAGACCAGCTAACATTTTTGTTGCCGGTTTTATTGGAAGTCCTTCTATGAACTTCCTCAATGGAAAGATCATAAGAGGGGAAGGTGGGCTCTGGGTTAAAACAAGTGGTCTAAAACTGAAAGTACCTGCAGAATATGAAGACAAGTTAGCAAATTATATTGACAAAGATATAGTCTTCGGAATCAGGCCTGAAAACATATACGATAAGATGTTTGCAATCGCTCCGAAACCTGAAAACACGGCGGAAGTTACTGTCGATGTTGTTGAACCGCTTGGCAGTGAAACATTACTTCACGTAGTGGCCGGCGATGATAGACTTGTAGCAAGAGTTAATGCAAAGAGCCAAGCTAAGGAAGGACAAAAAATTGATCTCGTCTTCGACATGACAACTATGAACATATTCGATAAGGACACTGAGAAGGAGCTTCTCCACTGGTAATTTCGAATTATTTCGTCCTGCCTTTAAAATTGTTGACTTTTTAGAACATATATAAATCACTACCGCCCTTGTACCTGCCTTTAAATTACGAAGTTGTGCAAGGGCGGTATTTTTGGGGGAGTGTAAATTGCCAAATCTATTCTATTGTATGCCAAAGGAAGATGTTGTTCATTTCGATGAGCACGAGGTAACACACATGAAAGTCACTCGTGTTAAAGAGGGGGAAGTTATTGAGGCAACTGACGGTAATGGTGGTAAGTATAAAGTTGTAGTGAAAAAAATAGACAGAAATTCGGCTTATGGAACAGTTATCAGCTATGATTTTGTTCCAAATACGGAAGGAAGACTTGTCTTATTTGCACCATCTGGACGTTGGGAACGACTCAGATGGACCATTGAAAAGGCTGTAGAACTCGGGGTAGACGAGATATACGTCTTTAACAATGATCGTGCATCAAGGCATTACGATGATAAAATTGAAAAGCTGGAACTGATTGTAAGAGAGGCTTCTAAACAATGCGTGAGATATCATTTTCCAGTAATTAAACCTGTCGAATTTCTTGATATTTTCTCCTTAGCACCGGAGAGTACGTATATTTTAGATTTCAAAGGTAGAAAGATCCCGAAAAGGATTTCAAAGAACATTGGATTAATTGCAGGACCTGAAGGAGGATTCTCCCAAAAAGAGCTTTCAATATTGAAAAAAAAGTTTAAAAGCATATGTCTTGGAAAAAAGATCCTAAGATTTGAAACGGCTATCATTCTTGCTACGGGAATATTCAGTATGAAGTTAGGGAAAGTATAGGAAGTATGGCAAGGCAACGACAAAATATATGATAATTATAACAATCTGGCACAGCTTAGCTGTGCCTTTTTGTTTATTTTCTGAACTTTTCTCAATTCGCTGAAGTGTACAGCATTAAATTCGGACCACACAAGCCCTATAGTATATATTAGAACACAGAAGAGAAATTCGTCATTCATCATAATTCCAATAAAAAGATGAGTTTTCCATCTTTTTCTACATAAGAGTGAAAAATGCATCTTCCTAATTTGTATGCTTTGAAAATTGAAACAAGTTTCATTAAACATTTGAATAACAATAGAATATTTCTTTCTCACTTAGAATAATAAATAATTCTCTTGTAAGTCATTATTGCTTCAAATATATTCAGTATCATAGTGTTTCTTTTATCCGCCTTTGTCTTATATAATATAAGTGATTTTTTCTGAGAAAGAATTAATTCTGTAGGGGGAGCATATGGTAAACAAGAAGCTTAATCCCGTATCTATGAAAAGAAAGAACAAAAAGATGGTAATGAGGTACCTAATGGAGAAAGGGCATGCCACGAGGAGCGAAATAGCTCATAAAACTGGACTTGCTTTAAGTGCAATCTGGAGATTAATGGGTGAGCTTGAATCCGAGAACCTTATTGAGGTTAAGAATACTTCGTCTGGCAGAGGTAGGAAATCTTTAGTCTATGCCCCTACAACTTCTTTCATAACATCGGTGATATACAACGTGGAAGTCAAGGAAACAATTGTAGCTGTCGGTTTTCTTGATGGGTCTTGGAGAATTGTGGAAAACTTTTTAACACCCGACAATTTTGGAGAGTTTAAGAGAATTGTGCTTGACACGTTTTATAGAATTCAAAAGAATTACAGAATCAATAGCAATATTACGAAAGTTGTTTTCTCTCTACCTGGAATGGTTGACTATAAGAGAAAGCTCCTAATCTGTGCTCCTAATTTAGACTGGAAAGATTTGAATCTTCAAAGGGAATTTAAAGAGATGGGTTTAGAGGTACTTGCCGAGAATGATGCAAACCTTTCTTTGCTTGCCGAATTGTTTTTCTCAAATGATGTCAGAGAATCTAAGGTTGCGTTTTTCCTGTACTTTGGTGAAGGTATAGGCGGCTCTATCGCTGTAAACGGTGATATTGTTAGGGGAAAGAATTCTATAGCAGGCGAAATTGGACATGTGGAGTTGAGTGTTAGCAATACTGAGCTCGAGAAATTACTTTCATTATCAAAAATTTTAGACAGAATAGAAAGTCCTACCTTTCATCGAAACGCATCGCTGAAAGATAAGTTTGAATACATGAAAAAACTGTGGTATGAAGGGTACCCTGGTGTTAAACACGTAGTAGATGATTTTATTCACCAACTGGCTTTAACCGTAAGGAATATGGGTTATCTTTTGAATCCCGATGTCATTGTTTTTGGCGGACTAATAAACGATATATATGAAACGTTTTCATCAGAGATAAATGATCGATTGAATCAAATTATTGGAGCAGATAAGATTTTTGATGTGAACATACGCGATACTGTTTTCAAAGAAGTTCCGCCCTCGCTTGTTGATGCAAATGTTTTAGTTCTCGAGGATTTTTTGAGGTCTTTTGATTGATGACTACCCAACTTTACTATCAGGAGGTGTGAGTATGAGGAAGTTAGGTACGTTCTTGGTTTTGTTATTTGTTCTCTCTTTAACGTTTGCAGCGGTGTCTTTCCCGCGTGAGGAAACAGTTTACATTGCTGGTGCTCTATGGGGACCAGCAACGACATGGAACCTCTATGCGCCACAGTCAACATGGGGTACTGACCAATTTATGTACATACCGGCTTTTCAGTACGACCTTGGAAGAGATGCTTGGATTCCTCTCATTGCAGAAAAGTACGAATTTGTCAACAGTACAACACTGAGGATCTACATAAGGCCTGAAGCAAAGTGGAGCGATGGAAGGCAGATAACAGCAGATGATTTTGTTTACGCTTTTGAACTTACAAAGAAACTTGGTATTGGACCAGGAGCAGGCTGGGAGAACTACATAGACTCAATAACACGCCTTGGAACAAAAGTTGTTGAATTCAAGGCAAAGACAAAGCCACTGAACTACTTCCAGTTCTTGTCATACGCTCTTGGAGCTCAACCAATGCCAAAGCACGTTTATACGGCTCTCGAAGCAAAGAAGATAAACATACAAGACTGGATAAACGACAAACCATCTGAGCAAGTTGTCTCTGGACCTTACAAGCTCTACTTCTACGCACCTGATATTGTTGTCTATCAGAGGGTTGAAGATTGGTGGGGTAAGGGTATTTTTGGACTGCCAAGGCCAAAATACATTGCACATGTAATTTACAAAGATAATCCAAGTGCAAGTTTGGCTATTGAAAGAGGAGATGTAGACTGGGCTGGATTGTTCATACCAAACATCTGGGAAATGTGGCAAAAGAAGAATCTCCCAATTGGAACATGGTATAAATCGAAACCATACTTCCTACCAGACGGTGTTGGTTTTGTCTACTTAAATAACACAAAACCTGGACTTTCTGATCCAGCAGTTAGAAAGGCTATCGCTTATGCTATACCATATGAAGATATGCTCGAAAAGGCATACTTCGGCTACGGCAGTCAGGCACATCCTTCGTTTGTCATTGATTTGTTCAAACCAAATAGGCAATACATAAACTATGATCTTGCGAAGAAGACTTTTGGAACAAGCGATGGTAGAATTCCATACGATATTGAAAAGGCAAACAAGATACTCGACGAAGCAGGTTACAAATTAGGAAAAGATGGCATAAGGGTAACACCGGATGGCAAGAAGCTTTCTTACACGATATCAGTTCCTTACGGTTGGTCTGATTGGATGATGATGTGTGAAATGATAGCACTCAGCCTGAAAAAGGTAGGTATTGAAGTTAGAACTGAATTCCCAGATTTCTCCGTCTGGGCAGATAGAATGACAAAGGGAACGTTTGATATAATAATCTCTTGGAGCGTTGGACCAAGCTTTGATCACCCATTCAACATTTACAGATTCGCACTTGATAAGAGGCTTTCTGCACCAGTTGGCGAGGTTACATGGGCAGGAGACTGGCAGAGATACGACAACGACGAAGTAGTAAAACTATTGGACAGTGCAGTTTCCTCTCTCGATTCGAACGTCAGGAAGAACGCTTATTTCAGACTGCAAGAAATGATCTATAAAGATATGCCAAGCATACCTGCATTCTACACAGCTCACTGGTACAATTATTCGACAAAGTATTGGAGAAACTGGCCAAGTGAAGATAATCCGTACTGGTTTAGACCAGCACCATGGCATGCAGATGCGCTACCAACACTATTCGGGATCTCCTCTGTTAAGAGTCCTCAACCAGTTCCAAAATGGTTAGGAACAACCGAAGAAGGCGGACTTGGTATTCCAACTTCTAAGGTATTCGACGACCTTAGCAAAGCTAAGAAATAATTGAGAAATACTTACCTGTTTTTACTTTCTGATGCGGTCCCCATTTGAATGGGGACCGCTTACGGAATTACATAAAAAATGCAAGGAGTGGTAGAATGAAGTCGAAAAATATGTTAAGGTTTTTGTTAAGAAGATTTTTATTCTTACTTGTAACTTACATCGTTGCAACAACCATCGTTTTTATCCTTCCTCGAGCAATTCCAGGAAACCCACTTGCCCAGCTTCTTGCCAATCTTTCTCAGGTTGCACAGGCAAACCCTGAAGCAATAAGAGCTGCTGAAAAGACATTAATGGAGCAGTTCGGCGTAGGTAAACCTGTAGTTGTACAGTATTTCGAATTTGTGGGTCGTGCGTTGAAAGGTGACCTCGGAACCTCGATAACGTACTATCCGAGAAAGGTACTTGACTTGATTATTCCAGTAATACCTTGGACCCTTATTTTACTTTTGCCAGCAACTTTAGTTGCTTGGTGGCTTGGAAATATGCTTGGTGCTATAGCAGCATACAGGAGAAATACCTGGGTAGATAGGTGGGTTCTTACATCCTCGATGATAATTTCTCAAATCCCTTATTATTGGCTCGGAATGTTATTTATATTCTTATTCGGTGTAAAATTAGGATGGTTACCAGTGCAGGGTGCTTATTCACAAGGAACGATTCCAAGTTTCAGCTTGAACTTTTTCTTGGATGCTTTGAAACATTATATAATGCCATTTGCGTCGATAGTTATCTCAGCCATGGGAGGCTGGGCAATAGGAATGAGGGTTATGGTCGTAAACGAACTCGGAAGCGATTACGCACTATTCTCTGAATACCTCGGAATGAGCGAGAAAAGAATATTCAAATACGCTTTCAAAAATTCAATCCTACCGCAAATTACTGGACTTGCGTTAAGTTTAGGTGGAGTTTTGGGAGGAGCATTGATTACGGAAATTGTTTTTAACTATCCTGGAACAGGTTATCTCTTGTTTAAAGCACTAACAACTCTTGATTTTCCAATGATACAAGGTGTGTTTATAATACTCATCGCTTCAATATATCTGGCTAACTTCATCATGGACTTTATGTATGCGTTAATAGATCCAAGGATAAGACTTGGTCAGGGGGAATGATTATGCTTGCGACGATGATAAGACCATTATTCAAGAATAAGAAGTTTCTGGTAGGTATATCAATATTCCTCATCTTCCTATTTCTAGGAATTTTTGGTCCCATTTTTTACACAGTTGATCCTATGGAAATGAGTTGGGATAGAGAGCAACCACCGTCTGCTAACCATCCATTGGGTACAGACACATATGGAAGAGATATCTTGGCACAACTCCTACATGGAATTAGATCTTCACTCTATATAGGTTTTCTTGCCGCTATTATTTCGCTGATCATTGGGGCGTTGATAGGAAGTCTGTCTGCTGTAAAAAGAGGGATTGTAGACGATGTATTAACATCCTTAACGAACATTGTCTTAACTACACCGTCGGTACTTATAGCTATTCTTATAGCAAGTTATTTAAACGTAAGAAGTTTGGAGGTCGTCGCTGTCATATTGGGACTCTTCCAATGGCCTTGGTTCGCGAGGGCGATAAGAGCTCAGTTGATGAGTGTTATGTCACGAGAATATGTTTATTTATCAGTTATGGCGGGATATTCCGATCTCAGATTAATAATTGAGGACTTACTACCAACCATTGCTACGTACGCATTTATGTCGTTCGTGCTTTTCATAAACGGTGGAATAATGGGTGAAGCTGGATTGAGTTTAATAGGTCTTGGCCCAACACGCGGAATATCCTTAGGTTTGATGCTACAGTGGGCAGTGTTAATGGAATCGATGAGGAGAGGAATGTGGTGGTGGTTTGTACCACCGGGAATCGTCATTGTCGCTGTCACAGCTTCGTTGATGGTTATCAGCACGACAATGGATGAGGTCTTTAACCCACGTTTAAGGGAGGAATAATCGTGAAAGACGTACTTTTAAAAGTCGAGAATGCTAGGGCTTACTATGTTTTGGAACAAGCAACCGTAAAGGCCGTTGATAGTGTTTCATTTGAGATATACGAAGACGAGGTTGTTGGTATAGTTGGGGAATCAGGTTCTGGTAAGACAACGCTTTCAAACCTTGTTTTCATGAATATGCTAAAACCTTTGAGGTTGATAGACGGAAAAGTTTTCTTGAAAACGGATGGCAAATTTGAAGAAATATCAGCTATGTCACGTGATGAAGTTAAGAGAAGATTCTGGGGAAGCGACATAACCATAATACCTCAGAGTGCGATGAACGCTCTGATGCCAACTATTAGAATGTCAAAATATGTTGAGCACCTCGCACAGTCACATGGAATTGATGAAAAAGAACTTTTGAAGAAAGCCGAGGAAAGGTTTGAACAAGTAGGTCTCAAACCTGAATGGCTAAGAAGATATCCGTTTGAACTTAGTGGAGGAATGAGACAGCGTGCCGTTATAGCGATTGCAACGCTTTTGAACCCGAAGTTGTTAGTTGCTGATGAACCAACTTCCGCACTCGATGTTGTCAATCAAAAAGTTCTCCTACAGGTCTTAATGGATCTCAAGAGAAAAGGTATTGTAAAGAGTATCATGTTCATAACACACGATATAGCAACAATCAGACAGATAGCAGACAGAATGCTCGTTATGTATGCAGGTAAGATAGTTGAGTTCTCGAATATGGAGAAGATGTTAGAGAAGCCATTGCATCCTTACACTAAAGGCCTCTTTGAATCCGTTTTAACACCAGAACCAGAAGTAAGGGAAAGAGGCATTAGCGTAATTCCTGGCGCACCTGCTAACTTGATAAACCCGCCGAGTGGGTGTAGATTTCAACCAAGATGTCCACACGCAATGGAAATATGTAAACAAAAGGAACCAAAATTGATAGAGGTGGAAAAGGATAGACAAGTTGCCTGTTTTCTCTTTCAGGAGGAGAGAGTATGAGTAGACTCGTTGTTGAAAATTTGACTAAAACATTTTCATTAGGTTTTATAGCAAAGCGACATGTTAATGCCGTTAAAAGCGTATCGTTTACAGTCAAGGAAAAAGAGATAGTGTCATTAGTTGGTGAGAGTGGATCAGGAAAGACTACAACAGCAAAAATGTTATTAAGACTTATACAACCAACCTCAGGAAAGATTATGTTCGAAGGAAAAGATATATGGAAAGATTTGAAAACTCAGGAGGATTTTAAGACCTTTAGAAGAAAGGTCCATGCTGTTTTTCAAGATCCATTCGCAAGTTACAACCCGTTTTATCCGGTGGAAAGGCCACTTTGGCAAGCAATAAATCTTTTAGAAAAGAAGCCTTCAAACAAAAAGGAAGCTCTTGAAATAATAAAGGATTCTCTATTTAAAGTTGGTATAGATCCGAAAGATATACTTGGAAAGTATCCTCATCAGGTGTCCGGTGGTCAAAAGCAAAGAATTATGATTGCAAGATGTTGGATTTTGAGACCATTAATGATAGTAGCAGATGAACCAACATCGATGATAGATGCTTCCAGTAGAGGAGGAATAATACAGCTCTTCGAAAAGTTAAGAGACGAGCAAGGAACATCTATCATTTTCATAACCCATGACCTTGGACTTGCTTACTACGTTTCTGACAATATATTTGTTATGAAAGATGGTGAAATAGTAGACAGAGGCCATCCTGATAAAGTCGTTTTGGAACCACAACATGAATATTCGAAACTGCTTGTTGAGAGTATACCAAAACTATACAGAAAATTGGAAGGGCTGTGATTATGTTTACAAAGGGCATCTTAACAATCTTTACATGGGCTTTTATACTTGAAATCATAGTTTTTATATATTATTTGGGAATAAGCCCAAAACCTGTCGAATTTTATATGAATTTAGCTTTGCTGATTTTCACAGTTCTTACGCTTGTTTCTTTGTTCTTGAGAGAAAGAAAAAAGAGAAAGAAAGAACAAGATGAAGATAATTAACTTTTGTACATCGATTAATAAATGCGGAGCGTAAGCTCCGCGTTTTTTGTTTATGGCGATATAAATCTATTCTTCAAACTTCTCCTGAACATATCGTATGCTTTCGTTTCCATTCAAGTGAGATATTTCATACTGAATTTTCATGGACTTATAACTTTCGAAGTTTAGCTTGACACCTTTCGGTACGCTCTTTTTTATATACGCTGTACGTTTTTCGTATTCTTTCTTGTCTATCATTTTTCTATTAGCAAACGGTGTAGAGAGCTTCGGAACCAAAGGATTAATGCTGACACTGACTTCTTTGTACCCCAATTTCAACACTTGGTTCAAGAATTCTATCAGCTCTTTGTAATCTTCCTCAGTTTCCTCCTCCAGACCAATAATATAGTAAAACTTAACGTTTTCAAAGCCTACTTTCCTTCCTATCTCAAGACCTTTGACTATCTGCTCTGTTGATAAGTCCTTTAACATTATGTCCCGCATCTTTTGTGAAATGCCCTCCGGTGCTACTGTGAATGAATGGTGGTCGGTGATTCTAAGGAGTTTTAGAAGTTTTTCATTCACTTTGTCCACCCTCATCGATGAAACAGAGAATCTTATTTCATTGTTTTCTATATAGTCCAGAAGTTCATCAAGGTATGGGTAATCCGTTATAGTTGCGCTTATCAAACCAAATTCGTGATGTTTAAACCTGTCAAGTGTTTCAATAAAATCATCCAACTTCGCAAATTTCACAGGCTTTTTCGTATATCCAGTAACACAAAACGCGCACCTTCTTATACATCCCCTTCCGATTTCTATCAGAAGCTTATTTTTGAAAGGCGAATGCGGGGTTATATAATGTGCCATAGGTATAGGCGATAGATTTCCGATGCAGTTTTCATAATTCGTTTTTCTGTATTTCTTCGAATATATCTGTGGTATCTTCAGAAGATTGTTCTCTATTTCTTCTTTGTTGTCCAAAGATAAAGCTTCGGAAAACTGATTTGAACAACATTCAAGATCACCTATAAACACAAAATCAGCAATGTCTTCCACAATCCTATGATTAAACAGCGTTACTGGACCACCAATTATGATGATGGGATGGTAAGACTCTCTTTGCTGGAAAGACAATGGAATCCCCTTCTTTTTCAACATTCTTGCTATGTTTATCAAATCATTTTCAAATTGGAATGTGAATAACCAGATTTGAAATTCGTCGATAGGAACTTGTTCCTCAAGGGAATAGAATTTACTGAACCAGTCTTCATAAAAAAAACGCTGAACATTTAGGTTGTTTTTCGTTAGGAGGTTCTGTATCCAACTCCAAGCTAAAGATCCACTCGCTATTTTATAACTGTTCGGGAAAATAAGGGCAACCTTCTGAAGGTTGCCCTTTAGCTTAAAAATTTCAGCTTCTGATTTTTGATAATTAAGAACAAAGTTATATTCTTTAAACGATTCAGAGTCTCTCGGTCTGCGCATTAAACTCTGTTCACCTCAGGTTTAGAAATTCTCAACGGCTTTTCTTTTCAAATAGTTCTTGGAAACCACTACGCGTGTCAAAGTTCCCTCGGCGATTTTTTCGGATTCTCTCATTACGACGAATTTAAATAAGACACGATTACCTACTATATCTGTGATGCGAGCTCCAATTATCAAATTTTCTCCAACAACGACAGGTTTGAGGTGACTAATTTCAGCGTCTGTTACAACAGAAGTTTCTTCTTCGTCAATGTAAGCTCCAAGAAATTCGTACGTAACGTGGCTTACCTCTTTCAAGAGTGACGAAGTCGACACGAGATGTAGGTATGATAATTCTTCTTCCTCTTCCCACACCATACTCTCGTTTGTATTGAGTTCAACAGACTTGTTTAATCCTAAAATGTTCGATAAGTCTTTCATACGATCCCCCCTAAATTTAAGAACATTAATAGAGAGCAGTCCTTAGACAGTTTAAACAGTTTCAAGGGATTCTGTTCCACCGTTAAGCAAAGCCCTCAGTTCTTCTCCACTCATTACTTCTCTTTCAAGGAGTATGTTGACTATTTTCTCCATCTTTTCCCTGTTATTTTCAAGTATTTCTTTTGCCCTGTTATAGCACGTCATGACTATCTTTTGAATCTCATGGTCAATTAGTTTCGCTACATCTTCGCTGTAATTCCTTATTCTCGTTAATTCTTTTCCAAGGAAAACTTCTTGTTCAGTCTTTCCCCATGCGAGAGGTCCGAAGCTTTCACTCATACCATATTCACAAACCATCTTTCTGGCTATTTCAGTAGCCCTTTCGATATCATTGGCAGCACCGCTTGTGAAATCGCCAAATACAATCTCTTCTGCTGCTCTACCACCGAGTAATGTTGTGATATTGTCTAGCAATTCATTCTTACTCACCAGATATTTATCTTCGGCTGGTAGGTGTAGTGTGTATCCGAGAGCTGCATAACCCCTTGGAGTAATCGATATCCTGTGAACGGGATCAGCATTAGGTAATGAAGAACCTATTATCGCATGGCCTACTTCATGGTACGCGACTATCTTCTTCTGCTTTTCTGAAATGATTCGTGACTTTCTCGCAGGTCCTGCGATAACTCTGTCTATTGCCTCTTCAAAATCTTCCATATTTATAACGTTTCTTCCTGCGCGAGCTGCCAGCAGCGCAGCTTCGTTGACTAGATTCTCGAGGTCCGCACCAACGAATCCTATCGTTCTCTTAGCAAGGATGCCAACATCAACGTCTTTTTCTATAGGTTTATTCCTCAAATGTATCTTTAGGATTGCCTCCCGACCTTTCACATCAGGTGGATCTACAACCACTTTTTTGTCAAACCTTCCAGGTCTAAGTAATGCCGGGTCTAAGATATCTGGACGGTTCGTTGCAGCCATAACCACAATACCTTGATTGATGTCGAATCCATCCATCTCAACGAGCAATTGGTTCAGTGTCTGCTCTCTTTCATCGTGACCGCCACCAAGACCTGCTCCTCTGTGCCTTCCAACCGCATCAATTTCGTCTATAAATACAATGCATGGTGCGCTTGACTTGGCCTGCTCAAATAGATCTCTAACCCTTGCTGCACCAACACCGACAAAGAGTTCAACAAAGTCTGAACCGCTTATATGAAAGAACGGAACATTTGCTTCACCGGCAACGGCACGAGCAAGTAGCGTCTTACCAGTTCCCGGAGGTCCAACAAGGAGTATACCCTTTGGCATGCGAGCACCTATCTTAGAGAACTTCCCTGGATTTTTCAAGAAATCAACGGTTTCTTTCAGTTCCTCAACTGCTTCATCAACACCAGCAACATCTTTGAATGTTACCTTGATTTTGTTAGGACCTACCTTCTCGGCTCTGCTCTTGGTGAATGTAAATGCCTGATTATTTCCTCTACCAAGTCCACGTATGATGAATGCAAACAAAATGATTGTGAGAATAATAAATGCGGCGTTTCCAATAACGTTAATCCAAATACTACTATCTACGCTTTTCTCACCATCTACCACTACTCCGTACTCCACAAGTTTGTTAATTTTCTCTATGTCATACCTAAACCATGGAGCATATACGGAATACAGCCTTCCATTTTTCGTTTCCACTCTTAAATTACCATCGTCTTTGATAGTAACTTTCGCGATATCGGTTTCTCCATCACCCATTCGCTTCACGAAATCACTATAACTCATATTGACTTCAATAGCACTCTTCGAGTTGACAAATCCTTCGTATATCCAAAACAGCGAGAGAGCTATTAGTATCAGAAAGATTATAGAGCCAATGCTACGATTCAATACCAAAACCTCCTTTCACTACAACCTGAATATTTAAACTATCGAGAAATCTTGATTTGTAAATATGCGGTATAAAAACAATTTTGTCGTTGTACTCAATTAAAGGTATCATTCTCCGCAGAAACGTCGGCACTTTTCTTTCGTTGAACACTTCCTTTACCTTCTTCCCTTCCAGCGTTCTATCACCTTCCATCCAATTCCTCACTATTAGAACAATTTTGTCAACACCGTACGGTAACATTATATCACGGTTTATAAATTCTATAAAGTACCCATTGATATAATATCTCTTTTCATTTGGACAAAATATAGTTTCATTACCATGTCTTTCTATTGTTAAAGTATATTCAAACCGTTCATGCGAAATAATATCACCCATCATGACCCATCCGTGAGAAACCTCCATTCCCAAATTTCTCCAGAATGAAACTTTAAATGATTTTGATTTCGCATTTTCGAATCTTTCTATCTTTTCCCTGTCGAGCGGTTTACCGAAAAACTCCATCGCAAAACGCCTGACCTGTTCTATCTGAATGTATCTATCTTCGCTTAACTTAAAAAACAATCGATCGTTCGTACGAAACCTTTCTGTCTTTTCTACTACGCTCTCAATGTATTCATCCAGTTTCCACGTGCTTTGCGCTAAGGATTCTGCGGCTCTTTCTATTGATGGGTTCAACTTTCTCAGAAGCGGAACAATCCGGTGCCTTATATAGTTTCTCTCGTATCTTTCATCAAAATTCGAAGCGTCTGTAAAGAAAGTAAGATTTCTTGCTATCGCGTAACTCTCTATCTCCTCACGAGTAAAAAAGAGAAGTGGGCGTAGGTGTTCTCCACTCAGCGGTTTGAGCCCAACCATGCCAAATGGTCCAGTTCCCTTTGCAAGACGTAGAATAATTGTTTCAAGCAAGTCGTTCAGATTATGTGCTGTGGCTATTAAATTGTATCCGTAAGAGTTCTTAACCGAATGGAGAAATTCGTATCTCAAAATCCTTGCTGCTTCTTCTAAGGATAGTTTATTAATGTAAGCATAAGCTTTTACATCTGCACAAGCTGTATAGAATGGTATGGAATGGTCTTCACAGAACTTTTTTACGAATTCAACTTCTTCATCTGCTTCTTTTCTAAGTTTATGGTTGAAGGTTGCTACACCAATTTTCAGCTGTCTCTTAGCTTTTAACCGAATAAACAAATCAAGCATAACTATGGAGTCCACACCGCCTGAAACAGCAAGTAAAAATGAAACTTCCGTGGGAGCGTATTTTCTTACAATACCCTCAAACCTCTCAAACATTCCACCGTGTTCATTTTTACCCTTTTGGCTCGATAAGTCGGAAAACATCATACCACATCACATCCCGCTAAATTGGAACTGCCCTTCCTTAGGATTCAAAAAGAAGAAAATGTCAGGTATATCGGTAAGGTAGAACTTGAACGTTACTTTGTCTACATAATCAAAGACAGAACTTGTGCTCTTATAGGAGAAGTCAATGCCAAAGCTTAACCGCCAGCAGTGCAACGATTTATCCAGAACGACGTTCCCGCTTTCTATTTTATTTTCTTCAGGATTGTATCTTAGTTTCAACGATATGTTCGGGTCAAGCGTTTTTAATTGTGTCTCGAAGACATATTTCTTAGTGTTATCGGTGTTGTACGAAAGAATATACTTCTCATCCTTCTTTTCAAGACTTAAAGTAAAACTGTAGTTTGGTTGAGACTCTCTGGATTGTACAGAATAGTTTGCACTAAGTTTTGCTGAATAGTCAAGGAGTGCAAAAGAACCGGATACAATCGCTCTCTTTACGAAATCGTTCTCTTGGTACAAGGTGGTGGTGAGATTAGAGTATTTAAAATTGTGCACAAAGTTGGAAACAGGTTTTCCGGGGGTTATAGTGTACTGGAGTGTGTAACTTGTTTGAAAATCTTTGAATGTAGTACTAATTGAGATATTCTCATTCCCGAGTTTCTTATTAACGTTATCGTAAGTTCCGGTAATCGAACCATTGATATTCATTGGACCAAAATCTTGAGAATAGTTAATAGTGTAATTGTCCGGAAGCTGTTTACCAGTTACAAAATCAAAGCTTCTTATTAAAGAAGTACTAATGTTTTTTGAATTGATAGAAGTACTAAGTCTCACAAGATTTCTGTTAGTACTCGTAGGCTCATCAAGAAAAGCATAGGTTTGCTCCCAAGAACCCGTCACTCTAAACGGACCAACGTTATAACTCGAGCTCAAAGTATAATTATCAGAAAGCCCAAAAGACTCGTTCTTCGATGTAGTTATGTTAGAAACCCACTTAATGTTAAATTTGTATAGAAAATCTATCGATAGCTGATCAATTCTCGAATTCCAAGGAAGTTGATAAGTATAATTAAGTGTTCTGTTTTCTCCATTGTTCCTTATGTCACCGCCAAGGTTCAGGCTATATCTAATGAGATTGTTATTGACATTAAGGCTGTATCTTGTCTGATAATAATTAGACCAGGGCTTATCAAGTGATGTCAGATAACCGTCTGTTTGTAAACGAACAACACTGTCTAAGTTTAGCAAGAATTTGTTGTCGTTAAGTATGCTCAGATCCAAGCTCTTAACTCCGCCATTTAGGTATATTATGGAATCTGTCGTTTTCCCATCGTACATTAAGTATGGTTTGAAGTATACATTCTGAGACTGCAAATTGAGCCCAAGTTTATGATAATAATTCGATGCATTGATAAAATTGCCTTCTAAAAAAACAATCCCATCGAGCTTGTAGTACACGGAACCCTTAGAATATCTATATGTTATAGGCATTATGGAAAATTCAAACCTGTCGTTCTTTGAATCATAAGTAATTTTCTCACTCTTGTTCTTTGAGTTCTCTGCCGTAAAGGTTATTGAATCTGTTGTTAGAGATAAAGTGTTGTTCCAATTATTTGCTGAGAACGAAAAAGTCTGTGTTACGGCAAGTGTGTTTCCAAAGACTACAGAAAATGAATATGGTGCGGTACCTTCGAGTTTGGTTAAGAAAACAGGGTAAGGAAAAATGGGAACACCGAGAACTATTAGAAAGGAATTTTTAGCAATGATGTACTTATTTTCAAGCACGTACACTTCGTCAGATAATATCACGTAATGTGGTTCCTCTAAGTTGCACGTTGTAAGTTGAGGATCTTCAATTATAACTTCGTTCTTGCTTTCCGTTGCTTCCTGCAATTCAATCGATGTGCCCGAAAGGTAAATAGGTACTTTTTTACCCTTATAATCGTAATTGTAGACAGTCCTGGCATTTAAGATTATTCCTCTTTCAGTTTCAAACTCATAATTGAGATACTTTGCCACGTACTTTCTATCACCATCGAAAAAATTTATATTTCCTGCAGCGAGTATCGACTTTACTTTTCCATCCAAAAGTGTTGCCGTTGCCTCATCGCATTCAATTCTGTATCTATCCCATTCAATAACTATCTTTCCTTCAATAAACGCGTGACTCTCAGATATGGTAAATGATTGAGCTTTTATCTTGACATCTCCAGCAAAGCCTGTTGAACCGAGAACCATTCCAAAAACAGTCATGATAGCTAAGATGATGAAGAGCCTGTTTAAAATCTCGCGTACCTTATAAGCAAACGGCGTATCCATCAGAATGTACATGAAAAAGCCGACGATCGAGAAGAATATATTTGGCAGCCAGGTCGCTAAAACTGGATCAAGAAGCCCCTCCTTACCCATTCCAGATAACCATGCCCCAGAACCCTGATAAAGAACAACTATCAAGAATGTTAATATTACACTCCAAGACCTGCTGGTGAACCCAAAAAGCAGAGAAAGAGGTAAGCCTATCAGCACGATCACCAAAGATCCAAGAGCATTTGCGTACCTTTGGTGAAGTTCAACAACTAAGCTTGCAGTATTAATACCGAGTTTCTTATATGTCTCAAGTTGCTCACGAAGTTCTTTAGAAGTCTTATCGCGCGTGGTTTTATAAGCTCTTAGCATCTGTTCTATCTCGCCAGCCACGTCAAGTTTCATTTCCTTGAACTGCATATCCAATTTGAGAAAACCAGATTCGAGTTCGACTATGTACATATTTCCATCCAAAAGATACCATCCATCACTTTTCTTAATAACCTTCTTAGACGTCAAAATCTGCTCGTTACCTTCTTCGTTCCTAAAAAGCACGACGTCGGACAATTCACCTGCTTGTTTGTTGTACTCTTTCACATAGAAATAAACATCTTTTTCTAACTCAACTAACATGTTTGTCTTGACCACTGTTTCCGGTGACTGCAATATGTACTGATTCAAAACTTGCGAGGATTTATAATTTGCGTTGGGAACAACGTAATCGTTCATTAACCATGCAAAAAAGCCGAGTATAATGGATAAAATAACGAACGGTGTTACTAAACGTTTTGACGATATGCCGTGTACAAGGATTGCTGTTATCTCTCTATTGGTATACATTTCACTGATGACCCAGAATATAGCAAACAAAACCCCAACTGGAATGCCAAGGACCGTGAAATAAGGAAGATTATACAACACAAAAAGGAACAATTTTGATATATCAACTCTGTTTCTAATTATGTAGTCTGAAATCTGGTACAACCACTCAACACTAACGAATACTATGAAACCGCCGAGCCCCATAAAGAACGGTTTTAAAGACTGTTTGAGTACGTATTTTGTTAGAGTTTTCAAAACAATTCACCCCACTGTGGAATTCGGTATGCTAAAGGTCAAATCGTCTAAGTCAGAATTTCTTAAACATATCGATTGAAAATTCCCTGAGTTCATCTCTATAGCACGTATAATACTTAGCAGTCATGATATAATGGGTTGTCTCAATTATCTGTACTGAGTAATCAGAAATCTCTTCTAATGCTCTTGAAATGTCCATCAGTGTTAAACCTCTGCGAATTATCCTCGGGTTGTCCTGAATTAGTTTTATAACATCATCGCTGAATCTCTCGTGCGATTCATCCATAAGTGCATCTTGCGAACATACAGCGGGTGCTCCTTCGAGATTTTGGTCTACGTATATTCGTAATGATTTGCGCAGCATGCGCTGAGCAAATTTGAACATGTCCGGAAGCGCGATGCTCTGATTTATGTCAGGTTCTTTCGTTAGTTTAACGATATCATCAGATATATCCCTTATTCTATCGGCGACGTCAAGAAGTATTTTAGAAATAACCACTGATCCTGAGATAAACCTGAGATCTCGCCTATCCGGCGAAAACATCCCATAAATCAACTGTGAAAACTCCAAAATGTCTAAGTAATTCTTGTAGACATCCCAGTAATTTTGTTCAATCTCGCGTGCTAAATTCGCATCACGTTCCTTAAACGCTTCAGAGCAGTTATGGAGCAGGTCTTCTACATACCATCCCTGTTTCATAACTAATTTTTTAAGTTCTTCAAGCTCCTCTCTCATTAACCACTTCATGAATATCACCTTGCAGTCTATTTTTTATAATTAAACCTGATTCCCATTCCCGAGAATGAGCTTTCCATATCCAATTTTTTCCTTAATAGATGTTGAAAAATCGTAAGTTTTAGGGCGCAACAGCACTATGTTTCTTGTGCATTTCTTCACGAATATCTCATTTGTTCTAAAAAGAATGTCTCCATCAAGAACTAAATTGACAGGTTCGTTGGCGGAAATGCGTATTTTCTCGCTACTTGGGATAACTAAACTTCTTGTCGCCAAAAACTGGGGAGCAATCGGCGTGATTTCGAAAGCCTCGACATTTGGAAGCATTATAGGTCCACCAAGGGCTAAAGCATAAGCAGAAGAACCTGTTGGAGTGCTGACGACAAGGCCATCGGCATGATAGTAAAATGTCCCATCTTTCATTTCCACAAGGAAATCTACAATTTTTTGCTCAACATTTTTTAGGAGTACGGCATCGTTAATTGCAAAATAGTTCAAACCTTCAGATTCTATTCTTAAAACCCAGCGCTTGTCTTCGATAAAGTTCCAACTTTTCAAATCCTTAACAAGCTTATCGATTTCATTTAGTAAATACCCAGAAAAGAATCCCAGTCTACCAGCCTTTATTCCTAAGACTGGGCATTGAACTTTCTTCAATGTCCTTAGTACCGTACCGTCTCCTCCAACCGACAGAACGACACTAACGTTGCTTTCAGGCTGAAAATTCTCGGAAGAATCTTTGAAGAACGATATTTCAAATTCATCTTTAAGTGCACTATAGACGACTTCAGCAGCTTTAAAATAGTCGGTTCGGTAAAAGATGCCTATCTTCACCTTAATCTCCACCCAAGATCGATAAGTGACTGAGCTAAAAATCTATCCAAAAATATGAGCAACAAAATCGCAATTAAAGGAGTTATATCTATATATCCAATTGGTGGTACGATCTTTCTTATTTGTTTTTCAACCAAATCAGCTAAATCTCTTAAAATATGGTAAATGCGAAACTGATAAATCTGCGGTATCCAACTCAATATCGCTGCGATGATAATAACAGTGACTTCAAAATTTATTGCAACACGAAGTACTACACCAACTGCATAGAAAAAATTACCGAGTATAAACATCTTTCACTCCCCCTTGTATTTTCTCTCTCCGAATATCGCAGTTCCAATTCTAAGAATAGTAGCCCCCTCTTCAACTGCAATCCAATAATCATTTGTCATCCCCATCGAAAGCTCACTTATATCTGAAAATTCCTTTAGCAATTCATTCCTCAGTTCCCTCAATTTTTTAAAATATGGTCTCGTCTCTTCTGGATCCACGTATGGTGCCATTGTCATCAAACCCTTAACGCGAATATTTTCATAGTGGCGGATGTTGTTCAAGAAATCAAAAACTTCCTCAGGTTTCAGGCCACCTTTAGTTCCTTCTCCCGAGACATTTACTTCAATCAAAATATCTTGTATTTTCAACAATTTCTTTGCGATTTTGTCTATTTCTCTAACTTCCTCAATTCTATAAACTGAGTGAATTAACGTAGCTACTGGAACGATGTATTTTAACTTGTTAGTTTGTATTCGACCAATAAAATGCCACTCAATATTCTCGCCTTTTAACAGTTCGGCCTTCTCACGCAGTTCCTGTGCATAATTCTCTCCAAAGACACTTAATCCGGCCTGTATCGCTGCTCTGATAGCATCAACTGGATGTGTTTTTGTAACGGCAACGATTCGAATATCTTCAGAACTTCTGCCAACTTTTTGTGCGCTTATTTTTATATTCTCGATTATGTTTGAATAATTTTGGCGTATCTGCTCTTCAAGGTTCACTGAACAACCCTCCATAATTGTTTATTCCAAAGTATTTATAGGCTTTTTCTGTTGCAATCCTGCCCCTTGCAGTCCTTGCAACAAATCCACTTTGAACGAGGAAAGGTTCATAGACTTCCGCTATCGTGTCTTCGGTCACACCCAAAGAGGCGGCAAGAGACTTCAAACCAACAGGTCCACCCTTGTAAACATCGATAATCAACCGCAAAATTTTCCTATCCATCTCATCAAGACCATATTCATCGATTTTCAAAAGTTCCATAACCTCGCCTACGATCTGTGAATTGATATGTGTCATATTTCTAACTGTGCTTAAATCTCTAACTCTTTTTAACAGTCTTAAAGCAATTCTTGGAGTTCCTCTGGACCGCTTAGCTATTAAAAAAGCTGACTCATCGTCGATAGTTACTCCCATAAGTCCCGCTGCGCGGGTAATTATGAGCTTCAGCTCGTTTTCCGTGTAGAAGCTCATCTCGAATATCATTCCAAACCTATTTCGAAGAGGAGATGTCAAAAGTCCGCTCCGGGTGGTAGCACCGATCAAAGTAAAAGGCTGTAACTCCACCCTTATAGATCTCGCCGCAGGTCCTTTTCCGATCATTATGTCAATCTGATAATCTTCCATAGCCGAGTAGAGTATTTCTTCCACACTTCTATTCATCCTGTGGATTTCATCTATAAACAGCACATCTCCGCTTTCCAAATTTGTTAGAATAGCAGCCAAATCCCCTTGCTTTTCAAGAATTGGCCCACTCGTTATGTGGATATTTGCTCCAAGCTCGTTGGCAATTACATTCGCAAGCGTTGTTTTTCCTAAACCAGGAGGACCAGCCAATAAAACGTGGTCCAACTGTTCCCCTCGTATTTTTGAAGCAGAAATAGCGAGTTTTAAGCGTTCCTTGATGTTTTCCTGCCCTATATATTCGGAGAGATACTTCGGCCTGAGTGAGTAAGTATCGTATACTGTTCTCTCGGGTGAAAATATCCTATCTTGTTCAGTCACTCCAACATTTAGTTCGTTTAACACATTTGCCTGAAATTCATCAAATGCCTTATTTTTCTTCACTAATGCTCACCTCTGCGTTCACTGGCAAATTAAGCCTCATACCATAACGGCCAATATTCAATTTCACTTTAACAAAACCGTCTATAGTTATTCTTTCACCTTTCATTTTATCTTTTCCATCGAATAAGTGAACATTAGATATTGTAAAAACGAAATCTTCAGGAACAGCCCCATCTTTAGTCCAGCTCCCGAGGTATCTACCATTCGAATTGTATATTCTTAGTTGTATAATCTCGACATTGTGTTCAATGTCATTTGCCAGAATGTTCAAATTTGCTCTAAAAACTAACGTGATACCTTTTTTGTAGCAATTATCAACAACAAAATTCGCCTTTACTGATTCAACCCTCTTAAAGGCACCATGGAGAGTTTTTAACGAAATTCCGAGAAACAGCACAGACAGTACAAATATTATTAGTAGTGCAATTGACAAAACACGAGAAACCGTAATGTTCTTAACCCAATTCTTCTTTATACTTCATTCCTCCAGGAGCAGAATTTCTTTTATAATTATACCACACTTCGACCTTTTTAGAATCTTTAATGCTTTGAAGATAGTATTCTATTTGATTTCAGTACTTTCAAAACATCATTATTGACATCGAATAATTTCGTGATAGTATAATTATACGTCTAATAATTATATGTCTTATTATAGTACATCTCAATAATAAAGAAATACAATGCTTACATAGGAGGTGTTGAAAATTGGATGAGATTTTTGAAAGAGATACCGTGCTAATGAACCTAAACACTATCCAGAGACTTGTCTACAAATATGTACATGAGAGAACTCTAAGGGGATTTAATGTTCACCCCGGTCAGATTCCAATACTCTTCTTGCTCAAACGAAACCCTGGCCTGAGTCAAAAAGAGATAGCTAAAATTATAGGAGTTGAACCTGGCACCATTGCAATTATGTTGAGAAGAATGGAGAAAGCAGGTTTTGTCTACCGTGTTCAAGACGAAAAGGATAGAAGAATCTCACGTGTTTATCCAACTGAGAAAGCAAACGCTCTAATTCAGAGACTTAGGAATATTTTGTTCGACGTTGAAAAATTGGTTCTAACAGATTTCACGGAAAGTGACAAGAATATATTAAGAACGCTCTTGAACAGGATGAAATCTAACCTCCTTAGCAGAGTACAAGATAAACCATGCAGTTCATATAAGGGAGAGTGAAACCATGATATCGAAGTTTGTGCTTAAGTATTGGTACCTTATTTTAATAACCGTTCTTTTAGTTGCTGTACAAGCAGTAATATCGCTGTATCTGCCCGATCTAATGTCGGATATTGTTGACAAAGGTATTGTAAAGGGGGATACCGGATACATTTGGCACGTTGGTGGAAAAATGTTGTTTGTCTCTTTCATAGGGGTTCTAAGTTCAATTATCGCAAGTTATACTTCCTCTGTGGTCAGTATGGGCCTTGGTAAAGATTTGAGAAACTCAGTCTTTGAAAAAGTTTCAGCGTTCTCAATGGAAGAAATGTCAAAATTCAGCACATCCTCACTTATTACACGGACAACGAATGATGTGATGCAAGTGCAACAGGCTACAACAATGATACTCAGAATGGTGGTCATGGCACCGATAATGGCCGTTGGTGGTATCATAATGGCTGTAAACAAGGACGCAAAACTAACTGGTATTTTAGCCTTTTCGCTTCCAGTAATGCTTGGAGGTCTCGGTCTACTTGCTGCGATTATAGCACCCCTATTTAAAAGTATGCAAAAAAAGATTGACAAGCTGAATCTCATTGTTCGCGAACGTGTCACAGGCATTAGGGTTATCAGAGCATTCAACAAAGAAGAATACGAAAAGGAAAGATTTAAAAAAGCTAATCTCGACCTTACAAATACAAGTTTATGGATAAATAGAATTGGTTCAATACTTTTTCCTTATATGATGATTGTGATGAACTTTACAACTATCGGAATAATCTGGTTTGGTGCAAAACAAATAGATGCCGGCACTCTCCAAGTCGGACAGATGATGGCTGTTATGCAGTATGTTATGCAGATAATGTTTTCATTTATAATGATATCTGTAATTTTCATATTTCTTCCAAGAGCTTCTGTGTCGGCTAAGAGGATTTCAGAGGTTCTCAAAGTACAGCCTAAGATAATCTCTCCAATTTCTTCGGAGCTTTCTCAGAAAAGTACCTTAATTAAGAAGAATAATTCTAACGATTCGTTGGTGCGCGTTGTTGAATTCGAAAATGTTACATTTAGATATCCGGGAGCGAAGGAACCTGTTTTAAATAACATATCTTTTAAAGCATATCCAGGACAAGTAACCGCGATCATAGGCGCGACAGGTTCAGGAAAGACAACCCTTCTAAATCTCATACCCAGATTTTACGACGCAACTTCCGGGAGCGTCAAGCTTGATGGCGTTGATGTTAAAGAAATACCTTTTGAAGTGCTGAGAAGGAATATCGGATACGCTACTCAAAAGCCTGTTATATTCACAGGAACAATCCTTGAGAATATTCGGTTCGGAAGAGACTGGATAGATGACACTATGGTTGAAAGAGCAGCAGATATTGCTCAAGTTTTAGAATTCGCTTCAAAATATCCGGAAGGTTTAAATTACCATATCGAGCAAGCCGGTTTGAACTTATCTGGAGGTCAGAAACAGAGAATTTCTTTGGCGAGAGCGATAGCTGGAAATCCAAAAATCTACCTTTTCGACGATACATTTAGTGCTTTGGATTTCAAGACTGATGCAAAAATACGGCTCAGGCTTTTCAAAGAGACAAAAGATGCAACAGTAATTATCGTAGCACAGCGAGTTGCTACAATTATGAACGCTGACCAAATTATAGTTCTGAAAGATGGAGAGATAGTTGGTATTGGCAATCATGATGAATTGATGAGAGATAACGAAACATATAGAGAGATAGTATATTCTCAGCTGTCAACCGAGGAGACGAGGTGATACCATGAGTGAAAAGAATATGCAGAATAACAAACCACAGAACACACGTATGAGGCCTGGAGGTCCGGGTGGACCGGGTGGTCCTGCTTTTGCAAGAGGCGGTGAAAAGCCAAAGGACTTCAAGAAAGCAATGTCAAAACTTATGAAATACTTGAAACCACATACGATTGGGCTAATAATAGTCTTTGTATTGACTATCGCAGCAACCGTATTGACAATTAGAGCCCCCAAGATTCTCGGACAAGCAACGACGGAAATATTTAGGGTAGTTATGATTAGAAATACTCCGCTTTCGGCATTTCTAAAAACCAAAATGGATTTTGAAAAGATTTTCAATATATTAATGACTGTCGGAATACTATATTCGATATCAGCACTCCTCAATTTCTTCCAGGGATACCTGATGGCAGGAATAACACAAAAGATTGTTAGGAAGATGCGCGAGGATGTAAATGAAAAGCTTCAAAGACTACCTTTGAAATTCTACGATGGAAGAGCACATGGAGATATCATAAGCCGTGTTACAAACGATGTAGATTTGATAAGTAACACGCTTCAACAAAGTCTAACACAGTTCATTTCTGGAATTGTTACAATAGCTGGTATAACATACATGATGCTGACGATAAATGTGTCTCTAACCTTGCTTACTCTCATAACACTTCCTTTGAGCGCTATTGTAACGATACTTGTGGCTAAACACTCTCAGAAATTCTTTGCACAACAACAAAAACTCTTGGGTACGTTAACAGGACAAGTCGAAGAGGTCTACAGCGGATTTATCGCTGTTAAGGTATATGGGCGTGAGGAGGAAGAATTCGAGAAGTTCAAGAAGACCAATGAGCAATTGTATAGCGCCAGTAAGAAGGCGCAGTTCATAAGCGGAATTATCATGCCGGTAATGAACTTTATAGGCAACTTAGGATATATAATCGTTGCTGTTGGCGGTGGTATCCTTGTCACAAAGAAATCCATAACGGTTGGCGATGTACAAGCGTTCATACAGTACTCGAGACAATTCAATCAACCAATTGTACAGATAGCGAACATAGTTAACATGATCCAATCTACATTAGCCGCTTCGGAAAGGATATTCGAAATTCTTGAAGAGGAAGAAGAGGTTCAGGACAAGGAAAATGCCATAGAGTTGGAAAGTATAAAAGGCGAAGTTCAGTTCGAATCTGTTCGTTTCAGTTATCTTCCTGAAAAACCATTAATCGAAAACTTAAACATCGAAGTTAAAAGTGGGCAAACGATAGCAATAGTGGGACCAACTGGGGCAGGAAAGACAACGCTTGTTAACTTATTGATGAGATTTTATGAAATTCAAGGTGGTAGTATCAAAGTAGATGGAATTGATATACGAGATATAAAGAAGTATAACCTAAGAAAGCACTTTGGAATGGTTTTGCAAGATACATGGTTATTTAATGGCACAATAAAAGAGAACATAACTTATGGTAAGGAACAAGCAACAGAAGAAGAGATCATAAATGCTGCAAAGATGGCACATGCTCACCACTTTATACTCGCGCTTCCAGATGGATACGATACGGTTATTGGTGAGGATACAGCCAACATCTCCCAAGGAGAGAAGCAGCTAATCACAATAGCAAGAGCTTTCTTAGCAAATCCTGACATACTCATTTTAGACGAAGCAACCAGCAATGTAGATACTTTAACTGAAATTTACATCCAACGTGCTATGAGGGATTTGATGAAAGGTCGAACTTCGTTTGTAATAGCTCACAGACTCTCAACTATAAAGAATGCAGACATGATACTTGTTATGAACGAAGGAAAGATAATTGAAACTGGAACGCACGAAGAACTTTTACACAAGGGTGGATTTTATGCAGAAATGTACAGAAGTCAATTCCTCGGTGCAATGGTGGAAAGTGCCTGATATTTATTGAAAAAATAACTTGGAAAGCTAACTTTTTTAGATATGTAAAAACTTGAACGCTACCATTGTTAAATGGTAGCGTTTTTTATTTGTCATGTTTTGTATACTATTTTCAGATAAATGAAAAAAATATTGCATGAAAAGATAGTTTTGTGTTATAATAAAATTGTTAGATTGTGATTAACATGTGGGGGAGAAAGTGGTGAAAAAAGAAGACTTAATGAAGGATATAGAAAATAGGGTACATGAATGTCAAAGCTGTCCTCTCGGTTTTATAAGAACCAATGCCGTACCTGGTGAGGGTAACGTACATTCACCAATCATGTTTGTTGGTGAAGGTCCGGGGGAAGAAGAAGACAACCAAGGAAGACCTTTTGTCGGGCGTGCTGGTCAACTTCTGACTAAGATACTCGAATCGGTTAATATAAGACGTGAAGAAGTATATATAACTAACGTTGTTAAGTGTCGTCCTCCGAACAACAGAGTTCCAACTGCTTTGGAAATACAAGCTTGTTCACACTTCTTAATTGCACAAATCGAGGTTATTAATCCAAGGATGATAATTCCGCTTGGGAGTACCGCTGCAACTTTCTTTCTTGGAAAGGAAGAGTCGATAACGAAGATAAGAGGCAAAGAAATTATGTGGAAAGGCGGGATTATTGTTTTTCCAATGTTCCATCCGAGTTACTTGCTGAGGAATCCGTCGAAAGAAAAGGGAAGTCCAAAGGACCTTACTTGGCAAGATATAAAGAAAGTTAGGAGCTATTATGAAAGTTTCTTAAAGGCAAAATAATAATGGTAATAAAGAGGAGGAATGCACGTGAACAACGAGAATAGAGAAATCAGAGAACTTAGGGAAGGGAAGAGAGAAAAGTTAACGCCAACAGTCATGAGCTATATATCAGCTATTTACACACTGATTGAGAAGGAAGGCGTTGCTCGTGTAAGTGATATTGCTAAGTTAAAGGAAGTCTCTTACGCAAGCGCAACGAATGCAGTTAAGAAGCTTTCTTCACTTGGGCTTGTAGAACACAAAAGATATGGTTTTGCAAAATTAACTCAGAGAGGGCTTAGAATAGCCCAGATGCTGAAATCCGGGGAGTCCAGAATCAAATACTTTTTCATGTACGTTGTGGGGATTCCTCAAAAGAAAGCAGAACAGATAGCGAGCTTGATGGTCTATGACCTTGACGCAGAGACAAGGCGAAAGCTTAGAAAATTTTATTCAATTCTCATAGATTTCACCAAAGATAGATGCGAAGAATTGGAGAAATTCATAAAGGAACACAGAATGAATTCAGAATTGCCAGAAGAAGCTTTCAGGCTCAAAGATAAAATAAAGGAGGATGAAGATTATGAGTAAAGTATTGGTAACTGGCGGTGCCGGTTTCATCGGTTCTCATCTTACAGACAAATTAGTTGAATTGGGACACGATGTTGTTGTTGTTGATAATCTTTCAACGGGTAAGAAGGAAAACGTAAACCCAAGAGCAACGTTTTATGAGATGGATATATACGATACAGACGCCGTGAATAAACTTTTTGAAAAGGAGAAATTTGAGTATGTATTCCATTTAGCCGCACAGGCAAGCGTATCAGTTTCTGTAAAAGAACCTGTCAAAGATGCAAATTGGAATATCATCGGTAGTATAAATCTTATAAAGGCTTCCATTGAAAACAACGTTAGTAAATTTATCTTCTCTTCCACTGGCGGAGCAATCTACGGCGAGGATGTCAAAGTATTTCCAACTCCAGAAAGTGTATTTCCACAGCCAATGTCTCCGTATGGAATAGCAAAGTTCAGTGTTGAAAATTACTTAAGGTTCTTCTCCAAGGAATTTGGTTTGAAATACACTGTACTTAGATATGGAAACGTCTACGGTCCAAGGCAGGATCCATATGGCGAGGCCGGTGTCGTTGCCATATTTACTTCTCGAATGCTTAAGGGAGAAGATTGCACAATCTTTGGTGATGGCGAATACGTGAGAGATTATGTGTTTGTTGAAGACGTTGTCGATGCAAATATCAAGGCGATGGAAAAGGGCGACGGACTTGTTATAAATATAGGAACTGCGACCGGTACGACAACAAATGAATTGTTCAAGATTTTGAAAAAATTGACTGGTTACAAGAAAGATCCGATTTATGGACCACACAGGAAAGGCGATATCAGAAAGAGTCTACTGTGTTACAACAGAGCTTGGATTGAATTGAAATGGGAGCCGAAATACACTTTAGAAGAGGGGTTGAGGAAAACTGTCGAATGGTTTAAGCGAAATACTCAGGCCTAAATCTTTTGAAGATTTTGTTGGGCAAGAGCACCTTCTCGCAAAAGGTGCTCTTTTACGTATGTCAATAGAACAAGGACAGTTGTTTTCCGCTATACTTGCTGGTCCGCCTGGTACTGGTAAGACTTCTGTACTTCATCTGATTAAAAGATACACCGATTACGAAGTTGTTCAATTAAACGCAGCTTTCACTTCTGTTGACGAAATAAAGAAGTGGGAAAACTATGCTTACAACCTCAGAGGTATCAAGAAATTGCTTATCTTCATCGACGAAATCCACAGATTCAATAAGAAGCAACAAGATGTTTTCTTACCTGGTGTCGAAACAGGTGTTTATGTGCTTTACGGTACTACGACAGAAAATCCAGAACATGTTATAAATCCCGCTCTGCTTTCAAGATGCCGTATTCTGAGGTTCAAGAAACTACACGAAAATGAGTTGAGAAAAATTCTTCAAAAGGCCATAGAACACGTTAAAATAGATGTTTCTAAGGCTGGTGAGTCTTATTTAATTTCATCTTCAAACGGCGATGGACGTTTTCTTATAAATTCATATGAAATTCTCTCAAACATGGCTAAGACTATTGGAAAAAGCATTATCGACGACGAGATTCTATCAACTTATGTGGGCGAAGAACTTACAAAATACACGGATTCTGAGCACTATAATCTTGCATCAGCGTTTATCAAAAGCATTAGGGGCAGTGACCCAGATGCTGCTCTTTATTACATGGCGAGGATGTTGGAAGGCGGGGAAGACCCAAGATTTATCGCACGGCGTTTGGTTATTCTCGCGAGTGAAGACATCGGTCTGGCGGATCCATTTGCTTTGGTTTTGGCAACAGCAACGATGCAGGCAGTTGAGATGGTGGGGTTACCAGAATGCGCTATAAATCTTTCTGAGTGCGTTATCTACTTATCTCTCGCACCAAAAAGTAATTCAAGCTACGAAGCTGTTTCAAAAGCGATGGAAATTGCTAGAGAAACAAAGAACGTACCTGTTCCAAGGCATTTGCTAAATATCGAAGGAAGTGGATACAAGTATCCGCACAGTTACGGTGGATTCGTTAAACAAGATTACCTTCCGAAGAAAATCAAAGATGGAATATATGTCCCGAAGAACATTGCCAAAGAGGCAAAATTGGCTGAGATTTACAAAAAATTATGGAAAGAGAGATTTGCCACCAAGGATATTGAAGAGGGGAAAGTCAAGAAAGAATAAGAAAGGGGAGATTAAATGGATTTATCAAACAGCATCAGGTTGGGAAACGTTGAAATATATTTTCTCGTAGCCGATATCACAAAACTTGAAGTCGATGCGATAGTAAATGCGGCGAATTCTCACCTGAAGCACGGCGGTGGAGTAGCAGGTGCGATATCAAGAGCTGGTGGACCGGAAATTCAAAAAGAAAGTGACGAATACGTAAGAAAATACGGTCCTGTTGAACCTGGGGGCGTTGCTGTAACAAGTGCCGGAAAGATGAAAGCAAAATATATTATTCACACAGTAGGACCGATCGGTGATAAGGAAGGAAATGATGAGATAATTAAAAAAGCTTTCGAGAATATATTCTCGAAAGTTGATGAATTCAAAATTGAATCAATTGCTATACCCTTCATAGGAACTGGAATATTCGGATATCCTGTCGAAAAATTCGTAAGAGTCTGCGTGAATGAAACATGTAAGTTATTTGCTAATTACAGTGGTTCAATACGAAAAGTATTTTTCTGCGATATCGATAGTCACAAAGTAACCTTGTTACAAAGTGAATTTCAAAAAACTACTTTAAATTGATAAGTCAAAAATTCCAAATTCCAAGCTTAAGTTTCAATTCCAAAATCTTTCCGTTTCTATCAACACTAACTGAAATGATATCTCCCATCTTTTTACCGGAAATTATTTTTAAAACATCATCTGCATTCTTCACGTTCTTTTTCTCAACACTCACTATAACATCGCCGACCTTGATACCTGCAGCATACGCAGGTGAATCGATTTCAACATACGCAACATACAATCCGTCCGATTTAACATTGTAGTTCTTTTTTACAGTCTCATTCACAACGAACCAAGTGATCCCAAACATTTTGTTATTTAACGGCTGTGAAAACACCTTGTCAATGTTCTCTGCATCTATCACAACGCGGAATGTGATATCGTTTCTTGCCTCACTTGGCGAAACAACTATCCTGTCGGTTATTCTATCAGATAGCACACCGCCTCTTGCAACAACATACTGCCCGGATAGGTTGACCGGGTTTTCGCTTGACAGTCTTTTATAAGCATCTTTATCGTAGTAGTCCCTACAAAACTCCAGTGGAAGGCCGTACATGTTAACCACACCATACGGTGAAATATCTGAATTTGAAAATTCGTTTACGCTGTAGTCTTTTTTTCCGTCGTTATACTTCTCGGGTTTTGAGTTACCGCTCGGATATCTTCTACCATCTATTCCTCTTGCTGCTTTTTCCCATTGGGCTTCCGTAGGAAGCTGATAGCCAGCCCATTCACAAAAAGCTTTTGCAGATAAATAGTTTATTCCGGTTATTGGAAAATTATACGCCGAGCTCATTGAAGTAAAACCAGCTCTCATCTTCGAACCGAGAAAATCAATTTCAACGGGGGTAATATACCTCCCAACCAAAACGGAAGTTGTAACGTTTTGAGCTGCTCTTAAAAAGTTCAAATATTGCTTTATTGTGATAGGATACTTGGAAATATAGAATGATGAAACGTAAACGTCTTTCTCGGGTAATTCATCATCGTCTACTTTACCCCATGAACTCTTTGCCCCCATTTTGAAACTACCGCCTGGCACCAGTACGAAGACTATTCCCGTTCTTGGATCAAGTATCTCTTTCGGATATATATTGAGTTTTCTAACTTCCTTCCCATCAACTTTTATTGGACTGTCTACCACCAATGTTGCTATGCCGTTTCTATCGTAAAAAGTGTTTCTTAAGTCAGTCGCATCAGGCCTTTTTGTTTCTTTGTAAGTCGTAAAGATAACGTCATTTATGTCGACGACTTCTTTACCCCAATAACCTGACACTTCATATTTTCCTTCGGAAATCACTTTTATATTGCCGAAGATTTTTCTGTTATTCCTAAGGACAACCATATCGTAACCTTTTACCTTGCTGTAAGGCATGTATAGATCTTCTATTAAGTTTTCTAAAATATAGTAAGTATGACCCGATGCATCTGTCAAAATTATGTAATTTTCATCCCCGGCAAGCTGAGTTCCAATAAAGACATCACCAGTAAGTAATATGCACACATAGTTCTCATTTGTGCTCAACTCCATTCGGAATAATCCAGTTCCACCGAAACTCTGGAACTGAATTTTCTCAAAACCAATGTAATCAACACCTTGCGAGAGATTTAGCTTAATCTTTCCAAACCATGTAATAACTGTTGCGTCGGTTGTAGAAATTTCCGTAGCATATCCTTTATATATTTTCCCATTTACAGAAAGCTCATATCCACTAAAGGGTTTAGCTGATGGATTAAACACGATGGAGCTAACACTTTCGATTGGAACCAGCACTTTTCCAATGTCAGCTTCGACAATGAGATGTGATCCTTCAGTGCCCAGAAGGTTACCAGTTAAAACCCTGCCATCTTTGTATAGTACATCAGCAGGGAATGCAAGGACACTCAGAATTACTAACAAGCTTAGTATTGTCTTCGAAAAAATCTTCACTTATATCACCTCCAATTAGTGATCAATTTCAGATGCCATATTTAAATTATACCAAAATTTCAAAAATAGTTGTTCACTATATCCTTATTTGTATGGTAAAATATTTTTGAATTATCATCAAAGTATGATTATGTTAATTCGGGAGTACGGAATAATGAAAAATAGGTACATGGTAGTATTATTAATCTTCCTCTCGTTCTTTTTTATATCTGCCTACATTTTACATTCAGAATCTTCAAGCACTCAGACTTATGAGAATACTTACTGGTTTTCAATATTTTACAATGATAGATTCTGGAAAGTAAACACTCTTGGAAAGATATATGACCTTTATGAAGATAAAGAGACAGAGTTTGTGCCGATACTTACTGGTTTATCGGTAAATGAGTCTTTAGGAATTGTGGAAGGAGCAGCTCTAAGATACGTACCTTCCAAAATAAAGGAAGGGATATTTGAGATAAATTTGGCGGAGAAATATATCACGACGTATAATTCAGCTATTGTGTATGTTACAGATATTACCGACATACCAGTTTGCATAAATGCTCTTTCGTTGACTTGGAGATATTTAGACTCAAATGTAAGTTATTTGTTCAAAAATGGAAAGATTTATAAGATAAAGGGGTGAGAGTATGCCAAAGACTCACGAGTTAGTTTCTCTTGACATAGGTAGTGATAGCATAAAGGGGATCGTTGTTGATTTCAGTGAGGGGTATGGAAATGTCATTGCATTTTCTAACGTTAAAACACGTGGTATTGAAAATGGAGAGATTAAAGATGTAGTCGCACTAAATGAATCTATGACACAGATTATCCAAGACTTGGAAGAGCAAGTTGGTAGAGACTTGAGGGGAGATGTTTTGGTTTCTTCAAGTTGTGGAGATTTCACGCTGACAGAGATCACTGAAGAACTTCTTTTAACGGAAAAAGAAGATAGTTATGTCACGGAAGAACACGTAGCAAAATTAACCGATAACTTGCTCGCTGATCTCTTTCCAACGAACGAGAAGAATTCTCTTCATTTGTTTGTGAAGAGGTACATACTCGATGACACAAAAATAGTTGTCAATCCGGTGGGAATGAAGGCTAAAAAGATTGACGCAATTTATACTGTTGTTATGGGCTCTGAAAGGTACAGAAATGTTGTTGAATATGCCACGAAGGATATAACGGGGGAGGCTGAGTACTACATATCTTTCGTATCAAATGCTGAAGCAGTATTGTCAAGTGTTGAAAAGGATAGAGGTGTAATGCATGTTGATCTTGGATACAATACAACGACTATAACTTTGTACTATGCAAATACACCTTTTGAATTACAGAGGATCGACATTGCGATGAAGAATGTTCTGAAGGACATAGCTGTTGTTTTAAAAACATCTGTTCAAGAAGCCGAAAGACTTTTAAGAACTTACGGCGTAGCAGTGTATATGGATGTTGAGCCAACACCTATAGAGTATAGAGGACTCGATGGCAGGACAATTCAGAAGACAGATAAAGAATTTCTATCCAGAATCATATATGCAAGGCTCAGAGAAATTTTCATGCGTGTCAAAAAACTCTACAAAGATTACACGGTGAAATATCCAGAATTTGGAAGTGTCGGTATACCTGGTGGTATAGTCCTAACAGGTGGTGGTGCTATGCTGCAACGCGTAGAGACTCTTGCAAGCGAGATTTTCAAGTGTCCCGTGAGAATAGGAACAATCTCAGAGAGTGAGAATTTCAAATGCGAAGGTAATGAAATAAATGTGTTCACACCTCTTTACGCACCAACTTTCGGAAACATAATTGTTTATCAAAAAGAGCAGAATATGTACACCCCTATGATCGGTGAGCGATCTCGAAAAAAACCTTCAGGTGGTTTTTTCAAGAAACTTTCGGAAACGTTCGGAAAGATATTTGGATGAAAATAAGGAGGGAATAATATGCCATTTATGATAGAAAAGGAAAGCAAGCAAAGAGAAATTGACAGACTACCAGGAGTTCCTGTGCTAAAAGTGATAGGTGTTGGCGGTGCAGGTTGCAATGCGATCAACAGAATGGCAGAGATGGGATTGAAGGGAGTTACACTGATCGCTGTAAATACCGACGCGCAAGTCCTCGATGTGAGCAAAGCGGATGTGACTGTGCAGATTGGTGAGAAGTTAACAAAAGGACTTGGTGCTGGTGGAAATCCAAAGGTTGGCGAAGAAGCCGCTTTGGAAGATAGAAAAAAGCTAGAAGAAATACTCCATGGTACTGATATGCTATTCATTACCGCAGGATTTGGAGGAGGTACGGGAACAGGTGCAGCTCCAGTTATAGCTGAAATTGCAAAGAATCTTGGTATACTTACTGTTGCAATCATCACAATGCCTTTCTTTTTCGAAGGAACACCACGCTGGAATGTAGCACTTGAAGGTGTTAAGAAAATAACAGGTAAAGTTGATACACTTATAAAAATCAGCAATAACAAGCTTCTTGAACAGCTGTCTCCATCAACAACAATTGTTGACGCATTTGCTACAGCCGATGAGATACTCCACCAAGGTGTCAGAGGGATATCTGACCTTATCATGAAGCGTGGTTACATAAACCTTGACTTTGCCGATGTTGAATCTGTAATGAGGAATGCAGGAAACGCTATGCTTGGAATCGGTGTTGGAAAAGGTGAAAAGCGCGTCTTTGACGCAGCACGAAGAGCACTTGATAGTAAATTCCTCGATTACCCAATAGAAAACGCAAGGTCTATAATACTCAACATCTCTGCTCCACGCAACGCAACATTACAGGAAATGCAGGAGGCGGCGATGATAGTAAAACAAACATGCAGTGAAGATGCTGACATGAAATTTGGAATGGTTATCGACGACGAACTTTCAGATGACGAAATGAGAGTAACCGTTATTGCAACTCGATTCGATGTTGAAGAGAAATTTGGAAAATCAGAGGAAGATATCCCGGCAATTTATAAATTCGGACTTGAATACAAAGGAAGAGGTAACGAATAAATTAGTGTGAAGATTGTTTTGGTGCCAACGGGGGGATAGATCTGGAGAAGAAGATTAAGAAACTTGGTGACGTTTTGTTAGAGAAAGGTATTGTAAAACCATCAGAATTAGAAAATGCATTGAACTTACAAAAAGAACTTCGCAAACCGCTTGGCGAAGTTCTCATACAAATGGGTTACTGCACATGGGACGATATAGTCAAAGCTCTTGCAGAACAGTACGAAATTCAAGCATGTCTTGGTGAAATCAAACCAAATGAGGACTTCCTGAAAAGCTTTCCGAAAGACTTGATGACCGAGCTTAAGGTAATACCCATAGAAGAGAAGCAAGGTAAAGTACTGCTCGGAATATCTAATGTCTACGATATACCAGTAATCAAGCGCAGAATAAAATTCAGACTTGGAAAAGATGCGGACTTTTGCCTTATGCCCCCAACAGTTTTTGATACATTATATAATGGGATTTTACATGGGATGTCTTCAGGTGTTATAGCTGAGGAATTAGGTGAAATCATAACCCAGCAGGAAGCCCTACAACAGGAACAAGCTGAGGAAAAGGAAGCCACCGAACAGGAAGAAACACCAATTGTGAAGTTGGTTTCAAATATAGTCAACCATGCAATTGAGCTCGATGCAAGCGATATACATATAGAACCGCAAAGAAGGAACGTAGTCGTTCGATACCGCGTTGACGGTGTCCTAAGAAAAATTACTGAGTATCCGAGAAACATGCATGCAGCAGTTGTATCAAGGATTAAAATCTTATCCGGTCTCGATATTGTTGAAAAAAGGCTTCCTCAAGATGGGAAATTTTTTGTAAAAAAAGATGAAGAGCAATACGATCTGCGGGTCTCAACGATGCCATCAGTTCATGGAGAAAAGGTAGTCATGAGAATTTTGAAGGTCTCGTCTTCCAAGAAAAAATTGGAAGACCTTGGATATTCTCCATACAACTTTGAAAGAATCCAAAGGTTGATTGAACATCCTTATGGAATAATATTAGTCACCGGACCAACAGGAAGTGGTAAATCCACAACATTGGTTGCAATTATAAATTCGCTTAACTCGGAAGATGTGAATATCGTTACCGCAGAAGATCCTGTCGAATACACCGTTGATGGTATAACACAATGTCAAGTGAATGCTGAAATAGGTCTGACCTTTGCTAAGTATCTGAGAGCATTTCTTAGGCAGGACCCAGATATAATAATGGTTGGAGAGATAAGGGATAAGGAAACTGCCCAGTTGGCTGTAGAAGCTTCATTAACGGGTCACTTGGTACTTTCAACACTGCACACAAACACAGCTGCTGGTGCCATTGATAGGTTGGTGAATATGGGTATCGAACCGTCGTTGATTTCAGCGTCGTTGATTGGAGTCATGGGTCAGAGATTGGTTCGAAGAGTGTGCAGTAAGTGTAAAGTTCAGAGAGAACTGCCTGAAAAATATAGAGAAATCGCTGCAAAGCTATTCCCTGATCTCCCACCAATTCAATTTGTAGGTGAAGGCTGCCAATCATGTAATAACACTGGATACAAGGGACGTACAGCTGTCGCAGAAGTTCTTATAGTGAACGACGAAATCCGAAGATTCATTCAGAAAGAAGCATCTACTATGGAACTGGACGCTGCTGCTAGACGAGGCGGCATGCTTAGCATGTTCCAAGATGGTCTATACAAGGTTCTCAGCGGTGAAACAACTATTCAAGAAGTGCTCTCCATGATTGGTGAGGAGGAATAAGCATTGACTTTCGATCCAAGAAAGTATAGAGAGGAAAAAGAAAAAGAGATAAGCCAGACATACGGAAATATGAGGAAGAGAAGTTTCAAGTTTCTCTTCCTCAATATATTTATAGTACTTATGGTATTCGTTTTCCTGTTTTTTGTACGCAACATTTCCCCAAGACTTTATTCGAACATAGCTGATTCTTTACAGTTGACGATTGAATTAAACAAACTGGAATACAGCGCACCCGAGAAAGTGGGTGCAAGAGTATACGTTGTCAATACTAAGAGAACAGACAAAAATTTTGTAGTTAGCGAATTTTATTTCCAACTTTCAAATGATAAGAGAACAATCTATGATTTTAATTACCAGAGCGCAGTGGAAGGAGTAGCACCTGCACTTGGCAAGCGTTTACTTTTCAACCTCGAAGACCAAGTTTCCGTATCAAACTTGGAGAATGGAACATACTATGTATACGCAAGATGCAAGATAAACGGTAAGCCAGTTGAAATAAAGCGCTCTTTCAACTACACCGAAGAAATTTTCTACGGAATTTTAACTCAGCAGTTCTATCTTGTTGGAGAAGAAATTCAACCTTCACTGATAATTGTAAACAGAACAGCTAAAACCCAGGAATTGAAATTGGAAAGAATCGTTTGGACTTATAAAGATGACAAAATGACGCAGAACCTGAGCGAGATGGTAAGAATACATCCTGGCCAGTTCGCAACGTTTCAATTCGAGAGAAGATTTAAAGTACTGGACTTGGGAAATGCAGAGTTGTCTGCCCAAGTTTATTTTGATGACGGTAGTATAAAGGAGGTAAAGATACTTGTCCCAACAGTTAAGGATTATGAAAGAAATCCAAAGGATTTGGACTTCAGCATAGAAACCTTAGAATCTGTAGTAATCAATAAATCTGCTGATATTCAAGTCTTTCTGATAAACAAAATAAACAGAGAACGCTTTATCAAATATGATAGTGTACAGTTCAGTATCCCCGAGATTGGTTACAATTTTGAGCTTAGAAATCGGCGTTTGTACGCTTTTCCTTTTGGGAAGACTTTAATTGGAAAGTTGGAAAGACTTTCTTTTACAAAACCGGGTGTTTATAATCTGATAATTACTTTCAAAGCTGAAAACGCAAAGCTCGAAAAGAAGATAGCAGTCGCTGTTGGCAAGTAAATCTATAAACAGTGTGGAGGGATAAACGTGAGTGATTTAAAACATTCAGGTCATCAGAAAATTGAATGGGTTTCTAAGCATATGAAATTGCTCAATCATATCCAGAGCATGGGAAATACATTGACGGGTTTGAAAATAGGAATGTCTATTCACTTAGAAGCAAAAACTGCATATCTGGCAATAACTTTGAAAAAGCTCGGTGCTGATGTTATAGTCACCGGATGTAATCCACTTTCCACTCAAGACGATGTGGCAGAGGCTCTCAAAGACTTTGGAATATCAGTTCACGCAAAAAGAACAGAAAGCGAGAAGGAATATTTCTCTTTTTTGCACAAAATACTCGATTACAAGCCGGACCTAATACTTGATGACGGTGCAGACCTGACAGTTTTAGCTCACACAGAAAGAACTGAGGTACTTGAAAGATTGAAAGGAGTATCAGAGGAAACGACAACAGGTGTGAGAAGGTTGAAAAACCTCGAGAAAAATGGTAAATTAAGAATCCCTGTTATCGCAGTAAACAATGCAAAGATGAAATTCATGTTCGATAATAGGTATGGGACTGGTCAATCAACGTTAGATTCTATAATGAGAAACACAAACTTGCTAATCGCCGGTAAAAACGTACTTGTAGCTGGTTACGGCTGGTGTGGGCGTGGCATTGCGATGCGCGCACATGGACTCGGTGCAAAAGTGATGGTTAGTGAGGTTGATCCAATTAAAGCTGTGGAAGCTATCATGGACGGGTTTGAAGTTGGAAGGATAGAAAACCTCGCACCAAAAGCTGACTTTATTATAACCGCTACCGGTGTATGCAACATTCTAAATGCTGATGTTATAAGAAATCTTAAAGACGGAGTTGTTCTTGCCAATGCGGGACATTTCAACGTCGAGATTCCAATGGAAATCATCGAAAGGATTGCTGAAGAAAAGTATGAAATAAGGAAGAATGTGACATGCTATAAAATAGATGGAAAAGATATCTTTGTTATTGGACAAGGTAGGTTGGTAAATTTAGCAGCTGCAGACGGGCATCCTGTGGAGATTATGGATATTTCGTTTGCCCTGCAGGCGCTTTCGTTGATATATCTTTCAAGGAATTTCGAGAGATTAGAAAACAGAGTCTACGAATATCCTGAAGAACTTGACAAAAAGGTAGCTCAGCTAAAACTCGAGTCCATGGGTATTGGAATCGACACCTTAACACACGAGCAAGACGAGTACTTAAATAAGTTTTAAGGCGTGAATAGAGGTGTAAGTTGTGCTTTTATTACTTAACAAGAAAAATGATACGCTGCAAGCAGCGCTTTTGGAAAACGGAAGGCTAACCGAAATATACTTCCCAGACGAAGATGAAAGCGTGGCTGGGAATATATTTGTTGGGAAAATCGAAAAATTTGTACCTGCGCTTGAAGCTGCTTTTGTAAAATTGACCAACGATGAAAACGGTTTCTTGAGAATAAAGGATATAAGGGATGAGTATCTAAACTTTTTTGGTTTAAAGAAATTGCAAGAAGGTCAAAAAGTTTTGGTTCAAGTAAAGAAAGAGAGTGGTACAAAAAAGGGACCACAGGTAACAACTAACATAGGATTACCTGGACGGTATGTCGTATTGATGCCGTTTTCTCACAGTGTAGGTATTTCGAGAAAAATACACCAAGAGGAAGACAGAGTAAGACTTAAAAAGCTCGGACATGAGATAAGAGATAAATTCGAATGTGGAGTGATCCTGAGGACTGCATCAAGCGAAGTTTCAGAAGAATATATTTGGGGCGAGGTTGAGATTCTCTATTCTACATGGCTTAAAATCGTTGATGATTTTAAACGCTCTAAAAAGGTAAAATTGTTGTACAAGGACTTAGATACGGACTCTTTCGTGTTTAGAGAGTTTCTAAAGGCTGGGGTTGAAGAAGTTATCGCTAACAGCGCAGAGTTAAGAGAGCTTGTCAGAAGCTATTCAAAGAACATTCGAGTAAAAGTAGTAGAAACTGATGTGTTTGAAGAATATGGAGTTAACAAAGAACTGAAGAGAGTTCTTAACAGGTCGATACCTCTTCCATCAGGTGGTGAAATTGTTGTTGACAAAACTGAAGCGATGGTCGTTATTGATGTGAACTCTGGACATTACACAAGTACTGATGACCATGAACAACTGTCAGAAATAACAAATTTGGAGGCCGTAAAAGAAATAGCTCGGATCCTTAGATTGAGAAATCTTGGAGGAATGATAATAGTTGATTTTATAGACATGAAAACTGAAGCCAGTAAGAACAAAATATTGCAAGCAATGAAGGCAGAAGTTATGAAAGACAGAAACAGGGTAGAAATTTATGGATTTACGCAACTTGGTTTACTGGAGATGACAAGAAAGAGAACGACAAAGTCTTTAGACGAAAGATTTACAGTATCTTGTCCTGTTTGTAGCGGAAGTGGACGGGTGATTAACCCGCAATTCGTTATAGAAAAACTTATGTACGAGCTGACGCACAAACCCGCGGATGTCTCGCAAGCAATTATAAAACTGCATCCATACTTTAAGGAACTTATAAACAAGGAAGAGTTGAGACAGATTTCAAAATTAAACGTTCATCTTCATTTTATGTATCATGACCCGAACAGTTATGAATTATCTTGGAAAAAGTAAGACTGTGAAATTGAGCAGATAGGGAGGGCGTTGTTGTGAAAATGGTAGAGAAGATAAAACTGTACATTGATGGAAAAGTTTATGAGATACCTCAAGGAGGAACTTTGGAGGAGATAGCAGACGAATATGGAAAGGAACATAATAAGATAATTTTAGGTGCAAGGATCAACAACACGATAGTTGAATTATTTAGACCCATAAACAGATCCGGAGAAGTGACTTTCATAACCTTAGATAGTCAGGATGGAATGAGGATCTATCAGAGGGGGTTACTATTCATACTTCACGCATCCGTAAGAAAAGTATTTAGAGATTATACACTGAAAGTTCTCCACACTATTGGTCACGGTATATATTGCGAAATACGTGACAATAATACGCCAGTTAACCTATCTGAAGATGACATCAAGGCCATTAGAGACGAAATGTACCAATGGGTTAAAGGAGATTACAGATTCAAGAAAAACGAACTACAAAAGAGTCAGGCTATGACACTTTTTGATGCCGCAGGAATGGAAGACAAAGTTAAGCTATTAAAGTACAGAAAGAAAAAAACTGTTAAGGTTTACGAAGCAGATGGCCACTTTGATTATTTTTACGGATACATGCCACCGTCCACTGGATATTTGAAATGGTTTGAAATAGTAAAGTACGATCAAGGTTTTGTTCTGCTCTTGCCAAGAGTGGAAAACGAAAAAGTAATTGTTCCAGAATTCAAGCCGCTTCCGAAACTTTCTAACGTGTTCTTAGAGTACTCAAGATGGCTCGAGATAATGGAAATCAACAGTGTTGGGGACCTTAACGAAGTTATTGCAAAAGGCGAACGCGCAGTGACTGACTTGATAATATTGGCGGAAGCGTTGCACGAAAAACGAATAGCAATGATTTCTGAAGAGATCAAAAAACGTGAGAGCGTTAGATTAGTACTGATCGCCGGTCCATCATCCAGTGGTAAAACGACTTTTTCAAAGAGACTCATGGTACAACTCAAGGCAAGCGGTTTTAAGCCAGTTACGATATCGTTGGATGATTACTTCGTCGATAGGGAACGAACTCCAAGGGACGAAAACGGAAATTACGATTTTGAAGCTCTCGAAGCTCTTGATGTTGAACTTTTCAACAAGAATCTGGTTGACTTGTTCAACGGAAAAGAAGTTGAAATTCCGAAATTCAATTTTGTGCTTGGCAAAAGGGAATCATCAGGTACAAAGATGAAGATTGAAAAAGATCAAATCATAATAGTGGAAGGTATTCACGGACTTAATCCAAAACTCACCGAGCTTGTGCCAGAGGAATTGAAATTTAAGATATACGCCAGTGCACTCGCCCAACTCAATTTAGATAACGTAAACAGACTACACACAACTGACGTAAGGTTAATAAGAAGAATGGTAAGGGACAGTAAATTCCGAGGGCACGATGCACTTGCCACTCTCAGGATGTGGGATAGTGTCCGAAGGGGTGAAGAGAGAAACATATTCCCGTATCAAGAGAATGCTGATGCTATGTTCAACAGTGCTCTTGTGTATGAACTTGCAGTTTTGAAGATATTTGCCGAGCCACTGCTTGCTGTTGTGCCTGATGACGCCCCAGAATCAACAGAGGCTAACAGACTGCTCAAGATATTGGACTATTTCTTACCAATTACAAATATAGAAGACATACCAAGAACATCTATTATAAGAGAGTTCATAGGAAGAAGCGCGTTTAGATATTAATCAAAAGTTCTCATATAAGAGGTGAAAAGCATGGAGAAACTTGGAGCAACAGAACGTAAGTACCTTTTGGCTGTATATTTAACACTTAATCAGATGGGCTGGACAAGGCTCAAAAAAGTCTCAACATTTCTGAAAGTTAAAATGCCATCCGCCAAACAATTCTTGGAAAGACTATCGGACCTTGGATTAGTTTACTACGAAACGCGAGGCGGTATTTCGTTGACTCCGGAAGGCAAAAGAATTGCAATCTCGGAAAACGCACACTTCAATGCTGTGAAGATGTTCTTCTGTGAAATTTTACAGCTTGACCAAACGCAGTCTGACGAAGCCGCTTGGAATATTTACTTTAATTTAGATCCGGGAACTGTTTCAAGATTTTCTGATTTTGCAAGGTTCTTAGTTGAAGATGAAGGAAAAGAAGTTGTTGAAAAATTCAAGAGTTTCTTGAAACAGCCACGTAAAATGCTTGCACCTTGTCCACTTAATGTTCAAAATAAGGAAGAGAAAGAGGAAAAATAGATCGTAATAATATTATATTGTGGAGGGGCGAAAAATGAGCACTCAACTCAGAGCCAAGGATGTCTTGGAATACGACATCTTAGTGAAGATCAAAAAAGAGGATGTTCACATTCTAAACTATCTTCTTGAAGCCGAGGACAATACAATGAACATTAGAAGTTTTGAAGGTGACTTCTTGAAAGTCATAGCTCCAGCCGATACTGTGATTGATGCTTTGAGACTTCTTGAAAGTGTTAGAAACATTGTTGATTTAGAAGTACTGATGATTAAGCCTAACGAAGGAAGTGCAGATTGAGGTTTTAATATTCAAACCCCAACGTTCACAACGTTGGGGTTCTTTGTAATTATTTGAAGAAAGTGGAGGAGGGAGGAATATGCCTTACACTTCTAATAGCACAAACAAGATAGAATTGCCTACCTACTTTGGAGATTTCTTGATCAGACAGGTAACATCAGATGACATTGAAAAAGCATATGAAATGCGAAAGAATGTGGCGCTTGAAAGTGATACTATACTTTCATCTCCAGAAGAAATAACGATAGATGGAATGAGAAGCTGGATCAACTCATGGCTTCAAGCTGAGAGAAAACTCTTTGTAGTAGTCGAAGATGTGAAAAACTCTAACATTATTGTTGGACAACTTTGGGTGTGGTTTCTGGATACTAAGAAGAAAACATCGCACATTGCAGAATTTGGCTTAGAGATATTGAATAATTACCGAGGACAAGGAATTGGCACAAAGCTAACCGAGCTAGCTATTGCATGGGCGATAAGCAAAGGTGCAAAAAGAATAGAAGCAGAGACTTTAGAGAAAAACATACCTATGAGGAGGATATTTGATAAGTTTGGATTTGAACAGGAAGGAATAAAGAAGTCATACCTTAACGTTAATGGTTCTTACGAAAATGCTGTTATGTATTCACTAATAATAGATTGATGGTGTTAGTTAAGGACCTAAACATTGTGTTTTTTATTATTTTCGAACGTTGAGAAGAATATAATTGTAAGATAAAATTTCATTGAGAATGGATAATTCAATCGGAGGTGAAATTTATGTCAATTACAACAAAAACAGGTGATGCAGGGGAAACGAGCCTTGCAAATGGTGAACGTATATCAAAGGCAAATTTAAGAGTAGAGACATATGGAACCGTTGACGAACTCAATTCCTTTTTAGGACTTTCTAAGCATTTTCTACCCGATTATGAAAGAGAAATTGTTGAAGAAATACAAAAAAACCTTTTTAGAGTAGCTGCCGAATTGGCAAAGGGTGAGCAATACATAAGATTGATCTCAGAGGAAGATATAGAAGTACTAACAAAACACGTTCACTCTTATGAAGAACACGTAAAGTTGGATTCATTTGTCATACCTGGAGAGACAATACCGAGTGCCTATCTTGACGTTTGTCGTACTGTTGCTAGGCGTGCGGAAAGGCTTGTCGTAAGGCTTTCTAACGAGGAACCCGTGCGTGTAGAACTGATAAAATACCTGAACAGACTTTCTGATTTGCTTTACATAATGGCAAGGTTTGTTGAAGGAAAACACTTGACAAAGATAAGGGGCAGCGAAATATGAACAAGCGAATTGTTGTAATAGATGGTGAACATTTGACAATTGAAGACGTGCATCTTGTCAGTCGCAGGTATGCCAAAGTATCCATTTCGCCAGTTGCATATGAAAAAATGGAGAAAAGTAGGAGAGCTATTGATAATGTTATTAATGAGAACAAACCGGTTTATGGTGTTAATACTGGTTTCGGTGCATTGGCAAATGTACGAATCACCAGAGAAAAATTAAAAGATTTACAGAAAAATATAATACTCTCTCATTCTGCGGGAATAGGTAATTACCTTCCTGAGGATATAGTGAGGGCTATGATGCTCATAAGAGCTAACGCTTTAGCAAAAGGTTACAGTGGTATTAGACCCTTAGTTGTGGATAAGCTAATCGAACTTTTGAACAAAGGAATAGCACCCGCCGTGCCAGAAATGGGTTCTGTAGGTGCGAGCGGAGACTTAGCTCCGCTGTCACATATAGCGATGGTATTAATAGGAGAGGGAAAGGTAGTAACAAAGGAAGGAATACGAAGTATAAAGGAATTCGATTTTGCACCAATTGAGCTTGAGGAAAAGGAAGGACTGAGCCTTATAAACGGAACTCAATTCATGGCTGGACATCTTGCCTTAATAATTAGAGACCTTGAAAAGTTTATGAGAATCGCAACGCTCATTGCTGCATCGAGTGTTGATGTTCTTTACGGTACGCCTGCTGCTTTCGATGAGAGAATCCAACTTGCAAGACCACACCCAGGACAGATAAAGATTGCCCAAATGCTTAGAGATTTCTTGGAAGGAAGTGAAATTCGAGAAGCTCACAAAAATTGCTCTAAGGTGCAGGATGCATACACTCTCAGAACAATTCCACAAGTATACGGTGCGGTTTACGATACAATAAATTGGGTTAAGGAGATTGTTGAAAGAGAGATAAACTCAGCAACAGATAATCCATTGGTATTTGGCGATGAGATTATCAGTGGTGGGAATTTCCATGGTGAGCCTCTTGCACTATGCGCAGATTACCTTGCAGTTGCACTTACTTCCATGGGAAACATGATTGAACGGAGAATAGATAGGATTGTTAATCCAAAGGTCAACGAAGGTTTACCACCATTCTTAGCAGGTGGTGAAGAAGGCTTAAATAGTGGTTACATGATATGGCAATATACCGCCGCAGCTTTATGTAATGAAAACAAAGTACTTTCTCATCCGGCAAGCGCCGACACAATACCCACTTCCGCTTATCAAGAAGATCATGTGAGTATGGGGGCAAACGCTGTAAGAAAATTGAGGAGAGTATACGAAAATTTAGTAAGCTTAATATCAATAGAAGCTATGCTTGGAAGCACCGCATTATACTACAGACGTCCTTTGAAAAGTTCTGAACAAATCGAAAAATTTTATGGTATAATTGATGTAAAACCAGGTAATGACAGATTTTTTGGTGATGATTTTGAGCGTGTAAAAAATACAATAGTTAGGGAGGTGCTTTCATGAGTTTACGGACAAAGCTTATATTATCTTTGGTACTTGTAGGTATCTTATCATCTTTTGTAAGTGTGCTTGTTTCTGTTTTAGTCTCAACCTCTGTTGTTAGAGATGCAGCTGGACAAATTCAGTCTTTGGTTCTATCATCTGTGAAAAAAGATATAGAGGTACATTATTTAAACGATATAATCAAACCACTCGCAGATTACTCGTTTAGTGGTGCAATATCACCTTACATGACAAACGTGAGTGATGAACTTGGGCTCAGTCAGCTTGGTTGGGGAGTACGGAATGCTTACAGTGCACTAAACCAGAAAGGTTACCACGATGTCTTTGTAGTTCTTCCAGATATGAGAGTTGTATCAAAGGATGGTTTGGCAAATGTGAAACTACCATCGGAAATAATTGAAAAAGTATTATCAGGAAAGAAAAAGACAGAAATTTATATGCCATACGAGTACAATGGAAAAAATTATATTATGGTTGCTGCTGCTGTTTATGATTTCGGTGAAAATGTTATCGGGGCGCTCGTTGGATTTTATCCAATTGACGAATTGCAAAAAATGGTAAGTAAAATAAAAATTGGTAAAACAGGATACGTTACTCTAGTTTATGGTACTTTAACAGTGGCACACCCAAAAGCTGAATTTGTTGGAAAGCTCGATTTATCAGAAGAAGAAGGAACAAAGATACTTGCTCAAGAAATCACATCCAAAACAAAAGGTACAATAGTGTACACATTTAATGGGAAAAAATTCGCAGCATTTGAAAGAATTGGAAATTACAATTTAACCGCTATAGGTATAATTCCATTTTCGGAAATTACAGAGGCAGCTTATGAAATAATTATGTCTGGTGTTTTCGCTGGTATAATAATCGCACTTGGCGCAGCTTTAATTGCTATATTCCTTACAGACACAATAACTAAACGTATAAATCACGTCGTTGAAATCGCTCAAAAAGTTGCTGAAAATGACCTAACAGCAACTGTTGACGAGGCCAAGCTTGGTAAAGATGAAATCGCCAAATTAGGTCATGCGTTTAAATTGCTTATAGAAAGTTTCAAACAAACAGTAGGCGAAGTTATGAAATTGAGTGCACAAGTTTCTTCAGTTTCATTCATGTTGGACGACCTTGCGAGCAACTCAGCACAAGCAGCGATGACTTCGAAAGAAACAGTTCAAAAGACAACATTAGAAGTACAAGATATAGCGGCAGCAACACAGGAAGCAAACAGCGGAATGGAAGAGATAGCGGCAGGTGCACAGAATATCGCAAAGTACTCGGAAAAGCTTTCTCACAGCGCAGAAGTGATGAAAGAGAATGTGAGTACGGTGTCAGAAAGAATGGTTGAAGTAGAGGTATCTGTAAGCGAGATAAGGAATGGAATGGGAGAATCGTTGACAGCGATAGTAGAGCTGACGAAGTTCTCGAACCAGATAGGAGAGATAGTGGATACGATTTCGAGTATAGCCGAACAGACGAACTTGCTTGCACTGAACGCAGCTATAGAAGCAGCGAGGGCAGGAGAAGCTGGTAGAGGTTTTGCCGTGGTTGCAGATGAAATCAGAAAGCTTGCAGAAGAGAGCAGACAAGCAACTAAGAAGATAGCAGAGATACTCGGCAAGATAGGAGAGCAGGCAAGGAAAGTAGAAAAGGTCACAACTGGTGTGAGTCAAAAAGTTGATGGGTACGTTACGACGGTAAAAGAAGCAGGAGAAAGCTTGAAGTTATTGATTTCGAAGATAGACGAAGTATCAAAGATGACAACAGACCTTGCAGCAACAGCAGAAGAACAGAGTGGGGCAACGGAAGAAGTAAGTGCAGCAATGGATAAGATAACAAAGAACATACAGGAAGTTGAGCATGATGTTGAAGAGATGGCAGCACAGATTGCGAACCAAGCAGAGCAGGTGAACGAGGTTAAGAATTATTCAGATGAACTCTCAAGCGCAGTGAGTCAACTTAACGATTTTGTGAAGAGATTTAATATCTGACAATCAAATCAAAAAAAATACAAACCCCCGACATTTTTTGTCGGGGGTTATTATTTGTTAATACGTCATTATTATTCTTCTTCAACTTCTTCTTCGATATCGTCCAACAACTCTTCATATGGTGGTTTGATTTCTTCTTCCTCTTCTTCAAGGCTTTCTATAGTTCTTTCTTTTATCTCTTCCTTTGTCTGTCCAAGTGGATGAAGTGGGTCCAAGCGACCAGAAAAAATTTCAATCTTATCGCCATTTTCAAATATATATTCCTTGGCATTGACAGGATTTCTGAGCACTTCTAAAACAGCAACCATTACTTCCTCGTCCAAATCTTCGTTTTCTGGAAACTTCAATACAAGCGCTCCGTTATCATATTTAAGTTCGCATCCTTTTTCGGAAACGAGTTTCATTAATTCTTCATTTTTCAATGTGTAACTCGCCCTTTGCTCACTTACATCAAGCTCCATGACGTAGTAGAATGGCATCTTTACACCCCTTGCTCTTTAGCAGCTACGTAAGCCTTAACCTTAGCTGCCAATCTTGACTTCCTCCTGCTCGCTTGGTTTTTGTGTATTGCGCCTCTTCTTGCTGCTTTATCAATCGTACTCTGTGCCTTGATGAAGAGTTTTTGAACTTCTTCAACTGGTTTCTGCTCTGCTATAGCTTTCAAAACTTCCTTAATGCGGTTCTTCATAGCTGTTTTGTAAGCTTTGTTAAGAACTCTTCTTTTTTCAGAAACTCTGACTCTCTTCTCTGCAGACTTGATGTTTGGCATACCAAAACCTACCTCCTGTTTTTCAGTTTTCTGACTTTCTTCATCGATTCACCATCCGTAGATGGTACTTTTAGTACTTTTCCAGAATCTGACAAAAAATCCCGAGACTGTAAACCTCTAATTCTCTTGGTTAACGATGAACGTTAAATGTTGAATGCACCTCTTAATTCTTTAACCATGTCTGTCTTTTCCCACGTGAACTCTGGATCGTTTCTTCCAAAATGTCCGTAAGCAGCTGTCTTTCTGTATATAGGTCTGAGAAGGTTAAGTTTCTTAATTATTGCACCAGGTCTGAAGTCAAATAGCTCTGTAACTACCTTGAGGAGCTTTTCCTCATCGACTTTTGCTGTACCGAAAGTGTTGATCATTATAGATACTGGTCTTGCAACACCTATTGCGTATGCAACTTGTATCATGAACCTGTCAGCTAAACCAGCTGCAACAACGTTTTTTGCAACGTATCTTGCAAAGTAATGGGCAGATCTGTCAACCTTGGTTGGGTCCTTACCGCTGAATGCTCCACCTCCGTGAGGAATCGCACCGCCGTAAGTGTCAACAATTATCTTTCTACCGGTTAGTCCTGTATCTGCCGATGGTCCACCAAGAACGAACCTACCAGTTGGGTTAACAAAGATTCTCATCTTGTCATCTCTTAAATCTGCGGGAATGATTGGATCAATAACGTATTTGACAAGCGCTTCCTTTATTTCAGGAATCGTTACATCTGGTTCGTGCTGAGTTGAAATCAATACTGTGTCAACTCTAACAGGTTTATCATTTTCATCATATTCAATGGTTACTTGCGTTTTGCCGTCTGGTCTCAAGAACGAAAGCGTTCCGTTCTTCCTTACCTCAGCAAGCTTCATAGCGAGTTTATGTGCAAGCATTATTGGAAGTGGCATCAGTTCTTCTGTTTCATTCGTTGCGTATCCAAACATCATTCCTTGGTCTCCAGCACCTACTTTTTCAAGCTCGTCCTCTGCTGCTTGACCTTCCTTGTACTCTGCTGCCTGATCGACTCCAAGTGCTATATCTGGCGACTGGCTGTGGATGGAAGATAGCACAGCACAAGTTTCACCATCGAAACCGTACTTTGCCCTTGTGTAACCAATGTCAAGAACGGTTTTCCTAACAATATCTTGAACGTCAACGTAAGCCTTTGTGGTTACCTCTCCCGCTACTACTGCAACACCTGTTGTAAGAAGTGTTTCAACGGCAACACGAGCTTTTGGATCCTCTGCGATGATCGCATCCAAGATAGCATCGCTGATCTGATCTGCCATCTTGTCTGGGTGACCTTCCGTAACGCTTTCGCTTGTGAACAATCTTCTCATCTCTCGGCCTCCTTTTCATAAGTTTCTCTTGAGATAAACTTTCCACCTTCTATCTCGATACTCACTGGTTTGTACGAACCAGTGAATTTTGCTTTTAATTCAATCTTATTCGGACATTTCGAACCTACATAGACTTTCTCTATAACAAACGGAACTGCACGATTATCGTAATCGATTATAAAATCGTACCCAATTCTAAGATGGCTCCTGAAGACCTCACCGCATCGATTGCATTTCAGATAAACAACGAGAGCATTTCCTTCCTTATAGAACGGGTTCCTCTCAAGATCTGCTTCGCTCTTCTCTCGTTTCTTAAACAGAAACATCGAATCACCTTCTTACTAAGTTGAAGTAGAAGTCTTTTGAGTTGCCAAATTCATCCCTTATTTCCAATTTCACTTGATAGTTAGAAGCGTTATATCCACTCATGTCGTTGACTTTTACAAATGGCAGTGATTCGTCAGAGTACAATTTGTAAAACCCACGATATGTAAGGGCACTCATTACAGTTTTTTCATCATACAAACTGTACGGCTTTTCCCACAATTCCATTGATAATCTGTCAAGCATTATATGATACACCAATTTTTCTGAAAAGTACACTTTTATCTCTTTAACACCAAGTAAATTTTTTGCTAATTCTGTGTATGCTTCCACAGCAATCTTTGGATATGGACCCGTGAACGTGTAAGTTCCATTTTCAGTATAATTAAATTCCTGGCCATCAATAATTAAGCTTTTCAGTATTATTCCCATTTGCACTGGTCTTAACATCGACTTATCAATAAACTCCAACGGATCAAAAATAACCTTTTCTTCCTTATCTCTGACTTCAAAATGACAATGCGCTTGTGCGGCCTCACCTGTCCTTCCAGAAAAGCCTATAACTTCCCCTTTCGAAACTTTGAAATCTTCCGAAAGGAACTCAACAACGATTCGTTTATCCCCGAATTCATCCCTCAACATATTGGCTATTTTTTCAAATTCTTCGTTGAAATTAGCAAGGTGTGCGTAGAGTGTTCTGTACCCATCTGGATGTTCAAGGACCACAGTATTGCCATAGATATTGTCCACATCAATCTCAAGTCTTCTCAAGAAACCTTCCTCAGCAGCCAATATCGGAATTCCTTCTTTTAAAAATGTGCTGAAATCAACTCCCGAATGAAAATGCGGAATCTTTCCGGTTGATCTGAACTCTAAGAATGTCGCTGTAACATATGAATTATCAACAGGTACCCTGTACAAAGCAAATGTCGAAATAGATAGGAATAAAATAAGAATAAATTGAATAATGAGCTTTTGAACAAGCTTTATTTCCATAGTCAACCTCTCCTTGTAAAAATTTAATAAGACTAAGTGATTTACTTTTCTGCACTTATAGAACTTTTTATTTTTTCTAAAACTTCAATCGGCCCGCTTAAATCAACATCTATGAATTCGCCATTAGCGTTCAGAGTATCGTAATTTATGAGTTCTGCATAGCGTAATACCTTTCCGAATTCTGACTGTCTCAATCTTAGTCGAATATGGGAATCGACAAACTGAAAATATCCCGAAATCCGTGAATAAAGTACGTCTAATCCGATACCGTTTTTTGCAGAAATGAAAATAGCTTTTGGATATTCATATCTAATTATTTCCAACCTGCTTTCGGGAACAATATCAATCTTGTTGAAAACAAGCATTATTTCTTTATCTGTAACGCCTATTTCACTCAACACATTATACGAAGCTTTTATCTTATCATTAAAATAGCCGTCCGAAGCATCGACTAAGAGTAATATTAGATCTGCATACAGGACTTCCTCTAAGGTTGAGTGAAAAGCTTCGATTAGGGTATGGGGTAACTTGTCTATGAAACCAACTGTGTCGCTAAAAAGATAGGCACGCCCGTTTGGAAATTTCACTCTTCTAACTTTCGGACTGAGTGTTGAAAATAGTTTTTCTGAAACAAGGATGCTCTTCTCATCAGACAATTTCTTTAACAAGGTACTCTTTCCGGCATTTGTGTAGCCTACTATTGAAACCAGTCTATACCCGCTTTCAAGCCTTGTCTTTCTGATATTTTCCCTTTCTTTCTTTATTTTTAGTAGTTCCTTTTTCAGTGACGAAATGCGCTCTTTGATTTTCCTCTTATCAAGTTCTAAGAGCTTTTCACCTGGTCCTCTTGTACCAATACCGGCTCCAGGGTTTGACAAATACAACCCCTTTCCTCTAAGTCGAGGTAATTCATATGTTAATTTTGCCATTTCTACCTGTAATTTACCCTCATGCGTAGTTGCATGCTGTGAGAAAATTTCTAAGATTACTTGCGTTCTATCAAGAACCTCGAGCTCTAAGAATTCTTCAGTGTTGCGTTGCTGAATAGGGGAGATTTCGTCATTAAAAACCAAAGCATCTACATTGTTTTCTTTACAAAACACCTTTAACTTCTCTAACTTTCCAAAACCTAAATATGTTGCCGGATCAGGTTTATCTCTTCTCTGGACTATCTTTTCAACAACTTCAAAATCTATTGTCTGGCATAGATTTTCAAGCTCGTTTAACGAGTCAAAAGCTTTGTCATCAAGGCGTGGTGATACAGCAACCAGTACTACTCTTTTTATTGTTTTTTCAACCTCCTTAAGAACCTTACAAAGCAAAATTCAGATGAATTATATCTGTTCGCCTTCGCTTTCCTGAGCCTCTTGTTCTTCCTTCTGTTCCTCTTCTTCGGTCTTCATTAGCATTATGTATTCAGAAGGCAAAATCGTACTAATGGCATGTTTGTAAATTAAAGTTTGCTGTTTACCACTCTCCAATAAAACCGTGAAATTATCGAATGATCTAACAATACCCTTAGCCTGAAATCCGTTAACTAAGTAAACTTTAACTTCTATCTTCCTTGTTCTAACAATGTTCAAAAATCTGTCCTGAAGGTTGAACTTTTCCTTTGCCTTTTCCTTTGGCACAAATATCCCCCCGATAGATAATATGGTAAAGAATATTAGATACGAAAGAACGTTAATATGAATTCAAACATATACAAGACAGATAAAATTATATCATAGAATTTGAAAAATTCAAAACAGGATTTAATAAGTTTAAACTCATTCAAAAAGCGCTCTTCAACTTATTCGTGAAGAAGTCTTAACTTCGAATTTAGTCTCTCAGTTATTAAGACCAATGCTAAAAGCAAGCTTAAAAGAAAAAGTGGCAAAAGCTGTATCCCTGCCTTAGAAATTAGAAGTCCAAACAAAAATGGTCCAAACGCACTTCCCAAATACCCACCTGCCATTTGCAAACTAACTATGAAATTTGACACTTCGACGCCAAATCTTCTGGGAGTTTCATGCATCATTGTAGGAAATATTGGTGCACAACCAAAACCAATGACTCCAAGGCTTATTAGATATAATACCGTGGGCATTTTTGACAAAAGCATAATCACCCCTATAAGTATCATGAGTAAAGACAATCTTATCATTGGAATACTTTTGATTTTCATGCTCAAGAAACCAGATAGAATTCTTCCAAGTGTTATTCCAAAGAAGAAAAGCGCAGTTCCTCTGGCTCCAAATGAAGGAGAAAGACCTTTGAAATTCACTAAGAAAGAACTTGCCCAAACATCTGTTGTTGTTTCGATAGCACAATATGCAAAAAAAGCTGTTACTGAGAGAATGGCGTTTTTTACCAAAAGAGGAGAACGTACGATACGTTTTTGCTCGATCTGACCCTCATTATTATTCTTATGAACGTTCCAAACCGGTAACATCAGCATAAATATAAAAGATAACAATAACTGAAACATCGAAACGACAGTGTACCCATTTCTCCACCCACCGTAAGAACCAACAAAAGCAGATATTATAGAAGCACCCAATGTTGTTCCGACACCCCATAGAGAGTGTAGCCAGTTCATATGCTTGGGCTTGTAGTGAAGAGCCACAAAATTGTTTAGTGAAACATCAATGCTACCACCACCTAAAGCCGTGAATGCTGTTGCAATGCAAAGATGTATGAGTGTTCTGGATTGAGAGAATAGTAATAACCCAACAGAAGAAAACAACGTGCTTATCACAATTAGTCTTCCAGTCCCCAAGCGCCTGACAATAAATGGATTTAACAGGGTTGAAAAGACAATAGTCAAAGTGCTTATTAACGAAATCAATCCAGCAGTTGAAACCGGCAACATCATATCATTTCTAATAACAGGCCAAGCGGCTCCAAACATGGAATCAGGTAAACCCAAGCTGATGAATGAAACATATATAAATGCTAATAAAAGTGTGACCATCTTTTACCTCCTGAATATAAATAGATAATTAAGAAAGTCAAATATATTTTATCATTTAGCTAACCAAATACAAGTACTTTCAAATCTCTCATACTGCTTATTTATGCGATTCTTCTCTCTTGTCAAAGTTTGTTCCAATATTTTTGTATTATTTGACAAAAAATTTTATAAGTGATACAATTATTTTGGAGGTGATTGTATGGCGAATATGCTTCCCAGATGTCCAGTGTGCGGGAAACCAATGAAAGTTATACAGCTAAGATGTGATGACGATGGAGTTACGGTTAGTGGTTACTTTGATGCCCCAGCTTTCGCATATTTGGATGAAGAGGATACGAAATTCATAATGATGTTTTTAAGAACAAAGGGAAACTTAAAGGAGATGGAGAGGCTCACCGGTATTGGCTACTTTGCGTTGAGAGGCAGGCTTGATAAGGTGCTCGAAAAGATGGGTCTAACTCCTATCGAATCGGATTCGGAAGAGTCGGAATCCGGAGATGTGTTCAAACTGCTAAAGGAAAAGAAGATAACTGTCGAGGAAGCTATATCTCTTCTAAAAAAGCAGAGAAGGGGTGAGGAAGATGGGAGAACTTCCGAATGACATCAGGGCGATTCTTGAGGCGCTTGCAAGAAAGGAGATCACAGTTGAAGACGCCGAGCAACTTATCCTTGCAATTAAGCAATCTAAAGAATCTGATCGGAGAAAAAAATCGAAAAGTTTTATAGGGAAAGAGTTTGTTTTAAACACAGGTGAAGAATACGTAGGAAATATTGAGATTGTAAACGGTCGAGCAGTGATAAACGGGAAACTTGTCGGTTCTTTGCAAGTTGTTTTTGGAGAAGTCGTGTTTTCAGGTGAAGTAACAAAAAATGTTGAATTAGTAGGGACTAACGTAACGTGGAATGGTGGACGTATTGGTGGTAATCTCCAAATGGTCGGTTGCAATTATAAAGGTGTCAAGCCGGTTGTTGAAGGAAATGTGAGTGAAGTTAACAACTTTTTTGTCAGTGGCATCATAGGTTTAGTAAAGAACGTTGTTGTAAGACCATTACTCTCGGGAATTAAGATAGAGGATTAATGACTCAAGAAGGGGAAGGTGAAAACTATGGAGCTGCGAAAAGTTTTAGAGGCAGTTGAAAGCGGAGACATAACACCAGAAGATGCGGAAAAATTGATTAATGCAATATTCGAATCCGAAGTCAAACACGTTGAGGAAGTAATCGACAGTACAATCGTGATTTCGGAAGGTGAGGTTGTTCGGAAGAATTTATCAGTGACAAATGGCAAAGTATTTATAAGAGGAGAGCTATTTGGAAATGTATCTACTGTCAACAGTACATTAGAAATATCTGGCAAGGTGCATGGAAACATTAACGCTGTAAGGACAAAGGTTAAATGGAGCGGTGGAGAAGTGGATGGCGATGTAAATCTCGTACTTTCGAGTGAGGAGGGCACGCCAACAATAAGAGGTAAACGTAACATAGTATCTTTTGAAGTTCCATTCGTTGAGAAATTTGCAAAGAACATAACATTTGGAGAAAATTCAATAATAGATGGAGAGATGAAGACCGAACGTTACAAGAAGGACAGAATTGTTGTGAATGGGGTTCTTCATGCAGATGATGTAGTGTGCGAAACACTTATCGTAACTGGGAAACTTTTTGCACGGAAGATCTCCACAGAAGAATTTATGGTTTCAAGTAGCGGTTCGATTACTTCTGACGAAATTACAGCAGAAAATGTGGTTAGTAATGGCACAATTGTCGCCAAAACTTTGAATTTTGAAGAACTTCAAAACAATGGTTTAATCAAGACAGAGACGTTTGTTGGTGAGAATATTGAGAATAGCGGAGAAATAGATGCCAGGAACTTGAATATTGAAAATATCACGAATTCTGGGAAGATATCATCTGAAAGTATGCATGCTGAAGATGTTGAAAATAGTGGTACAATATACACGGAGAAACTGTTTACAGAATATATAAGCAATTCTGGAAGCATCAAGGCAAGAGAATTCGATTACGAAGAACTGACTGGAAATCCAATACAAAAAATAGAGTAAGGGGTGTGATGAATGTGTTCTGGGGCGTTATTTTGGTTACGGCTGGTGTTTTTATACTACTTAGCGTTGTATTTTCAATTACTTCCCCAGTGTGGCTTATTTTCGGTGCCATTGCACTGGCGGGCGGTATTATCAGCATGATAAAAAGTTTTCCAAACGGTGTAGGTCTTGCCATACTCGGTGGACTAATTGTCGTACAATCTCTAGATTACATCAAAATGGGATTCTGGGAATTTGTGGTAGCTATCATCGCAGCAGGGTTAATTGAAATTGGTTTAAAGTTCATCATTTCTGGTAAGAGGAAAAGAGATTGGAATTAATTGAAAAAGGGGAGAGTATATCTCCCCTGTGCTTTTCCAATTTCATATGATTCAATAGAAATCACTGTCCACTCCAATAGTTTGGTGGTTCTTTCGTGATAACAATATCATGCGGGTGGCTTTCTTTTACAGATGCCGGTGTAATTTTTACAAATTTCGCTTTCTTTTGCAATTCCTTGATATCTTTTGCTCCTACGTATCCCATTCCGGCCCTAATACCACCAACGAGTTGGTACACTACGTCTTTGACTGCACCTTTGTAAGGCACCATGCCTTCAACACCTTCGGGAACGAATTTTTGGTTTTCGGATTGGAAGTATCTATCGGCACTTCCAGATTTCATCGCTCCGATTGACCCCATACCTCTATATACTTTGTATTTTCTTCCCTGATACAACACGGTTTCACCAGGAGATTCTTCCGTCCCAGCGAATATGCTCCCTAACATGACAGTTTCAGCTCCTGCTGCAAGTGCTTTGACTATATCACCTGAGTATCTTATCCCACCATCTGCTATTATCGGCACATCAAATCTTTTAGCAATTTCTGCACATTCCATGACGGCACTTAGTTGTGGTACACCTATACCAGCCACAATTCTGGTTGTACAGATAGACCCAGGCCCAATCCCAACCTTTATAGCATCAGCACCGGCCTTTATCAGAGCTTCAGTAGCTTCTGCGGTTGCAACGTTTCCCGCTATTAACTCTATCTCAGGATATGTCTTTTTTACCAACTTCACAGTTTCTATAACTTTTCTCGAGTGTCCATGTGCAGTGTCTATAACGATGACATCAACACCTGCTTTAATCAAAGCCTCAACGCGTTCAAGCGTATCTTTTCCCGTTCCGACAGCCGCTCCAACGCGCAATCTACCCTTTTGATCTCGTGCTGCGTTGGGATGTTCTATAACGCTGAGGACGTCCTTTATCGTTATGAGACCTATTAATTTATCATTTTCATCAACTATTGGAAGTTTCTCTATTCTATTTTGGTGCAGGATTTCCTTCGCCTTTTCAAGTGAAATTCCAGGTTTTGCAACAACCAACTTGTTTCTGGGAGTCATAAGTTCTTTTACCTTTTTCTTCACATCTGTCTCGAATCTAACATCTCTATTGGTCAACAACCCGACAAGATATCCACTGTCATCAACAACTGGGAATCCACCTATCTTATACTCTGCCATAAGTTTAAGCGCATTAAAGACCGTATCGTTTGGGTGAATGACTACTGGATTCTCGATTACACCATTTTCTGTTCTCTTTACAATTTCGACTTGGTGTGCTTGTTCTTTAATAGAAAGATTTTTGTGAATAATTCCTATTCCGCCTTCTCGAGCAAGAGCCTTTGCCAACTCACTCTCTGTTACGGTATCCATAGCAGCACTTAACAAAGGGATGTTTAAACGTATTCTTTTTGTTAAGCGCGTTGATACATCGGTATCTGACGGGAGCACTTCACTGTACTGAGGGATTAACAAGACATCGTCAAATGTCAGAGCTTCTTTAAAATTCACTTCTTTTATCCTGCTGACCTGTTTCTTAGAACTTGCCATCTTTTCAACCTCCATTCCGCCCCACGGCTTTTTCGTTTTTGTTTTTCTATAATAAAATAGACCCCGGCAAGGGTCCATTTTCTTAGTATCTATTTGCCATATGCAGATTTTTCTATGTAACTCATCGTAATTCATCTGGAGCGGGCGACGGGATTCGAACCCGCGGCCCTCAGCTTGGGAAGCTGATGCTCTACCAACTGAGCTACACCCGCTCTATGACTTCATTATTTATTATATCACAGTAGTTAAAAGTTTTCAAGTATCCTGAGCACAGACGTGCTGTCTTTAGATTTGAGAATTAACTTATTAGAAATTTGCACTTCCGCCAACGAAAGCTGTTTGTTTCCACTCCTGATTTTCCCAAATATATTTAACTCCGGCGTAGAAACTTCCAAACACAGGATAAGCTATTGTTAATCTTGCCTGCGTATTTGGATCAAAGAACTGTCCATCTTCGAATGGTGTCTCATCGTACAGATATCCGTACAGTACGAGTCCATTGGTACCGCCAATTGCTGGAATATTGACTACACCTTCTCCTGAAAGTGTCATTTTTCCTTCGAAATTCCCTTTTAATGATGCTGAAGCCTTTCCATAAGGACTGAGAGTGAATCCAAGGCTTACTATGTAACCCAGCTCAGCCTTGTACGTTTCAGGTCCAAAATCGTTACTCAATCTAAGTGTTCTATAATTCCTTCCGATAAGCCACGGAGAGAAACCATCAGTTGTCATATATGGTCCTGCTACTAATTGGAGAACTCCGAAATTTCCATAAGCGCCTGCGAATGCACCATAACCAATTGTACCATCTTTCCAATATTGGATATCTGCTTCTGCTCCTAATGATATACCAAATATCTCCTTAGTTAACGACACACCTGCAGCGTATTGCAAAGGTGTTGCACTTGGTGATTCAGACCCAATCTCTACTCCTCCAAATACTGACAAATCAAACATCAAAAGTTTTGAACTTAGCATCCCAGTGTAGAGTGAATCTGATTGAAGAGTTGTAAAATTCGAAAGCTGGGCGATTTGATACGGAATGTGAACCGACAAGTTTGTCTCACCAAATCGAACTCCTAAATCTAGAACCCTTATATCAGGTACAACGTATCCATTGAAAACAAATCCCATGCCATAAGTAATTGGTCTCATCCTTCCGTATCTGAACCAAAAACTCCCAAGATCAAGACCTAAGGCTGTAATGTTAATACCATCGACGATGTTAGTACTTGGTTGTTGAGCTCCGGGATAACCAAAATAGAAGTTACCAGTTGTCAAATCAGTAGCATAAGTAGTCAAGGTAATTCCGAGCGTTAAAGGTCCAACGGTAAACTCTGGACCAAACTCGTAAACCATGTAATTCTCATTACCTATTTGAAGAGTCCCAACGTTCAAGTAAAAATCCGAAAAGCCGTAAACAGCTACAAATAAAATAGAAATCAGTACGAATACTTTCACTTTTCCCATATTTGAACACCTCCTGTACTTATTAGACTGTGTACAAAATATTTTCGTTCAATGTGACATCTAGATTATAGCACAAATTGTATAAACAAAAAAAATACCGGGGAATATTCCCCGGCATAATGCCCGTATCTATCTCATCCGCCTTAGTTGAAACGATAAGCAAGTAATCATTTAAAAGAATTCTTAGCAATTTCCATTCCTTTTAGAATTGCCTGTTTGTTTACTTCTATGAGTGAAGCTTTTCCTCCGCTTAACTTCTTTTCGAGAGCCTTAAAAATACTTTCAGCATCAACGACATTTGTCGCACCTACAACAGCACCAAGCATAACCATGTTTGCGACTTTTAAGTTTCCGAGCTCATCGGCAATTTCGTTACATGGAACTTTTACAATGCTGATGTCATTTCTATGTGCTTCTCTGTCTATAACGGATTCGTTTAAGAATAAGAAACCATCTTTCTCAACGTGCGATTCAAATTTAAGCAAGGAAGGTATGTTCATTGCAACAATAACTTCGGCTTTGTCAGTCACCGGCGATGCAACTGGCTCATCGCTTATCACCACTGTACAATTAGCGGTTCCACCGCGCATCTCAGGACCGTAAGATGGCATCCAAGTAACGTTCTTGCCTTGAATCATACCAGCCAACGAGATTATCTGACCCATCAACATGACACCTTGTCCACCAAAACCGGCAAATATCATCCTTGTTGTCATTTTTCATCCCCTACCTTGTCAACGAATACTCCAAGAGGATATTCAGGTACCATGTGTTCTTCAAGCCACTTGAGTGAAGATACAGGGTCGATTCCCCAGTTTGTCGGACATGTTGAAAGAACTTCAACCATGCCAAACCCAAGACCTTTGACTTGTGCTAAGAACGCTTTCTTTATGGCTTTCTTCGTTTTTTGAACATCTTGAGGTGTATTTACCTTTGTTCGAGCTAAGAAAGCTACCCCTCTTGCTTCCTTAATTACTTCAGAAACGTGAAGTGGGTAACCATCGTTTGTGGCACTTCTTCCATATGGAGTTGTTGTTGTTTTCATGCCAAGTAACGTAGTTGGTGCCATCTGACCACCAGTCATTCCGTAGATAGCATTATTCACGAATATCGTTGTAATCTTCTCACCTCTATTAGCTGCGTGAACTATCTCAGCTGTACCGATTGCTGCCAAGTCACCATCTCCTTGGTACGTAAAGACGTAGAGGTCTGGTCTTGCTCTTTTCATACCAGTTGCAACAGCAGGGGCCCTACCGTGTGCCGCAACTGTTGCATCAGTGTTGAAAAATTGGTATGCAAAAACTGAACATCCGATTGGTGCAACTGCCAGAGTCTTTTCTCTTATACCTAATTCATCAATTACTTCTGCAATGAGTCTGTGTATAATTCCGTGTGTACATCCCGGACAGTATGTGAATTCTCTTTGAGTTAAGCTTTCTGGTCTTTTCAATATCACTTCAAATGCCATATTCATTACCTCCCGAGCTTAGATTTGAGGGCTTGGAGTATCTCATCTGGAGTAGGAACTACTCCACCAAGTCTTCCGTAGTATTCAATCGGTGCGTGATCTTTCACAGCAAGTCTCACATCTTCGAGCATCTGTCCCATGTTCATTTCAACATCGAATATTAACTTCTTGCCTTTTGCAATTTCTTCGAGTCTCTCGTATGGGAATGGCCACAGCGTAATTGGTCTGAGTAAGCCAGCTTTTATACCTTCTCTTCTTGCCTGTTCAACTACACTCTTAGCAATCCTACCAACGGTACCAAAAGCGGTAATCACTATTTCTGCGTCTTCTAATTTGTATTCTTCCCATCGTTTTTCTTTGGCTTCGATTGTCTTAAACTTCTCAATCAATTTAAGATTCATCTTTTCCAAAACGTATGGATCTATATCAAATGAAACAACTATATGCTTTTCTCTTCCAGCAGCACCTGTCAACGCCCAATCTTCGTGCTTTGGAAGAGTGTTCAAATCTCTAAATTCTGGGAATGTTACTGGCTCCATCATCTGTCCGATGACTCCGTCGGCAATTATGAGCACGGGGTTCCTGTACTCGTCGGCAAGGTCAAATGCAAGGTATGTAAGGTCAACCGCTTCTTGAACTGTTGATGGAGCAAGGACTATAAGTTTGTAATCTCCGTGGCCACCACCTTTTGTTGCCTGCCAATAATCTCCTTGTGATGGTTGAATATCTCCCAAGCCTGGTCCACCTCTAACAACGTTCACAAGAACAGCTGGAAGCTCAGCACAAGCCATATACGAAACACCTTCCTGCATGAGGCTGTATCCAGGCGAAGATGTCGATGTCATCACCCTTGTGCCTGTACACGCAGCGCCGTAAACCATGTTGATCGTTGCAACTTCACTTTCTGTCTGCAAGAAAGTACCGTCCACTTCTGGCATTCTCTTTGACATGTATTCTGGTAATTCGTTTTGCGGCGTTATTGGATAACCGAAAAACAATCTACAACCAGCTCTTATTGCTGCCTCACCTATCGCTTCTGTTCCTTTCACAAGCACTCGTTCCATTTCTATTTCCCTCCTCATTCTTTGCTATTTTCACTTATGCGCTTTCTTTATCTCTGTAGACCGTTATGCAAACATCTGGACACATGTTATAGCAAAAACCGCAGGCTATACACTTATCGACATATTTCGCTTCGGCGGGATGATATCCCTTAGCGTTGAAACCATCGCTGAATTCTATTACCTTCATTGGACATACACTTATGCACAATCCACAACCTTTACACCTTTCCTGGTCGATCTCGATGCGTCCTTTTACCTTTGGCATATAGGCTCATCCTCCTTCTCAAATCTCCATTTTCATGAAACGCTTAATTTTGAATATCGGATACCTGAAACCATTTTCACTTACGAACTCTGGTATCACGGTGAATTTGACAGGAACTTCTATAACCTCTGAGACTTTGCTAAGTATTTCTTCGCCTTTCGATATAAGTTCTGGTGTGGTTTCGTAAGACAGATTTGCGTTATTAATGAGGTAATCTACCTTAATCCTTGCGACTCGTTTCAGCTGTTCGTACGCCCTTATAATTCCATCTACTGTTGAAGAAAATGGCCTTGCTATGTTTACAACCATGCTTATTTCGACGTCTCCGAGGTATGGCTTTACGTATCCCAGCACAACTACGCCGTTCTCTTCTCCACCGACGTCCATAACGGTCTTGTACTCTGGATTCGACAAATAACCAATAGCTGCACCGGTTATTATCGGCAAGTCTGCATTCCTCAAAGCTCCTCTCGGATACACAGGTACTATGCCCATCTCTTCAAGTTCTTCGGCAACGTCTCTTGTTCTAAAGTAAGGTGAAATTATATCTCCATCTATGATCGCCACTTTATCGTATTCTTCTTTCAATCTTAATGCCCAGTTTATTGCAACTTCTGTCTTACCGCTTCCAAATAATCCTATAAACGCGTAATTTTTCGCCATTAGATTAACTTCCTTTCTAAAACTGCAATACGTTTTCCCAATAAGTCTTAGCTTTCTCTTGTCCTCTAAGAACTCTTAGTCCACCCATTGCAAGAGCCCTTTCTTCATCTCCGCCCGGGAATATAAGTATCGGTGCGATGAAACTTGTGTATTCAGTTAACCATCTGACCATGAATTCTTTATCGTAAGCAAGACCACCAGTGAGAACTATAGCATCTACTTCTCCTTTCAAAACTGCCGCCATCCTCCCTACCCATTTTGCGATTTGATATGCCATCGCCTTGTAAACGAGCTCTGCTTCTTTATCTCCATTTCTTATTCGTTCCTGGACAGTCATCGCATCGTTTGTACCGAGGTAGTCAACCATCCCACCAGCACCTTTTATCTTCTTTTTCATTTGATCAAACGTGTATTTGCCGCTGAAGCAGAGGTCTATGAGCTGTGTTAATGGAAGCGTACCGCTTCTTTCAGGCGTAAATGGTCCATCTCCATCGAGCGCATTGTTGACGTTGACCACTTTTCCTTTTCTGTGAGCACCTATCGATATTCCACCGCCCATGTGAACGACTATCAAGTTGACATCTTCATAGTTCTTGCCAAGTTGAGCGGCGGCATTTCTTGCCGTTGCTTTCTGATTGAGTGCATGGAAGATCGATTTTCTCCTAAATATTGGATGCCCAGTATATCTCGCCAAAGGCTCAAGCTCGTCTACGACAACAGGATCTACAATAAACGATGGAATATCGTATTTTCTCGTAAATTCGTAGGCAATTAAAGCACCAAGATTAGAGGCATGTTCTCCATTTTTAGCACTCTTCAATAACTCAAGCATGTCTTCTGTTACTTTGTAAGTTCCTCCGGGAATTGGATCCAATAAGCCCCCTCTTCCAACAACTGCGGAAAGCTCTGTCGGAGCTATTCCGAGTTCTTTAAGAAAATCTTCAACTATCCTCGCTCTGAATTCGAATTGATCAGTTAATTTATCAAACGGAGCAAGCTCTTCGGGTGAATGTCTTAGCGTTTTTGAGGCTATCATCTGCTCATCATCGAAAACCGCAACCTTAGTACTTGTTGAACCGGGGTTTATGACCAGAATTTTCATTTTATGCACACCACCTTCATAAAGTAGTTACTACTCAACCATCAAACATGTAAGAGCAATAGATAATAGCTTTGTTTCATCACTGTCTGCTCGAGAAGTTAGAGCGACGGGGCACTTAGCACCTATTATCGCTGATGCAACCTTCGCACCTGCAAGGAATACCATTCCTTTGTAGAAGATGTTACCGGCTTCAATATCTGGCATGATCAAAACGTCAGCATCCCCAGCAACAGGGCTTACGATTCCTTTGTGTTCGGCGGCTTCTTTAGAAACGGCATTGTCCAACGCGAATGGTCCGTCAACAATACAGCCCTTAATCTGTCCTCTCTCGTTCATCTTTGAAAGCAACGCAGCATGAACTGTCGCTTCCATCTTTGGATTCACTACTTCTATCGCCCCAAGTATTGCAACTTTTGGTTTTTCAACGCCAACAGCCTTCCTTGCAACAAGCACTGAGTTCTCAATTAAATGTACTTTCTGCTCAAGATCAGGTGCGATAGTCATCCCGGCGTCACTAACAACCAAGAGCTTGTGATAAAGTGGTGTCTCGAATATACTCACAAGTGACATCGTTCTTCCTGTTTTGAGATTGTACTCATCTTTTAACACCGCTTTCATCAAATCTCCAGTCTTTATGTTTCCTTTCATGACAAAGTGAGCTTTCCCATTAACAACAGCTTTAACAGCATCATCAGCTGGAGCATTGGAATCTATAACTTCAAAATTCGATAGATTAACGTTAGCATTTTTGGCAGCTTTTTCTATTTTTTCTTTGTTACCGAACAAAATAGCGTCAACGATCCCTTCATTGTATGCCATTTCAACAGCTTTAAGTACTACTTCGTCATCTGCTGCCGCAACTGCGACGACCTTTTTTCCATTGGCTTTTGCCTTATCAAGTAGTTCAGAGAGCTTTTTCATCTCTCATCCCTCCACACCTTTGGTAGTTCTTCCCCTATGAGCACACGCAGGGCTCCATAAGCCAACGCTTCCATTTCCATTTCACCTGGAACCACAAATATAGGGCCGAATTTGTATATATATGACCTTATCATTTCTACAAACCTTTCGCTGTATGCCATCCCCCCAGTAAGGACGATTGCATCTACTTTTCCTTTTAATGATACACACATTGCTCCGATTTCTTGTGCAATTTGATAAGCCATTGCTTCAATCACTTCAAGGGCTTTCGGATCACTTTCTGCCATTCTGAAAGCTTCTCGCAAATCGTTTGTCCCAAGGTAGGCAACAAGCCCGCCTTTTCCAATAAACATCCTTTTCATCTGATCTTTGGTGTACTCACCTGAGTAAGCAAGCTTAACAACATCACCAACTGGCAGTTCACCTGTTCTCTCAACACTGAAAGGACCTTCGTCATTGGCGTTGTTGACATCTATCATTCTACCTTTTTCAAAAGGTGCAACTGATATGCCACTCCCAAGATGGGCAATCACCATATTCAATTCGTTGAACTTTTTTCCCAATTCTTCTGCAATTCTTATGCCAACTGCCCGCATGTTTGAAATATGTGAAAGGCTTTTTCTTTCTATATCCTTTATTCCTGATAAACGTGCTTCTGGAATCATTTCATCAACACTAACGGGGTCAGTTATGTACACAGGTATGTTTTTCGATGCCCCACTCGCAAGTTCGTAACCTATAACAGCAGCTAAATTCGATGCGTGTTGGACTTTTGTCCTATTAACAAGATAATCAACCATGTTCTCATCGACTAAGTAAGTTCCACCTTCAACAGGTGGCAGTATTCCACCACGTGCCGCTATTGCATCAAGATCTTCGATTTTCAGTGAATTCTTTGAAAGAAAGTCTAATATAGCCTTTGCCCTCATATCTTTTTGGTCCATTACAGATTTGTATTTATCGAGTTCTTCGACAGAATGTTGGAGTGTTTCCTGGATAACCTTATTTTTGTCTTCAAAGACAGCGATCTTGGTACTCGTTGCGCCTGGATTTATAACCAAAATCTTCATACTTAGATCAGCCCCTTCTTCTTACCGTACTCTTCAACAACCTCTCTGAGCCTCTTAACACCCTCAACAATCTTTTCTTCAGGTGGCAGACAGAAGGAGAGTCTCATAGATGAACTCTTGCCATCATCTATCGTAAATGCTTCACCTGGTATGTAATAAATCTTCTTCTCTTTTGCAATCTCAAACATTTCCATTGTGTCGAAACCTTCTGGAAGCGTCAACCAGATAAACAAACCACCTTGTGGGTTAACCCATTTCGCACCTTTTATGTCAGCAAAATTTTCCTCAAGTGCTTTTATCATCACATCTTTTTTCTTTCTGTAAAGCTCTATACCAGGTTTCAGTTGCTCAAACAAATCATACCTTTCAAGGTATCTTGCAGCGATGCGCTGGTTCAAGCTTGGACTACAGAGATCAGCAGCCTGCTTTGCAAGTGTTGCTTTTCTAACTATATCTGCTCTGCCAACTATTATTCCAATTCTTAAGCCTGGAGTAAGGATCTTACTAAACGTATTCAGAAGAACAACCCTATCTGGACCTGCTAGTTTATAAAGCGAAGGTAAATGCTCACCTTCAAATCTGAGCATGCCGTACGGATCATCTTCAAGAATCAAAATGTCATATTTTTCAGCAATTTCTATCAATCTTTTTCTCTTTTCGAGGCTCATTGTCACTCCGGCGGGATTATGGAAGTTGGGGACGGTATAGATGAATTTTACTCTGTTTATAAGTCCATTCTTATTGAGTTCGTCAAGCTTCTTCTCCAGGTAATTCACGTCCATGCCGTCTTCTTCAAGAGGTATTGTCTCAAACTTCGTGAATGTCATTCGGAAGGCACTTGCTGCACCTAGATAAACTGGGAACTCCACAAAGCAGATACTATCCTTATCCAGAAGCACTCTTGCCATAAGATCTAGTGCTTGTTGCGAACCTGTTGTAAATAGTAAATTCTCTCTTCCGATTCCAGTTATACCGTATGTTCTTTCCAAGAGTTTTACTATTTGAGTGGCTAACTGATCATCACCTTCTGTTGTGTTATATTGGAGCGTATATGCATATTCCTTCTCTATAACCTCTTTCGCAATTTCTGCTAATTCGTGTCTTGGGAATGTATTTGGATCAGGTACGCCACCACCAAACGATATGGAACCGGGTACAGATGCATATTTCAAAAGCTCTCTTATAAGCGACGATCTCAAGTTCCTTCCTACGTCGGATAATATACCTTCTAAGTTCATTGGCCTCACACTCCTTTTGGAAGTTATGAATAGTGTTTTCACTTATATATTAGCAACATTATGCCAAAATTCAAAACAAGCATTTGGATGGTATTTGATAGCTAAAATAGTATAATGAAGATTTTTGACAAATTTCGCACTTGCAAATACTTGCACGCAAAAAATTGCATCATTAAGGATATTGTCAATTTAGTAAGAAAAGATGTAAAATAATTGTGGGCTTATCAAAGATAAAGAAGTAAGTGTATTTTATTACATCACATATATCAAAAAGGAGGGAACAGCATGGTAAAAAGAACTTTACTTTTATCGCCTGGTCCAACGCCAGTTCCTCAAGAGATTCTTTTAGAAGGTGCAAAAGAGACTATCCACCACAGAACTCCAGAATTCGTTAAGATACTTGAAGAGACTCTCGAATTGACAAAATACGTCTTCCAGACACAACATCCTGTCTATGTTCTAACAGCATCCGGCACAGGTGCACTTGAAACAGCGATGGTAAACCTTGTTAATCCTGGCGAAAAGGCAATCATAGTCAGTGCTGGTAAGTTCGGAGAAAGATGGGTAGAAATAGCAAAAGCTTACGGAATTGTTCCTGTCGAGATTAAACTCCCTTGGGGTAAAGCTGTAACACCCGAGATGATAGAAAAGGCAATGAAGGAAAATCCAGACGCTAAGGTTGTTTTCACAACATACAGCGAAACATCAACGGGTACTGTTATAGATCTCGAAAATATAGCCAAGTTGACAAAGAATACTGACGTTATCCTCGTAACAGATGCGGTCAGTGGTTTACTTGCTGAACCACTTAAGATGGACGAATGGGGCGTTGACGTCGTTGTTTCTGGTGCACAAAAAGGTTGGATGCTCCCGCCAGGTCTTGCATTCATCGCTATTAACGACAAAGCATACGCAAAGGTGGAAAAATGCACAAATAATAGATATTATTTCGATCTCAGAAAATATAAGAAAAGCTCACCAGACAACCCATGGACAACAGCAGTTAACTTGATATACATGCTCAACAAGGCTGTTAAAATGCTCAAAGAAGAAGGAATTGAAAACGTCTGGGCAAGGCATGCACTTTACGGAGAAGCAACAAGAGCAGCAGTTAGAGCTCTTGGCTTGACATTCTTCTCAGAACGCCCAGGAAACGTTCTTACAGCAGTCAATTCTCCAGAAGGAATACCATCAAGCAAACTCACAAAACTCATGCGCGATAAATACGGAGTTACGATAGCAGCCGGACAAGAACCTATGAAAGACGAGATATTCAGAATATCACACCTTGGCTACCTTACACCGTTTGACATAATCACAGGTATAACTGCTCTTGAATTTGCACTCAACGAAATGGGATATAAAGTCGAAATTGGAAAAGGAGTCTTAGCTGCAGAAGAGGTACTTTTCAAAGGGTTGGTGAAGTAACATGAGGATACACATAAACGACCCTCTTGACAAACAGGCAACTGAAAAGCTTGCAAACGTTCCGGGTGTTAATCTCACATCTCAGCACTACGAGAAAGACGAACTCATAAAAATAATGCCTGAAATCGAAGTTCTCATAGTAAGGAGCGCAACCAAAGTCACCGCCGACATAATAGAAGCTGGTAGCAATTTGAAGATTATCGGTCGTGCGGGAACTGGACTCGACAATATAGATGTAAAAGCAGCCGAAGCTAAGGGAATTAAGGTAATTAACACGCCGGGTGCAAACAGCATTTCGGTTGCAGAATTGGCTATCGGACTGATGATCGCTTGTTCTAGACACATAGCAAGAGGTACAGCAGATTTGAAAAATGGAAAGTGGACGAAGAAGGAACTCGAAGGTCATGAGTTGTTCGGAAGAACAGTCGGTATAATCGGTTTTGGAAACATCGGCAGAGAAGTTGCTAAAAGGTTACTCGCGTTCGATATGAAAGTACTTGCATACGATCCGTTTGTAAAAGAAACAGATATGCCCGTCAAAATAGTTGACCTTGATACATTGTTTAAAGAAAGTGATTACATAACAATCCACGTGCCACTTACACCTGAGACAAAAAATCTGATAAACAAAGAAACAATATCAAAGATGAAAGACAGTGTCATAATAATAAACGCTGCAAGAGGTGGAATAATCGATGAAGCAGCATTATACGAAGCGCTTACAACAGGCAAAGTATATGCGGCAGGTCTTGACGTATTCGAAGTAGAGCCACCAACAGATGAGTTGAGACAAAAGCTCCTCTCCTTGCCAAATGTCGTTGCAACACCACACGTAGGTGCTTCTACATTCGAAGCCCAAGAAAGAGTTGGCATGTTGTTGGTAGAAAGGTTGATAGCTGAAATAACCAAGTGAATGTAGTGATTTCACAACTAAAAATCAATTAAAGAAATGCACGAGCGGAGGGAATTATTCCCTTCGCTATTTTTTACACGGTGCGTTATCAGTCTTATATTAAGACTGATTAACATTTTAGTATCTGTAAAATTTATAACCTTACAGTACATCTATGTCCAAAATAAACAAGCATAGCAAGGTTATAATTATCACTCTTGACACATGAGTGCTAATTATGTATAATATAGTCGGAACGTGAAAATAAGGAACAAAACCCCAAGGGGAGTGGAGGTGAGAGTATGTTGGCAAGAAGAAGCGACTTATTTGAACCGTTCATGGAACTTCAAAAGGAGATTGACAGACTCTTCTCGGATTTTGTGAGACCATTCAGAAGTGAGTTTGAATTCCTGCCAAAGGTTGATGCATACGAAACAGAAGATAAAGTAGTTCTTGAACTCGAACTTCCTGGTGTAAAGAAAGACGAACTCAAGATTACAGTAGAAGATGGTGTACTGAGAATAACTGGCGAAAAGAAGACAGAAAGAGACGAAAAAGGCAGAAACTACAGAATCGTTGAAAGGTCATTCGGTAAGTTTGAAAGGTCATTCATCATACCAGACTATGTAGATACAAAAGGAATCACAGCAAAATATTCAGATGGTGTTCTAACACTCGAGATGCCAAAGAAGAAAGAAGAAAAGCCTACTGTCGAAATAAAAATTGAGTAAACGCAAGGAAATCAAACGATACCTCCGGCGAGAAATCGCTGGAGGTATTTTTTTTGGCAATCTTCAGGACATTGATTTGACATTACTTACGCGAAATATTCATACAACGTTTTACTGAAAACGAGAGTCATAATACTGTCTTGGAAAGAAGCATCACTTTTGCTCTGATTTTGACTATACAGAACCAGTTATCATTTGAAGTATTTAACTTCATATAAGCAGAGCTAAGGAATACATTGCTCGTGTGGAAGTTCCAAATCTGAGAGGAGAGTGATTTTATGAAGAAGTTTGTCGTAACAGGAGTGCTTTTGTTAGCAATAACCTTAGCATTCAGTTTTGAGATATCTGCATTAGGTGGTTTAGAAATTGGCGGAAAGAACCGTCCATTCCTCGGAGTGCGCATTGGAACGCTTTCTGGTGGGATTTCTCTGATGTTGGAAGCGTATTACCCACTTTCAGACATACAAGAAATCGAAGAAATAGAAGTTGGAGAAATTCAGTTCTTAGAGATTGATCCATATCTTTATCTAGGCATACCGCTCTTTAACACTTTGTTTTACGCAGGTGCTGCACCTATATTTGTATATGATGTTGTTAATTCAGGTTTCACATTTTATCCCGATCTATTTCACGTTAAAGCTGGTGCAAGGTTCGGTCAAGGAATCGTGCTATTTGTAGAAGGTCTTGGTACAATGACAACTTCATTTCAGTTCTTGGATATCTTTGCCGTTTCTGCAGGCATCGGTATCGGATTTTGAGGGGTGATGAATATGAGAAAATTCAGAAGAGCCACGTTATTTGCGTTAATAGCCATTATTAGTGCGCTATTAGTTTATAGCTGTTCGGAAATTCCAATTGCTCCAAGAGTTATTCCGAAAGACCCTGTGGACACGACAAAACCTTCAACATCTGGATATTCAACGACAGATATATTCGGTACAGTGGATAAGACACCTTCACTCGTACCGATAGCAGTTCCAGATACGGTTAACATTAGGATAAGCTTACCAGGTGTTGAGAATTTACCAGTTAGCACTCTCCGGGTGTTCGAAGATAACAAAGAACAAGGATTTGTACTATATAAAGAATCAACAATTAGAAATAGACTTGATATAGCAATAATCTTGGATGTGACAGGTAGCATGAGCTACGCAATAAACGGGGCTAAAAATAGTATAATAGATTTTGCAACAAATCTTGAAGAAAGCGGCATGGATGTAAGAATTGGTGTTATACCATTCGATGACTATGTTAACCCGCCAAGTGATATCGATGTTGATCCTCCATATTTAGGGTTATCTTCACCGTCTGATGCGAAAGATTACGTTGGTGTACTGTACGCTGGTTACGGTGGCGATTGGGCAGAAAACCCGTACGATGCAATAATGTTCGCTGCAACAGCTCTTGAATGGAGACCGAGTGCACAAAGAGTTATGATAGTCATAACCGATGCACCGGCACACTATAAGTCTGACGGCATAGGGTTTTCACATTTTGATAAGGCAGACATGTTCCCAGCATTAGTAGGTTTCTTCACAATCCACGGCGCTTTTGTGCCAAGTGGTTATTACTACGACACCACTACTGACTTTTCAGACCCAGGTGACGTTAGAGAGCTTTGCCAGAAAACAGGCGGTGTGATAAAGTACACTGACAGTGCAGGAAACGTTAATCTTAACGATTTAGGTATCGTCGAGTATGTCGAATCTTCGTGGATAGTCTCTTTCGAAAGCGATTCGCCAGCTGCAACCCATACGATTGAGGTCTTTTACACTACCAGCACTGACAAGAGATATCTGAAAATAGAAGGTGCAACTTACTAAGGCATTTCTAAGACAATGAAAGAAAGAGGCGGTGTGGATAATCACACCGCCTCTTTTATGTTCTATCTCTCAAAAATCTCATCAATCTCTTCTTTTGAAAGTTCTCTCCACTCACCTTTTTTGAGACCACCAAGAGTGAGTCTACCTATGCGAACTCTCATGATTCTTTCCCATTCTATTCCAATCTTCTGGCACATTTTTTTAATTTGATGGTATTTTCCTTCAATAATTGTTATTGAAATAGTCTTCTCATCGATTTGTCCTATCTTTGCTGGCAGAAATTTCTCACCATCAATTTCTAATCCTTTTTCAAATTCTTTTTTAACTTCTTCCGTTAGTTTGTAAGGATGCTTCGTATATATATAGTATTCTTTCTCAACGTGTTTTTTCGGAGATATCAATCTGTGTGTGAAATCACCATCGTTAGTCAGGATCAAAAGACCTTCGACGTCTTTATCAAGTCTTCCGGCTATGTGCAGTTCATCGACATATGGATGATCAATAAGGTTAAGGACGCTTGGTTCATATTCTGAAGTCGTTGAAACGAATCCTGATGGTTTAAAGAGCATTATATAAACGTTTCTATGAGAATTTACATATTCACCATCTACTGTTATCTCATCATTTGGTGACACGTGAAATTCTGGTTCATCTACTACACGACCATTAACAGTAACTCTTCCTTCTTTTATGTACTTTTTTACCTCGCTTCTTGTTCCCACCTTTGCGTTTGATAGGTACTTATCTAACCTTATTGATTCTTTAATACTTTTCATGATGAACCTTCTTTCACGAGTTTTTAATACTTTTGATTGCTTCTATGATTTTCACTACTTCTTTATTCTCTTTTACATCATGGACGCGTACTATTTCAACACTATGCATAGCGCAATAGGCTGTCACCGCAAGCGTTCCGTTTAATCTTTCTTCTGGCGGTAAGTTCAGAATCATGCCTATCATCGATTTTCGGCTTGCACCTATGAGTAGCGGATAATTAAGCTTCCTAAACTCTTCAATCCTTTTCAGTATTTCAAGGTTGTGTTCCAGCTTTTTGCCAAACCCAATCCCTGGATCAAGTATTAGTTTGTCCACTCCATGTTCCTTAGCGTATCTGATACGCTCATCGAAAAATTCCACGATTTCCGCGACAACGTCTTTGTATTCAGGATTCTCTTGCATAGTCTTCGGATTGCCTTTCATATGCATGAGTACAACAGGACATTTGTAGTGTGACGCGACTTCCACCATTTTTTCATCGAATCTCATAGCGCTGATATCGTTGATTATATCAGCACCTTCTTCGATAGAAAGTCTTGCAACTTCGGATTTATAAGTATCCACAGATATGGGTATGTCGAAGTGTTTTCTAATAATCTTTACAGCCGTTACTGTTCGCCTTATCTCTTCTTCAAGAGGTACTGCTTCTGCGCCAGGTCTTGTGCTCTCGCCTCCGACATCTATTATTTCAACCCCATCTTTAATCATTTGCTCAACTCTAATCAACAAGTTCGTCTCATCTACCCTGCTACCTGAATAGAACGAGTCAGGTGTGACATTTATTATTCCCATTATTCTTGTCCTCTTTGCGTCCATTAATTCATTGTAGTTGAACATACAACCACTCCTTATTTTGTTTCATTGTTTTCTCTCACCTTAGTTACTATGATGCTAACAATCTGCACATCAGGGAGAGAAATTGGTATCTTTGCAACACCATAGTACGGATTGTTTATGAGGAGATATCTTTTATCGGCTGATAATTCTAAAGAAAACTCACCATACAATGTATAAACTCGCCGATTTAATAGCCTTTTTGTGTATATGTCGTAAGTATCTCTGTAAATCGTGGTTTTACCTTCCAAAGGTCCAACACATTTGTACAGAACACGTTTAAGATTTTCAACCTTCTCATCAAATGCAAAAGATGACGTAGATAAAGTTTTGGAATATTTTGAATTTGGTTGTTTAGTTGCATGTCTATGGTAATCGAACCTGATGTAGTTGATAACATGGAATACTCTTAAGGTTCTTATATTCGTATTTAATATATAAGCCATGTGCTGGAGCACATGGCTATATCCATCCAAAGCGCTGATAAATATGATGGTAGAAATTATTAGACAAACCAACAGCTCGATATAGCTCAAAGAGAACCCCCCGCAATCCCCTTGAGATACGGTTGTTCAAACAAACAACAAACAATATGAGAAATGAATGATAAATTTAAAGCTTGAATTTTTCCTTAGGTGCTTCTTCTTTTGCTATCCTGTCCAAGACCCCGTTGATAAACTTGGCGCTTTCATCTGTGTCGTACTTTTTCGTGATTTCTACCATTTCGTCCAAAGTAACCTCTATTGGTATGTCATTCTCGTATAGCAGTTCATACGTGCCAAGTCTCAGAACACCTCTTGCAATGTGCGATACTCTATCAAAACTCCAGTTTAAAAGATGCTTTTCAATTATTTCATCAATCTTCGTTTTCTGTTCATGGATATTTTTGAGATATCTTTCTGCATCTTTCTTAATATTTCCATCCTTAACTGATTTTAATGCGTCACTTAATATTTCATCGAAATCTTCAGGTCTAAAGTCAAGTTGAAAAAGCGCTTTCAAAACTGACTCTCGAAGTATCCTTCTTTTGGAAACCAATTTTTTCAACTCCTTGAATTTCAGCACTACTCACGGTTAGGATTTCGAAAACTCTTTATCGCTAACACCAGTAACTACAACGTTAACCGCTTCAACTGTTTTGTCCGTCATCTGCGAAACATTTTCCGTGACAGTTTTCATTATATTTTCAGAGAAAGAAAGAATGTTCTCACCGTACGGAACTTCCAATTTGATGTTAACGATTACATTGTCCTCAGGTGTTCTCTCGATGTCTATATTTTTTCTAAATTTCTTGAACTCTTTATTATCTGGTTCTACACCATATATACTGCATATTGACCTGTACGCAATTTCGGCAATAACATTATCTGATACTGTTATGTTCCCCATCTTCTCCCTCCTTTCGATATCCTTAGATTTCTTCCCATGCCTTACCCTCTTTATGCCCTTTCAATGTACTCGCCAGTTCTTGTATCCACTTTTATTTTATCACCAACGTTTATAAAGAACGGAACACTAATCTTTAGACCTGTTTGGAGAACTGCAGGTTTTCCACCACCAGAAACTGTATCGCCTTTGAAATTTGGTTCTGTCTCTATCACTTCTAAAACAACCGTTGTTGGAAGTTGTATTCCTATTGGTTTTTCATCGTGCATAACCAGATCGACCTGAGTGTTCTCAATTAGATAATTCTTTGCCTCATCAACCTCTACCTCAGGAATAGCGTACTGCTCATAAGTTTGCAAGTCCATGAAGTAATAATTCTCTCCATCGTTGTAAAGGTATTCTGCCTTTCTGAAAGAAAGTTCTGCTTCCTCAACTTTTTCACCACTTGCGAAATTTGCGTCTCTTACAAGTCCGGTAGAAAGGCTTTTAAGCTTTGTTCTTATCAGTCCTGAACCTCTTGCTCTGAAATGCTTGTTGACATCGATCACGCGGTATATGTCACCTTCATACTTTATGTACATACCTTTCTCAAGATCTCCTACTTCGATCATACAGACACCTCCAACTCTCTTTATTCATATTTGACAACCAATATTGTTGTATCATCATGTTGCGGTACACCATGAGAAAATTCAAAAACAGAATCCATGATCCTTTTTACTATATCAGAAGCCTTCAAATATCTGTTCATCATTATCGTTTCTTGCAGCCTTTCAAAGCCATATTCTTCACCGGAGATATTTCTGGCTTCCACAACTCCATCTGTGTACGCAATCAGTATATCTCCATACTCAAGTTTGAACTTTTCAACATCGTACCACCCATCTCCAAGAATGCCGAACGGAGTGCCAGTGGATTCAAGCTTTACTATTCTATTTCCTCTTAGTATATATAACGGATCATGACCAGCATTGACGTATTCCATGTTACCGTCAGAAGTTATCCTTAGTATTATAGACGTTATAAACCTACCAGTTTCAAAATCTTCATGAATCATTTTATCAAATTGAGCCGCCAGTTTTTTCAAGTCAGTAGATATCTTTCCCGATAGCCTAAACATGCTTCTAAAAGATGACATAATAAGCGCTGCAGGTAATCCTTTTCCAGAAACGTCCGCAATGCAACATACAAAAGATCCATCATCAGCTTCAATTACATCGTAATAATCCCCACCAACCTGTATCGCGGGAACGCTCCGGGCGCTGATATCAAATCTTTCGTGCGTTGGGAAGTACTTGGGTAGTAGACCTTGCTGTATATTCCGAGCTATTTGAAGCTGCTCTTCGAGCTTTCGCTTTTCTATTTCACGTTGGAGCATTATATATCTATTAATAGAAGTAAGTAATTGTTGAGCCACTGCTTCCGTGATTTTCTTGTCGCCCGCTGTAAAAATCTTCTTAGTTCCATATCCAGAGATCAGTAATATACCGTATCTACCAAACTCCGCATAAAGAGGAACGGCAATAAATCCTCCGGAATCTTTGTTATAATCAACAAAAAAGGTATTTTCATCTTCGATATGTTCAATGGCAACTCTTTTAATGTAATCCTCTGCTTCTGAAAGTCCAAAGTATTCGTAATAGGATTTTTCATCGACATTCAGTATAATTACTCCTGCAGAATAGTTCACAGCATTTTTCAAAAGTTTTAAGACATTTCTCAGAATCATCCAAGGCTCGTTTACAGAGGCTATTATCTTATTTATTTCAAAAAGAGCAGAAAGTCCCTCGTATGTTGCCGTTAGTTCTTCGAGCTGTGCATCGATTAGTTGTTGCAGAGCATCGTTATTTGATTTTTGATCAATTATCCATTTTTGAAGATATTCTGTAACACGAGTACACTCCAAAACCAATGTTTCTACATCATTTATGGGTAGAATTTCCAAACCTACAAGCTGTGCAACATCTGTAACAGCTTTTGAGAGTTTCAGAAAAATTTCGTCATTCATTCGCCAAACTCCTCACTTCTTCAATGAGCTGAGTTGGGCTGAATGGTTTTGTAAGAACTTTTTTTGCACCTAAGGATAAGGCAATTTGTTCGTCATCTTGCCCACCCTTTGCAGTCAAGACAATGACAGGAATATTCTTTATGTTTTCATCTCTCCTCATCTCTTTGAGGACAGCAAATCCATCCATTCTTGGCATCATTATGTCCAAAATTACAACATCTGGTTGCCAAGTTTTCATCTTTTCAAGTCCATCTATTCCATCTATTGCTTCTTCCACGTCAAATCCGATTTTTTTAAGGTTAAAAACCGTTATTTTTCTAAGGACATCTGAATCGTCAACAACAAGTACTTTCATAAATCGTCCCTCCACCTATTCTCTTCCAAGTCATTTAAAAGGTTATGCAAATCCAATTCTTTAGCAAATGCCCTTTTTCTTGTAACCAAAAAAACACCGTTTAACAAGTACGGATTGAATATGTTATCCTTCGCAATTCTATATTTTAACACATAAATTCCATTTCTCAAAACTATATGAAAATCTCTTAACAACTCGCTTGGTATAAAAACTTTTCCAGAATGTTTTTTAAATTCCTTTTTCAAGTTAATTTCTTCTTTTGAAAACACAAGGTACTCATATTCATCAACAACACGGTTTAAATTGACTTCAACATCAAAGACATCTGCCAATTCAAGTCCAAAAGGCGATACTTCATTCACTGATTTCAAAATCTGCGCTTTTTTTATTTCATGACTTGTTTTTTCAGCATCCAATTGAACTGAAACGTAAAGCGCTAAATCTATAACTCCTGTTGGCGTTGAATCCAAAAAGGAAATCTTCGGCTTCGGGTGGAATCCTTCAGAATATTGCAATTTCAATCCTGACCTAATAAGTGTTCGTGTTATCAAATTTGCAGTTTCTATGGCAGAAAGAAACCTTAGAAAACCTTTCTTTTTGAACAGTAAAATCATTATACTCCTCCGAATCTATCGCTATATCTTATTCTCTCATTCTTCTCCAAGATAGACTTTCTTCACCATTGTATCTTGCAGAACATCTTCCGGATGTCCTTGTGCTAAAACTTCACCTTTATGAATCACATATAACCTATCTACAATAGGCCTTAACGCATCAACCGAATGGTCGGTGATTATAACCCCTATGCCTTTTTCTTTTAACTGAATTACTATCTTCTGAATTTCCTTTACAGTTTTCGGGTCAATACCTATGAAAGGTTCATCCAAGAGAACAAATTTAGGGCTTAGTGCCATCATCCTTGCCAATTCAAGTCTTCTTTTTTCTCCTCCTGAGAGTGAAAATGCAAACTGCTTTTTCAAATCTTGAATACCGAATTCTTCCAAAGTTGATTTAACAATCTCTTCTCTTTCTATTCTTCTTAGTTTCTGAAACTCAAGAACTAATCTAACATTGTCCTCTACTTTCAAGTCTCTGAAAACAGAAGTCTCTTGTTGAAGATACGTAATTCCAAGCCTTGCACGTCTGTGTATGGGCATATTCGTTATATTCTGTCCGTTGAAATAAACCCTACCTTTTGTTGGAACAACAACACCGAGTATAATGTTAAATAATGTAGTCTTGCCCGATCCATTTGGACCGAGCAAGCCTACAACTTCTCCAGTATTAACGTAAGCATTAACGTTATTAAGCACTACTTTTCTACCAAACTTTTTGAATATGCCTTCACAAGAAATCTGATCGAATACTCTTTCATCCATACAGTGTTTTTGTTTATTGCAATCTTATTTCTTTGCAGTCTTAAGATATTTTATGAACGCATCTGTAATGTTGTACGAACTGCTTCCGTAAGCCATAGTTGTGCTGTTGAAGATAAAATCGTATCCCATTACTTCCGCATATTCCTTTACTTTATTAAGTATTTCTGCCTCTATTTGTGCTTGTGTTTGAGCGATCTTATTGTTGATTGTCTGCTGATATTCAAGATACTTTTGTTGTTTTTGGTTTTGGTCCTTTATCTTATCAAGTTCGGCTTGGTACTTCGCAATCTCGTCTTGCATCTGTTTTTGAAACGTGATCCACTTATCGTAATTCTGAAGAACCTTGTTTGGATCGATGTATCCAAGTTTTGGACCAGACTTTGAATCAGCAGCTGTACCAACGATAACTGCTAATACAACAAGTGAAAGAACAACTGCATACAAAAAGTACCTTTTCATCATAGTAGCACCTCCATGCTGTGATTAAATTACAAATCATATTACAGATTCTGCAAAACTATTGAAGCAGCGCCAAGAATTCCAGCATTTTCAACTAACGGGCTTTGAACTATTGTATACGTATCTTTGAAGGAAGGCATAACAAGGTGTCGAACCTTTTCGCGAAGTGGGGCAAAAAGTATGTTTCCTGCCCTGGAAACACCACCACCGATAACTACTATACTTGGGTTGAATATATGTATAAAATTAGCGACTCCGATTGCAAGAGCATTTACAACACGTTCAGCTATCATCTGTCCGAGCAAATCACCATTACGTGCAGCATCAAACACCGCCTTAGCATTTATCTCTTCAGCAGAGAATATCTCGGATTCCGGAAATTTCTTCTGCCCTTCAAGAGCCATTCGCCTTATTGCAGTTGCCGAGGCAATAGCTTCCAAACATCCGTAATTTCCACAACCACACTGTGGTCCGTTGGGTTCTACTATAACGTGACCAAGTTCAGTCCCTATTCCATCTTTTCCTGTTATGAGTTTCCCATGTGAAATGACACCACCGCCAACACCTGTTCCCAACGTCAAGGCTACTATGTGTTCATGACCTTTACCTGCTCCAAACCATTTTTCACCAAGCACAAATGCGTTTGCATCATTCTCAACAAAAACAGGCTTATTTAGCAACTTTGAGAGAGTTCCACCAAGATTGAAATTTATCCAGTCAGGGAAATTAGGGGAGAACCTTACAATTCCATTATCGTGGTCAATCGAGCCAGGAGAGCCTATTCCAACACCAATATAGTCCTCACCATTGCTAACCTCTAAAACTGCCTGAGCCATTCTTTTAACTACTTTTTCCTTACCTTCCGCTACTCGAGTTTCCCATTCAACTTTTCGGAGAATCTCACCACTTTCGGTATCCACAAGCCCAACCTTAAAAAAGGTTCCACCTAAGTCTATACCAACTACGTACACTTTCGATTCCTCCTTAGTAATAATTAGAAAAAATTCTCAATTCATTATAACACACTTTCGGTATATATTGTATAATAGAATTTGAAATAGAGCAACAAGTACAATTTAAATTCTAAATTCTTTATCAGGAGGAAAGTTGTAGAGATGCCTGACTATACCGAACAAACAACTCAGGATATCCTCGAGAAAATAAAGCTATTATCACCTGGTACAAAACTGCGAAGAGCGCTCGATGACATAATACACGCTCAACTTGGCGCGTTAATTGTTTTCATCAATGAAGATGATATGAAAAACAGCAATGTTTTTCAGTCAGGTTTCAGGCTAGACTGTCCATTTACACCGGAAAAACTATACGAATTATCAAAAATGGATGGAGCAATAGTAATGGATGAAAACGCGACGAAGATATTGGCAGCAAACGTTCATCTTGTGCCGGATCCGAGCATTCCAACATCTGAAACAGGCACGCGGCACCGAACTGCAGAAAGAGTTGCCAAGCAACTTGGCAAAATGGTCGTCGCAATTTCCAAGAGACGGAACGTTGTCACATTGTATTACAGAGATAGAAAACACGTTTTCGAGGATATAAACTTCGTCCTGACAAAAGTTGGTCAAACGATAAACGCACTCGAGCGCTTCAGAGAATCTTTTGACAGGGATTTGGAGCGTCTCGACGAAATTGAGATCGAAGGACGTGTACCGTTGGAATTCGTATGCGAATTGTTGATTAGAGGTGTTGAGATCAACACGATCTCTGCAAATATTCAAACAAGCATAATAGAACTTGGAAACGAGGGAAAATTGGCTCAGCTCAGATTAAGAGAAGTACTGAGCGATCTGGACGAAATCATAAAACTTTTAGTTATGGATTATTCGAAAAAAGAGGTAACAGAGGAAGAAGCGGCAAAGATAACGGAAGCAATAACCAAATCCGAGCACAAGATAATGAACGTCTCTAAAGCTCTTGGATACGATGTACCAAACATCCAGCAACTTTCAGAAGTACGTGTAAGTCCCCGAGGTTACAGAATTCTAAGGAACGAAGTTCACATACCCATGAACATTTCACAAAATGTCATAAAATCATTCCACAGTATCGATAAACTGGTTAAGACGAACGCAAGTGTGCTTCAAAAAGTGGACGGCATAGGCTCAAAACGTGCAAAAGCAATTGTAAAAAGACTAAGAGAGATAAAGAAAAGGCGCGTGTAAGACGCGCCTTTTCAATTGCCGTTCTCTTAAATTAAATGTACGACAATACCACTCTTCAGTTTTGGTTCGAACCATGTGGATTTTGGAGGCATTATCTTTCCTTCATCGGAAACTTTGAGCAGGTCATCTATCGACGTTGGGTACATTGCAAACGCTACCTTAAAGTTTCCACTGTCTACGAGTCTTACAAGTTCTTCGATGCCAAGAATACCACCAACGAAATCTATTCTCTTATCGGTCCTTGGATTTTCAATACCAAGTATCGGAGCTAAGAGATTGTTTTGCAGTATGGAAACGTCGAGTGAAGCGATGACATCGTTTTCATCATACGTTCCAGTCTTAGGTTCGAGTCTGTACCATCTGCCAGATAGGTACATACCGACTGTGTGTTTTCTCTCTGGTTTGTACGTACCATTAACCTTTGTAATTTCAAACACTTCGCCGACTTTTTTCAAAAACTCTTCTTCACTCATGCCGTTCAAATCCTTCACTACTCTGTTATAGTCAAGTATTTTAAGCTGGCTATGTGGAAATAGTGCCGCTAAGAAATAATTGAATTCCTCTTCGCCTGTGTAGTTCGGATTCTCATTTCTGAAATCTATCGCAGCCCTGACAGCGGCAGCAGCCCTGTGGTGTCCATCTGCGATGTAGAACGCATCGACACTTTTGAATGCTTCAACAATCTTATTGATTTCATTTCTATCTCTTAATACCCAAACCATATGTCTTACACCTGATTCATCTGTAAAATCGTATTCCGGTTCACCGGTCGCGTGTTTCATTATCAATGAATCAACTTCTGGTCTGGATTTGTACATCAAAAATACAGGTCCTGTGTGAGCCTTTACTACTTTGACGTGTAAGGCTCTTTCATCTTCTTTATCTTTTCTTGTGAGTTCGTGTTTCTTAATCTTGTTCTCTATATATTCATCAACTGAGAACGTTGCGAAAATTCCAGTCTGAACGTGGTCTCTCCAATGTTGTTGATAAATGTAGATGTAGGGCTCACCATCTTCGAACATGTGACCTTCTTTTATAAGCCAATCCAGATGTTGCCTTCCCGTTTTCAACACTTCTGGGTCATGCGTATCGGCTGAATATTCGAAATTTATCTCTGGTCTTGAGACTTTGTAGAATGTGTACGGGTTGTTTTTTGCAACATCGCGTGCTTGCTCTTCTGTCACAACGTCGTACGGTTTAGCTGCTATTTTACTGACCATTTCCTTAGTAGGTCTTAGTGCCTTAAAAGGTCTAACTACCATCCAATCACCCCCAAGTATGTATCTATTTATCTAAGAATTATTCGACAGCTATCTTGCCTTGATAAAGCGGGAACTTCTTGCAGAGCTCCATGACACGGTCGGAAACTCTCTTCGCAACTTCTTCGTCTACATTTCCTTCCTCGTCCTTAACGTTCTTAAGCACTGTTACGATGAGCTCGGCAATTTCTTCCATCTGCTCTTCCTTCATTCCCCTGGTTGTTAGTGCCGGTGTTCCAAGTCTTATTCCACTCGCCACAAATGGTGACCTTGTTTCATTTGGAATCGTGTTCTTATTGACTGTTATATGGCAATATCCGAGTGCTGTTTCTGCAGCTTTACCCGTTACGTTGAGCGGGTTAAGGTCAACGAGCATCAAGTGTGTATCGGTACCGCCGGAAACGATTCTCAACCCCCTACTTTCAAGGGCTTTTGCAAGAGCTTTTGCGTTTGCTACTATCTGTTTTTGATATTCTTTAAACTCATCAGTCAACGCTTCTTTGAAACATACAGCCTTAGCTGCGATAACGTGCATCAGCGGACCGCCCTGTATTCCGGGGAATATCGCTTTATTTATCGCCTTGTAGATTTCTTCGTCGTTTGTAAGAATCAAACCACCGCGCGGACCTCTCAATGTCTTATGTGTCGTACTTGTCACAACATGTGCGTATTCAAGAGGATTTGGATATAACCCCGCTGCCACCAAACCAGCAAAGTGTGCCATATCGACAACGAGGTAAGCACCAACTTCATCTGCTATTTCTCTAAACCTCTTGAAGTCGATAATCCTTGAGTAAGCACTTCCACCCGCTACGATTATCTTTGGTCTGTGCTCTAATGCTAATCTCCTGACTTCATCGTAGTCAATTACTTCCGTTTGAGGATTCACTCCGTACTGGACAACTTTATATATCTGTCCCGAAAAGTTAACACTTGCACCGTGTGTAAGGTGTCCTCCGTGACTTAAAGACATACCCATCAAAACAGAACCAGGTTCTGCAAGCGCAAAATATGCTCCCATATTCGCTTGAGAACCGGAGTGTGGCTGTACGTTAGCATACTTGGCGTTGAAAAGCTTCTTTGCGCGTTCTCTTGCAAGTGTCTCTGCAACATCAACCCATTCACAACCACCGTAGTATCTTTTCTTTGGATAACCCTCCGCATACTTGTTTGTCAAAACACTTCCCATAGCCTCCATGACAGCTGGAGACACAAAATTCTCAGAGGCAATTAGCTCAAGCCCATATTCTTGCCTTTCCCATTCTTTTAAAATAACCTCATAAATCTCTGGATCGCTCCTCTTAACGCTTTCCCACATAGCTACACCTCCCAATTTGAGCTAATAAACTACAAGAATTTACGCTTGTACGATAAGATTATATATCAACAAGAAAAAAACGTGGAGTTCGAAAAACTCCACGCATGGACAAAAATTCAAAAGATTTTGCGCTTTTCACAAGGATGTTTGACGAAACATATTTATAAAACACGTTTATTCTTTATACTCCAAATACCGTGAAAGATAATCGTTCAGAAAAGCCTTGATAGTTCCAGTCATCGTTACTATAATCTCCTTCGTCACCTTGTACAAGCCTTCTAACTTTCCCTCTTCTTCAAGTCGTCTGAAATCATCAATTTCTGGTATCCTTTCTGTAAGGATACCTTCAAATGCTTTTTTCAACTCACTATGTACTAGCGGGAATTTTATATATCCGTACATCATCACCTCATTCATCAGTGATTCGTTATTTGATGGGATTCTTATTGCAGGAGTACTTTCAATCAGATTTCGTATCTCATCTCTATGTTTTGAATAGTAAATCAAGTACAACAGGTAATTGTCGTACGTGTAGTGCGCATTGTTGAGCAAATTCATAGTTTTCTTATCCATCAGGCTCATCAAAACTTCCCAAAAACTGCCCGGTGTTTCGTGGTATGGCTGGAATAAGTCTTCCATATAGTGCAAAGCGTACGATAAGAACCTCAACCCCCAGTAGCTATCATTTTTTGAAAACGCTTCCTGTGACATATTAACAAAATAAAGAAAAGACTTATCTCCTTCGAAAGCCTCGATAATTCCGAGTTTATACCTCATGTGTCTTACGCCTTGGCTGTTGCCTATAAGTGCTTGGAGTGGTGAAAGGTTGAGTCCTTCATCCATTCCGAAATCCGGAAATTGCGCATAAATTGTCAAAATCTGCCACACTGGAAGTTTTCCATCAACAGGTGCTGGATCTGATGGAAACTTTCCATCACCGAGCGGGTCGAAAAACTTCCTTTGACCTGCAAAATCATCGGTGTAATAAAACTTCGTATTATAAACCCGAGATTCGTTATATGTGTATGGTTTTATCTCTATTAGCTTATCCATGTTAAAATTAAGTGACTTAACAACCAAGTAAGTATATGCCTCATGTCCGCTCCAACCAAAGATTTTAACAACAAGTGTCAGAAACAAAACTACCAAAATACCCTTCTTTCCCATCCTATCCCACCACCTTTCATTCCTTTAATCTGTTTAATTTGACTCTTCTGTTCCAAAGAAATACACGAGCATCTCAGGAAGTCTTCTTGCCCAAGCGCCTTCTGAATGTGTTCCCCCTCTGTCTTCGATGTACAACACTTCCGAGTTATCTTTCTTATCCAATATCTTGAAAAGTTCCCTTGCGTTGTTCAGATGCACTTCTGGATTCTGCCCTTCTGCACTTCCCATGTCAACATAGAACTTCGTTGGATAATTTACTTTCTCAGATTTTACAAATTCTATCAATGCTTTATTAGCAAACCAAATGGAAGGACTCATCGCTCCAATTTTTGAAAAGACGCCGTTGTATTTTATCCCGATGTACAGAGAAATCAAACCGCCCATCGACGAACCGAGTATCGCTGTGTTTTCTCTGTCTGAAAGTGTTCTGAAATTGACATCGATGTATGGCTTCAGCGTATTAACTATGAACTGAGCGTACGAATCTCCTTTGCCTCCACCGTAGTTTGAGTCAACCCATGGGGAATACTCATTAATCCTATCAGCTCCGGTGTTGTATATGCCAACGATGATAATCGGCTTAATTGCACCGTTTTTGATTAATTCTTCAGCACTTTCGTCCGCTTTCCACTCAACACCTGCGAAAGACGTTGACTCATCGAATATATTTTGCCCGTCGTGCATGTACAAAACCGGATAACGATTATCTGATATTTCATAATCTGGTGGCAAGTAGATGATTATATCTCTCTTATTCCCAAGTTCAGGAGAATAAAAATCCTTAATCAGCTTGATATTTCCAGTATAAGTCTTTCTCAACGCTGCTTGTTGCTTTTCCACAAAATCCCTCCAGTGCAGAACAGTTATCTTTACTTCCATGTCTTTATCTACATCCAACACCCTATTAGGTATCTCCGCACCCTTTACACCCTTCTCGACAGTCTCCCAAGAACCGCGAGTGACTTTGAATTCCACCTTGCCAGATAAATCCAAAACCTTCTTGTACACAAATCCGTCTCTAACGCACTTGTAGTTCTCATCTTTTGGATTCCAGTTATTGAACGTTCCAGCCAGATAAATCTCAGCATCGTCTGGTGTGTATATTGGCACTTCGATGATGAATGTGACTTTGTAGGCAAGAGCACTTCTTAGAAACATCAAGAACACGATGAATATCACGACCTTCTTTAACATAACCTTCCCCCCTTCTATTTTCTAGAACAATTATAGCACATTACAATGAAGTTTTAGTATTGATTCCTGCTACCAGTTAAGAGACCAAAAAAGGTTCTACTAATATTCCTCATTTTTCTGCCGATAAATAAAGTGAAATTATACCTGAAAAGCGAGGCGAACTATATGCGCATCGATGACTACAACGTCGAGTTGTCATCTGAAAACCTTGCGATAAATTACTCAAAGTTCTCAAGTAAGATAAGAAAATACCACGTTCCAGAAAAGGTAGTAATCGAGATTAGCGAAAAGAAGCCGCAAATTGATGACAAGCATTTGCAAAAGATAAAACTGCTCAAAATAATGCTCGAAAAACTCACAGGCAAGAAGCTGAAGATATACATACCTGATGATAAGCAGTACGAAATAAGCATCAGAAAAGAAGGCGGGCAGGATATCGTCGAATACGAAAACGAAGAGGAGTACCTAAATGTTCAGTACTCCAACTTTTCAGCAAAAGGACAAGTTAAGACGAAAGATGGAAGGTTAATAGATTTTTCCATACAGACAAAATTATTCCAGCTGAGCTATTCGTATACAAAGACTTCCGGTAGAGTAGTAGACCCACTTGCGATTGATTTGAAGGATAAGACTGGCTCTCAGAAGATTGTTGAGCTCGATTTGAACTTTGACGGTACAAGAGAGAAGTTCTTCTTGGGCAGAGGTGTTGGATTGTTGGTGTACGACAAGAACGGAAATGGCGTTGTTGACAACGCAGCAGAGTTGTTTGGACCTGTTACAAACGAGGGTTTCTCAGAACTTTCGCAACTTGATACAGACAAAGACAATTGGATCGATGAAGATGATTTGGAGTTCTTGAAGATAAAGATTTGGACGATTGACGAAAACGGTAGAGAGCAAGTAGTAGGTTTACTTGATTTAAACGTTGGTGCAATATTTCTTGGCAGTGTGAGTACACCGTTTGACTATGCTGATTCAGTGCAAAAAAGCACAGGAATATACCTCTCAGAAGATGGGAATGTTGGAACAGTCAGGCAGATTGATTTCAAAGTGTAATCATGAAATACGCATAACCTCACCATATCTTCTTTTGTCCACCTGAAAGGGTGGACTTTTTTGATTTTTTTCTTGGGTTTGGTATAATAATAAATTAGATATTGTTCTTTTTAAAGCTAAGTTCAAAATCAATTTGAAGGGAGAAGGTATATGCTCTCGCCCATCGAACTGAGACACGAGTTACACATGTCTCCAGAGCTCGCATTCAATGAGTACAATACCCAAAAAATTCTATCGGAAGCGCTTAAAGAACTCGGTGTAGAATTTCACCCCATTGCAAAAACCGGATTGGCCGTCTTGATTCAGAGAGAGCCAACCGCGCCTTCTGTTCTATATAGAGCAGATATGGATGCATTGCCTATAAAGGAAGAAACCAGGTGGGAATACTGCTCGAGGAATGAAGGTTTAATGCATGCATGCGGGCACGATATCCACATGTCGGTGATGTACGGTGTTATCAAGAAGATCACTGAAGACGATATCCCAGGCAATTATGTATTCATTTACCAACCAGCAGAAGAAACAATCGGTGGGGCAAAGTATGTACTAGATGAGATGAGAGAAAGATACAAGGTTAAATACGCAACTGCCCTACATGTGACTGATGAATATAGACTTGGTGAGTTCGCCTCCACAAATGGCACTCTCTTTGCATGTGCCATGGAGATAACTGCGAAGTTCAAGGGGCTCTCTGCTCATATCGCACAAAAAGAAAAGGGAATTGATGCGATAAAGAATGCTGTAGCATTTACGTCTGAATTCTATCAAAATCCGATAGATAACAATGAGAAAGGTAGAAGAGTTCTTGCAGGATTTGGAAAGATGTTCGGTGGAAACGTCAGAAATGCCGTGGCAGATTATGCACAAGTCGAAGGTTCAATCCGAGGAGAAACTTTGGAAATTGTTATCGAAAACTTCGAAAGGCTCAAAGTTCTTGCAGAAAAGTATAGTGGTACTTTGGAAAGGGGAAGTCTTTATCCGCCAGTAATAAACAACGAGAAGCTCTTCGAACTTTTCAAAGATTACGCTTCAAATAATGGAACTTTCATAGATTGCGGCATGAAATATACTGGTGAAGATTTCGGCTTTTTCACGATGAAATATCCCTCGCTGATGTTCTGGGCTGGTGTGAGGACCAGCGAAGAGGTTTGGGGACTTCACAATCCGAAATTCCTTCCTGATGATTGTGTTATTCCACATTTGGTTGATTTCATGGTTGAATGGTTGATGTTATTAAGTAATAATGTTTGATGGTATAATTTAGTACGCAGGATGAGTAAACAGAAAGGGTAGGTGAATCAGAGATGATAGCATTTATGACCGACTGGGGCAATTCGCACTATGTTGGCATCTGTAAGGGTGTTATGAGACAAATCACAGATGCGGAAATACTTGACTTAACACACAATATCTCGCCATATAACGTACGGGAGGCAATGTATATACTCGATAGAAGTGTCGATTACTTTCCGGAAAAAACGGTATTTTTAATCGTTGTCGATTTTGGCGTCGGTACTGCAAGAAAGGCAATCGCCGTTGAAACAGATAAATACTATTTCGTTGCACCTGATAATGGGATTTTGACACTCGTTCTTGAAAGGCACATTCCAAGAAAGATAGTTGATTTGGTCAACAAAAAATACCATTTTGGAACATCGAGAACGTTCCACGGCAGGGATATTTTCTCACCAGCTGCAGCCTACATAACGAAAGGTATATTCGATGAGCTTGGAACGAGATTGCCTAACTACGCTACACTGCCTTACAGAAAAGCTCACCTTACACCAAATGGTGCATACGGAGAAGTTGCGTATTTTGACCGTTTTGGAAATATCGAGACAAATATTCCATTCAGTTGGATTGCGGAGAAGGACGCTGTTAAAATAAACGTCGGAAAGAAAACGTATGAAGTTCCGGTTGTTGAAACGTACGCCGATGTAGACGAAGGCGAGTTACTTGTACACGAAGATAGCACCGGGTATGTTGAAATTGCGGTCAATAAAGGCATCGCTCGAGAAAAACTGAAGTGTTTCGAAGGGAATGAACTGGAGATACTCTTTTGAGGTGTGACATGCGCCGGTTCCTAACTTTTGCGGTATTTGTTTTGTTAGCTCAATTAGTCTTTTCCGGTGAGCTCTACGACTTTGCGTATTCTTTTATGATAAAGCAGAAGGTACCTGAGAACCATGCCAGGTTGATGGCAAAGGCACTCGAAGAAGAGTCGCTTAAAATTCCAAAAGTGGTTGATCCTTTGTTCATGCTCGCTTTTGGCATTTGCGAGACCGGGTTTATAAACGCTATAGGCGACAACGGAAAAGCGGTTGGGTATTTTCAGCTACATGAAAACGCTCTTTTCTACGTAGCAAACTTTTATGAGGACGTCAGGAAGTTCAAACAGGAGAACCGAAATCATCTGTCTTTGTTGAATTATCCCGATTGGCAGTTGAGAATTGCCTACAGATATTTCTATTTAAGTTTGAAGTACATATTTGACTGGGACATCGTCCGTGCAATTTCGGCTTACAATGGTAGAAGCGATAGGTACAATGTTTATACGGTTAAATTTTTCTCGAATTACGGGAATATAGTTAGAGAATATACTGAGTTCATCAACTCAAGAAAGGATACATCAGACACTTCAAAGACCAAATAAAAGCTTGGGTGATTGATATTGAAACTGACAATTGGTAAATACATTCCTAAGAATTCTCTTATACATAGCTTAGACCCTCGGGCTAAGTTGTTTGTTGTTCTTTTACAAGTAACATCTATCATGTTGGTCAAGGATTTGATAGGTTATATTATACCAGTGTCACTCTTTATTATCTTGATGATTATGTCTAAGATAAAACCCGTTGTTTATTTGAGAAGTTTGAGAAGTTTGTGGTTTTTAATAGTCTTTGCCGCAGTGATACAATATTTTGTTTCAGGTTTTGTGATGAGTCTTTACATCGCTTTGAGGCTTTCTCTTATCTTTCTTTTTGCCTCTATGTACACCTACACAACCCCACCGTTGTTGACTGCACGTGGAATCGTCGATATTTTGAAATTCTTCCGTGTAAGTGAAGAGAAGCGGGAAGATTTTGGTATGATGCTTGCGATATCGATAAGATTCATACCCATTTTGCTCGATGAGGCTGATAGAATAATAAAAGCTCAAATTTCACGAGGTGCTAAGTACTCAGAAAAAGGGCTGAAGAACAAGCTCTCTGCAATGACAAGCATAATAATTCCGCTGCTTGTTTCGTCTTTAAGAAAAGCTGAAGAGCTGTCGTTAGCTCTTCAGGCAAAAAAATACGGTATCGGGAAGAGAAATCATTATTATACTCTTCAGTGGACAAAAAATGACACATTCTATCTGGTGTTAAATACAATAGCTCTTGTTGGAATAGTGATTCTAAGCTTTCAATAGTCCTTCAATGTTTTTTTAAATCTGGTGTGGATTTCTTCGATTTCTTCTTCTGTTATGTTAAGTGGTAGCAGGAATCTGATTACACCATTGCTCAAGATGTTTACAAGCAACCCATTGTGCAGAAATTCTTCTATCTTCGGCACTTCGCTTTTCATCTTCACGCCCTTCATAAGTCCTAACCCGTATACTTCACCAAATTCGGAGAACTTCTCACTGAATAATTTTCCCATCTTGTTGACATTCTCAAGCTTTTCATCATCTATCATCTCCAAAACTGCCTTCCCTGCTGCTAATGCTACAGGGTTAGGCGCAAAAGTTGAACCGTGTTCGCCGACCTCGAACACATTAGAGTAGTCTCCAAGCATGATGCAGGCTCCAAGAGGTAATCCACCACCGATACCCTTTGCAACCGTTACGATATCGGGGTTAATATTAAAGTGCTTGTAAGCGTAGAACTTTCCAGTTCTACCAAGCCCACTTTGTACTTCGTCTGCAACAACAATATATCCGAATTTGTTTTTGTATTCGTTTATAATATCAACAATCTCTTCTGGAATAACATTCAACCCACCACTCCCGTGGACAGTCTCAATGAAAACGGCAGAGATAGATTTCTCGTTCTCAAAAAATTCTCTTACTACTTTAATATCGTAGGGTAGGAATACAACATCTTCGCTGTTTACAAACTGCGTTCTTATGTTATCAAATCCTGTAACGCTCAGTGCTTGAAGCGTTCTTCCGTGGAAGTTTTTGACAAACGAGACAATTTTTCCGTTTTTCCTGACTTTTCGAACAACCTTCAACGCACACTCGGTACTTTCTGCGCCAGAATTTGTAAAAAATACCTTTCCATTGACACCAACCTCTTTCACCAAACGCTCGGCGATGAAACAAGCATCTTCGTCAAGAAAGAAATTTGATAGGTGAACGTACCTTTCAATCTTGTTTTTCATAGCTTCAATAACCTTATCATGATTATGTCCGAAAAGAAGAACGCCAATCCCCATGAATGTGTCTATGTACAAATTTCCCGCTGTATCCCAGACGTAGATACCTTTGGCGTGGGATATGGATATTGGATATCTCTTGTAAGTGTTAGCGATATAAGTGCAGTTGCTATTACTCATTTTATCAACTCCTGTTCATTGAATATCAGAGATCGAACTCTTCGCAGATGTTTTTCATAAGTTCCTCCGCCTTCTCTTCAGGAACCAACACAGAAATCTTTATCTCAGATGTTGTTATAATCTCAGGTTCAATGCCGTTTTTTGAAATAACCTCGAGAAACTTCGAAGCAACACCGTAATGCGAGCGCATACCTGTACCCACCACAGTGATTTTGGCGAATTGACCGTAGAAGTGGTACTTTGCACCGTACACTGAAAGTGTGTCATCGAGTAAATCTTTTATCTTCTCAACCCTATCTGGAACGACGGTGAATGATAAGTGGGTCGATGTTCCGTTCTTTACAAGCGAAATCATGTCGACGTTGATACCTTTCTCAGCAACTCTTTTGAATATATCCGAAATTATGTTTGCATCATTCGGAAGGTCCATTATAGATACCTTAACTTGATTTCTGTCCAAGCTTACCCCTGTAACAAGAGGTTCTTCTAACCATTCTGGTAACGTTCCTACCACCCAAGTTCCCTCCTCATCAGAAAATGATGAACCACAATATACCCTTACGTTATATTTCTTAGCTATCTCAACTGACCTTGAGTGCAACACCTTTGCACCCGTTGCGGCAAGTTCTAACATATCATCGTATGTAATGTACTTAAGTTTCTTAGTTTGGGGATAGAGCTTTGGATCGCACGTATAAACTCCTGCCACATCGCTGTAAATTTCACAGTCGCACCCAAGTTTTGCTGCCAACGCCACAGCTGAAGTGTCCGAACCACCTCTTCCCAACGTAGTTAAGTGCTCGTCTTCGGTTATACCCTGGAATCCAGTGATAACAAGCACATCGTGTTCCTGCAAGTATTTCTTGAGCCTTTTTTCGTCTATATCCATTATCCTTGCATTTGTGTGGTGCCTTGTCGTAAGGACGCGTATCTGGAACGCATTAAGCGAGATGGCATTTATCCCAATATCCTTCAGTGCCATAGCAACAAGTGCGCATGATATTTGCTCTCCAGTAGTCAGAAGCATATCCAACTCTCGCTCATCTGGTTTTGGAACCAAACTCTTTGCCATGCTGATGAGGTTATCAGTAGTCTTGCCCATGGCAGAAACAACGGTAACTACTTTGTGCCCTTCTCTGACTCTCTTAGCAATTCTGTTTGCCACGTTTCTAATTCTATCGACATCCGCAACCGATGAACCGCCATACTTTTGTACTATCACACTATTAATCACTGAACTTGACGATGTCTTTGTGCCCAATGCCCTCACCTGCCAAAGTACATATATTATTTATTCAGCTCTCTCAAACTTTCCAATATCTGCGTCTTGCTTGCCGTCTTTTCATCAACTTTTTTGACAACCCTTGCGGGAACGCCTGCAACGACTGTGTAAGGTTCTACATCATTCACTACCACCGCACCTGCCGCCACTACCGAATGGTGTCCAACCCTGACTCCTTCGAGGATAACAGCATTCGCACCAACCATTACGTGGTCTTCTATGACAACTGGTGATGCGCTCGGTGGTTCAACAACACCTGCAACAACGGCACCCGCACCGATATGACAATACTTTCCAATTCGAGCCCTCGCACCTATGACAGCATTCATATCAATCATCGTGCCTTCGCCTATTGTCGCACCAAGATTGATAACTGCACCCATCATGATAACAGCTTTGTCACCGATCTCCACGTATTCTCTGATAATAGCACCTGGTTCAATACGGGCATTGAATTTCGAAATATCAACAAGCGGAATTGCGGAATTTCTCGCAATGTATTCAATCTTGTAACTCTTTATCTTCTCATCTTTAAGAACGTTTGAAATGGACTCGAAATCTCCAATTAGAATACCAAAATCTGCACCCGAAATGATATCAAATTCTCCGTTGGTATTGTACTTACCCCAGTCGATAGAAGACAACTCACCTGAAATGTAGACTCGCACTATGGTCTTCTTTTTGCTCTTTGCAATAATTTCAATAATCTCTTCGCTGGTCAGTTCTCTGGCGCTTTTCTTGATAATTTCTTGAAAGTCACCCACAGCTTTCCCTCCCATTAACTAACGTAAATTCTCATTTAATACATCTTCGTACGAATAAAAACCCTTTTGCTTTTTCAAAGTGAAAAGCGCTGCATGTCTAACTCCTATTGAAAAAGCCCTTCTTGATAGTGCACTGTGTTTAATTTCTACTACCTCTCCTGCGTTCGAGAAAATCACGGTATGTTCACCGAAAACACCGCCGATTCTCAACGAACTTATTGGAATGTCTCTATTCATATCGTTTCTTAACATCTTTGCAGTTCCAGATGGTGCGTCTTTCTTCTGGGTGTGGTGTATCTCAACCATAGCAGCATCCCAATCTGAAAAATAGCGAGTATATTCTCTAAGAATCTTGCGCAAAATATTTATTCCCGTTGAGAAGTTGTAACTTTGGACGACTGGAACCTCATTTGCCAATTCTCTTAGCATTTCGAAGTGCCTTTCTTCCAAAGCTGTTGTCCCAAGTACAAGAGCAATCTTGTGTTCTCTGCAAAGTTTTACAGTCTCTTCCAAAGCGCTTGGAGAGGAAAAGTCTATTATCACCTGCGGTGTGTCTGTTTGCTCGAATGAATCAACATCCTTCTTAAGCACACACTCATCGCCAAACGTTGAAAAATACTCGAAAATCTCCCTTCCCATCTTTCCGCGGAAACCAACGATGCCGTATTTTAGACCGATCATGATATCACTCCCAGTTCTCTCAGAACTGCTCTAAGCTTTTCCATAGTTGATTCTTTCGGTGGCACGAGAGGTAGTCTGAATTCGTTTTGGATTCTTTCCATGATATGAAGCGCTCCCTTAACTGGCATCGGGTTTGTTTCGATGAACAGGACTTTGAAGAGTGGAACCAATCTAACATGCAAATTCAGAGCGTTCTGTAATTCTCCTCTGAATAAAGCTTCAACCATTTCAACCATTTCCTTTGGCACAACGTTCGATGCAACAGAAATAACGCCCTTTGCACCGGCGCATATCATGTGGAATGCTCTATCATCGTTACCTGAGTATATGTAGAAATCAAGGTTTTTAGTTAGCCTGTATATCTCATCAGCCTGAGCAATATCCAGATTGGCTTCTTTTATTGCCTTTACATTCCTGCACTCCGCCGCAAGCCTTGCAACGGTTTCTGGTGCGATGTTTACTCCAGTTCTTGAAGGTACGTTGTAGATTATTATTGGCAGAGTTATTCTTTCGGATAAGTACTTATAGTGAGCATACAGTCCTTCTTGAGTTGGTTTGTTGTAATACGGAGTGACTATGAGTACCGCATCTGCACCGTTTTTTTCCGCACTCAGCGATAATTCCAAAGATTTATGCGTATCGTTCGTTCCTGTTCCAACAATTACCTGTGCTTTACCTTCGCAGATTTCCTTAGTTATCTGAATCAATCGCTCCCTCTCTTCGATAGTCAAAGTCGCCCCTTCGCCTGTGGTTCCTGCAACGATTATTGCCTTTACTCCGCTTTCAACTTGCCACCTAACTAAGTTTCTGTAAGCCTCGTAATCAACTTCACCGTTTTTAAATGGAGTTACTATAGCAGTTCCAACGCCTTCAAACATCTTACTCATTTACAACACCCCCTCCTAAGTAGATACCATCACTTTCGAATGATAGAGTTAAAATTCCTCCCTTTGTTTTAGCCACCAGCTTATCGGGTATCAAAGTATCCTTGTTTAAGTAGTACTTGATGAAATAACCCGTTGCAGTCGTTCCCGAGCCACAGGATAAAGTCTCTCGCTCAACACCCCTTTCGAACGTTCTAACCTCAAACAACTTGCTATCTAAAACATTGAACACGTTCACATTTGCGTTGAACTTGTGTCTTAATTCTTGTGCAATTCCCATGTCAAAATCCCATATATCTGCCCCGACATTCAAAACAACGTGCGGTACTCCAACCGTTATAAAAGCTCCTTCAAATCCAGCGAGTTCTTCTGGCAAGAGCATCTTTTCGAAAACTGGCTTTGGCATTTGGACCGATATCTCAGCGTCTGCTCTTCCAACTAACAAGCCAGCGTTCGTCCTAATCGATACCTTCCCACTTAAACCAAAGTGTTCCATCAGAAACTTCAAAAAAGCTCTTGAACCGTTCCCACAGAACGATGCACGCTTGCCGTCTCTGTTGAAGTAGTCCATAAAATATGATTCATCAGCCTTTTCGACAAAAATAACACCGTCTCTATCTTCAACAACTTCAAGTACTATTTCCTCTTTCTGTAAGTCGTTTAGATTTATTTGTGTAGCATCCACAATCACAAGACTATTTCCTGTTGCTGTGTACTTATATACTTTCAACACGTTCGACAGCTCCCGCATTCTCAGTAGTCTTCGAATTCAATTGATAATGTAATTTCAATATTCTGACAGCGTTCGTCGCCGCTCCGACTCTCAAATTGTCCGCAACAACCCAAATTCCAAAAGTATGTGCATCAAATAATCTGACTCTGCCAACATGTGTGTAATCATCACCGGCAATTTCAAGAGGGGTGATTATATCATCGTGGACAATAACATCTTCACCAGAGGCAATCGTTTCTATGAGGTCGTCTTTGCTCATAATAGGGAATAGTGTGCGAGCAATAACACTCTCGGAATGTCCTATTCGAACTGGAACTCTAACAGTTGTTGGAAAGACAGAAATTGAATTTGAATTTAAAATCTTCCTTGTTTCATTTATCATCTTCCATTCTTCTTGGGAGATGTCATCTCTCAAATCACCTATCAAGGGAATCACATTATGTGCAATCTGCCTTGGAAATACGTTATGTGTATTCTCTCCGTTAAGCTGATTTTCGTACTCACGTACTGCCTTGTAACCGGCGCCAGATACTGCCTGATAAGTCGAGACGAATATCTCGTGTAGCTGATACCTATCGTGCACCCTGTACAATGCCAACACCATTTGGATTGTGGAACAATTTGGGTTTGCTATTATTCCCGAATACCCCTTAAGTAACTTTCCATTGACTTCTGGCACAACCAATGGAATTTCTGACACCATCCTGAAAGCGGAGGAATTATCAATAACGGTTGTACCTACCTCGGCTGCAATTGGTGCATATCGTCTTGAAACATCGGCACCAGCTGAGAAAAGCAAGTAATCAAAACCTTCTCTCATCGCTTCTTCCGTTAATACTTCTACACGAACTGTTGTACCTCGGAATGGAATTTCTTGACCTGCTGACCTTTCCGAAGCAAAGAGCCTGAATTCTGAAATATCAACACCACTACTCTCAAGTACCTCGACCATATTCCTTCCTACCGCACCGGTTGCTCCAACAACGCCTACTCTTAATCCCATAAAAGCACCCTCCTTCTATCAAAATTTGATGGTATTATAAAATTAAAGCGGGCTACAGTTTTTTACTGTAGCCCGCCTATGGTGGTTTATATTTAATCGCCTGCGTTTTTATTCCATGCCAAACGCAAGCTGACCACCAGTAAGCGGGCAGCTGCGTTTAGCTTTCTTATTCATCTTGTTGTCAATTATGCTCATATTTTCGTTTTCAACAATGTTTATCAAAAAATTTCGAACGTATAACACGACTTTCTCTTCCTTTCTTTCGTATGCTTTACTTTGCTTGTATTATATCACACAAGTACCCTATTATGTCAATAGTTTTTCAAAAAAATCCTCTGACACGTCTTGTGTCAGAGGGAAAAGAAAGTAACAATAATGTCGAGATTTGGGAAGGGATGCTGGATTGATAAACTACTTACACGAGTTCTTTGAAACCCTCACCATACACTTGCCGGGCTTCGTTGACGAAGAAAAACGCCTTCGGGTCGATTGTTCGAATTGCAGTTGTAAGTTCGTGTAACTCGCGCCTTTTTATAACTATCATTAGAACATTCTTAGATTGATTTGTGTATCCTCCCCTTGCCTCAAAGACTGTAACACCTCTTTCAAGCTCGTTCAGCACAAATCTTTTAATATCGTCTGCTTTTTCTGAAACAACCCACAGGTTCGTTGATAGTTCGAGACCTTTCATAACAAAGTCAATTGTTGTTCCATTGACGATAATGGCAAGAATAGAGTATAAACCAGTATCTATGTTGTAAGCCAGTCCTGCTGAAAGACCTATGGCAAAGTCGAGAAAGAGTATAGACATACCAAAAGGCGCTCCAAAGAATTTATTAAGAATCTTGGCTATAATGTCTGTACCACCTGTAGATGCGTTCTGTGAGAAGGCGATAGCCATACCAACGGCTGTTAGTATATCGCCAAAGAAGACAGCCAAGATCATGTCGCTACCATGATACTTGTACATTGGAATAACCCTGTCAAATAAATCTATGAGAAAATTCAGCAAAAATGTACAGTATATCGTTTTGAAACTGAAGTCAAAACCTATTATCAAAAATGCGGTCAAAAATAGCGTAGCGTTTATTATGTACATCCATATACCAACCGATATTGGCAAGAATTTGTTCAGAACTATCGCTAAGCCTGAAGCACCACCAGCTGCTATATTATTGGGAATCAAGAATATTACCAAGCCAAGTGCTGTGAGAAATACTCCGAGCGATGATAAAACGTACTCTCTTGTTAGTTCAGCCAAGCGTTTCCTACTTCCCACGGAAATTTCACCACCCTTATTCCCATCTCATTCAGTATTGATTCCTTATACTGTACTTTTCCTTTTTCTCCTTCAACAATAGCACCTGCGTGCCCCATTTTCTTTCCTTCCGGTGCATGCCTCCCTGCAAAGAAAGCAACTATGTCTTTCGGAAGAAAACCTATCTTAAGAGCGTGTTTAATACCACTTATCTCATCTTCACCACCGATTTCGCCTATCACTAAGACTTTATCATACCCCAATTTCTTTACAGTATCAAACGCCTCTGAGACATTTGTACCAACAACTGGATCTCCGCCAAGTCCTAATCCAACCGCTACTCCAATACCATCACTCAGGTATTTTGCTGTCTCATACATCAACGTTCCACTTCTTGAGATAATCGCCACCTTACCGGGTTTGAAATACCGTTCTGGCATTATTCCGACTTTCACTTTTTCTAATGGGTGTATAACCCCCGGACAGTTCGGACCTATAACATTTATACCTTGGTACTTCGCAAGTTTTAAAACTTTCAATGTGTCATGTACTGGAACATGCTCGGTTATAATCACGCAGTTCTTTACACCGTTCGAAGCAGCATCTTGAAACGCCTCCAAGACACTTGGTGCAGGCACGAAAAGAATAGCTGTATCTACTGGTCCCAATTTGGAAACGTAATCTTCGAGTGATACTACAACTGGAATGTTTTCTATCGATTTCACTATCCTATTTTTACTCACGCCACAGACAACATTTGTACCGTACTCGAGCATTCTTTTGAGATGATAACTACCGTATTTTCCAGTAGCTCCATATACACAAACTCTCTCATTCGCGAACAACATCTCTTCTCACTCCTTTAACTCTCCTATCTACAGATTCAATAAGTTCCTTCATGTCATTGGCTGATACGATTCCACTCTCTTCTAAAAGCTTTTTGGCTAGTATTTCATTGTTTCCTGAAAGTCTTATGTATATCTCAAAACCCGGATTTTTGGTTTTGAATTCGGTAACTCCTTTTGCAATTTCAAGACAGTCGGTTATTCCACCGAATATGTTCAGTACAGCCTTGTTTGTTATCTTTTGCACCTTTGTCAACGCACTGTAAAGTGTATCAGCCGTTGCACCACCGCCGATATCGCAGAAATTCGCTGGCTTGAACCCGTGTTCAGTGAGTGCATCTGTTGTGGCCATGACGATACCTGCTCCACAACCGATGACACCAACGTCACCGCCGAGTACCACGAAAGAATCTTCCACGGAAGACTCTCCCGCCCACCACTGACGGTAGAGCGCGCTGTCGTCCACGTGGAAAACAGCATCAAGTGCGTAGTAATAACCATTAGATTCAACGAACGGATTTATTTCAAGCAGTGTCAGGTCGTACTTAACGAATATGTCATAAAGTCTTCTTGCAAAAGCTCTTACTTCAAGTGGTAAATCGTTTACTCTTTTTGTTTTTACAACTTCTTCTGGATGAGTCTTCGTAAACTCTTCGATATCTATTCCTCCATGACTCGAATATACAAAAACGATGTCTCTTAGACTTCTATCTATCGTTATCGAAATATAGTGTTCACTTTCGTGTGGAACAAATTCTTCAACGAGAACCCCTTCCTGAATTTCACCTTTTATTTCGCTGTCCATAATCTTACTCACATTACTTATTGCCTGTTCAATGGTTTTTGAAACAAGCACTCCTCCAGCCTTCATCCTTCCGCCTACAAGAACTTGAGCTTTAGCCACCTGAGGAAATCCTAATTTTTTTAGTGCTTCTACATAGTCTTGTAAGTCTGAATTTCTAAGAATCAGAATACTTTTCGGAACTCCCACTCCTTCGGCTCTCAAAATGTCCTTCGCAACGTACTCTTGCACTTTCATACTCTCGCCTCCCCTTAAAATTTTCAAAGAAAAATACCCCAAAAATCTGTGGTTTTTGGGGCGCCCATTCCTTAAAGGCAGGTCTCCCGACTTGTGGATCATCCTACTCCCTGCGCCTTCCCAGCCTTTTGAGAATTAGCCAGTGGCATTGTGCAGGTTTCGTCCCCACTCACGGTGGCCCGACCGTCCCGGATTCGCACCGGTGTTCCCTTTTAAGCTTTCGCACCTCTAAGGTAGGGGATATTTAGATTCAGTATGATTTTTCACTAATATCATATGGTGACTTGATGAAACTTTCAATACTTGCCAATAGTCGAATTTTGAAAATTATAAAGATTTAAATAACTGTTTTTCTAAATTTCATCTTAAATCTTCTGTATACTATATTCACTATTTCTCAAAAAACGATATAAAATTTATATGTAGACAAAGTCTATCTTTTTATGTTATAATAAGTTACACCTAATTTAGTTATATTCGGACTCTTTTTATTAGAAAGTGAAGATAAGGGGTGGTTGTATGAAAAACTTGGGTCAATTATTACTCCAAGAAGAACCTTTTTCAGAGATTGTTATTGGCAACACAGCGATAGTGCGAGCAATGATTGAAAGTGGCGTTAGAGTAGTTACATCGTACCCTGGTTCGCCAACACCTGAGATAGCTGAAACGATTAATCTACTTCCAAAAGAAAAGTCCCCGCTTTATTTCGAATTTTCCACGAATGAAAAGGTAGCCCTTGAGGTCGCCTTCGGTGCGGCGGTGAATGGATACACATCGTGTGTCTTTTTCAAAAGCGTAGGTATGAATGTTGTAGCTGATTCGTTTGTACAGTTAAGCATGATGGAGATACCAGGGGGTATGGTTGTTGTAATAGGCGATGACCCGGGTGCGAATAGTTCTCAAAACGAGCAAGATAACAGACATTACGCAAGACTTTCATATACACCTTTGTTTGAACCAAAAGACGCTCAAGAAGTTTATAGCATGTTCATCGAAGCGGTTAAATACGCAAGAGAATTCAAGTCTCCTGTAATCCTCCGCCTTACAACCCACACAGCCCATTTCAAGCAAAAAGTCAAATTTGGAATTTACAAACAAACCGAATTAACACCTCATAGGTTTGACCCCAAAAATCTTGGACCGTACATCCCAATAGGGCAAAACGTACCAGTTATGAAGAGGCGTGCACTGGAAAAATTGAGGAAGTGGGAAGAAGTTTCCGAAAAGTACGCGTACATTTTAAACAACGGTAGCGAGATTGGAATTATAACCGCAGGGTTACCTTACCTTTCACTGCTCGATGTACTCGGTGATAATAAAAACAAAGTTGACATATTGAGGCTCGGAATGGTATATCCATTCCCACGAAAGGCAATCGTAAAGTTTCTTAGGTCACATAAGGTGATCAAAATACTTGAAGAGCTCGATGATTTCATCGAGGAAAAAGTTAAGGCGATTGCATTCGAGGAAGGTATAAACGTGAAGATTGTCGGAAAACAAGATATGGAAGATTGGATTGGCGAATACACACCGGAAAAGGTATTCAAAGTAATGAGTAAATTCATACCTGAATTGGTAAGAGAAATTAAAGTTCCAGAATATAGAGTTAGAAGCATCTCAAGGCCACCACAACTCTGTCCAGGTTGTGGTCATAGACCTGTCTTTTACGTGCTTTCTAAAATCCTCCGCGAGTATGACATATCGGTTGCAGATATCGGTTGTCACACGTTGGGATTCTTAGAACCATACAACGTCGGACAAGTGCTACTTTCGATGGGGCACTCAACTGGTACTGCTTCGGGTTTGAGTTTGTTCAACACTGAGAGAAAAATCGTGGCTTTCCTTGGCGATTCCACATTCTTCCATGCAGGAATTCCTGGAATCATAAATGCTGTATTCAATAGGCATAACTTTACACTCGTTGTTATGGAAAACGGTACAACAGCCATGACCGGTCACCAAGACCATCCAGGAAAGGCAATGAAAATTAGGAACATCTTAGGAGCGATTGGCGTAAAGCAAATATGGGAAGTTGACACTTACCAACAAGATAAACTTGAAGAGATTTTGAAGACAGCGCTATCAACGCCGGAGTTCAACGTCGTCATAGCAAAGCACCCGTGTATGTTGAAATTCACAAGGGAAAGAAGACGGAAGGGTATTGTCAAGGTACCGCAAATGAAGGTTACAAATGCCTGTACTCTTGCAAGAGTTTGTATCTCCAAATTCGCATGTCCGTCGTTCCAAATTGCAGATGACGGGAGTATTTTCGTACATGAAGACTTGTGTATTGGTGATGGCTCGTGTATTCCTGTTTGTCCTTCAGGTGCGCTTGAACTCGAGAAATTTGAAGTTGGTGGTGATACAAAATGAGAAAATTCGATATTTATCTCATCGGTGTCGGCGGGCAGGGAATAGGACTTCTCAGCGAAGTGCTCATACGTGCAATAGATTACAGCGGGCAAAATTGCATAGGGGTTGACACACACGGACTTGCTCAGAGAGGTGGTGTCGTGTCTTCGCATATAGGAATCGGAGACGTTAATTCTCCACTGACGATGTCAGGTGATGTTGATTTAGTCTTAGCACTTGAAAGGCATGAGGCAGGTAGAGCTATGAATTACCTAAAAGACGGTGGTACGTTGGTCTATTATGATACATCGTGGCAACCATTACCTGTCAGACTGGGAAGAGAAGGAGAATTGAAAAATGAAGAATTAGAAATCGTCGCAAGAGAACGGAATATTAAACTCTTCAGAGCTAAGTACAATTTGCCGGATGTACGGATGCAAAACATATCATTACTGGCAGTCGTAGCTAAGAATAATTTGATACCGAATGTCAAAACCGAACACTATTTAAAAGCTATGGAGGATCTGATGAATGAAAAAGTTTTTGAATCAAACAAGAAAGTCTTTGAAAGTATATTGGAGGCGATGTAAGTATGGAAAAGAGAAATGAGATATCAATCGTACTGAGCGGTGCGGCTGGTCAGGGAATTCAAGCTGTCGAGCACATATTGACACGAGTTGCTAAAGACTCTGGCTTTCATGTATTCGCTACAAAAGAGTACATGTCGAGAGTAAGAGGCGGAAACAACTCAACTGAAATCCGGATAGCATCACAACCTGTAAAGGCTTTTGTGAACAGAATCGACGTACTTGTTCCACTTAACGATAATGCAATTGAAAGACTGAGAGAAAGGATTACAGAAGAGACGATTATCATCGGAGAGGGGCGATATGTGGAAAAAGAGAAGAACTCGATACCGCTCATGTTCGAAGAGATAGCTGAGAGTTTTGGGAATAAGATTTACGAGAATTCTGTCGCCATCGGCGTCTTGGCAGGGATAATTAACGCCAGCGAGGATGCTTTGGTGAAGAATATCAGCGCCTATTTCTCAAAGAAAAATGAAGAAGTTGTGAAAGGTAATGTCAACGCAGCGCTTAAAGGTTACGAAATTGGTAAGTCACTTGGTTTGAAATTCGAGATAACGCCAAACGAAAAGGTTAAGAAACAGTATCTCTTGAACGGTTCAGAAGCAGTGGCTAAGGGTGCCATCGCAGGTGGTTGTAACTTCATCTCTTCATACCCGATGTCGCCTGCCACTACGGTATTCACCGAACTTTCAAGATTGTCAAACCAGTACGGTATATTGGTTGACCAAGCTGAAGACGAAATTGCTGCGGCAAACATGGCTATCGCAGCTTGGTATGCAGGTGCAAGAGCTATGGTCTCAACATCTGGCGGTGGTTTCGCACTTATGACAGAAGCGATAAGTTTATCAGGAATGATAGAGACTCCTATCGTTGTCCATCTTGGTCAGAGACCTGGTCCAGCTACTGGATTACCGACAAGGACTGAACAGGGAGATTTGAATCTGGTGCTTTACTCAGGGCATGGAGACTTTCCAAGAGTCATCTACGCTCCTGGCAACTTGTGCGAAGCATATGAACTTAGTGCAAAAGCGTTCAATATCGCGGATAAATATCAAGTTCCAGTCTTTATTCTCACCGATGAATACTTCCTCGATTCGTTCTACAATGTGGAGGAAATGCCAGAAGTAAAGATAGAACGCTACGTAGTGAAGAGTGATGAGAATTACAAACGCTACCTTCTAACCGAAGATGGAATCTCTCCAAGAAGTATTCCGGGTTACGGTAAAGGATTAGTAAGGGTCGACAGCGATGAACACGATGAATACGGACACATAACCGAGAGCGCTAAGGTCAGAAAAACAATGGTTGAGAAGAGGTTGAAGAAAGGCAAAAAGTTGTTGGAAGATGCCGTACCACCGAAGTTGTTCGGAAATGAGAATTATGATTACCTTATCGTCGCATGGGGCTCAACTCAGTTGATAATTCGCGAAGCGCTCGAAAAGATGGGAAATGAAAAAGTTGCACTCTTACATTTTTCACAAGTCTATCCTGTACCAAGAATCGCAGAAGAGTATTTGAGAAAAGCCAAGAAAGTAATATTCGTTGAGCAGAATGCGACTGGTCAGTTTGCAGACTTGGTTAAACTCACTTTTGGAATAGACACGAGTAACAGGATACTGAAATACGATGGATTTGCATTTTCTGTAGAAGAACTTGTTGAAACACTCTCCAAGGAGGTTGAGTAATATGTTCGAACCAAAGATATACGATATTCCAGATGCTGATATAGCCTGGTGTCCAGGTTGTGGAAATTTTGGTATTATAAACGAATTGAAAACTGCCCTGGCACAGCTGGAACTTGACCCAACTCAAGTTGTACTGGTCTCTGGAATTGGCCAAGCTGCGAAGATGCCGCAGTATGTAAAGGCGAACATGTTCAATGGACTGCATGGTAGGTCTTTACCTGCCGCAGTTGCGATTAAGATGGTCAACCCTAATCTTGTAGTCATCGCCGAAAGTGGTGATGGATGTACATACGGAGAAGGAGGAAACCATTTTATTCATACGATACGAAAGAACCCTGACATAACGAATATAGTTCACGACAACCAGATATATGGTTTGACAAAAGGGCAAGCGTCACCGACAACAGCCCGTGGACAAGTGACTACACTGCAATTCGACGGAGTTTACGTAGACCCATTTAATCCAATCGCTGTAGCTGTCGCGTTGGATGCTTCTTTCGTTGCAAGGAGTTTTTCTGGAAATTTCCAGCTTACCGTTGAGCTCATCAAAATGGCTATAAAGCACAAAGGCTATGCCCTTATAGACATACTCCAGCCCTGTGTCACGTTCAACAAAGTCAACACATATCAGTGGTACAGAGAGAACACATACTTGCTGCCTGACAGTTATGACCCAACCGATAGGGAACACGCTTTTAGAATAGCAACGGATACCTCAAAGCTCGCTCTTGGAGTCATATACAAGAATCCAAACAAACCAGTCTTTGAAGAACAGCTCGCGCCCTACAAAAATGATAAGACACCAGTTGCATTGAGGGGGTTAGAGGTATGATAGAGTCGAGGTACAGATTAATCCCTCAATTTACACTCAAAGATGAGGACGGAAACGATTTTTCGTGGAAGAACTTGCTTGGCAAGTACTCAGTTGTCTATTTCTACCCAAAAGCGAACACGCCGGGTTGTACTATGGAAGGTTTGGACTTCACAAAACTAATAGATGAATTCAACGGAAACGTGGTTGGTATATCACCTGACAGTTGCAACGCAATATCGAGTTTTAAATCAAAGAAGGGATTAAAAGTTAAGCTACTTTCTGATCCTGAAAAAACTGTGGCTGAACAATTCGGTGCGGCGAAAGACGGAAAATTGATTCGCTCAACGTTCATAGTCGATCCATGGGGCAGGATAAGAAAAGAATGGCTGAAAGTTAGTGTGAATGGGCATGCGGAGGAGGTACTCGAGGAATACAGGAAAATTATACAAGAAGATAATGAAATTAACGATAGTATATTGCTACGCAGGGCACTTAGAGGTGTAAGACCCGACCCTGTAGATGACGAAAAGATTGAAAAATTGATTAGAGCTGCACACCTCGCACCATCTTGCATGAATAAGCAACCATGGAGATTTATCGTCGTAAAGAGTCAGGAGAACCTCGAAAAGCTACATACTGCGCTCTCTGAAGGAAATTACTGGATGAAACACGCACCAGTCATGATAATAGTATATACTGACGACGAACTCGGCTGTCAGCTCAGCGATAGAAGGAACTATTCGTTGTTTGACACGGGAACGGCCGTAGGGTTCTTGTTAACTCAAGCAACACAGATGGGACTTATCGCACATCCTGTTGCAGGATACGACCCAATTAAAGTAAAGGAGCTATTTGGTATTAATGGAATTGTTATAACACTCATCGCCGTTGGCTACTGGGGGAATATAGACATTCTAAATGAAAAGCACACAGCGGTAGAATTGGGCGATAGGATGCGGAAACCAATTGAAGAAGTTTGCAAAATCATCTGAAACAATTAAAAAAGACAAGCAGGCACAAAAGCCTGCTTGTTCTTATTTATATCCTGTGTTTTTCAAATCCTTTTTGAATTTGGGCCAGTCGCTCCAAGCTAAGCCAGAAGATAACGTGTAGACACCTTTTAGATATCCATCACTTGTTCCCACGTATATTATCCCATCGTTATCAATGGTCAGCGATGAAGGATTACCACCTATGTATGATTTCCATTTCTTATTTCCATTCGCGTCAAGAGCGTACAAATATCCATCATCGCTTGCAACGTATATCGTACTCCAAGAAGCTAAGAGTGGCGTTGATCTCACATAGCTGTTTGTCTTAAATCTCCACTTTACAACGCCATCTCTACCAATGGCGTATAGATATCCATCATCGCTTCCGATGTAAACTGTGCCGTCAGAACCTATCACCGGAGACGACCTTATCCAGTCGTCTGACCGAAATTGCCATCTCAGTCTCCCGTCTGACGTTATTGCGTATAAACAACCATCGTCGCTACCTACGTACACAGTACCGTCGTATCCAATCGCTGGTGATGAACGGACAGCTCCATTTGTCTTGTATTTCCACTTCAAAGAACCCGAGAATTTGTCAATTGCGTAAAGGTACCCATCATCGCTACCGATGTACACAGTCCAATAATCAACAGCTGGGGAGGAATATATATTTCCCGTGGCATAAAAAATCCATTTTATTCTCGACGGTGAAAATTTATCTATAGCCATCACTTTCCCACTGATGTTTGCAACATACACATGCGAAGAATCAATCGCAGGGGATACTTTAACTATATTCCCAGTTGAGATACTCCATTTTGGAGTTCCATCGGGGTTTATTGCATAAAGATATCCATCATCACTACCAACGTATATCGTTCCATCAGTATCTATCGCCGGTGATGATTGAATCCTAGCGTTCGTTTTGAACTTCCATTTGAATTCGTTATTCAATCCTACAGCGTATAAATATCCGTCACCACTGCCAAAATATATCGTATTTCTGTAAGAATCTATAGCGGGACACGTTACAACACTATCGTTCGATTTGAATTTCCATACTATATCCCCTTCTACAGGTCTTCTGATATTGAGTGATATACTCTTTTCAGCCTCATTATTTGCCAAATCGTACGCTATTGCTCTTAACGTGTAAGAGCCTGAATAATACCTTGTATCAACGACAAACGTGTACGGATGCTCTTTCTTTTCTCCAACCTTGATGAAACCCAGATAGAGCTCAACTTTGTCCACTTTGTTGTTGTCACTCGCGTTAACTTCGACATTCACAAAGCCTACGACCACTTCACCATTCATTGGTTTTGTAATATTCACCGTTGGAAATGTATTATCTATACGTATCTGGATACTCTTTTCCTTTGATTTGCCGAAAGTATCGTAAGCAACTGCTCTTAGTGTGTACTGACCATCTGGGTAGTTCTTAGTGTTAAGTGTGTATCTGTAGGGACTTGCTGTCATTTCGTTGATTTTTGTTGTATTAAGGTAAAGTTCAACTTTCTGAATGCCGTTTCCATCACTTGCCGAAACTTCGATGTTTGCGTTTCCTGATAGATATGCTCCATCTTTCGGTGAGATAAATTCCACGCCTGGCTGGTTATTCTCAAACACGAGCTGCATATTTGCTTCAGCTGTGTTTCCTGCTAAGTCGTAAGCTATCACCTTAAACGTATACCTTCCATCTGAATATCTTGTCGTGTCAATCGAATATGAATACGGCGCTGAAGTCTTTTCACCCAACTTCGTTGAATCAAGATAATATTCAACCTTGCTAATGCCAACTTGGTCAGTTGCCTCGATATTGATATTTACTGTACCTGAAACGTACGGACCAGTTATATTTGTCAATATCATTGCTTGTGGAGGAATTTTATCGACGATGATATTCTTCGATGTTTGTCCGACTATGCCGAACTCACTTACAGCTTTCACAAGAATCTCCGTGCTATCATCGGTAATAGATACCGGCACTCTCTCTATTCCTTCAGATATTTCTGTTCCTTTCTCCCCAACTTTCTCGTTGTTTGAAAAAACTTCTATTTTATTGAGTTTTGGACCTTTTTGTACTTCTACTTCGACGTAATTGCCCACGTAGTCGTTTTTAATGGTCACCTTTGGCTGGTTAAAATCCAAAGTTAACTCGCCCTTGCCAGATTGAGTGACATTGCCAGACTTATCATAAGCCTTGGCTGTAAATTCAAAATTCTTAATATTTCCTTCCTGTACAGGAACGTCCGGAAGGTAAAATACCACAGTTCCAGACTTTTTACGGACAGTTCTTGATTCTACAAGGTTTGCACCATCGTACAGTTCTATCCTGTCTACAATATCGTTGTCTGAGAACTGCACAGTTACAGCAACTTTGACGTTCGGTATATCAACAATGTAACTTACTGAGAGACTTACGGTAGGATTCTGCCTATCTTGAAATAGCACACAGGACGTGGTTGCAATCAGGATAATCATAAGCATGAGAACAGAAATACGCTTTTTCACATTAACACCCCCGTGAGTTACACAAGAAACTTACAGTCACTCCATTAGACATTTTCAATAAAGTTTTCGTTCAAAGTACAAAAATAATAACCCCTCATGTAGAGGGGCTAATGTGCTTTCTTTTTATTTTCACGAAAGACAGTTATTATGTACAAAACACTGCCAGAAAGTTGCAGAATCGCCGAGATGTTACCATTTGTCACCTTAATTCGAAAATTCTTCTGCATAACAGCCATTGAATCTTTCGATTCAAGCATTTCAACAAGTTCTTCAAGTGTTATCCCTCGTTCGAGCATTCTTTCGTAAACATGTGGAGTTAATAGTGCTTCTTTATCAATCAAAGATATATAAAGTTTGTCCATAAGCTCTTTATTTCATCAAAGAATCAACTTCTATTCTCATGCCTCTTGAGCGTATCGCTGCTTCAAAAAATGCAAGATCTTTCAAAGCTTCCACTGGATGTCCAAGAACATTTGGTTTACCTTGAGTTAGTACTTCGTAGAAATCGAGAAATTCGTTTTTAAAGGTATTCTCTTCTGGAATTTGGATTTCAGCTCCATGCTCCCCCACTATTCTAATCTTCGACTCGTCCATGTATATTCTGCCATTAGTACCGACTATCTCAAAGTACTGGCGACCACTGAGTGCGTACGAAATGGTGTAATTTCCAATTACACCGTTTTTGAATTCGAAAACTGCCGAAAGTGAATCATCGTCACCAAGATAGTCCGAGACACGCTTTACCGTTCCACTCACCCACGCAATGTCTCCAAAGATCACCCTTAATGCCGCGATATGGTGAACTCCGCCGTCTGATAGAAATCCACCTATGTGCTTAGGGTTTTGTCTCCATGCAGTTTTAGCGTATTTGTTCGACTTATCCATGCCTATCCATAGATGCCAGATGACAAAGACAGGTTTACCTATAACATTTTCATCAACTATGTTTCTTATCTTGTTGAATCTAAAATCATGGCGGTAATTTTCAGCGATGTATATTACCCTGTCCGTCTTTGTCGAAAGTTCGATGATTTCTTTACCTGTTTCCACATCTGTTGAGATTGGTTTTTCGCATATTACATGAAATCCTTTTTCGATGCTCTTCTTGATAAAAGGCACATTTAGTTCAATTGGGAGAGTTAAGTCTACAGCGTCTACGCTTTTCGAATCTAACATTGCTTCGTAAGAATTGAAGATCTCAGGTGTGTATCCAAGCTGGGTTTTAATCATTTGAGCGAATTCTTCCGCACTTTCCTTCCTTCTACTTGTAACTGCTGAAATTTCGAATTTATCCTTCAAATCAACAAGAGCTGGAAGGTGAAGTTCCCTTGCCGCAATTCCACAACCAACTATTCCAAGTTTGATTTTCTTCATATACATCGCCTCTCTTCACAAGAGCTTTTTGAGAACTTTTTCGAAAAACCTCAAAATCTTTGTTCCAAAGAACTCTCTTGACTTATCTAATGGCTCAACTTTAACAACACAAACGCCTAAGAATTTTCCAAAAAGTACGTCTGTGAATATCTGATCCCCAATCACAACGACCTTACTCCTGTCTTTAAGTTCTTTCCCAAGAATGGCTTTTGTCTTGAACGTTAGAGGTTTCAAAGCACGCCATATTACAGGAACATCATAATCAAGATTGCGTCTCCTACCATTAGAGACAATGTAAATAGAAGCACCTTTCGATTTCAAATATTCAAAAATTTTAACTATGTCCTCCGGAACATGTTCAGAACGCCAGATGTTTATTGTATTGTCGAAGTCAAAAAGAAAAACCCTTTTTCCTTCATTAAGAAGTTTATCAAAATCTATATCAGCCACCGATTGGGCGTATCGCATACACTTTGCCATTCAATTATTCTCCTTTCAGAATTCAAGTTTCTAACCTTCCAAGAAGGGCATTATCGAAGCACTCAACCTACTTCTGACAATCCTCTTAACCTTTTGGATAGTATTATCTACCTTCTTAAAATTCACGCCAACCGCTTCTTCGATTTCTTTATAGCTATAACCATCGAGCCAAAGCTCGAATATTTTAGTTTCGTCTTCATTCAAAGCTTCCAAAATCTCTTCGTGTACAACGCTTAAAATAGTGTTCCTCACAACGTTGGTGCTTGCCGCAGTATCGGCAACAAAGTAATCTATCTGCTCGTCGTCAACATCGTCGAATACCGAATCCATGCTTGTTGAATCGGAGAGCATCTTATTTTTCTTCCTGTTCTGGTAAGTTATGAACGTTTTTACCTCCGACTCTATACTTCTCCAAGCAAAGGTAGAAAAAGAACTCTTTCCAGGTTCAAAGTAAAATATCGCCTTAATCAGCCCTATGAGTCCGTTTTGAACTATATCGTCGAACTCCGCCCAAGGTGCATAAAACTGTGAGGCTATCCTCACGACCATAGGATAAAACTTTTCTATTAACAAGTCTATAGCTTCACTCAATCCACTTTGAGCGAGTTCAACAAGTTTTTCTGTAGGTTTACTTCTAAGGGCGTACTTTATCATCACTGATACCTTCTGCTAAAGTTTATATAACACCGTTGATTATATCAGCTAACGTTCCAATATCCTTTGCAACCAAATGTGGTTTTATTGGGTTTTTCTCAGCTTGTTCTAACGTTGCCTCGCCAGTTAAAACAAGGCATGTCAATGTTCCTGCCTGCAGTCCGGCGAGTATATCTGTGTAAAGCCTGTCTCCAACCATACAGGTTTCTTCTTTTGTAACGTTGTTGTGCTTCATAACCATCTCTATCAACTTAGGTTCAGGCTTACCGAAAACAATGTTTGGATACATTCCTGAAGCTTTTCTTATCAAAGAGGCTATAGCTCCGGCATCTGGAAGAGGTCCTTCGTCAGATGGGCAGTTTAAATCTGGGTTTGTTACTACGAAAAGAGCACCCTTGGAAATGAACTGTGTCGCTTTCTTCAATTTCTCGTATGTAAGGGTTTTATCAAACGTGACAACGACAATTTCCGGATTATCTTCTACTACTTGGTGTCCAGCGTTTTGAAATTCGAGCTTTATATCTTCAGTTCCAACCACGTACACTTTTTTGCTTCCGAATTCATCGTAAAGGTACTGAGCTGTCGCTACGCCAGCAGTCACAATCTGCTCTTTGGATATCTCGATTCCCATATCCTTGAATTCCTCGACATAGCTTTCCAAAGTTCTGTTAGAGTTATTTGTTAGAAAAACCATCTTTCTGGACTGACGCTTTATCGCTTCGTAGAATCTTTTTGAACCATCAAATAGTTTACCGCTTATATAAAATGTTCCGTCTATATCCAAGATAAACAATTGGCATTTTCCTATTCTTTCCTTAGCATTTTCAGATATTTCGAAGTAGCTGAACTGCTCAATTTTCGATGAATTGTTCACTTATAACCCTCCCTACGTAAGAAATTTAAACTTTTGCAATCTAATTATACCACAATCATGCTCCCTTATTTTGTAATAGAAGAGTTCGGTGATATAATAGCGCTATACTGCCCACAAAGGAGGTGGCAATATGAAAAAGATTTTCGTTATAACTTTGATGATTGTTTTAACAACATTATCTTTCACTTCGACATCTACATCTGAAAACTTTGTATTAAGTATTGTTCCTCAGCATCCTCAAGGTTTATTTGTAGAGTTCACTTCTATAGGTTTTTCTTTTGGAAACTCTGAAATATCAACACAACCTCTATTCGACGTAATTGGTGCGTTCAATCTAAAGTTAAGGTACTATCCAACTAATTGGATCGTAATAAACAACGAAACATATTTGTGGGACCCGTTTTTTATCAACAAGGCGTACTTAGGTGAGAGCATTGATCCAAACTATCAAATGTATATACTTCTAAACATGACGCATCTACATTCAAATTTCTTCATAAGTCCTGTTGTAGTAAGGCCCTTTGTTCAAACGGGATTGGTTTCCGTGTTTAACCCAGGTTCAGAGTATGTAACAGTCCTTGTAGGACGTGGGTTTCTAAGTGCCGGAATATTGGCAACGGAAAATATAGAAATTTTCTCGACAATAGAAGGCGGTATGCTTATAAACGTATGGCAATCGGCTAATACACCGGATGACTGGGAATCGATTGTGAACGAAGCTCGCCAAAAATCCCTATATGCCACAGCAAGAGCCGGTTTCATTTGGTACTATGACAGGTACTCAGGCTTAGAATTAGGTTATCGTCTAATATTGCATGGAGCTGATAGTCCTCTCAGGTTTATTCAAGGTTACTCTTTCACTGACTACATATACAATTATTTCAGTGCTCTGTACTACGCGAACCCAGATGATCCAAGAATAAGCATCCCATTTATAACAACTGATTATTACTTGAGTTTCACAACAAAATTCTAATATGTTGAGCATGTATTAAGTTCGTGAAAAAAAGGATTATCTAAAGAAAAATTCACTTGCTTAATTTTATTTATATCAAGGTGATTTTGAAAGAAAATCAACATTATTTATGCTTTTCTTCTAAAATCTTTTCATTTATAACTTGTGAAATTTTTAGTTTTGTGATAGAATAATTTTGAATAATTTGACTTTTCTATCAAATTTGGAGGTGGGTGGCCGATGGTAACGATTCATATCAACGACAAGCCTTACGAAGTGCAAGAAAACAAAACAGTCCTTGAAGCTGCAGCAGAGCTTGGATACAAGATTCCTACACTCTGTCATCACCCTGAACTCGAACCAATCGGAGCCTGTAGAATCTGCGTTGTTGAAATCGAAGGTGCAAGAACGCTTCAGCCAGCGTGTACCACAAAAGTTGCAGATGGGATGAAAATAAAGACAAACACCGAAAGAGTGGAGAGTGCAGTCAAGTTCAACCTCTCGCTCATCATGGCAAACCATCCACACGAGTGTATGTACTGTGAAGCTGATGGTAGATGTGAACTCCAGAAACTCGTACACATTTATGACATTCAACCAATATTTGGTGTAAATGTTGATCTTGATAAAGAAATAGATGTCAGCAGTCCGTCAATAAACAGGGAGCTCTCAAAATGTATCAAATGCCAAAGATGTGTCCGTGTGTGTAGTGAAATTCAGGGAATGAACATCTACTCCATGATTGAGCGTGGATACGAATCACTACCAGAAACAGAATTCGGAGTACCCGTTTACGAAACGAATTGTATAAGCTGTGGACAGTGTGCATACCTGTGTCCTGTCGGAGCTATCTACGAAGCGCCAGATTGGAAAAAAGTGCTTAAGATGTTGAACAGCAAAGAGCCGGGCAAAGTATATGTGGCACAAACAGCTCCATCAGTCAGGGTTGCAATCGGTGAAGAGTTTGGCATGGAACCGGGAACTGTGAGCACAGGAAAGATGGTTGCAGCACTCAGAAGACTCGGATTCGACTACGTATTTGATACGAACTTCGCTGCTGACTTGACGATTATGGAAGAAGGTTACGAACTAATCCACAGGCTGCAAAATAGTGGCAAATTCCCAATGTTCACAAGCTGCTGCCCAGGTTGGGTAAACGAAATGGAAAAAGAATGGCCCGAACTTACGGAGAACTTGTCAACAGCAAAATCACCACAGCAGATGATGAGCAGCATTGTAAAGACGTACTTCGCACAGAAGATAGGTGTGAAACCAGAAGATATCGTTATGGTCTCGGTAATGCCGTGTACAGCTAAAAAGGATGAAATTACCAGACCGCAACAACTCGTAGATGGCATAAAGGTAACAGATTACGTTATCACAACCCGTGAACTCGGTAAACTTGTCAAGCTCAAGGGAATACCATTTGTGAATTTGCCAGAAGAAGAATACGATAACCCACTTGGAACATCAACAGGTGCTGCTGCGCTCTTCGGTGTAACCGGTGGTGTTATGGAGGCCGCACTGAGAACAGCGTACGAAGTGATAACAGGCGAAAAGTTGCCAAAACTTGTCTTCGACAGCGTCAGAGGTTTGGACGGTGTTAGGGAAGCCGAGATCGATATTAAAGGTAAAAAGTTGAGAGTAGCTATAGCGCACGGAATGGCAAATGTCAAGAAGGTGCTTAAAGAAATGAAAGAAGGAAAAAGATACTACGACTTTGTCGAAATCATGGCATGTTACGGCGGTTGTATCGGTGGCGGTGGACAGCCAAAGAACCTCGATCCAGATATACTCAAGAAGAGAGCAAGCGCTATCTACAGCATCGACGAACTAAGCGTGTTAAGAAGGTCTCACGAGAACCCGGATATCATAAAACTTTACGAAGACTTCCTTGAAAAACCAAATAGCCACATCGCTCACCACTTGTTGCACACGCATTACACTAACAGGTCAAAAGCTGTCAGAAAAGCCGCAAAGCAAACTGAAAGTGTTAATTAATAGATAAACATTCTAAGTGCCCCTAACTCAGGGGCACTTTTTTGTATGAAAGAGCAAGAAGTGAAAAAACTCACAAAAAGAGCAGATATTTTTCAGTTTTGGACTAAATTCAACCAAATCCGGTCTTCATGAATTTGCAATTTTAAAACCGAATATGGTATAATACAATTGACATGTGAATAATTTCGCTTATTTGCGCTTTCTGAGGTGGAGGATGCGATCTGACACCAAGGAAAGAGGGATTGATAAAGTTGTGGAAAGTACATCTAATTAGGCTATTCCTTCTTAGAGCTTCAACTTTGCCTTTTTAGATTTTGTCTTTACATTGAATACTATCCCTCTTTCCTTGGGAAAGGAGAGAGGGATTTTTGTTTATTTTGCGAAAACTAGGAGGAAATTGGGAGGTGGTGGCTGTGGTAAAGATATATATTAACAACAAACCTTACGAAGTTGATGAAAATAAGACTGTTTTAGAAGCTGCTGCACAGTTTGGATATAAAATACCAACTCTATGTCATCATCCAGAACTTGAGCCTATCGGAGCTTGTCGTATATGCGTCGTTGAAATTGAAGGTGCAAAGACACTCCAACCAGCATGTACAACAAAGGTCTCTGACGGAATGAAGATTTGGACAAACACTGAAAGAGTAGAGCAAGCGGTGAGATTCAATTTGAATTTGATAATGGCAAACCATCCGCATGAGTGTATGTACTGCGAAGCAGACGGGAAATGTGAACTTCAGAACCTCATTCACTACTATGACATCCAGCCGATTTTCGGTACACCTGTGAGTTTTCCAAAATATATCGATACAAGCAGTCCTTCGATAAATCGCGATCTGAAGAAATGTATCAAGTGCCAACGATGCGTGCGTGTATGTAGTGAAATACAGGGTATGAACATTTATTCGATGATTGAACGTGGATACGAGACGATTCCAGAGACTGAATTTGGTGTTCCAGTCTACGAGACGAATTGTATTAGCTGCGGACAGTGTGCATATCTATGTCCTGTAGGTGCGATATACGAAACTCCTACGTGGAAGAAGCTAATTAAGATGCTTGAAAATAAGAATGGAAAAGTTTTCATCGCTCAAACAGCGCCTTCTGTTCGTGTGGCAATTGGTGAAGAATTCGGTATGGAACCCGGCACTGTAAGCACCGGAAAGATGGTAGCAGCACTTAGAAAGCTTGGATTTGATTATGTATTTGACACAAATTTCGGTGCTGACTTGACAATAATGGAAGAGGCACACGAACTTATTGGAAGACTCAAAAATGGCGGTACATTGCCAATGTTTACAAGCTGCTGCCCCGGTTGGGTAAATATGGTTGAGAAGGAGTTCCCAGAATTTATACCCAATCTATCAACTACAAAATCCCCCATGCAGATTATGAGCAGTACTCGTGAGTATTTTGCAAAAAAGATTAACGTAAAACCTGAGGATATAGTTATGGTAGCAGTTATGCCTTGCACAGCAAAGAAGGACGAAATTGAAAGGGCACAACACGTGGTAGATGGGATAAAGGTAACGGACTACGTGATAACCACCCGTGAGTTTGCCAAGATGCTGAAATTCAAAAACATTCCATTCGTGAACCTGCCAGAAGAAAAGCACGACAGCCCACTCGGAGCTTCGTCCGGTGCAGGTGCTATATTCGGTGTCACAGGTGGTGTTATGGAGGCTGCGCTGAGGACCGCGTACGAAAAGTTGACAGGCGAAAAACTTCCGAGGTTGGTTTTCAACGAAGTGAGAGGCTTGGAGGGAATCAGGGAAGCGGAGGTCGATTTCAAGACGAGAAAGGTTAGAGTCGCTATCGTCAACGGAACAGGGAACGCAAAGAAATTGCTGAAAGAAATAAAGGAAGGAAAGAAACATTACGACTTTGTAGAGGTTATGGCTTGTCTCGGAGGATGTATAGGTGGTGGAGGCCAGCCTAAGAGTTTGGATCCAGATATAGTCAAGAAACGCGCTAAAGCAATATACAGTATCGACGAAATGAGTGTCATTAGGCGTTCACATGAAAACCCGGAAATAATACAGCTCTACGAAGAGTTTGTCGGAGAACCGAACGGACATATCGCACATCACTATCTGCATACACACTATACAAACAGAACGAAAGAAGAGAGAAAAAAGCAAAAATCCAAAACAGCTGACTAAAAGGAGGTTTCCCGAGTGGAAGGAAAAGCAGAAGAAAGATATTACACGGTCGATATCATCGTTCACGACAGGGAAAATGCGTACTCAAAAGTAAATGAATTGCTCCACCAATATGCTGAGATAATAAAACTGAGAGTCGGATATCCTGTGCCAGATGAAAACATAGCAATAGTGTTTCTTATCGTAAAGACAACGAACGATAACCTTGGTGCATTTACTGGAAAACTTGGGAATGTTAAGGGAGTAAAGGTTAAAAGCATAGCAGTTTAAAAGAGAATATACGGAGGTGATTTAAGATGTATGTCTTTACAAAAGAAATCGATACCGAAAAGACATTTATTCCAGAGGCTGAAATATGGGAGCTTCTTGAACAGACAAAGAACCCGGATAGATCGCGCGTAATGGAAATTTTGGAAAAATCATTAAACAAAAACAGATTAGAACCTGAAGAAGTCGCAACGCTATTGAATGTTGAAGAACCTGAACTCTTAGAAGAAATATTCCACGCTGCCAGAACGCTTAAAGAGAGAATTTACGGGAATAGAATAGTGCTCTTTGCACCTCTTTATATAGGAAATGACTGTATCAACGACTGTGTGTACTGCGGATTCAGAAGTTCAAACACAGAAGTGTACAGGAAAACTCTCGAATTTTCCGAGCTTAGAAAGGAAGTTGAAGCTCTTGTCTCAAAAGGACACAAGCGCTTGATAGTAGTTTACGGCGAACATCCAAGGTACAGCCCCGAGTTCATAGCCGAGACGATACGCATAATATACGACACGAAAATCGGAAATGGTGAGATCAGAAGAGTGAACGTTAACGCAGCACCACAGACTGTGGAAGGATACAAGATCATTAAAGATGCTGGAATTGGAACGTTCCAGATATTCCAGGAAACTTATCATCAGCCAACATATAGACAGTTGCACCCAAGAGGTCCAAAATCCAACTACGCTTGGAGGCTTTATGGCCTTGACAGAGCAATGCTTGCAGGAATAGATGATGTAGGCATCGGTGCACTCTTTGGACTGTTCAACTGGAAGTACGAAGTGATGGGATTGATATACCATACAATTCATCTTGAAGAAAGGTTCGGCGTTGGTCCTCACACGATATCATTCCCAAGAATAGAACCTGCTGTCGGAAGTGAAATATCATACCATCCACCTTACAAGGTCAGCGACGAAGATTTTAAAAAATTGGTTGCTATAATACGACTTGCAGTACCATACACAGGAATGATTCTTACAGCTCGCGAACCGGCTGAACTGAGAAAAGAAGTTTTAAAAATGGGCGTTTCGCAAATCGATGGCGGTTCAAGCATAGGAATAGGTTCGTATTCGCAAGATGACCCAGAAAAGATACGCAAGAGCCAATTTATACTCGGCGATAACAGAACTCTTGAGGAAGTTATTCAGGATCTGCTCAAAGAAGGCTATATACCATCTTTCTGTACAGCATGTTACAGAATGGGAAGAACAGGAGAGCACTTCATGGAATTTGCAATACCGGGCTTCGTAAAAAGATTCTGCACGCCAAATGCTCTGTTCACGCTCAGAGAATACCTCAACGACTATGCCTCGGAAGAAACCAAGAGAATTGGTAATGAATTGATACGAAAAGAAATGGAAAGAGTAAATAGCAGAGAAATGGTTGAGAAGTATCTTGAGAGAATCGACCGTGGTGAGAGAGATGTCAGATTTTGAGAAGTTAAGCTCCATGTTAATACAATACGCAGCAATGCTCAATACAAAAATATGGATATGTGAAAAAATAGGCAGACGTTTGTCCTGCATAGCCCGAGCTGGAGATGAGCGGTACACTGAAAGCTTCATCGTGTATGAGGATGAAAAGTACCTAATGTTCGCTGAGAGGGAAATAGATGAAGATGAATACGTTTTGATTAGAGAGATAATTGAGAGAGTAAAGGAAATGAGAGAACCGAGCGAATCAAGTGACTTGAAGGAATAAAAATCGTTGAGGTGAAGCATATGTTGGATGTAAAGAAGATTCAGAATGTTGATTTGGATTATTTGACGCATATAATTAGCACAGATGAATACGATGAAGAGATATTCAGGACTGCAGATGAAATTAGAAGGAAATATGTTGGTGATGAAGTGTATTTGAGAGCAATCATAGAATTTTCGAATTACTGCTCTCAACACTGTCTATATTGCGGTTTGAGAGCTGAAAATAAGAACTTAACGAGATACAGAATGAGCGTCGAAGAGATTGTTGCACGCGCTAAGTTGATAGCCCAGATGGGAATTAAAACAGTAGTACTGCAATCCGGCGAGGATCCATATTACACAACAGAAATGATGTGCGATATCATCAAACAAATCAAAGAACTTGATGTTGCAATAACACTCAGCATCGGTGAACGAACATTTGAAGAATACAGAATTTGGAAAGAACTCGGTGCTGATAGGTACCTGATGCGCCACGAAACAGCTTCACCGGAGCTGTACGCAAAATTGCATCCCGGTGACACGTTCGAGAACAGAAAAGCGCACTTGTACGAGATAAAAAGACTTGGTTACGAAACTGGCGCAGGCTTCATGGTTGGATTACCTGGTCAGACACCTTACGACTTGGCTTTGGATTTGGCGTTCTTGAAAGAAATCGACGCTGACATGATAGGGATAGGACCATACATACCGAATCCCGACACACCGCTCAAAGATGCAAATGGAGGAGATTTGAAAACAACACTGAGAATGGTTGCACTCGCTCGTATAGTAGTCCCAACAGCTAACATACCAGCTACAACAGCGCTTGGCTCTATAAATCCCTACGGTCGCCAATACGGACTCAAGTACGGTGCGAATGTAATAATGCCAAACTTGACGCCAAATCCGTACAGACCGAATTACTCGTTGTATCCGGGAAAAATATGTTTATTTGAAAAAGACACAGCTTGCGTTGAATGCACTAAGGCGATGATAAAAAGTGTGGGCTTAACTGTTGGCGAAGGATTCGGAAGCAGGAAGAGAATTGATGAAATCTTTGTATAAAAAAGGCGGTGAATATCACCGCCTTATGATTGTTTGTGTACGTGATTTATATTTCTAACTTCATGTACTTAGCAGTCACACCATCAATACCGTTGAGTTTTTGGCAGAGCTCTTCGTGTTTTGTTTCATCGTCAACAAGTTCAAGGATTATAAGCCCAACTGGCGAGCAGTATTGGCCTGCACCTTCATGGAGTCCAAGACGCGTTTTGATGTAGCAGCCGTACTCTGTGAGCAACTTCTGAACTTCTACGGCAGCTTGTTCTCTCTTGTCAACAAGAATAGCCATAACAGTTCTTACAGTGATATCTTTTGCCATGCACTACACCCCCTTTGTTTTGTGGTATCATTATTATATCAAAAGCAGGTATACTTTGTCAAAAGTTTCACTTTGAAAAAATTGTATTGTGTATAGCTAAGTTTCGACAAAAAATGAAGCAGGTGAATTAAAATGCGAACATTTTTGAAGTACGTTTTCGGCTTGTTTGTAATCTTTTTCACATGGTGGCTTTTATCCTACATAATCAATTCTGACCTTATACTTCCAAGACCGCCCTTGGTACTTAAAACGATGGCTTTGGAATTGATGAGATTGGGAGTTCTTGACTCTTTGGGTTCAACGCTTCTCAAAGTCATTGTGGTGTTGATTTCAACCGTAACAGTGGGTGTATTCATAGGCTTCATAATTGGGCTAAATGAGACATTGTGCAACATGTTTAGACCTCTAATTTTGGTTGTCCAAGCGATACCCATAATCACGTGGCTTGCTTTGGTGATGTTCATCTGGGGCATTGGATGGACTGGTCCGGTTGTCGTAAGCATTCTATCTTTGCTACCTCATGCTATTCTCTCGACTGCTGTTGGAATACAGACAACTGACAGGAAATTGTTAGAAATGGCAAGAGTTTACAAGGTCAGTAGAAAAAAGGTTGTAAAAGATATTTACTTAGGCTCCATCTTACCTCAGTTTTTAAGTGCTATACAAGTTATCTTTGGAAACGTTTGGAAAGTTGTCGTCGTATCCGAATACATGTGCGGAGATAATGGTATCGGCGTGTTGATAGCTTGGGCAAGGCAATCTGTCAGCGTTGAGAAAGTATACGCGTACACTGCAATTATCATAATAATAGGACTTACAGTGGAGAATTTCGTTAATAGGTTTATCAAAAATGCACTCAAAAATTGGGAGCTGGTATAGTGGAGCAAGTATGTAGCATAAAGAATAAAATCCTGTTGAAGATCGAGAATTTATCAAAGCATTTCGGACCACTGAAAGTGATAAGTGATATATCGTTTGAATTGTTAGAAGGTGAATCTATCGCACTCCTCGGACCATCAGGTTGTGGAAAGACTACTTTGATTCGTATAATGGCAGGGTTGGTTCACGATTTTCAAGGAAAAGTCGAACTGTACGCTGAACGAATAGGATATGTTTTTCAAGAACCGCGCTTAATACCTTGGAAGAACGTTTTAGAAAACCTTAAATTCGTTGTGGAGGACGAAGAAAAGATACACCAGATTTTAGAATCGCTTAGAATAGATGATTTTGCAAACTACATGCCTTCAAAATTGAGTGGTGGAATGAGGCAAAGGGTTAATCTGGCAAGAGCATTGCTTGTAAATCCACAGCTCTTGTTGCTCGACGAACCATTTGCATCCTTGGATGTACATTTGAAGATATCCATAATCTCTGACATCATTCAGAAAAGAAAAGAAGCCTGCTTTTCCATGGTCGTCGTGACTCACGATGTGAGGGAGGCTTTATTACTTTCTGATAAGATATACTTGCTCAGCGATAAACCCAGCAGAATTTTGGAGACGATAGATGTTTCAAGGATACCAAAAGATATATCGAATTCCGAGTTTCTTAGTGCGGAATCTGAAATTCTCTCTAAAATCATGAGGAGGTGGAGTGTATGAAGAAGTTTGTGAGCATTATTCTATTATTCTCGGTGATATTCGGTTTTGGTGTTACGCTTATCAATCCATTCGGACCTACTATCTTCCCGGTTGCAGGACTTCTGAACAAAGAAGTGAAAACTGACATTGCGCTTGATATTAAACTTTGGAAGACAATGGACGAAGCCACGGCATATATAGTCTCGAAAAAAGTCAACTTTGCAGCACTTCCAGTTACGTTTGGCGCAACACTGTACAACAAAGGTGTAGACGTAAGGCTCGTTGGAGTTTACAGCTGGAGGCTCTTCTATGTCGTTGCCTCTCCAGACTTTGAGTTCAAAGGCTTTCAGAGCTTCAAAGGTGAGAAAATCTACACAGCACACGGTAGAGGACAGACAGCAGACATAGTTATGAGATACTTACTCGTCAAGAACGGTCTTGAACCAGACAAAGATGTTACGTTTGCTTACGCACAGCCACAAGAAATAGTGTCTTTATTCAACAGTGGAAAAATCAAAATCGCCGCGATTCCAGAGCCGTTCGTTACGATGACATTGTCGAAAGGAAAGATAATACTTGACCTACAAGATGAGTGGAACAAGGCATCAGGATTGAAATACGGAATTCCAATCACTGGTATCTTCGTTACTGGAAAGCTCGTTGACTATCCGCAAACCGTAAGACTTTTCGAAAAATCGTTTAAAGAAAGCTTGTCGTGGGCGTACAAAAATATCGACAGAGCAGTCGAAATTACGAGTGCACAACTCGGAATGCCAGCAAATGTGCTCAAAACTTCGCTCCAGAGAAGCCAGTACAACTACGTAAGTGCGGCTGATTGTAAAGACGAGGTTTTATCGTACTTGAGAAAACTGAATGAATTGTATCCCGAAGGCATGCCAAAGGTGCCAGATGAAAAGTTCTTCTACACAAAATAGCTGAATTTGTGAGGTGTTAAGATTGTTACCAAGTGGTGGATTTAGAAAATACATCTCGATAGTCGGACGAAGAAACGTTGGAAAATCTTCTTTCATGAACGCTTTAACTGGACAAGAGATATCGATAGTGAGTGACGTGCCCGGGACAACGACAGACCCTGTTTATAAAGCTATGGAATTACATCCTCTTGGGCCAGTTACGCTCATAGACACTCCCGGGCTTGACGATGTTGGTGAACTTGGCGAAAAGAGGGTTCAGAAAGCAATCAAAGCTTTCTACAAAGCTGATGCTGGAATACTTGTGACAGACAATTTCCCAGGTGAATACGAAAAAAGAATCACAGAAATTTTCAAAGAGCTCGAAATTCCATTTATCGTTGCGGTAAATAAAGCCGATTTACTGGACAAAAAAGCAGAAGAAATAGCTCGAGCATATGAAAGAGAATTCTCTACGAGAGTATTTGTAGTAAGTTCTGTGAGGAAATCAGGTTTTGAAAATATAGGCAAGACACTGAACGAAATTATACCAAGCGACGATGAACTGCCGTTCATTCCGGAATTCGTCGACGCGGGCGATTTGGTGGTCTTAGTCGTCCCGATAGACCTCGGTGCGCCAAAAGGAAGGCTAATAATGCCGCAAGTCCATGCCATAAGAGAAATCCTTGACAGAGAAGCGGTCGCAATTGTTGCTAAGGAAAGAGAGCTGAGATACACACTTGAAAAACTGAACGAACCACCGAAGCTTGTCATAACCGACTCACAGGCGGTCATGAAAGTTGCGTCCGACGTTCCAAGTGATGTAGCACTGACAACGTTCTCAATACTCGAAGCAAATTACAGAGGCGACATACGGTACTTTGTAGAAAGCGTGTACGAGATAGAAAAACTAAAAGATGGCGATACAGTGATAATAATGGAAGGATGTACGCATAGACCGTTAACAGAAGACATAGGTCGTGTAAAGATTCCGAGGTGGCTTGTCAATCATACAGGAGCAAATATAAATTTCAAAGTGTGGGCTGGAGTAGACATGCCTGAATACGAAGAAGTAGCGGATGCAAAGCTCGTCATACACTGCGGTGGTTGCGTGAATACAAGGAACCAAATGATGAGAAGGGTGAGGATGTTCAAGCGCCTCGGCATCCCGATGACAAATTACGGAATAGTCATTTCCTACATGCACGGCGTGCTTGAACGGGCACTTGAGCCACTCAAGATATCTGTTGCAAAGAGGTAGTTAGACATGGAAAATGTAGAGAAAAGATACAGAATAGAAGAAGATTACCTTGGAAAAGAGCAGATACTGGAAGATGCATATTATGGCATAGCTACTGTAAGAGCTCTGAAATTGTTTCCACCAACAGGTGAGATTTTCGATGAAAAATTCATATGGTCTTACTTCATGATAAAGAAAGCCACAGCATTGCTCAACGCTGAACTCGGAAGGCTCGACAAGAGCATTTCTGAAGCGATAATAAAGGCATGCGACGAGTGGGAAGAATTGAAAAAATGGATTGTTGTCGACCCACTGTGCGGCGGAGCGGGTACTTCTGTGAATCTCAACATCAACGAAGTCATCGCAAACCGTGCAACGGAAATGCTTGGAGGAAAGAAAGGCGAATACAGAGTTGACCCATACAATCACGTTAACCTCCACCAATCGACAAATGACACATTCGTAACAGCCGGGAAGATGGCAGTGATTGTACGGCTTCGCGAAGTTGTCGATGGGGTTATAAGACTTCAGGAAATGATACAAACAAAGGAGAAAGAGTACTACAACGTACGAACGATTGGAAGGACGCAGTTGATGGACGCAGTCCCAATAATGGTAGGACAACAATTCGGTGCGTGGGCTGACGCACTTGCTCGAGACAGGTGGAGACTCAACAAGGTTGAAGAAAGAATAAGGAGTGTCAACCTTGGCGGTACAGCGATAGGAACAGGTGTAGGCGCACCGAAAGAGTACATACTCAGGATAGTCGAAGTGCTCAGGCAGATTGCGAATGTGAAAATTGCAAAGTCTGAAAACCTGATAGATGCAACCCAAAACCTCGATACATTCACCGAAGTCCATGGACTGCTAAAATCTCTCGCTGTGAATCTCTACAAAATTGCAAACGACATACGCCTGCTCGGCAGCGGTCCAAACACAGCGATTGGAGAATTCAAACTGCCAGCCGTTCAGGTTGGCAGCAGCATAATGCCTGGAAAAGTAAATCCTATCGTTCCTGAATACGTCATGCAGAATGCACTTACCGTGTTTGGTCATGACGAGATAGTTTCTCATGCATGTGCACAAGGAAACCTACAACTCAACCAATTCGCACCGGTAATTGTACACTTCACGCTTAAATCGATGCGATTACTCATAAACTCATGTAATGCACTTGCAGAATATATCAAACTCTTGGATGTAAACGACGAAAAATGCAAAGAAAACCTTGAAAAGTCGACATCAAACCTTACGCCATTGATAAATTACTTTGGGTACGAAACGGTTTCGGAAGTGATAAGGAAAGCTGGGTACGATATATCGAAAGCCATTGAAATACTTGCAGAAAAAGAAGGCATTTCAAAAGAAGAACTAATGAAAAAACTCCAAATCGAAAAGATGACAGGGCTTGGGTATGTGTGAATAAGAAAACAAAGGGCATCCGAAGAGGATGCCCTTTTGATCTAGATTATGTAGAGCAATTGCCTTTGCTATTTCTTAGTATAATAAACAAATGTTCCAGTTCATTTACCAGGTATTTTCCATATCTAAGTGCTTTTTCTACCTTATCAAAAGCAGCCAAAGCTTCTATCTCTATTGCCTGGAAGCTGTGCTGTTTCACTAAGAGTTTTATCTCCTCTGCTGTAAAACACCTCGCTTCAAACACACCGTGTTCCGAACCGATCGGTAGTCTCTTCTTCCTTTCGAGTGTTCTGTAATCCTCCCACGTACCATGGATTATTACGTCTTTCAAGTACGAATAATAATTATCAACCGTTGCAAACATAAGCGCATTTGGTGATGATATTTTGGAAAGAACGGAAAGAACTTTGTCCAAATCACTCACGTAACTCAGCACATCGCCCAACGCAAAAATGACGTCAAATTGTTCATCTATATATTCATCCATCTGCTCAGCTGTCGAGTTTATAAACCTTGCTTTTTCCAGCAGTCCCACTTGTGCAATCTTCTCCTTCGCAATCTTGAGCATATTTTCTGCAGGTTCAACGAGTGTAACTTGTGCTCCTCTTTGCAAAGCCCAAAAGGACCAGTAGCCGGTCCCAGCACCAACGTCCAGGATTTTTGCACCATCAAGTTGCGGTTTGTATTTCAGTATAGCCATTTCTATTTGTTTTCTTGCAACTTGCCAATACTCATCCTCGTACATTGAGTCGTACACTTTAGCGATTGAATTGTAGTATTCACTTGAATACGAAAATCTTTTCAAGCAGATAATTCCTCCTCGGTTCTTAGTAAATTCTCTTGTACTGGTTGTACCCATTCCTTGTCCTGTTAGTCATCTTGAGAATTCTGAAACCTTTAGATGGCACTTCAAATCTCATGATTCCACCCGTTACCCAGAACTCTTCGCCCGTGAAAAGATCTGTGAAACACGTTCCGGCAAGAATTCTGCCATCTGGAATCGATATTGTAACTTGCTTCGTCTCGGACTTGTTCACAGCAACGATTACACTATCAAAAACATGTGCTGTTCTTCTGTAGAACACCAACGGTTCTTTTTTGAGCACTTCAAATGTTCCAACTTTGAGTGCTGTTTCAGTCTTTCGTATATTTATGAGTTTTTTGTAGAATTCTCTCAATTCTTTATCCCACTCATCTTCGTTCCAACGCATCGTTGCCCTGCACTCTGGGTCGTTTCCACCTTCCATGCCTATCTCTGTTCCGTAATAGACAACAGGAACTCCGGGATAAGTAAATTGCAGCACAATACCGAGTTTCCTCAATTGCTTATCTGGAATAACCGTTGCGATCCTTTCTGTATCGTGGCTGTCGAGCATATTCCAGCAACCGTGGATATTTGTCGTATCGTTGTATGCCTGCTGGAGCGCATCGGCTAAGTTGTCGAATTCATTTTTAAGGTAAGCGATGACACTGTTTCTGAAATGGTAGTTCATTATTCCATCCACCATCCCCCAATCTGATGGATAGTTCCATGTCTCTGTAACAACGTATTTTTCCATCGAAATGCTTTTTGCTGTTTGTGTTATCAACGCGTTGTTGACATATCCAAGGTCGTAGCCAACGTCTAATCTCCAGCCATCTACTCCCTGGTGTAGATAGTGTTTTACAACTGAGAGAATGTACTCCATCACTTCGACTTCCTCGAGGTGCCATTCGGGAAGTGATTTGAAAGCGTTCCACGCTCTGTGACCATTTTCATGTATGGCAAATTTACTTATGTGCTTCCTGTCGCCTTTCAATGCCTTTTTGAACCACGGATTTTCGATGCTGAGGTGGTTGAACACGCCATCCAATATCAGCCTGAAATTCTCTTCTTTTGCTTTTTTTACATAATATTTGAAGGCTTTTTCGCCACCAAATTGCGGGTCTATTTTCAAGTAATCAATCGCATCGTATTTGTGGTTCGTCGGGGAAAGAAAAATTGGGTTTGTGTATATGGCGTTGACACCTAAATCTTTTAAGTAATCAAGCTTTTCAGCAATACCCCACAAATCCCCACCGTAGAATTCCATTACGTGGCTGGCTTTTTCCTTCCTTACCGGCGGAACATTCCAATCGACTATCTTTCCACACCTTGATGCGTAAAGTTTTTCCTTGTCTTTCACGCTTTTGCCTTTACCTATCGCAAATCTGTCAGGAAAGATTTGATAAATGACACTTTCGTGTACCCATGTTGGTATTGGATATGAGTTCTTCGAATTTTCGATTCTCATGTTTGCATCTCCCTCCATAAATTTTGGAAATCTATTGCTAATCAAGATTATAACATCTATTCTTTTAGTTTTCCATATGCGGAACGTCGTATCTTCGTTGTTGAATCTTTGGAAAGTTGGTGTATAATATACCGAGATATAAAAAGTCGGGTAAGACCGACTGTTAAACAAAAAACAGCGTAAAGAACGTGGGGGGAGTGATAAGTATATGGGAAACTTTTTAAGCCGGACGCTGGCAGTTATCAACGATTTTTCTGTCGATGAGCAACTCTTTTTGTACCAATCTACTAAGAGGCTGAAGGAAAAACTGAAACGTGGAGAAGATGTGAGTGAATTTCAGATTAAGAGAGATACCGGCATTTACATCGTCTTCGTAGAACCTTCCACCAGAACGAAAGAATCCTTCATAAACGCTGCTAAATTCCACAAAACTGCAAAGGTAAACATCTTCGATTCAGAGCACTCCTCATTTAATAAGCAAGAAAGTTATGTAGATACGTTCAATATGTTAACAGGTTACAGCGAGTATTCGATTTTCGTTTTGAGAACAAGGCTTGAAGGTGTGGTTCGGTTGCTCGAGCAAAAAGTTGGTGAGTTCGCCGATAGGCATGGAATAATGAGACCTGCTTTCATAAACGGCGGAGATGGAAAACACGAACACCCAACCCAGGAACTCCTCGATGAATTTACCTTCCTTGAGCACAACAATTTCGACAATTCGCACATAAGAATAGCACTCGTAGGTGACTTGCTCCACGGAAGAACGGTACATTCAAAAGCAGATGGGTTAAAAGTCTTCAAAAACGTTGAAGTCGACTTGATTGCCCCTCCTGAGTTGCAGATGCCTGAAGGATATGTACAAAAGATGAAGCGAAATGGTTTTGAAGTGAGGCAGTTCTACTCAATAGACGAGTATCTGTCGAATGGTAATCCTGCTAATATCTGGTACTTCACAAGATTACAGCTTGAACGAATGGGTGAAGACATACTCGAAAAGGAAAAGATTTTGAGAAAGGCTGTTACTTTTAGAAAAGACATGCTCGAGAAAGTTCATGAGGGGACCAAATTCTATCACCCACTCCCACGTCCGAAGTTCAATCCTGAAATACCTACATTCCTCGACACGCTTTCGTTGAACGGTTGGGAAGAACAGGCGATAAATGGTTACTACGTGCGTGTAGTGTTGTTGTCGATGTTAGGTGGTGCGCTTGAAGTACCGTTTGAAACAGGAAGAATGCAAGAAGAAAAAGATGAAGATTTCATTATTCCGGCTCCGATAGTTGATGGAACAAAAGGCGTATCGAAGGAAGGCAAGAGGGGTATAAAACCGATAGAGAACGGAACGGTTATAGACCATGTGGCAAAGGGAAAGACACAGGAAGAGATATACAATACAATAATTAAGATTAGAAAAATTCTGAGGCTTTACGACGTCGACAGTGCAGATGGCATTTTCAAATCCGCCGATGGAAATTACAAAGGTTACATAAGCTTGCCAGACAGGTATTTATCATTCAAAGAGATTAAGAAGCTATCGGCGATATCGCCAAATACAACTGTGAACATTGTTAAGAATTCTCGAGTCATCGAAAAATACAGAATAAAGATGCCACCGCGCATTTACGGTTTTGAAGAAATCAGGTGTAAGAACGAAAATTGTATCACAAATCCTGCACATGGCGAAAACGTAATGGCATCTTTCATACAGGTAGATGGAAAGTTCGTGTGTGAATACTGCGAAACACCGCACGAATACCACGAAATTTGGAAGATTTAAACTTAATGTTCTATAACTGAACCCCGGCTGACAAAGCCGGGGTTTTTGATAATAAAAAAATCCCCCGGTGGTGAGACCGGGGTGGGAAGGTGTGGTGGCCGTTGTGAGGTCTGTCCTCACTATTTATGCGTGATACACGTCACGCTCATTTATATTTTTCATATTTACCCTTCATTTACCTTCATCGCATCTATACTTGAACTCTTTTCAGACTCAGCAAGCATGTGTTTCACGCCAAGCAGTCCTCTTGTTATATCTTCGTTCTGAACTATGATATTCGGCGGTACGTCCAATATTCGTGTGGAGAAATTCCACAATGCCTTGATACCGTGTCCGACAAGTAAGTCCGCTACTTGTTGAGCCGCACTTTCTGGAACGCAGATAGCTGCTATTTTGACTTTAAAGCGTCTTATTACCCTCGATAAATCCTTCAGTGGCAATACCATCAAATCGCCAACCATCGTTCCTATCTTGCGTGGATCGTTATCAAATATCGCTGCTACGCGAACACCGATGTTTTTAAAACCTTTGTAATTCACAAGTGCACTTCCAAGATGTCCAGCACCGATTATAATTATGTTCTCGTCAACTCCGGTTCCAAAGAGTTCGTCAAGTTCGTCTAAGAGCTCTTTGATAACGTATCCGACCTTCGGTTTTCCCTTTGTTTCAAGGAATGAGAAGTCTTTTCTTACTTGCTCTGGGGTGATTCTAAGCATCTCTGCTATGTCCTCTGATAAAACATAAATCTTTCCCTCGGCATGGATTTGGCTTAAGAAAGCATGGTACAATTTAAGACGCTCAAACGTTGCTTTTGGAAACCTTAGAATCCCCTTTCTTTCCTGATAGCTCATTTATAGCCACCTCTTTTACTTTTTCGACTGTTGCTTCGGATACTATTATATCATTTACTACAACGTTTGGTGATTTTCCGCAGTTCTCAACGCAGAACGTACCTTTTATTTCAAGATTCTTTGCCCACTCTTCTTTGTTTGCAGCTGCGATTAGTTTTTCAAGTATTTCGTATGAACCTTTTGAGTAACAGGATGTACCAAGACATACGCTGACTTTGACTTTATCTTCTGTTTCTTCTGGAAGTGGTAGTATGTCGATCTCGTCTTCTTGTACTCTCTTTCTGTGTTTGTAGAGCGTGTGAATTACCTCATGCGATGCGTGGCTAAGTGGTTTTTCTAAGTACTTTTCGTAAAGTTGGTGCATATGGAAGTTTTCAGTTGGCGATATCAAAACGTCAATGCTCTGGACTTCTTTAAGTATCTTAGCTCTTCTTGCACGTGTTCTGACATCGTTTGGATACGGCTGTCCACCGCCACCGATACAACCATAGTTACATGCCATGACTTCAACAACATCTGCTTCCATTTCACCGTTCTTAAGTGCATCGACTATCTTTCTCGCATTTCCAAGTCCAAATACTGCAAGTCCCTTTACTACCTTTCCGTTAGACAATTCAACGGTTGTCAAAGATACGCCTTCTGAGAGTTGTTTTGTTTCTACGCTCTTCACACTCATCTTGTCATTTATTACGTTAACAACGCTTCCGAGCACTCCGCCAGTCTTACCGAAGCTCAAACCTGATTGTGATGAGAGTCCGTATGGTCTGTCGAACGGTTCTGGGTCAACCATCTTTATATCTATTCCTGTCGATTTGATTACTTTCACCAATTCCCTTGTTGTAAGGACTATGTCCACGTTGCCTTCAAACTCTTCTCTTTCAGCTTCGAATTTCTTGGCTGTACATGGCATTATTGAGACGAGAACTATATCTTTCGGGTCAACACCAATTTCTCTTGAGTAGAATTTCTTGATTATCGCACCAAGCGCCATCTGTGGCGACTTCACACTTGAGAGGTGAGATATGTACTCTGGGTAGTACTGTTCAGCGAATTTCACCCAACCTGGGCAGCATGATGTGAATTGTGGTAACTTTTCACCTTTCTCGACTCTTTCGAGGAATTCATGTGCTTCTTCATATGCAACGAGGTCTGCTGCGAATGCAACGTCGAAAACTTTCTTGAATCCTATCATCTTGAGTAGTGAGACAACTCTACCTGATGTGGCGACATCATCTTCAAGCCCAAACTCTTCCTGCAACGATGCGCGCACTGCTGGAGCTATCATGCCTATTACGTACTTTCCATCTTCGATAGCCTTGTAAACTTTATCAACATCGTTCCTAATTGCGAGAGCACCTGTTGGACAGTACGCAACACACTGACCGCAGAGTACACATTCGGTATTTTCAAGTTTTTCTTCGAATGAAGGAACTACCTGTGCTTCAAAGCCTCTGTATGCAAAATCTATCGCAGCGATACCCTGAATTTCGTCACATGCTCTGACACAGTCTCCACAAAGAATACACTTTCCATTATCCCTGACTATTACCGAAGATGTATCTGTAACCGTCTTTTTCGATATCTTTTCGAACCTGTTCGTTGTAAGCCCGAATTCCTGAGCGTACTTTTGAAGTTTACATTTTCCGTTCATCTCACATGTCGTACATTCTCCATCGTGTGAAGCAAGTAAGAGCTGTAATATACCCTTTCTCATCTCGTATATCTTTGGTGTGTGTGTCTTTATTACCATACCTTCTCTTGGCTGGAGCGTACATGACGTAACGATATCTCTTCCGTCAACTTCAACGAGACACATTCTACACGCACCGTAGACTGATGTTTCGGACAGATAACACAAGTTTGGTATCTCTATCCCAACTTCCCTCAGTGCTTCGAGCACATTTCTTGCGTCATCTCTTATCTCTATTTCTCTGCCGTTCACGATTATTCTCATTATCCATCACCCTCCCGAAAACGCTCTTCGCTGACAATTAACCAACGAGCTCGATAGCGCCGAACTTACATTTCGTTACACACAAACCGCATTTAATACACTTTTCCTGGTCGATTACGTACGGCTTTCCTCTTTCTCCACTTATTGCACCATTTGGACAGCTTCTTGCACACAAGCTACAGCTCTTACACTTTTCTGGTATAATCACGTACTTCTTGAACGCCGTACACATGCCACTTGGACATTTTCCTTCGATGTGTTCTATGTACTCAGGTCTGAAGTATTTCAGTGTACTTATAATTGGATTCGGTGCCGTTTTTCCAAGTCCACACAATGATGCCGTCTTTATCACTTCTGCAAGGTACTCAAGATTTTCTAAGTCTTGGTATGTTGCCTTGCCTTGAGTGAATTTTTCGAGTATGTTGTAAGCCTGCATCGTTCCTTCTCTACATGGGACACATTTACCACACGACTCTCTCTTTGTGAAGTCGAGGAAGAACCTTGCCACTTCGACCATACATCTGTCTTCCGTAATTGCGACGATACCACCTGAACCGACCATTGCACCGACAGATTTTAGAGAATCGTAATCGAGTGGAAGGTCAAAGAGTTCTTCAGGCAAACACGCACCAGATGGTCCACCTATCTGGATAGCCTTAATCTTCTGACCATTTGACGTTCCACCGCAGATATTCTCAAGGATATATCTCAACGTCGTACCGAATTGTATTTCGATGATACCTGTCAATTTGAGAGGACCTGTCACCGAGAACATCTTCGTTCCTGGTGAGTTCTCAACACCGCGGCTTCTGTAGTTCTCCACACCATCTTTTATTATCTTTGGAACATTTGCGTAAGATTCAACGTTATTGATGAGTGTTGGTTTGCCCCAAAGTCCTGACTGTGCTGGGAATGGTGGTCTTGGTCTCGGAACGCCACGTTTACCCTCTATTGATGCAAGGAGTGCTGTCTCTTCACCACAGACGAACGCTCCAGCACCTTCTTTTACGTAAAGTTCGAATGAGAAGTCTGTACCGAGTATATTTTCACCGAGCAGTCCGTATCTTCTTGCATCTTCTATTGCCTTGTTGAACATCTCAACAGCGATTGGGTACTCGGCTCTGATGTATGCGTAACCTTTCTTAGCTCCGATTGTGTAAGCTGCGATTACCATTCCTTCGAGAACAGAATGTGGGTCTCTTTCGAGGAGTGTTCTGTTCATGAACGCTCCTGGGTCTCCTTCGTCCGCATTACAGACGACGTATTTGATATCGCCTTGACTCTTGTATGCAGCTTCCCACTTGAGACCTGTTGGGAACCCACCACCGCCACGACCACGCAGGCCCGATGCTTTAACCATCTTAATTATCTCTTCCCTATCCATTCCGGAGAGAACCTTTGCGAGCGAGAGATATCCACCGCGCGCCATGTAATCTTCGATGCTCTCACATTCACTTGTACCAATCGCGTCCATTATGTAGAACGTCTGGTTCTTAAAGAACGTTGCATCTTCAAGCCTTTCAACTTTCCTGTCAGTGATTGGGTCTGTCAAAAGTAATCTATCGATTGCCTCGCCTTTGACAAGCGTCTTTTCAACTATCTCCTCGACATCGTCAACTGTAACGTGGCTGTATGTAATACCGCTTGGCATTATCTTTACAAGTGGACCGAGCGAACAAAGTCCACAGCATCCTGTCTTCTTTACTGGTTCGTCGTCATCTATCGTCTCAACTTTAAAGTCTAATCCTTTGGACTTAATAACTTCGACGAATTTTGCGTAGACCTTTCTTGAACCGCTTGCTGTACAACCGGTACCGACACAAACGTAAACTGACGGTTGCTGGAGTTTCTTCTCCCTCTTTTCCTTAAGCTTTGATATATACTGAACGAGTTCCTCGGGACTCTTTATTATTGGCTCATTGATAACGACTGTTGACATCTTAATCCTCCTTTCTCTCTTTCAACTTTCTAAGAATTTCTTTAACTTTTTCCCCGTCGAGTTTCCCGTATACTTCATCGTTTATAACCATCGCTGGTGCAAGTGCACATGCTCCGAGACATCCAACCTTATCGAGACTGAACTTCAAATCTGGTGTAACTTCTCCGGGTTTTATTCCAACTTCTTCCTCAATTGCTTTTACCAAGCTCATTGAACCTTCCATGTGACATGCCGTTCCGTCGCAGATCAATATTGTGTATTCACCCTTTGGTTTGAGGGAAAACTGAGCATAGAACGTAGCAACACCGTATATCTTTGCCGGTGGTATTCCGAGAGCTGTACCGATGTAATTCACAACATCCCTTGGGATATGTCTGTACTCTTTCTGCACTTCGAGGAGGATCTTAATCAGCATCTCTTTTCTGTATTCGTATTTCTTGAGTATCTCTTCGACCTTACTGTAAGTTCGAGTAAGCATCTCCACACCTCCACTCATAACAATAAATTCTCTATAGCTTTTGCTTTTATTCTTACATTCGTAGGCTTATTCGTGATAGTTTTCACGAATATGATAAATCATATTTTTAGACTTGTCAATGGGTATTTTAGAAATTTTTCACGAATGAAATGTTAAGAATAGTGGTATTATTTGACAGAAGTTTTTACAATGTTATGCATAGAAGAATGGGGTATACGATAACTCTTGAGAAGGTAGTTAGCACAAGTAAGAGGGGGGTAATTCCTGCTTTTTGTGAAAATACAAACCGATAAAGCAAGGTGGATAAAAATATCAGTTCTTAAGTCCAAGCCTTTTAAAAACTTCCTCTTGATAATTTCTTGAAAGTTTCAGTTCAGTATTGTCTGAGAGGACTATAATATATGAATTCTGGAACCATTTTTTCACTTCCACAATATGCTCCACGGAAACTATGTAGCTTTTGTGGATGCGTACAAATTTATCTGCTGGTAGCTTTTGTTCAAGTGTGTATAGTGGTGTAGATGTCTCGTACGTTTCACCTTCGGTGAATATCTTTATTGTCTTATCATCAGCTTCCAAGTAGATTATATCTTTCAAATCGACAAGTATTATACTTTCGCCTTGTTTTACTGGCAGCTTTAATATTTGCCTGACATAGTATTCATTTGGTCGTCTATTCAAGCCCAACCTTTTGATTCGATCAATCGTTTTCGATAGTCGTTCTTTTGAAATAGGTTTTAGAATATAATCAATTGCCCCTTCTTCAAAGGCTTTTAAAAGATATTCGTCGTATGCAGTGATGAAAACAATGTGCGGTTCGTAATTCAGCCTTTCCAGATGTCCAAAGATAGTGTCTTCCGATATGTTAATATCAAGAAAAAGCACGTCTGGTTTGTATAGGTTTGCACATTTTACAAATTCACTGCAGTCGGTCGCTTTGAAAACTATCTGAAAAGCGCTATCTATTTCTCCAATGAGTCTTTCCACTCTTTCGATAGCGACAGGGTCATCATCTACGATACCGCAAGTAATCATCTTAAACACCTCTCATTAACACATCTCCGCTTTAAGAAGTTGTTGGAATGTATAGACGGAAAATGGTCAAATTTTCTTCTGTCAAGAATTCCAGCTTCCCACTAACAAATTCCAGCAACTTTGAAACTATTGTTAAACCCGTGCCAAATTTCTTAATGCATACCTCATCGAAAGCGGATTTTGAATTTTTAATCTCAATACAAAGTCCATCTTCTAACATCACGTTTATTGATATTATTCCACCGTTATTTTTCTTTATGCCGTACTTAATTGCATTCTCTACAATTGGTTGAGTGATGCCTGTGGGTATTAAATAATCTGCAGTGTTTAAATCATAATCTATTTCATACTCTATCGGAATATGTGAAAGGAGTTCCTTCTGAATTTCCAGATACTTTGAGATAAACTCGAGCTCTTCTTTAACTGTCCATCTGTCTTTGAATTTTAAAACCTCTCTGTAATAATCCGAAATCTTTATTATCATCTCTTCTGCCCTTTCTGGATTTCCGCGTGTTGTTTCGGCTAAGAAGTTGAAAGTGTTGAATACAAAGTGTGGGTTGAATTTAGAACTTATAAGTTCAAAATTCATCTGCTGGATTTTTCTTTCCAGTTCAGCTCTCTGGAGCTTTTCTTGTAGGCCAGAGACATAGTTTGATACAAGTACAGAGAATATTGTTATAAGTATCGTATATATATCGTTCATATCCAATTTATTGGATTTAAAAGCTATAACCTTCAAGACAATTTCGGAAATACTGAAACCTAAGAATATAGAATAAAGGCAGTTCAAAAGGTCAAATATATATTTTACTCTTGATTTTGCTCTGTTTAGGCGTTTGAAATTTCTGAAGAGAAAATATGTTATGTTTACAAGAGTTAATGAAAAAACCAAAGGGGTTATGAAATCCTTGAGCCTTGTTGCAAAAAGGAAGATGATGTACAACACGAATGTCGTTATCTCAACTACGATTATCTCTTTACCTGTATTATCCATCTTCTCTTTGAATTTGTATTTTTCTTCCATATTCTTCACCTTAATAGGCAGTATTGGCGGTCTTGAAATTTGGAAAACGCTCTTTTAACTTATCTACGTAATTATTGGAATTTTGAAGCTCTTTTAGTTTTTCGTAATAATAAATTCCTTTAACGATATCCTTTTTCAAAAGCAAGGTATACGTGAGCATGTAATAGACTTTAAGTATCTCTTGTGCTTCAAGTGTCTTTTTATCGCCTATTATAACTATGAACTCTCCATCTTCTAAGACAACATCTTGTGCCATTTTGTTGTTGTCAACAAACTCGAAAAATGCCTCCATTCGCACGTATCTAATCCTCACATTGTAAGGTGAAGCCGAAACCGCATTATTGAGTTGTAGACTACCTATGTAGAAATAAAGGATGTTGACAGGAAACGGCACGCTCATGCTTTTTTGAAGCATAAGCGCACCTTCTTTGGCAGAGTCTAAATCACCGCTTCTGGAAAATATGAATGTCGAAAAAAGAATCAAGAGAATAATTACAATTCTAAAGTCCTTCTTAGAATCCAAAACCTACTCCTCCGTAGATAGTGTACATAAGCAAAAATTTGTTTTCATCACTTAATCCTGTAAGCGGCTTGTTATTCACTAACCAACCATCGTACGAGTAACCCGCGATTCCAAGAGCTCCCGCTCTGAGTTCCATGAAGTTTGTAACCTTTATACCCAAAGACAGTTCAAATGCAACTGCGAGATAACTTATGTTGGCAAACAAGTAACCTTCCAAAGTACCACCTTCAAGATTTCCGATACTCGTGTTATTCTCATTTACCTTCCTTCCAAGTTCGATATCAATACCACCAAAATGTGCGCCTGCTTGCAAAGATACACTTCCAAAGGACAAATTTCTCAGCATTCCGCCGAAGCCACTTGAAACGACGAGCTTGTATTTATTCCCATCTTTCGTTACTTCTTTTTCACCACTGAATCCAAAACCGCCACCGTATGAGAGACCAGGAACCCCTCCATAACCAAATCCTCCAAGAGCTATTATACCATCTTCAAAGTTTGGAAAATCGAGTACGGGAACGTTGATGTTTTTAAGATTGAAGAAAGTTCCTCCAGGGATGAACATCACGAACGGTCCACCACCACCGAATTCGAAACCGAAGACGTTCAAAGACACGCATATCAGTAAAACTGCCAGCAAAACGTTTATACCTTTCTTCATACCCTTCACCTCCCAAAAGATTTATGGAAAGAAGATTTCACATTATCTCGTTCACCAATTTCTTATCTTCACCTTTGGATTGTTCAACTTTATCTTACCTTCATCGCCACTCTTTACATATACAGTGACGTCTGCGGTTGTGCTGTTTATCTCTAACGACACATTTTCATACTGTTGCAATTTGTCCACATATATTTCTCCATTCAAGACAGCTGCGGAGATAGTTATATCACAACCATTTTTAATAATTATTTTATTTATCTCACAGGTTGCAGAAGATATTTCAAGGCTTTTTAGATTCATTACTCCTAACACACTAACCACTGCCGTTGAGATCTGCAGATGCTCAATATTCTTTGTCCCAAGTATAACAGAGTTTGTGATACCACTTATTCGTGTTATATCTTGAGATACACTGAGACTCGGGGTATATGAATCGGAATAGACTAACTTGTCATCGTCTGGTGAAAGAGTGATTTTGAGTGTCGCTGCTGATATCAACACTTTGGGCGTTAGAACTTCAACTCTTTCAACACTTCTTGACTCCGTGTATTCATTTATAACAAACTCATTCTGGGGTACCGCAATTACAAACAAGAAGACACCAAGCAAAGACAACGCAATTATTTCACGCAAGCGCAATGCCATTCGAATCACCTCCAATACGATTTCTGATGCTATTGTAACACCTTGTTCGAGAAGAAATATACATTTTTCGTAACAGGCAGAATTTTTGTCGTGAAGTTCTCAAAAAGTTGTGTGAAGTGATAGGAAAGTGTTATATAAAATAGATCAATAATACTCCACTTTCACGATCTTTCCACGCTTTTCGAGTATGTTGGAGATGTCGTGGATGAGCCTGAATTTGAGGGATATGTCGTGGGAGAATAGTGGGTTTTGGTGGGCAGGATTAATTGCCCTTCCAACGAGGAAGGTTATGACATCTGATTCTTCAAATAAATCTATAAGCTTCTGTGCACCAACACCAAGTGTTGAATCTTGATTTTCATAGTATCTGAAAACTTGTGAGAGGGTAATTATACCCTCTGTCACTAGATCTATTCCCTCCATGTATCCTATCGGTGGAGAATATTCAGATATGCTCGAAAAATCAATCTCCACGCTTTTGCCGAGCACTTTTTCAACTATCTGGCTCGTTGTTCCACCACAGACAACTTTCTTTCCCTCCGACTTGATGAGTTTCTCAACTACAAGTTCGTCGTACTCTTTCCTTTCTGGTGGTCCTACCATTATTGTTAAATTTCTTCTTTCCCTGACTCTTATCGCACAAGCTGTTGCATCATCACCTCTTGTCCCGGTGTCAAGTGCATCAGCTAAGTGCACGAGGTGGCTAACTATGCTTTTCAGATCAACTTTATTCAGAAGAAGATTGTTAAGTTCTTTGACAACGTTTTCAATACCAAAGCCAAATGGAAATCTTTTCGTCCCCATGCCTGCTTGAGTAATTCCATCTGTCATAAGGAAAATGATATCACCAGGTTTAGCTAAAAAGTTTGTCTCATATACTTTCCGGCCTTGAATTTCGTACTGGTACTTCTTAATTTCTATAGGCATGCCTTTACGATAAACTAATACTACAGGACAGTCGTATTCAAAGATATGAGTCTCTCCTGTGTGGTGATTAACTGAGCAAGTTGCGAGGGTTGCGTAACTTATTCCGCGTTCTTTACAAGTTGGTAGCGTCGAGATGATTGAATTGAACACTTCTGATATAGGAACTTCATTCAACACCATGGTAGTCGCCATGGAAGCAGTTAGAGTAGAAAGAATACTTGCTTTAATTCCACTTCCTAGCCCATCTGAGACGCTAATGACTGTCTTATCTTCGCTTTTCTTGTATTTAACCGTGTCTCCGCAGACTTCTTCACCACGCTTGTTCTTCTGTGCGTAATATATCTCACATGTCAACATTTTCGTCCCCCAAGAATCTCTTGAATTCTGAAAAGTGTGATTTCGTTTCAGCAATTGATTCACCTAATAGACTCGCTATATCCTGAGCTAATTTCATTTGGTCATTCAAGACTTCCTCAATCTTTTGTATAGTTTTCTTCCTCATTTCGTTCATCTTTTCTTTCTGAACCATCATCTCAGTCATATCTACGAGTAACACAACGGTACCACCGTTGTTTGGTAGGTCAAAGACTTTGGGATAAAGATATACTTTTCGAGATTTTACATAAAGTTCGTGTATTCTACTTGAATCAGCTTTGAATTTGCTGCATATATCTATTATCAATTCATTTGAATAGTCTGAGAAGAGGGACTTGGCAGAGTTATTTAGATAAAGCACATCTGAATCCTGATATATTATTATTGCATTCGGCGTCTCTTCGACTACGAGGTTGCTGAAAGAAGAGACTTTTTCAACAAGGTATTCAAAACACATCTCCTTTTCAGCCTTGCCAATGGCTACTGCCCTTGCTTTTTCTCTGCATGTTTCATAACCACATCCTGTACAATTAAGCTCTTTAACAGGATCAGTCTTTCCCATTTCTTCCAGTATTTTTGAGATAAGATGATCTGGCACGTTATATCTAACTTTCCTGTCTTTGAATGTCCTGTGAATCTGAAGGGGTATGCTATCCGTATCTATTCTTTTACCTTCAAGTTTATCAAGCTGCGAAATTATTTTTCTCATCCTTAATCTACGCTGTAAAATATTATCGTCCTTTCTCATTGCAGGACCATTTATACAACCACCGACACAAGCAGATGCCTCAATCAACACTTTTTCCTCCAAAGACTGCAATGTATTCAAAAATTCAATAATGTTATTTATGCCCTCAAGTATGTAAGACTGACTATCATGCTTACCTTCGAAACTTGCTGAACGGATTATTCCTCCGGATTCTGGGTAGATTCTCGTTCTTCTCGGATACGGTGCATCGGGGAAAGTTTCCTTCAGTGTTGAAACTTTTTCTTTAAGTCCCTGTTTTTCAATTATTCCTTCGAGTTCCTCAAATGTTAGCACAACGTCGAATTTTCCATCAAGCTCCTCTTTTTTTGCGATACAAGGACTTATAAAAATTTTCGGAATAGAACCGAACATGTGATTAAGGAATTCGTAGTGCGCAAGAGCGGGTGATTTTAGTTCAAGAAGGTAATCTTTTAGTTCTGGGTAGTGCTTTTCAATAAGTGAAACAACAACAGGGCAGGATGTTGTTATCGCAGGTCCCGTTCTTTTCTGAAAAAGCTTTAAGTATTCATTTGTAACGTATTCAGCTCCTACTGCCGTTTCTGAAATATAAACTGCCCCTAAGGATCTCAATAAAGAAAGAATTTTAAGTGGTTCTTCAAAGTGTGCGTAAAATGACGGAGCAATCGAAAGTACAAAAGGTTTTCCAAAAAGCTGAATCATTTTGTCAGAATCTTTTCTGTATGTTTTCGCACTCTGAGGACAAGTAAGGACACATGTTCCGCAAAGAACACATTCCTCTTCTATAACAAGAGATTCATTGTTCTTAAAACTTATGGATTTTACTGGGCAATTTCTCAAGCATTTATAGCAGTACTGACAATTTGCTTTGTCAGAAAGTATATACTTACTTACAGTCAGTTGCATCATGAACACCTGCTCTTCTTATTATGCACTCAATAACGCTCTCCAGATTATTCTCTGAAACATTTGGGATAAGCTCTTCTCCAGCCTTTATGTTTATCCCTTCAGCACATCTTCCCATGCAAAGGGAACCTCTTAAATCAACTACATCCCCTAATCTGCTTTTAAGTGTTTCAACGATTCTGTAAGCACCTTTCAAATGACAAGAACTTCCAAGACATATTTGAACTATAATTCTTGAAGAGTTATCCTCTATCATGTCCCACACCTACCCTGTATGTTAATTACTCAGTGGAAATATTTTTCGTGATTTCTTTCACAATTAAATTCTACAGCTTCTCTTTCCTTGTGTCAAGGAGTACAAAGACTTCAAAAAAGCAAGTGCCCTTGCGGGCACTTGTTTATTTATGGCATTCTATTAATTTTTCGGATTTTATTCTTCAAATTCAATGAGTCCGTATTTTCCGTCCCTTTTGTAAATTAGGTTAATTTCACCGGTATCGACGTTTCTGAACACAAAGAACTGGTGGCCCATAACGTCCATTTGGGCAATTGCTTCTTCCAAGCTAACGTGAGCCAAGTAAATTCTTCTTACGTTTTCAATCTTATCTTCTTCGTCTTCTATTTCATACCTTGGTGCAAGTTCTTCAGCCATTGCTTCAATCGTGCCCTTCACATTTGATTTATGATACGATTTGTAAAGTTCTCGCTCTTTTCTAACAGCCTTGTCAAAACTGTCGCACGCGTTATCAATCACGCCGTAAATGTCATTCGCTTTTTCCTGCACCACAACATCTTTACCATTGATGTGGGTAAGCAATCTTAACGTATAATAGGGACCGTCCTTGTCAAACCTCGCCTCGATATTTGTACTTTCCTTGTTCCCAAGATATCCCAAAGCTCTCTTTACTTTGTCCAATCGCTCGTTTAAGTAGCTTTCAATAGCGTCTGATAACTCAAAACCGCGTGCAAATGTTCTGACTTCCATACAATCACCTCCGAGTGATTTGTTCGTTTAGCTCTGTCACAAGCTCCATCGTGTAGAATGACAAAGTGATGAGGAAATAAGACAAGGTTTTTCCGACGAACAATTCGCTTTCTTCCAAAACAAACTTCCTTGCCGTAAGTATAAGTGCAAAAATCAGAGCAGTAGTTATGAGAAATAAAAACGGGATAAAGTAAGCAAGAAATGCAAAAATTATTGTGAAAGTAAGATATAAATTTGAAAGTGCGTACAACTTATCATCTGTATTTCTAAACCACTTTGAAATTACAATTCCTACACCAACCACACCAATGAAGAATACGGTGTTAGCAATCCCGATAAACGCCCTGACGACAGGATGGTCGATGAAGAAAAATGCGTTTGAAATTATCGACATGATAAAACCAATCGAAAAAAGAACCGACGAAAAGACTATGAAATCTTTCGATGACTTTTCTTCAATAATGCTGTTTAGATAATCCTTTATCATCTATCAAAACCCCCTTCCAACAACAAGACCGAAGACTTCAGGTCCTACATGAGCCGATATTGCAGGACCAATTCTGGCTACCGAATGCACATTAAAACCTTGCAAAAGTTTGTCGAGGTAAGTCTTCATTTCTGAAACTCCATACCCACCCATCACGATTGGATTTGAAACTTTTCTCGCAAATTCCTCGGCCAACTGCTTCATCTTAGATATGCATCCCTCGTGTGTCCTTTCCATTCCGAGTGAAATTGTATATCCTTCTTCATCGGTTGAAAGAATTGGCTTTATTCTCAATAATTTACCGAGCAATGCTTTCGCTTTGCCAATCCTTCCTCCACGTTCGAGGTATTCTAAAGAAGAAACTGTGAAAACTAACAAACTGTCTCTGACAAACTCATCGGCAAGTTCTTGCGTGACCTTGACGCCATTTTCCGCCGCACCAATAACTCTGTACAACACGTACGTCGTTTTCACACTTCCACTTTTAGAATCTATCAGAGTGACATTTTTAAGCTTCTCATTTTCTATAATCGACTGAACAGTATCATATGTTCCGCTGAGTTTTTGTGATATTGTTACAACGTAAACTTCATCAAATTCCTTAGAGTATTTTGTAAGCTTTTCCTTAATCATTTCTTGTTTAGGCTGCGATGTTGTGACTTTAGCTCCACTAAGGCAATACTTGTAAAATTCTTCATCTGTTATCGTAACCTTGTCGATGTATTCTTTATCGTCAACGTATACTCTCAACGGTAAAACATCCGTAGGAACACCAAAATCAATATCTTTCTGAAAATCCACGGAACTATCAAAAATGTAAATTTTCTTCATATTTTCATCTCCCAAATACTACTCCCAAACACCAATCACCAATCCGAATCCTTCCGTTCCCACATGTGTCATAACCGCCGGTCCGATATCAAGAAATTGTGGTTTTAAATCATAGTTCTTAGCAATATCATATACATAATCTTTATACTCATCTCTTCCGACAGCTCCGTATATTACAAATGAACTACTGCCCAGATTTTTCTGTTTTTCAACAAACGCCTCAACGCGCTCTCTCAGTATCTCAGAAATCTTCTTAGAACTTACAGCCTTCTGTACCAGTTGCACTTCGCCACTTCGTGCAATTGTTAGAACTGGTTTGACGTGCATTATTTTTCCTATTAGAGACACGACTTTACCTATTCGACCACTCTTGTGTAATCTTGTTATGTCGAAAACAGATATTAGGAATAGCGATTCATCTCTATATGATATTATATCATCTTCTTCCAAAATTTTACCATTTGAAATATCCTTAATCATACGTTCTAAAACATAAGTGTTCTGAATACTTACCGTTTTCGAGTCGAAGACTATGATATTCTCGTATTTGTTCGCTATTGTGCACAGTAAATTGTACGTACCACTCAAAAGTGAAGATACTGAAAGGACATAAACTATATCATATTCCTTGTGTAGTTTTTCAAATAGTTCTTCTATATAGTCTATTCGCGGTAACGATGTCTCTACTTTCTTATCTTCTTTAATGCTTTCCAATATCTTTTGGGTAAGTCCGTCTGAATCTTGGAACTCTTCATCGTCTATAAACACTCTAACAGGAACTGTGTATATATCTACATCAGAAGAAAAATTCTTTCTCAATTTTGTCGTACTATCAATTACTATCGCACTTTTCAAATCTTTTCACCCCACCATATTCATTGCTCTTATCAGTCGCTAAGATTCTTGGAATTCGGTTTTCCCAGCAATTTTGTGAGGGTCGAAGTCTTCCGGTCTTCCTACGTCTTCTGTTAGTATGACTACATTGTCGTTGCCATCACAATGCATAAAACCGCCTATGACTTTGAAGGTTTCCTCTGCATTTTCTGTCTTTATTCTCACATCAGAAACTGCAAGCTTAGCAATAATGGGTGCCCTCTTGTCGAGAACACCCATTTCACCTTCGACTGTTTTGAATACTATTAACTTTGCATTACTGAATTCTACTATCTTGTACGGAGTAACTATTTTGATTTTCATATCTCAATTCACTCCCGACTGTTCGAAACTAATCAGATAACTGCTGCTTGCATGAGTTTTTTACCTTTCTCAACAGCTTCATCTATTGTACCGACCATGTAGAATGCCGCTTCTGGAAGGTCGTCGTGTCTTCCTTCAAGTATTTCTTTGAATCCTCTTATGGTTTCTTTGATTGGCACATATACACCAGGAATACCCGAGAATTTTTCAGCAACGTGAGTCGGTTGAGTAAGGAACCTTTGTATCTTACGAGCCCTTTGAACAATCAATTTGTCTTCTTCTGACAGTTCTTCCATACCAAGAATAGCAATGATGTCTTGCAAGTCCTTGTACCTTTGGAGTACCTCTTGGACACCTCTTGCAACTTCGTAGTGTTCTTTCCCAACTACGTTTGGATCGAGAATCTTAGACGTAGAGTCAAGTGGATCTACTGCTGGATACAGACCAAGAGCTGCAAGTTGCCTTGAAAGGACTATCGTTGCATCGAGGTGCGTAAATGTTGTTGCTGGTGCTGGGTCTGTGATGTCGTCTGCAGGAACGTAAATTGCCTGGACTGATGTTATTGACCCTTTCTTTGTTGATGTAATTCTTTCTTGGAGCTCACCCATATCTGTAGAAAGCGTTGGTTGATAACCGACTGCAGACGGCATCCTTCCAAGCAAAGCTGAAACTTCACTACCAGCCTGTACAAACCTGAAGATGTTATCTATGAACAACAAGACATCTCTACCTTCAACATCCCTGAAGTACTCAGCAATTGTAAGTGCAGTTAATGCTATCCTAAACCTTGCTCCAGGTGGTTCGTTCATCTGACCGAAAACCAATATTGTGTTGTCCAAAACTCCTGCTTCCATCATGTCCAAGTACAGGTCGTTACCTTCCCTTGTCCTTTCTCCAACACCTGCAAAAACTGAGAATCCGTGGTGTTCAATGGCAATGTTCCTTATCATTTCCATAACAAGAACTGTCTTACCAACTCCAGCACCGCCGAAGAATCCTATCTTACCACCCTTCGGGAATGGAGCGAGAAGGTCGATAGACTTTAGACCAGTTTCAAGTATTTCAATCTCAGTCTTTTGTTCGGGCATGGAAGGAGCGGGCCTGTGTATGGGCCAGTACTCAACGTTGCTTACCACTCCACGTTCATCTATCGGTTCGCCGATAACATTGAACATTCTACCAAGTACACCACGTCCCACTGGTGCCTTTATAGGTTCTCCAGTGTTTTCTACCTCAAGACCTCTAACAAGACCGTCGGTACTGTCCATTGCAACAGTTCTGACGGTATTGTCACCAATTAACTGCTCAACTTCAAGAATTAACTTTTTTCCTGTTTGTGGATTCTTTACTTCGAGTGCATCGTATATATCAGGCAATTCGCCTTCTTGGAATTTTACGTCAACAACAGGACCTATAATTCTTACAATCTTTCCAACTGATTTTTTGGACACGTATATCACGCTCCTTTTTGATTAGAAAACGTTACTCTTCTTTCAAAGCATCGGCACCCGTCACAATCTCTATGAGCTCTTGTGTAATCGATGCTTGTCTGACTTTGTTGTAATCTACTGTCAGCAGTCTTACAACTTCTTCCGCATTTTCAGTAGCATTTCTCATAGCATTTTGCCTTGCGTACAGTTCACTTATCTTCGTTTCAAAAGCAAGTGAGAACAAAACACTTGAGGCGTAAAACTCCAAAAGGTGCCTTTGGAAAGCTTCCTCAATGGGTTCGAATTCATACCTATCGCCTTTAGGCTGCCCTTCTTCCAATTTAATTGGTGTCAGTGTGTAAACATCAGGAAGCTGAGCGAGTTTACTCTTGAATTTTCCATACACTACCTTAACGTTCGCTACGTTGTTTGACAATACGTCGTTGATAACCGTTTTAGTGAAATCGAAAGTTGGTGTATCGTACTCATGCTCGTATATTCTAACTACTTTCGGATTATTTTTGAACACTGGTGTTATCTTTGCGCCAACCACATAGATAAAATCAAAATTCTCTTTCTTATCAAGAGTTTGCGCTCTCTTGACTATCTCTGTTGGAAACGAGCCACAAAGCCCCATATCTGTTCCAATTACGATAAGAGCACTTTTGCCATTACCTGTGACGAATGGGTGCTTCACATCAAAGTGAACTTGAGATACCATCCTGCTCGTTTCAGCAAGAAACTCTCTTGCCATTCGCAATCTTTTTTCAACCTTCTTTATTTGAGCGGTTGAAACCATTTCCATTGCTTTAGTGATTTTTTTCAGCGACTGGGTTGCTGTTATTTTTCTTTTGATCTGTAACAATTTACCTCGACTCATTTAACATCACTTCCCGTACATTTTTACGAACTCTTGCTTGTACTCCTTCACAACTGTGTGTAGTTTTTCTTCAGTTTCCTTTGTTATTTGCCTTTTAGTTCTGATTTCTTCTAATAAATCACTATATCGCTCCTTCATAAATTTCAGTAAACCGTCTTCAAAGGGTCTTACTGAAGATGCTGGAATATCATCTAAGTATCCGTTGACACCTGCAAAGAGTACAACCACCTGTTCTTCTACTTCCATTGGGCTGTGCTGCGGTTGTTTCATGAGTTCCATAAGTCTTTGGCCTCTTGTGATCTGTGCCTGAGTTGCTGGGTCCAATTCTGTTGCAAATTGTGCAAACGTTTCAAGTTCCCTGTACTGCGCCAAATCAAGCTTCAACGAACCTGCAACTTGTTTCATCGCCTTTATCTGTGCAGCACCACCGACACGAGACACCGAAAGACCTATGTTTACCGCAGGCCTTTGACCAGCGTAGAACAGACTCGGTTCAAGGTATATCTGACCGTCTGTTATTGATATAACGTTCGTTGGGATATACGCAGATATGTCATTTGCTTGAGTTTCAATTATCGGAAGTGCGGTTAAAGAACCGCCCCCGTAATTATCGTTTAGCCTTGCTGCGCGTTCCAAGAGCCTTGAGTGCAAGTAGAAAACGTCACCTGGATAAGCTTCCCTTCCTGGTGGTCTTCTGAGGAGCAACGATATCTGTCTGTACGCAACCGCATGTTTCGACAAGTCATCGTAAATAACGAGCGCGTCTCTGCCGGTGAACATGAAGTATTCACCCATTGCACAACCTGCATATGGTGCAAGATACTGGAGAGTGGCAGGATCAGATGAAGATGCAACAACCACTGTTGTGTAATCCATAGCGCCAGTTTGTTTGAGCTTTTCAACTATCCTTGCAACTGCGGATGCTTTTTGACCAATTGCAACGTATATACAATATACACCTTTGCCTTTTTGATTGATTATTGTATCAACTGCTATTGCCGTTTTTCCAGTCTGTCTATCACCGATTATCAGTTCCCTTTGTCCACGTCCAATTGGGATAAGTGAGTCGATGACTTTCAAACCTGTTTGCAGAGGGGTATCGACTGGTTTTCTGTATATAACACCAGGGGCTTTGAATTCGACAGGTCTTGTCTCCTTATATTCAATCGGTCCAAGACCATCAATTGGTTCTCCAAGTGGATTTACGACGCGGCCGAGGAGTCCTTCTCCAACAGGGACTTCCATGATTCTGTTCAGTCGTCTTACAGTATGTCCTTCCTTTATTTCTTTATAATCTCCGAGTATGATTATACCTACGTTGTCTTCTTCTAAATTGAATGCCAAACCACGCGTTCCAGTCTCAACGAACTCGACCATTTCGTTCGCCATGACGTTGTTGAGACCGTAGACTCTCGCAATTCCGTCTCCAACTTGTATTACCTTTCCAACATCTTCCAATCTTAACTCTTCTTGGTACTCGGCAATTTTACTTTCAAGTACCCTTACTATTTCGCCAGGGTTTAATCTCAAGGTATCACCCCTCTCTTCTTAACACATCACGGGCTAATTTTTCAAGTCTACCTTTAATACTTGCATCGTACCTCTTGCCGTAAAATTCGACAACTACACCAGCAATAATTCCTTCGTCGACTTTGACGCTGAAAACTGGTGTTTTAGAAGTATATTTTCTAACAAACTCAGTAAGCGCTGATTTTTCTTCATCATTCAAATCTGTCGCTGATATGACTTCAACAGGAACCAAACCGTTTTCTTCAAGTATCGCGTAATCAAACAAGGTTGCGATCTGCTTGATGTACTTCATCCTCTTATTTGATATGAGCAGATAAACAAACCTACCAAAAACTTCGTCTGGTTTGAATCCAAGCTCAGACATTATGTCGCATACTAACTGTGAACGTTTAACTGGCTTGATAGCTTGATTGTTCAAAAAAACCGAAAGCTCGTTATAGATGTTCACAAAAACATTCAATCTTTCTTTGTATTCATCTGTTTTTTGATTAATCTTGGAAACGTTATAAAGAGCAAGTGCGTATTTACTTGCTATAGATGAATACATCATTTTTCATGCTCCTTTATTATCTTCATAAGATACTCTCTCTTAGCTTTTTCATCAACAGCGTCTTTTAGTACTTTCAGAGCCAGGCTCACAGCAAGCTCTGTGGCCATTCCTTGTACCTGAGCAAGAACCTCTTGTTTTTGCCTCTCTATTTCTGCTTGAGCATTTGATATGATTTTCTCAGCTTCCTGCTGTGCCTTCAACTTTGCTTCTTCAACTATCCTTTCAGCTTCCCTTTCGGCGTTCGATATAATTTGCTCAGCCTTTTGTCTTACATCTTTTAGCTCTTTTTCAGCCTGAATTCTCATTTCATCAGCTTGTCTTCTCAATTTTTCAGCCTCTGCAAGTTCTCCTTCGACCTTTTCTCTTCGCTTATCCATCATAGAGAAAAAAGGTTTGTACAAAAGCTTGTTAAGTGCCCACAAAAGAAAGAGAAAACTCAACAGCTGAACAACAGCTGTCAAATTGATTTCAAAAAGATCCATACGGATCGCCTCACAATACGAAGAGTATCAAGAAAGCGATAACAAGAGAGTATATACCTGTTGTTTCAGCGATAGCGTCAGCAAGAATCATACGCGTTATGATGACGTTTGTGAGTTCAGGTTGTCTCGCAATAGCTTCCATTGCATGTCCACCAACGTGACCTTCACCGATACCAGGTCCAATAGCTCCGAGTCCCATTGCCAATCCTGCACCTATAGCTTTACCGGCAATGATAATAGCATTCGCAAGTTCCGTCATGTTTTCCATAGATACTCCCTCCTTAAAAGTTATAGATTTTGGAAAGCACTAACTGAATTACTCTATCTGTGATGCCATATAGGCAACGGCAAGTGTTGAGAACACAAACGCTTGAATCAATCCTGAGAAGATTCCAAAGTAACCCCATAAGAATGGCGGAAGGAACATGTACTTCAAAAAGTAGCTAACCACCAGAACAAGTATCCCACCACCTGTTATGTTACCAAACAAACGCATTGAATGAGAGAGAGGCTTTGCAAGTTCTCCAACGATATTCATTGGCAGCATGAACGCGATTGGCTCAAGAAATCCTTTTAACCAACCTTTTACCCCTTTTGTTTTTATTGCAAAGTACTGGCTCATTATGAAGACCATAACTGCATATGTAACGTTCGTATTCAAATCACCTGTAGGTGCAGGCCAAGTATCGTTAAAAAACACAAACTTAACACTGCGCGTTCCGTCAGCTAGGATTGAAACATTTGGTGATATTCCAGGAACAAAACCACCGATTAAGTTAGAAAGAGCAATATAGAGGAACAACGTCATAGAGATTTTGAATACAGTCCTTGCGTATTTCTCGTTTGGGATACTGCTTTGGACCATATCATACATGAATTCCAGCAACGATTCAGCAAAAGCCTGTTTTCTTCCAGGAATAATTGAAAACTCCTTATAAACTGATCTTGCGAAAGCAACTAAGATAGTTATTACAACCAGCGACATTATTACCGTAGCTGGGTTGATTCTGTAATACCAAACATTCTCTGGACCGAATTGCACAACCCACCTGTTTGTAACATTAGATAAAGCCTCTTTCGGAGATGCGGTCATCGTTCTTGCATTTATAATACCTATGACCGTGTAAACTATCAGAAAGACTATTAACTGTATTTTGGCTTTCTTGCTCATCTTCCGCTTAGTCATTTAAGCCACCTCCATGCAAAGAGAAATGCAACAATCTTAGCATTAAGCAATCCTACAAAGACTCCCAAAATCCCTTGAAGCGGACTACCAAAAGCAATTGCCGAAAACAAAAAGAGTGAAGTGTAAAGCAAATACCTTATAAAATAACCAAGCTCAAGAACAATTTTACCATCCGCCAGACTGACAATCCGCTTCTTACCCTTTAGCAATGAAAAAAGGCCCAAAACCATTCCTGCCGTACCTATCAAAATTCCAATAGCCACAACCTTGTATCCAAAAAGCATTGCGAAAGTGAATTCTGCAAAAGCAAAAAGGGTTATGTAGACTATCAATCTGAGCAAAAATAGATAACTATCATCTATCTTTGTCTTTATCAATTTTATCATATCCGCCCGCCTTCATGACAAACTTGATTCCGTTATAGACGCCTGATATTGTCCCAATAATTAAAAATGTTACGGTTAAGATCTTTTCCAAATTGAATAATCTGTCCAAAAAAGCACCAATCACATATCCAACTATGACATTTGAGATTATCGTAAATCCCAAAGTAGATATTAAATTCAGTTGTGCCAGTTCTTTACCAATATTTTGTTTTTCCGGATCTTTTTTCATATTTTATACCTAATTATACAACAAAAATTTCCCTTGAGAGTGTTGTCAAAATCTCGCAGCCATTTTCTCTAACGACAACGTCTTCTTCAATTCTTATACCAAATTCCCCTTCCAAATAGATTCCTGGTTCAACTGTTACTATCTGTCCATCTATAAGTGGTTTATCCCATCTATAGCTAAGTCCTGGGTTTTCATGTACTTCCAATCCGAGCCCGTGTCCAAGCCCATGCCCGAAGTATTCTCCGTAACCACATTCAGAAATATGATTCCTTGCGATGCTGTCAACTTCTTTACCCGTGATCCCTGCTTTAATCGACTCAAGTGCTTTTTGTTGCGCATCGTAAACTATCTTATATACTTCCTTAACTCTATCGTTTGGTTCTCCAATGCAGAAGACTCTTGTCAAATCACTGTTATATCCCCTATATCTTGCTCCCCAATCAACTACGATTGGTTCACCTTTAGCAATTTCTTTTTCAGATGCCTTACCATGTGGCAATGCTCCTCTGTAACCAGATGCTATTATCGTATCAAAAGCTACATCATCTGCCCCTAAGAGCTTAATTTGATACTCCATGTAGGCAGCAAGCTCTTTCTCCTTCATGCCAGCCTTAGCAATTTCAAGCATCTTCTTAAATGCTTCTTGGGCAATTTCAACGGCCGACTTTACAAGCTTTACCTCTTCTTCTGTCTTTATTGACCTAATTTCCAATAAAAGGCTCGAAATATCTTCGAATTCGCAGTTTGGAAGCTTTTCCTTCAGTGATTCAAAATGAGTTACTGAGATTCTATCCTTCTCTATAGCTAATTTCCTTAGTTCCATGTTGGATACCAGTTCACAAACAGTATCAAGAAAACTCTTCGGTGGGATGTATTTTACCAATTCAAATGTACTCTCTTGCTTCACTTGGGTCCAATATCTTGAATCGGTAACTATGATATGCCTCTTGGGTGTAATTAGAAGCGCAGAAAAGCTCCCCGTGAATCCTGATAGATATCTTGTTGTTACAGCATTGGAACTTTCGACATTAAGAATCAATATAGCATCTATGTCCTTTTCAAAAACCCTTTCCTTCACAACCTGAAGACTATAGCTCATGACATATTCCCCCTCTAAGATAAATTTATGTTGAACATCTGAATTGCAGAAATAAGAGGCATCCTGGCGTGCTCGGCGGGACTTGAACCCGCAATCTTCGGATCCGGAGTCCGACGCTCTATCCAATTGAGCTACGAGCACATCAACCATCTACTCGTATTTTACATCAACAAGTAGAACATCGGAGCTAAATTCTAAATTAGATAATAGTTGTCTACAATCCTTATTAATTATAACCAAGTCTGGCTTTTTTTCAAGTGTTTTGATTTTATCGTTTAAGTCTTTCCAGACTCTATACACAAAACTTCCCGTTTCGAAGTGCGTGTAAGCTATGTATGGGTCTTTTGAGTAAACCAACGCATTTTCAAAAGTAATTCTATCATTAAAAGGCACTTCTATAAACAACACTGTTTGGCAACTTATTTCTTCTTCCAATTCTAATCTTGAGAGCTTAAATTCTATCGAATTTGAAGGATTATTCAAGTATTCTAAGAGCAGCTGCTCGGCACTAAATCTGTCATCATCGGTCTTACTGAATGTTTTTGCCATTTTTGTAGTCATCCGTTCGTCGATAAAGAAAACGCTCTTACCCATCTTTTTCAATTTTAAAGCAAATTTTATTGCCTCAAACGTCTGCGTTGAATAATTCCCGCTCATCGAAAGTGGCAATCCTACGGCTATTTTTTCGAAGCGTTTTGTCTTTTCGATTATCTCAGATGTCCTCACAGTTCCGCTTTCTGATACAAAAAGCGTGCCGATCGCATAACCACATTTACTTTTGCCAAAATCTATAGCTAATACGCTCATATTTTTACAACCCTTCTAAGATCAATTCCGAATCGTAAAGGTATCTCTCATCAATCAACTTGTACATTTCCTTGACCGTTAATGATTCAATTTGGAGAGTATATTTTTCGAAATAATTGAGTTCGATATGTCTTTCCCGCACTCTTAAGATCTTATCCGGATTAAAATCAACAGCAGATACGATGTCGTTTTTGAATCCTCCCAAATCTTTATAGGAACTCTTGATTACACCCTTTGGAATGTTGTGATTGCTAACGAACAACTCAAACTCTTCTGTTTTCATAGGCAGATACACATTCAATTCTTCTATTGCACTTTTCAACTCCTCTTTTGATGGGAACAACTTTTTCAAAGTCTCATATTTCCTCGAAACATCCTGAGAAGAGTAATTGAGCTGCAAAAGTACGTTTGCATCTCCGCTTACCGAGTCGATTATTTCGCTAAATGTGTATGGGAAATCAAAGAGTCTTACCTCAGCTCTTCCAAATAGCGAAGGCAGAACGTCGTTATTTGTGGATGAAACAAGTCTTTTTACCTTTTTCCTTTTCACCAAACTTGAAATTATAAGTCTTTGGAACGGTGCAAGCTGAGATGAATAAAACACCGTGTCGCGCGCAGGAACTTTTTTAATGTAATTGTTGAAAAACGTCTCAACGGAACTGTGAGAGGAAAAGAGGTAAACTAAGAACGACGCCGTATTGTTTAAAGCTTTGGGTTGGTTACGTTTATCTTCTATTGAGAAGTCTACATTCCCTTCAACCTCATATTCTGGAAGATTCGTATCGAACGTGTAAAGAGTTATGAAGAATGCCTCAGAGCCAAATTTTCTCAATATTCTATCGTATAAATTTTCATCAAAGTGTTTTAAAAATTGAATCTCATTCAAGACTACATAATCGAACTCACTCGGATTAACAAGGAAATCAGCATACACTGCATTTGTTACTACGTGACGTCCCGCTACTCTGTTGACTGAATTGGCGAGTACTAACCCCTGAATGTTGTGGCGCTGTAAACTTTCATAGATATGCATGGCTTCCGTACTTGAGGGGTTAATGATGAGAGTTCTGCCTTTTTTCATTAAACCAAACAAAAAAGCATTTCTGTAAGGAAGTCTGAATCTTAATAGAACAGGACGTTTTAATTCGGCAAGTTCAGAAACTTTCGGAAGCCTCTGGTAAATATCATCTTCAACTCTTTGATGATCGTAATCTTCTTCCTTCTGATTTCTCCAGTTTGACAAGAACGAGTGAAGGAATGTTCTATCCGTGTAGTCATCGTCACTTACATGGTACATCTTTAAATCCAAAACATTTAGCTGAGCACCATTCTCGCTAAGTCTTATGTTAGCAACAACATCCATCTTTAAGAACTGTGGCTGTACTCCGTAAAAATCATTTGAAGGGATTTTTAAACCAAACCCAACACCCTCTATGGATTTTGCATTACCTCTAAGAGTAATTCTTGCATTATATCCGGATTCACCAAAAACTTTAAACCTCTCCACGCTACTGCCTTGAATGAGAAAAACTGGTTCCGGATTTCCGTGTCCATAAGGTTCAAGCAATTCAATAGCCTTGATTATTTCATCATTTATCTCATCTACGGATATCTTCTCGTCAACAAGCACGATTGGTTCAACGCGAACATCATCCTCACTTATGTTATTCCTAATTGCTTCCAATAATTTTGGGATATTTTCTTCCTTCAAACTGAAACCAAGCGCCATCGTGTGACCGCCAAAGTCTTCAAATATGTCCCTGAACTTTTCTAAAAGCTCTATTATGTTTACACCTTGAACGCTCCGCGCAGAACCACGCGCCATTCCATCCTCGATCGAGATAACCATAACAGGTTTATTATATAAATGCACAAGCCGCGTCGCTACTATTCCTATTACTCCCAGATGCCAACCGTACCCATACGCCACAATTATCGGCAGCGAATTTAATCTATTCTCTTCTATCATCTGAACAGCTTCGTTGTATATCTTCGCTTCTATGCTTTGTCTTGTTGTATTGTAACCCAACAACAACTCTGCAAGTTCTGCTGCACTTGCTTCATCTTTTGTGATTATCAATTTAAAAGCATCGTCCGGAGAATCAAGTCGTCCGGCAGCATTTAATTTAGGAGCAATCCTATAACCGATGTCACGCGAATTTATGGCAGAGATACCAAGTTTCTGAACAAGTCTTATGATCCCGAGCTTCTCCGTAGTGTTTAATCTCTTCAAGCCCTCTTTAACAATGTACCGATTTTCATCTACAAGTTCTACCATATCTGCAACTGTTCCTAACGCAACTAAATCAAGGAGATTGTCAACGACAGAGTGGTGTACATTGAGCCTCTCAGCAAGAGCTGATACAAGCTTATAGGCAACCCCAACGCCCGCGAATTCTTTGAATGGGTATGTTTCGTCTTGCCTTTTCGGATTAACAATCGCATCAGCCTTTGGAAGGATTTCCTTAGGTTGGTGGTGATCCGTAACAACAACTTTCATGCCAAGTTCTTTCGCCTTTTCTATTGCCTCAAAAGCTGTAATACCGCAGTCTACTGTTAGCAGAACGTCCACGCCTTTTTCAAAACTCTCCTGCACAAACTGTGTTTGTATTCCATATCCGTCATCAACACGTTTTGGAATGTAATACTCAACATCCCATCCGTTCTCTGAAAGGAACGTATAAAGGACCGCTGTTCCGGTTATTCCATCAACATCGTAATCACCATGGACAACAACCTTTTCCCCATTGTCCCTTGCTTTGAGGAGTATTTCCACGGCTTTCTCCATATCCTTAAACAGAAAGGGAGATCTTAAAACATTTCTTGCCGGATACAAGAAATTCCTTGCTTCTTCAACGGTCTTTACATTTCGCAAAACCAAGAGTCTTGCAACTAAACGACTAACATCCAGCTCCTTTGCCAGCTGGTCCACCAAATACTCATCAACTTCTCTTAATTCCCATCTCATCAGCCCCTCAACCTTTCTTATCAAATTTTCTAATTCTAATATGTATTTTACCACAAAAACGCGAATTTGGCTCATGTAACAGTGTTAAATTTTCAAAAAACTTAATAATTTTAGTTCGCTTTCCGAATCGTCTATGGTATAATTTTTATAGCTATACCAAAGCTCAGGGGGTGTAAATATGAAAAAACTGATTAAGAACGGAACAATAGTAAGCGTAACAAATGGTACTTTCGTTGGGGATATTTTGATCGAAAACGGTAAGATATCTCAAGTTGCCAAGCATTTGGAATGCGAAGATGCGGAGATTATTGATGCCACAGGTAAGTACGTCCTTCCTGGCTTTATCGATGCTCACTCTCATATCGGCCTTTACGAAGAAGCTGTAGGATCCATGCAAGATGGAAACGAAATGACGGATCCAGTAACTCCAGATGTACGAGCAATAGATGCTTTCAATCCATACGATATTGCAATCAAACATGCTTTAAATGGTGGATTTACTACGGTCATGATTGTCCCTGGAAGTGCAAATGTAATTGGTGGACAAGGAGCTATTTTGAAATTCAAATCAAATATAGTTGATTACTGTATACTTAAAGCTCCAGCCGGCTTAAAGATGGCAACTGGAGAAAATCCAAAACGTGTCTACGGCGAGATGAAAAAGATGCCATCCACAAGGCTTGGAATAGCCGCAGTTATGAGAAATTACTTTATGAAAGTGCAAGATTACATGGAAAAGAAAAGACGAGCTATTGAAAAAGACGGCGTATTCCTTGATAGAGATCCAAAAATGGAAGTTGGAGAGCTTGTTTTGAAAGGTGAAATACCTGCTCGAATTCATGCTCATCGCGCTCAAGACATCGCAACTGCCGTTAGAATAGCAAAAGAATTCAATTTCAAGCTCGTTATCGAACATGGAACAGAGGCCTACAAGATCGCAGATTACCTTGCAGAAAACAATGTTCCAGTCGTAGTCGGACCATTTGGCTTTAGAACGAAGATTGAGACTAAAGACCTAACATACGACAACGTTAGAATATTGAACGAGAAAGGTGTACTAACAGCGATAATGGTAGATCATCCAGTTCATCATTTGGAATTCGCTAACATGCATGCGGCACTCGCGATGAAGTACGGTGCAAAGAAAGAAGATATTTTGAAGATGCTCACAATAAATCCCGCAAAAATACTTGGAATAGACGACAAGGTCGGTTCGATAGAACCTGGAAAAGACGCTGATGTTGTTATCTGGAGTGATGATCCGTTCCTGCCACACGCGAGAGTGGAAAAAACATTCATAGAAGGTAATGAAACACACTGGTGGGGTGAAAACGAGTGAGCACGGCTAAAGTATTCATAACCTATGCAATACCTGAAAAAGGCATAAACCTTCTGAAAGAAAAGTTTTATGTTGATGTCTATGACGGAGAAGACTTCTTGACCAAATCCGAGCTGATACGAAGATCCAAGGATGCTGATGCTATTGTCACACAGCTGAGAGACCCAGTCGATAATGAATTCATCGAATCACTTCAAAAGGCAAAAATCATCGCTAACTACGCTGTTGGATACAACAACATAGACGTTCAAGCTGCTACGCAGAAAGGTATTTTCGTCACCAACACTCCTGGAGTTCTTACTGAAGCGACTGCAGACATTGCATTCGCGCTATTGCTCACTGTTGCAAGAAGGATAGTCGAATCTGATAAGTTTGTAAGGGAAGGAAAATTCACTGGCTGGAAGCCAAAACTATTTCTCGGATACGACCTTTTCGGAAAGACCCTCGGTATTATAGGAATGGGAAGAATTGGTCAGGCAGTTGCACGAAGAGCTCTCGGATTCGGAATGAATGTAGTATATTATAACAGACGTCGATTGCCAGTGGATATAGAAGAAAAGTACAATGCCCGATATGTTGATTTAGATACTTTAATTGCCATCTCAGATTACATATCTATCCACACACCATTTACAAAGGAAACATATCACTTAATCAGCGAAGAGCGAATAAAAAGAATGAAGCCAAATGCAATTATAATTAACACTGCCCGGGGTCCCGTTATCGACGAGGTTGCGCTATACCAAGCTCTAAAAAACGGAAAAATAGCTGGTGCCGGTTTCGATGTGTACGAGAACGAACCATTGCTAACACCTGGTCTTGAGAAGCTTGACAACGTTGTTTTGTTACCTCACATCGGTTCTGCGACATATGAAACAAGAGACAAAATGTCTGAAATGGTGGCGATAAACGTAATTGAAGCTTTAGAAGGTCGAATTCCTCCAAACCTTGTTCCTGAGCAAGCGGCAATTTATTCGAGAAGATAGAAAGACAAAACCTCCGGTTCAAACCGGAGGTTTATTATTTTAGGGATACTTATTGTTTAACTGCCTTCGCCATCTCAATCGCTAATTTTCTCAGCTTTTCAAAATCTTCCTCTTTCGGTGAGAAGTTGACTTCCACTGGTTCGCCAACAAGTTTCCATTTGTGTTTTTCGATATATTCGAGAATACCTTTCACTCCTCCACCACTCCAGCCATACGTTCCAAAGACGCCAAAAACTCTGTTCGGCAAGCCTTTATGAGCCAAGTTTATCACCAAATTTTCCATCGGTGGGAATATCCAGTTGTTATACGTACAAGTACCGAGGATTATGCCCTTGAACCTCCAAATTTCGTTGATTATAAAGCTTTCATGCGTTGTAGATGTGTTCATCACACGGATATTCTTTACACCCTCTTCGGCAAGCACCCTTGCAATATAGTCAGCCATCTTTTCTGTGTTACCGTACATCGTTCCGTACGCAATAACTACACCCTCTTCATACTCGTACTTGCTCCACCTATCGTATGCACTGACTATATGTTGCGGATTTGTTCTCCAAACCGGACCGTGTGTTGAGCATATAACTTTAACTTCGATTGAATTCAACTTTTGGAGAGCTTTTTGTACCATAGGGCCGAACTTTCCAACGATGTTCGAATAGTACCTTCTAATTTCATTTTCGAAGTACTTGACATCGACCTCGTCATCGAATATTCCACCATCAAGCGAACCAAAACCACCGAAAGCATCACCCGCAAAGAGAATCTTATCTTTGGTGTCATAGGTCATCATCGTCTCGGGCCAGTGGACCATCGGGGTCATGTAGAACTTGAGCGTTCTGCTGCCAAGATTGATTTCGTCGCCTTCTTTTACTTCATAGAAATTTGCTTCAAGATGGTACATAGCTTTTATAAATTCAAAAGTCTTCTTGTTCCCAACAATCTTAACATCTGGAAACTCGTGAACTATTGAAGCTATGGCTCCAGAGTGATCAGGTTCCATGTGATTGATGATAAGATAATCCAGAGCCTTGCCATTTAAAATCTGCCTAATCTTTTCAATATACTCCTTCATCTTGTTAACCTTAACCGTGTCAATGAGTGCTGTTTTCTCATCAACAACCAGGTAGGAGTTATAAGAAACCCCCTTTGTTAGTGGCCAGATATTCTCGAAAAGGTGAGTATCCCTATCATTCACTCCGACATAATAAACACCGTCTACAATCTTTGCAACAATCTCCATCATAACACCTCCATTGTTAGAATTTTCACTACTATTTTATCATATGAACGTCTTTATATCAAGTACAAAGTTATATATAATACGATATGTTATACTTGCTTTGCCTTCATTTTTCTTTTGTGTTCGTACATGAGCTTATCCGCTTCTCGAAGGAGTTCATCAATGTTCACTTCTTGAGAAATATCAATCTCCCTTATTCCATACGCAACCGACACAATATCGCTTATCTTAGATACTTCTCTCTGAATCCTTTCAGCAACTTTCACAGCATCTTCCTCATTTGAACCTACCAATAACAAAAGAAATTCGTCACCACCGAATCGAAATGCATAGTCCACGTTGTAACGAGTTGAAGAAAGCAGTATCTTGCCGAACTCAATTAGAAGCTTATCACCTTCACTATGTCCCTTCGTATCGTTAACAATCTTAAAGTTGTTGATGTCCATGTATATTATTGTGAGCTCTTGATTGAACCTTCGAGTTCTCGATATTTCTTTTTCGATTATTTCGTTGAAAACTCGCCTGTTGTACAATCCGGTGAGAGCATCTTTTGTGGCGAGTTCTGATAACCTTTTATTCAATTCTTCTAACTCAAGCGTTTTTTTCATTAGCTCTCGCTGAGTATTCGTAAGTTCGTTGTTAAGCTTTGAAATTTCTTCAATAAGTTCGAGATATATTTTGTTCTGTTTTTCTGCGTATTCTTTTATTATTCTCCTAAATTGGTTTATCTGCTCATTATTAATGGTGCTCAAATCTTCGTATAATTTCTTTAGTTCTGCTACTATCCGTGTCAATATAATAAGATATATACACTCGTTCTTGAGCATTATTCCAGAAACGAGAAATTCAATTATTTTGTCATCAACCTTGAAATTCATGTCCCAGTTCACTTGAACTTCGCTTTCCTTGAGATCAACGAGAAAAGCTAAGAATTTTGTTCTGCTTCCATCATCCAGCACATTAAGAACAGTATCTGCTTTAGAACTTGCAAACACCTTAAAATCATCGGTTAATACGTCGATTATTCTCCCATTTTCATCTATGCAAACTATTGTTTTCTCCAATCCAGACATGTATGTTTACCTCCAA